>JBDWHY010000177.1:0-7736 GCA_039974975.1 Fuerstiella sp. | reverse complement strand
ATGAATTTCAGTCGCAGTCAAACTTCCTAAGTCAAGGAGCAGGCCATGCAGATCGTCTGCATGCCGCAGCTTCCAATCTGTCAGTTTTTGCAATTCCAAACTGAGCTGTTTCAGAATGTCGGCATCAAACATTTCTCGCAGATCGACGGTGCCCAACAGTTCTCGCAACTGAGCGTGATCCAGTGCCAACGTTTGAGCTCGACGTTCGGCAAGTGGAGCATCGCCATCGTAGATGAAGTTGCCTACGTAGTTAAATAAAACGGCTCCGGCATACGGGCTTGGATATTCACTACGAACTTGGTGAATTCGAATCGCTCGACTTTTGACATCCTTTAACAGCGAGACAAATCCTGGCATATCAAAAACGTCTCGCAGACATTCGCGGTATGTTTCCATCAACATGGGAAAATTGTGGAACCGAGACGCCACTTTCAGCAGGTCGGCCGACCGCTTTCTTTGCAGCCACAGCGGAGTTCTCTTGGCCGGGTTGCGTCGTGGCAGTAGCAACGAGCGAGCCGCGTTTTCACGAAACTTGGCGGCAAACAATGCCGTGCCACCGATTTCACGAACCAGCTCATCTTCGACTTCGTCAGGTTCCGGGAAAAACGCTTCGGCATCAGGAACGTCGTGAGTTTCCGGTATGCGTAACACGATGCCGTCGTCTGTCCACATCACGTCGACTTCGGTGTCTAAGTCTTTTCTCATGCGACTAGAAACCAACATCGCCCAGGGCGCGTGAACTCGACTTCCATACGGACTAAGAATCACGATCCGCCAATCACCCACTTCATCCAAAAAACTTTCAATGACGATGCACTGATCGGTCGGTAATTCCACGGTCGCCGCTTTTTGATCTTCAAGGTAGCCGAGCAACGATTCGGCCGCTGATTCTTGAAGTCCGTGTTCAGATGTCAGCAATGTCGTGGCTTTGGCAACCGGCATCGACACTAATTCACGAGAGAGCTTGCCGATCGCCTTGCCAAATTCCAATGGCCGACCGGGCCCATCACCTCGCCAAAACGGCATGCGTCCGGGCTCTCCCGGAGCGGGCACCACTTCGACTCGATCCCGAGTAATGTCCATCACACGCCAAGAAGATGCTCCCAGTAAAAACACGTCTCCGGGCCGACATTCAAAGACCATTTCTTCATCTAATTCGCCAACTCGACCTCCACTTTCTCCGTTTTCACCGACTAGAAAAACTCCGTACAGTCCTCGATCCGGAATCGTGCCCGCATTCAAAATGGCTAACCGCTGAGCCCCTTTTCGAGGCGACACAAGACCCGTGATGCGGTCCCAATTGACGCGAGGACGTAACTCTGAAAATTCGTCACTCGGATAACGCCCAGATAACAAATCCAGCACACTGATAAAGGACGAATGAGGCAGTTCAAAGAACGGAGCCGCGCTGCGCATCGTCGCATACAGCTCGTCAATATGAATGGATTCTCGAGACGCCACCGCCACGATTTGCTGAGCCAAAATATCAAGTGGGTTACGTGGGTAGTAAGTTTCTTCGACCCAGCCCTCCAACATGGCTCCGGTGGCCGCCGTACAAGCAACCAAGTCACCTTTGTATTTGGGGAAAATAATCCCCGTGCTGATCGCCCCAACTTGATGACCCGCTCGACCGATTCTCTGAGTCGCCGATGCGATCGATGGAGGTGCTTCAATCTGAATGACTAAGTCGACAGCTCCCATGTCGATGCCCAATTCCATCGACGACGTCGCAACCATCGCGGGAAGATCGCCCCGCTTCAACCGGTCTTCAATTTCCGACCGAATGTCTTTAGCAATCGAACCGTGATGTGCCAACGCGATTTCTTCATTGGCTTCTTCATTGATGGCGGTCGCCAGGCGTTCGGCCAAACGCCGACTATTCACAAAGATCATCGTTGATCGATTGGCTTTGACCAGCTCGACAAGTCGAGGATGAATGCTGGGCCAGACGGACGGAATCATGGGAGCAGACGACGCGCTCCCGATAGGGATGTCTTCGTCTCCGGGTTGATACATCGGATCATCGTACGGACTGCCGTGATGACCATCCGCTCCACCGTCATCGACAGCAACACCGTCCACAACACCTCCTTTCACAGCACGGTCATCTGCGAACGGATTGACGCTTGTCGCCAAATCATTTTCGCGATCTTCCGCCGGAGTCTCGATCGTTAAATCAAAGCGGCGACGCTCGGAAGCGTCCACGATCGTGACCGGACGAGCCTTCACCGGGACGGCAGGGTCCGCCGTTGCGTTGCCTCCACCTAACAGTGTGGCGATTTCTTCCAGTGGTCGTTGAGTGGCCGACAGCCCGATGCGTTGCAACGGTTTCCGATCCCGTTTTCTAACGTCGCCTTCGCGGTCATCGCTTGTTCTGTTTTCCCCGTTTCTGACATCGAGCTTTGCAAGCTGACTGCCGTGCCGATCATCATCACTGCCGTCACGATCACTGCCGTCATCAGCGGTCACTCGTAAACGCTCAAGACGCTCCAACGTTGTCATTAAATGAGCACCTCGTTTGGTGCCTGCAAGTGCATGAATTTCGTCGATGATAATGGTGTCGACGGTTTTAATAATGGCGTCCGACTTCGACGTCAGCATCAGGTACAAAGATTCGGGAGTCGTAATCAAAATGTCAGGGGGATTTTTGACAATGGAAGCTCGTTCCTTTTGCGACGTATCTCCAGAACGCACGGCGACTCGGGGAAGCCAATGCTTCACTTCGTGCTTTTCAGCGTACGCTCGCAACCCCGCCAGTGGACCTCTTAAGTTACGATCCACGTCGACTCCAAGAGCCTTCAACGGACTGATATACAGAACTCGAACCCCCAAACTGACCTTCGGGATTGCTCGACTGCGTTTTGCCTTGGTCTTCGCTTCTGCTGCCAGTCTTTCTGCAGTGGCCGCCGATTGACCATCGAAGAACAGTCGGTCGATCGCCGCCAAAAATGCGGCCAACGTTTTTCCGGAACCTGTCGGAGCCAACAACAGAGTGCTGTTGCCAGCAGCGATTTCAGGCCACGCCTGAGCTTGAACTCCAGTGGGTTCTTGAAACGCTTGCAAGAACCAATCGCGAGTACACGGATGGAAAGTGTCGAGAGCAGATTGGTTGGCAACAGTGGACATGTTTGATTTGTACACTGGACGCTGAAGATTCCCAACAAGATGCCGAGGAATTGGTGAGGCGTTGGTTTCGAAAACAGCTGCCAGAGGACCGAGACATCTTTGGGGCGCGTTAAAACGCCCGGATCTGTCAGACGCCCATCAGGACTGAATTCCCTGCGAGCGAATGGCAAATTCGGGCGACGGTGGCTGCTTGTTCGCACATGGTCACTGCGCGGCCTGTCACTGCGCGGCCTGTCACGACAGAACGTGATCGCAGGCTGCCTGCCAACTAAGGCAGTTCTTTAATCATCAAGTTGCGGAATCGGTATGTCTGACCCTTTTCGCCATGATGCTGAATCGCGATGAAGCCCTTGGCATCGGTTGAATCTTTAAGATCTGTGATCTTGATCCCGTTCAGATGCACAACAAGGTGATCACCCACGCATTCCACTTCATAGCGGTTCCAACCGTTGCGTTTCAAAGCACCCTTAATTTCTGGCTTGGCAAAGAACGCCTGAGATTCCTCTTCGTGTTCAAGAAACTTCTTCTCTTTAGTACGACCCTTTTTACTGGGCCACACCCAGCCTCGTCGACCTTCGTCGTAAAGTCCACCAGACCAACAACGATCGGATCCATCACATTCGGCCTGGTAACCATAAGCTTTGTTTGGTTCCACGTGACAGCGAAACATGACTCCGGAATTCGCTTTGCCTTCTGGCAAATGAATATCAATGGCAACTTTGAAGTTCGAATACTCTTTTTCGGTGACAAGGAAGAATTTCTTGTCGGCCAGCAGGTGAATTTCTCCATCAACGACTTTTGATTCGCCGTGATCATAAGGATTCCGCCAGCCGTCCAAATTCTTTCCGTTGAACAACGGAGTAAAACCATCGGCCTTCAGCTGTTCAGGTGTCTTCACTTTTGCGGCATCAGCAGCAAAAGCAGCCGGAGCAACAATCGACGAACCAACAGCAAACAGACTTAAACACGACAAAGCAAAACGCAGCATCAGACACCTCAAGAATAGGCAAACGAAAAGGCGGGGATTCGTACAAATTTACGCCGAGACACCTGTAATGGCAATCTCTTGGTGCCTTCACCATAGCGGTGACATCTCACGATTTCTCTGTCTTCTTACGAGAAGTCTGGGATCGGAGACCAAAAATACGGCCGTGCAAACGATGGCGCAAACGGATCAGCGTCAGGAACGCAAAACGCTCAAATACAGAATCAACCTCACAGAGACAGCAAAAACCACTTGAAAGTCTCCGTCATTGCCTTTTATGACGAAAGCCCACACAGTCGAACATGTCCGACTGCGGGGCTTTAATTTGCTGAAACGTCACAGACCAAGACCGCGCACCGAGACCGCACACCGAGACAGCCCACCGCGGCAAATTGATCAAGCAATCTGCGGCAGGCCTCGATCAATGGAAACAAAGCACAACGGTCTTAATCTGAACCAACTTAACTGGGACAGAAAAAAAACATTTTTGCTTTCGCCGTTTACTCCATCGTGAAGCCTTCACGTTGAGGCCGAGATTTCAATGCCTCTGCTTGATCGTCGCCAATAAATACTTGGTTCTTGGGAT
Source organism: Fuerstiella sp. (assembly GCA_039974975.1). Lineage (GTDB taxonomy): Bacteria > Planctomycetota > Planctomycetia > Planctomycetales > Planctomycetaceae > Fuerstiella. The sequence goes on along the minus strand of JBDWHY010000177.1, from coordinate 3,039 downwards.
CCCAATTTAAGTCTCGCCCCAACATCAAAGCGATATTGCAAAGATGAGCCGAAGTCATGGTGCGATGGTGACTGTAAACGTCTGAAACGGGGTCTTTGCGACTGTCGATGCAATCGTAAAAGTTCTGCATATGACCGTTCGGCTTGCTGCCGTACAGTTCCAACATTTTTTCTTCGACTCGCACCTTGTCGGCTTCTGACATCTTTTCAACCGGAGCTCCCGTCAGCTTGCCTCGGTTTACAAAGAAGCGCCCTTCAGATCCTTGAAACAGAATTCCGTTCGGGAACTTGGTCTTACCATCTTCAGAAACATAATTGCTATGGACATTCATCTCCATGCCGTCGGCATATTCTAGCTTCAGATGAAAATCCGTGGCCGTGTTATACGCGTTCGGTAGCAGCAGGTCTCCGGCAAACCATTTGGGGAAGTCGAAGTTTTCTGGTACGCACGGTGGCAGGCTGCCAGACCCAGAAACCTTGATGGGCCCCGTCGAATCTTTGCCCATCGCCCAAGTAGCGATGTCGATGTGATGAGCGCCCCAGTCGGTCATTTTCCCACCGGAATATTCAAAGAACCAACGAAACATGCGGCGGCGTTCGTCGCTGAACAAAGCCTTTGGAGCAGGCCCAAGCCACATGTTCCAATCCAAATCAGAAGGAGGCTCACTGCCAACAAATGGCCCGCCCTTTGGAGCACCGCCCACCGCAAGATCAACCTTGATGTCGTCACCGATCAAACCGCACTGAACAATGGCGACGGCTCGCAAAAACATCTGGCCCATTTCAGAACGTTGCTGAGTTCCCACTTGGAACACTTTGCCTGTTTCTTTAACGACCTTGCAGATGTCAATGCCTTCCTGAATCGTCAGAGTCAGCGGCTTTTCGCAGTACACGTCGGCTCCGGCCTTCATTGAGGCAATCGCAATCGGCACGTGCCAGTGATCTGGAGTACCAATGGTGACGATGTCAGGCTTTTCTTGCTCTAGCATCTGCCGGTAATCAACGTACGGATTGACGTCGGCATTCATCGTCTTTTTTAAGTCGGCTCCAAATTCTTCGTTGTGTCGGTAATCGACGTCGCAAACAGCAATGGCTTGCCCCAACTTGGCCGCTTGACGAGCAACATTGCCACCTCGATTGTATCGTCCTCGGCTGCCACCAACTCCGACACACGCAACTGTCTTTCGATCGTTCGCAGACGACACAGCGTGGGCTGATTTCGAATAATACAGCGGCACCGAAGCGGCCGCTGCAGTCACTGATGCAGACTGTAAAAACTGACGACGTGTGTTCTTCATGGAAACACTTCCTGCCCGAACTCGGAACGACAAAGATGCAAATGAAACAAATAAACTGGGGGATCGTCCCCATGCCACTGTTATTGAGTACAGCGAAACCAAGCCGCAACTGCAACTGTTCCACAACAAAGCCGGACTGAACAGGGCGTCAACGGACCAACGCCGAAGGAGCTTTCCTGCCTTCCAACAGCGCTCCAAACTTCAACGCACATCAACCGGCCCAGTGACAGTGCCAAGTGCCAAGTGCCCACTGCCCACTGCCAAGTGCCAAGTGCCAGTGCCAGTGCCAGTGCCAAGTGCCAAGTGCATTGAAGAAACGCAAACGTTGACAATCAAAACCCACATGCGCTCATTCGATACGAACTAGTCTTCGCCACCACCGCCGAACACCAAATCTGAACTCGTAAACGTTGTGCCAAAGGTGTCCGCCAAAGTGACCACTTGATTTAAGCCATCCACGAACTGACCTTCTGAACAGGATGACAAAGGATGAATATAGGCCGACCACAGATAGTCTCCGTTGACGGCGTATCGAGCATCCAAAGCTCGATCAAAATTGGCCGTCAGTGCGATCAACCAAATTGATTCATCCAGCTCTGCGACTTCGACCACTGGAGAAATAATTCTCATCCGATTGTGATTCTCGTCCGTCACAACCATGACGACTCGGTCTTGATAACTGATCCGCCAAAAACCCAACTGGCCTTCTTCAATCGTTGAGTGCTCACGAATGATGGAATCCAACCGAATATTGTTCATTGCTCCCGAAATCATGGATGTCCCCTATCTGAATCAAGTCAATCTGTGTGTTCTTCACGTTGGCGAAATCACGAACAGGATCGCAAGAAGAAATTAAACATTCTTCACCCGCCCGTATTGCGTCTATCATTAGGCTACACGTTCTTTAGACAAGAAACTATCAAAGACAGCATACACATCGATTGACTAACATTTATGAATCCAACTTAATGAAACCCGCGTTAGAACGAACGCGATTCTGCTTACTAAACCAACGCTGGCCATTGGCTCGGCGCACCACTGGGAGAGCACCAAAACAGGGACTCACGCCGGGGGACTCACCAAAACAGAAAGCATCTTCTCAAAGCACAGCTCATCACGACGAAGCATGAATGCGGCGGAACCTCATGGCGACATTGAGCATTCCGGCAAGCAGCATCTCTTGCTCTTTGCTTCGACTACAATTGGTGCTTTTTCAGCTTGCTGTAGAATGTGCTGCGAGGCATCTTCAACGATCGAGCAGCCAAGGCCTTGTTACCGTCGGCCAATTCTAAAGCACGCTGCAGCTGCAAATATTCGTCTCCATCATCTTGAGGCGAAACAGCTACCGGCGCGAAAGCAGCCGCAGATGGGGACTGCATTTCGGACAGTTTTACTCCACGTGCCACATCACGTTCTTCGGAACGATGGGTTAGTTCGGATCGCGCAGCAACCGAAGGTCGAGACGCGTTGAGCCCAGCGCTCGCCGGCCCAGCGCTCGACGGCCCAGCGCTCGCCGGCTTAGCAGTCGACGGCTTCGCAGTTGAGCGTGGCTTGCGAACAGCCGTCTTCTTTCCGGCTGATTCAATCATCTGTGGAGGCAAGTCTTTTAAAGCGATGGTGTCCGTTTCGGCCAACACGACGGCTCGCTCGATCGCATTTTCGAGCTCTCGAATGTTCCCCGGCCAGACATGATCTTCAATCAGCTGCAACGCGTCGGGATCGATGTGATGAATTTTCTTATC
>JBDWHY010000176.1:0-6316 GCA_039974975.1 Fuerstiella sp. | reverse complement strand
CAAAAGTGTGTTCGCAGGGATCCAATCCGATGGCCGCCATTGCGCCGGCAACTGTTGCCGGCTCATCGAGGGACATTTCAGTTGCTTGCGGTTTGTCCGAACCTAAGTCTCGAACCCGAACGTTGATCATTGCCATTGTCTCCTAAATTGCTTGCGTCCGTGTAGCATTTCGTGTTTTGTAATTTCTAACGATCATCCTGTCACCTTAAGGAGCTGTCAGAAATCCGAAATTGCTGCAGTCGATTCTGACTTGCCCGCTGCCTCATTTCCGCGTCAATTACCATCACGCTTTGGGGGTTCATCAACAATACTACACAAACTTCTAAAGTTAACGTCGCCAAGTCGTTGGCGGATGACGTCAAGCATTCCAATGCTTCGTCGATACGTTTCAAAAGTTGGTGGAGATTTGACTTCGTACTGTCAGATGGCATTACTCACCTGAGTTTGTCCCGTTCTTCTTTCGATAGCTTTCGCCAGTCCCACGGTGCAACGTGCCGGGGATCACCCCAGAGCCCTAGATTACGCGCCCTAGCCTCTTCTTCATCTCGAGCGAGTCGTTCGTCGTCGCTGTACGTCTTGTAGTGCTAGGCGAGGCCACGTTTGACCAGTTCACGGTTTATGAACTCATCCGGAAGGTTCACACGCGGGTCAGAAACGGGGAGGTAGATGTCAGCGATCGTTCGATCGTATCGATCGACGTCGTGTTTCACGATCCGCACCAACTTCCCGCCGATCGTCTGGCTAAGGTACTGTTTCGCATTCTTTCCAAATGGTTGCCCATTTTCAGGGGTGTCGATGCCGTTCAATCGAAGCCGCAACGTTTTATGGTCAGCAGTCAGGATGTCGATCGTGTCACCGTCAACGATCTTGATGACCTTCCCTGTGACTTCCGAGATGTCCTCACCTGACGATTCCGGTTCATCCGGTATCAAAACTGGCTCATTCGTTCTCGGAGCTGGTGAGAGTCCCCGGGACGTTTCTGCCGGCGGATCTGAACAACCCTCCAAAGCCAGCATGAGTACCACAATTGATGAAGGCTTTATCATTGCGACTTGGCGATTCGTTCGAGGTTGATGGCTGAGTTACGAGATGCGTGTGTTATCTCTGCTGACATGTTCAGGGTAAACCCACTTAAACAAAGCGGAAACACGGAAGCCAAGAAGGGAATTCCAATTGCGGTATTCTCTTTTGAAACGAGAATGCCTCCAATGAAGGTTGCCAGTACAGCAAGTAGATAGTGAATGTAGCCAAGAGTACTGCAGACCCCTGCATAGGTTTTCATCTTGGGGTATGTCTCATTCGGCTCTGGAACTTGCTTTAGGGGTGATGGATCCGGGCACCAAGCTGCTGTCGCCTTCATCCACGTCGCTTCAGATTCGGCGACTTGGATTGCTTTTTGTTTTTTATACTCAAATGCTGCTTGATGAGCTGCCTGATCCAACTGCTGCTGTGCCAATGATGCAGCTTCTGCGGCCCGTCTCGCAGCATCTTCAGCTTCTTCGTTTGCCAGTTGTTCCGCTTCCTGCCTAGCCTTCCAGGCCTGTTTGCAGTTTCCGCAACAGGGGGCGTTGCCGAATTTCGCTGGTACTCGGAATGATCTTGTGCAGATCGGACAGACGTATTTGACTTTTTCCATCACTTTTTCCACTACGCGAGGGTGAGGTGTAGGATATTTGTGAAAAACGATCATATGTGACGGCTTGACTCAATGCTAAGCTGGGTGTTGTGCACCAATTGTGTTGTGCTGACCTCAAAAAAAACTCCATGGCGTTAAGATGGATGATATGAGTACGAACACCACAGACCTGCAAACTCGCATGCTGCTAATTGCGTTCTGCGTTGTCCTTTCAGTTGCTGATCCAGCCTTTGGTCAGACGTTCCAGGGTAAGCTGGAACCGTATGATTCAGAAAGCGAAGAGAGGATTAGACGAACTCCAATGCGAAACGATCTGATCGCTCATTTAGCGACACCTAGTGGAAAACCGATTTCGGGGCTTGAAGTTAGTATCGCTGTAAAGAGAAAATATGGAGCATTTTCTGGCGCTGGCGACGCGCCTTTTCGAGCGCGAACACCAAGTAACAACCAAGGACAGATTCGCTTTAAGAGCAGTTTGTCTTTGTGGAAACAAAACATTCTGCCAGAGCTTGTAGAACAGGGAGTTCTTTCCGAAACTGGAACACCCACTAACGAAGACTACAAGAAATTTAAAAACTTCAAGTGGACGGTTGAAGGCTACTCTTCGAGCACCAAGTCCCGCATAAAGTTGGAATCACTAGGGGCGCCTTCTCTTTGGCTGGATTCTGCTGAAGTTGCCCTCGTGATTCCCAAACTGCAGTTCGTTCGCATCAAAGTCACATCGAATACCGATGGGAAACCACTGGCAAACGTAAGGCTTTGGGCCCGGCAGAACCTTTTCAAAATGCCGGATTCAACGTGGTGGAATGTCGACTGTTATGCATGGACTGATGTGACAGGTTCGGCCGGGCTTTGGCTTCCTTCCGGAAACTACAGAGTTCACTGGAACACGACGCATGCCATGCTTGGTGTCGATATGGAAAGCTCTGTGTTTGACGCTGGCGAACATCAATTCAGCCCCATCGTTGAACCAGAATCTGGTCGAAATACCGAGATGGATAGTCAACGGGAGCGGGTGTTCCTTTCCAAGAGATTCTGGTGGCGTGAAGATCAGCCTTCTTTAGAAGTTGCCGATACGCAACCAGAGATTTATCAACTTCGACTCGAGCCACCGGCAGTCATAATTCCGTAATTGAATCCACGGCTAGCACAGGAGCCCGACAACTGACGGAACCGATACTAGCCAGTCGAAAGAAAGAAGTTGTGGCATTTCGGGCTGCACCAGATCAGGAGCCTGAATGGGCGGGTGTGCATTCATACGAAACCTTCACAGGCGAGCCACACAGCTTGCTTAGGATGGCATCCACAGCCGTTCGGTCATCTTGATACTGATTGACCTCATCGGTACTAACGATGGACGCGAGGTGCTCTGCTAGTGCTTCACTTGCTTCTTCAACCGATAGGGGAGCTTCGTTCGTGTTCGCCATGAATAGGCCTCGTCTTTTGTGTTTAGGGGACATTCGAAGTGAGCAGCGTAATGCACCAAAAGTCCCACCATCGCAATTGGGGACAATGTGACGGCCCGGGGTTTTTTGAACGCGAGGATTTCCCAAGAGCCTGTTAACACAAAGCCCTTTCTAGCAAGGACTTACAACTTCGTTGTTTCGTAAGTCACGGGGTAATCTCCTGTCTCACGGAAAACATAATACCCATGGACGGAGCGACCGTTTGATCATGAGGTGCACTCTTCGTGGCTGCCAAACTGACTATCACAACCATCGTCAGCGCAGTGAATAATCTCACGCCACTGGCCATTCATGCCGCATGAGTCTTTAGGAAAAACGTAGGTTGCCACGCCATAGCCTGAAGCAATGAGTTCATCTGTTGTAAACGGTGACAAGCAGCATCCTGGTCTCACTCGAATAAGTCCATCAGCTCGCTGATCGGGGATCTCTTCACAATCCGAAATGTGTGAATAGTCCACATACCAATCGCCCGTGTAGCAATCGACCTCGCGAATCCGGAAGTACAGCAATCTTGCTCCAACGGCGATGCCCCCGCCACCTGCAGGAAGCGGTTTGAATTCGCGTTTCGTCGTGTTCAGTCCCATCAGGACACCTTCCTAGCATTGCGCCCAGCTGTCCGATCAACAGTCAGAATTGTTGTGGGTGACGGACTGTAGGAGAACTCGCGGCGAATAATCTGTGGATAACGCGTTTCACTTCCACCGCATGCATTCAGGTCGATTTCACGACCCTTAATTTTTGTGATGAGATCACCGATCTTGTAAGTCGTGTGGATGCCTGGCAGAACGAAACGGCAGTCCAGCTCAGCACAAGTATTTTGATCACGAACCTTCTCAGCGAACTCTTTGATTTCCGTTTCGTCGTCCTGTTCATCGGCTCCAGCTTCATGGCCAGCCAGGGTCGAGGCGAATGGTCCAGACGATTGGACTTTGCGACTTTGAAACTTACTCGGTACATCCAACGTCAGCATGTTCGTGCGTCCATTCGGTGCATCAGCCGTGGGCTGAGCGTATTCTTGAATTCGCTTGTTGCCTTGAACTGTCCCTGTGATTCGCAGTTGGGCATCGGCACCAGCATCGATCATGGCCGATGGTGGGCTATCTCCTGTGAACAGAACGCCAATCTGCCCCGGTGTCACATAAGGCTGGCCGAAACTAGGTGGAACGAGTTCCCATGTGGTGCCGCCGTCACTCGACCACTCCAAAAGCATTTGCCGTCTTTGTTTGTTGTCCGCATCGCCGTCAAATGTGATTGGATCCTCAATCTCACGTCTGTGCGCAACATAGTTTGCGAACACTGACGACAGATCGGGAGGGTCTGTGATCTCAGCTCTTGTGCCGTTGTAGTCACCTGCCTCGTTGGCGACCCATTGACGCCACACAAGCGGCTTGTCTTTGTACTGGCTGGCTGTATCCGACTTCTTCAGATCTGCTGCTGAAAGACTGTCGTCAGCTTCTTGCCATCCTCTGAACAATGGGAGTGTGATCTCTCTTCGTTCGAAGTCTCCGAGGGCGTAAACAGCGTTTGGAGCGTCACCAATTTGCCGGGCTATTCGGTAATCGTTCACATTCGATTTAGCGAGGTCCAAAACCTCTCTTGGTGCCTGAAACAACAACTCTCGTTCCATGCCTTTTCCAACCTCAAACAACTCAATGCGGCATTTGGGGAGGTCGTAGTCGATATGCCAATTGAAGCCGAGCGGATGTAACAGGCGATCTAAGGCAACGGGGAGCGAGACGTCCATCGATAGTCGGACGTCCTCAAGAACTGGGGCGTCATCAAGCTTAGCAAGGCTTGTAGCATTCGGATTATCAATAAATTTCTCACTGTTGTTCATCTCCCAGCACATGGCGGCGACGGCCTGTCGCAAGGTCCATTTCTGAGCAGTTTGCCCACTGTAGGTTTGAGCCTCTTTAGTAAGTAACTGCTCAGGATGGCACCATATAAACGCCTCATTTGTGTCGAGGCGACGGCGGTTTGAACGGTTGCCTAAAATCTTGCCGTCAATCAATGGATTGAAGCTTGGTGGCTCACTGACTGCGACTTCGGCGTTTGTTCGGGCGTCCCACCATACCTGCCCAATCCACGCTGTTCCAAAGTGCCACTTTCTCAAATGGCTTTGTGCCGTAAGAAATTCGCCTCCAGAGTTAACAGCCTCGGTCTCGGTCACGTAGTCGCCAAGGTGTAGACGCGACGTTGCATTTGGCAAAAAAACTTCCACGCACCAAGCAAAGTTCGTGGCTTGGACACGATTGATCAATGGGGCTGAGACATTCCAATTCAACTGGGCGGAATCCAGAGTTGAGCTGCCTGCCGATTGAATAACCCGTTCAGCACGAAAGTCTGTCACAATCTCAGTGACGGGGACCGGTAGCGTCGGTGCCTCGTCTGTCTGAATCAGTCGAGTAATCCATCGCGAATACCGAAAGTGTCTTGCACCAGAGGTGTTGATCGCATCCGTCATGGTTAGCTCGCAATCTGTTCAAACTTTAGCTTGCCAGACTGCACCCAAAGGTACTTTCCGGACCCGTCATAGAACGGCGGTCCATCCTCATCGAATCCGATGAAAGCTGTCAATGGCCAACTAACCAAGGTGTTCTGCTGGTTCGTTACTTGCAGCGTTCCGTTCAATCCGTGCTGTGAGCGAATGTCGAAGACATGCGTTCTTAGTGCAGCTTCGTTGTTGAAGTTGTGAATCGTCACCGGGATCACGATCCCTCGAAACGAAGGAACGCTGTAGTTGATGTTTCCACCGATGACACCCCAAAAGTGATGTTTGGCAGATTGGACCTGATAGTCTTGAACTTGTGGCAAACCATGGATCATGGAGCCAACAGGATTCGAAAACGTCACGCCGTTGAGAACAATTGTCATGCGATTGACTCCGCTGGTGACGCCGCTTCAGTTGGACCATCGCTGATTGGCCGAACATCTTGAATTCGAGGCTGCCCCAATTCTGAAAACCCCTGTTGATTTGTCTCAGTAAGTCCTGCCAATCGCGCGTCGATACTGATCAGCAGGCTTTGTTGTTGCTCCCTTGCGATTCTGTCCAATTCCATGCGTTCAAGCTCAATCTGGGTTCCTTGGTTTGTGGGTAGTGTCGGGCTACCAAAACTCCCAGTTGAATCAGCAGCTGCAAACGATGGCTGCGATGGTTCCTGTACCGGTTGCATGACGACTACCGCTGCAGTCTGTTGGGGCGGTACATTGATTG
>JBDWHY010000175.1:0-107245 GCA_039974975.1 Fuerstiella sp. | reverse complement strand
CGATCGCTGATTTCAGTAAGACCGTGCAACCCTTGGCGCAACAGGCTGAAGTTCGTGCGGTCCTTGAAAGCCAACCTGCAACAGTTGAAGCCAAAGGGCAGGGCTTGCAGCAAATTGCTGGGCTCGTTTCTAAGTGCGATCGTTGTACTGAATTGGCCATGAATCGTCGCCAAACGGTTTTTGGCAGCGGCAACCCAGATGCGAAGATCATGTTTATTGGAGAAGCACCGGGCGCGGACGAGGACCGCTTAGGAGAGCCATTCGTTGGAGCCGCTGGACAGCTGTTGGACAAGATCATTGTCGCCTGTGGCCTAAAGCGAGAAGACCTTTACATCTGCAATATTTTGAGATGCCGGCCGCCCGGCAACCGGAGTCCCTTGCCTCAGGAAGCTGAAAATTGCCGCGAATACCTTGATGCTCAAATCGCGATCGTGCAGCCAGACTATATTGTCTGCTGGGGCACCATCGCCGCTCAAAATTTATTGAACGAAAAAAATACCGTCGCCAAGCTTCGTGGAACTTGGCTGAAACACGGCACTGCCAAGGTCTTGTGCACTTATCACCCGTCTTATCTGCTGAGATATCCTCAGCAAAAGAAAGAGGTGTGGGGCGATATGAAGCTGTTAATGGCCGATATGGGCGTCGAGCTGTAGAGATTTACCAGCCTGATGTTTTCGTGTGGCCAAAGTCGTTCGGCTTCGGAATGAGAACGCTGTGGAAGCTGACACAGTGGAAGCTGGCACAGTGCAGACTGGCCTAGCGCGAGGCTGATTGAGTGTCTGTTGGTGTGAGTGTCTGGCTGATTGAGTGTAAGACGGAAGGTTGCGGCAACAGCACTGCGGTAACAGCACTGTGGCGACAAGCAACACGAGCATGTTTAGGCTTGGTCAGTCGCATCTTGACTGCCGTAAGCCGAGTTGCTTTGTCGAGTCGACTTGGGATTCGCCTTGCCCAAATGTGGCTTCATCGCGTCGTGATTGTGTTTTGCTTCGACAGTAGAGTGTTCGCTCAGTAGCAATCGCACGATGTCGTGTCGCGACAGGATTCCTACAACTGTGCGGTCTTTCGAAAGAACGGGCAATGCTTCGTGACAGGATGATCGAAACAGGTGCAGAACGCTGCCCACGGTGGCGGTCGAGAAAACTGATTCGACGTAGCAGGTCAAAATGGGTTCGATCGTTTCGGTGGTCGCCTCGGACAAAAGCAATTGGCGGACGATGTCCGATTCAGAAATTTGTCCAGCCAGCCGACCATCGTCATCGACAGCGATCAGTACGGCCGAATCATTGACCATAAGGCGTTCGGCAGCATGGCGAACGGTAAGCGATGATGACACAGTGGCCGCTTGACAGTCTCGCATGACGTCTGTCACTTTGATTTGTTGCATCATCAATTCGGTCCTGCAGATCCAGCCGGTTTACTTGCAGTCACGCATGAAAACGGGTTGGAATCAAGTTGAGAAGTACGGACAAGGGCCCTCGACGTTTTCAGCCACGAAGAACAATTCTTGCGAAATTGGCTCCTTCGTGGATTCCCATGTTGGTTCACCGAGGTGACAATGAAACCTAGACTCTGCAGCTTCCGGTGCGGAAAGTGAGGACGGGTTTCTGCCTCGTATGGCTCCAACTGAAATTACCTAACCCACATGATCCGACTTCACTGGCGGGCAGGAGTGGTCAAGTAATCACAGGGGTTACCAGTGCGTATCGGCCGAAATTCTGTCTGACGACGTGTCCCGTTGTTACGATCGTCTGGAATGTGCCAGCTTTCGTCTTGTTGGTTGGGTCGTACTGATCAGGGTCAATTTGTTTTGCCGTTCGACGGTCTGATTTTGAAAGTCAATTCATGATTTTTTCGATGTGCTGTCATCGCTCAATCGCAGGTGTGTCGGTTGGCCAACAACTTCGATTTGTTGATGGAATCAAACTGTGTCTGCTTTCAATACTCGCCTTCGTGCTTGCGTCTGAATCTTTGATGGCGGCATCGATTCGAGAGACTCGTGCGCTGCTTGCTTCCGGAAATTATTCCGAGGCACTGGATCTAGCGACCGCAGAAGTTGAACGTCGCAGCTACAGCGAAGAATGGCCGTTATTGAAAGCACAAGCACAGATTTCGTTGGGCCGATATTCGGAAGCAGCGGCGTCGCTTGAGGCGGGTCTGACGCGATACGCATGGAGCATTCGACTGCGGATGGCAACCTACGATTTGCAAACTATTTTAGGTGACCGTGATCAAAAGAAGTTGATCTTGGAAGAAGTCAACCAGTTGGCGACCTCAGCGCCTTGGCGATACACGGATGCAGACGATCTGGTGGTGTTAGGTCATGCGGCATTGGAACTGGGGGCCGATCCGAAAGATGTGTTGGAAGGCTTTTTCGAAAGAGCTCGACGCAACTACAGCAGTCGATCAGATGGCATGATCGCTTCGGCTCGACTTGCCTTGGAAAAACAAGATCCTGCTTTGGCCGCAAGTTATCTTCGCCCAGCGATCGAAACATTCCCCGAAGATGCTGAAGTTGCCTTTTTGCTTTCGGAAGCATTGAAGACGGGATCAGCCGAAGAATCGGCCGAACTGCTTCAAAAAACGTTGCAGCTGAACCCCAATCACTTCGAAGCGAGACTGAGATTGGTGCGGCAGTCGATCGATCGAGAAATGTACGAACCGGCGAAGTTAATGCTGGAGGAAATCTTTCAAGTAAACCCTGCGCTGCCCAAGGCTTGGGCTTTGAAGGCTGTTGTCTTCCATCTGCAAAACGATTCCGATCAAGAACAAGTGGCTGTGGATACCGCGTTACAGTTTTCACCGAACAATCCTGAAGTCACCTTTTTGATCGGCGAATGCCTGTCTCGAAAATACCGCTTTGCCGAAGCCGCAGAATACCTGAACCAGTCATTGAAGGCCGATGCAGACTATCTGCCAGCTAAGATCCAGTTAGCTCAGGACCTGCTGCGATTGGGGCGAGATGCAGAAGGTTGGAAGTTGGTGGCCGAGGCGGGAGAAGCAGATGATTACAGCGTGGGTGTCTTCAATCTTCTGCAGCTGAAGGATTCCATCGACAACTACGTGACTTTGAAGGATGAGCGATTTTTAGTGCGAATGGAACGCACTGAGGCATCCGTTTATGGATCTCAGGTGCAGGTTCTCTTGAATTCGGCTTTTGATACTTTGTCTGAAAAGTATGGGTACGTGCCGACAGAACCTGTCATTGTAGAAATCTTCGACCGCAAAGATGATTTCGCAGTGAGGACATTTGGAGTCCCAGATGTCGCTGGGTATTTGGGAGTTTGTTTTGGCCGACTGATTACCGCAAACAGTCCAGCCTCGTTTCGAAGCAGCCCGAATAATTGGCAAGCCGTTTTGTGGCATGAATTTTGTCATGTGATTACGTTGCAAATGACGGGTAACCGAATTCCTCGCTGGCTCAGTGAAGGGACATCAGTTTATGAAGAGCGACAGCGCAACGGCAGTTGGGGGCAGCACATGTCTCCCGTGTTTCAAGACCGAATATTGAACGGCGAAATTACGCCTGTCAGTGAACTGAGTAGCGCATTCTTGAACGCTAAGTCGGGAGCAGATGTCAATTTTGCGTACTACGAATCGTCGATGGTGGTGGAATACTTGGTCCAAGAATTTGGTTTCGAATCAATCACAGCGGTGCTAGGGGAACTGAAAAATGGCCTTCCGATTAATGATGCTTTACAGCGACACACCACGGACATGCAGGCTCTTGATCGTGCGTTTGAATCTTGGTTGAAAGAACGAGCCACCGAGTTTGCCCCAAACGTCGCATTCGCCATTGCGAAACCTCGGCAGCTGATCGATCCCGTTGTTCCTGACATCACAGATTCTCGTCCGAATTATTCCACCGTCCTTCAGACGGCCGTTGATCTGGTGCAAATTGACAAGTTGGATGACGCAGCAGAAATGTTGCAAGGGCTTGTGGAATTGTATCCGAATGATCGTCGGCCTGATTCTGCTCGAACCGTTTTAGCCAGCATTTATGGTCAGCAAGACCAGGTCGGTCAGCAGATTGATGTGTTACAAAAACAGGTTGAGCTATCAGCAAGCGATTGGGATTCGGCTTATCGGTTGTTGCAGTTGCTCGTGAAAAACGAACGTTGGGAAGAAGCGGCCCAAGCAGGGCAGCAAGTGTTGGCCATCGACCCTTTGCGGGCTGAACCCAATCAGCTGTTGTTGAAGGCGACATCGCAGGTTGGCAACATGGAACTTTCACAAACGTTATTGGCGGGGTTACTGGAATTGGATACTGCCAATGCAGCTCGATACCACCTGCAGTTGGCAAAGTTGCAGCTGAGTCAGTCGCCACAAAAAGCTCGTCGACATGTCTTGCAGTCGTTGGAACTTGCTCCCAGATACCGAGAAGCTCATCAGTTTTTGCTGAGCCTACCGGTGGTAAAGACAGAAGGAAGGCCTGCAGTGAATTAGTTGTGGTTGGAGCTTGATACCACTTTGTTTCTGCAAGCCGTCCTTTATTGATCGCTTATCTGCTTCCAGTTGTTCGTCCATTGTGTCAATTGCTCATGCCTTCCAACAATGCCTTTCAGCATCAAAACTATCCGACAGTTCCTGTCGTCGCTCCGGTGATTCAGAAGGTATCGGTGGAAGATTCCGAAGGAGTCGAATTTTCTCAACTGCATACTCGGCTAAAGATTGGCAAAGTGATCTTGGTGCCTGGGACGTTTCGAGGAGACGATCCGTTTGCTTTTGCTGCGTTGCTGTCTGGTATGACGAAACCAGATCATCCCATGCAGGGAATGCTGAATTCTCTTGCGGGTGGATTGAAAAAGGCGACGGTCGCGATTACAGAGTCTGTCGTCGGAGACATCGCCAATTACACGGATGAGTATCAACAGCAGTTTGAACAGTTGGTCGGAGGCGATCCGGCAGTTGAAATTTTGGATCCACTTTGGTCTGGTCAGAACAATCATCAGGCTCGAGCCGATCTTGCGATCAAGTTGTTGTTGCAACTGAAGCGAGTGAATCCCAGTCCGGAACGCATGATGCTGTTTTGGGGGCATTCCCACGCCGGAAATGGGCTCGCGATTCTGACCAATTTATTGGCCAACAATCGTGTGGCTGTTCGCCGATTTTTTGAGGCGGCCGGACAGACATCCGATGAGTGGTTAGAAGCCGAGAGTTTGCTGCGAGAATCGCCTTCGCCTCATCCGTGGGCTAGGTCTGTGTGCATCGCTGCGTTTGGGACTCCCGTGCGTTATGGATGGGATTCTGCTGGCTATCGTTTTCTTTTGCACCTGATGCATCATCGGAATCAGCAGCCACCCAACTCGATTTTGACTCGGCCCATTTACCCCATGCATGCGATGAAAGATATTCTGGCAGCGAAGTATGGTGATTGGGTTCAAGCATTTGCCGTTGCTGGCACCGATGTAACCTTACCTGCTTTGGAAGAAGTGGAATCCCGATTCGCGACGATCTTAGAAGCAGGGTTGCAACCAGCGGTCATCGACGAAGATCTGCAGAAGATCAAAGTTGAGCGGATTCGAGAAGCGTGTGCTCGTTGGAAACCTGGCACGCGATGCCACACGGATGGGCACCATTTGCTTTTAGAATACGAACCGAGTGGTCGAACAACGAAGCTTGGCATACCTGTTGAAAATGCTCGGTTCGGCCATGGGGTTGCTACCACCACAACTTGGCTGCCCGTGCATTTGGCGTTGGTGATGAGAGCTCTTGCCAGCAATCTTTGATGGCCATCTGCGAATGATCCCTTCATGATTCCCTGACGCCATCGTCAATGAATATTGGGGCTGTGGTCAAATCAAAACGGATTCGCAGCGGTGTTTGGTTGGCGGTGTGCATATCAAGTGCTTAAGCTGGCGATACCAGTTATGCCAGATTCAGTTGCGGAGCCATGTCTATGTCCAAATCTTTGGTTGTTATATTGTTGAGTTTGCTATCGGCGAACACTGTTGCTCAGGACACTGTTGTTCAGGACGCGATTGCTCAGGACGCGGCAGAAATATCTGACCCTGCGATCGGTCATCAGTTTTTGAAGATGTTCGTTGGTTCGTGGGTGGCGGAATCCAAGTGCACAATGGCTCCGGGAGCTGAACCCATTGATTGCCAGAGCAAAATTCAAGGGAAGATGTTGGGTGAGTTCTGGGTGCAAAACACAATGGAAAGTTCCATTGGAGGTACTCGTTTCACGGCCGTGCACACTGTGGGTTATGACGCAGCGAAAAAGAAGTACGTGGCCACTTGGATCGATTCCACCAGTGACTTGATGTGGAAGTACGACGGGACATTGACAGGCAATAAGTTGGTGTTTGAGGCAGAGGGCCCAGACTTCATGAATCCCGGTTTAACGAAGAAGTTTCGAGACACCTACGACTTCGCTGCTGATGGAAAGCTTCGCTTGAAATCTGAATCCTTCGGGAATGGAAAATGGACCGCCTTTATGACGGGAACGGCGACTCGACAGTAAACCTGTTTCCCTTCTTTGTGCAGGGTGGTTTTTGTTTTCGTCTGCATCTGCGTGTTGGCCTGTCTCATTCGAAGGCTTGCTGTGAATGGGGCGAAAGATCATCGAGTGGATTTTATCCTTTGTTCAGGATCGCACTCATGGATGAAGTGGCTCCCAAAGACTTGTTCTTACAGAGCTTGGAGCGTTGTTCTGCTTGCGATGAATTTTTGCCTGAATTCTATGATCGCTTTCTGGAATCATCGGACGAGATTCGGCAGAAATTCAGACACACGCAACAGCACCTGTAAAAGCAGATGCTGTTGCGTTCTTTGCAGCTGAGTGCGGGAGCCACGGCAGGCGAGCGCAACGCATTGCAAGAAATCAATGACCGATCAGAAACTCATGATCGTGCCCATCTGAATATCCGTCCTGAACTTTAATGATTTTTGGTTGGATGCAATGATTCAGGCGGCTGAAAATTTGATCCCGATTGGGACCAAACAGTGGAAGCGGCGTGGGGACGAATTTTGGGACACGTCGTGAAGCACATCAGTCGTCACGACTGAGAAAGCAGCCGCATAAGCCGAGCACACGGTCGTTAATCGCACGGCCGTATGCACATGGTCATAAGCACACAGTCATAAGCACACAGTCGCCATTCATTTGCAGCGCAGCTGGAAGTTACTCGTCCAGCAGGTCTTGGCGTTCCTGTTGATATTCACGCTCGGCGTGTTCCAGTTTTTCAGACATTTGGTAGCCCTTGACGGCACCAAAAATGGCGACTGCGACGAATCCTAATCCGAACAAAGGAAAAATGACTTTGGCCACTGCAAACGGGCCGAAGTTTGGAGCACTGGATGTGATGGCGATTGCCATGATGGTCCACAGGATTCCGAAACCGGCGACTGCAAGCCCAGAGCCGAGCGCGATTTTCTTGGAGGGGGCGTAGCTTCTTCCTTTTTTGCCTGTCAGCATGAATCCCATTCGGCGACTTTGCCAATCACGTTCTAAGGCTTCGAGGCGTTGGTGGCTATTCAGTTCTCGAAGCTGGTCAGTGAGAGCTTCGGTTGTTTCTTCGATTCGGGCCAACTGTTCGGTGAAGGTGACGCCTTTGCTTCGATTAATCGAAAGTTGTGTGCCGCAATGATTGCAGCTCACAAAATTTGCACTGGTTGGAACATCCAACGGGGCACCGCAAGAATTGCATATCAAGCTTTCAGTTGGCATCTCAGTTCCTGCTACGAGAGTGCGTTATTTGGTGGGGCAATTTTGGCTACTTGAGACTTAGTGTTTTAGGTGGTCCACGAAACACGTGTCCTGTTGCTTTGGTTTCGACGGCATACAGTGACATTCGAGCCGTCACGAAAAGCGTGTGAAGACCAGGGCCTCCAAAGGTAACGTTGGCCGGGTGTTCAGGGATTGAAATGATTCCCAATTGTTTTCCAGCTGGGCTGAAAATCTGTAATCCCAAGCCCGTGGTCACGTAAATGTTGCCCTTGGTGTCGACTGTGAGGCCGTCGCCCCCTGTTAATGACATGCCTTCCTGCTGAGTCATTTTTGCAAGCACACGTCCGGTTCCAATTTTTCCGGCAGACTTTACGGGATACACCCAAAGTTCTTCTTCCATGCTGGGTACGATGTACAGCCATTTTTCGTCGGGTGACAGAATGATGCCGTTGGGAGCAGTGCGGTCATCGATTAAACGAGTCACTTTGCCATCGGCTGCTCGATAGTAAACAGCTTCGATGCCTTGGGGCCACGGATCAGGAGCACGGTAGCGTGGATCCGTAAAGTAGATGCCTCCTGTTTTATCCATCACAAGATCATTGGGCGCGTTGAATCGAGATCCCTGAAATTGATCGGCCAGCACTTTGAATTCTGCTGTGTCTGGGTTGTATTGCTTGAGTTGCCCGTCCATGGCACAGGCGTACAGGTGGTCGCCAACCACCATCAGGCCATTGCAGTGTCCTGATGGTTCGGCAAACACGGTTAAAGTTCCCTTGGTGTCTCGTTTATGAATGCGAGTGTTGGGGATGTCGGTGAAGTACAGATTGCCATGCGCATCAGCGGCAGGTCCTTCTGTGAAGGCGAAGTTGGTGTGTAGCCGTTCAGGTTGACTGACTGGTCCGATGCCGGGAATGTCGTCTGCCGACAGATTTGAGCAAATCGACGTTGCCAAAACGGCATTTGTCCAAAGAATCCAACAGGAGTTTCGGAACATGATGAGACCTTGAGTGTTGAAACGATGGGTGCTGGGTCGTGAATTTTGATGCAATCATCTGGCTTGGGCCTTTTCAGTTTCAAACTGATTTGGCCTTATCGTTGACGTGTGAGCCAGTTGACATCTTTTCGGCCTGTGAGCCAATTATCAAGTGTCAGGCGGTTCGGACAGGTTTGGTAGTGGTGATCAGCCGTGGGATTTGAGACGATAGAGCCGATCGGCTGATGGCCGACATCTGGTCTGCTCAATGGAAAGATGAATATGCCTAATCGGAATCGATCTCGAATTGCTCTTGCCGCGACGCTGATGTTTGTCGTTGCAGCGGGCTCTGCCGTCGGTCAGTTCGGTCGATTTCAGTATTACGGCGAAAACCAAATGCTGGGGCCCGATGGTCGGCCCGATCGCCGCGGAGTTCCCGACTGGAAAGTGGATGCAAACTTTAAAGACGATGTCTTTACGTTTGTCCGCATCCAGTACAGCGGCGGCAGTAACCGAGGTCGCTACGGCAAATGGCGCACTGACTATCCCGATGCGGAACTCAACTTCAGCTACCGATTGCAACAGTTAACTTCGTTGCATACTCATCCAGACGGTCTGATTCTTGAGCTCACAGATCCTCGACTATTCGACTATCCATTCATCTACATTATTGAACCTGGAAACCTGCGATTTTCTGAGCCCGAAGTTTTGGCACTGCGAAGCTATCTTTTGAACGGTGGCTTTTTGATGGTGGATGACTTCTGGGGGGGGTACGAACTGGAGAATTTTCTTCGTGAAATGAGACGCGTTTTTCCAAACCGCGAAGCTTCTGAAATCCCACTTGAGCATCCCATTTTCCACTGCGTGTATGACTTGAAAGAGCGTCCTCAAATTCCTGCTGTTGGTCATGCTCATCCTGATCGAGTCGACGAAAACGGCAAGCTGATTACATGGGAACGAGGCTGGGATACTCAAGAAGTTCACTACCGAGGACTGTACGACGACAATGGCCGCATGATGGCCATCATTTGTCACAACACTGACCTTGGTGATGGCTGGGAAGAAGAAGCTCGGGACCCTTGGTACTTCAAAGAGTTTTCCGAAAAGAAGGCGTACCCGCTCGGGATAAACATTGTGTTCTACGCAATGACACATTGACGGGAATGAAGGTTTCAGGAGCCAAGTGTCTTGGGACGACAGCAGACCAAACAGAACAACGAATTGCCGTCACAACGGCCGACGATAGAAAGAACAGAATGACGGACTCGACACCGGTTGAAGATCAAAAGCTAAGTCAACACGAAGCATCTGGTGGCCACCCACCAGAGCTGACCGAAGAACGCGAACGTGAGCTGATTGATCAGTTGCAGTCATTGACCACCGCCATCGACGATGAACTTTCCAAAGTCATCATTGGTCAAAAAGAGGTTGTTCAGCAGTTGTTGATTTCGCTTTTGTCTGGAGGCCACTGTTTGATCACAGGAGCACCCGGTTTAGCGAAAACATTGTTGGTGAATTCAATCGCTCAGTTGTTCGATTTGAACTTTAATCGCATTCAATTCACCCCCGATCTTATGCCTGCGGACATCACCGGCACAGAAGTGTTGGAAGAAGATGGAGCAGGGCATCGAGCGATGAGATTTATTCCAGGGCCCATTTTTGCCAACGTGTTGTTGGCCGACGAAATCAACCGAACGCCTCCGAAAACTCAATCGGCTTTGTTGGAAGCGATGCAAGAAAAGCAGGTGACTGCTGCCGGCCAAGTGCGCCCGCTGACTCGACCGTTCTTCGTGCTGGCCACTCAAAACCCAATCGAAATGGAAGGCACCTACCCACTGCCGGAAGCTCAGTTGGACCGATTTATGTTCAATGTGCTAATTGATTACCTTCCAGAAGACGATGAAGTCGCCGTCGTGATGCAAACCACTTCGAAAGTCCAGCATCAAATCGAACGGCTGTTTGATGGCAGTGTTGTGACAGAATTAAATCAGGTGGTGCAACGCGTGCCCATTGCCGAAGACGTCGTTCGCTACGCTGTCCGGCTGGCCGCCGCTTCTCGTCCCAACCAAAAAGACACGCCTCGGTTCATCAACGATTTGGTTTCTTGGGGAGCCGGTCTTCGAGCCGGGCAGAACTTAGTTCTTGGAGCAAAAGCGAAGGCGCTGCTGGAAGGTCGCTCATTTGCGTCCACGGCAGACGTTCAGGCGTTGGCAAAGCCCGTGTTGCGTCATCGCATTCTGCCTAACTATCGAGCTGAAGCAGAAGGCGTGACTCCGGAAACACTGGTTGAACGACTGATTGAACACGTCCAGCATCCTGTGCAGGAAGCTGTGGCGTGAGTGAACCTGTTGTGACTCCTGCTGACTCTTTGTCGGATTCTGAATCTGGTCCTACGGCTGGCGATGCGCCCCTTCGCAATCAGCCTGCCGATTCAATGATGGATCCGAAGGTGGTGATGGCCATTCGGTCATTGGAGCTGCGAGCAAAAGTTGTTGTAGAAGGGTTTCGGACGGGGTTGAACAAGAGCCCTCATCATGGATTTTCCGTCGAATTTTCCGAGTACCGACAATACACTCAGGGCGATGATCCCAAGTATCTTGACTGGAAACTGTTTGCAAGAACCGACCGCAGCTACATTCGTTTGTTCGAAGATGAAACAAACCTGCGATGTTACTTAGTAAGCGACTTCAGTCGGTCAATGGAATTTGGCACGCTCGACTATTCTAAGCTCGATTATGCTCGCACAATCGCCGCGTCCATTGCTTGGTTGTTAAACCGCCAAGGAGACGCGGTTGGGCTCAGTGTTTTCGATGAGCAAGTGCGATTGCTGATACCCGCTCGATTTCGACCCGGGCAACTGCGGCGTTTGCTGGTAGGTTTAGAACACAAAGCCGATGGCAAAGACACTCAGCCGGAAGCTGCGTTGGAACAAGCCGCTCAGCGATTAAACAAACGTGGGTTGGTGATTTTGATTTCGGATATGTTGTCTGATGTTGATCAGCTTCGAGAAGGCTTGAAGCTTTTACGAGGTTGTCAGCATGATGTGGTCGTGTTTCAAGTTTTGGATCCGGCAGAACGAGATCTGTCGATTGATGGTCCCAAACTGTTTGAGGACTTGGAAAGTGGTCTGAAAATTTTCGCCGATCCAGAACAAGTTCGAGACGATTTTGTGAGCCAAATGGATGCTCATAACCAGCGAGTGCAACAGATTTGCGAGCAATTGGGTGTGTCGCTGATCAAGACCCATACCGATGAACCCCTTGAATTGGTGTTGTCTGAATTTCTGCATGCAAGGAGACGCCGATGATCTGCTTGCTGCTAGCCGAGCGTATTGAGACGATCCCCTTACGTCGTGTGCCGCCTGCAAAATGGGCGTCTGCTTGTTTCACCGATGATCAAGGTCAGCTTAGTCGCCGGATTTGTCAGAGTTCTTTTTTCCCACGGGGAGTCGTGCAATGGAATTCCTGACTCCGCTGTTTGTTGCTGCCGGTGCAATCGCGGCGGCAGGTCCATTCGTTCTGCATATGCTTCGTCGCGCCCCGACGTCTCAGATGTCGTTTAGTATCGTTCGGTTTTTGAAACCATCTCGTCCAAAGATGACGAAGCGTTCCAAGATTGAACATTGGCCGCTGATGCTACTGCGCATGTTGGCTGTCGTTTTAATCGGGCTGGCGTTTGCTCGACCATTCCTTCGAGAAGTGATTCCATCAGGTGTGAGCACTGAAGGGGGTGACGCGGTTACGATTTTGATCGATCGAAGTGCAAGTATGCGTCGAGACGGGATTCGGCAGGCCGTCATCGACGCTGTGAATTCGGTGGTCGACAATCTTGAAGGCGCTGATCTGCTGAGTGTGGTGACGTTTTCAAATACGTCGCAACGTATGGTCACTTTCGAAACATGGGCAACGTCCAGCGATTCTGAAAGAACTGTGATTGTTGATGAGCTTTTAGAATCGTATGAGCCCGACTGGATGCATACGGCAACAGGTTCAGCGATGTTGCAAGCGGCCGATGACTTGGCTCAGGAAGGTCGACTCTTCAAAGACATTGACCAGCGGCGACTGATCTTAGTCACAGACTTTCAACGAGGCAGTCGACTGGATGAATTGAAGTCGGCAGGTTGGCCTGATTCTGTCTCTGTTGAACTGAAGCTTTGTGAACCCGACGAAACAGGAAATGTGGGTCTGGCTTGGGTTGAAGGACGTGATGGCAGTCGGGGGCAAGTCCGGTTAATGAGTGCGGGGGATTCTTCAGAACAGAAGATTCAGATCCAGCCGTTTAATCGCGACTCTGAACCCGTTGGTAAAGCAGTTGATGTGGTGATTGCCGCCGGCCAACGTCGAAGCGTGAATTTACCGGCAGGTGTCGTGAAAGATGCTGATGTGGTCGGAGTAGAATTATTGGCCGACCCGCATGCCTTTGACAACGTGATCGACTTTCCTCCTTTGGCAAATCCCAAGGTGACGGTGGCTCATATCGGCAGCGATGTGAAGAACGATCCAGAATCGATGAGATACTATCTTCAACGAGTTTTAGATGGGAATCCGGCTCGCGATGTCGTGTTGACTGACTTGAAGCAGCCAGACCAAGATTTGTATCGCCCGATTCCTGCAGAGTCGACTTTTGTGGTCGCGACTTCTGCACTGCCCGAGGCGATGTTGCCTTCTGTCCAGAAACTATTTGACCGCGGTGGAATCATGCTGCTGGCTGCGGACTCGGTGTCAGCCATCGAATCGCTTGGCCAGTTTCTTCCATCTGATATTCAGGTGACGGAAGCCGAAATTGAAGACTATTCGATGTTGGCTGACATCGACTACCAACATCCCTTGTTTCAAGCATTTGCGGAAGCCCGATTCGCAGACTTTTCTTCCATTCGCTTTTGGCAAAGTCGTCAGGTTGTGTTGAATCTTGAAGAGCGTAAACCGGGAGATTGGAACGTCTTGGCAGAATTTGACAACGGCATGCCAGCCTTGATCGAATTTCCTGTTTCAGAAGAAGGTCGCTTGCTGATTTTGGCGGCGGGCTGGCATCCAACGGACAGTCAACTGGCTTTGTCAACACGTTTCCCGCCGTTGATTACTCGACTGCTGGCGTTGGCGATTCCAGAATCCTCGACTCAGCAAATGCAGGCGATTGGCAACGTCATTCGACCTTCGCGTTTGCTAGAAGACAGTCAGTGGCGGATTCAGTATCCCGATGGTTCTCGACAAACGGCGTCCGAAGTTCAGGCTGTGTTAAACGCCCAGAATGAAGGTTTGGAAGTTCTTGAATCGGATGAAGTGATCGTCTCGCTGGACCAGCCGGGACGATATGTATTGACCGCTGGCGAACAAGACGCTTTACAGCAAATGACAGTGATTGCGAATGTGGCAGCCTCTGAATCGAAAACAGAGGCTTTGCCCATGGGGCAGTTGCAAGCGTTGGGGATTGGAGTCACTGAAGGCAGTGGTGGCGACGCGGTTTTAGACGATGCTGCGGCGGCAAAAATGAAGACCAGTGAGCTTGAAAGTCGTCAGAAATACTGGAGATGGATGTTGCTGGCTGGTTTAGCGTGTTTGCTCGCGGAATCGGTGTGGGCGACTTTGTTAGAGCGTAGGCAAGCAGATGTTGCGGTTTAAATGATGGCCGTTGGCTTGCAGTGATGAACGGTGATCGACCGTTTGTGGTGATCAAAGACGGATAACTCAGGAAGTGATCATGAGCGTCATATTGAAACAACAGTTGGATGCAGTGTCTCAGCGTTGGTACCGTTTGAAGGTGCTGAAACGTCAGACTCTATGCTGGCTACTGTTGCTAATTCCTGCTGCGATTTTGGCGCTATCGCTTCCAGACAGCTTAACGCTGCGTTACCGCATGTTGATTTTGGTTGCCATCACATTCGTGGGCACTTTGTTGGCACGTTGGAAAGTGTCAACTCCGTCAGCGATCGACGCCGCTCGATTGATCGAAAAGCAGCATCCAGAATTTAATGACACGGTTTTGACGGCCGTTCAAACATCTCTGCAAACACAGCAGTCGCAGTCATCTGTCTTGGAACGCCGAACGGTGGCTGAGGCAGATGAGCTGGCTCGGCAGTCGGATTGGACGGCCGTGATCCCCGGTCGTCATTTGGCCTTATGGACCTTCGTGAGTCTGCTTTCGTTTTGCGTGTTTCTTACGGGAGTCATCGCTGCGAGGCAGTGGAAGCCCAACTTGACGCTCGCACCGATCACCGCTGATACCACAAAGAAAGGTGACGTCGATGTTCAAGAGGTCATGGCGTCACTTGAGGTGGAACCCGGAGATACAGAAGTTGAACGTGGTGCTGCTTTGACCGTGGTGGCTAAGTTTCGTGGTTCGATTCCTGTTGCCAGTCGGTGTCGGCTGATTTCAGACTCTGGCGAGACATTGATTCCGTTGGAGCCGACAGTTGACGCAGCCGTGTTCGCCGTTCGACTTCCCGCGATTCAGAGTGATTTAGAATACCGAGTTGAATTTGCTGCCTCGGCGGAAGAAGCAGCCGATCTTCAAGCAGATCATTGGTCCGGGCAATCGGATACGTTTCAGGTTGCCACCTATGTTCTGCCAGAACTGCTAAGAGTCGATGCGCTTGTTCGCTCTCCGGCTTACACTCAACGGCCAGAAAAGCTGATTGAAGACACGCTGCGAATCACGGCGGTTGAAGGATCGATGATCGACCTGTCATTACTGGTCAACAAGCCTTTGGCTGTTGTGGAATTGAAAAGTAGTACGGGAGAAGTCTTACCGACAGTCGTCAAGGAAAACAGGGCGGCAGATCGCGCGAAAATCACGGATACAGAGAACACGGATACAGAGAACACGAATACAGAGGACACGGATACAGCGTCTGTGGATGCAGAATCCATTGCCGCTGAATCGTCGGCAGCGAAGGATGAATTCGTTGCAGGTCAGATGGTGGGATGTGTTTTGCGAGCCACAAAAAGCGATCGCTTTGAAGTCTATTTGGAAGACGACCAAGGGCGGACAGCTCGAGAAGTTCAGACGATCATTTTGAAAGTCACCAAGAACAAACGTCCCAAAGTAAAGGTCACGTTCCCTGGAAAGGACACCAACGTTTCAGCTCTTCAGGAAGTGTTGCTTGAAGCAGAAGCCACCGATGATTTTGGGCTGCTTGATTATGGGATTCAGTATTCGCTCAGCAATGGTGAAATGGCGGAGCTGTCTTTGAAGGACAGCGGACAGCGAGGCGATGCGAACGCTGATGCTTCAAATGCGTCCCCCGTTTTGTTGCCGACTCGTCAGCAATTGAGTCACACGGTTGACTTAGAAAGCCTGAATGCAGAGCCCGATCAGTTGTTGTCGTATAGTTTTTATGTTGTCGACACGGCTCCTGATGGCAGTCAACGCACGACCTTTGGTGATCTGTTGTTTGCCG
This sequence comes from Fuerstiella sp., assembly GCA_039974975.1. Taxonomy (GTDB): domain Bacteria; phylum Planctomycetota; class Planctomycetia; order Planctomycetales; family Planctomycetaceae; genus Fuerstiella. The sequence continues at coordinate 91,204 of JBDWHY010000175.1, read as the reverse complement.
AAGTTCGCCGTTATGAAGACATCTTTCGCGAATCAGATCAGCAGGGGCAGCAGTCTGAACAGCAGCAAGAACAGGAACAGCAAGAACAGCAGCAGCAAGGTGGAGCAGCAGAAGAGCTGCTTAAGTTACAACGTGAAATCATGATTGCGACGTGGAATGTGCAGCGAGACCTTCGCGATGCGAACTCGTCTCAAACAGCACTCACAAATGGCCAGGAAGACGGCATTGTCATTCAAGAGGGTCAGCAACAGGCAATGGAACAATTGCAGGAATCGATGGGTGAAATTCAAGATGCCGAACTGTTGAAGATCGCTGAAGGTGTGGGAGACACGATGCAGCAGATCGTGCAGAAATTGGGCCAATTTGTCGCGGATCCAAGTGTTGAACAGCTCACTGTTGCTCGAACTTTACAGCAGCAAGCGTTTTCTGGTTTGATGAAGATGCGAGCGAAGGAATCTGAGATTCAGCAAAGTCAGTCGCAAAGTTCCAGTAGTTCTTCCAGCAGCAGTTCGTCTCAACAACAGATGCAGGAATTAGAACTGGATAACGAACGGCAGCGCTATGAATCTGAACGCCAGGCCGCTGAGCAACAGCAAGAACAGCAACAAGAAGCGTTGCAGGTTTTAAATCGCTTAAAGGAACTGGCAAGGCGGCAGGCGATGATGAATGAGCGAATCAAAGAGCTGGAATCTGAATTGCGGGCTGCTGAAACGGAGGAAGAAAAAGATGAAATCAGTCGAGAGCTAAAGCGGCTGCAAGATGAACAACGAGAACTGTTGCGCGACGTGGATGAAGTCGGTCAGGAAATGCAGGAGCAAAGTCAGTCGGCCGAGCAGTCGAATCAGCAGTCTGCTCAGCAGCAACAACAGGCTCAGGATGCTCAACAACAGCTACAGGAAGCTCGCGAACAGGTGCAGCGAACGTCCGAAGCTTTGCAAGAAGGTGACTTGCAGAAAGCAATTTCTGAAGGGACACGAGCCGAGCGTCAATTTGATGAGCTTCAGGAAGATTTCCGCAAGCAGACATCAAGTCAGTTCAGCGAAGCAATGCAGGACCTACGGCAACAGGCTCGAGATCTGCAGCGGAACCAAGAACAGATGGCTCGCGAGTTGGCGGGGGAAACGGCTGCCGACGATGACGCTTCTGATGGTGAAAATTCGGCGAGGGAAAATTCTCGCCAAGCACGACCGTCGTTGAAGGCGGAACGAGACAAAAAAGGGATTGCCGAAAGAATCGATCAGCAAAAAGATCGACTGGAACGAATCTTGGAACAGGCCGAGCAAGTGGTGAAAGCGGCTGAAGAAAGCGAACCTTTGTTGTCTCGCCGATTGTACGACACTTTGCAGGATAGTCAGAAAGAACGGACGGTTGACGCCTTAGAAGCGACTGAAATCTTGATGGATCGAGGTCTATGGAATCAGTCGCAGGAAACGGAGCAGTTGGCTCGACAGGGAATCGATGAACTCACAAAGGGAATCGAGCAGGCGGCCGAAGCGGTGCTGGGAAGTGAACAGGAATCGTTGCGACGAGCCGAGCAAACAGTGCAGGAATTGGCAAAGGAACTGCAACAGGAAATTGCTCGAGCAAACAATGAAGAGTCTGGGCGGCAGGGCCAGCAACCGGGCCAACCAAACGATCAGAATGCTGCTGGCGAACAGCCGGGCGGTGAGGAAAATCAGCCAGGCCAGCTAGGCCGTGGTCAGCAGGGAGAAAGTGAAAGTCGGCCGCAAGAAGGCGACGGTCAACCGGACAGTGAAGCTCAGCCAAACGATGAAGCATCTCAGCAGCAAGGCCAACCCGGCCAACCCGGACAGCAGGGACAGCAGGGCCAGCCTTCTGAACAAGGCCAGCCCGGACAGCAAGGCCAAGCGGGTGAGGGGCAAGGACAACCTTCCGAACAACCGTCTGCCTCACCAGGCCAACAGCAGCAAGATCAAGCTGGCCAAACAGGTGAGGGACAACAACCGGGGCAGGGCCAGCAGCCTTCAGGTGAACCTTCTGAATCGCAACAACCTTCAGGCCAGCCCTCTGGTGGTGGGCAGTCGACGTTGTTGGGCGGAGGTCGTGAATCCAATGGTGGATCAGCGTCACGTCGTTCGGCCCCGTTGACGGGCGACGATTATCGAGGCTGGTCGAACCGGCTTCGAGAAGTCGAAGAAATTTTGGACGACGACGAACTGAGAAATCAGGCGGCTCGAGTCCGCGATCGAGCTCGAGCAATTCGAGCTGACTTTAGGAGGCATGGCAAAGAACCCGAATGGGATTTGGTGCAGTCAGAACTTCTGGATGATATGCTGGATTTGCAGCGTAGAATTCAGCAGCAGTTGTCTGGAATGCAGTCCGAGCGTTCATTGGCTCCGATCGATCGCGAGCCTGTGCCGGAAGCTTACAACGAAGTGGTGCGACGCTACTACGAGTTGCTTGGGCAGTCACGAGATTCATCCGTCGAACAGTCTGCAAAGCAGGGGGAATCTGAATGATGTATTCTCTTGCCTCATTGATCATTGGTGATCGTCAGTGGTTGTGGCCAGCGATCGTCATTGCTGTTGTCGGAATTGGGTGGGCGATTGTCCGCGGCCGGCGCAGTTCAAACCAAACGTTGGCGACTGTGTTTCGCAGCGTCGGCTGGTTGTTGATTAGTTTGTGTTTAATCAATCCATTGTGGAGCAGTGCAAAACCAAAACGAGGAGCCAATGTGTTTGCCGTTGTGGCTGACGTGAGCCGCAGTCATCAGGTTGACGCTTCAGAATCGCAGACACGAGCCGAACAGCTTGCGACTGTCTTGGATCAAGGTGAACTGCAAGATTCAACGGGTTGGATTCAACGGATCGCTCAGGATTTCGAACTTCAACGCTATGTCCTTTCAGATCACCTGCAACGAGTCACTCATTTGGATGATCTGTCATTTGATGGTGAGGCTTCATCGATATGCTTGTCTTTAAGGCAACTGCAAGAACGCTTTGCTGGTCAGCCATTGGCGGGCATGATTTTGCTGTCTGATGGCAACGCAACTGATCTGCAGCCTGTGGGTGAATTGTTTGCGTCGGATTCTGTGCAACGGTTGGCTCCCGTCTTTCCTGTCTTGTTACCACAAGCGAAGAATGTGGTGGATGCCATGATTGGAAAAGTGACCACCAGTCAGACGGCTTTTGATGATGCTCCGGTGACCATTCAGGTGATCGCCGATACAACCGGTGCGACAGGAAAGCAGCTGAAAGCCACCTTGCTGGATGCTAAGGGCACTCCGTTGGATACCAAGATTCAGTCGGTCGATGACGATCCCGTCTTTCGTTTTGAAACGCGACCGGACACCGCTGGCACGGTGTTCTACAAAGCCAAGTTGGCCTTGTTGGACAACGATGGTGAAACGGAACTTGATGAAGCCACATTGGTGAACAATGAAGTTACGGTGGCCGTGCAACGCGGCAGCCGTTCTCGCCGAGTACTGTACGTGTCAGGCAGGCCGAACTGGGAATTTAAGTTTTTGCGTCGAGCCGTCGAAACAGATCCTCAAACAGATCTGGTTGGCCTGATTCGTATTGCTCGCAAAGAAGCGAAGTTTGCTTTTCGAGGACGTGAAGGTGAAACGTCGAATTCGTTGTTCCGAGGTTTCGATGAAGTGGAACAAGAGCTTGCCGAAGAATTTGATGAACCCGTCATGGTCAGGTTGGGAACAGAAGACGAAACAGAATTGTTGGGCGGATTTCCAGAAGATGCCAAAGATCTGTTTCGATACGATGCGATCATTATTGATGACCTAGAAGCCGATTTTTTTACAGCCGACCAAATGCAGTTGATTCAGCAGTTTGTTGCCAAACGTGGAGGCGGTTTACTGATGATGGGCGGCCAGGAATCGTTTCGTCAGGGTGAATATGATCGCACGCCTGTTGGGCAAATGTTGCCGTTGGATCTTCAAGCAGCCACGGTGCCATTTCGTGGCGCTGTTTCGCTGTCATTGACTCGCGACGGTTGGCTACAGCCATGGATTCGACTTCGAGACAACGAGGATGCCGAGCGAATGCGAGTGTCCGCGATGCCAAAGTTTGTGACGCTGAATCCCGGAACCAACGTGCGCCCCGGAGCCATTGTGATGGCGTCGGTGAAGGACCAAGATGGAACAGAATTTCCCGCCTTGGTGACTCAGCGGTTTGGTCGAGGACGTTCGGCCGCGCTTTGTGTGGGCGATTTTTGGCGATGGAGAATGAACGAAGGTCGTCGTCGCTTGTCTGATTTTTCTCCGGCTTTGGTTGGGCCAGATGATTCACCGATCGCTCCAGGAGAACAGCCCGAAGAAGATCTGAATGACCATGCTCGGGCGTGCCGACAGATGGTTCGTTGGTTGGTTGCCGATGTTCCCGAACGCCTTTCGGTGCGTGTGCAGGCAGACGTCAGTCGAGGACCAGGGACGATGGTGTTGCTATCTGATGTACGGCACAAGAATTTCGACCTTTGCGACGATGCCGATGTTAGCTTTGAAATCACTCAACCGAATGGGCAGGTATTGAATGTCACAGGCGAACCTTCTGATGATATTCCCGGTCGCTTTCAAGCAGTCGTGGCTGCCCTGGATGCCGGGCGCTGGACGGCCAAAGTGAGTGCGTCGATTCAGGCAGATGCCGAAGAGCCCGAAGTTTTGTTGGCTGAAACGGGATGGGCAAGCCAGCCCGACCAGTTGGAAATGAAGTCCGTAAAAGTAAACGAAACGTTTTTGCAACAAGTGGCAACGGAAACAGATGGTCAACTAATTCCGTTGGACCAACTGGATGACTTCGTCGAGAGTTTGTCTTATCGAGATGCTCCGTTGGTCGAACGCCAAACGTCTGCCGTGTGGAATCAGTGGTGGGTGTTCTTGTTGGCAGTGGGCTGCTTCGGAGCAGATTGGACCATTCGACGTCGTCAGGGGCTGCCATGATGAATCGCAAATTTTTCTGTTCTGCAAAGAAGCGTTCCATGCTGGTTGTCTTGCGAGTTCTGTTTGTTGCCATTTGTGTGATGTCCACAGGCAGATTACTGGCTGCTGGCCAACAAGTCATCGTTGTTGTCGGGGTTGCCGGGACACCAGAATATGCAGATGAATTTAGAAGCTGGGCCGAACAGTGGAGAGTGGCGGCAACCGATGGGCAGGCGTCGATTCAGATCTTGGGTTTGTCACAGCAAGATACGGAAGCTGATGCAGGCGTGCTTCGTGATCAATTGTTGCAAGCGGTGCAGGCTGCTAGCAGTAAAAAAACTGATGAACCGTTATGGCTGGTGTTGATTGGCCATGGCACATTCGACGGACGAACGGCAAGGTTCAATCTTCCTGGTCCAGACATATCTTCGTTGCAGTTGGCCGATGCATTTGACACAAGTCAAAGACCATTGGCGATCATCAACTGCAGTTCTTGCAGTGCTCCGTTTATCAATGCGTTAAGTGGAGTTGATCGAGTCATCATTACGGCGACAAAAAGCGGACAGGAATCTCAGTACAGTCGGTTTGGGCGTTACATGGCTCGGGCAGTGAGTCGTCTGGATGCCGACTTAGATCGAGATGGCCAGACATCGCTACGAGAAGCTTGGTTGGTTGCAGCTTCCGATACGGCAGCCTTTTACGAATCGGAAGGTCGGCTGGCGACAGAACACGCGTTGTTAGATGATAACGGTGATGAAGCTGGTTCTGCGACGACTACCTATCAGGACGGGCGACTTCGCAAAAACCTAAAAGAACCCGAAAAAGTTGATGGTCAAACTGCTCGCAAATGGCACTTGGTGCGTAGCCCAGAGGAACAACTTTTAACCAGCGACCAAAGACAACAGCGAGACGACCTGGAAGCGAAGTTGGAAGAACTACGAAAGCGAAAGACGACACTTACAGAGACTCAGTATTTCAATCAGCTGGAAGGCATCATGTTGCCACTTGCGAAATTGTACCAGTCAGCATCTAAGACACTCTCAAACGAAAATTCGAATTGATGATGAAGCCCTCTGTTTTTGTTTTGTTCGTATTCTGCGGGCTGCTCCAGACTGCGGCTTGCGGTCAAGAACGGCAAGTTCCCAATGCGCCTCGGAAGGCTGCTGAAGAAAATCCTTTTTCAGTCCCGGAAGGCAGCGTTGACCAACTGTTTGAATTCATCAATCAGGTCAAGCAGACTCCTCCGAAGGAACAAACGCGAGCTGCCATCATTGCCCATCTTCAGCTGCAAGTGAACGCAGTCAACAGGGCTTTGGACAAGATCGCAAAAACCGGGCCTGACAACGATACTCAAATTCGTATGTTGTCTGAGCGGTTAGCCGGGTTTTCAGTTTTGGCCCAAGTGGATGAAGAAGCTGCCCGAATGTTGGACGCATTGTTAAGCAAGTATGACAAAGATCCTCGTCCCGCGGTGCAGGCTATGGTGGGCAGCTATCGTTTGGAACAGCAGGCTCGACGATTTCCGATGTTGCCGGCAGCCCAACGAAAGGCTTACGTCGACAGACTGTTTAAGCACATCCAAGAAGTGGGTTTGGATCAGAAATCTTTGGGGATCGCCACCAACCTGAGTGAACTGTTGGAAAACAGTGCCCAGCCAGAATTGGGGGCGACGATTAACGAACGGCTGGCAGCTGTGCTCGAACAGATCAAACGTCCTGAAATTCAGCCTCAAATCGATCGCCTCAGAGCCGTGGCGAGGCGTTTGAGATTGCCCGGCAATCCCATTCGTGTGACAGGATCCGCCGTTGATGGCAAGGATTTTAATTGGAAGTCCTATCGAGGCAAATATGTGCTGGTCGACTTTTGGGCCAGTTGGTGCGGCCCATGTCGAGCCGAAATTCCAAATATGAAAGCTCAGTTGAAGCGCTATCCTGCGGACGACTTTGCTGTCGTGGGAATCAATTTGGACCAAACGGTTGAAGACTGTCAAAAATATGTCGAACGTGAAGAACTGCCTTGGGTGAACTTGATGAGTACTGATCCTGCTCAGCGTGGTTGGGACAATCCGATGACGGTGTACTATGGAATCAGCGGTATTCCCACCGCTATCCTCGTAGATCGTGAAGGTCGAGTGATTTCAATGAGAGCTCGAGGTGCCGAATTAAACCGCTTGTTAGAGCAGCGATTGGGAAAGCCAGAAGCTGATGGTCAGTAGCGTCGTTCTTCGGTTTTTCTGAGCTGACCATGTTGGAAATTCGCCGTCACACTGTTCGTCACAAACAGTGTTATGACAAACAGCGTTGTGTGAACGTCCAACTGAAGTTGAATTGTTGACGAGATCGTTCAGCCGTGCTTTCGCTTGATGGATGGCTAAAATTCTTCGTCTTGTTCGTTCAGGTCCATGGTCAAAATTTCTTTGACGTCTCGCTTCTTCAACTTCAAGTGTTTCCCTAGTTCAAGCAGCCGATCATGTTCTAGGTTGTCTAAATCGCCTTCCGATTCGAGAACTCGGCGGAGGCTAACAATCACCAGCAGCTTTCCTTCTTCTGAATATTCGGCCAGCTCACTTTTACAGTACTTTAAAAAGTCTGCGTCTGCTTCTTGAGCGTGACTGGTGTCTTGAGCCAGATCTTCTTTGTTCACTTGAATGCCGATGGACTCACTGACGATTTTCTGAATTGCTTCCAAAGTTGTGGTTGAGATACGGCCAATATCGTACAGGAACAGGGCACAGATTCGTCGTAAAGTTTGTGCTGTGGCCGCCTGCTCGGCTTCTGGGTCATAGTCGATCAGCTCGGGGGCGAAAGTGCCCGAACAGTTCTCACACTGAATGTGCTCGTCACCGCTGCCCACTGGAAACAGGGGAATAAAGTACAGCGTGAAATAGGTCTTCACTTTGAACAAATCGTAAGTCTGTTCTGTCTCGCACATCGGGCAAAAAAACGTGCCCTCGTCGATTTGAGTGCTCTTGGGTTTTGTTCCGTAGATGATCACGGCGGGTGACCTTTCCCAGTGACTGGTGAGGCGATATTTGAAGCAAACATGACAATCGGCGGTTTCGATCCCTGAATGATTGGCTTTCTAATAGAAAATCGCAAGCAATTCGCTTGGCCAAGATCGTGCGTGGGCGGTGTCTGGCAGTCAACTTATTTTCGGTCGCAGGGGAATTCGCGATAGAATTCCCCTGAGCAGTCGAGGCAGGATGGGGGGAAGAGGCATCTCGTTTTTACTTGTGAATCTGCAATCGTGACTCACCGGCATCATCTGCTAGGATCCCGCTTTTCTGTTTGGCTCCTGCTACGAACCTGAATCTGATGCCTCGCGATTTTGCTTCCGAAAGTCTGTCTCACGATCCTATTCACGGCTACATCCCGTTTGTTTCTCGAACGGGACTGCCTGCGGGCGAGGCTGCAGAACAAGACTTAATTGATCATCCGTGGGTTCAACGCCTGCGACAAATTCATCAGCTGCAAACGGCTTGGTGGGTGTTTCCATCGGCCGAACACATGAGATTTCAGCATGTGTTGGGGGTCATGCATTTGGGAAGTCGCACGGTCCAAGCTTGGTACGATTCCTTGGCAGATTCCTGCCGGAATACTCCTTCGAAAGCTTATGTGGAAAGCTTGGTTCGCATCGCCGGGCTATTGCATGACGTTGGGCATGGTCCGTTTGGCCACTTCTTCGATGACCATTATTCGGGGCAATTTGGCCTGACTCATGAAGACATCGGTGGTCATATCATCGAAACCGAACTGGGCGACATCATTCAAAGAATTCGGCGCAACCCGTCCGGCCAGTTGCAGACTCTGGAAGAACTTGATCCTCGACAGGTCGCGTGGTTAATTCGACGTCCGGCTGGCGATCCGTTGGATGAAGACGGACATCCGGATTGGTTGCGTAAGTTAAGATCATTGTTCAGCGGCATCTACACTGTTGATAACATGGACTTTGTGTTGCGTGATGCGTTCATGTCGGGCTACAACACTAAGTCGTTTGATGTTGATCGTTTGCTGCACTACAGCTTTTTTACGACGAGCGGTTTGACCATTCATTCTCGGGGCCTACCAACCCTGATCAACTTTATTGAAACTCGAGCCAACTTGTTTCGCACGATCTATTTTCATCGAACCGTGCGTGGCATCGATATGACTTTGGAAGAATTTTTCCAAGCCACGATGAAGCGATTGTTTCCAGGCAATCCCATCCAACATTTGGATGCTTATCGTGGTCTGACAGAAACCAGCTTTTTGGTCGACGTTGGACGCTGGCGTAACAGTGACGATCCCGAACTGAAAGAACTGGGGCGACATTGGCAAGCGTTGACGGAACGCAAAGATATGTGGCGAATGGCGGTGGAAAGGACGTTGCACTTTCAGAGCGGCGAGGACGCGAGTCAGACGATTTTTAGTGAGCCTGATCTTGTCGAAAAACGAGTTCGCGAATACCTGCCCGCCGAAATTTCTGACATTCCGTTGCGTATCGATGTTGCTCGGCACTATCACCGACCGAGCGCTCATAAGCCGGCGGGGCGACAGAATTTTTGTTACGACCCCGCATCCGAAAAAGCTTTTGCCTTGGATGATGATGAATTGTTTCGCAGTCTGCCGACAAGCTTCGCCATCTTCCGGATCTATAGCAAAGAGCGGCAATACGATCGGCAAATCAGCCTTGCTTTGCAGAAGGTGGTCGGCGGCACAGGAGACACCAAAACGAATATGTGATTGCTGGATTGGCTTAGTCTGCGATTCTGTTGTCCGATTTAATTTCCTGAAAAGTGGCTATTTCCTGTTTGGGAAAAGTGGCTTTTTTGGGAAATTGGCAAAGCCGCTGCGAAAGCAAAATGCAGTCGTGGGGGCTATTTTTTCTTACTGAAACACGGCTCTGCGCCTTCTCAGGCGTCATCAGTGGGCCTTGTGTTGAAACCGGTGAAAGTCGGCTGAAATCAACGAAACTCGAAATCGCCACGTTAAGGTTTCCTGATTTGTGCTATATTCTTGTTTAGGAAATAGATATGAAACAGGAAATACCGACCGAGCCTGAAGCTCTTCAGATGGTTTGTGGTGATGTCATTCGCACGGCACCGCTCACATTTCAGCTTGCGCCGCAGGAGAAGTTAGCAGGCCTGTTTCTGAGCGACGCGTTGTTGCAGGCTTCTTGGGAATCGAAGACGGTGGATTTTGCCGTCGAGTACCGTCGGTTGAGTACTCCACTGCAGTTTCAGGATGCTCTGTTACGGATTCAGGCGGCTTCGTGTCCAGAGGGCGTTTTACCGTTGTTGATCGTTCCGTATTTGAAGCCCGAGCAGCTTCAGTTATTGGATGAACGCGGAGTCAGCGGAATTGACTTGTGCGGAAACATGGCTGTCACGGTTGCCGGGCAGTTAAAAGTTTTTCGATGTGGGCAGGTCAATCAATTTCGTAACACCAGCGCGATCAAGAATATCTATCGAGGACGTACGTCATTGGTCGCTCGAAGTTTTGCATTGCAGGATGCGTTTGATCAAGTTCAGGATATTCGTGAAGAGATTATTCGTCGTGATGTCTGGGCGTCCCAAAGTCAGTCAACGCCGATTGGTTTAAGCACTGTTTCTAAGGCATTGAAAACTCTCGAGAATGATCTCTTAGTTTCGCGTGATGCAAAGCAAATTCGAGTGCTGCAACGGGACCAGCTGCTTAAGCGTTTGATCGCAGGAGCTCAAGATATCGAGCGGCCGAAGTCTTTGCGTCTGAAGGTGAATTTCGGTGAGTCATCCTTGGCAGAAGTGATCGCAGAGAATTTGGTTTCGTGGTCTGGTCCAGTGGTTGCCACCGGCCTGTGTTCGGCGAATCGATATACCACGATGCAGCGCGGGCCTGTGATTGAAATGTATGGTTCTGATATTGATGAATTGGCCACTCGATTCGGTGGTGAGCAGGTGAATCGATTCGAGAATCTGATTTTGATTGAATCGAAGAATGAAACAGACTATTTCGATGCTCGTACCGCCGATGGATTTCCTTGGGCGTCGCCACTTCAGTGTTACATTGAACTGATGGGGGGAGACAAGCGAGACAAGGAAACGGCTGTGCAGGTTCTTGACCTTCTGGCGAAATCGGAAGATCTGCTATGAGTGAATTGCAGAGTTTGCGGGCCGGATTGTTGGAGCTGCTAAAGCTTCTTGATGAAGAACAGTGTCCACTGATCCTTGGTGGCGGCTATGGCCTATTTCTTCGTAGAGAGCGTTTGCAAAGACTTGGGACTCGGACATTACTGACAAGCTGGCCAGAATCTCGATCAACGAATGATCTTGATTTGTTCTTGTATCCGGAAGTGCTGTGTGATTCGGGGCGAGTTGTCTTGTTGAAGCAAGCAATTGAGCAATTGGGGTACAAGCCAATCCCCGGTTGCGAATACTATCAATTTCGTAAAGATGATCCGGAAGGCAATATTCAGCGTGGGTTGAAAATTGATTTGCTAACTGGCCCAGAATCTGTCTTCCAAGGGCAGTCTGTGAAAGCGGATGGTAGACGCGTCAGGCCTCGACCAAAAGTACAACTTCATGCTCATCCCACCAACGAAGCGGTGAGTCTTGAAGATCACCTTGAACGCATTGAACTGCAGACTTCATCGTTGGCAAGTTCAGATCGTTCGTTTGAATCTGTTGCTGCTCACATCTATCTGCCGCATCCGTTTACCTATGCCGTGATGAAGCTGTTTGCGTTTCGGGACAGAATCCCGGACTCTTCACAAGACCACGGCAGTCATCATTCATTGGATCTGTACAGCATCATTGCCATGATGACAGAAATTCAATGGGAACAGTCGCTGGAAATGCGGCGAAAGTATCAGGGTGAGCCAGCCGTGGTCGAGGCGGTCGAAATCGTCAAAGATCTGTTCTTATCGCCTGACAGCCAAGGAATGCTGATTCTACGTGGCAATCCTTACTGTTCGAGTGCGCTTCAGCTTGAGGACTTTCGCACAACGCTACTGGAACTTTTTGGTGTGAGTTGATGTGTAGACAGCCGAGTGGACTGTTGGAATTCCATCTTGAGATTCGGCCACAACTGGGCTGTTAAAGCTGCCTGCTTCGTGCCATCAACTCATTTCATTCTGTCACGTCACGAGCTGCGTGTTCGCTCGATCTTTCGGGCGTTGCAATCTGAATTGCTCGCCTCTTTTCTACGGTCAACCTTCGGAGTGTCGTGTAAGCGGCTCTGTCATTACTTGATGGGCACGATGTGCTCTGCAAGATTGTACAATGTGAGCCATAAACGTCCGGCTAGGTGGGCAGACAGCTACGGGAAATTGATAGTACCAGCGGCTGGTTTCTTGGCTGCTACCAATGTTCCTTTTCAACGCTACACGAGTCGAGGGCTGTGATCTACACTAGGAGCTCGAAGGTCTGATCATGAGTCCAACGCATATCGTATTTTGAGTGAAAAGTAAGAAGGTCCAATGGCTCGTCGACGAGGAAATTCACCTAAAGCCCCCCTGTCGTCAGAGTTCGCTGATGAGCTTAAGGCGTTGGGATGGCTGGATGCAGAACTGCGAGAAAATATTCTTGAAAGTGTTCTGTCGGGTGACTTGAGTGCACATGAAGTGATCGATTACATGAAGTCGGTCCCTGCCGACGTCGTCAGTGCTAACCAACAGGGAGGTCGAAGACAGTCAAACGATCTGTCTGCAGCTGAGTCTTCTGCGAATGAGATGCACGAGCAATGGAAGATGGTTGTTGATGCTGTTGGGGAAGACATTTCAGACGCTGATTGGGACCAAGCTCGCCAAGGCGGAGCTGTTGTAACGCTGAAGCAGATTCATCCACAAAGAAAGGTTGCTGCTTCCGTAAAGATCGGCAGAAAGAAGGCTCAACAATGTCATGTGGCGATTGATCCTGAGGAATCAGAATTCAGCTATGACTGTTCATGTGCACAGGCACCGTGCGGTCATCTTGCAAGCTTTGTTCTAGAACTGATTTCTGAACTGGAGGATTTTCAATCAGCTTTCTGCATCAAGATTTTTGGCAAAAAAGAGGCGATGCGTCAACAACAGCAGTTGCTGAATCTGGCTGACCAAAGACGGAAGAAGTCGCATCAGAAACTTTTTTCAACATTAGCCGCGTTTGGCGATTCGGAAAACTCGTTGATCAGTCTTGATCAGCAAACTGAAGTCATATCAGAACGCGTTCGGTTTAATTTGCATGCGATATTGGACAACTACTATCCTCACCTTGACTTCAAGGCTGTGATTCAGAAGGAAAAGAAGTCTGGTGGATGGGGCCGGGGGCGCGAAACGCCGTTGAAGAAATTCATGGAAATGTCTCGTGAGTCTTGGACGTCGATCGATCATGAGGTTGCCAGCCATATCCAGTACGATCGTTGGAGCTACAACGTGGAGTATTCGTTTCATGGCATCTTTTCTGCGTTGTCTGGAACAAGCGTTTTTCAGTTGAACCGACAGCCAGCGTCGATCGAAGTGCGTCCTCTAGAGATCGTGGTTCTGGACGATGAAGGCGGAGGGTGGGTGCTTACAACGTCTGCGTCCGTGTTGCGGAATGAATGGGGAGACGAAACGCAGGTGCTGACAACTGACGAAGGGCTTGTCGTGATCAGCGAGGCAAAATCATCCGTCTGTTGGACGCCCCTTTCGAAGCGTCTGGTGGAACTTGTCAACTTGCTTACGACAGACGATATTCGATTTCAAAAGAATGAACGCGATTTGCTGCTGATGAAGCTTAATCTGCTTGAAGCCACGGTGCCCGTTCGTTTGCCTCCTTCACTTGTCAGTGAGGAACGTCCGGTTGAAGTCGACTCAACTTTGCTGCTACGAATGAAGAAGACTGGCAGCCTTGAGGCGACGCTGTGTGTTCGCGATGACCGTCAGCTATTGCTGTTGCCCAATGAAGGTCAACAGAGACGGCTAGAAGTCGTTGCAGACGTGCCGGTCCAGTTTGTGCGAGATGGTCAGTCAGAGATTCTTGCCTTAAAACACATTGAAAATCGATTGTCGCTGGATCGGTTTTTCTCAAGTCGAAATTCGACCTGGCTGATCGATGACCCAGAAGCTGTGATTGATCTGCTTAAGCAAGCCGGAGAGCTCGTCGACGAAGGTTCACTGGTTTTGATCTGGCACAAAGAATCAGTGAAGCAGATCAATGTGGTTGGGGCTTTGTCGTCTGCTAACGTCAGCGTGAACGTGACCAAACAGCGTGACTGGTTCAATGTGAACGGGTCATGTCGCTTTGGCGATCAAGAGATCCTGCTGCAGGATGTTCTGGCAGGGCTTCGTGGGGCGACTTCGATGAAGGGGTTAGTCGAAGTTTCAGCTGGCCAATGGGCGTCCATTGCGGATGATTTTCGAGCAACCTTGCAACAGTTGGCGGATGCAGCCAACGAAAATCGCGGCAAACTACAACTTGATCAAGCGGCAGCAATGTCGTTATCAACGATTGAAGATGATGTTTTAGACATCAAAGCAGATAAGGCTTGGAAGCAGTGTTTGGACAAGGTTCGGTCGATCGAATCCATTCACCCTAGTCCACCCGCCGCTTTAGATTGCGAACTACGTGATTACCAAGTGGAAGGCTTTCGCTGGATGTGCCGTCTTGCTGAATGGGGAGTTGGCGGCGTTCTTGCAGACGATATGGGTTTAGGAAAAACTGTGCAGACTTTGGCCCTGCTGCTGGAACGAATTGAAACAGGGCCCGCCTTGGTGATTGCTCCGACATCGCTGGGTTTCAATTGGGAAAGTGAATGCCATAAGTTTTCCCCTTCGTTGGCTCCGAAGTTACTTCGCGAGGCAGATCGCAAAGAGCTCGTCGCCAATGCATCCGAAGGGGATGTCATTATTTGCAGTTACGGCTTAGCGCTTCGTGAATCCGAATTGTTGCAGACGGTTGACTGGGGCACTTTGGTTTTAGATGAGGCTCAGAATGTTAAAAACAGCAACACGAAAACGGCGAAGGAAGTTCGCAAACTGAGTGCGGGTTGGAAGGTGGCTTTGACGGGGACACCGATGGAAAATCACCTTGGTGAACTGTGGAGTTTATTTCGGGCCGTCTCGCCGGGTGTCTTGGGTTCGTGGGAACAGTTTCGAAAGAAGTTTGCTGCTCCTATTGAAAAAGAAAACAATGATGAACGCCGATTGGCTTTGTCTCGGGTGATTGCCCCGTTCATTCTGCGTCGTAGTAAAAAGGATGTGTTAACAGATCTTCCGGATCGTTCGGAATCGAATCTTGTCATTGAATTGACTCAACAGGAACAAGAACGCTATGACCAAGTGCGGCTGGCTGCCGTTGGTGAATTGGACGAACTGGGGTCGGAAAATTTGTCCACGGACCAGCGATTCAAAGTCCTGCAACTGCTGACTCGACTCAGACAAATTGCCTGCCATGTAAGCCTCATTGATGATGATTGGAAAGAAGGATCTTCTAAGCTGCGAATGCTGCTGGAGCGTCTTGAACAGTTGAAAGAACGAGGCCATCGAGTGCTGATCTTCAGTCAGTTTACGTCTCATCTGGGGCTCATTAAGGATGCGTGCGACGAGGCGGGCTTTACTTACCAATACCTTGATGGCCAAACGACTCCGAAAGCTCGACAGCAGCGCGTCGATGCATTTCAAGGTGGTGACGGCGATCTTTTCCTGATCTCGTTAAAAGCCGGAGGCACAGGTTTGAACCTAACGGCCGCCGACTATGTGATTCACATGGACCCTTGGTGGAATCCTGCTGTTGAAGATCAGGCAACCGACCGGGCTCATCGAATTGGGCAAAAGAAAAACGTGATGGTGTATCGATTCATCGCCAAGGGAACGATTGAAGAGCAGATCATCAGCTTGCATGCTGAAAAACGTAATCTGGTGGAAGGTATTTTGAGTGGTGCGGAAGCATCAGGAAAGATGTCCACCGAACAACTGGCGACCTTGATCCGAGAGGGCGTTACCGCGAAGTCGTAGCTTGTGTGTTGTCTTAAGTTGGTCGTGGCAAGATGTGCGCATGGCTCAAATGGCGAATCTTGAATGTCGAACACGAAGTGTTGAGTGTAGAGACTTCTGACAGAATGGCCGCTTGTTGAATGCCGCTCAGCCTGCGAAATTTATGGGTCGATCATCACGTTTTTGTTCTCTGGACGTGATTTCACTTTAGAAAATTGCACCTGCAGTGTTTCATATCCGATGGCTCGGGTGAATTTTTTTTCGTGCTCGATGTGTCGTTCGGCTTTTTTGACGTTAATCAATATGTTCTGTTCGCACAGTGTTTCCAGCAGCGAACGGATGACCAACCTTGCATGAGCGGCGCCTTGACAAAGATGGTTTCTGAAACCGAAGGACATGTGTGGGTTTGGCCGTCTGTCGAGACGTACTTCGTGTGAATTTTCAAACACAGATTCATCGAAGTTCGCGGATGCCCAGCATAATCCGATGCGATGATCGGCATTCACTTTGACGCCATGGATCTCAGTTTCTTCCGGGCAAACTCGACCAATCTGTGTCAGTGGCATAAAGACACGAAAAAATTCTTCGCTGGCCAGTACGATTCGGCGTGGGTCTTCGCGTAGGGTCTGCAAGGCTTCTGGATGATCTGCAAGCCAAGCGATGATCGATGTGATTGTGTGAATAATTGTGTCTCGACCACCGGCAAATGTCAGGTTACCAAACCCCATGCATTCTTCACGAGACAGCTTGCGGCCTTGGAATTGGGCGGTGACCAACGCGCTGAAAAAGTCGCCCCCCGGATTGGCTTCCGCACGGTCAAACTGTCGCTGCAAATAGTATTCTAATGCGTCGCCCGTCTTGATTTCATCGGCAGCTGGTTGGAACACGTGAATGCCCCACTTGATCCAGATGTCAGCTTCTGGTTCAGGCATGTTCAGCAAATACGTGAGAGCACGTGACTGAATTGGCAGAGCCAGTTCGCTGACAGCATCGAACGATGTTAGGTTTGCGAGCGAGGAAACTTCAGCTTGGATCAGATTCTTGACCGCGTTGATGACAGCCGGTTTCTTGGCCCGTTGGAAGAATGGATCTGTGATGGCTCGATATTCTGCATGAACTGGCGGGTCCACTTCGATCGGCAGTTGCCGCATCGTACGCACAGCTTGCTCCGAAGGAATGGGGACACGAAAAGCTGCATCCGAGCTAAACTGCTTCCAGTCGGCAGCAGCACGCCGAACATCTTCATGCTTCAATAGCATGGTGATTTCTTCACCCTGAAAGGGACACTGCATCACACCGTTTTTGGTTCTGGCTTTTTGAAACGGATCTTCATTTGGTTGATGTTGTGTCAGCATTCTCTTTGTTTCCGACGTGAGTCAACATTGCTCGTTGAGTTTTCGCCCGTTGGAAGGATCGTTTAATTCACCAACCTCAGTGTGTCAAAGTCGGCAACAGTTGGCAACAGATGGCGACAGTTGGCGACAGCCTCGCCGCCTACGTCTGCGGCATTCTGACGGAAACATTTGTGGGAGTTTAAAGAGAGCTTGTCGACCTCAGCGAGGCCGACATCCCGATTGCTAAGTATCGATCTCAATTCCGGCTGTTCAATCCTTAAGATCGATCGTTACCGTGTTGTCGCCTTCTTAGACTTCAAATGTTTCTGTTGTGCTGTCAGCAGCGCGGTACTTTGTGGCAATCTCTTTGACGTCGGTTTCTGGCATCGAGTCAGAGACGGATACCTGCATCGCTTCTTCATCAGACATTGCAGGTGGGGGAGGGGGCAAGATGACGGTTTTATAGATCCCGGTGGGGATGTCAAAAGATCCTTTGGACCGAAGCTGGAAGGAACCATCTGCAGAAAGAGAGGTTGCTGCCGGGAGCCCCTGAAGCTCAAAAGTCGCCGCGCAGTCGACTCAAACGATGCGACATGACCATGTTTGGTCGACTTTTTGACCATTGAGCGCACGCTGGCGGCTTGCAGCAGATTCCAGCCTGCAACTTTTTACAGCGTGCTCATTGTCACCGCCGGGCGACCGCGAATTCGAAGACGACCGAACCCCGTCACTCGCTTCAGCATGTCGTACGTGGCTTCAATACCGCCTTGCTTTCGATACTCTGCTTGGAAGTCCTCCGTGTCTTCAGCGGCTCTCCTCAGAGCCCGACGCAGATCTTTTCCATTGACTGGCAGGTCGCAAAGCATGGCGTCATATCGCATTGGGCCACGCGGCCTGAGCGGACATGCCCGGCACGGGTCTTGGTTGCTAGCCAACATCAGCATCAGCGAATGGTCTTCTGTCGACTTCGATGACGTGATTTTGTGATCGTCGCCAGAGGAATTACCAGCCGAGGGCTGATCACCTTCGGAATTGAAGTCTGCCTGCTTGCGGCCACTCGTGGGAATCAACAGCTTAATCGCGGGACTCGTGGTGCCTTCGTCTTTGGTCGGCCGCCCAAGTTCCGGATGAAAGTCTTCGGCAAATTTTCCGGCAGGTATCAGCTCCAGAATGCACGCTCGAAACAGCTGCTGCTACCCGCTGGTCAGCGCGTTGATAGGCGACTTCAGATCCTGAACATTCTCATGCTCGGCCTTCGACGATCCGGTCGCGGCGGCATTTATGACACCCTTGCGGTGAACCAAGACCTGATCCGTGTCACAACACGCAACCGTTGTTTCACTCATAAACTGCGAGACGGATCGCCACAGGTCGGCCGAACGTGAGCGGAAGACCGGGACTTCGACAAGCATCCGCAACGCAAGAAGAGAGCTTTAAGAACTATGAAACAGGATGCGTATATTTTGCGCTGGTGATGCGACTTTGCGGCTCGTCCAGTTGCACTGTTAACGTAACGTCGTCATTATGAAGAAAACGTTCACTTCAGGCTACGCCGGTACAACCTCCTAATCCTCACCACAATATAAAGAATCGAAATGTCTGAAGCCTCTCAGAAAAAGAAGCGGTCACCCATCGAACGTCTGATCGTTTGGGGTTTGATCGCCATGTTGTTGGTGGTTGTATTGATCGAATACCGCGCTTCTAACAACTTCAATGCAGCGCAAGAATATTTGTCTGAAGCCGTCGAACGAAAACCAACTCCGACGATTGACGAAATGAAGGCCAGAATCAGCGGTGCGAGTATCGGGCAAAAACAAACGGATGAATTTGGTACTGAAGAGTACGAACTCGCATTTTTTAGCCTTTTCAAGTCAGACACTTACAAATTGCGAGTTCAGCTTTTGGAAATTCCTACTGACAGCCCCGAACTTGCTGAGGGCCAGCGTCGGATTGCAGAAGTCTATGCTCCTTCCGTGGCGGAAGCCGTTCGTAACGAACACGACGATTTCATAAAGAATACTCCGCACGCTCCTCCATTGCTTGACAACGGAGCAGGATTGGCTCCAGACGGAGATAAACCTGATTCTGAAGGCGAGGCTGACTCAGACAGTACGAGCCCT
The DNA here is from genome assembly GCA_039974975.1 of Fuerstiella sp. Lineage (GTDB taxonomy): Bacteria > Planctomycetota > Planctomycetia > Planctomycetales > Planctomycetaceae > Fuerstiella. Next base: position 71,951 of record JBDWHY010000175.1, on the reverse strand, counting down.
GAAGATGAAGAAAAGAAATCTTCGACTGGTCCTGCTGACGATGTTCAGAGCCCGCAAGACGACGAGTAATCGTTCTCACTTTGCTCAATAATCTTCTTGGTACCGGGCCGGCTAACAATGCGAAATATTACTGGCGCAATTCTGATCCTTACTGCGGAACAGGCATTCGCTCATGCATATTTAATCGAATTTCCAAACGCGGCCTTGGCTCAGGATGTTCTGGTTCCGGCCAGCTATGTCCTCGCCGTACTGGGGGTGGGTTTTCTGATTTGGGGAGCCTTTCCCGAACGGAAACACAATGAATAAATTTGTCAGCCTGCGCGTTGGCTACATTTTTTTGGTCCTTGCGGCCACAGTTGTCGTCTCGCGGCCTTTGGTTTTTCCGGGCAAGCAGCAAGGGTTGATTTATCGGGCAGGGCAGGCACTGTCTCGGGATAATTGGGAACAGGCAAAACGCCTTGCCGAAGAAGCTTTGGTATTGGCCCCTACAGACCCGCTGGCGATCGCGATTGCTGGAATTGCATGCGCAAAGCTGCATGATGTCGATGGTGCGGTAGAGCGCCTCGAACAGCGGCCGGGGATTAATTCATCAACGGCTTTTTTGGAATTGGGCAAACGTTACCTAAAACTTGGACGGCTGATGGACGCCGAAGAAAGTTTCAGGCAAGCGCTGAAGATTTCCCCGAGGTCCGTTGAAGCCCATCGAAGAATGTCGCTGTTGCTATCCTTCGAAGGTCGGTGCGCAGAAGCGGCCCCACATTTGTTGGCAGAAGTTCAATCTGGCGATTTCCGGTCTGATCAACTATGCCTCCTGGGCATTCCTGATCGGATCATTATTAGGGACGAATCGCTGCGTGAGCGATGTGAAATGCATGCCCCGGACGACCCTCTGCGTAACCTTGGTCTGGCCAGAATTCAGGTGGATGATCATCACCCGGAAACTGCCAAACCAATCGTGGAACGCGTCATCGCTTGTTATCCCCAAATTGCGATGGCCCATGGCCTGCTAGGACGCATTCACGTCGCTCAAGATCGAGACGACTTGCTTCTTGAATGGCACGAATCCCTGCCACCCGAAGTCACCGACGATGCGGGCATCTGGTTTGTCCGTAGCCTTTGGGCGCGGAAGACAGGTCAGACGCGATCTGTTGTACGCTGCCTGCTAGAAGTGTTGAAATCTCGGCCGAATCACGTGGAAGCAAACTACCAGCTTGGTCAGACCTTTCAGAAACTGGGTGAGCAGGAACTCGCCCTTAAATTTTCCCAGCGCAGCCTAGCGTTGTCGAAACTGGAATTCACAATAAACGACCTTCGAGGTGACCCCAATGAAAAGTTGCTCACCGACGCAGTTGCCGCTCTCGAAAAACTCGGACGCGGCTGGGAAGCGATTGGATGGTGCCAGATGGCGAACCAATGGCTGCCCGCACCGTGGGTTGCACCGGTATTTGACAGATTGCATTCTCGAATCTCGCGAGATCCTTCGCGGATCTTTGCTGAGTTCCACCCACTGAACAGCATCAACATTGATGATTATCCGCAACCGACGTGGCAGACACAGCAAGGCAGCCAATCGTTGACAACGGCCTTGGAAAAGGCAGAGATCCGCTTTTCAGACGATGCCGAAGAAGTTGATTTAGACTTCACGTATTTTAATTCAATGAACTCAAAAATCGGTCTCGAACATATTTTCCAGACAACGGGTGGCGGCGCCGCCGCGGTTGATTTTGACCTTGATTCTTGGCCAGATTTGTATTTCGCCAACGGGCGCGAGCTGCCAGAAACAAGTGCGGGGCTTGATAAGCCTCAAACCGCTCATCGGAACGCTCTTTTTCGCAACCAGCGCGGCGAGCGATTCACCCGAGTTGATTCTGTTGCGATGTCGGCGGGAGATGGGTTTGGCCAAGGTGTCGCAGCTGGGGATTTCGACAATGACGGTTTCCCGGACATCTACGTGTGCAACGTGGGGCGAAACCGCCTCTATCACAACAACGGCGACGGAACATTTTCTGAAACCCTTAACCAGAGCGGGACGGAAGGCAATGCTTGGACAATGAGTGCAATGATTGCTGACGTTGATGGCGATGGGCTAAGCGATATTTATGCTGTGAACTACCTGGAAATGAACGAAGTCTTCGAGCGAAGCTGCAAACGAGATGGCCAACCCCTGACCTGTGCGCCCACCTTGTTTTCGGCAGAGCAGGATCGCCTGTATCGCAACTTGGGGAACGGCGACTTCGAAGATGTGACGGAGGCCTGGGGGATCGTACATCCAGACGGAAAAGGCCTCGGGATTGTTGGTTTTTCTGTTGAAGGCAAAAAAGGACTACAACTTTTTATTGCCAACGACACAACAGAAAATCTTTTCTATCAGACCGGTCCTGCTCATTCACACTATCAGGAAAGTGCAGTCCTTGCGGGGTTGGCTATGAGTAGCAGCGGTACGATCCAAGCATGCATGGGAGTGGCGGCCGGCGACGCAAATTTGGATGGTGCGGTCGACTTGTTCGTAACCAATTTCTTCGCTGACTCCAACACAATGTACACACAGCTGTCAGCGGGTGTTTTTACTGATGCGACACAAACATCCAGCCTTGCAGAACCAAGCTACGCCATGGTTGGGTTTGGCACTCAGTTCCTAGATGCTGATCTTGACGGGTGGGAGGACTTGATTGTTACCAATGGACATGTGGATCAAACATTTGCCACGGGTGAACCAGATCTAATGCCCCCACAGTTTTATCACAACATAGGAGAAGGTCAGTTTGCTGAACTCAGCGCTGGGTCGCTTGGTGATTTGTTTCAGCAAAAACGCTTCGGGCGCTCACTTGTCCGAATTGACTGGAACGGCGATCAAAAAGACGATGCCTGCATCGTGCACCTAAATTCCCCGGTGGCCCTAGCAACAAACAGAACTTCGACAGACAACCGCTCGCTGGTTGTTCAGCTGAAGGGCGTGGTTTCAGCCCGCGATGCCGTCGGAAGCCTCGTCACACTCGTCACAACTAAAAAGAGATATTCGCGCCAGTTGACGGCAGGAGACGGTTACCAAGCATCGAATGAGCGGAAGGTCAGTTTTGGCGTCCCTCTGGGTGAAGCTCCCGTCTCTTTGCAAATCCAATGGCCGAATGGCGAGATAGAGGAGAGCAACGTTTCGTGTGGACATTTCATTGCCGTCCAAGGCAATGGGCTGTCGAAAATCCCTAGCAAAAACTAGCGGAAAAGCCATGCGGTTGAGTGGCTTTTCAGCAGAGTATTCTTTAGTGGGGAAAAATAAGTGGGAAATAATATGAAACATTCAATAAAATCCCCTTTTTGAACGAATCAAGTGGTTAACGTAAGGGTTGTCAGGGGTTCCTCCCCGATTCTCTTTTCTCTTTTCTCTTTTTTTCTGAGGAGAAGCAAATGATAAAGCCACTTCGTCGTACCCGAGGCTTTACCTTGATTGAGCTGTTGGTCGTGATCGCGATTATTGCGATTTTGGTCTCGTTATTGCTGCCTGCTGTCCAGCAAGCACGAGAAGCCGCTCGTCGCACCCAGTGTAAGAACAACCTGAAACAAATCGGGTTGGCAATGCACAATTACCACGATGTCAGCACCGCATTTCCGATTGGCTCCAATACAGGCCAAGGCAGCACCTTTGGAGTGAGTTACTGGGCTGGCCTGATGCCCTATTTTGATCAGGGCAATATGTACAGCCAGCTGTCATTCGACGGAGACCATCCGGGTTGGACGGCACGTAATACGGGAATTCAAAATGGTCAAGCGGCCAACGGCATACCATTCACAATGATGCTGTGCCCGTCGAGTCCCTTGCCTACAATGAGAGACACAGGCGGTGGAAATATCACTTGTATGCCGCAGTATATTGGCATCAATGGAGCAACGGACGACACGGCAACACCGTCGCAATTTACCCAGACGCCAGCTCAAAGAGACTGTTGTAACTGCTGCTCATCTGTGACTGGTGGTGGAATTACGTCGCAAGGCGGAATGCTAATTACAAACGGGTCAATCAGAATTCGAGATGTTACTGATGGAACGTCAAACACCATTATGGTCGGCGAACAGAGTAACTTCATTAAAAGCGCAGACGGCACTGGTCAAAACCAAGTGAACGGACACCATGGTTGGTTGATGGGGACTCACGCTGTGGGCTTCACGAATCGACGAGCTTTCAACCTGACAACAGTTCGCTATCCGCCAAACTCGGTAGCGCTTGGCATCGCTGGTGTTGGAAACAATGACGGACCCAATAATGGTTTGTTTTCAGCTCACACAGGTGGAGTTCAGGTGTTGCTGGCTGACGGCGCCGTTCGCTTCCTGAGTGAAAACATTGACATGCTCACGTTGCGGTTTCTTTGCAGCCGCGCTGACGGTCGAGTCACCGGAGAATGGTAGACGCACGTTTGTGTAAACGTTGATCACCGGCGTTCTGCAGACTGCAGGACGCCCTTTTTTTTATACCTTGCACCGAGAATATCTAATGAAACCGTTTAAGTTAGGTTCATTGCTGGCGTTGACTGTCCTGTTGTTTACGACTTCTGGATGCGGAGGAGGCAGCAAATTTCCTGATGGTGTTAAGACGGGCACTGTCAGTGGAACAGTCACATCAAATGGAAAGCCATTGCCGGAAGGCTGTATCGTTAGTTGCTATCCTGAAGGCGGGACTGGGTTGCCTGCAGTTTCTCCGATCGCCGCAGACGGCACGTTCAAGTTGCGACTGAAGGGGTCGTTTGATGTCCCTACAGGTGTTTATAAAGTGGTCGTCCAGCCCCCGCCACCACCAGCAATGTCGGAAGAAGAGGAGATGGAGGCGTCAATGAGTAATACGATGCCATCCACTGAAATTAAGGAGATCCCATTAAAGTACACTGCGACGGATTCAACACCTGAAGTGATCGAAGTCAAAGAGGGGGCAAACGAAGAAAACATTGACTTGAAAGTATAGTCATCCTCCACCACGGCAGTAAAAATCGTCGGCTCTTGGGCGAGCTACGATTTTCAATCTAAGGCGACTGTTGCTACACAGATTGCAGCTGATTTGAATTCCTAGACAAATCGTGTTGGCGTTACCACCAAACTCACTCGATAGGACAACCCGGCATTCGACTCGCACTGAAGTCCAACACGGAAATTTGCCGGGCCTTTCTGTAGAAAATCGCCTCACCACCACAGGCATCTGATTTGGCTTCAGCCTGTCGGTGGTTCTTCGTTCTGCCCGCTGCGGCTTAGATGATCCTGAAGGGCTCCGATTCGCTTCAAGGCCGATTTTGGTGAGTTCTAAACAAAAGACTCCACGGCCGCAGATCCCCAGACACAGGAGCAGCTACCTGTTCTGTTGATGGTTGATGCATGGCTGACACCGCGAAGAACAGACACATCGCCACTTGTAAAAAGTCGTCCCTGTAAAAGCTATTCGATCAGTGGATCGTGGCCGAGATGGATGTATCAAATCGGCGATTTAGATTGCAAGAGAATCGCTCAGAAGCGTCGGAAGCCTTGCAGTTTGAAATAGGTACGAAGCCCATAGCTTGTTCAGAACTCATTCTGCTAAATCTGTTTTAAGCGGCAGACTTGCGCCGATGAGGTGTGCCCCTGGTTCCGCCTATTCAGAATGGCAAATTCCAGAGCCCCCCCGCGGCCCACAGATCAATCACCAGAGAACAGATCTCTTCCGGCAACAAAATGCCCATCATTAGCACTCTGTTTACTGGAGCCACGACATGTGACATTGATCGCCATTCACTGACCGGGTTTCGGTGTAATTTGAGAAGAACCAGTGCAGAAAGAAATCGACAAGGGGAGTTGCACCTGTCGATAACGTACAGTTTCTCTGTTGGTGTCTTCTTCGAAGATCAGTTCATTCGGTGGTCCTGCCACGAACAATCGGACATGCAGTGTCTGAGCCGCGGTGTCATACAGATAAGATCTTGAGAATAAATATGTCTATGAAAATGATTCTGGTCATCGTTGCCACTGGAGTCGGTGCAGTTTTGTTGTATGCCGTGTTGTCGGCACCACCTGAACTTCCACTGGCACCTGAGCACACGTTCTTGAAGCTGACGGGGCAATCGCAGCCAACGCCACACACACAATCTCAGAAAGTAGCCGCGGTTGGTACACCGTTGATGGGACCGGAAAGTGCTGAAGACGCGGCGACGCGACGTCTGATTCAAGCAGCTTCACAGGGCCGGATGGCCGAAGTTATTCAGGCTCTCGAAGCGGGGGCGCGGATCGATGAAAATCGAGCAAGCTTCGTAGGCATTGGGCGCCAGAGCCCTCTGCTAGCGGCGACCTTGCTCGGGCATCATCGCGTCGTCCGGGGTTTACTCGAGCGTGGTGCCGACCCGATGATTCCGGAAAAAGATGGCTATACCGTGTGGCATGCCGCTGCGTTTCAGGGGCGGACGGAAGTGCTACGTGTGCTGCAAGACTTAGAAGTGCCGGGGTACGGGCCGTCCGCGACGGATGGCTACAGCCCACTTCATCGCGCCGTATGGGGTAATAGCCAAGGCCACGTCGAAGCGGTGAAGTTCCTGATCGGCCCAGGAGGGCGGCCCTGCGATGTCGTCGCAGCGGATGGAAAGACGCCCCTGCAGATGGCGGTTCACAAGGACACGATCGCGGCGCTTAAGACTTGCATGGACGCGTCGGAATAATGAATTGGTCGTTTCGAATCGCTACACAAGTGCAGGCTCATATGGTGCTATTCAGACAGATGCGACAAAAGTATGGTGTCGGGATGGTGGATTTTGGGTTTTGGATTTCTGAGATCAGTACGGTATGCCGTGTGGCGGCGTGAGTTGATTCTGGGAGTCCCTGAAGCTCAAAAGCCGCCGCGCAGTCGACTCAAGCTATGCGACATGACCATGTTTGGCCGACTTCTTGACCATTGAGTGCACGCTGGCAGGGGATTCCAGCCTGCAACTTTTCACAGCGCGCTGATTGTCACCGCCGGGCGACCGCGAATTCGAAGACGACCGAACCCCGTCACTCGCTTCAGCATGTCGTTCGTGGCTTCAATACCGCCTTGCTTTCGATACTCTGCTTGGAAGTCCTCCGTGTCCTCCGTGTCTTCAGCGGCTCGCCGCAGATCTTTTCCATTGACCGGCAGGTCGCATAGCATGGCGTCATATCGCATAGGGCCACGCGGCCTGAGCGGACATGCCAGGCACGGGCCTTGGTTGCTACCCAACATCAGCAGCAGCGAATGGTCTTCGTATTCGTATTCGCGCTGGTGAGCTCGATGAAGTTCATGTCCTGCTGGGCAGCCCGTCAAGCGATTTGATGTTTTGTCGTATCTGTCGTGTCATTTGCCACGACAGATTTGTAGCCCCGGTCGATCCGTTGCTGAAGAACCAACGATGCTCAATCCTTTTCCATTGGGATGCCGAATTCCCCAGTCCTCAGTGACGTCTTCGAAGGTGCCGCTACTGAGATTGCGATAAAGTTGATCTTGCGCTGCAGAAAAAGGTGTGGGCACAGGTCAATGGCTGGCCATTGCGTCGGCAACTGCGTTCAAAGACTTCTTGCTGATTCAGATAATTCACAGAGTAGATGTCGCTCAGGCCATCGTCATCGATGTTTGCCTCAGGGAAAGATGTGCCCCGTGAATCGCCGGCATTGGGCAGTCGAGCGCTACTTCAGGAGTTCTAATTCTTGCATGCTGAGAATGATTTGTTTTGCGATTGGGGCGGCTGACTTACTGCCGGAGCCACCATGTTCCAGCACAACGCTAAAGGCGTATTGCGGTTGATCACTGGGGGCAAAGCCGACGAACCAAGCGTGGTCGTTTTTTCCAGCAGCTGACTGCGCTGTTCCCGTTTTGCCTGCGAATCGGATGTTAGGTAAACGAGCCGTCTTATAGGCTGTTCCTGAAGGTGACTGCACGGTGGCTTCCATGCCTTCTTGCACGAATGTCAGCAGGCCGGCATCAGGTAACGGAAGACGAGTTCGAACGCGTTGGTGTGGAGGCGAATCGATTGCCGAGTTCAAATGGCTGGCCCCTGTTTCACTGACGACGTGCGGTGTCACGACATAGCCACCGTTGGCAATTGCGGATATCGCTGTCACCATTTGCAGGGGAGTTGTGGTGAGTCGGTTTTGGCCAATGGCAATGCCCATCGCTGTTTGCTGTTCGGCCGATGCTGCTACCGTGCTTCGCGGAAGTTGACCGGACACTTCATCCGGAAGGTCAATTCCCGTTGGTTGGCCGAGACCGAAACGATTGAACCAACCACTGAGATTCTGAGTTCCTATTTTGCGAGCCGCGTCGAAGAAATACACATTGCAGGACTGAGCCAATGCATCCTGCAACACGATGTCTCCGTGGCTTTGTCCGTAGAGACGATAGATCAGGCATCGTCGTTGATCGGGATTGTCGAGAAAACCTTGGCAGTGGAAGGGTTTAATGGGATTCAAATTTCCTGTTGCCATGGCCGCTACGGCAGTGAGTGGCTTCACGGCGGAACCTGGGGGAATCGCCATTTGGGTGGCTCGAAATAAAAACGGGTGACGGCCATCTTCGTTCACCTGATCCCATTGCTGTTGAGTTGCTTTGGTGAAGAGCGACAAAGAGAACGAAGGCGCGCTGGCGGCAGTGATGATTCTGCCCGTGTTGACTTCCATGACCACGACGCAGCCCCCGAGGGGCAAGGTTTTAGGCTCGGCAGATGTTTCGTCGAAGGCCGTGTTTTCGGTATGGGGAACGGTGACGCCACGCAGGGCATCGTCGAGTAACTGTTGAGCTTTTCGCTGTAGGGAATAATCGATTGTGAGCGTGATATCTCGTCCTGCAACAGCTTCGCGTTCCACTGTGGATTCCAAAATTTCGTACCGCCGACTACGAACGATTCGTCTTCTGCCAGGAAGTCCTTGCAGGATGTGGTCGTAACTTTTTTCGAGTCCAAATAACGCCTTGCTTTGCGAACGAGCGGCTTCGTCACGGCGATCTTCCGTGTTTCCTTCCCGCTTGCCATTGGAGGTGGGCCGCCGCCTTGCTCCGACGATATGCGGAGCTGTCTCTGGCTGAGGGTAAGATCGCTGGTTTTCTGTTTTGATTCGAGTTCCCGGAAATCGATGCTGCTGCTCTTCGACCGTGGCGACGATTGAAAGTGGGACGTTGTCTAAGAGCTTATGAAACGATTCTTCTTCACGAACCGCGATTCGAGATCCCGAAGTTCGCCGTGGAGACTGAGTGAGTGCGACACGCACGGCCGTTGCCCACCGCATCATGAACCCATCAGAATCATCAGGCACAGAATTGGTGCTTGCCGCTTCTGCCCGCCGTTCATTGACAGAATCTGCGATTCGCTGAACTCGTTTTTGAATGTTCAGTTGTCGCTCGCGAAAGATTTTGGGCGAGATACCAGTCGTTACAATGATGTTTCGCCAAAGCTGCAGGCGGCGTTCCTTAATGGCATCGATGGTGTTGCTGACAAGTTCAGAATCGCGACGTTCAGATCTCGATAATTGCTTTCGAACTTGCCGCTTTAACCAAGCTTCGTCGATTGGGTCTTGAAGCCAGCGATAGTGAATTTCAAGCTGATGTTGATCGATGTCCGCGGCAAGTACTTCTGAGGACTCTGTGAGAATCCGTCCGTCTCGAGCTGGAATGATTTCATATTCGATCGTCGTCGTGGACAGGGCGTCAATGTATCGCTGCTGAAGTTGAGTTTGCACCCAAATCAGACGACACAGCACGATGAGAGCGAATCCGGCAAAGAGGCTGCTCAGCAGAAAAATACGAGTGTTGGCTGGCGGGTCAATGAGTGAGCCAGCTTGACCAAATTCATCTTCATCAAACGCAGAATGGAATGGCTTGTTCTGCATGATTCCGAGTACTTGCGGTCAAGGAAGGACTTACGGTGGAAAGGCCACCCGTGTCGAAAATTATAGCTGAACACGCCAAGAATTCCGTTGAGCGCTGTTTGTCATTCGAGATCTTTGCAGCTTCAGAAATGTGACGTTGCCGAACGACCGTCTGGATCAATCCAAACGGTGTGTGCCTAAGGGGGCATTAGGTCATGGAATAGCGGAAACCGAATTCTTTACTGATTCGCAAAGCCGTTAAGGAAATCAAGAAGACTGGGATCGCCACGATCAGATACGACTTCAATTGATCGACGGTCAAAGTTTGCTGCCAAGATTGGTATCCGAAGTGTAAGAGCACTCCGCTGATGAAAAGAAGCACAGGCAGAAAGAACCATGAGTGGGTAAGGCGGTAAATTTGAGAACGTGGCCGGTGCGAAATTGGATCGCGTTCGGGCCGTGTGATGACAAACGTTCCAGCGACCAGCAGTCCGATCGTGACGAGGGGGACCGATTCCATTCTCAGGAGATCTTGGATCAGCAACGCTGTGCCGACCGCTAAGATGCTTGATGATGTTTTTTTCATGGCTAGGCACAGGCTGCAGCACGGCAAGAGCAGGCAGTATGTTGGAAGCAAGTCGGTTCTGGACTGCTCTGCAAGAATGGCGAGCCCAAGGATGGCTGCTTGAAGTAGCAGAATTTTCATGATCGTGGTGTTGCCCCAAAAGTATTCGGTGAGCTTGCCTGGCGTGCTGCCGCATTCCTTGTTCGGGCGGTGCCAATTGTTCGGGCGCTGCCAGTTGGTTGGGCGTTGCCAGTTGGCAGACGCCCCGTTGACACTCCATTTGTTCGTACGAGGTTTGCCCTAGCGTCATCTGGCGTGATGGAATTTGAAGAACTTTCCGTTCGGTTTAAGTTCAATTCAGATCGTACGACGGACACGTTTTGGATTTGTCGACCGTTAATGGCAGGAGTCACTTCAATCTGCCATTCGCCTCCTGCAGAAAATTGGGCTTTGGTCACCTTCCCGAAATAGAGCCGAGGGCCATTTAATCCATTGAGGTCGGCCGAAAATACGTCGTCTCCGACTGATACGGCGGCCGTGTATGGCACCGAATCAATGCGGCAATGGCGATCTCCAGATCCTCGCAGCAGCCCGATCGTGGGGAATTCTGCAGTGAATTCGGAGTCTCGAAAAATTTCCACGGCAGCAGAAAAATCTTCGTCTGTGACAAGTTGCAGACTGCTCACCCAAGCAGCCGTTTCTTGGATGCGACCCACAATCACAGACCCCGTCACGACAGGTTGTCCGGGGGCAATTTGCATATCGAGTCCTTGGTCCAGCAGTGGGCTGCTGTTGCTGATCACCAGTTGAGATGGCCTTAGCCCTGCGGATCGCCCAGCGTCGATCAAAGCGGCCTTCAGGACTTCAGGTGTTCCTTTTTGTGAAACGATCTGGGCGGATACCACATCGAACTTCAACAACGATCGTTCCAGCTGTTCAGACCGAGCTGGTAAGTGCTTGGCTTGCAGCAGCTGTTGTTTCAGTCTGGCATTTTCAATCAGTAGTTGGCGTCGCTGCAGTTCATTGCTGAGGAGCTGATTTTGTAGTTCTGCCAGATCTGTTTGATTCAATGACGGTGCTGTGTTGGTTGGTTCTGGATTGCCGATCGCAGCGGCCAGCAAGCGCCCCGGAGTGATGATGTTGTGTAACGTCATTTGCAGGGAAGTGAGCTTGCCTGCTTGATTTAACCGACCGACAATGATTGCGAGGAGACACAGAGCAAAACATGAGAGCCAAGGAAGTTTGTTTGTCGTGCGTTTCATTTGACTACGCTCTTTCCAAACGATCCTGCCAGTGTTCCAAGTGGTCAAGGCATACGAGTGCTCCGCGAGTGACTGCGTTGCGAGGTTGGTCTCCGATACGAACGGGAATGCCAAGAGCATGATTCAGGCAGCGGTCGATTCCTCGCAATGTTGACCCTCCTCCGGTCAGCACCAGTCCGGTGTCAGCCAAGTCAGCAATCAGTTCGGGTTGGCACTGTTCGATTGTCCCGCGAATACTGTCAATGATGTCTCGCAGAGGAGCGGTTAAAGCTTCACGAATTTCTTCGCTGGTAACCATGGCCTTTCGAGGAATACCGCTGGCCGTATCAAGGCCGCTTACTTCGTGATTTTGTTCGTGGTCGAGCAACGCAGCGCTGCCGATATTTTTCTTCAGAATTTCAGCCGACTGGTGACCAATTCTTAAGCTGTAGCGACGTCTCAAATACTTAACAATAGCGTCATCCATCGAATCTCCCGCGGTCCGAATGGATCGGCTGGCAACGATGTCTCCCATGCTCATCACGGCGACTTCTGTTGTGCCTCCTCCGATGTCGCAAATCATGCTGGCGACTGGTTCAGATACGGGAAGGCCGCAACCGATGGCGGCGGCTCGAGCCTTTTCGATCATCCAAAGTTGGCCGGCTCCCGCTCGTTCTGCACTGTTTAAGACGGCTCGTTTTTCGACCGCCGTGATGGCTCCGGGGATCGCAATGACGACTCTTGGGCGGAGACCAAAGCGTTTTCCGGTCGCTTTTTGCAGAAAGAATCTGAGCATCGATTCGGTAAGTTCGAAATCGCTGATGACGCCGTGAGTGATCGGCCGAACGGCTCGAATCCCTTCTGGCGTTCGTCCTAGCATTTGGTGAGCCAATTGGCCTACGGCAGACCCTTTTCCCGCGACGGAAACTTGATCGCGCCCAACGGCGACCACAGAAGGTTCGTCCAAGCAGATTCCGTCTGCTGGACGACCGATTCGGGTCGAAGAGGTTCCCAGATCGATGGCAAGATCCGAGGAAAACCGATTTTTAAGCCAACTGAGCATCCATGCTCGATCATTTGGGCAGTGTCGGACAAAAGGCGAGTGGACTATACTTGGGAACAGGCAAAAACTGCAAGAGGCAGTTTTTTCTGGCAAATTTAGGTCATTCGTTTTTTATGTTCGTGAGAGTCAGGATTGGATCCATGGGGGGCAGAGCAGATCGAACGGCTGAAGAAGTCCTTTTTAAGAGGCGTTCTTTGGGCCGGAATTCGGCACGATGGGCTTCGATGGCATGGATGGCGATCAGTCTGCTGCTTTTCGTAATTGCCGCGGTCTCTAAAATTGACGGAACTGATCTGTACTTTTTTGTTTGCCATGGGCGGGACTTTGCCATGGGGTATCAGCCTTCTCAGCCCGCTTCCTACCTGTATTTTCCAGGTGTTTACCGCGTCTGGTCGGTCGTGTTTTACGTTTTCCCCGTATCAGTTTTTGTTGTGCAGTGGACCGTCATGATCGCCTTGCTGTTGAATGCCGTTTTAGTCGGAGCACTCGTCTACCGGCTGGCGAATTCGTTTTGGTTCAGTTGCGTCGGAGCGTCTTTGTACGTGGCCCTTTCTACCAGATTCGAGGGGCTTCAAGGCACCGGAGAGCCAATGGCCACCCTTCCATTTCTGTTTGGAATTGTCTGCTGGTTGTCCTTAAGCAAAGACGTCCTGCGATTTGCGTTTTTTGGGATCGCCATTGGATTGACGGTTTATATGAAGCAGCAGGCGGGCCTGTTGTCGCTTGGCGTCGCATCAATATTCATTTGGCCGTCAACAGATACAGCGACCTCACCGTGGTTCACAGGCCGTTGGAAACCGCCCTTCATCTTGGCTGGCATCGCTGTGCTGGTTTTTCTGTCTTCCATGTTGTTGGAAGGGCGAGGTCTTTTGCCATTGAAAACAGGGCTGGAGATGCTGCATCGTTATGAAGGGCAGGGAAGTTGGATCAGGAATCTAAGCGACCTGATTCGCAACGATGAAGTTGTTGCCCTGCTGGCGATGGTTTGTGCGTGCGGAATGGGGCTGGCAGTGTTTCAGAAAGCAGGATTTGACGACCGACATGCTCATGCCTTTGGGCTGCTGTGTCTGTCATCCGTTGCGACGCTGTTGCAGTTTCGGGTTCGAGGCTACTACCACTACTTTCTTTTGTCCTTGCCAAGTTTGGTGGTCGTGGCCACTGTCGTGACGGCGATTGGACTGCGGCATATTTATGACAATAGATCTGGTCGCAGTACGCTTCAGCGGAACGTGCTGTTGATACTGCTGGCAGCGCCTCTTGTGATTGGGTTTGCTCGAGTCGGGCAGAGGGCTTTGGCATTTGAAATGTTGCATCCATCGCGTTTTACCAACGCGTCTGAATCTGAGGGGCCATGGCACCTGCGTCCTGAAGTCTTGAAAGGGATTCAGGAAATGAAGACTGTTTTAGAACCAGGTGATGAGCTTCTCGTGTTACCTCCCGTTCGATCGGCAATCTATTTTGCAACCGGAACGGTGAATTCTGAAGGATATGCCTTCGGTGAATTTGCTGATGTCAGTCAACATTCGGTGGCCGAACTCAGCCACGTTGCCTTTCTTCCTCAACCGAGATCCGAGCGAGACGAGAAAGACTGGCAGGATTCTAAAAGCGAATTATTGCTTCAAGAACTAAGCAGCGATTCAAATTTTGAACAACTTCAGTCCTCGATGAAGCTGCAGCTGTTTCACAGACACCCGTAGGCCATCGCAGCGACGATGCTACTTGTCGTTTGCCTGATCTACTGACCGCAGCCGTTTACAACGCATGGAATATTGCGGCTTGCGATTAACGTTCAGATGCATTCGCCCGACGTATTCACCGATCACTCCGATTGCAAGTAATTGAATGCCCCCCAAAACCATCACGGCAACAATGATACTTGCATATCCGGGGACAGGGATGGAAGTCGTGAGTGCTCGAACCAGATAATAAGTCCCTGCTGTCAGACCAGCTGCTGAAAAAGTGAGGCCAATCGCGGATGCAATTTGCAACGGCAACACTGAAAAGTTGGTGAACAAATTGATGGCAAGCACCATCAGCTTGCCAATGGAATAACCCGACGTTCCAGATTGTCTTGGAACATGTTGAACGGCGGCCGATTGGATTTTCTGAGTATTCCATGCCAGCAGGCCATCCACATACGTGAAGTTCAGCGTGTAGGTCAGGATGCTGCTAATCAGAGGACGTCGGACGGCTCGAAATGAAGTCACACGAACGCCCGTTCCAAACACAATTTGGAAGAATCGATTGATGAAATCGGATCCGAGGTTTCTGGCCTTCGCATGGTGTTTCAGAGTGGGGACACCATAAACAAGATCTGCATCTGATGAATCAATAGCGTCTAGTAGCACGGGGATTTCGGAGGCTGGGTTTTGCAGATCGTCATCAATCGTCACGATGATGGCTCCGCGAGAATGCCGAAAGCCACACATCAGTGCGTTGTGCTGTCCAAAGTTTCTGTTCAGCTGAACGGCTGTAATTGTTTCTGGCCGGTCAGCCTGAATCGTCTCAACGACAGACCATGAATCATCGGGGCTGCCATCTTCCACGAGAACAATCTCAAAGGATTCATGGCGAGCGTCCATGGCATCGCAAATGCTGCTGACAGACTGTGCCAGAAATTCAGCAGAACGATAAACTGGAACGACGATTGAAACATCGCAGTCTGGCTGTGACGGAAAGTCGTCTGAGATCATTCGAATCTCTGTCTCAAGCGTTTGATGGGAAGAATGGTCTTTTTGTTTCGAGTCGCTTCAGTAATTTTTAGCATACCGGAACCGCACACCACTGTGGGGCATCCATGTTCGTCAAGATGCCAAATCTTGCCTGGTTGTCGGATGGCAAATGACATGTCCTGAGCGATTTCGGCAGACGTAATCGTAACAAGGTCACCATTTAGAATGGTTTGGGCCCCGTCAAAGGGAAATGCCAAAGCTCTTACGGCTGATTCGATCTGTTTGGCGGAAGAGTGCCACTGAATCCGATAGTCCTGCTCATCTCGCCAAATCGAATATGTCGCGTTTGTATGGTTCTGTGGCAAGCCACTGGGAACATCGGCTGCCACGGCGAGTCTAAGACTTTTTACATAAAGAGGAAGCAGGCGTGTTGTGAGAGTCGTTGCGGTGTCTGTTGATTCGATGTGGATTGCTTCTTGCCAAATGATGTTGCCAGCGTCGACATCTGCAACAGCATGAATCAAGCTCACTCCTGTTTCAGCTTCGCCACTCAGAATTGCTGTCGCGACTGGCGCGAATCCTCGCAGGCGAGGAAGAAGCGAATCATGCGCGACAAGCACTTGGCCGGGCAACAGGTTGAGCGTTTCTTGGCGAATTAAAAATCGCCATCCCACACAGAAGATGCGAGCGACGTTGTTTTCTTGGCAGAATTCAGCTGAGCAGCTGTGGGATTCCTGATTCGTGATGACGCGGCAATCGTGTCGATTTGCCAAATTTCGAATTTCATCACCGCCATTGTTGGGACGCCCGGAAACACAAACAAGCAGTTGCCACAAGTCGCGATACTGAAACGCTTCTTGAAGAATTGTTGCGCCTTTGGATGAATCCAAGCACAGGAGTAAAGTTGGTTTATTGGTGAGTGATGCCATGCTATCGATTCTTCAGCCATTCGTTGATCGCATTGCAAACGGAAGTCTGTTCGGCTTTCGTAATTTCGTAGAACATGGGTAGTCTTAGCAGTTGCTTAGAAACGACATCTGTGACGGGCAGTTGGGGGGGCGCCGGAGTCAGTTGAAGTCCCATCGGCGAAGAGTGCAACGGCGTGTAGTGAAAGACGGCATGGATTCCGTGATCACGAAGACAGGCGAGCAGTGTATCGCTGTCAGCCGCAGACTTGCACACGACGAAGTACATGTGAAAGTTTGATGTGCAATAAGCGGGGACGATAGGTTTTTGCAGAGTGTTTTTTGTGTCGATTTGTTGCAATTGCTGATCGTAGGTTTCATAGATTTCTTGGCGCTTCTGAGAAATCTGAGTGAGAGATTCTAGCTGGCCCAATAGAAACGCAGAGCAAATTTCACTTGGCACATAGGATGACCCTTTGTCGACCCAGCGATACTTGTCCGTTGCTCCTCGAAAAAACTGTTGGCGATTTGTGCCTTTGTCTCGAATGATTTCTGCCCGTTCTGTGAATCGATCATCATTGATGCATAGGGCTCCACCTTCCCCGCAGATATAGTTTTTGGTTTCGTGAAAACTAAAACAGCCGAGATGTCCGATCGAGCCCAATGGACGATCTCGATAGAACGCGTTCAAACCTTGAGCCGCGTCTTCGACAACCAGTAAGTTGTGTCGTGCTGCAATTTCCATAATTGCATCCATTTCGGCGGCGACTCCGGCGTAGTGGACCACAAAAATGGCTTTGGTCTGTGGGGTGATGGCCGATTCAATCAGTGTTTCGTCCATGTTCATCGTGTCATTGCGAACGTCGATAAACACGGGAGTCGCTCCTTCTCGCACAACAGCTTGAGCTGTCGAAACGAATGTGAAGGATGGCATGATCACTTCGTCACCCGGCTTCAAATCACAAAGCATGGCCGCCATTTCTAGTGCGGCTGTGCAGGATGGTGTCAGCAGGACTTTGTTGATTCCTAGAGTTTCTTCCAGCAGCTTGCAACAGGCACGCGTAAAGTGACCGTCTCCTCCAAGATTTCCCATCGTGACGGCCTGAGCGATATAAAACAGCTCTTTGCCAGCAACGAACGGCTTGTTAAACGGGATTTTCACGCAGACTCTCTGAAGATGAAGTAGGTGGGCGGCTTTCGTTTCATTGTATGATCAATTGTCACTCGATTGCGATTTCAAAGTTCCAAGCCGTTGAAGAGAATCACTGATTCTTGGTGAATGCAGATATCGTGCTTCACGATCCGTACACACAAACTGGAATTCGTGCGTCTGGATATCGTGGTTGAACCTGAACGTCATATTGTTTTGATTGAGGCCGTCTTCGTTGTTTCGCAGCGTCATTCAAAAACTGGACCTAAGCAACAGTGTTCGCTGGGCTCTTGCAACTCGCGTCTGGCAGATCATGGCCGGGGCGATCAGCATGTATTTATTATACCGCTGCCTTTCGTCAGTTGAGCGCGGATACTACATGACGTTGTGGAGCTTTGTGGCGATGCAGATCCTAGTGGATCTGGGTTTTTCAATTGCTGTCGTCAATTTCAGCAGTCATGAGTGGACTCATCTGAAATTGAATGATCAAGGGGCCATTGAAGGTCCAGAACACCCATATGCTCGTTTGATTGGACTTGGCCAATTTACGGCTCGCTGGTTTGCAGTTGGCTCCGTCGGCTTTCTTTTCATTGCGGGGTTGCCATCCGACTATTTGTTTAGTCAGAAAAACGACCCTTCCATTGCTTGGAAGATTCCGCTGTGGAGCGTGATGGTTGCGTCTGCAATTTCGCTTTTCTGTTCTCCTTTTTTGGCCATGCTGGAAGGGTGCGGGCAGCTTCCTCGTGTGTATCGCTTTCGGTTTTACCAGGCTGTGCTGACGAACATGGTGGTTTGGGGAACGCTGTTGCTTGGTGGAGGGCTATATGCTGCTGTCGCTGCAGCTGGAGTTCGCGCCGCCTGTGAAGTCGCCTTTCTGTTGGGGCCGTATCGCAGTTTCTTTCGACCTCTCTGGAGCGAACGAGTGTCAGGGTTCCAATGGAAGAAAGAATTTTGGCCCGTGCAATGGCGGTTGGCGATTGGTGGAGGGTTAAGTTATTTCGCTTACAATCTGTTCAATCCGGTGATGTTTCACTACCACTCAGAAAAGCTTGCCGGCCAAATGGGAATGACGCGGCAGCTTTTGATTACGATTCAAAGTGCCGCCCAAACGTGGCTGAATGTTCGAGTGCCTCAGTTTGGCCAGCTGATTGCGAAACGCCATTTTTTGACTTTGGACCGCCTCTTTTTCAAAGCCCTGCTGGTGTCATCCATTGTCCTGCTACTTGGCGGTGGAATGTTTGTACTGGGCGTGATGGCTCTTGAGTATTCCGAGAGTCGGTATTCGGGCGTTCTTTTGCCGGTGGCTCCTACGGTCTTGTTTCTGGTTGGATTTTTGGTCTTTCAGGTTCCGTTTGCTCAAACGGTATATCTTCGAGCCCACTGCAAAGAGCCCGTTTTTGTCGCCACTGTCATTTCGAACCTATTGATCGCCCTTGCAGTCTGGTGGTTTGGGAAGGAATATGGTGCATCTGGAGCGGCAATGGGTTACCTTATCGTCGTCATAACCGTGACGACTCCTTTGATTCATCGCGTGTTTTTAGCGAGTCGATCAGCATGGCATGATGCTCCGGCCGATGATAAAATCGGAAGAGGCCAGACAGATCTGTAGTACCACGGTAAAGGCGAACTAATGAGAATGATGAATGCCATTCTGGGTTGGGTAATTTGCTCGATCCTGCTGATATCACCGCAGCAAAGTGCCTTCGCCGCGCGTAAGACAACGGGTATTCCGAGATATGATGCTTCTGTCGCTCGGGCTGTCGAGTACCTGACGGGGATCGACGATGTCGCAGAAAAAGAGAAGACTCTGATTGCCTACGCTTTGCTGAAGGCTGGTGAGCCTGAAAGTTCTCCGTTAGTGGCCGCGGGCATAGAACTCGCCCATGAGCGTGGGATGAGTAAAGGTTACCGAGGCTACGACCATATTTACTATTCAGGTATCGACGCACTTTTGCTTTCTTCTGTTGATCCAGAAAAGCATAAACCCGCACTTCAAAATATTGCCGACTATGTGTCGGCTCAGATTCAGGGAAATGGTGGCTGGTCTGACGGGCCCAAAGGTGCCTCGGATACCAGTATGTGTCAGTACGGAATGTTGGCGCTTTGGTCGGCTTCTGCTGCCGGGTGTAAAGTTTCTCCCGGAGTGGTCGAAGCAAATGCACGATGGCATTTGTCAAATGGCAATCCGGATGGAGCTTGGGCTTACCGGCCAGGAACCAGCAAGGGAACCGGAGCAGTCTCAACCCACAATATGGCCATGGCAGGAGCCGGAAGCCTTGGAATTGCTCGTCTGCTGCTGTTTGGTAGCAAGTCCCGAAAAAAGTCGCAGGCTGAGGAAAAGGTGTTGGGGATACTCTCCAAAGAAGATGGGACAGAAAAGAAGGAATCGAAAGCAACCGGAAGTGCGTTTCCAGGTTACAAGCCTTCCCTTTCTGTAGGGCAGCTGGACAGTCGGGTTCAACGAGCTTTTCAGTGGATCGAAGTGCGCTTTCCTCCCAGTGGAGCTCAGTATCTTCAGAAACAATATTTTTATTACGCCTTGGAACGAGCGGCCACTTTGCACACGGGCGATGAAGGTTGGTTTACGCAATACGGCGATGTGCTGCTGACTCTTCAAGCTGAAGATGGGTCGTTTCCCAAGACCTTCACAAATCCACGCATTGGTTCGGCGTTTGCGATTCTGTACTTCATGAGATCGACGAAGCAAATCTTAGACAAGTCCTATGCCGCCGGCCTTCAAGCGGGGGGGCGACTGGATGATTTAAGGAAGAAGAAAGAAACCAAGGACATTGGTCCTTTGGATGAATTGCTGGCTCAGATGCAAGATGTCAATTTTAATGAACTGGACGGCATCGATGCAGAAGCTGTTGCCGAAAAAATCGCCTTTGGTTCTCGAGAAGAATTGATTGGCAACATGGAACTGCTGAAAAAACTGCTGAAGCATCCCGATGCGACAAATCGTCAAGCAGCCTACTTTGCATTGGGGCGAACCGGAGACTTCGCGCTGATCCCCGAAATGCTCAAAGGGTTACGCGATGCCAACATCGATGTGAATGTCCAGGCTTTGGACGCCCTTCGCTACCTGTCTCGAAAGCCCAACGGCTTTGGACTCACGATGACACCGTTTGAAGGTGTCGAATCGGCTGACGACGAAACGAAGTTGAAGGCAGCCAACGCATGGCGGACAAAAGCCTATCTGACTTGGGGCAACTGGTATCGTAGCGTGCGTCCCTATGACGAATCGGGTGGGTTAGATGAGCTGGAATTAAAAGCCGGTGCGTTTAACAGATAGGCTCTGTGAATCACCAGTTCGGCGTTTTCACTTGTCCGGCTGTGATGCTGCGGGCTGTGACGCTCTTTGTGGTCGCCATAACAATGCTGTTCATCTACGGCCTAAAACAGGCTGTAGATGAATGGGTAGGCTCCTGTGCTGGTGAACCATGCAAGGCCTGCAATTGCTAAGCAGGCAACGATGATCGGGGAGAGCCACCACCGCTTTTCTTCCTTCAGAAACACCCAGAATTCGGCGATGATGCCCAGGTCTTCTTCTGTTGAGAGCTGCAGGAATTCACTGCCTTTGGTATCGGTTTCTTGAGGCTGAGGCTGAGGCTGAGGCTGAGGCTGACCGTTGTCGCTCTGATCCGGAGGCTGTGTCGGTTGGTCGGTCATCTTTGGAAGCACTGGTTTAAGGTTGAGCGGGAGGATTGAGCGAGAATACAGGTCACGATTGTCGAAAGTAGCTTTCGACGGATGGCAGTTTTGAACGAGGCTGCCAGTAACTATTGGGGCGATCTGTTTGCCTTCTTGCCAAAGTGTCTCGGCCGATGATCCGAAACAATGTGGCTAAGGGAAAGAAGATTCCAAAGTAGATGATCAGCAAAATGAGCTCGCCGATCACAAAGCTAACGGGAGTCGTCACAACCACCATTCCCACAAAAATGGGCTTCAGCCAGATCGGTCGAAGTAAGCCCACGCCCGCCATGATTGCCCCTGCAAGACCAGCGATCGCCGTCCATTCGCCAGAGCCTGTCATCCACCATGTTGCCAAGACGGCAACAATCAGAAACATGCAGCCAAACTGTTTTAGTTGACGCTTCGTTGGATCTGTCTTCGATGAAAGCAGTGCCATGGCTGTGGTTGGCAATTTCTAGGGTGAGATGGAAAGTTGAAATTGTGACGAATGCAACGGTCTTTGACGAACATCGCTCGTGAGATCTAGTCGGCAGGAAACTGCTGCCGAAACGATTTACGTTTTGAATCTGTCATCTGAATAGTTTGTTCTTCCTTCTTGAGCACGTGTCGGCCGACCACGAGAACATCCATGTCCGTCATGTGAAAACACTGTAACGCTTCTTCGGGGCAGCACACAATCGGTTCACTGCGGATATTGAAGCTGGTGTTGATGAGAGCAGGGCAGTTGGTTTGGGCGTGGAATGCTTCCAGCAATTGTCGAATCAATGCAGCGTTCTTCTGATGAACCGTTTGCAATCGCGCGGAACCATCGACATGTGTCACTGCAGGTAAGGCATTTGTCGAAGATGTTTCGTTGGCTGTGAGCAGCATGTATGGGCTTGTGCAGCCGACGGGCAGGTCAAAGTATTCTGCCGTTCGTTCTTGCATAATGATGGGAGCAAACGGGCGAAATGATTCTCGAAATTTGATCTTTTGGTTTAACACAGACTGCATGTCTTTGCGGCGTGGGTCGGCCAGAATGCTGCGATTTCCAAGTGCTCGTGGGCCAAATTCCATGCGTCCTTGAAACCATCCCACGACATTGCCTTGAGCCAAAAGTTTGGCAACGTGTTGGCACAGTTCTTGGTCGTCTTTGCAGGTTAAGAAAACAGCGTTTGCATTGTCCAAACATTTTGTGATTGCTGCATCACTAAAGTCTGGGCCGAGCAAAGAGCCCTGTTGCAAATCGAAGGGTTGGTTCGCATGATTGCCGGGCGGCCCAATGGTTCTTGGATTCTGCAGCAATTGATACCACGCAAACCATGCGGCTCCTAAAGCTCCTCCGCAGTCCCCCGATGCGGGTTGAATCCAAATGTTGTCGAAGATGTTTTCTTTAACGATGCGTCCATTACCCACGCAGTTTAAGGCGACTCCACCCGCCATCACTAAATTGGTCATGCCTGTGATTTGTTTGGCATGTCGAGCCATGCGGATCATGATTTCTTCGACGACAGATTGTATGGAAGCTGCCAGATCTTTGTGTTGCTGGGTCAATGGTTGATCGGGCGAACGTGGTGGCCCACCAAACAGTCGGTCGAATTTTTTTGATGTCATCGTCAAGCGGTGACAGAAATCAAAATACGACATGTTCATGCGAAAGGAACCGTCGTCTTTCAGATCGATCACGTGTTGTAAGATGAGGTCTCGATATTTCGGTTCACCGTAAGGGGCCAGCCCCATCACTTTGTATTCAGCGCTGTTGACTCGAAAGCCGAGATAGTACGTCATGGCCGAATACAGCAGGCCGGGTGAATGGGGAAAACGTAGCTGAAGATCCAGCTTGATTTGGTTGCCTTTTCCGGTACCAATGGCAGCTGTCGCCCATTCTCCGACTCCGTCCATCGTCAGAATTGCGGCTTCATCGAATGGAGAAGGAAAGAATGCGCTGGCGGCATGAGCTTCGTGATGTTCAGTAAAGCAAATGCGACCCTTGTAGGCATCGTTTAGGCCACTGCGAATTTCTCGAGGCAGATGCAGCTTGGTTTGTAGCCAGATTGGGATCGCATGGCGAAACGATCGAAAGCCCAGTGGTGCAAAGCTGAGATAAGTTTCTAACAGCCGTTCGAACTTTAACAATGGCTTTTCATAGAAAACCACATGATCGATATCGGCTTCAGAAAGACGGGCGTGTTGCAGGCAGTACTGTACTGCTTGCGTCGGAAAGTTGCTGTCGTGTTTTTTGCGACTGAAGCGTTCTTCCTGAGCCGCTGCTGCGATAGTTCCGTCCACGATCAACGCGGCTGCGGAATCGTGGTAGTACCCTGAAAGTCCCAAGATGGCCGTCATCAGGTTTCCTCGTTCCCTGCGTCAGTTGATGAACGGCAGCTTCTTGTAGATTGCTTGGCGAGCTCCAATCACGATGCCGGTGAGAAATCCGATTAAATGAGCACCGTTTGCGATCGAACCGAACGTGCCCGTCATGCACAACACGAGCCACAAAATGGCAAACGTGATCGATTGATGAGTCATTCCGATACCGTGTTGCGGCTGAGTTTTCCCTTTCATCCAGACATAGCCGATCAGTCCGAAGACAACCCCCGACATGCCTCCAAAGTTGGGCCCTGACCAACACAGTTGGGCGACGTTGGAAATCACGGCAATGGCTAGGCAAAGCAGAAGAAACTTTGACGTACCTCGTTCATATTCAACTGCTTCCCCTAAGCTTTTTAGCCACATCATGTTGAAGACGATGTGCAGCAAGCTGAAGTGGAGGAATGCGGGTCCGATGGGTCTCCATATTTCGCCAGCAGCAAGAGTATTCCAGACGGCCTTTGCTGTGAGCTTGATTCGGAACACAGCGAAGTCAAAAATTGTCGAAGCGTCGGCTCCTTGTTTCGGCCACAGACGATAGATGAATTCGATCGGGACGTCTCGCTGATCTTTTCCTTCAGCGAGTCCAGCGGGTGTGCCTGATGGAAGAATGTGAAGCTTGTCGACCACGACAGACTTTGGTTTATTGCACAGCGGCAATAGCATCATGCCACGAGGAGCTTGTGGTTTTGAAGAAACAAATACAACAAGGATGCACAGGCCTATCAGAATGTAAGTGGCGGGATAGCAGTGCCACCATGAGCCCGACCAGCGTTTTTTGAGACGCTCTTCCATCCTTTGTTTATTGGCCACGATCCGGTCGACTTCTTGCAACGTGTTGCGGACCTTGCGTTCGGCCTTGGTGTATCGTTCGTGATTGGGATCCTGTTGAAATTCCTCGAGAATCGTCTTTGACTTTTCGCGATCGTCGTCTTGGTGAACCCAGATTTCCCAAGAACCTTCGTCTTCTTCTAGCGTCGTCTGAATTCCTTCGACGGCTAAGTAGGCGACGAGTCGCATGGCTGATTGTTGTTCAGCAAGTGATGTTAAAAGCCTCATAGAAATTTCAGGTGGTTTAAGGTCAGCGGTGGTGTAAGCGTGGCGTGTTGATGCTTTTGTTTGTGTCGATGCTTTTGTGTGTTTGTTTGTGGCTTAGCAGTGTAGTTCAACCACGTCGTGATCGCGAAGAGCGTAGTCGGCTCCTACTGTTTGTCCATCATGCTGTTGATCTCGCCAAAGCCGAGCATACTGCAAAGTTTCGGCCAAATCTTCGTGAATCTGCAGCGCCAAATCCATGACGGTTGCATCGCTGGCAACTGCAAGTGGAGTTTGCAGATCAGGTTCTTCTCCCGGCTTTTTGGTGAACACCCGTAGGATATTCAGTTGTCGAAACACGGCCTCTTTCACGTGTGTTGACTGGTCCTTGTCGTTCCAATCGATTTGAAGCACATCAAAGGGGATTTGGACTTGGTCTTTTAGGAATTGAAATCGAATGGGCCAGTCTTCACATTCATCCGTCGTTTGAGTAGCGATCAGTAGAGTTCTTACGTTTACGATGGAAAAATCAGATTCATCGAAACCCGTTCTGTCGTTCAGAACCGTTTTTCGCTGAGCCAGTTCTTTGATCACAAGAGCTGTTTCTGACGGAGCATCGTCATTTGATCCATCAATGGTTAAGACCACGGCATCGGCCGTGCGAACGAGATTAAGTTGCCACGGCGCGAGACTGCCTTCCGTGACTGCGGGTGTGTCGATGAGTTGCACCTGAAGGCCCTGAATGGGCATCATTCCCGGAGTAGGGTGGATTGTGGTAAATGGAAATTGGGCAACTTCTGGCTTGGCATCGGTTAATTCACGGAGCAGTCGGCTTTTCCCCGAATTTGGTGCTCCCAAAATAATCACTCGGCCGGCACCCTGCCTGGGGAACTTTGGCCCGACAGCTGATTTAGGGGCGTTTTGCTGCTTAAGTAGTCGTTTTCGAGCGTCACTGATTCGACCTCGAATTTCAGCCTGCAGTTTGTCTGTGCCTTTGTGCTTGGGCAGCAGTTTCTGCATGAGCTGCAGGCATTCGAACTGTTCCATCAGCGTTTGAGCCCGCCGAAAGTCTCGTTCTGCCTTGTAGTACATCGGGGTTAAATTGGCGGGCATGACTTTGGTTCAAATCACAAGGCAGACGAAGCCGGGTTCTCGCGTATAATGCGATTCAACCCATGCATAAGGCAATACCTGATGGCCGATCAAAAACGAACAAACCGCGGCGGAATCGTTCACACTTATCAGAAATTCGACCCAGCCAAGTTTCCTTCTCCCACTGAGGAAGCTCCGGATGTGGTGTCGCCCGTGTTCGATCACATGCTGCAATTCGGTTCGATGCGCGAATTTTCGGAAGAAGAAATCGCGAATGCCATCAAGCTGGATCCGGGGCAATTTGCAGGCCTAGGCCCGTCTCTTGACCAGCTGATCAAGATGCTGGAAGAACGCCGCCAGAAGATTCTGGCAACGTATGAGACAGATTCGGTGAGCAAGAAAGTCGCAAAGAAGTTCCGCAAGGACGCCGCAACGGCTCGACCAACTGGAAAGCAACAGAAGGCGTTTCACCGAGCCATCCGAGACGAGCAAATTTATCAGCTTGAACATCTGTGGTATCAGGCCGAACGCAACGACCCGAAGTTTGCTTCTGGCATTTTACGAGTCATGGAATCGCTGGGCGAAAAATACCAAGTGGACTATC
Source organism: Fuerstiella sp. (assembly GCA_039974975.1). GTDB lineage: Bacteria > Planctomycetota > Planctomycetia > Planctomycetales > Planctomycetaceae > Fuerstiella. The sequence continues at coordinate 45,772 of JBDWHY010000175.1, read as the reverse complement.
TGGCTTCAAACTGGCATTTCACCGGCAAGAAATCTTTGAGCATTCCCGATGCCATTGAAATTTTGGATGAACTGAAACGCATTGAAGAACTGTTGAAGCAGTTGGAAGATTCCAAAGAGAATGCTCAACTGGCCATCATCGATTTGGATGACCTTTCGCAGTTTGCTGATTCCGAAGCCATCGAAAACATGAAGCAGTTTCAGGAACAAGTTCAGCAGTACTTGAAAGACGTGATGGAGAACCAAGGCGTCACGGGCAAGGATGGGCAAGTTCATCTGTCGCCCAAAGCCTACAAGCTGTTTCAAGGTAAACTGCTGGATCGAATTTTTAGCGACCTGAAGGCATCGAAATCTGGCCGCCATCAAAATTCAGTGGATGGCGAAGGGGCGGTTGAAACTCAGAGAACTCGACCGTACGAATTTGGGGATTCTGTTGCTCAAATGGATATCCCTCAAACCATGATGAACGCGATGTTGAGGCAGCCTGATCAACGTCCTTTACGGTTGCATCAAGATGACATCGAAATCCATAAGACTCGCAACAATCCCAAGTGTGCCACGGTGGTGCTGATGGATATGAGCGGTTCGATGCGGTACGACGGCCAATACGTCAACGTTAAGAAGATGGCGTTGGCGTTGAATGGGCTGATCACGGGCGAATTTCCTGGAGACTTTCTGCGTTTCATCGAAGTGGCGACGTTTGCCAAAGTGGTGCCCGCGGGCGATTTGATCTCTTTGATGCCCAAAATTCCGACCATTACTGATCCAGTGGTGAGACTGAAAGCGGATATGAGTCGTGAAGAAATGAGCGAAGTACATATTCCTCCTCACTTCACCAACATTCAACATGGTATGACGATGGCTCGTCAGTTCCTTTCGCTGCAGGATACTCCGAACCGCCAAGTCGTGCTGATTACCGACGGCCTGCCCACAGCTCATTTTGAAGGCAGCGATTTGTTGATGCTGTACCCGCCTGATCCTGAAACAGAACAGGCGACGATGCGGGAAGGCATGTTGTGTCATCGAGAAGATATTACGATCAACATCTTTCTCTTGCCCAGTTGGTCTCAGTCTCACGAAGACATCCAGTTTGCGCATCGACTGGCGGAAAGCACGGGGGGGCGAGTCTTCTTTACTGCTGGTAAAGATTTGGATCGATATGTGGTTTGGGATTATGTGAATCAACGCCGTGAGATCATTGGGTAAACGTTGCGAGCAAAGGTCGGAACTGTGTTGGAATCTGCTGTGTTGGGCTCGATTGCGAATTCGCCCGATGTCATTGCAGGGAAGAATTGGGGTCTTGGCAGGTTGGGACGCAATCAGTCACAGGACAATATGGAAGTTGGGCTTAGGCCGACAGCAGAAATGAAGCCATGATCAGCAGCCGTGAAAACGGCTTTGCAGCCCGGTGATCCCATGCACGCTGAAGAATTCTAGAAGCGTTCTCACCAAATGCCCGACTGTACTTAGGCTGAGCGAATCGAAGGAATTGTGTACGCGCTCTCACAAGCCAGATTGCGAACCAACGAATGGCACGGAGTGAAAGAGGGTTTGATCTGGTCAGTCGACGATGAGATCTTGGAATGATTGTCGCTTGAATCATCAGTTCGAATTGGTGCCTGCTGATGCAGGTGGAATGATTGGCAGTTCCGTGTTTCTAGGGTTGTGGCTGAATTGCTCTGCCATGCTGCCACGAAACGGGGCGGGTGTGATGAAGCCGCTGAGTGCTGATTTGGCAGACGCAATGCGTGTGGAATTTTTAAAGCGCTTAAAAGCAGGCGTGCGTAAAGCGATTGACCGATCGCTTGCGAGCTTTGCTTTGCGATGTTGCCCGAGCTTGCCTGGTTTCTGATTGACCAGAATCGCAACTTGGTCGTTGTGAACCGACCAAGATCTGCGATATTCTGCCGTTATGAAGAAAGAACAATTCCATCAGTGGATCCGCGGCAAGGTGGATACACAAGTGAAACTCGTATACGCCGCGATGGCTGCGATGATCGTGCTTGGCTTGATTGGCTTGGCGATTCAGGCGGGGCTGTTGTACGCGATCTTTAGCTATGCCTATGGGCGCGCAGCGGGGATCTTGGTGCCTCTTGTTACCTTTGGGAGTATGGGCTTTTTCACTTGGTTGGTGTCTCCCAAAATTCTGAAGGACAGTTCGCACAAAGGTACGGTTGATGGCGAATCTGTGAAGGTAAGAGTGGCTCCAACGATGTCCAACTGTTGGACGTTTGCTCTTGGCAGTTTGGAAATTGATCGGTCGATTCCCGAGCGAATTCTCGGAGTGATGCTCATTGTGCCTCGACTGTTCTGGACGGCTTGGTACTTATTTCAGCGTGCCGAGGACGTCAAACAGATTGAAGTGCCCGAATGTGCGAAGGTGCTTCGACTGGCTTTGAAGAAGGCAGAGCGAGTTGAATTGAATGAGTTTGGTGACCGATTCGAAGGCATGGATCTTCCCAAGACACTTCGCCAAGTTTCGTTGATCGATGGCGTCGTGTTTTTGACGAAACGAGGTTTTGGAATGAGCCTTGCCAATCGCTTCACAGAAGATCTTGAAAAGAGCATGCAACAGAAATCGGCCGTCCCTTCGAAGTCTAAGTCGGCTGCTTCCGATGAATTCAAAGGAGCCTAAAGCGGGGCGCGACGAAGTTGGCAGGCGGAAGCCGATTCTGTAATGGGACTTGCCAAGAGTTCGCATTGGCAAACTGAAATCTTTACGAGTTCAGTGATGTGCGAGCCGGTTCGGCGTTGTGCTCGCAAGATTTACAAACTGTTGACGATGTCTTGAACTGTTGAAGCGAGCAAGGCATCTCCACCGAATTGCATCCCAAGACCTTGAATTTTGTCACTCACGATTTGATTCTTTGGTGACGGGACTTCACCAGAGATATTCGCTGAACTTCTCGTGATCTGTTTGGTGATCGTGGCGACTTCATGTTCAGAAATATAGCGGTCGTAGCAGCTGTAAACTTCACCAGCGTTGCCGTGTGAATGCAGCAGGATGTCGGTTGCTTCGGCGACGTCTGCGGCGTGAACTTCTTTGCCCCCTCGATTGCAGTCAATGTCTTTTCCTGACGCGACGTTTTGCACAATGTCGTACCACTTGCTGCGTTCCGGCTTGTGATGCAGGCCGTAGACTCCGGTGGGTCTCAACGCCACGATTGGAAAGCCGACACCGAAGCCGTAGCTGTGAACAAATTGTTCGACGGCTGCTTTGTGAGCTCCGTAGTGAGTCGTCATCCAAAGCGGGTGAGATTCATCGAGCGGACGGTCGTTTAGGATCTTGTCGTGGACCGCACAGGTGCTGATGAAGACGAATTTGCTGACTTTGGCGGCTCGAGCCGCTTCAATCAATTGGATGCTGCCAAGCACATTCTTTCGTACGAATTCTTCGACGTCACCTTCGCCGCCTTGAAACTTGTCTCCAGATCGATGCAAGCCCGAATGGACGATGGTATCGCAGCCTTTTAACAGATCTTCGCAGGCGGCCGTGCTGCCCAATTCACCGGGAATCCAGTCGATCGAAGCGCCGTTTGATTCAGAATCGAAACAGCGTGCTTCTGATCGATACCAGCAGCGGCAATCCTGTCCTTTTGCATTGAGCTTGCGAACGATATAGCGACCAATAAACCCGGTGGCTCCGGTGACTGCAATTTTCATCGATGAGTATCTGTCTGTTGAATCATTTGTTCGTTGGAATAACGATTTTGTGCTGTGGTTATTGTGATGAGTCTGAGAACGGCTGCAAGGTGTACGGCAATCCCCTTTTTTTCCACGTCGCCTTCTACTACTGTTCGATTCGTCGCGCGGACGAATGTGCATGACAAATTAATCAATCAAAGGACAGGTGACGTGGAAATCGATTGTCAGAGTGTGAAGGCCATGTTGGACGCGGGAGAAGATTTTGTATTTCTTGATTGCCGAGAACAATCAGAATACGACACCGTCAAGATTGAGGGGGCAAGCTTGTTGCCGATGAGTGAAATTCAAACTCGCGTGGGTGAAATTGAAAAGCACAAAAACAGCAAAATGGTCATTCACTGCCACCACGGAGGCCGCAGTTTGAACGTTGCCATGTGGCTGAAAGGGCAGGGCTTCGAAAACGTGTCGAGTATGACAGGGGGCATCGACGTCTGGGCTCAGGAAATTGATTCGACGTTGCCTCGTTATTGATCGCGTTGGAAGCCAAAGACAGACCACGAAAGTTTCGGAAATCACGAAAAGAGCGAGGGCCGTTTTCGTTTCCTTGGCGATTTTCGTGGTGCTGAAATTTCTGTGCAGTCGGCCTCATGAAGTCGGCCTCATGAAGTCCGACCGCAGCCGTACAGCCCAATTGGCTTCGAGCAGTGGGCTTCGAGCAATTGGCTTCGAACAGTGGTCTTCGAAAAGCTGGCTGAGTCACAGTTGACTGTGACTCAGCGATCGTGAAGTTGTTACTGAGGGCTTAAGTCGTAGCAGACGATTTCTTTATCGTTGCGCAGGAACAGCTTTTTGTCTGCAACGGCCGGGTAGGTCCAAACCAAGGTTCGGCCGTAGATGTCTTCAGTGGCTTCGATAGCTTTGAAGCGGCCCGTTTCTTTGTAGCCTTCAGGAGTGATTGTTGCGGAAATCATGTCGCCATTATCAGCGAATAGCAGATATCGTTGATCGATCTTCAGGATGAAAGCTGATGTGTGGTTGGGTGCTTTTTTGCCTTTTTTTCCCGACGTCGGTTCTGTTGTTTGCCACAGCCGAGTGCCGTCTTCTGCCTGGGCACACACGAATGCTCCGCTACGAATGTCGGCCCCGTACATGTGGCCATCTTCGAAGATCGCCGAGCACGTTGCTAGGTAGACTGAGTTTCGAGGGTTACCTTTCCAAAGCAGTTTGGCGTTGGGGGGATTGGATGTCAGTTCGTACATCGCACACGTACTACTTTCTCCGGTGACGAATAGCTTATTGCCATCTTTCATCGGGGGCAGAATGGACATGCCGTAGCCAGGTTTCAGAGTTTGCTGCCAGTAGATGCTTCGAGTTTCCGGGTTTAAGCTGTAAACCGTTGTGGGACTCCACACCAGCATTTGCCGAACTCCATCATGTTCGATGATCGACACAGGGCAATAGCCTGTGTCATCTGCTGACAGTGCTTTCCATTGTTCCTTGCCGCTTTTGAGATCGAAGGCGACAACAAGGCTGCCTTCTCCACCGACCATGCAAATCAGGTTGCTGCCTTCAACCAGTGGAGAAGCAGAGTGCCCCCAGATCGGAGTGATGGCTTTGTATTCTGTCGCGTAGTCATGCTTCCATTGAAGTTTGCCGGATTCGGCATCAAGGCAAACTAAAGAACCTTCGGATCCGATGGTGTAGACCATGCCATCGTGGATCGTTGGGACAACTCGAGGACCGCCAGGATATGAAACGGCGTAGGGGCGATCGTACTTGTGAGTCCAGATTTGCTTGCCCGTTGTGGCGTCGAAACAGTGGACTCGTTCGAACCCTGTCAGTTTGTCACGACGTCCCGGATCGTTGGTGATCTTGCCGGAAGTCATTTCGTAGTCAGTGACGTACACCTTGCCGTTGGAGATTGCAGGGCCAGAAAATCCGAGACTCACAGGAGCCGACCACAGCTTCTTTAATCCGCCTTCCGGGATGACAGCCAAGATGTCTTTGTCGGCGACGACTCCGTCTGATGTGGGGCCATTCCACTGAGCCCAATCGTCGGCATGAAGCGTGGTGGCACAGGCAAAGATGACGGCGGCAGTTACGATTTGATGTCGGTTCATGGTTGGCCTTGGGGTTTTGCTTGTGGTTCTGGTCGGTCTCTGTGAGGCCGATTGAGTTGCGATCGTGCTCGAAGAGCCCGACTAAAGACCGGACGGTATCGTCATACGAACGCGTTCGCGTCGGATTTATGTGTGACGATGTTGGCTATGTTTCGGCTCGAGACTAGCGCCGTTGGCTCATTTGCTATCGGGCTCACAGAGCCCGATAACAGAAATTCAGAGCCGTCAACAGAAAGCCGGACGCGGCACGGTTAGTCTCGGCGATTCAACTTGGCAAGCAGACGCAGGATTTCGATGTACAGCCAAACCAATGTCACCATCAGAGCGAATGCTCCGTACCATTCCATGTATTTGGGTGCTCGTTGGTGAGACAGGTTTTCAATCAGGTCGAAGTCCAGCAGCAGGTTGAATGCGGCCAAGCCAACGACGAAGATGCTAAAACCAATTCCGATCATTCCAGAATCATGAATGTAGGGCATTCGCATTTCAAAAAAGTTCATCCCCATCGACACAAGGTAAAGCAGTGCGATGGCTCCTGTTGCCGCAACAATGCCAGCTCGCAGTTTTTCAGTCACTTTAATTAGGCCGGTCTGGTAAGCGAACAGCATGACGGCCGCCGTTGCGAACGTCAGTCCGAGTGCCTGAAAAGCGATTGGCACATCGGGGAACTGAGATTGAACAACGGCAGAAATGCCTCCGAGGAAAAATCCTTCCGCTAGGGCGTAGACAGGAGTCGTCATGGGTGCCCAAGTTTGTTTGAACATCGTGGCGATCGATGCGATCAATCCCACAACCAAACCGCCCAGCATGTAGGGCATGATCTTGCCCACTGCCGCTTCCAGTCCCACATTGACAACTGCTTCTGAGTAGAGGTTGAAAGTGAACCCCGCCGTCAGGAAGCACAGTACCAAGGCGATCAACGTCTTTGTGACGGTGCCGGAAATCGTCATGACGGTGGTGTCGCCATAACTTTCGAAATTCTGAAAAACGTTGTCGCTTAAAGCCGGATTGGAGGATTGCATTTTGGGAATCTTGTGTACGGGTTGTCAGGAAACGTATCTGAAAGCGTGAATTATGCCACGCGGCGAATCCGCTGTTGGTATTGTTTCCGCTTAGGCCAGTGGTGACCAGTCGGAAGTCTGGTTCTGAAGTAAAATTTCGGCGGGGATCGGCCGTTCTTTGAATAAGATCGATTCGTAGTCCTCGAATTGTTCTTCTGAGTGTCGACGAAAACGACTGGACTGGCGAAATTGCCCGCCGCACCTGATTTTGAAGATCTCGACGGCGTTTGCAGTGAAACACGGTGAAACTATGTCCGACACGATGAAATTTGCTGAGTTCAACCTACTGGATCCGCTAAGAAGTGCCATCGCAACTGTGGGGTATGACATCCCTACCGACATCCAGCAGCAAGCAATTCCGGCGGCGTTGGAAGGTCGAGATATTTTGGGTGTGGCTCAAACGGGAACCGGAAAAACGGCTGCATTTGCCTTGCCGTTGCTGAATCATCTGGCATCTGGCAATCCTAAGACCGTTGCGAAGCGTCCCTTGGCGTTGATTCTTGCCCCCACTCGAGAACTCGCCATGCAGATCGGCGACAGCTTCGAAACCTATGGCCAGAACCTCGATCTGTCTCATGTTTTAATCTACGGCGGAGTCGGGCAGGGCAAGCAGGTGGATGCTTTGCTGGCCGGAGTTCACATTTTGGTGGCGACTCCTGGCCGTCTGATCGACCTGATTGAACAGGGGCAAATCTATCTGAATCGGCTTCAGGTCTTTGTGGTTGATGAAGCGGACCGCATGATGGATATGGGGTTTCTTCCGGACCTTAAAAAGATCACCAAGCTGCTTCCCATTCGACGGCAGACCATGTTCTTTTCTGCAACGATGCCTCCCAAGGTTGCCAGCCTTGGAGAAGCCATGTTGCACGACCCTGTTTGCGTGAATGTGACTCCGAAGGAAGTCAGTGTTGAACTGATTGATCAACGCGTGATCCATGCGTCTCATCGGCAGAAGAAGCCCATGTTGGTTGAACTGTTAAACGATGGCACGGTCGGTCAAGCTATTGTCTTTATGAGAACTCGGCGAGGAGCAGATTCTGTTGCCGACTATTTGAAGCGCGCAAAAATTCCAGCCGAAGCGTTGCATGGCAATCTGTCTCAGAATCAGAGAACTCGGGTGTTGGACAGATTTCGCAACGACAAAAATCCGATCCTCGTTGCCACCGACTTGGCTGCTCGAGGCCTCGATGTCGAAGGTCTTACTCACGTTTATAACTTCGAACTTCCACCCGAACCGGAAACCTATATTCATCGCATCGGGCGAACGGGCCGAGCGGGCAGTCGAGGCATCGCGATTACGTTGTGCTGCCCAGAAGAAAAAGATCGTCTGCAGGAAATTGAACGCCTGATTGGCTTTCAGATTTTGGAAGATGGTCGAGAACCCGAACCGCTGACGGTGGCTCAGGTGGAAGAGCAAGAGAAGGAAGAATCGGGCCGCAAAAATCGTCGTCGTCGACGCGGACGCACCAAGCATGCTCAAAGAGGCGAATCGGCTGGGGACGAAATCGTGGTGGAAGAACCTCGACGAGCAACCGCAGCGGAACGCAAAGCGGCTCGAAACAAACGACATCGTAAGTCGGATGAAGAAGCGAAGTAGTCGTCGATTCGAGGGAGCCGGACAAGTCACCAGAGTCACCAGAGTCACCAGGTTTAAGTGTTTGGCGGACTCGGGGCTGAATCATAGATAGATTCCGCGATGTTCACGGCGGAGTCGGTCTTGAAGGCCGCTGGCCGCTCGCAGTCGTGGTGCGATTCTGCTTTAGAATGTCGCATGCGGGTGTCGAGATTCAAAACCGGTATTCGATTCCGGAAATCCATGTTTGCAGGCTGGTGCTATCCAGTTTTAAGTAGTCGTGGCCAGTGAAGACTCCCCAGCCGTTATGCGTCAGGCCGACTGTGTTGCGAGTGTGCAGTAGTCCCGAACTTCCGACGGATCCAGCGTCTAAAGAACTGCTGAGTACCCATGGATCTTTGGGAAACCATTCGATGTTGTAAGTGCCATTGATTCCCGCTTCTGTTCCTCGGCGGTCGTTCACCCAGTTGACTCCGATTCCGGCTCGAAACTGCCAGCGTTCGTTCTGAGCGAAACGCCAAGTGAGATTTGCGTCACCTCGCCAAAATTCATCGGTGCCCGTTGGCACGTTTTCGGTGAAGTAGGAAGTTTCTGTGTCGAAGCCCAGTCGTAGGTCAAGATCACCGAAGATGCGACCTTGGAACTGATTGATGTCGTCTAGGTTTGATCCGTAGGCGGCTTGTAAGACAATCAGTGAGTGATGCGTGCCGGGGATGGTTTCGTCGTAGCAAACAGCCGCGATTGTTCCGTCGTGATCGTAAGGGTAATCGGGGTAGACGGCTGATTGGCCTTCGTCTTTCAGTATGGCTCGAGGCACCAGAAAGGGGGCCGACACGGCCGCTGCTCCGGCGATTAAAGCGAGCTCTCCAAGGACATCTTCGGTGCTGTCGTCATCGTCGTATTCAGTGTGCAGCGGTCCTCGTTTTGTAGCAGCAACGCTTGAGGTTGGAGGCGAAGCTGGTGGTGGTGATCCGGAAGGGCTGGCCGCTGGCGATCCGTGAACTTCGTTGCCGAATTCTTTTAAGATTTGAGCATCGGCAGGCCTGAGTCCCCATGATGTAAAAGCCGCCAGCAACATGACCAGAGTGGTCGTCCTTTGGGGAAACGGGTTCATGGTGAATTCCTGTGATCTTAGTTGGGGCGGGGCGGGGCTTTGCAGCGGGGGTTGCTTGTTCGATCCGGTCGGAAAGTAGGGCGGGGCGGTGAATTGGTGTCGTGCCGTTTGTTTGGAGGATGGGCGCGGTTCCCGGCGGTCGCTTTCTGGTGCTGATTTTCCGGCGCTGATTCTCTGGCGCTGATTCTCTGGCGGCAGTCACGCGAAAAGATTTGCTTTTCATCAGCGACCGGTTTTGCGACTTCGTTCTGGTTCGCGGTGAAACTCGACCGTTCATAGGTATGATCGCAGGTGGTGTCGCTTTCTGAGCGGTTGGCGGAGCAGTCTATTGAGAAAAAATGACCGACTTCATCAGTGACAGTGGGAAATCGGCAGGAATTGCGAGTGTTGGTCACACTTCTCTTGAGGTCTGCTAGACTGACCGGCTTTTGAAAAACGCACGCCCCAGAAAGCCGCAGATGACTCGTACCTACGTCACCGACCTGTCCGATGGATCCAACGTTAACGAGGTCTATTTGTTGGCCGACAAGCAACTTCGAGCCAACCGCAACGCCGACTTGTATTTGTTGGCTCAGTTGCGAGACAAAACCGGCACCATCAGTGGGCTTATGTGGAACGTCAGCGAAGAAAAGATGCAGCATCTTTCCGTTGGCGACATGGTTCAAGTGAAGGGCAAGGTTCAGTTATATCAGGGCGGTCTGCAGATGATCGTCACATTCATCGATTCTGCCAACGGCGACTTTGATCCGGAAGATTTTCAGTCGCAGCCACAGGCCAATGTGGAAGAATTATTAACTCGTTTGCACGAGCTGCTGAACACGATTTCAGATCCCAAATTGAAGGTGCTTGTTTCATGCTTCATGAACGATCAAGCATTGGTGGATGACCTGTGCAGTGCTCCAGCCGGAGTAAAAGCTCATCATGCCTATGTGGGCGGATTGTTGGAACACATTGTCAGCATGGCGGAAGTCGCCAACAAGATGTGTGATCACTATCAAAACGTTGATCGCGAACTGTTGCTGATTGGTGTCTTGCTGCACGATTTGGGCAAGGTTCGAGAACTCGGTTGGGACCCAACTTTAGTTTACACAGACGAAGGTCAGCTGTTGGGGCACATGAACATCGCTGTTGAGATTCTGAACGACAAACTGCTTCAGGCTCGAGGCGAAATGGGGGGCGACGAATTCGACCCAGAAGTCGTGCTGAGATTGAAGCACATGATTTTAAGTCATCATGGCCAGCTGGCGTTTGGTAGTCCACGAGTTCCCATGACGCCCGAAGCAATGCTGCTGCACCACATCGACAACATCGATGCCAAGCTGCATGAATTCGAACGCATGATCGAAGACGACATGAACAAAGATGCGGCATGGACTCCGTACAATCCTCGGATCGAACGCAAGCTGTTTAAGGGCCGCAAGTAACACGCCTTGGCTTGACTTAACGTTCATCAGTTTTATTGCGCGCTGGATAGGTGTAGGCGTTCTAGGTGTGCGCTCTGAGCGTTTGCTTCGCCTACTGTATTTACTTGCCAAAGATGTCGTGAAACGTGGCGAGTGATGGGGGTGTTAAAGCGGCGGCAATGCTCCGCGTGCTTCCCCACCACAGGTCGCGTTGTGAGTTCAGCTTCCAGCGTGGCCGAATCTTTGTGGCTTCATCTGAGGTGCAGATCAGCTTGCGGTTTGGCTGGCGCGTTTTGACTGGCCGCGTTTTGACTGACAGGGCTTGGTTGGCACAGTTGCGGTCGGCTGATTGATCTCGGTCGATCCCAGCGCGAACCTTTTGTTTGTGCTGGTGTCCGTCAATGGATGAAGTACGAATGCCTTCATCGTCCGAGCGGCGAAATTTCGTTGGACAACTTTGCAACAGGTTGAAAATGGATCTCGGCTTCTCGGAAGGTCCCATCTTTCTTTTTCATGGCCACCCACGCTTTGAGAGATCCGTCTTTTTGAAGCTGGTAGGTGAGTCCTCCGAACCATGCTGTGTTCTTTTCCACCTTCAGGAGTGGGAAGTTGATCGCCTTGTCTTTCGCTTCCCAGCCAACCAGCTGGTCATCGAAATGCTTTAGTTTCAAAATCACGCCTTGGTCTGTTTGAGACAGCAAGAAGACTTCACAGAAGTTTAACTTGCTGCCTTCGACCAGTCGAAAGGTGCCCATCATCGAGCCTCCTGCGGGAGGGCTCCACGATTCTAAGCATTGTCCTCCGAAGCCTTCCCCCGACCATTCTCCGAGCAGCCACTGAAACTGGCCTAGGTCTGCGTCAATGCCGGTCACACCGGCGGACGCTTTGATGGTGTGCTCGGTCAGCATTTCCTGAGCGGTTCCACTGCTGGGTAAGACGGCTGCGATTAACGTGGCCTTGAGTAGGGTGGCCAAAATAAGGGGGGATCGCATTCGATTTCTTTCTTAGCAAGGTGAGGGCTACACAAGAGTGTGTCAAACCCGGGCTGTGGTCTCAACTGTGAGCTGAGCAAGCACCCAACGATCACTCTCAGCGTGCTTTGAACTTATTTGCACGTCATTTCAATGCCCGAGAGGCGGATTGACGTGCGTTTTCTATTGTTTGGTGGACCGTGGCGTTACACTGCCAGCCGCTGAAAATTTTATGTACTCAGGGAATTGAATCTCTTGTCGAAACTCGAAGATCAAATTATTGGATTGTTGTCAGACTCCGTTTACCGCCCGATTGATGCGGGAGCTGTGTCTAAGAAGTTAGGAATCACGAAGAGGCGACTGAGTGGCTTTCATCAGGCTCTTGATTCGCTGATCGACGCGGGGAAAATCCGCGAAGGCCAACGTGGTCGTCTTCAGCTAAAAGTGTCCGCTGGATTTGTCACCGGCGTGGTAAAAAAAATCAGCAGCGGTTCGGGTTTTGTGATTCCCAACGAACGCCCGAAAGATATGGCCAAGCCCGACATTTATGTCGAAGCTCGTGACTTGAAGGATGCTCAAACAGGTGATGAAGTCACAGTGAAACTGCTCAGCCGTCAGCGAGGCGGAGGGCAGCGTTGTGGGCGAGTCGAAAAGGTTTTGGAACGAGCCAGCAATGTCTTTGTCGGCAGGTATCTTGAAAACGCGGGCGAAGCTTATGTGCGAGTCGACGGCAATACGTTTCAACGCGATATCCATGTGGGAGATCCGGGTGCCAAAGGGGCATTGCCAGATGACAAAGTCGTCATCGAAATGCTGCGTTTTCCAACGGCTGCTCGTGGTGGCCAAGCCGTTTTAACAGATGTGCTGGGACATCGAGGTGATCCAGGAGTTGATGCTGAAACAGTGATCGTAAGTTCTGGGTTGCCACGTGAATTCGCAGAAAGCGTGTTGGATGATGCTCGACATCAGGCTGACATTTTCGACGAAACAGATTTCGGTGATCGGCTTGATCTGACGAATGAAACCATCGTCACGATCGACCCAGCGACAGCTCGCGACTTTGACGATGCGATTTCACTTCGTCGAGACAAACGAGGGCACTGGCAGTTGGGCGTACACATTGCTGATGTGGCTCACTTTGTTGTTCCTGGTTCAGAGCTGGATCGATCGGCGAAAGAGCGTGGCACCAGTGTTTATCTGCCTCGGCACGTGATCCCGATGTTGCCGGAAGTCATTAGTAATGGGCTAGCCAGCCTTCAGGAAGGTCAGGTTCGATACACCAAAAGTGTGTTCATCGAATTCGATTCTCAGGGCAACGTGCAGGGCAGTGAAGTTGCCAACACGGTGATTAAAGTGAGCAAGCGTTTCGCCTATGAGCAGGTGATGCCCATCGTCAAAGATCCGGCCAGCGCTCAGGGCAAGGTGTCAGCGCAAATCGTGAAACTGCTGCTGAAAATGCACAAGCTGGCCATGACGCTGCGTAAGAAGCGGTTTAAAGACGGTGCTTTGCAGATGGGGCTTCCAGAAGTCGAAATTGATTTCGACAAAGAGGGCAACGTGATTGGCGCTCATGAGCGTCATCATGACGAAAGCCACGAGATCATCGAAGAATTTATGCTGGCGGCCAATATCGCGGTCGCTGAAACTTTGGCCAGCCGTGACATACCGTTTCTGCGTCGAATTCATGGTACTCCGGATGAAATGCGTCTGAAGGGGTTTCAGGAATTTTGTGAGGGGCTTGGATACGACCTCGATAAGTTTCAAAGCCGCAAAGAAATTCAGAGTGTCATCGATAAGGCGGCGGGACAGCCTGAAGAGCGAGCCGTTAATTTTGCATTGCTGCGATCAATGAAGCAGGCTGAATACAGTCCTGAAGATTCGATGCATTATGCGTTGAACGAAGACAACTATTGCCACTTTACCAGTCCGATTCGTCGCTACCCAGACCTGACCATTCATCGCATCGTCGGAGAACTGGCTCGAGGTAAGCGTCCTAACTTTGAAAGCATGGGTGAACTGCTGCATCTTGGGAAGCAATGCGGAGCCACCGAGCGGCGAGCCGAAAAGGCCGAACGTGAGTTGGTGAAGATTAAGCTACTCAGATACTACGAAGACAAAGTGGGCGAAGAGATGGACGCCTTTATTACGGGCGTCGAAAGCTTCGGAATGTTCTGCCAAGGAACGGAAGTACCGGCTGAAGGAATGATTCACATCACGGCTTTGACGGACGATTTTTACCGCTATCACCAGGCTTCTCGAACCTTGACGGGGGAAAGAACGAATAACGAATATCGCCTTGGGGACCGAATTCGGGTGGTTGTGGCGGCCGTCGATGTCGACCGTCGCGAGCTAGATCTGCAAATCGTTCTGGGTAAACCGGAAAAGCGGAAGAAACGCTCGGGAGGTTCTCGAAAGTCTTCAGAAAAGAAATCTCAAGCGGGCAAGGGCGAGCGTGGGAGAGGTAAAAAGGGCAAGGGTTCTGATGATTTCAAGCCATTTGATTCGAGAAAAAGCAGGGGAAGCTCGAAGAAGGGCGGTCCACGCAAGCGGAAATCCCGATGATAAAATGCCGGCCGCGAAGCCGCTTTTCTGACTGAAATTGCTCGTTTCGATCGTTTCAGCCTTTGGAAAACCTGAGGATCAGTGGAATCGAGGTTTGCCCGATTTGCCGGGCGACTGTATGCTTCGCGGTTCTCATATTTTGTGACACTAGAATTTGGAAAGCTGCCAGAGGAATGGGAACGAAAAGAACCGGTAAAGGACGTCGAAAGATTGGTCGCAAGAAACGCCGTATGCGAGCCAAAATTCGCCACCGTAAATAGGCGAGCCGTCTGGTTTGTGCTCTCCGTCTTGGCGAGTTGACTCCAGATCGAGTCTCGCGAGGCAAACTTGGCCCACTCGGGGCTCAAGTTGGAAGACGCACCGATCCATACTCAACCCTAAATTTCGAAGCCGATTTTTTTCCGGCCGAAGAATTTGGACGAAGTCAGTTGACCCGATTCGACGTTAAGTCGTGTCGGGTTTTCGTGTGCGCCGATTTGGCGCAGCATCGTCATAAGATTGCCTGACGGTAGCGTGCTGTCTGCCATGTTTCGGCCCAGCTGTGGTGTGTGACCGAGTGCCGCGAAAATCAGTCGGCTCGAACGCCCGTGATGTTGACGCCGCTGCCAATCAGCAGATTCCAGTCGTAGACGCGTTGGTAGAGACGCCCCGTTTTTTCGGGAGGCAGAACTCGAAGAGCGTCAAAGCCCGCTTCATGAAACCAGCTGCTCAGTTCATCGACTGTGTGGTGGTGCTGGTGTTTGGGGGCCCACCAATCGAACGTATCGCACACTCGGTTTTCGTAACTGGGATGAGCACTAAAGTTAATCAGCTTGTTCAATGTGCGATTAACAATGGGAGTGCCTCCCATGATGGCTCCTGCGTGACAAAACGGCTTTAGAACGGCGGCCGGAGTTCGCGTGGTGATGGCCCTGAGGCCGCTGTTGATTGCTTCCTGCCACCATTGATTGCGGCGGTACAGCCAGACGGAAAATCGTCCACCGGGACAAACCAGTTTGGCGACGGAATCGAAGACAGCTCGAGTATTCACGTCATGATGCATCACGCCGATACTGAAGACGAAGTCGAACGATTCCTTTTCCAAAGGCAGTTGTTTCAAGTCAGCCTGAACGAAACTGACGTCGGGTAGGTGGCCGCACAGCGAGGTGGCTTTGTCGACAGCTCGGCTATGGTCGGCTCCGATCACAGTGGCTCCGGCTTCGCCGCAGATCCGTGAGTAACGCCCGCCACCGCATCCAGCGTCTAAGACCCGTAGGCCATCAAGTTGTTCCAACTGTATTCCCGTTTTTGCAGCGAAGGTGGCCTTGTCTTCGTCATCGTGGGCCACTTCGTAGGTCGTCCATTGGTCTCCGAAGCTTTTCAGATGTTGATCATCGACGAATCGTGGGATCCCGTTTTGGATCGGCCAAGTGTTATTGCTGTCCGGGTCGGATACGAAATCGCCGCTACTGTCGACGTTTAATCGGACTCCGGTGTCGGGGTGCCGCAGGCCGTCCTTAAGTAGGTCGGGAATAGTCAATGGCTGTTGTTTCATGGTCAACGTGCAAATTCCGAGAGATCGATTTCCATCAGGTCTTCGGCCAATGTGGTTTTGGGGAAGATCGAACGGATCTGTGTCAGCCCGACAGGATCATCACTTGCATTCTGGGGGTCAGCATGGACAAGAAAGAGAGCTCCGACTTGAGCCGCTTTTGCCACTTCAGCGACTGCTGATGCAGAGCTGTGGCCTGTCTTGTGAGACCATTCTTGCATCGAGTCTGGAAAGTAGCACTCGTGAATCAAAACATCCACGTTCTGAATAAATGGCTGATAAGTGCCCGGAGCTGTGGTGTCTGTGATATACGCCATCGAGTAGTCTGGCCAGTCGATGCGATACCCCACGGACCCTCCGGGATGGTCTAGTCCAATCCATTTCAGTTGGCCGCCATGAGCGACTTCCATGGCGAAATCGTGGTTGAACTCGCACCATTCGAAATCGGGTTCAATGGGAAACAATTCGGGTGCAAAAAGGTGTTTGCGAACGGCGCAGAGTACGTCCGGTTGGCCGAGAACTCGGACACGATCAACGTCGCCCGACAGCATTGGCACCATAAAAAAGGTGAGGCCACAGATATGGTCGAGGTGTGCGTGAGTCAGAAAAATATCGAGTTCGCGAGTTTGCAGGCGAGGTTGAACGCGAAAGAAGCCTGTGCCCGCGTCGAACGCCACGCCAATTTCCGGCATCAACAGGCAAGCTGTGTGCCGCCGTTCATTGGGGTGGTAGCCACCGGTGCCAAGGAAAATCAGTTTCATAATAAGGACGCTTTCTATCGGGCCCGCAGAAACATAGCAGATCATTCCCAGTTCGCGTAGTTCGCTGAAATGTGGCTTCAGCCGAAAACGGGCCCCAAGGAAGGGAACACCTTTGCTGCAATGACCCGAACGGGCAGTTGCCCCGAGCCACAGTTCCATGCTGTCCAGATTTACAACGTTCCGCACAAAGCGTCGACAATGGTCCTCGGTGGCCTCAAAGCGTTCGCTGGAGACGCGTATTTGAAGGTGGAAAGTCGCCCGTCTGCTGTCTGCAGATTCGCTGCGTGAAATTTCATGCTGTGAGGTTGTTCGCAGCGTGCGGCGGGATGAGAGATTTTCGTTATCCATCATTCAGACGCCGGGATTTTGCAGCCTTCTAAGGCTTCAGTAAGTCCCTTGTTGGCGAGAAACGACAGCTTCGTGCCGTCCTGTGATTCGTCGCAGTTGAATAGAACGGCGAACGTCCAGTCGGCGCTGCTGTGTGATAGCACGGTTGAGGATCCTGCCAATGAACCGTTCAATGAAATTCGAACATGTTTTAGGTTGGTAGGCTCTTCGCGAAACGGAGACCATACTGTCCAACCCAGCCCCGTCCATAAGCTTGATGATCGCTCGGGGCCTGTTGCAGGTTGTGAAATCAGATCTTGAATGGTGAGTGGTGAAAGCAGTGGTTCGGTATCTGCGTCGAGGGCGGTGGCAAAGGTGACAAGGTCGGATGCAGTCGACAGCCAGCCTCCTGCTGAATCCATGAGTTCCAGTTTCCAGCGTCCATATGGGTCAGGCACGTCTTCTGCAAACGTGCTGTCTCCACGACTGAAGTCATCCAAGCTGGTCCAGTAGGGTGCCAAAAAAGTGGTGGTCTGCATGTGGTAAATCGGTTCAGAAGATTGCTTCAGTCTGAGCGGTGTTCGCCCCTGCAACGTGTGTTGCATTTCAGCCGGTTGCAACACCAGTTCAGAAACCGCGTCGGGGTAATCTTTGTCGGTGACGGCTTCCACAATTCGCCCCAGCAACAAGAAGCCGAAGTTGTTGTAGGCGACTCGAGAACCCGGATTAAAATCTAAAGGCCGCTTCATTTGGTAGCGGATCAGATGACGAAAACTGGCTGATTTTTTTAGTCCAAAAGCGGCCGTGATTTCAACAACCTGAAACAAAGGATCGCCGCTCAAGGCTTGTTGCCAACCTCCTGAATGCTGAAGCAAGTGCCGCACCGTGATGTCTTGCCACCGAGGGTCGCTTCCAGTGGGAAGTCGAAGACTCTTTTTTTCTAGCAGTGGCACAATTCTGTCATCAAGAGCAAGCTTGCGCTGTTGCACCAGTCTTAGTATTGCTGCAGAAGTGATTGTTTTTGACACACTCGCGATGCGGAGTGTTTCATCCGGTTGAAGGGCCTTCTTTTTAGCAACGTCTGAATACCCGAACGCTCTTTCATACACCAAGTTTCCCTGATAGGCGATGGCAACAGATGCTCCGGCAGCATTGAAGGTCTTTAGGAAGTCCGTGAAGTATTCATCCACGGGTTCAAATCCGGCAACAGGATCTCCGCTGACGGGGATTGGTTGCTGGGGGAGCACGAGTGGTTGTGGGCTTTTCGCTTTTCGAGTCCACACAGCCGTCGTCACAATCTCGCGCCCAACTCGAACTCGTTCGGTGAGAGTTCGTTCGTAGCCATTTTTTCGGAACTTGATGTCTTCAGTGCGAATTCTTTTTGCGGGAGCATTAATCACGATTGCCCAGCGAACGGTATTTGGCCTTTGAGTAAATTCCACATGAAATCGGACTTCTCGGCCGATCGTTTTTGCGTCGATTGTGACTGGCTGCAGTCCATTGCGGCCGGCGGCTTCTGCGACCTGCTGCAGCTGAGCGGCGCTAATATTGCTGAACGTATTTGGAGCAGGGCCGTCTGCAGGCGGCTGTCCAAAGCTTGGCTGTCGTGCCAGTAGCAACAGCAAAAGGCAGCAAAGTGCTCGGAGAGAAGAGTCGTATTGAGGCGGGCTTTTCTGAGCAGAGATACAGAGAGCAGATGTTGTCATGAAAAGCACGCCTTGCTGGCTTGGCTGTTACAAAGTGGAACGGTGACATGAATTTGATAGCCCGCCGCAGGAAGAATGCAAATCGCGACTCCCTTGGGTTCAACGGATTGCTGCTGTCATTCGAGTGGTTGGTTGGGAGCAAAAACCTTCGCGTATCGGCGCCGTCCAGCCAGATAGGTCGTTTCGTATTCCTTTTCGTTCGTTGTCGAATTTCCTAGTCGTCAAGAATGGCTCGGGCGATATTCATGAATCCCCCGCCAATTAGAAAGTAGGGGTAGAGGCGAATTCTGCCGCCACTGCCATAGTGCATTTGAGCATAAGCCCATGCTGCTCCTGCAGCCATCAATAACAGACTGATTCCAATCGATACCATTCGTTGCCCGTTGTAGGACAGCGAATTGTCGTCGGCAGATCCCTTCAATGCTGGTTTCAATGGTTCTCGTTTTTGTTTCTTGCGGCGTCCGGGCATTTGCGTGGCCGGTTCAGAGTATCGAGACCCGCGGGGAGTGGCGGAGTCGAAGTCATCGTATTCGTCGTATTCGTCATCAAATTCATCGTCTGGATGAGCTGGTCGGGGTCGAGCGTTTCTTGTTGATTTCGGTTTGACAGGTCTCGGCTTGGGTGAGGGTGTTCGACTTGGGCCACCGGACGCCACGGGTCTGTTTGGCGTATTCAGTTTGGGCGTCCGCTTGTGAGACGCTGAAGTTGGCTTGTTGGCTGGTGGTTTCTGCCGCCGCGTTGCGGTAGCACTGCTGGCCTGTGGCTTTGCCGTTTGCTGAGCTTGCGGAAGCGGCGACGGGCCGGCAACTGAAATGATTCCTTGGCATTTTGGGCAACGAATCTTTTTACCAGCCGTTGCCTTTGGAACAGCAAACCTTCCGTTGCATTCCAAGCATTGTGTTTCGATTGTCTCTGGCATCGCATGGCCCATGCAAAAAAGGAATCGTTCTGTCATGATACCCTAACCAAGCGACGCGGATGATCAAAATGCAATGGTGCGAGAATTTCCGTGATCGTCTACCGTTTAGAATGTGCGGTCACCGGCGATGCCAACGATTCCAACAAGGCCCAACGGGGCCAACGATGGCACGCACACCAATCGATTGGTGGTCAGCGCGTGCATTGCTCACGGGATGGCGTCCATCGCCAACCGACGAGCTTTGATTTTGGCAGTGATCGGTTGAACAATGAGCGTTCGATTGACCAAATGAGGCGGCTATTTTAGATCGAGTTTGTAGGCTGCAGCCTGAGCTTGGCGGCTATAGTCGATGGATTCGCCCAAAACTCGGACGGCTTCTTGATCTGCATGAAAGCCTTTGGAATTTTCGCTGCTGATGTAGTCCAGTCTCCACATCGCTTTTTTCTGAAGTGCTCGGATCGGCTCTAGCTGTTCTTCTGTTGCTCCGTTTTGTTGCACCTGCAAAATGGCATCCAGCATGTCGGTCATTGCCACAGCGGCGCGGTCCATTTGGTCTCGAGTGCGATTTTGTATGATGTCGACTCGAGCCTGTAGTTCGCTTTCTGGAACTTTGTGGCACGTCTGGCAGGCTCGATTAATGTTCAACATGGGGCTGCGAACCCAATGAGAACTGTACTTGGTGGCTCCCTGTTTTTCGTAAGGCATGTGGCAGTCGCTGCAACTGACTCCGGCCCGAGCATGAATGCCTTGGCTCCACAATTCGAATTCTGGGTGCTGAGCCTTATAGACCTTGGTGCCAGTTTCTTTGTGGACATAGTCATAGAATTCGCCGCCCTCAGGAAATGCAGTTTCGTCCCATTCCTTTTCGAGGTCTTCCATTTTTAACCCGTTGCTCCATGGCAACGTTAGCGTCATTTTGTTGGCACAGTAGTATTCAACGTGACATTGTCCGCAAACAAAGGATCTCATTTCCTGTCGTGAAGCCAGCAGGTTTGGGTCGTAGGGTTCGTCGCTTTCGGAATCTCGCCACTTTTGAATACTTGGTAAGTGGGGAAGCGGATCGTCGCTGGTCGCCAGCTTCGCGATGCCCTGAATGAAGCCGGGTCGAGTTACTCGAATCTGCATGGTTTTGGGGTCGTGGCAGTCGACGCAAGATACCGGATGAGCGTGGCCCAAATGCGGATCTTCCGCTTCGGCTTGGTCGGTTCCATCGGGAGTCTGCAAAAGTTCCGCGTAGACGACTTCATACTTCATGCGGCTGACCGCTTCGAAGCCTGCCATGACAGCTTCTTGATTAAAGTTTTTCGCAAGGACAGCGGGCGTTGGATCGATCCCCTGTTGTTCAAGTCCAATACGCCGATACGTGGGGATGATGGAGGCATGACAGTGCAGGCATGCTCCGGCTTGTTGAACGTCGGTGACTCGTTTGGTGACCTCTTGATCATTCAGCATAAAGGCGTGCCCTCGAGCTTCTCGATAATCAATGCTGAAGGCATAGCCTGCGAACAATCGTTTTAACCACGGGTCTTGTTCTAGCTTGCTTGGCGGCAAAGCGTGGTTGCCACCGTATTCAGTGCGAGTGCTGTCGGCTGTTTTTAAGTAGCTTTCGTACTGCACAGGGAAGTTCCTGCCCCAAGGTTCAGGATCGCTGCTTGTTTCATCAACATCAACCACTTTGGTGAACGTGGTTCGAGCTTCCTGTTTGCGTTCGAAAATATTCACCAGAAGGGCGATCATCCCGAATGAAGCAGCGGCAACCAATGCTGTGAGCAGGATGATCCAGCGAAATGTTTTGAGACTTGTTGAAGTCATAAGTCTGATGCTGCTTAATGGAAATGTGATGGCAGGAAGAGATCGGTGTGCGACAACTGTGAGCTGTTTGTTGCTATTCTCGTTTTGAACCGGTGGCAAAAGCGTGAAAAGCGTGGCCCACATCAGCGTGGCAATGGACACACGACAATACGTTTGCATCGATGGCTCTCTTCGTTTCAGCACTGCTGCTAGCTGGCAGCAACGAGTGCACAAAGTCTTTGTGACAACTGATGCATGCGTTCTGAGTAACCGTGCGATTGCGATCTTTGATTTGAATAGGGTCTGGATAGTCGCCCAAGGTGAACGCCAACGAGTGAAAGAAGCCGTTGTCGGCCTTGGTGACCCATTTGCCAATTTCATCATGAGGCAGATGGCAGTCGTTGCAAACGGCGACGTGGTGGTGACTACTGTGCTGCCATGTCTCAACATGTTCTTGCATAACGTGACAATTCGCACACGTCTGAGGATTGTTGCTGAGGTAGCTGGCACCATTTCCATAGCCAAATGTGAATGTGCCAATCCCGGCGAACAGCCCCAAAGTCATTGCGAATAAAACCAGTCCCGGGCGAAACCTGCGAGAGGGGCGAATGATTGGTTGACCTGTTGATGTCAGGTTTGTCTGAGTTTGCTGCGCAGAATCATCGTTTGTCACGAGTTCGCTTGCTGGAAAAAAGTGAGATACGGGTCGTCTTGATTGGGGAAATGATGCCAGGCTTTGGGCACGTGCATGCGTGATTGCTCTGTGCTGTGGCACACCTCTTGAAGCGGCTTTCACCAAGATGAAGCAAGTTGTGTGCCGATGGACGCGGCAATCGGCAAACGATTCATGTGAGGCATCGATGATCTGATTTTGCTGGACACACCGGCTCAGTTGCCGACTTGCTATTCCAAGATCACCGGCACGTGAATTGCATTGGAAGCAGGATTGCTGGCGTTTTTAGTCGACAGTTAAACGTCACGGCCTATGAGTCGCATCTTGGTTTGATGGCGACGTCAATTGTTTTTCACAAACGTAAAACGGTAAGAGGGCTTTCGTGAACAATTTCAACAACATCCTTGTGGCCATTGATACTCGCTTGGAATCTCATCCAATCCTGCAGCAGGCCGCCTTAATTGCAAAGCAAAACGGAGCCAGCGTGAAAGTTGTGGATGTTGTCCCTGACTTTTCTTGGACCGTTCGCTGGACATTGCCGGACCACGAAGACGTCCGAAAGACGTTGGGTGAAGACAAACGGCAAAAACTGGCTGCTGTTGTGAAGTCGCTTCAAGAGCAGGGTGTTGAAGCAGAAGCAAAGGTGCTGTGGGGAAAGTCGTCGGTGGAAATCATTCGCGAAGTTTTGCGCGGCAAGCACGACTTGGTGTTACGAGTGGCGAAGGGGCAGCAGAGTCGAGATCGTGGTTTCTTTGGAGCCACAGGTCGACGGTTGTTGCGTGAATGTCCGTCTGCGGTTTGGTTAATTCCGGCTGTGGAATGCATCGGCTTTCAACACGTGTTGGCATGTGTCGATCCATCCACGGAACACGATCTGGATGCGGAACTGAACGACAAGGTTTTTGAACTTGCAACCGAAGTCAGCCAGCGCCATGCAGCAGAGCTTTCCATTATCCATGCGTGGTCGATTGGTTCAGAGCAGTTGATGCAACACCGGATGTTGCCAGAAGATTTCGAACGGCTTGTGAATCGTCAGCGAGCAGGAATTAAAGAGCGAATGAACACCTTCCTTCAGGCTCATGGGGCAAGTGTTGATGCCGATCATGCGTACTTGGTGAAATCCGATCCGGGATATGCGATCCCGGAATTCGCTCGAGAAAAGAAAGTTGATCTGGTCGTGATGGGCACGGTGGCTCGAAGTGGCCTCACCGGCATGGTGATTGGCAATACGGCCGAACGCATCTTAGAAGATCTAGAATGTGCAGTTCTGGCCCTGAAACCCAACAGCTTTGAATCTCCGATCACTCAAGCTGAATATATCAATCCAGCGGGGTGATGCGCGATTGCAGTCGGCGATGGGCATGGCACCCTTCCTGCTGGGCACTGATCGCAGCGCAATATCTTTGATGCTGTGCCTGAATAAACCTACGTGCAAACTGCGAGAGCATGATTCGTTGACCTGACGATTTGCTGCGACAGGAGTGAGACGTGGCATATTGAAAAACAGTCGATTCTACTGACTTGCTTCAGCGGTGTTTCGGCAATAACGTCAAACCATGACTAGTAAGACCTTCGCAACGGGCGTGCGCACGAGCCGCCAATTTGATCTTGCATCAGCTGGCATCGCCTTTTTGCTGTGGGGCGGTTGGGCGTTTTGGGTTGCGACTCGCGCTTCAGGCAAATCTCACGCCACGCCGTTGGTCTCAGGACTCACGCAGGGTGTAGGTAGTTTCTGCATAACACTCGTGATGGTCCGCTTAGTTTCTTGGTTGTTTGGTCGTTTTTCAACTCACCCACTCCGCTTAGTTATTCCAGCGATACTCACGGTGATGATCACCGGAACCGCACTTTCTGTTGCACATTTTCTAGTGGGTACTGAAGACGTGGTTGGCACCGTTGCACCGGCATTGTCCGTGGCTTTTTGTTTCAATCTATTCACAACCGTCAAAATTCGAAACGCATCCAGAGATGAGGTTTCGGTTTAGGAAAAGGGAAAAGTTTAGAATGAGCGAGGATGAAAATCGTCGTCCGCTGAAAGTTAGAGAGGGCACACTGCCGAAGCGAATTGCTTCGTGGCTGAGCCGGAGGCGTATAACTCCCAACCAAATCTCGGTCACCAGCGTGCTTTTTGCTTTGCTTGCCGCGGCTTGTCTTTTGTTTCTTCCGTTTGTCGATGGGGCTGTGAAGTGGGTGCTTCCATTGCTCGCGGGGATCTGGATTCAGTGTCGTTTACTGTGTAATTTGTTTGATGGCATGGTGGCTATCGAGGGTGGGAAAGGGACGCGTTCTGGGGAGCTATTTAATGACATTCCCGACCGAGTTGCAGATCCCTTAATTCTAGTTGCAGCAGGTTATGCAACAACGGTTGTGCCTTGGGCCTCTGCAATTGGCTGGGCCGCTGGACTTGGGGCTGTTATGACTGCGTATGTTCGAACTCTTGCGGCCTCGATAGGTGCCCCAGTGGTTTTCTGTGGCCCCATGGCGAAGCAGCATCGGATGGCGATCATGACTGTTGCCTGTGTCGCCGTCTCGGTTGAGCAAAAAACTTTCGGTAGCGACTGGAGCCTGCTTGTGGCATTGATCGTGATCTTGGTCGGGTGCATCGTCACGGTCGGGCGACGTGCGCGACTTGCCTATAAAGCATTGGAAGCTGAAACACATGCCTGAAATTCCTCGGCACTCCGCAATTGCGATGGGGATCATTCTGGGGCTTCTTGTCATCGCGACTTGTGTGCGTTTGCTACTGGCCAAGAAGCATCCAGGAAAAGACTTCACTGAGCTTCGCCAGCGAATTCAATCGTGGTGGTGGATGGTGGGGAGTCTCTTTGTGGTGTTGTCTGCCAGTACTGGAACTGCGATTGTTTTCTTCGGACTACTGAGCTTTCTTGCCTTGAAAGAGTTTCTTTCGATCGTGCCGACCCGGCATGCAGATCGGCGTGTGATTTTTTGGGCTTACCTTTCGATTCCATTTCAGTTTTACTGGGTTTATCTGGAGTGGTACGGGATGTTCATCATTTTTATCCCCGTGTACTTGTTCCTGTTTTTGCCACTGCGAATGGTGTTGATTGGTGAGACATCGGGTTTTATACGGGCGATTGCAACATTGCACTGGATGACAATGCTGGCCGTATTCTGTATCAGCCATATCGCCTATCTCGTAACGTTGCCTGTCAAGAACCAAGATGCTGGGGCCATCGGTCTAGTGCTGTTCCTTTTGTTTATGACGCAGTTCAACGATGTGTGCCAGTTCATCTGGGGTAAGTCATTCGGTCGTCATAAAATCATCCCGAAGGTCAGTCCCAACAAAACTTGGGAGGGCTTTTTGGGTGGGGGGGTAACGATCGTCCTTTGTTCAGGAATCTTAGCACCGCTTTTAACACCGCTTTCATGGCAGTATGGGCTGCTGGCT
The DNA here is from genome assembly GCA_039974975.1 of Fuerstiella sp. Classification (GTDB taxonomy): domain Bacteria; phylum Planctomycetota; class Planctomycetia; order Planctomycetales; family Planctomycetaceae; genus Fuerstiella. The sequence goes on along the minus strand of JBDWHY010000175.1, from coordinate 20,207 downwards.
GGTGCACTGATTGGTGCATCCGGTTTTGTTGGAGATGTCGTAGTTTCGAGCGTCAAGCGAGACCTGCAAATCAAAGATTCTAGTCAGTTGATTCCGGGCCATGGGGGGCTGTTAGACCGAATGGACAGTTTACTTTACACCTCGCCACTGTTCTTCCACTTCGTCTACTTCCTCTGTTATTAAACAGCACCCCCCCCAAAAAAAATTTACGTGGTGAGGTGCAATGCGATGCAGATATCTCGAATACCCAAAATTCTATTCTTCGCAGTGTGCGTCAGGCCGTTGGTTTTGATCGCCTTGGGATTGAATATCGTCAATCGAAAGGGATTGCCAACGTCCGGTCCAGCAGTGATTGCTGCGAATCACAATAGTCATCTTGATGCAATTGTATTGATCAGTCTGTTTCCACTATCGATGATCCATCGTGTGCGGCCAGCGGCTGCCGCAGACTACTTTCTTGCCAACCCGTGGCGGGCATGGTTTTCAAAAAATATCATGGGCATTATTCCATTGGATCGCACAGGTGGAACGGATCTCGACGTGTTGTTTGAAAGCTGCCGAGAAGCACTGGATCGGGGAGAGGTTTTGATTTTGTTTCCAGAGGGTAGTCGTGGAGATCCCGAAAAAATGGGGCGAGTCCGTAAAGGTATTGTTCATCTTTTAAAGGATCGCGAACACATTGATGTGATTCCCATCGTGATGCATGGGCTTGGCCGTGCCCTTCCACGTGGAGAAGCTTTGTTCGTCCCATTCAACTGTGATGTCGTGATTGGAGACGCGCTGCGGGTGTCAGGGACTGCAGCTGAATTCACTCAAAAGTTGAAGCTCAGTTTTCACAAGCTCTTGAACTGTTGCCTAACTCGGAACCCTGAAGATTCTGAAAAGTGACTTTTACTCAGCAAGTCTCTAGCCCACACATTGAGAGTCTGTATGAAGGCGCGGCACCGATTAATAGATCGCCGCATACTACTTTTCGACGGCTAATAACTGCACGGCGTCGACGTGAGTATTGCCTTTGGCGTTTTTTGCGAAGACTGTGACGGTGGTTTTTGCGGACTGTGACAGTTTGAATTTTCCGAGTGAGATGAAACTGTTTTTCAGTGGAGCTGGTTTTGTCATGTCGATCTTGGTGGTTGTTGCTTTGCCGTTGATCGTCACTGTGACGGAAACCTGAGTGCCTCGGTTTTCGTGAGGCAGGTAGCCCAGACGGATGTCGTAAGTTCCATTGCCTTCGACTTCGATCGGATAAGTGATCGTTGCAGTTGGGTCGCTGCTGTACAGATAGCCGTAGTTTACGAAGCCTTTGAGGCCAGTGCCTTCAGTCCACTTGCCTACTTTTGTGGCTTCTCGATCGTCAATCACAATGCCGGGCAACTTCTTGGTGCTGAGTCCCGGAGGAAGGCCAGTTGGACCGGCCAATTCCATGGCATCTTCTGGGATTTCGATTTTGTCGTACACGGTGGCTCGGCGAGATTTACCAGGGATCTGCAACAGGTCGAGCAAGTCGGGCAGGTAGCGTTCGTAGACTTCTCGAGGGCTACATTCGTGCAGTTTGCATAAACTGGCCGCTCGGCCTACCACTTCGCCCATCATGCCGCAGGTCTTCATGACTCGAGTTGTTCCCAAGGCTTGATGAGTCACGCTAATGTTGCGGCCCGCCATGAATAGGTTTTCGATGTCCTTGCTGTAGAAGCAACGATAGGGAACAGGATAGCCGAAGCTGCGATCAACAGATCGATCGTGAACGGCGATACTGATGAACGGGTTATCGGGAAACTTTTCCGCATACTGCTTTTTGGGATAGTGCAAGTCGATTGACCATGTGCTGGGCACGCAGCCATCTGGGAAGTCTCGTTTGCTAACGATGTCTTCTTGAGTCAACACGACGTCTCCCATGATGCGGCGAGATTCTCGAGGACCTCCGATGTAGGCGATCCAAGTCAAGATCGCGTTCTTGTGCTTAGCAGCTCCGTCTTTGTTCTTCATGGCGTTGAAGGCTCCGTACACAGCTCGCAAGTTGTGGTCTCGAATACCTTCGGCATCTGCCAATGGGTCTTTATCGAAACCGCTTTCCCAGAACCATTGACCATGGAAGTCTCGAGGATACGGAAAGTCTTTCATGTTCAGATCCAACGCCCACGGAGTTTCTGGGAATGTTGTTGCAGCATCCGTTTCTGCCCATCTCCACATGTTGGACATTCCCATGCGGCCCTTGGGTTCCATTTCAGTTTCGGCTTTGGCCAAGTATCCAATCGTTCCGTGCCCCGTGCAGTCGCAGAAGAGTGTTCCGATAAATTCTGAATGCTGGCTGGTGCGAGTATCAAACGCTGTTACAGAAGCAATGCGGTTGCCGTCTTTGCTTACGCTGTAGGCGTGATGATTTAGAAACAAATCGATGTTGTCTTCTGCTCGAACGACGGCTTCCTTTTTGGCGTCTTCGAATTCTTCGTAACGTCCGGGTGACTTCGAGGCTTTGTCAGCGAATTCTTCGATGATCTCACCGACTCGAGGAAACTTGCCTCGACGAATATTCCCCATCGCCCAGACTCGAACCTCACTGCTTCCGTTGCCTCCAAGGACAGGGCGGTTTTGAATGAGGGCAACTTTGCATCCCATTCGAGCAGCAGAAATGGCGCTGCCCATGCCCGCATATCCTCCACCGATCACGACCAAGTCGTACGGCCCCTGTTGCACAGGTTCATCAGCAAGCCCCAGCAGTTGTTGTCTCCACGAGGGGAGAGTGTCAGAATCAGACGGTGGTGCAGTTGCAGATTTGCTAAAGTAAATGGCATCGCAGCGACCCGCAAAACCGGTGAGATCGCGAAGTGTCAGTGTCACCGTTGTTTGAGTGATGTCGACGGTTCCTCCGGATTGCCAGTCCCATTCTGCGGACTCTGTACCGAAGGTTTGATCCAAAGCTTCGCCGCTGACGAGCAGTTGGAATTGTCCGGGGCTCCCCTTTGCATTCCAACGAGCCACCCAGTCTTTGGTGCGTACGAAGACGTGATATGTGCCGGTTTCCGGGAACGTGACTTGAGTGGTCGCATCTTGAACTGATTTCCCCAGCCCGTGAGCCAACAGGTATGGAGAACCCATTTCGTCAATGAACTGAGTATCCATTTTCCAGCCGCCGTGAGATGCAAAACTTTCAGCTTCCACCAACACGCCCGCTTCTTCGGCGTTGGCATGGCTTGAAAACAGAAGCAGCAGGGAAAAGCAGACGATCAATCGAGACATTGAGGCACTTTCGGCGGGAGTTTTGAATCAACTCAACTTTATACGGCCGACAGTCGGTTGTCTCAAGTCTTGCAGTCAGCGACAGGTGGCGATTATCTGATCAGATGAAACTTGCGCAGGTCCTCACAGTTTTTGAGTGGCTCGGATCGAAGGACTTTGTGATTCGCCGTTCAGGTGAATGAGAAGCCTGAGTTCCCCGGCGACTGTCCAGCAAGCTCAATTCTTCTTTGCGTTCTTCTTTCGTTTGCCACCATTCTTTTTCTTCGTCTTTGCTGGCTTAGGCATTGCATTCACAGACTTCGCCCAGCTTCGCCACTGACTCTTCATCGCCCGTACTTCGTCGGGATGATCGGCAGCGAGGTCATGTTGTTCTGTGCGGTCTGCCTTCAGATCGAAAAGTTCCCAAGGGCCATTGATTCCAGCTCGAACCAATTTGCGGTCTTCGATGCGAATGGCGGCGTTGCCTTCGTGTTCCCAGTACAGCGGTCGTTGGTGAAAACTTTCTGAGCTTGTCAGCAGTGGCTTTAAGCTTTGCCCTGCCATTGGGTGAATGGACTGATCGTTGCGTTTTGTGGGGTAGGTGGCACCTGATAGGTCCACGCAGGTTGCCATGATGTCGATCAGATGAGTAGGGGTTGTCACCCAACCTTTGTCGTCTGTTGCAGGCTTCAAAGCGGCGGGCCAATGGGCAATCAACGGGCTTGCCGTTCCTCCTTCATGGTTGTAGTGCTTGTACTTGCGAAAGGGCGTGTTGTTTAAGTGAGCCCAGCATTTTCCGATGAAGACATCAGAATGTGGGTCGCCAGGTTTGTCGCCGTTGTACCGTCCTTGAATACCAGATTCCGCGTTGCCTCCGTTGTCTGAAAGAAACAAGATCAATGTGTTGTCCAGCTGCTTGCGTTCTTCCAACGCTGTCATCAGCTTGCCAAGATTTCGGTCAACTTCTTCCATCATCGCGGCATAGATGGCCATCATGTCGTCGTACCTGATTTTGTCTTCTTGCGACAGCGAATCCCATGCAGGAATGTCTTTTGGGCGAGGCGTGATTTTCCAATTGGGATCAATAAATCCGGATTCGATTTGTCGAGCATGTCGTCGTTCTCGAAGCTTATCCCAACCTTCCATGTAGCGACCTCGATGCTTCGCAATGGTTTTTTCTGGAGCCATGCAAGGGAAATGGGGAGCCACATGAGCGAGATACCAGAAGAATGGTTTTTCTTCTGCAATGGCTTCGTCAACAAACTTGATGCCGTAGTCTGTCCACAGATCTGTGCCGTACCACGGTGGAGCGAAGCGATGATCTTGGCGCGAAACTTCGTCACCGTTCAGGAATAACTTTGTGCCACCTTTCGACCCCGTTTGATTATCGAAGTGCAATCCACCGGCTGGAAGACTCAGGCTGCGATAGAAACCTCGACTGGTCGGAGTCACACCTTGTTCGTGGCCGACATGCCATTTGCCCGTCATGGCAGTAAAGTAGCCCGCGTCATTCATGACTTCGGCAATCGTAACACACTGATCGTTTAGCTTTCCCTGATATCCAGGAGCATTTTGGTTGGCCGTCATCCAGCCGATGCCTGCTTGATGAGAATACAAACCTGTCAGCAAAGTGGCTCGAGTAGGGCAGCAGCGACCCGTGTTGTGAAACTGCGAAAACTTAGTTCCGCCTGCTGCCATCTTGTCTAAGTTTGGTGTTGGGATTTCTGAACCATAAGGCCCTATGTCTGAAATTCCCATGTCATCCACCATAATGACAATGATGTTGGGTCGCTCGGCTGCCAAGCTGAAGTTCAACCCCACAGATAGACATACTGCAAGCATCAGAAGAATGCGAATGACTGAGTTCATGGCGGTGAGTTTCTGCAAGGGCAGGGAGATCTTGTGATTGAACGGGCGTCGTTTTGAAGTTTAAATTTGGTTCACGCCAAGGCTGGCTGTGCGAAATGTCGTTGTCGCTGGATTTGCCGAACCCACAATCAAATTTTTGATTGAGCCGATCGAGTGGAGTTTGGGCCGTGCAAGTGTTCGCCCCTTCGAGACGCCTTCAGCGCCTGTGCCGTATCAACAGGGGCTCCCGGGTCTGATTGATCTTTCATCCACTCATCGAGTGCGGCGCTGAGCTTTTCTTTCGTCGGTGCCAAAAAAGCAACGTCGGCCAAGTTGGTCATTTCATACGGATCTTTTGTGGTGGCATACAGTTGTTCTGCCGGGCGGCTCATATACCGTTTGACTTTTTCGTACGCATCTGGGTTCTTCAATGGATCTGCTCCTACCCAAGTGGCCCAATATGGATTGTTGAGCTTGCCGCCGCCCATTAAATGCTTTTCGATATACAGCTCATTTGGAGTCAAATTTCGGATGTAGCGAAACGTTCCATCGGTGATCGAGCGAATGGGGTAAGGCGGTCCTTCGGGGACGTTGTTGTGAATGCCGTACGCGAATTTTCGATGAGTATCTTTTTGACCTCGCAACACAGCCGCCATGCTCGACCCATCGATCCTTTCAGATGGTTGACCACCCGCAAGTTCCATGATTGTTGGGGCAACATCAGCGTATTGAACAAGTGCGTCGGTGCGGACTCCTTCCGGGATTTGACCGGGCCACGATGCAATCATTGCGGTATGCAATCCTGTATTCCAGTTCGTCCACTTGCAGCCGGGAAACTGACTTCCCTGTTCAGATGTGAAAATCACCAATGTGTCTTTTGCTGATCCAGATGCTTCCAGAGTGCTCAGGATTTCACCGACCTGTCCATCCATGTATGTGATTTCGCCCAGATAGTTTGCGAAGTGCTGTCTGGTGACCGGAGTGTCAGCAAGGTTCTGCGGAAGCTTAATTTTTTTGGCGGGATACTTTGACGCATCTCCCATGACCCATGGAATGTGTGGTTCAACCAGTGCGATGACGAGGCAAAAAGGTGAGTCGTTTTTTGCGGCCGACATGTAGTCGCTGATGCCATCGAGGTCGTGATTCTGAGTGGGGTCTCGCACACAGCTTTGGTCGAAGCCAGACACGTCATCGAACGGGAAAGCTTTTGCCGGTTTCACATGAACCTTGCCAGCAATGCCGACTCGGTAACCCAAAGGCTTCAGTAAATGAGGCAGGCTTTTTGTGTCGGGCCTGCTGGCGGAATGATTCCACGAACAGCCGTTGGTCAGAGGATACTGCCCTGTAAAAAGTTCGGCTCGGCAGGGCTGGCACATGGCTGATGCCTGGTACGCTTGGTTGAAAGTTAAGCCTCGCGCAGCCAGTGCGTCGATGTTGGGTGTCTTCGCATTTTGGCCGCCGTACAACGGAAGATCATTATACGTGCAGTCATCCGCCATGATGATCAGCACGTTGGGCCGTTCTGCAGCAGATGCCGGGAAGGGAATCATGGCTGTGCATAGCACGGCAAGCAAAGTCAGTTGATTCATGATGCAAACACCGCTTGAGCTAACAGGATCTAAACGCGGTGGTGAACGAAGTCACAACCCAGAGAGAAGCGTTGCCGCCGAATGGTGTGTCAGGATGGTGGCCCAACTTATTCGCGTCGGATTCAGGGCAGAACACGCCCGTGAAGGTTCGGCCCAGCACGCTTTCAGATTCCTAAGCTGACCTGTGGGCAATCGAAAAGCAATTCGAGAGGTCACTGATTTATTAAGAAGGTGAATGATTTCGCCGAACGATGACATCAATTGAAGGCAGTGATCACATGTGAAGGGCGTTAAAAAACGCTGCTCGCTTAGCTGCCTGTTGACAAAGGTAACCCGACGCTTGAGCGCGGGATATCGGCTGTGCTGAACCTGAGGGTTTCGGGCGGATTCATTCCTCGCTGACGCGTCGAGTGACTACATCCCGGCTTTTCCAACGGGGCTGTTAGAAGAAGCGTCGCTGAGTTCTAGGGGCGTTTTATTTGAGGTCGCTGCCTTTGATCGGAGCGTCTCGAGTAATCAGATCGGGGCCTTTGCCGACTCGCTTTTCGTAGACTCCGTCTGCCGCTTTCACGTACTTGGTGAAGCCCAGACGGTCTAGTTTTTTTTCGTCTTTTGAGCTTTTGCTCATGGCGGAATCACCCCAGGTGCCACCCACGAAGAACGGCTGCATGATGCGTTCAACGGGTTCGCCGGTTTCCGGATGTTTGGTTAAAGCGGGTTCTTTAATCGACTGAGTAATTTCGAATTGTTCACCGGCAGATCCATCTTCGGTGATGACTTCATACAGGTAGATGGGCATAGCAAATTTTAATTCCAAAATGAATAAAAGCGGGGCGTGCGAAGCCGAATCGCTGATACACAAGAGTACGTCGGTGGGGCGGCGGATTCAACAATTCCTGATTCGGCTGAGACTGCAATTGAGTGAACTTTTGATGTGAAGTCGGTAGCCTCTATCCGTGTACTCTGCAGATTCCGCCCACCTTCGAGGAAAAATTGATGTTCAGAAAACAGACCCTTCAGCAACTCTTCACGAGTCTGATCGTCATTTCGTGCGTGTTTCCGCTGCTCGAAACCGCAAGTCGGCTGGAAGCAGCAGATCCGCGGCCGAATGTTATCGTTTTTCTGGTGGATGACATGGGAGTCATGGATACATCAGTGCCCTTTCTGACGGACAATTCTGGCGAGGCGAAACGTTATCCTTTGAATGATTACTATCGAACTCCAGCGATGGAACGCTTGGCGAAGCAGGGCATTCGATTCAACAATTTTTGTGCGATGAGTGTCTGCTCGCCGACTCGAATTTCCATCATGACGGGCCAGAATGCTGCTCGGCATAAAGCGACCAACTGGATTAACCCCGCGAAGGACAACAGAGGACCACAAGGGCCACCTGATTGGAATTGGGCAGGCTTAGATCGTGACGACGTGACTTTGCCGTCGGTCTTGGCAGAATCTGGCTACACCACCATTCACGTTGGCAAGGCTCATTTCGGACCAAACAACCACGTTGGTAGCGAGCCTTTGAATCTTGGATTTCAGCAGAATGTTGGCGGAGCATCATTTGGTGCTCCGGGCAGCTACTACGGCGAAAAGAAGTATGGCTGGGGAACCAAACGAGAACATCATGCCGTGCCTCATCTTGACGACTATCACGGCTCGGATACGTTTCTTACGGAAGCCCTGACGATCGAAGCCAAAAAACGGCTGACGGCCACAGTAAAATCTGGCAAGCCGTTCTTTCTGCACATGGCTCAATATGCAGTGCATGCTCCGTTCGAATCTGATCCTCGGTTTGCCGCCAATTATTCCGAATCTGGCAAGCCCAAGAATGCTCAGGCCTTTGCGACGTTGATCGAAGGCATGGACAAGTCGTTGGGAGACTTAATGGATCACCTTGATGAATTGGGAGTCGCAGAAGACACCTTGATTCTGTTTCTTGGCGATAACGGTTCCGATGCTCCTTTAGGCCACCAGCATGCGGTTGCGTGTGCTGCTCCGTTGCGAGGCAAAAAGGGAAGTCACTATGAAGGGGGCATGCGAGTTCCTTTTATTGCCGCGTGGGCGAAGCCAAATTCAGCCAATCCGCTGCAGAAGTCGCTGCCGATTCCTGCGGGAAAAATCCATAGCCAGATTGCAACGGTTGAGGATCTGTTTCCAACCGTAGTGGAATTGGTTTCGGCGAAGTCACCAGCTGAGCATGCCGTCGATGGCCAAAGTCTGACGAAGTTGTTGACAGGGCAAGCCGATGATTCTCGGCAGACAGATTTCCTGATGCACTATCCTCATGCTCCTCACCGCAGCAAATACTTCACGTCCTATCGGAACGCAGAATGGAAGGTTGTGTATCACTACTTTCCGTCAAAAGAATCTGAAGGTGGTCACTACCAGTTGTACCACCTGACTACAGATCCGTTTGAACAGAAAAACTTGGCACATGCTAAGCCAGCTGTTTTAAAGAAGATGATGGTGAAGCTGGCGGCTGAATTAGAAGCTCATGAAGCCGTATATCCGGTGTCTCAGCCGAACGGTGATGAGGCTGTGAAGCCCGTGCTGCCATAGTTCGTTGGGCTGTCGTATGTTCAGCTAGAGTCGGCTTCTATGAGTCGGCTGTCTAGAGATGACTGTCTAGAGATGGCGGTGTTGACGGGGCGGTATGGATTTGGGACCGAAATGGTTTGGGCTTTCAGAGCCCGACGACCGCAAATCTGTTTGGCTGCAAGTCGCTGTTTCGAAGACGGACGTCCGCCCATTCTTGTGTTGAATGGTGGGCGCTCGGCTGCTGGAATTTATGGACTGACGGCGACACGCTCATGATCCGATGTGCAGTTGAAAGGGTCTCGGTTGTTTCAACTGCGCATCGAACTGACTGGGACAGAGAAGACGACTTTGTTGTGCTCAGATCAACGTCTTCACATGAGCGACTGCGTCGGCCAGTGGAATTCGGGCGGCTTCGGAATCGCTGCGTTGTTTGATTTCCGCAATGCCCTCTTTGAGACCTTTGCCTCCAACGACCACTCGAACGGGCAAGCCAATCAGGTCGGCGTCTTTGAACTTGAAGCCGGGGCGTTGTTCTCGATCGTCCATCAGTACGTCGATTCCAGCGGCACCGAGATCGTCGTAGATCTTGTTTGCGGCCGTCATGACGTCTTCATCTTTGACGTTCAGTGGAATGAGTTCGACGGTGTACGGAGCCACAGCGGCGGGCCATGAAATTCCATTTTCGTCGTGGCAGGTTTCCACAATCGACGCGACGACTCGAGACACGCCAATGCCGTAGCAGCCCATGATCAGTGGGTGCTTCTTTTCTTCACTGTCCAGAAATGTCGCGTCTAAAGATTGGCTGTACTTCGTGCCCAGTTTGAACACGTGGCCGACTTCGATTCCATGAACGATGGTTAAAGTTCCTTCGCACTTGGGACAAGGATCTCCGCTGGTCGCATTTCTTAGGTCGAAGGTTTCGGTCAGTTCAAAATGCGTGCCGGGGATGACTCCGGTTAAGTGAGCATCCTTTTGGTTGGCTCCGACGATTGCGGATTTCATTGCAGCAATATCGTGATCAGCGATCACTTTACAGGTCAGGCCCACTGGTCCCGCAAATCCTACAGCCGCAGATGTGACCTTTTCGATGGTTGCTTCGTCGGCGAGTTCCACGTTTGCGGCTGAGGTGGCTCGGCGAACCTTGCCTTCGTTGGCTTCGTGATCGCCTCGAACAAGCACGGCCACCGGAGTCTCATCGGCAACGTAGATCAACGTTTTGATGCATGACGAAGGATGGGTCTTCAGCACGCGACTGACGTCTTCGATGCTACTGACGCGTGGAGTATCGACCAATTGAGGTTCTGCTGCATTGTCGACTTTGCTGAGAGCCACAGATGAGCGACCCGTGTCGGCGCGTTCTTGGTTTGCTGCATAGCTGCAGGCAGGGCAGGTGACGACAAAGTCTTCACCGTTGTCGGCGGGCACCATGAATTCATGAGAAGCGTCTCCACCAATGGCTCCGCTTTCGGCTTCCACGGGCAGGTACTTCAGTCCGCAGCGTTGGAAGATGCGGCAGTAGGCTTGGTACATCGCATCATAAGCTGCGTCTAATTGCTGCATGTTGCTGGCGAAGCTGTAAGCGTCCTTCATCAGGAATTCGCTGGTTCGCAGGACTCCGAAACGAGGTCGTTCTTCGTTGCGAAACTTGGTCTGAATTTGATACAGCGTGATTGGCAACTGCTTGTAGGTTTTGATTTCACGAGACATCAAATCTGTGATGACTTCTTCGTGAGTTGGGCCGAGTGCCAATTGTTGTGTGCGGTCGCCTCGTTTGGCTTCCAGTCGAAACAGCACATTTCCGAAAGCATCGTTACGGCCCGTGCGGTCGAACAATTCTTGCGGTTGCAAGGCAGGCATGAACAGTTCGACGGCTCCGCTGCGATCCATTTCTTCTCGAACAATTTCTGACACTTTGCGCACCACGCGATAGCCCATGGGCATGAACGTGTAGGCTCCGGCCATCAGTTGGCGGATCAGGCCGGCTCGCAGCATTAATTGGTGGCTGGGAACTTCTGCATCTGCAGGAACTTCCTTCATGGTGGGGATGAATGATTGTGACCAACGCATGAAATTCGCTCGTGTATAAAAGAGTGATCTAAGATGAGATGTCGAGGTGACTGACCCATGTCACGTGCGATCGGTTCGCGACGGACTTGCTTCGGGATGATTTCGGCTGTTTCTGAGGCGGATCGTAACGCAGATTTGCACTCAGGCAATGTTTAAGCTGTTCATGCCGAATTGAGTCCAACGAATGGGGGATCGATGTCTCGCGCACAGCCGCAGACTTCAGGGTTCTTGGGGCAAGGTGGCTGAAAATGCTGACATGTGAAGCAAATTTGGCTGGTTTCGAAGCATGGATGCCGTTCAGTGGTGATTGCTTTCCGACTGCCGTAGTGTTGTGGTTCTGAATAATCGCCACACCGACACTGTTCTGAAGGCCCGCCATCATGTTTCAACGTCGATTCGGTTTTCAATTTGTACTCGTCATTCTGTCGTTTTCGATGGCTGGATCACTGGATGCTGGGCAGGATTCGCCGCGATTTTCATCCTTCAAAGCCATGACATGGAACATCTGGCACGGTGGTCGCGAAGATGGCAAAACTGTGGGGCCTCAGCGGGTCGTCGATGTGATTCGAAAATCCGCAGCCGATATCGTCGCGATGCAAGAAACTTACGGTTCTGGCGAACAGATTTCGAAGGCTCTTGGATTTCAGTTTCAGGCTCGAGGGACCAATGTTTCCATCCACAGTCGGTACCCGATCGCAGAAGATATTTCGGTCTTTGAAGAATTCAAATGCGTCGGTGCACTCGTCGAATTACCAGATGGGCGCCGAGTTGCATTTTACAGCATCTGGCTGCCGTACGATGAAGATATCTGGTTGCCGCACAGTCGAGATGACTACAGCGATTTGCAGTTGGCGAATAAGTGCGACGTGTCTGCCGCTGATCTTCAGAAGATTGTGAAGGGAATCGATGAGCGATTAGCGGGTGCCGGCTATGAGGATGTGTCGGTCATGATCGCTGGAGATTTCAATTCTATGTCTGCGTTGGACTACGGCGAAGTTAGTCTTGACCAGTATGGGCATGTCGTGAAGTGGCCGACCAGCTTGGTGCTGAAAAAGGGTGGTTTTCGAGATTCCTATCGAGAAGTGAATCCGGTTGTGAACCGAGCAAAAGATTCCACCTGGAGTCCTCGGTTTGTTGAACAAGAACAAGATCGCATTGATTTTATCTACTATCGTTCTGATGAATGGATGGCGGCCAAGTCTACGGTGCTAAAGCATCACCAAGAATGGTTTCCATCGGATCACGCGGCGGTGCTGACAGAATTTCGACGCCGCCCGAAGTCGGATGATTCAACCGCGATCACTGCGATGGCCTACAACATTCGCCATGGTGTTGGTATGGACAAGAAATTGTCGATTTTGCGAACTGCAAAACGAATTCATGAATCGAATCCAGATATTGTTGGCCTTGCGGAAGTTGATATGCATTGTCGCCGCAGCGGTAAGGTGAATCAGGCGGCCGAACTTGGGCGAGCGCTCGGCATGCATTCTGCGTTCGGAAAATTCATGGATCACGATGGAGGCCAGTATGGCATGGGCATTCTGTCGAAGTATCCGATTGTCGAAGTGACGGCCTTGGATCTTCCCCCCGGCGGCGAGCCTCGGATTGCCCTGATGGCTGAAGTTCGGCTGCCGAACAATCAAAATGTGTTCGTCGTGCATGTGCATTTCGATTGGATCGCCGATGACAAAGTGCGTTTCGCGCAGGCTTCGAAGTTGCAGCAACATTTGAAAACAGTGGATTTGCCGATCGTGCTGTTAGGAGACTTCAACGACGAGCCCGGTTCGAGAACTTTGGCACTGTTTGCTGACTACCGAGAAGCCGATAAACCGAACGGGCAAAACTTGACGTGGTCGGCCAGTGAACCGGTGAAGGAAATTGATTTCATCTTTGCTGCTCCTGCCAATCGCTGGTCGGTGAAGGGAACAAAAGTTGTGCCCGAGGCTCTGGTATCTGACCATCGACCGGTGATCACAGAACTGCAGTTGGGGCCAGAAAAGTAGCGGCCATGTTTCTGTTTCGACGTGTTCAGTCGTCTGCCTGTTTTCTAGTCAAGCTCTTTGAGCTCAACCGTGGACGATCAGCCTCGCAGAGGCTCACGACAGTTGATGTGATTGTTCACTGAACGAGGTGGTGCGAAACACGGCGTCTCGGGGCTTCGTGACTGGACTGTGGTCACCTGCTAAAATTCAGTGACTTTACGCACGCGCTCTTGAAATCTGTTTTGCTCAGAATGAACGACTCAAATCTCAACCAAAAACATCTGTTGTTCGTCACCGGGCGATTGGCTGAGGTCAGTTTACGTGAAGTGGTCGGCGTGATTGCTGAAAAGCGAGGTTTCAAATTTGAAGTCGCGGTGCCCGGGATTCAGGTTGCTGCATTGATGCATGTGAACCTACTTAAAAATCGGTTGCAGGTCCCCGATGGGATTGATTTGGTGCTTTTGCCCGGTTGGGTGCAAGGCGATATCGAAATGTTGGCGGAACATTTTGGAGTTGCGTTTGAACGTGGACCAAAGAATCTGCATGACTTGCCAGAGCATTTCGGATTGGGCAAACGCAAGCAAGTGGTTCTTGACCGCTACAGCGTCGATATTATTGGCGAAATTAATCACGCGACAAAGCAACCTTTGGAAGCGGTGATGGCGGAAGCCAAGTCGATGGTCGCTGATGGGGCCAACTTGATTGACGTGGGTTGCGTGCCTGGCGAAACCAGTGATCGCATTACGGAAATTGTGACGGCTTTAAAGGATGAAGGAATTCGAATTTCGATCGATAGCTTTGATCAAGCGGAAGTAGAAGCAGCGGTGGCAGCTGGTGCGGAACTGATTTTAAGTTGCAATCATTCCAACATCGATTGGGTGTCGAAGTTAGGAGTCGAAGTGGTGGCGATTCCGGATTCTCCGTCGGACGAAGAGTCATTGGATCGCATTGTCGAACACTTGATGCAGTGCGGAACGTCGTTTCGAATCGATCCGATTATCGAGCCGATCGGTATGGGTTTTACGGCGTCGCTGGAACGCTATATGAAGGTGCGTCGTCGTTTTCCAGATGCTGCCATGATGATGGGAGTGGGCAATATTACCGAGCTAACTGAGGTTGATTCTGCCGGTGTGAATGTGGTGTTGGCGGCGGTGTGCGAAGAATTGGGCATTCAAAGTATTTTGACGACTCAAGTGATCAACTGGTGTCGATCGGCGGTGAAGGAATTCGATGCGGCTCGAAAGTTGATGCACTACGCGGTCAGTAACCAAGTCGTTCCGAAGCACTTAAATTCTGCATTGGTGATGTTACGAGATGCTCGGTTCCGTCCTCCTTCTGAAGACTCATTGAAAGACTTGGCATCAAAGTTGACCGACCCCAACTTTCGGATCGCTGCAGCAGCTGATGGTCTCCACTTAATGAACCGGCAAGGGCATTGGGTGGGAAGCAAACCGTTTGAAGTGTTTGCGAATGCTCTCAATGCGAATCCCAACATTGACGCTGGGCATGCGTTTTATTTGGGGTTTGAAATGGCTCGAGCACAAATGTGTCGTGAGCTTGGCAAAGACTACATTCAGGATCAGCCAGTTGATTTTGGACTTGCCGGAAGTCTGCCGGGTTCTGGTGCCGTCAGACATTAGCAGATGGCTGGTTCGCCGTTCGCCATTGGTCGTTGGTCGTTGGTGTTGGTGTTGGCGTTGGCGTTGGCGTAGCCGGAACTTGTGGCCGTGAGTTGGCCGCTTTTCCCAAAATCGTTCAAAACTTGGTGGTAACCACTGGGGGTGATCGTGAATGCTAGCGTTTGGGGATGACAGTTTTTGTCCACCCAGTCACCTAAGACCTTATCAGAAAGATCCACATGGCGGGCCTCAGTTTTTGCCTCAACCGACGTCAGGGAACAGCTTCAACGGCCGTGATTTGTAGCAATGAACTGCAACCTGGCTACAGAATTCAAGTTCGTGAAAAGCGAGTGTACGGACAGATTTGGGAGGGGACAGTCGATGGCAGTCAGCTTTGTGGTCAGGCGGCCTTTGTTGGGCTAAGAGCGATCCTGAATGTGCCGGCTGATTGTCCTAGTCTGCCCAGTGATTGCGATGAACGGCTGGTTTGTCCGCCCCCTGTGATGAGCGGCTGCGACCCTGTCGTTGTAACCGTCGTTGGGGATCCCACTGATCCCGTCGAACCTGTGATCGAAGATCCTCCGATGGCGGGTTGGGTGGGCAGTGCGCCTGATACATCTGAGTCGAACGCAGGCCCATGTTCGGTCGATCTGATCGTTGTCGACTACAATGGGCGAGTCGTATCTTGTGATGAGTGCGTCATCCACTTGTTCCCTTAAAACTTGATTGCTGATTCTGGAACACAGTCTTGTATTATGGAGCTTGCTTCATCGATTCTCTAAGTGACACGTAGTAGGGCAGTTCGCCTGACAGCTTGGCTGCTCGTTCAGCCAAGCTCAGCGCGATCGTTCGGTCGTCTGTGCCTTGTTGTGTTTTAAGCAAGGCCTTGGTTGCGTGGCACCGAGCCAATGTGCGGACGTATTCGGCAGGCGAATTTTCTGTTTCCGTGTGAGGCGTAAGCAACTTGATGGCGTCTTTCAGAACGGCTTCCGCATCGTCTTCACGTTTTTGTACAAGATAGCACAGCGCCAAGGTCAGCTTGACTCTGCAAAGCCTTTGTGCCAATGCGCCGCTTTCAGAAACCATGTACCGAGCATGCATTTCGGAGACGGCTTCTGTTTGTCGAACGATTGTTGATTCGCTGACAGTACCCATCGCAAGTTCGTTGAAGGACTTTGCGTTTAAGAGCAAAGCGGTTGCGTATCTTCGGTTCCAGTTGACACCTTCGCTTTGAATCACTGCTTTCAACTTCGTGATTTCGTCAGACACAAGCTGATCGACTTCTGCGAATTTTTGTTGCTGGATCATTGCCAGCAATGTGAATTCTGTGGCTGACAGGCGATAGCCCTCTTGATTGATACCTCGTTTCTTGCGTTCCTTCAGGTAGGTTGCTTCAGCATCTGCGAAGTTCAGCCGGGCGCTGTTTGCCAGTTCTTCCATGTTCTTCCAGTCTTCGTTGTCGCGAAAAACGTAGGCTTGATTTAGCTTTGTCCGACCGATCAGCATTTGAGCATCTCGTTCTGGCAGTTGCCCATCGGCCAGAACTTCTGTTAGGAGTGCTGAGGCGTTTCGAGCTTGCTTATGGGCCGCTTGAAAAAAGTTGTTGCGTCGACATGCGTTGGCTTTTTCTCCGTAAACTTCGATCAGCTTGGTTTTTGCGATCTGGCGAATTCGATCGTCTTCAGATTCTGCACCTGGGCTGCCAATCAGGTCGGTCAGAACGTCGATGGCTTCATCATATTGCAAGAGCGCTTCGTCAGGTTGGTCGATGGTAAGCGACATGCTTGCCTTGTTTCTTGCGGCGTCGGAAAACGCGAGCCGGAATTCTGGATCGTTTAATTCCGATGCCAACGGTTTGAGTTGCTCATAGGTGCGTCTTAGCAGCCGACCCTGGACGGATCGAATCTGTTCATCGGAAGATGCAAGTTCTGCCATTCTGGCTAGGATCACAGACGTGAAGTTCTGCAGTCCCAAGTAGGATTCGTTGAGCTTCGTTTGCTGTGCTTCGAGCTGGCTGTTTTTTGTCGACAACAGGCTGACAGCGGTGCTCATTCCAATTGCGGTGACCAAGACCAAGCTTGCCGCTGTGGTGCAAAAGGTTCGATGCTTTTTTATCCATCGATAAGTTCTAAGTCGAAGGGGTTCTGCAAAAGCGGTGACAGGTTCGTCCGCCAGCCACAGTTCTAAGTCTTCTGCAAGTTCCCCAGCAGACGTGTAGCGATCATCTGTTGATAACGCCATGGCTTTTGCGCAAATGGCTTTGATCGCAGCGTCTTGAATTGTTGAATGCTGATGAACGGGAAGCACCCTTCCTTCACTGATATCACGCAGCATGGTCGACTGGTCAGCTTTCGCGATCGGTTGCTTGCCCGTGAGGATCGAAAACAGAGTGGCCCCCAATCCGTAGACATCGGACCATGGCCCCAGTGAATCGATTCGTCCGTCGGCTTGTTCAGGGCTCATGTAGGCCAATGTGCCAACGACGGACCCCATCCGAGTTTCAGTTGAACCTTCACCGCTGCGAGGCACTAAGGTTTCTTCTGCGAGCGGATCGATTCGGTCGGGATCAAGTTTTGATTTTCCAATCGGTTTGGCAAGTCCCCAGTCGACCACAAGAGTTTCGCCATAGCGGCCCAGCATGATGTTGCCCGGCTTTAAGTCTCGATGCAAAATTCCTCGACTGTGTGCATAGTGGATGGCATTGCAGACATCCACTAACCGCCCCACCAGTTGTCGCAGTCGAAATCGGTGAGATTTAAGATCACTTTCTTGTTTCTCGTGATGGAGCAAGCTTAACGATTCTTTCAGGCTGTCGCCTCGGATGAATCTCATGGCGTAAAATGGCCGTCCTTGATCGTCGCAGCCGAGACTGTAGACGGGGACAATTCCGGGATGTTCGAGCTTGCCCGTAATTTCCGCTTCGGCCAAAAACCGGTGGCGGCTTTCTGGTTGGCCATCAAACGGCTGTTGAATTTGTTTGACGGCGACTTGGCGATTCAGTTCTGTGTCGTTTGCGATAGACACTTCTCCCAGACCTCCTTTGGCATGAGACCTGAGAATGCGGAATCGTTTGCTGAAGCTTAGGTCTGCTTCTTCGGTGTCGAATGAAAGTGAATCTGCCGCAGCGGCCCTCTGGGCTGATCGGTTTTTACTGACTTCCAGGATGGTGGCATCAAGTTGGTCATCAAGACCATCTAGGTGTTGTTGAGTTGAGCTCAGCCCTGTGAGGGCTGCGAGGCTTTCAGCGACGTTATTTGCGTGTACGTTCAGATGTTGTCGCACGATGGCTTTTAGAAACTTGGCATGTTCCGGCTTCAGAAAATTTCGCCGTGCCAAAATCGTTTCCATCGCTTCGGACTTATTAAAGACCCAATCCTTCATCGCTTCGATCAGTTGCGGTTGAGTAATGTAGTCCATTTGCAGCGCAATGACGGCGACAAGAAGGTTGCGGTCTTGGGATTCAGCGTCCATCGATTGGCCCTCGTAATTCGATGTTACGGTTCCCATAAAGAGGGAACAGATTTTCCGGAGTCTACTGTGAAAAACGGGCTTTGCATGTCGCTCACAACAGTTCGTGGCCATTCGTTTGCAAGGTGTGAGCTCAAAACCTTCGGCGTCCGAGTATCGATTCCGTGCGGAACCTCGGATTCTCGTGCTTTCGACCGGTAGGATTCCGGGCTGGTTTCCTTGTGCCCGACGGCTACGATGAACCGAAGTTCCTAAAGATTTGCAGCCCGACCTCAGATATCCAGCAGTGCCTAAGTCCTACCATTGTCAGTCGCTCTCTCAAAGCCTCACGGTTTCTGTTGCTCAACGCGCCTTCGAGGACTGTCCGTATCTGCTGATTTTGGATAGTGCAGCGGGGCGGGGCGACTTTGATGCACGGTACTCGTTTCTTTCGGCAGCACCGGTGGAAGTCAGCCGCTTAGATCAAGTCGAATTTGGTTGTCAGCCTTTTACTGAAGCTCGAAAACTACAGGACAGACTTCCAAAATTGGACGTCGATTGCCCTCCATTTTGTGGTGGGCTGGCGGGCTTGATGAGCTATGAAATTGGCGGAGCATTTGAACGAGTTCCCACTCCCAATGCAGATCCATTTCAAACGCCCGCTTTGCTTGTCGGACTATACGATTGGGCCATTGTTTGGGATCACTTGCAGAATCAGGTCGATTTATGGGTGCTAGAAATCAGGCCTTCCAATTTTGATTTGAAAAAGGAAGATTCGATTCAGCATCGGTTGCAGTGGGTCGAACGCAGATTGGCCTTGGCTGATCCTCAAGGAGATTCTGAAGACGAACGGCCGGTTGCCGACTGGGAATCTGTCTTCAAGCCACAAAAGTACATTGCCGCCGTTCAAGATGTGATCGACTATATTTCTGCCGGAGACATTTTTCAGGTCAATCTGTCGCAGCAGTTGACGGGCGATTGGAGTGGTACGGCTTCGCAGTTGTTTGAACGCGTGTGCCGTTTAAACCCGGCTCCCTTTTGTGGAATGCTGACGGCTCCGGACTTCGCTGTCGTGAGTGCTTCTCCAGAACGTTTTCTGAAAGTTGATTCAACGGGGCAAGTTGAAACTCGTCCGATCAAGGGGACTCGTCGCCGTCAGAAGTCTCCTGTGGCCGACTTGCTGGTTGGGGAGGCCTTAAAAAGCAGCCATAAGGATCGAGCAGAAAATGTGATGATCGTGGATCTGCTGCGCAATGATATTTCGCGGGTCTGTGAAGTTGGCACCGTGAAGGTGACAGGAGTTTGCGAACTGGAAGTGTTCGAAACGGTTCAGCATTTGGTGTCGACTGTGGTGGGGCAGTTAAGGGCCGACTGCGATATTTGGGATTTGTGTGCGGCGACCTTGCCAGGGGGGTCAATTACGGGAGCTCCTAAGATTCGAGCCATGGAAATCATCGCTGAACTAGAACCTGTTGTTCGAGGTGCGTACTGCGGCAACCTGTTTTATTGCGGGCCGAATGGTCATTTTGACAGTAGCATCTTGATTAGAACGTTTACCTTGAAGGAAGGCCGAGTGCAGTTTCCTGTGGGCGGCGGAGTCGTCTCTGATTCTGAGCCAGTGGACGAATACGAAGAGACATTGCATAAGGCTTCGGGGATGCTGCGAGTCCTGAACGGGGCGGCATTAAAGCATTAAGGCTTCGTTAATCGTTAAAGTCATCGCATTTCATGGGTCCCGAAAGGAATCATAAAATGACCTTTCGAAATGCTGATGAATGCGATTCTGAGTGATGAACGCTTGTTGCAACTCGCCGATAAATCTAAAGCATCGACACACTGAAACTGGATCTGGGCTGCGCCTGTTTCGATCCGAATCAGTCGAGCTCCCCCCCCCCCCCCCC
>JBDWHY010000174.1:0-158446 GCA_039974975.1 Fuerstiella sp. | reverse complement strand
TGCGGGTGTCATCGCGATCATCAGCCTGCTGCTGAACCTGCTTTTGGTGCTGACCATCATGATGGGCATCAAGGCAACCTTTACTTTGCCTGGTTTGGCGGGTTTGGTGCTGACAATCGGTATGGCGGTCGATGCCAACGTGCTGATTTTTGAGCGTATGCGTGAAGAAGTGAAGAAGGGCAGCAGCACTCGAGTTGCCATCCAAAATGGATTTGGAAAAGCCTTTACGACGATTATTGATGCAAACGTCACCACTTTGATTACCGCCGTGATTTTGTACATGATCGGGACGGACACCGTGAAGGGTTTCGCGGTTTCACTGTTCATCGGAATCGTAGTCAGCATGTTCACCGCGCTTTACGTTGGGCGAACTTTGTTTGATATCTCTGAAAAGAAGGGCTGGTTGAAGCAGCTGAATATGTTCAGCATCGTGGGCAACACGAACATCAACTTCCTGGGGGGGCGAATTCCCTGTGCCATTTTGTCACTGGTCTTGATTGCCGCGGGTTTGTTGACGTTTTCTGCTCGAGGTGAAAAGAACTACGACATTGATTTCACTGGTGGAACGATGGTCACTTTCCAGCTGACCGAGCCAACGGATACTCCAACGGTTGAAGGCGTTCTTGCTGGAATCTTCGAAGACGACTTCACGATTGAACGGCTGACCTTGGCTGGTGATGATGCGGCTTCTGCTGGCAAGCATTTTCGATTGCGAACCACCTTGGGCGAAGATACGTCTGACGGTTCCGATGACGCATCAAGCAGTGAGAATGCTCCGAAGACGACTCCCGAACAACTTGTCGGAGGCATGGTTCAGGATGCATTTAGTGGAAGCGATTTGAAACTGCGAAAAGTTTCCATGGAACATGGCGAGCCCAGCGAAATCACAATTGCAGATGATGATGAGTCTGCCGATGCGATGAAGTATGCTCGTTTCAATGGCGGACAATTGGTTGAAATGACTTTGTCTTCTGAAGTCGCCTTGGGGACTTTGCGAGACGAATTTACGACCGCCATGTTGGCTGTGAAAGATGATGCTGGACAACCGAAGTTTGAAGAAGCAGAAGCCTTTTTTGGCATCGAAGGCATTTCAGAAGATCAAGACAGTGGTGATGGTCAGCAGGTGCAGAAGCACGATTCTGTGAATGTCAGAACAACGGCTGATGTCACGGCAGAAGATCTCACGACCGCCTTAACCAGCATGCAAACGAAGTTGGACACCAGTCCTTTGTTTGACGAAGTGAACACGTTCCAGAGTGCGGTTGCTGGCGAAATGAAGCAGTCAGCGATTTTGGCGATCATCATTAGTTTGATCGCGATCGTGGCTTATGTTTGGTTCCGATTCCAGCGGATCACCTTTGGTCTGGCTGCCGTCGTTGCGTTGGTTCACGACGTGTTGATCGTGATGGGTGTGATGGCCTTGGCTTCGATGCTTAGTGGCACGGCAATCGGAGATGCGTTGTTGTTGAATGACTTCAGGATTAACTTGCCGATGGTGGCCGCGTTCTTGACGATCGTGGGTTATTCGTTGAACGACACAATTGTTGTGTTCGACCGAATTCGAGAAGTTCGGGGCAAGAACCCCAGCCTGACCGATGAAATTGTGAACACGTCATTGAATCAGACGCTCTCACGAACCTTGCTGACGTCTCTGACAACCTTCTTGGTTGTCGCGATTCTGTATGCGATCGGTGGCGAAGGAATTCACGGATTTGCGTTCTGTCTGACGATGGGAGTCATTGTCGGTACTTACAGTTCGATTTACGTGGCGAGTCCCGTGTTGATCTGGCTGATGAATCGAGAAAGCAAATAGGTCATTGACGCAGAGTCCATTGGGAGATTCTGTGGCGAGTTGATGAAGTTCATCAACTGACGAAACCATCAACAGCCCGTTCAGAACTGATGTTCTGAGCGGGCTGTTTTTGTTTTCAGATCTTTCTGAGAGGCTGTTCCAGTTCGCCCCGTTGCATTGGGGGAATCGGACGGTTGAAGCACGCGTATGAGAACGGCACTTTGGGCCGGGCGGATGTGGGCCGGACGGATGTGGGCCCGGCGGATTGAGCCCGGACAGATTGGGCCCGGACAGATTGGGCCGGTCGGATTGAGCTGGGTTCGGCCCGCAATTTGGTAAGAGTCGTGCGGTGCTGGTCGACGTTGGTGCTGAGCAACGGCAACGGCAGCGAGCGGCTGACGAGATTCCCCGTGAAGTTCGAATGACGGTGCAGAGCCTAGGCGTGTTGGCTACTGGGCGTGTTGGCTGCTGGGCGTTGCCTCAGGCGAGCACCCAGCTAAGCACAAGCTAAGTTACGGTGAAGCGTTATCTGGCTTTTTGCGTCGTCGTTGGAAGCGAATTCGACATCCTCGAGCGCCCGTTTGAGCGACTTCAATCTTGTCGCCTTGGCGATGTGCTTCAATGGCTTTCAAGACATAGTTGATGGTCACATCGCTGGGCTTTGTGGCGTCGTCCAGTGCTCCTTGATAAACCACTTGCCGCTTCTGGTTCAGTACAAAAAATTCGGGCGTGTAGACGGCGTCAAACGCTTTGGCGACAGATTGATCTTCGTCTTTGAGGTAGTCGAAGTTGAACTTCTGCTGCTTGGCTCGATCCGTCATTTCTTTTAACGAATCGTCTTTGTGGTCGTTCGAATTAATGGCCACGACAATCGCCGACCATCGGTCCTTTTGGAATTTTTCTTGCAGCTGTTTCAGTCGCTCTTCGTAGTCGACGGAATACGGACACGAGTTGCTGGTGAAGCACACCACGACGTAGTGCTGTTCGTAATTCGATAATGAAACTTTTTTGCCGCCCACATGTTGCAGGTTTTGAAAATTCAACACCGGCCGTTCACTGACGGGTGAATTGGGTTGTTGGGCAACGGCTGAAATCGTGTTCAGCACGGTCAGTGCCAACAAGGGGGTTGCTAGGCTCGTTGTCAATTTGCCGATCATCAGTAGACTCCTCACATTATCAGCATGCTGTCGTGGCGTGGTTTGGTACCAGACCATGCGGTTGTGTTTTCATCGATCACGATCTTCGATTCGCGAATTAAGTTGTTCTAAAGTCAACGTTTCCGCCGTTTTGCTGTCAGGATTTTACTCACAGCGGCGACTGACTGCAGCGATTTGCTGTTTCACGCGATCAATCTCACAGCCTCTGTCCGTCGGCGACGTTATCATTTCGCGGTCAGTTGGCTGGTGGTGGTGGGATCTCATGGCAGAAATCCACAGGTTCCCCTTCACCCTTTTGATTCAAATGATAAACGAAAGTACTCAACAATGCTGCTTAAGCAAAACCAGATCCAACGTTTCAAGTCTTCGTTCCTTCTGGCCGGTCGGGTGACTTTGGTACTGTGCGCCGCCGTGTCCACGATTGTTTCGGCAGAACTGCAAGCTGAAGATTGGGATCAGTTTCGAGGTCCCACGGGCAATGGGATGGCGGATGTTTCGGGAACTCCTACAGACTTTTCGGCCGATCAATTTGCTTGGCAAACAGAAATCCCCGGAGTCGGCTGGTCCAGCCCCATCGTTGCTGGCAACCAAATTTGGCTGACGACTGCGGAGACAGTGAAGGCTTCTGAAGCTGAAATTGCAAAGAAGAAACAGGGAGTCCAGTTTGCTCAAATCAAAACAGCGGCCGGCGAAGTCACTTTACGAACCATTTGTGTGCATTCTGACACAGGGGACATCATTCACAATATCAAGCTGGCCACCGTCGATAACCCAGACCTGATCAATCCGTTGAATAGCTATGCGTCTCCCACTTGCGTGGTACAAGACGGCAATGTGATCTGCCATTTTGGTTCTTATGGCACGTGGAGCCTGAATCGCGAATCGGGTGACATTAATTGGAAAACGGCATTGGTGATCGATCACAGTGTCGGTCCTGGCAGTTCACCAGTCATCGCTGGAAGCAACGTGTTGATTGTGTGTGATGGAATTGATCAGCAGTATGTCGCCGCTTTGAATGTCAAGACGGGTGAGCAACAGTGGAAGACTGATCGGCCACCGATCAAAGCCACGAATGGAGAATTCCGCAAGGCATATAGCACTCCTTTGGTGATTGATGTTGCCGGGCAAACTCAGGCCGTCATTCCCGGAGCACAATGGATGTGTGCCTATGATCCGAAGACTGGCAATGAACTGTGGCGAGTTGACTGTGGAGACGGTTTTTCGACAACTCCGATGGCCGTCTATGAAAGTGGTCTGGTCATTTGTTCGACCGGTTTTATGGCTCCCGAACTTGTTGCGATTAATCCCTCTGGCAGCGGTGACATCACGGCGACAAACGTTGTGTGGAGATCAAAGCAAGGTGGTAGCACGATGCCAACAGCTGTGGCAAAGTCGGGGTTGCTGTATTCGATCAGTGACAACGGAATTTTGACAGTGTTGAACGCGACGACCGGAAAGATTGAAGAGCGTCAACGTATCGGAGGCAAGTTCGCATCGTCTCCACTGTTAACCAATGACGCTTTGTACTTGGGAAGTCAGGAAGGCGTCATGACGGTTCTGAAACCAGTGACGTTGGATAAACTGGCATCCAACACCATGGATTCTGCTTTGATGGCTAGCCCGGCGATTATTGGTACCGACTTGATTGTTCGGACAGAAAAGAAACTGGCTCGAGTCACTTCGAAATAAGTGCCTTTGTGTTCGATTCAGCAATCATCAGCCAGCAATCAATGTCGTGTGTCGCTCTGCGATCCAGCTTCGGATCGACGGGGCGACGCGACGGTGGATCGTCTGGTTGACGGTCGATCCGGGGCATTGAGCCCTCTTTTGAGCCGGTCTTCGTAGGCGGTTGCGACAACAGCAACAGCTGGATTTCACCGTGTTTTCAAAACGCCGTGTTGTTCCGAGCGCCGTGTTGTTGAGAGTGCAGCGGTTTGAGCGACCAGCAAACGCAATCACGAAGTGTGCCGGGTCTTCCTGAAGTGTGCACTCGGTAGAAGCTGACTGCCGTTTACTTTTCAAAGCTGACAGCTTGGATCTGGCTGGTTGCTGCAGCGTCTGTATGCATTGCAAGCATTGTCGTGGCTGCCTGCAGAGATGGGTCGATCGTCGTCGCTTGCTGCAGATGAGCGATGGCTTGCTCTTCTTGGCCGCTGCGAAGCAAGATCAGTCCGATGTTTTGGTGAGCAGCGGCTGGACCGACTGACGAGCGAAATAGCTCGTAAGCTGATTCATAGTCTTCGCTTGCCGCATGGGCCATCGCCAGATTCACTTTGGCCTGATTGTCTTCGGGGCTCAGTGCAATCGCGCGTTCTAAGAGATCCTTCGCTTCGTCCAGTCGACCTTGCACGTAACGGAAGTAACCGAAGTCGTTAAGAAGGCTGGGTGATGGTTTTCCGTCGCTCATGGCCCGTTGATATTCTTGTTCAGCCAGACCGAATTGTCCTTTCCGGTCGTACAGAACAGCTAATGGATGAGCAATTCCTGATCGCTTTGGGTTGAGATCTCGAGCTTTCTTGAGTTGCAAGATTGCATGATCGTCTTTTTGATGTGCGGCAAGACTGAGTCCGGTTTGCAAACATACGTTCGCCCGCTCGGCTCGGGATAGATTTTCGGAGTCAATTTTTGCCAGTGTGGATGGTCGTTCACTTCGATCAAGAAAACCTGTTGAAAGTGAAGCACATCCACAGAAGGAAATTGCGATCAGCCCGACGCACTTGAAAGCGACAGATCGATAGGTGTTGCATGTTTGCTGAGAATTCATTTGTCCCTCGGACTTCTCTAAACCGCTGCAGACCACTGAATCAAAACGATAGATAACGTGTTGTGGATAGCGCGACTGGGTGTTGCTGCCCCATGATGAGTTCGATTGCCATCATGGGGACGTTCGATTTGGGTGATATCAAAACCCACCGCCACCACCGATTCCACCGCCGCCACCACCGATTCCTCCTTGTCCACCACCACCACCACCACCACCTCGGTTGCCGCCAGAGAAGAGGCGATTGAAGACTTGTGGAGCTTCGATGCCGCGTATCCCGAGTTCCTCGACAGAGTTCAGGTGAACTCGCGAATTCGCATCGCTGACACCGGCAGCCTGCAGTGCGGCCACTACGGTGGATCTTCGTTGGTCGTTCAGCTGTTGCGTTCGTGAATTTGCGATCGCCAGCGTCTCGTGATAGGCAGGCTGCACAGGCTCCTTTTCAATCAGAAGGTGGTTGTCGCCGTTTGTCAGTGCGTTCGCGAAATAAGCAATGCTGTCTGAGGCTTCTGGGCCAAGGTCTGCGCTATTGTTGAACCATGAATTCCGGGATATCACGAATTGCTGACTTTTTGCAGAACACCGCATCGCGTTGTTCCAGCCATCAACATAATGCCCCGGTTTCACAGGAACAGCGAAGGCCGAAAAGTCGTCTGCTCGTTCACATTCTTGGCCAGAGTGACTGCAGCTGCAGTTGGGGTGATTGCAGTTGGGATGACCGTATCTGGCACCGTTTTCGGGAGTGCAGTTCGCCTGATTTTGATGGCTGACCGAAGTCGTCGTACAACCAACACTGATGAACAGTGAGCTCATTGCTGCAATGGTCAGAAGGAAACTTCTCATCGTACACCTCCTGCGAAAGCAGCTGAATTAAGAGACACTCGGCCAGATACATCCGGTAGCGGAGGGATGTTGTCTGGAGGAGGCGACGTTGGTTGAACAGGCTGAGGCAACAGAGGGGGCGATTCTGGTAGGTAAGCTGGCGGACGAGTGTGATCTGTCCAGCTGCCCTGATGAGCTGGCGGGCACATCAATCCATTTGAGTGACCGGGCTGCCCAATAATGAGTTGCTGTTCGCAGCGGCGGAACGCTTTCATCTTTTGCAGATCTGTGCGAATCGGGCTGCGATAGTCTTCCGCCAGATGCCCTGTTAAACGCCCCTTCAAGAAGAACTCAAGATCATCAGGTTCGAAGTAATCAGATCCGGGCAAAGCCAGTTGGTTGGCCTGTTCTTCGTCGATCGGGCCGGCCAGATAAGGAGTGACCAAGATGACTAATTCTTGTTCGTCATAGGATGTTCCATCGTTCGAAAACAATCTGCCGATCCCCGGGATATCGCCTAAGAAAGGAACTCGTGACGACGTTCCTCCTAAATTTGATTGGATCAAACCGGCGACTGCCAGAGTCTGACCTTCACGAAGTTCGACTGTGTTGCTGAAGTTGCGAGAATTGAGTCCGGGGACACTTGTGCTACCCACCATGGCAGCACTTGCTTCGTCTCGAGTACTAACGCTGGCTTGTAGAGTCAGCCTGACTCGATCGCCATCTGTGACGACGGGAAGAAACTGCAGTTGCACTCCGAAATTCTGAAAGTCAACGCCCTGCAAACCCGTTGCGGTCTGACCCGTCACGATGGGAACAGGAAAACTGCCGCCCACATTGAAGTTCGCGGGTTGTCCGTTGAGTGTGGTGAGCGTGGGTTCTGCCAGTGAGCGGGCCAGATTCAATTGCTTCAACGTTGAAATAGCCAGATCGAAATCTGTTTGATTCAAAACCAAAGAACCGGCTCCGGCTGCCGGTCCCAACGTTGTGAAAAAGCGGACTGCATCTCCGACCGAACCAATCTGTAAATCAGCTCCGATGGCTCGAGCAGCGCTGCGGTTAATTTCCGCCACGGTCACCTTCAACATCACCTGATGAACGCCTGCAATTTCTAGCATGTTGATGACGCGGTTATTAATCTGCCCTTGATTGACTCCTGTGTTTGATGACTCGCGGTTTGCAGCAGACAAGCCAGCCAACGTATCTGAATCTCGTTCTAACCGAAGAGTGTCGAGCACGTTCAGAGTCGAATTATTATCCCTGTCAGTTCGATTGCTTCGTTCTCGAATACTTGCCGCCAACTGCCCAAGAAAATCTTCTTGGGTGTCATTGCGGTCACACGGAATACTGCCAGAAACGATTCTTAAAATCTGACTCGCTTCTTCGACATCTTTGGCCTTCCCGCGAACCAAGATTCGTGTTCCGACGTAGCGAAGCTGGATGGAACTGTTGGTGAACGTGTAATTGATCTCCCGCTCTAAGGCGGCAAGTTCTTGCTCGAAATCACACACTTGTGAATCGGTGACCACAATCTGCCAACTGACGGCGTCTTCTCCATCTGGAGAGTTGGGATCTGCAAACCACATGGTGAGCGTTGTCTGCCCCGCAGCCAGCGGTTCAAGTGACAATCGGTGTGGAGCATTCGGATCGATGTAGCGAATTGCGACAACGCCAGATCCACTTTCTGGAACGTAAGTTCGAAGCGGGGCCTGCGTAAAAGCAAAAATGGCGGGCTGGCCCACAACCAGCTGACGACGATCGTTCACGACAGTTTCGTGAAGGACATACTTTGATGCACGCCCAGTGTCAGCTTGAGGAATGAGATTCGAATTGGGTCGCCGCTGCGGCTGACGGGGAACCACATTTTGAGGCGGAAACTGCGGCCGCGGATTCCCAGGCACTGCAACCTGAGCAACAGTTTGGGAAACGCTGGTGCCAGGATCTCCCATCATTCCAGCGAGCTGAACAGACTGATTCGCCAAGCTTTGAACGGCAGACCCGCTGGACTGCTGTGCGCTGTCGGAATGGTGACGGTAGGTTGAAAGCTGACCCCAGACGGTCTTGGGGCTGACGATAAGACAACTCGCACCGGCTACAACCATTGCCAGTTGGAGTCCGAAACGTATGTCAATTCCGGTGGACTTCATGTATTTCCCCTCGTACCGCCGGCCTACCCACATGGTAAGCTGATAAATCGTCCGACCAGACTTATCGTTGAATATCGGTCGTGCGGATCGTAGGGGTTAGCGAAACTGCAGGAACTTTGTCGTTAAGGTGACCGAGGCTCGCCGAGATGGCCGATTTACGCCATCTAGATCACGTCTGTTGGACAAGAGTGTCAGTTGGCTTTGGCCGAGTTTTGGGGTCTACGATCGGCGGACGAGTGATTCAATCAGAGGCACTTCAGGTGCTTCAGTGTTTTGGTCGCGCCAGCGGATCGCCAGTCGATCGCCTTCGTTCAGGCAGGCGGTTTGAGCCCGTACTTCTAGAACAAAACGAGTCCCCGGTGGTCCTGTGCAGGTGCGCCAAGGGCGTAGGTTTTGCTGCAACTTCAAGACAACACCTTGGGCGTCGAGCATCACAAGATCAATCGCAAATCTCATCCAATGAGTATGAATCGAACGGCAAGGGGCGATCAACAGGCCTTGGCCAATCGGTAGATTTTTTTGAAACTGTAGGCCACGAAAACGAGTCCAGAACGTTGCCGCAAGCCTTAATTCTGGCACGACAACTTCCCAGCTTTCTGCATTCACAAGTTGCCATTGAGAATTCAAAACTATCGTCCCTGGATAAAAGTTTCTGCCATCTTAAACAGTTGCACAAACGCGGGTCCCAGAGTCCACACAAAGAGGCCTGGTAAAAAACACACGACAAGAGGGATCACTCGCTTGGTGGCTAAAGAATTTGCAAAGGCGATCGAGCGTTCACGTCGTCGAGATCGCACGTCGTCTGCTTGAAGCCTGAGCACACGGGCGATTCCCATGCCAAGTTGATCTGCCTGCACCATGGCAGAAGTGAAGACTGAAACCGAAGGAATGTCCATGCGAGCTGAAAACCGTCGCAAAGCCAGAATTCGTGGTCGTCCTGCCAGAAGGTCGGATTGGAATCGACGGAATTCTTCCGCCAGAGGTCTGCCCGCCAATCGAGTCTTCAAGATTCGAGACAAACCGGCGTCGAAGCCCAGTCCGGCTTCACTTAACGTCGAGAGCAGCTCCAATGCCAACGGAAGATCCTGCTCGATCAACTGAAGGCGATTGCGTCTCGCTGATCTGACAATCAACAGCGGAATCAATGCTAAGCAGAGCAAAATTAACCACGGAGCAACCCACACCACTGGCAAAAATGTATCCCCCACGCCTCCGGGAATTTGCACCATGCTCAGTTCCATCGTTTGCTGTATTCCGGAATACTTGACTCCGAGCGCAACTGTGAGACCGATCAATGTCAGCACTGCTGTTGCGACGACAAAGACGGCTGCTGCTCCTGATTGTCGAAAGCCGGCCAGATACATCCAACGAGTAAGCCAACCCTGTTCATTAGGATCGCTGAGATCAGTTTGGTCCACCGGCTGGCTGAGATCATCCCAGTGTCGTTGTACCTTTGACTTCAGCCACAGATGACGAATGAGCAGAATCGCACCTACCAAAACGAGGGCAACAAACGAAAGGGCAATCAGGATCTTCATGATAATGCCTCCCGCTTGTTGCACGCAGCGAAAGCTGCCCACTTGTTGGACGCAGCGAAAGCTGCTTGGGTGCGTCGTGGAAGTGTAGTTCGTTGAAGCTCGCTGAGTTCTGCAGGGCTGAGCGTTGCGTAAAGAATGCCGGACGGTTTGTTGTTGTTGTTCGCTTTCCGATCAGAACGTTGGATCGCGGAGCAATCCACGACACTTTTCATTTTACGGATTCTGAAATGGTGGGCCTTTAAGTGCATTAGAACCTCGGCTTGCTAATCAGGTTCATCCAAGCGATTCCGACTGCCTGCAGTAAAACAGAGCCTGCGACAAAAAAGCTTCCGATCGATGAAGTCACAAATTCACGCATTTGTTCGGCACCGTTGTTGTAGACCACAAGTGCCACAAAATAGGTCATTGCAATTAAAGCAATTGTGGAAAACTGCGACTGAGCCGTGTTGGAGCGGATTCGGCGAGACACTTCAATGCGGTCTCGAATTGTTCGACCGACGGTGGTTAGGGTCGAAGACAGCTTTCCGCCGACTTCCCAGTGCACAGATAATGCTGATGTGAACAGCAGAAACGTTTCCAGAGGAATTCGTTCGGCTAAAGACGAAAACACGGCCTGAGGTGAGTCACCCAAACGAATGCGGCCAGCCACTTCTTCCAAGAATGGCTTGAGCGGATTCTTTGTTTCCATGATGGCAGCATCCATCGCTGCTCCGACGCTCGAACCTGCTCCAACGGCTCCGATCATGATGTCGATGGCGTCGGCCAGTTGTCGTTCCAACAGTGCGGAATAGCGAGCCGCCAAGAAACTTTCCACCTGCGAACCCAGCAGTCCCACCATCAGTCCTGCAGAAAACGCATAGATCGGACGCAGGTCCAGCAACAGCCAAATACTGATGCCGACTGCGATTCCAATGGCCCACGGAACCCACATCCAGCGGCGGCGCAACCTGCGACCTGATTTAATATCGGTTGCTACTGCGTCGGAATCGGCTGAGACATTCAGTCTGTCCCATGCAGCTTGACGACGTTGATCGGCCCGCCACCACAGGGCGATCCCAACGATGGCAGCGAGCCATATCGATAGAACAATCCATCCCATGTCAGCTCACCGGTGGCTGAAACAAGTGCATTGGAACATCAACGTCGTTCGCTCGCATCTCTTCGACGATTCGAGGTACGGTGCCCGTGGCGACAAATGATCCGGCGATGCGGTTGCCTTGTCGTCCTTTTGGTTCGAAACAAAAGATGTCTTGCAGCTGCGGAGTGTCGCCTTCCATGCCGGTCAATTCACTGATGCTTTGAATTCTTCGAACTCCGTCTTCGTAGCGGCGAATATAGACGACCAACTGGATGGCTGAGACAATTTGTTCGCGAATGGCTCGAGACGGCAAGTCCAGCCCCGCCATTAAGACCATTGTTTCCAGTCGAGAAATTGCATCACGAGTACTGTTCGAGTGAATGGTTGTCAGGCTTCCATCATGACCTGTGTTCATTGCTTGCAGCATGTCCAACGCTTCGCCAGCTCGAACTTCACCCACGATGATACGATCAGGACGCATTCGCAAAGCATTCACGACAAGGTCTCTGGCAGCGATTTTTCCCAAGCCTTCAATGTTGGGCGGACGAGTTTCCATGCGAACAACGTGTTTTTGATCAAGGATCAATTCTGCCGCGTCTTCAATGGTGACAATCCGTTCGCGGTGCGGAATGGCTTCGGAAATTGCGCCCAGAAAAGTCGACTTACCAGATCCCGTTCCTCCTGCGACCAAGATGTTTTTACGACCCTGCACCAGCAATTGCATGAACTGAAAGATGGCAGGCGAAAACATGCCCAATTCCATCAGGTCTTCGCATCTCAGGCGGCGTTTTCCAAAGCGGCGAATCGAAAGCGTGGGGCCGTCGATTGTCACCGGTGGCAATGTCGCGTTGACTCGACTGCCATCCTGCAGACGAGCATCAACCATGGGTGAAGATTCGTCGATGCGTCGACCCACACGCGCGGCGATCCGCTGAATGATGCGAGTCAGATGATCGGCATCGCGAAAGCGAACGTTGGTATCTTCCAAGCGTCCAAAACGCTCGATAAACACATTGTCTGGACCATTCACCAGCACATCTGTGACCGCAGGGTCTGCCAACAAAGGAGCCAGCGGGCCGACACCAATCGTTTCTTCTAGTAACTCGTCGACCATCTGCCGACGTTCGTTTGTGTTTAATGCAAAGTCTTGTTCGGCCAAAGCCTGTTCGACAAAATCTTCGACCACATCAATCAGCTGATCTTCGCCCGCACTGATGAGGTCTCGACGATCGAGATCCGAAAGCAGCTGTTGGTGCAGTTCCGATTTGACCTGCAAAAACGACGCCGACCCAGAATCTTTCACAACCGGTTTGGCTGTAATGCTTGAAGACGTGGAACGCTTTGTTTGAGTACGCACATGATTTGCGGGAAGGCTGAGCCGAGCGCCCGTAAGAATCGCACGAGCGTCTCGAGTCAGTTTTTGTTCCGGGGTGTCATCTACCATGTTCCGTCCTCCCCGTGATCAGACTGCTGGCTGCCCAGTTGCTGGCTGTCCAGTTGCCCGCTGTCGAGCTGCTGGTCATCAAAGTCGGCTATTGAATCGCTTGCAGCCGGAGCCGATTGGAGAAGCGGTGTGCCGCTCGCTTCATCTTCGATTGAATCGATCACCTGTGACAGAACTCGACAAAAACCACTCAGCCTCGCGTTTTGCTGAGCAATCGGTTCTCCTGAATTCGCAGCCACCATGACTCGTTTTTCGAAGGGTAACACGAAGTCAATTTGTCGACCAAAACGCTCTGCCACTTCAGGCAACGATAGACCTCCAGCGATTCTCTGTTGCCTGTTCACGATGATGCTTTGGCGTTCTTGGGGAAAGCCGATGCGTTTAAGAACATCCAGAAGACCGACGGCTCCAAGAAGCGTCGGAACAACGTTTTCCACAACAATGAATGCTCGATCGCTCAAATCCAGAGCGGCGACAACGACTTGGTCGAACATTGGAAACGTGTCGATGACGACATAGTCGTAAGTGCGTCTGGCAAGAGTGATGATTCTGGCCAGCAAAGTATCATCGACGTCCATCGCGGCAATGGCATCGTTGGGTGCGGCCAGCATGTGCAGTCCGCTCTCATGAACGGTTGCCAGTTGGCGTAGCAAAGTTTCGTCAAGTCGATCTCGCTCTAAGGCGATTTCGGCCAGCGTGGCCGGCGGTCGCAGGTTCAATAAAGCGGCGGCGACTCCCATTTGCAATGACGCATCGATCAACAAAACACGACCCGGGTGCCGCATGGCGAGTCCAACGGCCGTGTTGACAGACATTGTCGATTTGCCAACACCCCCTTTGTTGCTGATAAACGAGACCACTTTGCCAAACGTTGTCGGCCGAAATTCGGGAGCGCTCCCTTGGTGACCGATGGTTTCCAGCAACGTGCGAAATTCAGTGGTCGATACGGGCCGTCGCAGAAAGTCTTTGACTCCTGCTCGCATCGATTCAATCAGCACGGCGCTTTCGGATACGTTGTCGCCAAAGCCATTGGGGCGAAAAACGCCAACCACAGGGATCGGAGGATTTGCTGTCTGCAGTTCTCGCGCAACCTGGCCCACCTGGTCATGGTCTTCATCAAAGGGAACCAGAACAAGTTGGGGAGGTTTCGATCTCACCAACTGCATCAGTTCCCCGGAATCTGCAACAAAGCTGACTCGTGGCTGAACTTCTCCGAGAGCCTGCGCTGCGAAGGTGAGTTCATCTCGCAAAGCCGCATCATTAGATAACAAGGTTACTTCAGAAGGAATGGGCACTACAGACTTTCTCCCGATCGAAGAACGGCAGACACCAATGGGCCCGCGAAAGTTCGATTGGCGTTGATAACGGCATCTCGGTCACTACTGCCGAGACCTGCCAATGAATTCCACGCCGCGCTGCGAAGTGCGGTCGCGTTTTCGGAAGCAACAGTTTCTGTGGCAGAACCGTCGCTGTGCCTCGTCAAAATGACATTTGCAATATTTGCCGGATCTGAAGTCACGGCAGCCCATCCGAAGCCGATGACTCGTGGAGTTCCAGCGATGGATTCAATGATGGGGCAGTAACCATCTGCATCCAAAGGGGCTGGGGCAAGAACGGCGAGTTGGCCAATTTCAAGTAGGTCAATCGATGCTGCACCCACACTGTTCGCAACCATGGGAACTGTCGTTGGCAGATTGGCCGGCAACGATTCCCAAATGGCTCGTGAGATTCCAAAGCGAATGCCTCCGGGGATTTCGACCGTCTGTGCGCCGTTGATCGTCTGCCGAATTCCAACTCGAACCACGGGCTGAGTCTCGGCAGTTGACGTCACCTCAAGAGAAACTCCGCTTGCCTTTCGCCCGGACGACATCAAAGTGCCTCTCCCAAACAAAAACGGAATCGGCCCACCGTTGGAAACTTCGTTGGCACGTACGACCGTGCTATCTCGTCGCAACCGCACTGTTAACGATTCGTCTTGCGTTACGATGTCCCCATCGGGTTCGTTTGCTGCATTCAGTTGCAAATTCGGTTTGTAGACTGGTGGATCAGGCAGTGACAAAAGTTCAGAAGCATTGAATTCATCATCCAACGCGATTCCGCCCGTCAGGGTCACTTGAGGGCCTGCTCCAAAGTTTCGCACGTCATCAGCAGTGTCGAAATCATCATCAAAAAGGATGGTCACGATATCTGCGGCGACTTGGCGTCGACCTGTTTCTGTGACAGCATCGCGACCAGCGAAAGTTTGCGGACTTGCTGCATCAACATCTGTGACTCGAAGACCTTCTAAAGCTGCGATATCAGCTGCTTGTTTCATTTGCCGCGATGTTAGCCGAGCAAAACCGATGTCGATGACCAATGCTGCAAATCCCATGATTCCAAACAGAATCATGGCGACAAAAATCAGGACGTTGCCTGAACGGGCGGCGGGGCCAGAGGGGTGACAAGCGGGGACATGTTGTGCCCGTGGTGCCTTTCGTACCCGTGGTGCCTGTCCTCCCCGTCGCAGAATTCGATGCTGGTGTTGCACTACGATTCTCCTAGTGCAGGCTCAAAGACGTGAACTCGACTGTCACCACCGGTCACTTCGAAAATTTTTGGGGCTTTGCGAAAGGGAGAGAAGTCTTTCAAAGGCTGAGCCACTGCTCCGGGCGGAGGAGGTAAGTCGTCCGCTTGGCGTCGCAGTCCAATCGCCATCAGCCGGGCGTTATGCCTTTCGTCTGATCCTGTCGAGTCATGTTCTGTGAGAGCATTCGAAAGCTTGGCGGCGTCTTCCGCAGACACTTCTAAGGCGATGGAATCTGTTAGGTCTGATGATTCTCGTACGATTCTGGCAGACTGAACAATGATCACAGATTCTGGGCTAAGCGGACTGGTTCCGTGCACGACGATCCCTGAAGGCAAATCGACATTTCGAGACAACACGATGGCAACCTGATCGTTGTCTTTAAATCGCCCTAAGCCATAGACTCCGAATCCGGGGTTCTGCTCGACAATGAACAGCACGTTGCCCGGACCGATTCCCGCTGCTTCCCCGGCGGCCGTTCCTGGTGGCATGAAGTCGTTGGCAGTGAAAGTGGCAAAGCGGTCTTTGGCTTTTTTTAAGACTCGACCATAGTACTGGTCCACTTCTTGGACAGTAATGGCGTCTTTGAATTGCGGATCGTCCACGGACACCAAGCGACTGGTGATCCTTCGACGAAGGCCTTTCCATTCAAGATCGCTGAATTCGCTAAACGCGGGCATGGAATTGGGGGCAACCGCCACCCGACGGAACCCAGCCGGTGGTTGTTCATCGCTTTTGGGCTGAACGGCAGCAGATAGTAAAAAGTCCTGAGTGTTCAGCACCGTCGTGACGGATTCCAGATCGCGCGAGTCAATCGCGAGCCAGATCACTGGACCTGATAGGTCGTGGGTCCCCGTCTGGATACGTTCTTGGTTTTGAATAGCGCGATTCGCTGAATTCGGGCCGGGAAATCCAACGGGGCCAAGAACAATGGCATCCGTGGCAATGAACCAAGGCTCACCGCGTCTTGCCAACGTTTCGTCTCGCAGGCGATCTGTGCCGCGTTGCACCAGCTCTTTGGATTCGGTTGTAATGACAGTTCCGTCGGGGCGCGATTCCGTTGATCTCACGTTTCGAAGTCGTTCCAGTGGATAGCTTGCCAACAGGTCGATGCGGTCTTCCAGTTGAAGATACTCCGCACCATAAATCATGTTCCACGGGACGGCGACGGAAACTCGTCCGGGAGGAATAAGGCGTGCGACAGCTGGTTGAACGCCGACAATATTCGCACCTTTTTCGTCGTCTTGTTGTTGCGGTGCTGGCGGTGTTGGCAGCGAAGCAAGCTTCCAAGTGTGATTCGCTGACTGATCTGAATGGTACTGGTCCGAAGTCAATTCAAGGTTCGTTGTCGGACTCGACAACGAAGGCTTGGGGGCTTCTTGTTGCGGCTGGATGCTTCGTTGTTGCAGCATATCACTTTGTCGTACAAAGCTTTTTGATGGTATGTCGTGACGAGCGACGGATCCCAACATGTCTTGAATGCGCAACGTCAATCCAAGTTGATCAACTTGCCGCTGAGTCACCGGCTGCATATTGATTGTTCGAGTCGCGGGACTGATAAACGCTTCACGTGTAATCACCGCGTAGGCTGGGATGTTGCGAACGGTGACCGGAGCCATCAGCTGGTTTGCCATTTCGTCCGCAGCGATCTTCTGTTCTTCTGTCTGCGGTTGCATCGATGTGGCGACACACGTGATGGTTAGTTGCTTGTCGAGTGCTCCTTGCAAAGAAATCACGTCGTCGGGTTCCACAGCAATGGTCACTTCATACTTCGGTTCATTAACTTGGCGTCTGCCCGACGTCAAAGACGATGTGGTTGATGTTTCGTTGCGAATCGAAACGGGTCGTAGCAACAAGGCGTTGCGAGCTAACAGGACAGGTTCTGTGTCTGCATTGTTCTGCGATTGCCCGGCTCCAGCTGGTGAACTCGAGTCTTGATCCACCGGCATGCTGGCCAGTAAGTCAAGACGGTTGCCTGAATTCAATGCATGAACTCCGTTCAGTTTGGTGGCATCCAAAGTGATGGCTCGCATTCCCGGTGGAGTAGCTCCCGCAATGCCTTCTGGTGTTCCTCGTGGAAAAAACGTTGACTCTTGAAACCCCTTGCCCGCGTTTTTGTCTCTGCGAACAACTCGACCAATGATTGCGTTGACATTCATAAACGCCCCACCCAGTTCACTACTTTGTGACTGAAACACTTCCTTGTCGCCGACCACGAACACCACTTGACCATCAACGTTCTTGACGTTGTTCACTTGTCCATCGACCGGAGTATTGTCTGTGCTGATTCCACTGATTGACATTCCCACGACCAAGGCGGGAGGAATCTTTTGAAAGGCAACCTGGCCAGTTGCTGGGTTGATCAGGTCTTCTCTTTGAGTCCTTCGGTAGGCGGGAATTGGACGTGCGTTAATTGGGATGCGCACCATAAATGGATCTTCGACAGTCGAAGACCACGGTCCCATACCGGCTGACCAAAGAAGTGCTCCGATGATACCGACGGCAACTGCTGCGATGAGGAGTAATCCCAGCCAGAATCCGGCTGCGGATCGTCGTCGTTGAGGCTGTATAGGACGCATGCGTGTCTCTTCTTTTTTGTCGTGTCAATGTTTCAGGTTTGTTTTGCACCGGAGTTGTTGTTGGCCCGGCCTACTCAAAAACCTCGCGACGATAAATCGCTTGAGCAGAAATGACTCGGCGAAATGGCCTCACTGGGCGGCCACCTGTCAACTGGTCGCTCCCCAACGCGCCTTGGGCTCCCAGTCCAAATTCACCGCCATAGGTGCCGGAGAAAGTTTCGCCATTTGATAATGCGGCTCCCGTGAGCCCACCCGGACGATCGCCGGGATTCAGTTCGACCACACCACTGTCGACGGCGACGTTGGGATTGCCGATGGTTGGTTCAAACGGTCCCGCATTGTTCGGCTGGAAGCTGCTCATCGACGCCGACTGAAACGGATAGTTAATTCGCAAAGCCACCATGCCTCGTTGAGACGAGGAAATCTGAAAAGGATCCGGGTTGGCTCCCGTGTTGTCGTCAGCAGAATTTTCTGTATCAATTTCCTCGACGACCGGCACCCAGCGAATGGTTTCAATTCCGTCGGCCGTTCTGTCGGTCACCAAAGGAATGCCCACAGTGAACCCAGACGGAGTGACTGGATCAGTCAGGAGTGCTCCTGGGTAGCGAATCAAATTGGCATCGGGCGTTCCGTCGCCGTCAAAGTCTGGCCGATCAACGATCATCATTGTGGCCAATTGTTGATTGACTGTTGGCCAGTTTGGCACAACATCAGAAAAGAAGTTTTGAGTTCCCAACGTATCCAGGTCAAACACCAGGAAATCATCGCTGTAGATTGAACTTAAAGCTCCGGACGCCAGCACGGTTTCGAATTCTGTGTCTGCAGCAAGTGGCGTTCTTGAAATTTCTCGAGCCGCTAAGTCGGCTGCTGTCTGCAACCCCTGAGCCACAAACAGTGCATGTCCAAACGTCAAAATTGCGGCAAGCAGCAGGTACAGAACAAGCGATACCAATGCAAATTCAATCAAAGCCTGACCTCGGCGATGACAGCAAGCGAGATCGACGCTTTGGTCAGTGAATGATTTGCCTTGAGTTTGCATGTAGGAATCTTTTTAAAGATCAACGTCTCGTTTCAATATGTCATCAATTCCTTGATCGTACTGAAAAGATCTGCAGGAAAGACTAGATACCCGATGTATCCAAGCAACAAAGCGGGGCCGTAGGCGTAATCGCGTTGACCGCGACTTCTCGCAACCAACGCCAGCACGCCACCAAATAAGGCCATCCAAAACAAAAAGAACCAGATTCCCACTGGTCCAAGCACAGCTCCGATTCCAGCAATCACTTTCGCGTCGCCTCCTCCAAACTGAGCGAATCGAAAGAGGAGATAGCCAATCGTGAAGCCCACTGCCAAACCTGTGACGACCATCCACCAGCGAATCCCGGCGAATCCACCGGTAGCGGCGATCAGGCCTACCCCAATCAACGCCAGTGTGATCCAGTCCGGAATCTCTCGAGTTCGTAGGTCGACCACCATCACAAAAACTAAAAGAATCAGTGGCAAGAGTAGAATCAATTTCCAATGCCATTCATCGTTAAAAACCTTCTTCACCCTAATGGATGAAGAAGGCTCGTGAGGTCACTCACACGGCAATGCACAAAGCGAACCGTGGGACTTAGACTTCGTCACTTAAGAGTCGACTAGTTCGCTTCAAGAATCAGACCGCCAAAAGCGTCAGCAGTCGTAGCGTCGAAGCCTCCGTTGGTACCAACGACGTTCAGGCCCAATCGTGGAGTACCATTGGCTGCGATGATGCCAGCCGTATCCAGAGCAATCGCGCCAGTGGTTGCATCAGCTTCGGTTTCGATCAGGCTACCGCTGACAATCGGACCGTTGTCATCTTCGTGAGCACCAGGAATCACAGTCGCGACAGCTGAAATCAAGTCACTTGTTTTGTGACCGAAAACTGAAATCGCTGCTGCAGAAATCAGAGCAACACCGGCGATGATTAGGCCGTACTCAACAAGTCCTTGGCCTTTTTTGTTTGTGAAGAATTTACGTAGCATTTTAAGATTCCTTTTAAGAATCAATTATGAAATAGACAGACGAAGGCGGACTATCCGCGACGTCAGATGTGTTGGCAACACTTCTTCTAGATGACTGGCGGCTACCCTTAGCCAGCTTAACTTTTGAGATAGCTATCTCGCTTTGTGGAGACAATGCATCATGCAGTCTCCTGACCAGTATCAATCACGCTTGGCAGACTCAGATTGCCGAAGCGATTTCAAAGAATGCGGCTGCGCGCAATTCATGCGTATTTCTTACAGTCAACAATCGAAGTGATGGCAAAACAGATGCCGAAGAA
This sequence comes from Fuerstiella sp., assembly GCA_039974975.1. GTDB lineage: Bacteria > Planctomycetota > Planctomycetia > Planctomycetales > Planctomycetaceae > Fuerstiella. Next base: position 138,260 of record JBDWHY010000174.1, on the reverse strand, counting down.
TCACTTGATGAACTGAAGAACGATCAGCGATCGTTACTTACCGAAAGACAAAGATCAGCTCACTGTTCACACCCCGGTCGGGTAGCGCGAAGGAAGCAGACTTCTTCGGTCAGTGATGCAGCAGACCGCGATTAAGCGGGCGGTCCGCGAGATTGAATCGCGTTGATTCGAATCGGGTCGATCGCAACGTAGACTGTTGCCTGCCGTTCAGGAAGTGCTTCCGAACCTACAATTCCAACTAATGCGACAGCATGATCTTGGGCCAAGGCCAGAGTCTGGCAAACGGCACACTGATCTGGATCATGCTTGTTGGGATCATGCTCGTGTGAAGCATGTTCGTTTGAATTCAGTTCGTCTGAAATCAGCGCCGAATTCTGCTTCGCGTTACTCTTCTGCCTGGCCGTGTTCTGCTCGGCCGTGTTTTGCTTAGCCGTGTTCTGCTGACCAGCATGCCAAGCACATCGGCAGCTGGAACATTCATCAGCGACAGACGAACTTTCAGTCGTCGACGCACACTGGCACAAATGGATCGATTGTCCAAACAGCGAACAGCTGATGTAAACGACCAAGAAGGCGCTGGTGCAGATTTTTTGTGAGACAAAATACATGCTGAAAAGCGTAAGTAACGCGGACGACCAGTCCTGAGCTAACAAGTATTCTTACTACGCAAACCAGAGTCAACTGATGAGTAGGCTTTGCCGAAATTTGATCAATTTCAACAACGTATGTTACTTTCTGAGATCCTTGAACACAGAGCGTCCATTGGCAGAACTCTGCAGCTTGGCCAAACAGCCTACATGCTTTACCCGTGAGATCACCAGTTAGTGGTGGTCATGGTCATGGTCGTGGTCGTGACCAACAGGAGCCCAAGGCTGAAGTGGGTCGTCGAAGCTCTGCCACATGTCGGGGCCAGCTGCAAATTCTTCATCTGTTAACAGGCACTCGGTAAGCTTCTGACGGAAGTCTGAGTCCGACAATTCTTTGCCGATGATGACTAATTCTTGACGTCGATCCCCGTACGGAGGCTCAGAAATTCGTCTCATGGTGTGCTGAAATTCGGGATCGTCGGGCCACTCCTCTTCAGAAACAGCAGACCACCAGATTCCTCCACACTGTAGGTTTCCAACTTGCCCGGCCTGCTGCCACAGTCCCGCCAGTTCCATCCGAGTGGCCAGCCACGCGTAGCCCTTAGAACGGATCACAGATTGAAAGCCACCATTGCTAAAAAAGGCATGGAAGCGGCCAGGGTGAAATGGCCGCCGTGCTCGAAACACAAACGATTGAAAACCATATTTTTCTTCATCCACGTCCCAGCTATCTGCCGGATTTTCGAGCCATTCTGTCTGAGTTTCCGCCCATTCCTCCGTGAACAGGCCTGTGTTCAGAATTTCTTTGAGCGGCACTTTGCTATGAGTTGTTTCAAGGACACGAGCCTGAGGGTTTAGGCTTTGAATCATGCTCCGCAACTGCTGCAGTTGCTGTTCGTTCAAGAGGTCCACTTTGTTGATCAGAATCACATTTGCAAATTCAATTTGATTCACCAGCAGTTGAGCCACGTCGCGATTGTCGCCATCGTCAAGGCCCATCTTGCGATCGCAGAGTTCATCAATCGTCTGAAAGTCTGCCAAGAAATTGCAGGCGTCCACAACGGTGACCAAGGTGTCCAACGCCGCAACGTTACTTAAGCTGCGGCCTTCTTCGTCTTCAAAGATAAAGGTTTCAGCAACGGGCAAAGGTTCTGAAATGCCAGTCGATTCGATCAGCAGGTAGTCGAAGCGACCTTCGATTGCCAATTGCCCAACTTCTTTCAACAGGTCTTCTCGAAGAGTACAGCAGATGCAGCCGCTGGATAATTCAATCAGCTTTTCTTCAGACCGATTCGGCGTCGCTTCGCCACCTTTCACCAATTGAGCATCGATATTGATGTCGCTCATGTCGTTCACAATCAAGGCAACTCGTAACCCTTCACGATTGTTCAAAACATGATTCATGAGCGTCGTTTTGCCGGCTCCCAAAAATCCCGACAGAACCGTCACGGGGATCGGATTCTTCGCCTCGTGCGGCAACGGCAGAGACATCAGGAATGGCAACGCTGTTCCGGTGGATTCAGAATTCTCGGCCGACTCATTCGTCCCCCGTTCTTCGGCTGGGGAAGTATGAGAAGAATGGTCGGACTGGCTCATGCTGCGATTTCCTGATGATGTCATTGACTGTGACGACACAATTTCTGCTTGTGTCGACAGGCATCGGACAAGTGGGGGTGTCGATGATCGACACTTTAACATTGTCCGAATGACGAAACCAGGTTGGCGCAGCAATCTCGATTAAGCCACGTTTTCGGTCGTTGGGCAACACCCACAGCGACAGCCATAACGGCGATTCATTAAGTGAGCTGCAATCAAGACCAAGCCACCGATGGGAGTAATCCACGGAACGAAGGGCGTCAACCAGCTTGTGTCAATCAGCGATGCTTGAGCAGTCTTTGATGCCTGATGATCAATGTCCGCATCCGTCGATTGCAAGTTCTGAGCGGGCGTCGATTCTTCATCAGCGTCGCAACAACCATTTTCACAGCATGCACACGCTGCCCCTTCTTCAGATTCAGTACCCGCTGCCGCGGCATTCAGTTCACAGCTCGCACAGCATTCTCCGGCGAACCCGAACGCCGCTGTGCCAATCATTGTCAATCCGACCGTCGCGACTGCGATTGGAACCAAGCGTCGATGCAGCTTCCAGCCGGGAAAAAAAGCGGCCAAGCCGATTCCCATGCACACAACGAACATCCACTTATGAAATGCTTCGTCTGCTAGGAAACTTAATCCAAGTGCGGGCAAATAGGCGATGACGAATGGCATCGCCGCACAGTGAATCGCACAACCGACGGAGGCGACTATGCCCAGCCAGTCACGCCATGTCGACTGAGGCGAAACTTCTGGGGTGAGCACTTCAATCGGTAAGTTCATTGAATTCTCCTTGTGTGGCAACGTACTTCATGGAATTGATGTTTGAGGCGGGCGAAGTCGTTTCCGCCGGACTTGCAGGAATTGTGGACCGCGTAGCTGACTGATCTTCGTTGGCGCGAATTGGGGCGCAGACAATAACAACACACAGGCCCAATAAAATCGTGGCAGACAACGCGTCGTCCCAAAGACGTTTGGCTTCGTGGGAATGAAGCATTTCTAGATCTCCTGATGAGTCATTTGGTTGCATGAAATTTTCAATCACGTCATTCCACGGCATCGTGAGGAACGCAGCCTTGTCGTGCCTGCCAATGGATTCATTCTTCAAAGCAACTCGGATAAAGCGGTCGCCAAAGCCATTCTGTGATCCGTCTTATCTGAAGCAAGCGGCACACACATGCCATAGCATTCGACACTGCGATGTCACCACGAACGCTGCTCGGCCGGGCTGGTCGGCACCTGAAGGTGCATTATGCGTCGACTGAGATGGACTGGCGCGATTTGGAATCCAAAGATCGATCACCGTCGTGGTGCAACGGAGCGTTCCACGATACTTGGAAACGTACTGATCGCTGGCTGTCTCACAATGGCCGTGCGTTTGAGGGCACGGCAGTTGCATGTCAGAAAGCGCGGTCAGTGGGTGTTTTCAGACTGGCGCACAACAGGCGAATCGTAGAACAACCTCGAACGCTCGATCTCAGTTCGCGTGACACCATCCCAAGTCAGGAAACGCTGCTTGAAGCAGGAGGGCCTCGACCAAGACTGCGATACTTAGTCAGAGAATCGGGAGCCAAGAAATCGGGCTGTTGCAGCACGGCGACCGTTCCAAATCCCTGTAACTGAGGGACCTCGAAAAAGGTCAGCGATATCGCGAAGGCCGCTTGGCAAACCCGACAGGAATCGTGATCGTGAGGTTCTTCTGGAGTTGATTCGTTGTGACTTGCTTGATGGCCGCTGGCCCGGTGTTTGCTTGCCCGGTGTTTGCTTGCCCGGTCGGTACTTGCCCCGCCGTGACCGTGGTGTGCGCACGAACACTCGCACACAAGCCTGTCACCTTGATCGTTCGCAAACGTGTCATGGTGGCAGCATACGTGCAGCTCATACGTAGCCGGACCCAGTGCAATCTGTAGCAAAGCGAAACAGAGCAACGAGCATCGGCGAATTTTTATGTGTTCGACTTTGAACATCAGAGCCAGTTTTTTCTTTCTCCGTGTCCGACCAGTTCCCTAAATGTACGTGGGGAAGCTTAAAGTGAATCACACATACTCGCCACATTTTCCGATAATTTTAAAATTTGGACCACGTGAGCGTCATTGAGACGTTTGCGCGGGGGCAAATGCGGTCAAACGCCCCCTTGTGCTGATCTTTGATGCCAGACATCGACTCGACTGGACTCAAAGTTGTTCGCCGTCGATCCTCGCAAGCAATTCACCGAAACCGTTGGTCTCGGCCGAATCCGGTGATGATCGAAACGGGTGATGATCAAATCTGGGGGCGTTCAGATAAGGACGTTCAGATAAGAAGATCGCTGCGCAGCATTCGGCGCATGTTGTGGTTTGCATGTATTCTGAAGAATTCTGGACCGAGCTTTGGCTGAGCTGTTTGAGGGGATATCCCAGCCGTGGCGGATCGATGTTTCACGATTTCCGTTGCCCAGCATGACTTATATTTGCCCTCTGACGTCCACTCGTCAAATCTTGCACCCGGCCTCGGCGCACAAAAAAAAACCTCAACCGCGAATCGTATTTGCGGCAGAGGTTTGTCATTGATGCACATCGGTCAGTCGTTCGCGGGTTCTGACGTTCGCGGGTTCTGGCGGTTGCGGGTTCTGACGGTTGGTTACAGGCCAAGATGGCTGGCGATGTCGGCAGCAGGTTTGTATCCAATGATTGTGTCGATTTGTTCACCGGCTTTGAAAATTCGCATGTCTGGGATGCTGGAGATTTCGTAGGACTGGGCGATATCAGAAGCGATATCAACGTCGATTTTTACGATGGTGATTTGACCGGGGTAATCGGCAGCGAGTTGTTCCAATTCAGGAGCCAGAGATTTGCAGGGGGGGCACCACGTGGCCCAGAAGTCGACCAATACGATTCCGTCTTTGGAAGCGATTGCCTCTTGGAAGTCGACTGCGGCATGCCCCACACTGCCGTCTTCGTTCACAACAAGGCGTTCAATTCCAGTGGGTTCAGCATCTGTTTCCGCCGCGTCTGTCGCGTCTGTTTCTGGGGCGGCGGCTTCAGGTGGCGTCGAAGTGGTTTCTTCAAGAATGGCGTCTGCACAGCCTGCAATCAGGAATGGCAGGCCAAAAACAGCAGACATGCAAAGGAAAGTTTGAGATTTGATGCGCATGGATTTCAATCGTGAAATTTGAGAAGAAGGCGATCTGAATGGGCCGCCGGTAGGGTCTCAGGGGCGGAAAAATGTCATTCCGCGAGAATGACGAGCTTGACTCTCTGGTCCTTACGTCGAATAAAGTATATCAAAGACAGTTCTGCGCGGAAACGGTGCAGATGTTGACTATCATGCATAAACGGTTGCCCCATTGAACGGGTTCACCGTCGAAATTGGCTCTGCAGAGCCAAAAAACTCTGAATTTGTCAGACCAGGAGAGAACACAAGATGTCAATCACGCTGACTGAAGCAGCCGCCCTTGAAATCAAACGAGTGATCGATGAGCAAGATCGATCAGAACTGAAGTATGTCCGAGTTGGCGTTGCCGGCGGCGGATGCAGTGGTTTCCAATACAGCTTCGACTTCACAAACAGCTACGACGACGCAGAAGACACGTTCGTCGAACAGCACGGTGTTGGAGTTGTTGTCGACAAGAAGAGCGACCTGTTTCTTGATGGAACAACGATCGACTTCTATACCGGTTTGGACAAGCGAGGCTTTACGTTCGACAACCCCAATGCTGTGAAGAGCTGTGGTTGCGGAAGCAGCTTTTCAGCTTAGTGAAACGTGGTGACTTTGCCGATCTGATGCAAGATAACAGGTCAGCGAGGCCGTGATTCACTCCTGATTTCAACGAAAAGAGCCCGATTCGCACATGTCGAATCGGGCTCTTTTTTTGTCAATTTCTACGGGCGATGAATGCTGATCAAACCAGCGATTCACTGCAATTCGCCTAGTTGTCGGCAGACTTGCAGTCTCCGCCTTCTTCGGCCAGAGACGTCTTTTGTTCGGTGATGACTGGCCACTCGGCCGATTTTTCTTCGTTCAACGCTAGGTAATCTGACCATTGCTCAGGAAGGTTGTCTTCGTGGAAAATTGCTTCCACGGGACATTCTGGCACGCAGGCTTCGCAATCGATGCACTCTTCCGGGTGGATCGCGAGAATTGTTTCGCCTTCGTAAAAGCATTCAACCGGACAGACAACGACACAGTCGGTGTATTTGCAGTTGTGGCAAGGTTCGGCAACGACGTGAGTCATTTCTATGGGTTCCTTTCTGCGAAAAACGACCATCGTCGACAGAGATGATTCGTTCGCTGAGAATAAATAGTATTCAATTCTGCATGGTTCCTAAACCAGCGTACTTTCTATTCTATCCCATTCGTCATTTTCTACGACCCTTCCCTTCCGAAAGAAGACTGTGACGCATTGAGACCTAGTTTCAGTAACGCAAAGTCACTTCGTGAAAGCCGAGTTTCGGCAGGCAATGCGTCTTTTTGTGAGCGAAACAGGCGCAGAAGGTCGCAAAATTTGCCGATGCCGCCGCTCTTCTTAAACCGTGGGCGATGCTGCCCGCATTCTTGTCTGAATCTGGTTTTGCCGTTTTCGGTTGTCTCGCGATGATGATTTGTGGGTGAGTTGGACGACGGTTTAGGCCGTTGCCGGGCGAATCTCAGGGTGTGGGCTGCGAGCCCGTCGAAACGTGGGAAATCACGTCAGAACGCGTCTTTCTTCTTGGTGTCAGTCGCAAAAATGCCGAACCGGTATGATCCGACTCAGATTCTGCGGACCGTTGCGAATTCCAGAAAGCGACTTCGTGCCTCGAATGCAGACCGCGTATAATGAACCACAGGGTAGGATTTTTGCAAAGCGTAAGCCATTTTGGATGGGTTGAGTTTTTGCACTTCGAAGTTCCCAAACGAAAACCAACACCATGCCTTTGACAGAAAAAGATCGCCTGCTGGTCAACGAGCTTCTGTCCGGGAAGTCCGGCGCATGGCAGACATTCGTGGACCGCTATACCAATTTAATCGTTCACGTGATTAACAATGCGGCTCATGCACACAGCATTAAGCTGCAGCAAGACGACATCGATGATCTCACGGCCGACGTTTTTGCCACGTTGCTGGAACGCAACTTAGCGGCTGTGCGAGCTTTCCGAGGTCGCAGCTCGTTTGCGACTTACTTGGTGGTGATTGTCCGTCGAGTTGTCTTGAAAAAACTGACTCAACGACGCTACCTGCAAGCTTTCGGCCATGTGCAGGCTCATGTGGCCCATTTGGAAGAAGCCAGCGATCATCGCTCGGTTGATGCCGTCGACCGGAAGGACGAAGTGGATTCGCTGATGTCGTCGTTGCCAGCATCTTTGAGACCCATTGCAAAGATGTTTTATCTGGACCAGCTAAGCTACCGCCAAATCGCCTCGAAACTTGGCCGGCCGATGAATTCCATCGGCCCCGCTTTGTCAACGATTCGTGAGATCTTGACGGCGGGTGGTTCCGCCTCATCTCGATCCTAATTTGCCGACTCGCTACTTGCCGACTCGCTCAATCTGGCAGCCGTGTCTTTGTAATTCGTCCGTCGCCATTGGCAAGTGGCCGCTTGATTAAAAACGTTGCACATTCAAAACGTACCCCGCACCTTGGTGCTGCCCCACGTGTTGGTGTCAGTGTTGGAGCAGTTTTCAACCGGCAGCACTTTTGAATTTGCCATCGTCACCTATTGCTTAGATTCGGTGTCGATGTAGCCGCTGAAGACCAGTTCCAGTTTGCCCGTGCATCGGCAACCGGCAGGAAGATTGGTTTTGATAAACAAGATTCCGTCGGATTTTGGATTCAGGGTTGTGGACCCACTGATTTGAAATGGTTCTCCAAGATCCTTTCCTTCCACGATGATTCCGGCCAAGCATCCCAGAGGCAGATTTTCAACAAAGTTGACTTCTTCTTGAGTTCGCTTGGGCTGTTGTCCTTTTCCGTTGCCACCCGCACCTCGTCGTCTTGGTGGCTGTTCGCCTGACGTGCTGGGCGTCTTTTGCAATCCTTCTACAGACATCTTTGATGTCAGTGTTAACTTGTAATCACCCGTGCATTGCATCCGCACAGTTTTGCCTTTTTGAACTCGGCCAACAGCCAGCCAAACCTGGTTGCGAGTATCAAACGTGACTTCTCCGGGGTTTTCTTCAAGCAGCTCGTCTTGAATCTGCTTGATCTGTTCTTTCAGGCCCGGCATCGTTGGGTTCAAAGAGCTGAGCCGCTGCAGCAGGGTCATGGCCTTTTCGCGATCGCCTTGCTTATAGAATTCGGTGGCCACTTCTTTGTATTCGCCCACCAAGGATTCTTCGGCCTTTTCAACTCGATTTTCAAGAGCTCGAGCCGTCGGCGCGTCGTCTCGCCGCCGACGGTCTGATTGGCCGCAAGCAGAATCCGCGACAGCGGCAGTGATCATGAATGCCAGAGTGATCTGCATTGAAGTTTTGGTGAGATGTGACATCAAGGGGCCGCTTTCTAAAAGAAATGAGGAGTGCCATTCTATCGGCAGCCAGAGTTTCGAAGACGCTGGCTGCGAATGGAAGTGGTCTGAGCCATTCCGTCACAAAAAAATGAAGCGGACCGATTTTCGGACCGCTTCAGCTGATGTATTAAACGTGCATGGCGTTTCGATTCTTAAGGTGCTGGTTGATCTTTCAGTGACCAGCCATCCGGAATTCTTGCTCCTTTCGGAACGACGGCAATTCCATCTCGCATGGCAACGTGTTCGTAGTCTGCATCCGCCAAACCACTTGGAGCTTCGCTGGCAACAATGCGAGCTCCCTTTCCGATTGAAACGTTTTTATCAACGAGGACTCCGTCAAGAGTGACGTTATTTTCGATTCCAAAGGCGGGATGAGGTTCTGATGAAGTTTGGTCTGGGTAAAAATCGGCCCCCATCAACACGCAGTCTGTGATGGTGACGTTGGAACCAATTTGAGTTCTGACACCAATCACGCTGTTGATGATTTTTGAACCCGCTCCGACAATGCAACCATCTGCGACGAGACAGCGTTGAGTTTCGCAGCCTTCGATTCGTGTTGAAGGAAGGAATCGAGGTCGAGTGAAAATCGGATTGGTTGCGTGTCCGAAGGTGAAGTCTGGCTTGGTGTTGGCCAGAGCGAGGTTAGCATCGTAGAACGCTTTGATCGTTCCAATGTCTTCCCAGTAGCCGTCAAACAAATGAGTCTGCACATGGTGCTGCTTGATCGCCATAGGAAAGATGTGCTTGCCAAAATCATCGTGATCTGATGATTCCAGCAGGTCAACCAGCAGGTCTCGGTTGAACAAGTAAATGCCCATGCTGGCCAAATGTTCGCGACCGTTCGATTTGATGCCCATTGAATCAATCCATGAGGCGGGGGTCTTCGCTTTCTGCAACGCATCTGCCGAGCTGGGCTTTTCGACAAAGTCCGTTACCTTGCCCGAGTCATCAAGTTGCATGATTCCGAAGCCTCGAGCTTCCTCTTCATTCACAGGCAGTGTGGCAATGGAAACATCTGCCTTGGTTCTCTTATGAGTGTCCAGCATGTCTTGGTAGTTCATGCGGTAAAGCTGGTCACCAGACAAAATTAGCACGTGCTTCAAGCCAGGCTGTTTGAGAAACCGCATTTGCTTGCGGACAGCATCGGCCGTGCCTTGGTACCAGTCTGTGCCTTCACCTGGAGTTTGCTGAGCTGCCAGGATTTCCACAAAGCCAGACGAAAACAGATCGAAGTTATAAGTCTGGCGAATGTGGCGATGCAAGCTCAGAGAATTAAACTGAGTCAGCACATAAATGCGGCTTAACCCACTGTGAATGCAGTTTGAAATTGGAACGTCAATCAGTCGGTATTTGCCGCCAATGGGGACCGCCGGTTTTGAGCGATATTGAGTCAACGGCAACAGGCGGGTTCCTTTTCCACCACCAAGAATCAGACTGATTGTGTCATTCATTGATTTGTTCTTTTCTGGCTGAGAAGCCGCTGACAGAAATATGAATCTTCTGTTGTCGCACCGAGATGAAATCGTTGAGCGAGACGTGATGTTGTGGTTGGCTGGATGAAACTTCAAGCCACTCCTGAACTTAGCGCGTTGAAGTGAACGTGCTTGATAGGCATGGCGACTTAATCTGTTCAAATTTTATCAACCAAATCAGTGCTGAAATGGCGTCCATTTGAAGATATTGATTGTGGCTGAAAACGATCAACATCAAACAACCGTTTGTCTCAACGAAAACCGCCTTCTACTGCAGCAGTGGTGAGTTCAATCCGCTGTTTCACTGGTGTTTTAGGCTACAAGATCGCCCTGCTTTCGTCTAACTCATTCAGCGCGTTTGAACCGCAGATTCACGATCGCAGCCACCGCAGCCTGACTCGGATGACTCAGTCTGTCTAACCTGAAGCGGTTTGCGTGAGAACCCTCTGGAATATCGCCAGTCACCATGCTTTCAGCACCAATGCCCGCCCAACAGAGCTAATGGTCTTAAGTTGGGTGAATGACTGATCACGGCGGGGGCAGTGGCAACAGTGTCTGGCCTGCGTCGCATCCGGTTGTGATGGTCATAAGGATTCTTTGGATTGCGTAATTTGGCATTCGAATTCTGTCATCGAAGCCTCAAATGTTTCCATCCGGTTCGGCTTGGTGTCTTAACGCAACCTACGTTTCAGCAACTCCTCTCGATCAACAAATCGAAAACACAGAAGTCGCATTCTTACAACGGTGTTCGGACAAACTCGGTTGTCAGTTTTCTCTTCTGTTTGCATTCGACTCGCTTCCGCGAAGTCACAAACAATCAGTGAAATCCGGATCATCTTGTGCGCACGGTGCACGTGGTGATCTGACAACAATTGCGAGGGCAATACCATGGTCAAAGCCACAACTGGTTCTTTACTTGTCGTCGATGACGATCGGCATATTCAGAACGCGATGGCCGACTATCTGCGAACTTTGGGCTACAGGACAGAAACCGCTTCCGACTGCACCGAAGCCATTGAGCGGATGAGCGAATTTCCGTTCGAGGTGGTGGTGTGTGATGTCAACCTGCCAGACAAAGATGGGTTTGATTTACTTCAGTGGTCACAGGAAAACTGCCCTGCCACAGCCGTCATTCTGCTGACAGGTTTTGGAACAATCGAAAGCGCGGTCGAAGCCATTCGGATGGGAGCATTCGACTATTTGACCAAGCCCGTCATCGACGAAGAGCTGAATTTGTCGATCGAACGTGCGATCAGTCAGCGACGATTGCTTGAAGAAAATCAGAACCTAAAGGCCGCACTTTCGGAACGACACAGTCTCTCAAACATCGTCGGCAAAGACTATAAAATGCTGCGAATGTTTGAGCTGATCGAAAGCGTCGCGGATACTCGAACCACCGTTCTGATTTTGGGCGAAAGTGGAACCGGTAAGACGATGACGGCTCGCAGCCTGCACTCGTTGAGCGATCGAGCGGATCAGCCATTCGTGGAAGTTGCTTGCGGAGCATTGCCGGAATCGTTGCTCGAAAGCGAACTGTTTGGACACGTTGAAGGAGCATTCACCGGGGCATCTCATGACAAAATCGGTAAGTTCATGCAGGCCGATGGAGGCACCCTGTTTTTGGATGAAATTGCCACTGCTTCTCCAGCGTTGCAAGTGAAGCTGCTGCGAGTTCTGCAGGACAAAGAATTCGAAGCGGTTGGTGGCACAGAGACTCATAAGGTGAATGTTCGTTTGGTTCTGGCTACGAACACCGACCTAGAAGAAGCCGTTCGTCGAGGCGAATTTCGAGAAGACTTGTACTACCGAATCAACGTCATCACGCTGACTCAACCGGCTTTGCGTGAACGCATGGGAGACATTCCTTTATTGGTTGAGCACTACTTGCATCAGTTTAACGCTCAAGCCGGCCGCCACCTGAAGGGCTTCGATGATTCTGCCATGCACGCGCTGCAGCAGTATCACTGGCCGGGCAATGTTCGTGAACTTGTGAATGTTGTTGAGCGAGCGGTCGTGTTAAGTCGCAACGAATACATTTCGGTGGGTGACCTGCCAGAAAAGATGTTTTCTGAAGCTGATCAGCAAGCGAATGTCGAAGCAAATCTGGGCGGAGCATCCTTGAAGAAAGCTCTTTCCACACCCGAACGCCAACTGATTGTGCAGGCCTTGGAATCCAACGGCTGGAACCGTCAAAACACGGCTCGAGCTCTCGGGATTAACCGAACGACCCTGTATAAGAAGATGAAGAAGTACGACATTGACTTCGAGACCGTGTACAAGCACGCGTAAATCATGAGGAACAACTTCTCGTGACGACAAAAGAAAAAAGCCGCCCTGTGACATCACAGGGCGGCTTTTTTTCGTTGGGGCTTTGGCACTATTGAGAAATACAGAGGGTGCCTGACTTCTTAGCAGAAGCGCGTGAAAGCGCCCTAGAAAATCACCCCTGAGACGCTCGGCTTGTCGTGACGCGAGTGCTTGCGGAGTTGTCCCTGTGCGTGAATTTGAGTCGCGCTTGGGGCGATTTGCAGGGCCTGCGAGTGATTTTTGCGGTGGTGAAAGCAGAAATTTGCGGCGTCAAGCCGAACAAATTGATTCATCGTGCCACTGCACGAGGCATCTCTGCCTCGAACCGAGCCCAAAATTGCCGCTCAGACCTGTTTCGACAAACCTTCTGAATTCTTACGCGGAAAATATAAAAATTTACGACCTACTAAAATGTTTCTAGAACCTGGCTGTTTTGACCCTTTAAAACATTGATGTTTCAGAAATTGCAGGGTGTGAACGTTTTGGGCCCCACGGGAAAGGTGGAAGACCCGTCTAGTAGGTGGTTTCGGCGATCCGGTATTTTTTTTGGCACGGTGTGTGCTGTCGAGGTGCTCTTGAGTTCCATGAGGCGTGGTTATTCAATGCCTGGCGGTGTCTCGTGACATTCTACTGTTGCCGTTGCACCGACAAATCGGAAAGAAAATTGGCACATTTGTAGAAGTATCACCGACTTTCATGGAATTTTTACAAAGAAGTTCTGATACTCGATAACAGCAGTGCAACACATGTCTGCTGTTGAAGAGCCGTTTTTCCTTATTCGTTTTTCTCGGAAGGTTCGTTCTTATGAAGAAGTTTTCTTCAGTCTCCACATCAGCTAGCCAAACTAGCCGCCGTGGGTTCACTCTGATTGAGCTCCTCGTAGTGATTGCCATTATCGCTATTCTTGTTTCTTTGCTTCTGCCAGCCGTGCAACAAGCCAGAGAAGCCGCCCGTCGTACTCAGTGCAAAAACAACCTGAAGCAACTTGGGTTGGCCATTCACAACTTCCACGATGTGAACACAAGCTTCCCTCAAAATAACAACAGCATTTGGGACGACCGAGCTGGCTTCAACCAAGGTGGTGATTACGGAATCAACCTTGGTTCGGCTCCATCTTTGGGGCTTCTCACATTCTTGCTGCCGTACATGGAGCAAACGAATCTGTACAACACGTTTACACGCTCGAAAGGCCGACTGGTTCATCGAAGCACAGCCGCTCAAGCAGCTGGTGTGGGTGTATTCAAGGACCCTGAAGGGGCCAACTGGTTCGGATCTGCTGCTGACTGGGCTGCTTCGCAGACCGTGATGCCAATGTTCCAGTGTCCATCAGACCCACAGTCTGCAACAACGGGACGAATGTTCTGGGCCTTCAACACCGATAACTGTGAAGGAATCAGCGGAATTTGGTTCGGAGCAGCAGACTCTCAAGACGCCGGAATGACTAACTACGTGGGCGTCGGTGGTCCAATGAATGGCGTTCTTGAAGCGAGTGATGGCAGTCCTTGTGGAGTGCACAGCAATCCTGAACGACTGGACTTCAATGGCGACGGCGTTGCAGACTTTGACAACTACGGTGCAGTTCCTGGAATCTTCGGCAAGGCTCGAAGGAAAACTGCTTTCCGAGATGTCACCGATGGAACAAGCAACACTCTGCTGATGGGTGAAGCGACTGGTGGTCCAGCTTGGGGTTACGCTTGGGCTTCATTCAACTGGCTTCCAGTTGGTCTTGCCACTGGCCGAGAACAGGGCGAAAGCGACGCATCTGTTGGCCTTTGGAACTTCAACAGTTTCCACACTGGCGGACAGCAGTATGTCCTTGGTGATGGCTCTGTTCGATTCGTTTCAGAGAACCTAGACATTGGTGTTCTGCGAAGACTGGGAGCCATGTCTGACGGTCAAGTGATTGGCGAATTCTAGGGTTGATCCCTGAGCGGAAAGGCGAGGCAAATGTCTCGCCTTTCTTTTGTCTTTGACTTCGATTCTGACCATTTTTGCCTTTATGTCTCTCTCGTCAGAGCATCGCGATTGATGTTCTCTGTGAGATGTTTTTTGTAGCTAAACAGCACCCAAAATCATGCTTAAACAATTTTCACTTTTATGTCTCGGTTTGTTTGCGGCAGCTCTTTTCGTCGGTTGCACTGGCGGCGGCGGCAGTGACCCTATTCCACCGTCAAACCCGAGTGCTCCACCCGCGTCAGGAATTGATGCAGACGAAGATGGCGAAGAAGATTCACCGCTTTTGCCAGCAGTAGACACCGCCAGTTAATCGAATGTGATTTTGGAACTGTCCGCCTGCACGAGCTTGAGGTTCGTTAGTGGTTTCTTCAGGTTTAGAAACTAGTGACGGGCCTTTTGTTGTGTTTGGGCCTTTGGTTGGCAAAGGCTGGCAGACAAGTTCTTTGGCGCATGCAACGGCTTGATCGAATGTCGCCGTTTATTTTCTGATGGGCAGTTTTTCGACCCATGATGCCTGCATCTTTGCAGAGCGGCAGAATGGCCAAGTCGCCTCTGACGCGCAATTAATTTAGGGAACGCAACCGACAATGAGTAACAGTGATACCGAATCGTCAGGCCCCGGCAGCAAACTGAAAGTCATTAAGCTGGTCGTATTCATCGGTTTAATGCTTCTGATCTTGGTTGAGGCTCGAGCCAAAATGGCTTACTCGGCCGCTATTTCAGGACTGGATACACTGCTGGAAAAGAGTGCTGATGAAAGCACGCTTGAGGCGGTGGACGAGGTTATGACGTTCTTCCCCTCAAAGGCTTTAGTCGATACGGGTGAGACAACTGATTTGTACCTGTATTCTTGGGCCAGTTTGTTGAACTACGGTGGTTATAAAATCAGCGTTTACGCCTCGAAGTCAACTCCACAGCGCATGCTGAAGTTCAAGCTTGGCGTCGCTAAGCTTGAGACGATCAAGCCAATGTCTGAGGAAGATGCTCGACCCTTGCCGCCAGGTGGAATTAACTTCGGAGGGCAGTAGATCGGGGGACAGCTGATTGAAGTCGGAAGAGCGTCCCTGGTGATTCTTCGCTCGGGATCTTTCCCGATGTTCTTTTACGGCTCGGCGGCTTTCTAGAATCTTCTTTGCTTCGAGATCGTTGACGAGCGTTTGGGCTGAGGCTCGTTATCGCCCATCGCCCATCGCCCATCGCCCATCGCCTGATTCGAGCTGCCGGCTTTTGTTTGGCCAAGTTTCAGCTTGGCCGAGCATGGGCTTCTGAAAGCTGATGGGATCACGGCATTGCTGAGATCTTTTCGGTTTCAGTTTCAGCTTCGTGGCTGGCTGGCTGCAGCGTCGTTTGCGTTGAAAGCTTCGGCCTTGCCCCTTACTTGGTGAGCCCTTTGCGGCTGATCAGCATTCCCCGTGAAGTTCGAATCAAGGGGCAAAGCCTAGGTCGCTGCTGACGCTTTCAGCTGGCGTTTTTCCGGTTCGGATAGGTCTTGATGACTTTCGCGACGCAGGTCCACACGCAGCCTGCCGTCCACCGTCTACGACTGATCAGAAAATCGAACCAGAGCAGAATCTGTTGACTTGCTGCAGCGTCCGAGGACAAAGGCGGCCGCTTCTGCACTCGAGCAAGCTTTGAGCGTTTCGTCGACTTTGGATTCTGGCACAACAACCGTCATTCCAACGCCCATGTTGAAGACTCGGAACATTTCGTCCTGCTTGATATTTCCGAGCTGCTGTAGCCATGAGAACACAGAATTTGGCTTCCATGCATCTCGTTGAAGCACGACTTCAATTTCATCCGGCACAATGCGTTGTAGGTTTTCGCACAGGCCACCGCCGGTGATATGAGCGATGCCATGGATCGATTCGTTACCGACTGCTTCGATCACTTGTTTGATTAAGTCGGCGTAAATTCGAGTCGGAGTCAGCAGGCATTCGCCCACGGTTTGCCCCAGTGCATCCACCTGGTCGTTGACGGTCAGTCCTGCGTGTTCGAAGACCACTTTGCGGACTAAGCTGAAGCCGTTGCTGTGCAAGCCTGAACTGGGAATCCCAATGACGACGTCCGAATCTTGAATGCGTTCTTTGCCGCTGATTAACTCTGTTCGATCGGCGGCGGCAACGCAAAAGCCAGCCATGTCGAAGTCTCCGTCGCCGTAGGTTCCCGGCATGATGGCAGTTTCGCCACCCAGCAAAGCGGCCTCAGACTGAACGCAGCCTTCGCTGACTCCGGCCACCAATTGTTCAAGCAGGCCAGGTTCGTCTTTGCCCATGGAAATGTAATCAAGAAACAACAGCGGTGTTGCCCCCAGGCACAGGCAGTCGTTGACGCACATGGCAACAAGGTCGATGCCAATGGTGTCGTACTTTTGCATCATGATGGCCAGCTTGATTTTGGTGCCGACACCATCGGTCCCCGAAACAAGCACAGGGTCTTTCCACTGCTTCACGGCTGCCATGCGAAACAGGCCGGCGAATCCACCGGGTAAATCCATGACTCCGGCAGTTCTGGTTTTGGCCATCAATGCGGGCAGTTTTTGCATCGCTTGATCGTACAGTTCCAGATCAACACCGGCGGATTGGTAGTTCAGTTCGGTCATGGCAGAATGGTTTGGAAGAAGGGCTGGTTTCAGATTTTCAGGCGATGATATCGCATCGACCGACGGAACCGTAGAGAACGGGAATGCAGCCAGAATTTGAACCCGAAAATGTCGCCCTCGCCGGATCGGTCACCTTAAGTCTCCAAGTTCCGAGAATGGCGGCCGGCCAATTGCAGACTTTGATTGCCCGAATATCTGGGCGTTGGGGCTGAATTTTTGAGTCATCTTTGCAGCGGAAAAATGGCAGGCTGATCTTGAGTGGTGGGCTTGAGTTGCGGGCGAGTTTCACAGCCTTTTGTCGATTTTCCCTGTGAATTTCGCGGATTTAGGCGTTTCCCGTGCCACCCAAGGGCTCTTGAATGTGCTGCAGAGATCGCCGCAGGCTGCGTTGGCAGTGTTGAAGCGGGATCGGGTTCACGTGGCGGCTTGCCAATTCAAAATTGCCAGTCCGCCGAGGTGATTTCGAAGCTTCCTTCTTTGGCCGACAGCTGAGTCGTGAATTCCCGTTTCGCGGTTGTGGGCCAGTTGGTACGATTGTGTCAGCGATTTTCCCTGCCATGGATGGTGAGATTCTGATGCCGCAAACTCAAAACGTTCCGCCCGCTGATTCCATTACGTCTCAATCTGCTGTTCGCGACCAAGGGGGATTGCGAACGGCTGTGGTTTTAGTTTGCGCGATCTTGGCTCCCGTGGCAGCATCGGCTTGGTATCAAAATTCTGATCAGTCGATGCCCGAGCTGGCAATCAATAAGTCTCGGCCGTCTCTGGTGTTTTCGACCTATTTGTATCATCACGGCGAGCAGCCTGTTGAACCAACGTCTCAGCTAAAGACCGAATTTCGCTTTCGCAACGACGGTGAATCGCCTGTGCACATCGTCAAAGTGGAACGCAGTTGCGGGTGCATGAACCCGATGGTGAGTGCTCGAGATGTCAATCCTGGTGAAATCGCGTCGTTGCAGGTTCCCATTTCAACCATCAACGAGCAGCCTGGGTTGAAGGAATTTGTTCTGACCGTTCATTACACCGACCCAGAACCGCAGCAAGCCAACTTGACCATCAAAGCTGTGTTCCCCGAACGTATGATTGTGGTTGAACCGAAGGCCCTGTTTTTGTCTCAACGAACCAGTTCGCAAATTCCATTTTCTGTTCGAGTCAGCGATTTTCGTGATGAGCAGTTGAAGGTGACTTCGGTGACATCGACGGCCGACTTTGTGAATGCTGTCCTGATTCAATCTGCGGCAAATTCATTGGCACCGACTGTGGATCCTGCTTTCGCACAGCCTGATTCTGGTAAAATTGAACAAGTCGCATTTACATCAGAATCACGGGCCACTGTTTCCGATGAGCGATCGTCTGATGGTTTGATGAATGAACCCAGCATCACTTCGGTGACTTCGGCAACAATCGAAGGTTCTGTGGATGGCAATCTGCCTCCGGGCCGTCATCATGTTTTAATTGCAGCGGAAACGTCTGATCCTGACTATCCATTATTGACTGTTCCGATGATGGTCACGGGGCCGCAGTATCTTCTTGGTCAAGAAGTGCAAATGACCAGCTCTGTGATTCAGCTTGTTGCAAGCGACGAACTGGGAGCACGCCGGCAGGGGCGAGTCGCATTCAGTGCTCCGGCCGACTGGGAATTTGCAGAACCTCAAGTCTGGCCCGAACAACTGCAGGTCGCGTTAAAGACGTCTCCAACACCGATTCCAGATCGAGCCACCACGACAGTGCAGGTCGACTTGACGAAGCTGCCAGCGAAGCAGTTAAAAGAAGGCGTGGTTTCCATTCCCACCAAGGACGGCAAAAATTTGGTGACGGTGAAGATCAGTTTTCTTTGGCCTTAGGGTGGATGAAAACGGCTGGCAGGGGATCAAGAAGCGCGGCTTTCTTGCCACAGCACGCCTGACGAGTGGTCGTCACAGATCGCGACTTGCAGTGGCGGCTTGCGAAGAAGATTAATCGTCGTCCGGATGTCCCCCGTTTAATTTCGTGCTTTGCTTTGTTTCCAGCATGTGTTGGTCTGCAGATCCATTCAAGTGGGCGACCGGTGTTTCACGATCGCTTTGCGTTACAGATTACGGCACAGCGTGATGGCGACTTTCGGGGGCTGGCTGGGGTTGGCAGCATTGACACAACGATTTCACCGTCGGCTGTGTGGGCTGGGCTGCGTGGGCTGGGCTGCGTGGGCTGGGCTGTCCGACTTCTGAGTCTGATTCGCTGGCGATCTGTTTGGGTTGGAATTTTCTGCCTGCTGCCCCATACAATCCCCTAGCAATATTCGTCGGGCCAATTCGAATTGTGCGAAAAACTATCGTAAGAGAATGTTGGAGTAACAAGCCATGAAGTGGCGTGGACGTGAGCAGAGCAGCAATGTTGAAGACCGTCGAGGAATGTCGCCAAAGATGGCGATGGGTGGTGGGGGCGGAATTATTGCCGTCATTGTTGTGTTAATTGTGAAGTTTTTGGGAGGTGGCGAAGGAGTTCAGCAGATGGCTGGACAGATGGCTCAAAAAGCAGCTAATTCGCGACAGTCTGCTCCGGCTGAAGCAGGCGAGGGCATTCAGGATGTAAACCGAGCATTCATTTCTGTCGTTCTGCGTGACACAGAAACCATTTGGGCAAAGCTGTTTAAAGAACAAGTGGGCACTCCTTATGTCGCCCCTAAGTTGATCATCTTTGAAGGTCAAACTCGAACAGCCTGCGGAACAGGTCAGGCGGCGATGGGGCCGTTTTATTGCCCCGCAGACCGGCAGGTTTACATCGATCCATCGTTCTTTGAAGATCTCGCAAAAAGGCACAGTGCTCCTGGAGACTTCGCTCAAGCCTATGTGATTGCTCATGAAGTGGCTCATCACATTCAAAACATTTTGCAGTTCAATGTGCCCGTCAACCAAGCTCGTCAATCTGGAAACGAACGTCTGTCGAATCAGATGTCGGTTCGCTTGGAATTGCAGGCCGATTTTCTGGCCGGCGTTTGGGCACACCATGCTCACCGGAACTACGGCATTCTTGAAGAAGGCGATATGCAAGAAGCCATTCAGGCGGCCAACCAAATCGGAGACGACACATTGCAGAAACAAGCGACCGGCTATGTGACTCCGGAACGCTTTACTCACGGCACGTCGGCTCAACGAGTAAAGTGGTTCAAGAAGGGATTACTGAGTGGCGAAATGGTGGATGCTGAATTGCTGTTCAAAGTTGAATACGACCGGCTGTAGTCTCGCCAACCTCCATTGCCGGTTGGGCTTTGGAAACACGGGCTCCAAGCCGGCAACTGGGTGGAATCGAGCACTGTGTTGAGCACTGTGGTGAGCTTCATGAGCCATTGTTCTAGGCGGTTCCCTAAGCTCTGACGACTTAGCAGCCGATTGAAAAAACGCGGATGTGGTCCTCCGACGTGTAGGCGAGGAATGAATCCGCTCGAAACCCACAGATTCTGCACATCAGATCTCCCTCGCTCACGCGTCGGATTACTGTTTCAACGGGCAGTTAAGCGACTGTCTGAAATGAACAACCAGAGATTCTGAAAAAATACGGTCGCCTGCGGTTTGCCGTGAAAAGATCGAGGCAAACAACACAACAATTTTCTCGAAACGGATGTCATGAAATACGTACTTGTCATTCCCGATGGAGTTGCTGATGAAGGTCAGCCGTCTCTGAATGGGCTTACTCCGCTGCAAGCTGCCAACGTTCCTAACATGGACGCCGTGGCGACAGCGGGAATCATTGGCCGCACAGATAATGTTCCCGCGAGCATGCCATCGGGCAGCGACGTCGGCACGATGACGTTGTTTGGGTACGACACGCTGAAGTATCACACGGGCCGAGCTCCCATTGAAGCGGCCGCGCAAGGGATCGAATTGAATCCAGGCGACTGGGCCGTGCGTTGCAATTTGGTGACTGTACAGGATGAAAAAATGGTCAGCTTTACATCGGGGCAGTATCCGACTGAAGCCGGCCATGCTTTGATCAAGCTGCTGCAACAAGATCAGTGCGGAGACAGCCATTGGAAGTATGTTGCCGGAGTCAGTTATCGCAACCTGCTACTGTACCGAGCCGCAGGCGGCACGGCTCCATTAAGCAAAACCACCACCAGCACGCCTCCTCATGACATTACCGATCAAGACATCACGGCCCATCTTCCCGCTGGCCCCGGCGCCGACGAATTAAAGCAGCTGATGCTTCGTAGTCGAGAACTGTTTGCTGATGCTGACGTAAATTTGGCCCGAGCTGCTCAGGCCGAGCATCAGGCCACTCAAACGTGGCTCTGGGGGATGGGTGAGCGTCCGAATTTGCCGCTGTTCAAAGACAAGTTCGGAGTCAACGGAGCCGTGATTACCGCCGTTGATTTGCTTCGAGGAATGGGCCGCTTAATTGGCTGGGACGTTGTCGAAGTGGAAGGTGCCACCGGCTATTTGGATACCGACTACGCAGCAAAGGGGCAAGCGGCAATTGAAACCTTGAAACGCGATGACATCGACTTTGTTGTCGTGCATGTGGAAGCGACCGACGAAGCCAGCCACGAAGGCGATGTGAAAGAAAAGCTGAAGGCAGTGGAAAACATCGATCGGCACATTGTGAAGCCCGTTCATGATTGGCTGAAGTCTCAAGGAGACTATCGGCTGCTGATTAGTCCTGATCACCCGACGTATTTAAGAACGAAGACTCATAGTCACGGAGACTGTCCCTTTGCGATGTGTGGAACTGGACTTTCTGCCAATTCCGGGATCACCTACGACGAAGTCGCTGCGGCCGCATCGGATGTTGGATTGCCCGAAGGACACCTGCTGATGGATTTGTTTTTAAAATCTTAAAGTGGCGATGAATCGCAGTGAACCTTTTTGCTGGGATGCTGTTCGCCACTCAAAGTCTTTCGCCACTTAACACTTACAGACGCTTCAGTTGGCAGTTCGAGTCGGCTCGAATGTGCCATCGCGGTCTGTTTCGTGGCGGTCTGTTTCGTGGCGGTCTGTGTTGTCGCGGTCTGTGTTGTTGTCGTGTTCAGAGTTGTCGTGTTAGGGGCGTTCAATTCTTTGAATCGGATACTGTCCCAACTTTAGTTCGGCATCAAAAAAGTTCCACGCAGTCAGCCCATCGGCAGCTTCGGGTTCAAGCAGGTTTATGATCAGCGCCGCGAGAGGCTGATCTGTGCTGACGATGATGCTCCCCGCTGGGATCACGGTTTTCATCGATTTGGCTTCTACGGTCACATCGCTGACGACTCGATGACCTTGGAATTCTCGGTCTGCTTGTTCAAAGTTTGTGACGCTGTACAAAGTCACGGTTCGACTTTTTGCGGCAGAAAGCACTTCAAACTGCACACCGTGCTGCGACAGATTTTCAATCACGGCTTGCTGATTGGCGGGCACCACGTAGGCTGCTGGAACGCTCACATCAACAGAAACGGCAGTGTCTCCATGATACTGCACCGTGTATTCGGTTTGCCGATCGTCGTCTGTAAATTTGCGTCCACGTCCAGCCACTTCTTCTTCCCAGGCGGGAATCACAAAGGTTCCGGGCAGAGCGACTTCGGTGGCTCGAATGGCCACTTTTCTGGAACTCTGCTGCTTGGCTTTTGCATCTGTGATCAAGCTTTGAATTGTGTCTCGTTCGGCAGCCACTTTTTGCAACGTGGCCAATACAAATTGTTCCGTCGCGATGATTCGATCTTTGAAAGTCGAATACGCGTAGGCTTCAGATAAGATACCCAAGCAGTTGCGTAGGCCAAAATAGTGAGTGCTATAACGAGGAGCGGCAGGGTAGCTTAACCAGTTTTTGTGATGGCGATCAAAGTTGCCATAGAAGAAGGTCTTGAGCTGGTGTTGGTCGGCCAGTGTTTTTGAGATCTCTGGCATAAAGGTGTCTCGACCGTATCTCAAAAGTTCGCGATGAGTGGCCGGGTGCCGTGGCGAATCGTAAGTGAGGCCAAAGCGGTGAAACGAGCCATCTGTGGTATGTAAATCCATGGCGACGACAGGTTGCCAGTCGGACATGAAGCCAGCCAAGCTACGAGCTTCCGGAGATTCAAGCTTCATGTGATCTCGGTTTAAGTCCAGTCCCATTGCGTTGGGGCGTTGCCCCATTCCGTTCACTGGACCCACTTGTCCGGGGCGATTGGTGGTCGAAAATCGTTCGTTGCCATCCGCGTTGTAGATCGGAGCAATGACGATAATGAGCTGCTGAAGCAAAGTGGATTTTTCGGACAAAAGTTTGCGAGCTAAAATAAGAGATGCTTCTTTGCCACAGACTTCTCCTGCGTGAATATTTGCCATCACAGAAAATACGGGACGAGAATCTGCGTTCGCTTCGGCTGCCGTTTGAATGGGCGGGTCAGCCAGAATCAGCAGCGGAATTTGACGGCCTTCTGATGTCTTGCCCATGGAAGACAAATTGGCAAACTGACTTCCGGCAGCCAAAGCTTCGCAGTATTCCATGACGTCTTGGTAGGTGGCCGTCGATTGAAAGTCGCTGGTTTCCGCGACTGTTTTTAGGCGTGAAACGACCAGCAGGTTGGCGGCCGCATCAGAAGCCGTCTGCTGAGCAACTGCCGAAGGCATGCCGGTGACCCAAAGCCAGGCCGCGCATGTCCAAGCAACGCAAGGCCAAGCAATACAGACTGGAATCATGCGCGCAGAAAAGCGTCGGCTGCGGGCAGCTTCTGTTACGTTTGAATTCACTTGTCGTTGCCTTGTTGAGATGTCTGAGGGGCTTCCGGTGATTTGGTTTTTTGAGCAGCGTCGGAAGCTTGGGCCGCTTTCTTGTCAGCTTCTGCTTGTTCAGCCGCCCGCCTTTCCTGAGCCGAATTCATGTCGGCCAAGAAGGCTTCCAGATCGGGCTGCTGAGTATTGACGCCGAACGACTGTTCTAGCAGCGCGGCTGTGTGCAGCAGGGTGGATTCTCCAAACAGTTGTCCAGTTAAAGTCACTGAATAGGGTCTCTTCAATTCGCCTCGATGAACAAACCCCATGGGCATGACAACCGTTGGGTGTCCGGTCAGATTGGTGATGCCAAGGTCCTGTCCTCCGACATACAGGTCCACTTGTTGCATCAGCTTGGCCATGTCTTGCATTAACAATGTGCGAACTCGAGACGCTTGGATATAGTGAGTCGCCGTCATAAACGAGGCGGCTCGAAAAATCGCGGGCCACGAATTCAAGCCTTCTGTGACATGACTTTTGGTTACGTCGGCGAACACGGTTGCTGCTTCCATTTCAAGCATTGATGTCATTTCCCAAACGGGCTTTCCGTCGGGCAGAGAAATGGGGATCAAGGTGGCACTTCGTGTGCGAAGAGCTTCTAGTTCGGGACGATCTTTGTCTGGTGTGCGAGATCTGATGTAGCCAATTCTTAATCCGCTGAGATCAGTTTTCGAGTCCGTCCAGTCAAACGGATGATCTGTGGCGGAAGGATCTTTTCCGTCGGAGCCATGTACAGCATCCAACACCAAGGCGCAGTCGGCTACGCTACGACACAAGGGGCCCGCTTTGTCCATTGTCCACGACAACGGCATCATTCCGTAACGGCTGATCCGGCCGAACGTTGGCCTTAAGCTGGTGGCTCCGCAACGTTTGCTAGGAGACACGATGCTGCCCAAAGTTTCTGTCCCGATGGTGAAGCCAACCAAGCCGGCCGTTGCCGCACAGGCAGAGCCCGCTGAAGAACCACTGGAACCCATGCGAGGATCCCACGGGTTGCGAGTTTTTTTGCCCATCCAGCGGTCGCCCATCGCGAGAGCTCCTAACGACAACTTTGCCACCAGGACGGCTCCCGCTTCTTCTAGCCGATCTGCAACGGTCGCCGAATGGTCGAACTGTTGATCTTCAAACGGCGTTGCTCCCCAAGTTGTGGGGTAACCTTGAACAGCCATTAAGTCTTTGGCGCCCCAGGGGATGCCGTGCAAAGGGCCTCGGTATTTTCCAGCTTGGATTTCTGAATCAGCTTTCGTTGCCTGCTTCAATGCGAGGTCTTCGGTGAGCGTCACCACGCAATGCAATAACGGATCGAACTTCTTAAGGCGTTGAAGGTAGATCTTCGTCAATTCAACCGATGACAGTTTGCGAGAACGAATCAAACTGGCCAGCTGCCAGACGGGTAAAAACGCAAGATCCGTGTTGGACTTGGGACGTTCTTGCTGGGCGTCAAGTTCGTTGATGGCTTGATTACGCACAACAGGTTCGCCGGGTCTTAGAAATGGAGCCGGATTAAACAAGACCGAAGGTGGCACGTTGTAGTCGACATCCACTTTTCGAATGGCCTCGGCATTGCGAAGTCCCTTCTGCAAGCCAGAGATCGCAGAGTTTCGTTCGTCATCAGACAGTTCAACGTCAGCCACCCATTCGGCCTGCTGCAACATTTCAGCTGTCACCGCTTCTCCTGCGGTGATCGATGACGCGACTGCTCGTTGCCAAGTTGCCGTCCCGATGCCCATTCCTGTGAGCAGCCCCAAGATTGCTCGGCGATTTGTTCGAAGCTGTGATTCTGGTTGATGCATCACGTCACTTTCTGTCGGCCTGTTTTAGGTTCTGCTCGCAGTCTCCAGAATACCCTGTTCGTCCCATGAAAGCGGCCAAGGAAGTCCGGTTGGTGGCAGGTTTCAGGAACATTCCATCAGAGAGTGAACCGACCGAATTCTGTCCACAGTGAAACACTCGTTACAGAAAGCCCAATCCAGAAACGCGTTCCGATTCCGGATTAGCTCAACAGGTTCATTCCGCGGAATTCGAATCTTTGGTCGTCGTATTTCGTGCCTTCAGTTTTGCTGCGACGGCCGTATCAATGAACATCTGAGACGCATGAAACATCAGCATTGGCAAAATCGAAAACGGCATCCCGCTTGCATCAGAGAGCACAATTCCGATGGGGAGCGTTTTCTGGCTGCCTGCGATGACGCATGCTCGAGCATCTGCTTCTGCAACTTTTAGCCTGACGGCTGCCTTCCATGCGATCCACATTGCGACAAGATGCAAACTGACACAGCAAAGCCACACCAAAAGGAATTCAGTGTGCCGCAAGTTTTCAGAAAGCTGGCCTCCTGAAAACTGCCGTCCCCCTCGAAACGCAGACACAAACACCAATGTTAAAATAATGCTTTGAGCCACCGTGCTAATGATTCGCTTGTTGCGGTCCACCGTATCAGTCAATCTGCCGTGTAACCGAAGTGTTTGCCCCAAGATGGCAGGCACTAAGGCGGTGAGCACCAATCGAACGACCAAGTCGCGAAACTGAAGTCCTCCGCTGGTATCAACCAGTCCAAACCATTGATGGCCGACCCACAGCCACGCCGGAGCCACCAGAAAACACGTTCCGTTGGTCAGCAGGGTTACAAGTAACGACACGGCATCGTTCCCTTCGGCTTTGCGAGTCCACACAGATGCGGCCGCCATTGTGCAGGGAACGCTGGCAGCAATCATCAGGCCCACTGCAATGTCGGGCGACCAAGGTAGCAACAGCAGCGGCAAGCACAGTAGGGGGATCACGATTTGATTGGTCCCGCTGGCAACGGCGACGGGCAATGGGGCTTTCATGGCGGCGAACAGTCGGCCACTGTTGAGTGTTAACGACATGAAAAACAGAATCGCAGCCGTACACCACTTGGTGGGGATCATGTTCACGGTCTGAGTCAACGGTTGCAGTTGATCTCCTTGCCAGCCCGTGACGATTGCCAAGGGAATCAACACGACAAGTCCCACAAGAAACCAATTTTTTACAAGTACCTTCATTGGCTTTGGGAACGCAATCTTAGTCCGCGCTTCAGACTTCAGGGAACATCGAGGATCAGGCAGGAAGGCACTGTGCCTTGATCAATGAAGGTACCAAGTCGTCCAATCATTCGAAGGCAACACAACGGGAACAATCAGAATCACGGCCAGAAAAATGAGTCCGGCAAACGATTGCTGCTTAGCAAGTTGATCATGGCCACCACGACATTCTGAAGGCTGTGCCATGTTGATCAGTGTGATCACGGCTGCTTTCGTGATTCATTGTTGGGACGTTTTGATGCCAAGAATCAACAGTGAACTGGCGTCCAGCCGCGGAGGAAGATGGGGCAGGATTTGACGATTATTCGAATTGCATTGGCATCAGAAACTGGGGGCCATTTTTTGTTCAGTGAGCCTGCAAGGATTTGGCAAGTTGCGGCACGCCTCTTCGATCACCAATGAGTGTGAGTGCGCCAACAAGTGATCCTTCGGTCGCCTGAATGGGCTTCGTGCTTAGGAAATTCAACCCCTGAATCTCTGAATTCGAACTGTTCCCCCAACTACACCGTTGCGAGATGTTACTGTGGAAATCGTTGACGAAATTGTATCTGAATTCCTCGTTGAAAGTTACGAGAATTTAGATCAGCTAGACAGTGACTTGCTGGAACTGGAAGAAGCGCCAAATGATAAGGCGAAGCTTTCCAGTGTCTTTCGCAGCATTCATACCATCAAAGGCACATCCGGATTTTTGGCTTACCCCAAGCTGGAAAAGGTGGCTCATACGGGTGAAAACCTTTTGGTTTTGCTTCGTGATGGCGAAATGATGCTGAACAGCGAAATCGCCAGTGGCCTGCTAAAGATGGTCGACGCCATTCGGTCGATGCTTCGCAGTATCGAAGCGGGTAACGGCGAAGGCGAAGATTCATTCGCAGAGCTGATTCAAGAATTAGAACGGCTGAAATCCGGCGACAGCGGAGGTTCTGATGAGGCTCCCGTGCAAGCAACCGAAATCCCGGTTGAGGATGTTGTCGAGGAACTGCGTCCGTCGGAAGGCGACGTCGAAAGCGAAGCGAAGGCCGCTGAAGGTGTCGAAGAGCGGCAAGTTCAAAGCCAAGAGGTTGCTGAAGAGCCAGCTGCAGTCGTTGCTGAAGAAACTGAAACTGAAGAAGTTGCTTCGCCAGCAGTGGCAACTCCAGATGCCTCGGCAGACGATGTGAAGCCGTCTGAACCAGCAGCAGCCCAGCCAGCACCAGCACCAGCACCAGCAGCCAAGCCGCCTGCCGCACAACCAGCGGCAGAAGAAAAAGCTCCACCGGCAACCAGTTCGGTGACTGAATCCACCATTCGGATTGAAGTTGGGCTGCTGGACAAACTGATGAATTTGGTTGGCGAACTTGTCCTCGCTCGCAACGAAATTATGCAGTGTGGCGAAAAGAGCGAAGACACGGCTCTGGCTGCAGCTTCTCAAAGAGTGAATCTGATCACGACCGAGCTGCAAGAAGGCGTGATGAAGACTCGGATGCAACCCATTCGCACTGCATGGAGCAAACTGCCTCGAGTCGTCCGCGATCTGTCGCGAAGTTGTGGCAAGCAAGTTCAGGTCAAGATGGAAGGTGCCGACACAGAATTGGATAAAACCATTCTGGAAGCCATCAAAGATCCGTTGACTCATATTGTTCGAAACTCGGTCGATCACGGTATCGAACCGACGGACGTCCGAGTTGCCGCTGGCAAGCCAGCTGAAGGCACTTTGTTGCTTCGAGCCTACCACGAAGGTGGTCAGGTTAATATTGAAATCATCGATGATGGAGGCGGCATTGGTGTCGAGCGTGTTCGAGCCAAAGCGGTTGAAAAAGGGTTGGTTACAGAAGAACAAGCGGCCGCGTTGTCGGATCGTGAAGCATCCATGTTGATTCTCTTGCCAGGGTTTTCAACGGCCGCCACAGTGACCAATGTGTCGGGGCGTGGCGTGGGAATGGACGTGGTGAAAACCAACGTCGAAAAAATTGGCGGAACGCTTGATATCAGCAGCGTGCCCGGCGAAGGCACAACTTTACGAATCAAAATTCCGCTGACTCTGGCCATCGTGCCAGCTCTTGTGGTCACTTGCGACAACGATCGCTTTTGCATTCCTCAAGTTAATCTGCTGGAACTGGTCCGCCTTGAAGGCGACAAGGTTAAGAATCAAATTGAAGTATTGCATTCGGTGCCCGTATACCGACTTCGCGGACGATTGCTGCCTCTTGTTTACCTTGACGAAGAATTAGGTCTGCGAGACCGCCGGACTGAAGCCGATCGACATCTTGATACGGCTGTCAATATTGTGGTCTTGCAAGCAGAAGATCAGATCTTTGGCTTGGTTGTTGACTCGATCTCTGACACTCAAGAAATTGTCGTCAAACCACTCGGAGCTCACCTGAAGAGTCTGCCCGTTTATGCCGGCTCCACGATCATGGGAGACGGTACTGTGAGCTTGATTTTAGACGTCATCGGAATTGCTCAGGTGGGGCATGTGCTTGTTGAACACGGCGGCAAAAAGCTGGTGGATTCAAACGAAGGCAACAGCGACTTAGAAGGTTCTCAAGAGTGTTATTTGGTTGTCGACCCGGGCGACGATACGCGAGCAGCCGTGGCTTTGGATGCGGTCGCAAGACTCGAAGAAGTTTCCACAACTTCGATTGAACGCAGCGGCAATCAACAAGTGATTCAGTACCGCGGCCAGATTATGCCCATTGTCTCTCTGAGTGCCTATGGCGAGATCGATACGACTCAGGATTCCGTTCCGTTGATTGTTTACAACACAGGGGAAAGTGATATCGGAGTCGCTGTTGGGAAAATTCTTGACATCGTCGATCAAGTGGAAGACGGCAGTTCGCCCGATGGAAACTCTCGAGTCATCGGCGGCAAAGTCACTCGTATCGTCGACCTAGAAATGATCGCTCGAAGCGTCGCGTGATCCAAGCTTATTTTAACCCATTCGCCTCTCCAAGGTTTCAAGATGCAGTTTGCTCTTGCAGCCAAAATTGAGCCGATCGCAACATTCTTGTCCTGTCAATTTTATCATCTGTAAGTGATGTCATGAATTCTAGCTATTGCACATTTCGAGTCGGCACAGCCTGGCTTGGAATTGAAGTTGAACGAGTTCAAGAAGTTCTACGAGGGCAAGCGATGGCTCGCATCCCCGGATCCAGTTCGAGTATCAAAGGACTGATGAATCTTCGTGGTCAAATCGTAACTGCTTTGGATCTGCAAGATCGTTTATCGGTCGCAGAATGTGAAGAAGGGCCAACCCGAATGAACGTCGTTGTGCGAACCAGCGAAGGGCCGGTTAGTCTTTTGGTGCATGAAATCGGAGACGTGCTTGTTGTTGATGAAGATACCTATGAACCACCGCCTGAAACTTTGCACGGCGTTCATAAAGACCTAATCAAGGGCACTTTTAAATTGCCCAATGGTCTGCTCTTAGTTTTAGATACCGATGCCGCATTGGAAGTGGCCGCGTAAAGAACAGCTTTCTTCGCTTGCGAAAGATCTGCTCTGCAAAGCCTCAATCGTTAATACATGCCTGAAGTGTGAACACCTCAGACTCACAAGAAACAGTGATTTCATTCATTTCAGTTGCGGCATCGCCCCGACTCAACAGTAAACGCCGTGAAAGTTAATTCGATGAATCTCCCCATTCCCCGTCGCCTCCAAATTATGATGCTACTTTCAGCATCAGCACTCGTCAGCTACGGAGCATGGTCGTGGCAGGCTTTGAATGAAGTCAAAGTGAACGGTCCGTTCTACCAAGAAATCGTTAACGGCAAGGACCTGATTGCCGACATCCTGCCTCCGCCAAATTACATCATCGAGTCGTACACGATGGTTCTCCATATGGCGAATGAAGTGGACGAGGGAGCGTCAAAAGAAACGATTGCAAGCTACGCAGAGCGTTTGCAACAGCTGCAAGCGGAATACAAAGAACGCCACGAAGTATGGATCAACGTGTTGCCTGATGGCGAAATGAAACAACTAAAGACAGTGGGCTCTCACAAGCCAGCCATGCAGTTTTACAACTGCGTGAATGCAGAATTTGTCCCCGCTTGTGTCGCGATGGACGTGGAGAAAGTTCAATCTTTGGCACGTGGGCAATTGCGTCTGAATTACGAAGCACACCGGGCGGTCATCGACGATGTTGTGATGTTGTCTACTGCATGGTGTGCCGATTCAGAGAAGCAGGCCACTGCAACGATCAAATCTCGTTCAACCATGGCAATCACATTTATCCTATTGGCGATCGGCGTCACCGCCGGTTTTGGTTGGTGGACGACCGGCCACATCACCAGCAAGTTAAAGGCATCAGCAACGACCTTGCAGAGAGTGGCTTGTGACGACCTGAAATCGACCAGTCACCGCATGCGAGATGAAGCAGCGGGAACAAGCAGCCAAGCCAGCATGGCAAACCAGGCGGCCGACTCAGTCAGTGCGAACGTTCAGTCTTTGGCGACTGCCGTTGATGAATTTGATACCAGCATTCGTGAAATTTCGAGCAACACCACGAGTGCTGTCAGCGTTGCAGAAACAGCCGTGCGTGCTGCCGATGAAACCACAGAAAAGATCACCAAGTTGGGTGAAAGCAGCAGCGAAATTAGCAACGTGATTAAGGTGATTAACAGTATCGCCGAGCAGACAAACCTGCTGGCTTTGAATGCCACAATCGAAGCGGCTCGAGCGGGCGAAGCCGGCAAGGGATTCGCAGTGGTTGCCAATGAGGTGAAAGAACTTGCCAAGCAAACAAGTTCGGCCACGGAAGACATCATTGGCCATATTGAAGGCATTCAGACCGACACTGGCCATGCTGTTACGGCGATCAACAAGGTGAGTGAGATCATTAATGAAATCAATGAATCTCAAAGTGCGATCGCCAGTGCTGTGGAAGAACAGTCGGCGATGACGGGTGAGATTTCCAGAAACATCATGGAAGTGTCAAACGGCAGTGACAGCATTTCGCAGAACATCAATCACGTTGCCGAAGCAGCTCGCCTGACCACTCAGGGCACTGAAGAAACGGTAAGAGCCACAGACGAAGTGGAAATGCTGGCTCAAGAACTATTGGACCTTGTGGGTGAAACTCAAGCTGTCGTTAGTGCAGACGCACCTCGTGGCAAATACCAGCTCGACGCGGCTCGCGCTTAGCCAACCACGTCTACGACACCACTCGCACCTTGTTCAAGACACATGATGGAGACCCAGAGATGAAGGCATTGATTATTGACGATTCGCGAGCCATGCGAAGAATTTTAGCAGGGATTGTAAAGCCGCTTGGTTTTGCGGTTACCGAAGCTGCAGACGGCCAAGAGGGGCTAAACAGTCTGCTTAAATTGGGACCAATTGAAATCGTGTTGGTGGACTGGAATATGCCCGTGATGGATGGCTTGGAATTCGTGAAGGCCGTTCGATTGAACGCCGACTTCGAATCTCAAAAAATCGTCATGGTTACCACAGAAACAGAACCTTCACAGATGGCCCGAGCACTGATTTCAGGCGTAGATGAATTCATCATGAAGCCATTTACTCAGGATATCTTGATCGAAAAAATGAAGCTGATCGGAGTGGAAATGGGGGCAGCACCTGCCGAGCAATAGGTCATTCTATTGGAAGGTGTTGCCGCATCATTTCCCCCTCACCCCTCTTGAAGTTCCCTCAGTAGAAAATGGATTTATGCCCGCTCCCATTCGTATCGTCTTCGCTGATGATTCCGTCACGATCCGACGTTTTCTTCAAGAAGCATTGGGGTCGATACCTGAAATAGAAATTGTCGGTGTTGGCAAGAATGGACAAGAGGCGATTGGCCTAGTTCGCCGCCATCGTCCGGATGTTTTGATCTTGGATGTTGAAATGCCTGTCATGGATGGCATCGATACTGTGAAGACTTTGCGGCAGTTCAACACTGAGTTGCCAGTGATCATGTTTAGCTCACTGACGAAGAGCGGCGGTGAAGCGACGTTAGATGCTCTTGCTGTCGGTGCCAATGCGTATGCTCAAAAACCAACTTCAGGCAGCGGCCCCGATGCTGCTTTGAATCACATTCGCGAGCAACTGGTTCCCAAAATTCGACAGATCGCCGCATCGGCTCCATCAAGGAAGCCAGCCCCGGCTCCATGTGGAAAGCTTTCCACCGCCAGTAGATCGGGCGGTAATCCGCACGTGAATAGTGATATCGATGTTGTTGAAACGTGTCGGACACCCACTTCAAGTCCAGCTCGACCTGCCGCTAAAAAGTCAACGGAACCATGTCGTCTCGTTGTCATCGGATCATCGACGGGAGGCCCCAATGCTTTGGCAACGCTGCTTCCCATGATTACAAGCAAGCTTAAAGTTCCAATTTTGATTGCTCAGCATATGCCGACAGTTTTCACGAAACTGTTAGCAGAACGCTTGGACCGGGTCACGAATCTCGAAGTTCGCGAAGCCATCCACGGAGAAACTGTCAAGGCAGGGACGATCTTGGTTGCTCCTGGTGACTATCATCTCGAGCTGAAACAAGATCGCCCGATGCCCAAATTGGTTCTGCATCAAGGCCCAGAAGAAAATTCCTGCCGTCCTGCAGTCGACGTCTTGTTTCGATCTGCTGCTGCCGTTTATCGCGACAAAGTGTTGGGAATTGTATTGACCGGAATGGGAAAAGACGGGACGGAAGGCTGTCGAGCTTTAAACCAAGCTGGCTCTCGAGTCATCGCTCAGGATGAAGCCAGCAGCGTCATTTGGGGGATGCCAAGATCGGTGGCTCAAGCCGGACTTGCTGACGAGGTCCTACCATTGGACATGATTGCGGCGGCAATCCATAAACACTCGGCCGGCACACCTCGGGCAGCTGTGGCTGCTCGTTAACCATCGCCTTTTTGGCCCGAATTTTCAACAAACACCGAGAAACCACAGTCAAGGGACTGATCCATGCCACTTGTTACAGCAGACATTCAATACCTACAGCAGTCGATTGCGAAACGATCGGGCAACATGATTAGCGACAGCCAAAGCTACTTGTTGGAAGCTCGTCTGGCTCCTCTGGTTAAAGAGCTACAGCTGACTGACGTGCATACTTTGGTCCAAGAACTTCGTAAGAAGCCGACGGATAAACTGCACGATCGCATCACTGAAATGATGACGATTAACGAAACCAGTTTCTTTCGAGACATGCAGCCGTTCGATGCGTTACGCAAGATCATTGTCCCGGAACTGGCTGAAAAACGAGCCAACATCAAAACTTTGTCGATTTGGTCAGCGGCTTCATCAAGCGGTCAGGAAGCCTACAGTTTAGCTGTGCTGCTGCGAGAACACTTTCCACAATTATCAGACTGGAAACTGCGCATCATGGGCACTGACATCGCCCAAGAAATGGTCGATCGAACGTTGGCTGGAGTCTACAGCCAATTTGAAGTGAACCGTGGTTTGCCAGCTCCGCTGTTGGTGAAACACTTCGAACGCAAGGGACTGAAATGGCAGGCGAACGCTGCCTTAAAGAAGATGGTTGACTGCCGAAAGATGAACCTGACTCAACCTTGGCCATCTATTGTTAAGCACGATGTCGTGTTTCTTCGCAACGTTTTGATCTACTTCGATAAGCCGACCAAGCAGCAGATCTTGCAAAGAATCCATCAAGTGATGAAGCCCGATGGCTATCTGTTTCTCGGTGGCGGAGAAACCATGATTCAGTTGGATGCTCCCTTTGAACGAGTTCCTGTTGGCACAACAGTCGCATTCAAAGCCAAATAGCATCGTTTTGTTTACCCAAAGCCTCACCTTAAGTCAGAGTTCAACATGGAAATGATCGACGAAGAATTATTCTTGGAACTTGCCAGCAACGTTTTTGAACTGATGCTCGAAATTCCGGTCCAGAGTGCGGTGCCTTGTGATACTCCAGCATCGCCGACTGATTATCTCTCCCAAATTTCAATGTCGGGTACGACCAACCTAGAAGTTGCCGTCAGGGCTCCCGAGCAGACTGCCATTCAAATCGCCTCGACGATGTTCAAGGAATCACCCGACGCATTGACCGAAGAAGATGTGCGAGACGCAGTCGGCGAAATTACAAACATGGTGGGAGGTAATCTCAAAGGGCTGGGTGACGGCGATAGCAAATTGACGCTGCCAAATGTTTCGAGAGTGGGTGACGACGCCAGCGAAACGCCCCCGTCACAGGTGACGGTGCTGCTTGAAGGTCAGCCCCTGCATTTTGCATGGAAGTAGGTAAATCCCTAGGGCTCTCCAGATGGAATCACTGCAAGTTAGGGCAATGAGGGCTGACTTCCTACGGATAACTCAGCCGAATGAGACACCATGACGATACAACAACGGAACGCAGATGTGATTTGATTTCACAGCAAATCAGTTTCATGTCAGGTTTGCCCCGACGAAATCAAATTGGATTTCGCCGAGGCGATTGAAACGCAAAGAATAAGGGATTCCCAGCGTGGCAGTTTTCAGTAGGTAAACCTACGGTCGCTGACACAGACTCTCCATATTGCGTGTTTCGATCAATCCCTAGGGGGCACACTAGGGCGGTTAGTATTTTGATATTCGAGGCGAAAGTTTCATCAGTTTGAATTCAATCAAGCGATGTTACGAGTGGGTGATACCTATCTGCACTAGGTGTGTGTTTCGCCAAGCAAATAAAATCTACCGATTACCAATAGATGTCATTTGAGGATTAGAGATCCCAGAAAGCGAAACGATGTATCTCGACCATGACTCACTCGTCGAAGCTGCCAACCAGCTGCCACCTCTTTCAAATACAGTTTCAGAATTGATTCGGCTCTTTCGAAATCCGGATTACAAAGTTGAAAAAGTTGTGAAGGTGGTTGAACTTGATAGTTCACTGACGGGAATGCTCTTGCGACTCGCTAACTCGGCAGTCTACGGTCAACCCAGAACCGCCAATGCGAAAACAGCAATCATGCGAATTGGGGCGGGCATGGTACAGGCGATTGCCTTTGCTTCCAGCGTTCGACCTGAAACCAAATACGACCTGTCGATGTTCAATCTGACGATCGAAAGTTACTGGCATCACACTTTGTTTGTCACCGCCTTTGCAGAAGAACTGGCCACCAGCAACGTAGCAAAGTTTGAAGATGAATTTCAGATGTCAGCCGTGATCCACGACTACGGCAAATTGGTGATGTCGAAAACAGTGAACGACGAACACAAGAAAGCGATGGCTTCGCTGGATCCCGAACTTCCAGACTACCAAAAAGAATTCATTGTACTTGGAGTCAATCATGCTGAAGTTTCTGCCGTCGTGTGCCAACACTGGGGCATGCCAGATTCGCTCGTGCACACTGTGCAGTTTCATCATGATCCCGATCAAGTGGCAACACCAGAAGCCTACGGTCTAAATCTAGCCAATCATCTGGCTTGGCGTTTCGCGGGCGATCCCCGAAGAAACTACGTCGTCGAAACAGAGTCTCGACACGAGTCGATCGATTTCTTTGATCTCAGCGACGATCAACTGGCCGAGGTATACAACGCCGGAAGAGATCGATGCGGAGCACTGCTGGACCTGTTTTCATAGACCGCTTCAAGCCGGAGCGAATGCCGTGAAGCCGTCTGGTGTTTGGTGTTTGGTGTCTGGTGTCTGAACGACGTGCCCCGTACTTCTGTTCAGTTTCGCTGCCCTTTCAACACAAGCCTCAAAGCATTCATGTTGAAAGGAGACTGCAGCTTCAAGGTTGAGCACTCCGCAAGTCCGGTTTCTGACTGCCGAAGGGCACTGGTTAGGCGTCTGGGCGGAATTCGAAGCTTAACCTGAAGAAGCGATGCCCTCGCATCAGTCAATGATCTTGGGCTGATTCCGCAGGTCCCACCAGCCGCCTTTCGGCACGAAGTCGGCCTTCATGAATGCCTCATGCTCTTTTTCGCGACGCGGATTGCCGTCCTTTCGTTCGCCTTTCCGAGCCGCCGCTTTCGCAGCATTGTAGTTTGGATTTGTCGATGGCATCGAGGCATTGGTTTCCTTCCAAAATGCCTGTAACTGCTGCATCATCGCTTCCACGCGAGCGTTGTTGTCAGATGCGACGTTGTGTTGTTCTGAAACGTCTTTCGTGATGTCGTACAGTTCATTGTGCCCATCTTCGAAATAGTGAATCAGTTTCCAGTCACCATCGACCATCATTGCTGACGGTTCGCCACCTTGGTTGCCATAGTGAGGGTAATGCCAAAAGAGGGGACGAGCGGCCATTTTTTGATTTCTCAACGCGGGCACTAAACTGATGCCATCTTGGTGTTGCTTTGGCATCGCAGGCAGACCGGCCATTTCCAGAATGGTCGGGTAAAAGTCGGTACCCGTTGCAATGGAATCGGTTGAGCCACCCGTTGTGACGTTCGGCCAATGGATGTAATAGGGTTGGCGAATGCCGCCTTCCCACTGTCGCCCCTTGCCACCTCGCATTGGCAATGCGCTGGTTGAATATCCATCTCCAGAACTGACTCCACCGTTGTCTGATGTGAAAATGACAACCGTGTTGTCTCGCACATGGGCATCATCGATTGCGTCTAAGACGATTCCCACGGATTCATCCATCGCCGCCATCATCCCCGCATAGATCGGGTGATCTTGGACCTGACGAACCTCTTGAATTCGGTCAAACGCAAACCGAGGTTCCGTGCGGTCGGTGAGTCCCATTGCTTCGGCCTTCGCCTGAAACTTTTTGAATCGAGCCTTCGAACACTGGATCGGACCATGCACAGAATAAAAAGAAAGCATGGCGAAAAACGGAACATTTGCCGTCGCTGTTTCGCGGATGAAGCGAGCTGTTTCTTGCCCTAGCCGAATGGGAAGTTCGGTTCCCGGTTCGTCATCCGATAGCTTTGGATTGCCATACGGCGAATGGTAGCCGCCCGGTGGAGTCCCAAAGTGATGTCCACCATGATTGACATCGTATCCCTGATGTTCGGGGCCAAAACCTTCCGAACCCAGATGCCACTTTCCAGCAAACATTGTGGTGTAGCCATGGGACTTCAAAGCCTCGGCAATTGTCACTTCTTCAAGAGCCAAATTTTGGCGATAGCGAGCTGGAAGCAGGACTGTGTTCTTAGTCCAACGTTCTGGCTGATTGGAACCAGCGTTTGAAATCCAATTGGTGATTCCGGTGCGAGCCGGAGTTTTTCCCGATTGAATGGAAACACGTGAAGGGCTGCAAACCTGACATGTCGAATATCCTCGATCAAATCTCATGCTGCGTTCAGCGAGCGAGTCGATATTCGGAGTTTCATAAAATTGACTCCCTTCAATTCCCAAGTCCATCTTTCCAAGATCGTCCACCAAGATGAAAACGAAGTTAGGACGTTCGGCGGCCGAAACTGTCAGTGCAAACAGCGGAATTGAAAGTAAACCAAGCAACATTGTTTTCATTGTTCAGACCATTTGGAATGAGGAACGGGGCGGGATGTGACTCGAACATTTGGTTTTGGATTCAGGCCGAAATCGAATCATCGATCAGCCAAGGCAGGTGGGCTTTTGATGTGGGTGAGGCGAGATCCCAAGTACGCTTCGAAAAGTCGATACGAAGTGCTACCTGTCACACTCCAACTGAAAGCGAATTCAATGCTTCTCGCAGCTGCACCACTTCGTTTTGTTGGACTGCCTTGCGGCGATCTCGATCTTCGCACACAGCTCCTCGCACGGCCACAATATCGGGCCTCACTTTTTGAAGACTGTCCATGTTGGCGATCGAAACTTGGCCCGCAATTGCAACCTGGATTCCCGCCGCGTGACTTCGCCTGACGATCGCTGCCAATTCAGATTCAGAAAGATGGTCGAAGCTGGTTTGTCCATTTTTTACGAAGGTATCCAACAGCAAGACTTGGCAATTTGTGGTGATGGCAGCCTCCAAGATTTGTTCAGGAGCCGGAGCATCACACTGAAGGAAGTCAGAATAAGCCACCGCCACCCATTGCTTGATTCTCGGAAGAGAATTTCGTGCGGCCTGCCAATCAGCCACCCAAGATGTCGCATTGCCTGCTGCCTGCCCCGCGAGCCCCATTTTTGCGAACTGAAGTTCGGGCAAATCGCTGGGAGCTCGCTTCGAAAGTGGGGTGGCCTGCCATTCACTCAGTTCTCCTAAGGCCGCGGACAAAATACAGCTTGCGTCTAAAGCATGTTGGATAGATCGTACGATCTGCCAGCCTGCAAAACCTAGGGCTCCTTGCAGCGGATCTTTAACATCAACGATGTTTGCCCCACCATTGGCTGCGGCAATCGCTTCTGCTGCATTGCGAACCGATACGAGTAGCTGCACTGGTTTCATTGCACGTGGCCATTCTTTGACTGGCTGGCACGATTGTCTGCCGTCATTCGAACAGCCTGCCACGCAATGATTGCGTCTCGAACGGCCGCGACATCATGAATTCGCAAGACGTCGGCTTGGTTTTCTGCCAGAGCGATTGATACACCAATTGTTCCTGCCAACCGTTCTTCAACGTCTCGACCAAGCAGTTTCGATAAAAACCGCTTGCGACTGTGACCAATCAGGAGGGGGCGTTTGAGAATGTTTTTCATGGAGGGAATGGCCTGCATGAGCAAGACATTTTGCTGGGCCGATTTTCCGAATCCGATGCCCGGATCGATGCACAGGCGTTCCAATTCAATTCCTGCTGACACACAGGTATCCAAGTGTTGTTGCAGAATGTCTGTGACCTCTGAAACAACGTCTTGATACGTCGGTTCGTGCTGCATGGTTTGTGGAGTGCCTTGAATATGCATTGCGCAAACGGCGACTCGTTTTTCAGCACAAAGTGACACCATTTCAGGATCAAAGGTGAGTCCTGAAATGTCGTTTACGATGGTTGCCCCGGCTTCAATCGCTTGCCGAGCCACTTCGGACTTCGTTGTGTCAATGCTGATGACGACGTCTGATTTGACTGCGATTTCTGTGATGACAGGGACGATGCGGCGAAGTTCTTCGGCTTCTGAAACTTTGGCTGCGCCGGGGCGAGTTGATTCGCCTCCGACATCGATGATGTTGGCTCCATCTTCGACCAATTGCATCGCATGTTGCACGGCTGCGGCAACTCCGTCGTGCTGACCTCCATCCGAAAAGCTGTCAGGGGTGACATTCAGAATGCCCATCAGGAGAGGGCCGTTGTTGGCAGACAGGTGGCAGTCGCCAACATGCCATTGAAAGTCAGAATTGCTCATCAAGTCAGTCCGACAAAATATAGACGAAAATCGCAGGTGAAGTGGCACGCACGACCGTTTCGGTGAACGGAGAATCTGACGACAATGTTTGCCAAACGCAAGTCGAACGACAACGGGTGTTGAGTGCGTCCAGCCATCGAGACGCGATTTTCGTTTCAGCTTGCTATACTTTGCGGCCGCCTTTTCGGCCCGTTCACTCGAACACGAACTGCAAACTCATCCTTTGCCAAAACAAAGCGAACGTTATGCCACCTGACATTTCAAACCTGATCCTCCTCGACGACCCATTGCTGAATATTGCCACTGTTCTTGTGGCCGGCATTATTGGTGGTGAAATTTTTGCAAGTCTGAAGATGCCGAAGGTGACCGGTTGGATTGCGACCGGCATCCTGCTGCGTTCATTGTCTTTGCCGGGACTGTCTGCCGATGATCTCGGACGGTTTTCGCCGTTCAATTTTTTCGTGTTGGGGTATATCGCGTTTACTGTTGGAGCCACTCTTTACATCAACAATTTAAGGAACATGGAAAAACGCATCTTGTTGCTGCTGTTTTTCGAAGCCACGTTGACCCCATTAATCGTTGGCGCCACATTGATGCTGATTGGTCCGATGGTTGGGGTCATGACCAAAACGGCTGCAATGCTGCTGGCGGCGATTGCGATTGCTGGAGCTCCGGGGACCACCGTGTTGGTGATTGGTGAAGCGAGAGCTCGCGGCATCTTGACTCGAACTTTGCTGGCCGCCATCGGATTGATTGACATGGTGGCGGTGGCCGTGTTTGTATTGCTGGCCGGTTTTTTGAAAGAAGACGCCACCAGTTCGACAGCTTTGATCGCTTTGGCAACTCAGTTTGGTCTCACAGCCCTCATCGGTTTTGCAACGGCAAGCGTTGCCTTGCTGCTGACACGCACTGTGGTGGGTCCAGCATTTTTGGGGCCCACAATGGTGGCCGTGATTTTGTGTTCTTGGGGAGCTGCGTCTGCGTTTGGAACATCGGGTGGGATTTTGGCGTGCACCTTTGCGGGAATTGCCGT
Organism: Fuerstiella sp.; assembly: GCA_039974975.1. GTDB lineage: Bacteria > Planctomycetota > Planctomycetia > Planctomycetales > Planctomycetaceae > Fuerstiella. Next base: position 97,378 of record JBDWHY010000174.1, on the reverse strand, counting down.
CACGAATTTAAGACATGATACGGTCAGATCAGCAGAAGCTTACCTGCATGGATTTGGCGGAGTTCTGTTTGCGGTCTTCTTTACCTTCGCCGGAATGAACCTGAATTTTGCTCAGGTCCCTGCAGCGGCGGGCTTGGTTTTGCTGTATTTTCTGGCTCGACTGATCGGCAAAAGTGTGAGTGCGTTTTCTGCCATGGGGCTCGCCAATGTCACAGATAGTGTCAGAAACTATTTGGGAATGGCGCTGTTGCCTCACGGTGGAGTGGCCGTCGGTTTGATCATTTTAGTGAAGAACGAAAGTGGTTTTGGGCCGGTTCAAGAAATCGTGACGACTGTTGGATTGGCGGCTTTGGCCATCAATCAACTGTTGGGACCAAGTGCCTGTCGGTATGCGTTGAAGAAAGCAGGAGAAGATCACAAAGATCGTCCTCGACTGTTAGACTTCTTGGACGAGCACAGAATTGCCACAGGGCTGGAAGGGAGTGAACCGAAAGCCATCATCGAACAGCTTGCTGAACAGCTGTATGCAACGTCTAAAATTGCTGTTTCGAAAGAGGAATTTATCCATCTGGTCATGGATCGAGACGACCAGATGACAACATGCGTCGGGGAAGGACTCATGATTCCTCATGCGATCCTTGAATCTGGAGCAGAAGTCAAAGGAGTGCTGGGCATTAGTGCCGAAGGGCTTCCGTTTAAGACTCCGGACGAGCGCCCCGTGCATGCGGTGCTGCTGTTGGCAACTCCCGCCAGTGACCGCCGTCGTCACTTGGAAGTTCTCTCAGCATTCGCGACAGCCATTACTCGAGACGTCAATATGCGAGAACAGCTGTATCATGCTCGCAGCCCAGCTCATGCGTACGACATTATTCATGCGGATGAAGCGGCCGACATCAATTACTTCTTGGAAGAAGCGATGGAATCGCTATCGGATCAAAAAGAGTAAGTTGGTTCAGGTTCGACTTGGCCAATCCGTGGCCGCTGAAATTTGAACCTTACTTCCACTCATCGTCTTCATCTTCGAAGTCTTCGTACTCGTCGTCAGAAAAACTGTCGTCGTCCTCGTAGTCGTCGGACATTTCGCCGTCGTCAAATTCGTCGTCGAAACCATCGGCTTCGAAGCCGTCGTCATCTTCATCTGTTTCTGGGGCAGCTGCTGGAGCTTCCATCGCGGGCATCGCAGTTGCGAATCCGTCGACGGGATACCAGATCATCATTAAGAATGGAGCAATGCCAACAAGCAACGCCAGTAGCGCACTGATTGCGACAAATGTGCCCATCACACCCGACATGTTGCCCCCGTTGTTCAGGGCATTCATGATAAGAAAGGCCAATAGGACGGCCGCTGGAATCGCGGCCACGCATGACACGCTGATGACTTGTCGTTTGTTCATGATTCGTAGAACGTACCGAAGGCTGTAAGACGAAAGGGCGGAATCGAATCAGAAGCAGTCCTGATTGTTCACGGGCCGAAACGACCACTGTACCCAGCTTTCATCGGCTATCGTACGTCCGAATAATCAGTTGTAGCAACCAATGACGGAAGACTTGAGCGAATCGGATCGCATCGACGATATTGACGGTGATTCCAGTTGGATCAATTAGGCAGGTACTGCTGGTAAATCAAGCCGTTGGAAGGTTGGAAACGACCGCTCTCGTCAGAATGCGACCGTTTGGGGGCGATGATCACGTTTGGGCTCAGCGATCGGCTCAGTTGAGCGATTTTGCTGAAAGGCCCTCGCGATCAGCTCAGAACCACTGTTGAGCATGCCACATGATACTAGGGGGAGGCTGTCAGTCGGGCCAGGCTTCGGCTTATTGACACCGAATTGGCGGTTGGTGGCGGCTTGATCAACCGGCTAAGCCTTCTTGATCGGCCGACGGAAATCCGGTTTCTCTGAAGACAAATTGATCACCAGAAAATCCTACGCAGCACGCTGTTGCAGGTGCACGCTGTCGCACGTGCGCCCCATTGCATGACCACGTTGCTGTTTCCAGCCTCTGTGATTTTGTCAGGACGGCGACCAGCCACGCATCAAGTCGTTACCGGGCAGTATTTGGAAAGCATGGGGTTGGCAGAATCAAATGGCCATCACGTTGCGAATGGACAACATGGTATTGGCGTTGATGGTGCTTTTTATTTGACTTGATCGCGAGGTTCGATCATGAACCATGTTTTGGTCCACGCGAGTGCTAAAAGCACGGTGATGGCGATGAATGTTGGTAAATAGTCAAACTGTTCGACCAGTTCACCGACCAGCGGCGACAACAGAATGGGTACTGTCGCACTTAACACCACCGTGCTTACATAAATTGGATGATGTTGGCGGTCAGTCAGTTCAAGCGCGTAGTTCAGTTGAATGCGGTACGTCACCGGGACCAAGCCCAGAGAAAAGAACGTCATCCAGTACCACGCGGCTGAATCTGCCCATGCGATTGATAACGCCAGCATCGGAGCAAACGTGGCGGCAAAGGAAAGAATTCGCAAGGCCGATCGAGTTCCTCGAACGTCTGCAATGAAGCCAGCAATCCAGCTAAATAGGGCGGCGGAAACGAATTGAGCGACCACCCAGATCATCAACATCGAACCCTGAAAATCCGCCAGCGATTGACCCAAACGTTGGTAGTACGGGAACAGTAGTTGAGTCGAAACAAACAGCGCACTAAACTGGCACAGCCGTTTTAAATCAGCATCTTCCGTGATGGCCCTTTTTGCGTCTCGTAATCGTTTCGAAAAACTGAGCACCGCTTTGGCGACCTTCGGATCCTGTCTTTCTGAGATCTGTGATGTCACTAAGCTTGCCAAAAAGAACAAGCTGCCTGTAAACAGAAAGATGTACGAAAACTGAATCGGAACCTCGGCCGTCCAGGGTCTTAGCAACAACCAAGCCATGCTGACTGCGACAGGAGTTCCAAAGACGCTGGCCAGCATGATTAACCGTCCTCGTCGATTGGGACGAATCAGCTTTCCTTGGATCGTGTTGAACGATGCTTGGTTCACACCGTGCAAACAAAAGAATGTCAGATAGGCTGCCAGAAAGTAGTACACGAACCACGACTGACTTCGCAGTTCGGGAACCAATAGCAGAGCTCCTAAAGACAAAAACGGCAGGCTCATGAAAAAGGTTGTGCGAGACAACCAAGTGGCTTTGCGAGTTGTCTGGCTTAACCGTTCGGAAAGCAGCAGGGGCACCAACGCTTGCCCGAAGCGATTCAGCAATGGCAGCATGCCTCGTAGCCAACCCACAGACGTGATGCTGTCTAGGAACGCCGGCATAATGACGCTCTCGATCTTGAAGATCCACGCCGTGCGAAAAAAGACTTGGTGGATCACCAGCACCAAGATGTTGCGTGCTTCCAGAGCTTCGTCGTCCGTTGGACGGCCTGAATCATGACGCGAATTGGCCGCTGGTTCGGCCGCTTCGGAAGTCGTGCCAGAGGCGGCCATGTCGGTTGGGGATTCTGTTGTCTGAAGTCGTCGCCGATGTCGCCCAGACTTCGGTCTGAGGACAGCTGCGACTTAAACACGGCTGCCGCCGTTTGATTCCACAAACAAGCCGTCTGAAAACCGCTCCGCCGTTTCAACGAACTGTTGCCGAGTTTGCCGAGTGCGGCTGAACGCAGTGTTGCTATTTGCTGCAGTAGTCGATGATTCGAGCCAGCTCAGATCTCATCTGACGACGATGGATAATGCGATCAACGAATCCGTGTTTCAGAAAGAATTCACTGGTCTGAAAATCATCCGGAAGTTCAATCTGGCAAGTCGCTTTGACGACTCGAGGACCAGCGAAGCCAATCAGAGCATTCGGTTCGGCAATGATGACATCGCCCAGCGATGCAAAGCTTGCGGCGACTCCGCCCATTGTTGGGTTTGTCAGCACAGAAATAAACAGTCCGCTGGCTTTTCGGAATCGAGCCAACGCGGCCGAAACTTTGCCCATTTGCATCAACGACACAATGCCTTCGTGCATTCGAGCACCTCCGCCCGAACCGCTGATGATCACCAATGGCAAGGACATTTCGGTCGCTTGTTCGATGGCTCGAGTCAGTTTTTCGCCAGCGACAGATCCCATGCTTCCCATGATGAATGCTTTGTCGGTCATGCCAAATACCAATGGCCGACCTCGCATATAACCTCGCCCAACCGTGCAGGAATCTTTCATCCCTGTTCGCTTTTGTTCGTCCACGATACGGTCTTTGTACGGCTTGCGATCCACGAATTGAAGAGGATCGCCGGGAGTCATGTCGGCATACCATTCTTCAAAACTGTCGGGGTCCATCAGATGGCGAATCCGGTCGACCGTGGGAACATAAAAGTGATGTTCGCATTCTGGGCACACATTCAGATTTTCTTCAACCTGATTACGAAACACGGTGGCTCCGCAACCATCGCATCTCAGCCAAAGCCCTTCCGGCACACCTCGTTTAGGTCGTTTCATATCCTGAAGCCACGTGCGTGGTCCTGATTCGTTGGTCGTTGTCATCGTTGATTTTGCTTCCGACTTGTCAATTTATGACCGCTGGTTCGACTTGTGATTGAATCAGCTTGCGACGATTTTTGGTCCAAACAGCTGCGACAATCACGCAGCCTGCATTTCGCCCATTGTTGGTTTGCTGCTTAGTTCACAGCGACATTCCCTTGTATTCAACTACGAACTGGCAGCTTCGGCAGCCCCTGAGGCGACTGTTTTCGCCGAGTCCTGACAGGACTCCCAGTTTACGAAGTTTTCCAAATCGAATCGATCGGCATCGAAGCATTCGATCGATTTTGACTTGTCTTCTCCAGAAAGGCAGCTCGAAACCGTCATTCCGCGCTCTTGAAGAATGCAACGAATCACCGAAGCGATGGGGTCAGAGACGACAATTGCCAAAACTTCATACTTGCGAATCGCTTTGCTAAGCACTTTTTGCATGCGTCCGGCGGCATCGCACAAAGTTTCTCCCTGAGGCGGGCAGATGGTCTGAGGTTTTTCGCGGCCGGCTTTGAAAAACTGAGGATAGCGTTTTCTGACTTCCTCTTCTGGCAAGCCCTGCCACAGACCTTGATGTACGTTTTCCAGTTCTTCCAGCTGTTTGACTTTGACTGCACCCAGCTGTGAGCCAATTTCTTGGGCCGTCATGCTGGCCGGATTGGTGGTGCTGGTGTAGATCATCGACGGCTGGATTTCAGCGTCTTTTAGCTGCCGAACAATGTCTGCAACTTCGTTTTGGCCGGCCGAGTTCATTGGGATTTCCAACGCACCTAGCAACCTCGACTGATCGTCGTAGTCGGTTCGCCCGGGATGAATGAGCACAATTTTTGACATGCAGAAATTCTCCTGCTTAAGCTCGTGGATCGCTGGCGTTGGCTTCATTTTGTAAAGCTCGGCCTGCTGTTTCATAATCGTCGTGGTTGAAGATTGAACTTCCCGCCACAAACACGTCTGCCCCAGCCGCCATGCACTTTCCGATTGTGCCTTCTGCGACTCCACCATCAACACTGATCACTAATCGATCGCCAGCAGCTTTGCGAACCGCTTCCATCTTGGGAAGGACGTCCGAAATAAATGACTGGCCTCCAAAGCCCGGATTCACGCTCATTATCAACAGCATGTCGCAGGCATCCAAAAACGGCTCAACCTGCTCGAAGGACGTGCCCGGGTTAATCGCCAACCCTGCCACGATGTCTTGATCTCGTAAAGATTTCAGGAGCTCAACCGGGCTTGGAACCGCTTCAAGGTGAAACGTAATCGCTTCGCACCCTGCTTTGATATATTCATCGATGTAGCTGGCCGGATCGCTGATCATTAAATGAGCATCAAACGGAACGTTGGTTCGTTTGCGAGCTTCCGCAATCACCATCGCCCCATAGGACAGGTTTGGCACAAAGTGACCATCCATCACATCCCAGTGATACAGCGGCAGCTTGGCAGCATCGATGCGCCCCATTTCGGTATTCAAATCACCGAAGTCGCACTTCAACATCGAAGGGGCAATCACCGGTCGGTGTTGCTTCAGATGGACCAGCATTTGTTCGCGAGTGAGCATAAGCTTCCTGAATATCGACTCGAAGACCGCCAGTTTTCATAAAACCGGCGAGTCGCGAATTTTCGTGACGAATTGGTCACAAGTCCAGTGGAACGCCCCTGAAGACCTGTTTTCCGTGAATTGTGCTTAAAAACAACCTGCCGGCGAATTGTGAGTGGAATGTCGAGAAAATCAGTGTTTTCTGACCGAAGACCACCCAAGACCTGCAATTCTGCTGCAAAAACGAGGCTCTGCGACACCGCGAATCTCAGACAATATCGGTCAGATCCGGCCTTCAAGGCCCTCATTTCCCAGAAATCGACGAGCTGAATTTGTCGCTCAGGTTTCGCGACGGCAGGATTTTCCAGAACCCAAATTGAAGGGTTTACCCAGCCTGACGCAGTCGTTCAGGCGCAAAGTGCTGCAATGCGTCGCTGCGATGCGTGACGGGAGGCAGCTGAACAGCTTGCTGGTTCAGCGAGTTGAAAGGCACCGCTCGTTATCGCCGAGGATTTTGCGCCGAGGATTTTGCGAAGACGAGATTGCGCCGACGAGATTGCACTGAGCTCTTCACATCGCGGCCCTTTGCACCGTGCTGTTGGACCGTGCAGAGAAACCGCGTCGCCGAGCCGCAATTCCATCGAAGTCAGCGGGGATCAAAAAATGAAGGGAATCAATCGCGAAATATTCCGAGCATCATCGATGCCACGATGATGTTCTCCGACAAACGACAGTTCCACCGATTCAAGTGCTGCCAGCACTCCCATATTTCCATGCCCTGTGCTGACCGATGCAAACTGCTTCTTCAAATTGATGTGCTGATCGGCAAACGGATATGTTACTGAATGGCGTTCGCAATCACGCTGAAACTGGACGCGATCGTAGTCTCCCCAAGAACAGAATGTGGAGTCAGGATACTGAGTCGTCCATGCCATCAAGTCATTCAACACGTCGGGAAACAATTCGGCACCATCGACATGATGTTGAGCAATGCCGGTGAGTTGTTTGCAGAAACTTGTCAAATCGCCGTGCAACACGGGACGAACAAATGCTTGAAATTCGTCAACCGGTTGCTGAGATTCACAGTCGACCATCACGGCACCAATTTCGATGATTTCCATTTCGGTACGAGCAAACAACTGGTCGTCGCAACACGTTGCTTCTAAATCAATGACGAGAAAAAACTTCATTCGCTCTTCCGTTTGATATGTCGCGGCCGTCTGCGATGCACCCGCTTCGAGACCACCCGCTTCGAGACCACCTGCTTCGGTGCGGCTTCTTCGCTGCCATGACTCAGCTACGACTCCGCCACTGCCACACTTTCAGCCTTCAGTCGAAGTGGCCGACTGCTTTTCATCTGAATCGTTTAATGGCAAAAAGATGACTTTGTTAGGACAGCGTGTTCCCGTTTCTTGAATCGTCTTCAATCGGAATTTGGTATTCCCCAGCTTCTCAACACGTTCTGAATCTGCTGTTTCGTGCCAGAGGCTCGAAGACCAACTGGCACCGTAGTCTGCGATTCTGGACACCGTATATTCAACTGCCGAATCATTTGCAGGATTCTCTGAACCAAATCGCATGGAAAACATCCTCCAAGTTCCATCCTCGTGTTTCGCAGCTGCTGCGACCATCTGTTCTGGCCCAATGTTTCGCTCAACAGGCCCCGTCAATTCGTCTACGTTCACGATCTTTAACGCAGCGACTGCGGCTTCTGTCATCACCAAGGTCTTCGACCGTTCCAACTTATGCTTCTTGACAAACTTTTTGATGCCTGCGTCATCGTCCTGTCGCAGTTCGTGCAACAGGTGAGCACACTGGATGGCGTGAACCGCTTCTGGCATCTGATCTTTCGATGCAGAGTGGTTTGCAAGTGCCACCCACGCAGAGACCGTTGAGGGAGGATTTTCTTTCAACAGTGCAAGCATCTGATTTCGCTGAACAGATGATCCCATCTGTTTCAGAATGAACAACGTGTCGACATTCACAGGTCGAGCAGAAAGTAAGTCAGCATATGCGTCCAGACGTTCTTGTCTCGTAAGCAGCGACTGGTAGTGAACCCACAGTGATCTATTGTCCGGTGATGCATCGCTGGGTGGTGTGTTGCTGTTGTCGACTCGGTAAACGGTCGAATTCTTTCGAGGCTTGAACACTGTCAACACTTTTCCATCAGACGTCATTCTCAGATATTCTGCATCGTCTTTTGGTGCTTCGCCATTCCATTGCTCTGCTTTTAATTCTTCGTAGACAGCCTTCAAGAAATCTGTCTGAGACACATTGGCAGCGACCGACCAAAATGTTTCGTTCTTCAGTAAAGTGCCATGAACGGAAAGCAATTGCTTTGCCTCAAACTGATCCCAGAATGCAAAGTCTTCAGCCTTCTCCCACGGTGGATTCATCGAATCGGGAAGCCGAGCGGGTCTCGGATGCTGCTTGCGAAGCTTTTCGATTCTCTCGATCATATCCTTCGACAACGCTGTAGCGATGTTGTTGCCCTGAACTTCGAATTTCGCTGCGGAAGATTCAATGCCAGAAAATGTCGATTGGTGATCCACTTGAAGTTCAGCTTGAACTTCCACGATCGGGAGACTTTGATGATCATGGTAATGGTGATTGTTGCGCACCGGAGCCAAGCCCAAACTGGCGATCATCGTGGCTTGCAATTCTGACGTGGCCAACCCCGTTTCTTCAACAGAATCTAAATTCAAGAGCAGGTAAAGGTCTGGTTTTTTAGTTCCGGGTTCGGGCAGGTGCCCTTTGGGAAAATACCGCACCGATTGAAAGAGGCCGCTGTCCTTAAGTTGCTGAACCAATTCGTCTGATGTTTGTTGCAGCAGCAGATGGTCTGAATGATGCATCACCATCAGATGATCGCTCGCAAACCATGCGTTGGCTACGCTAGATCGGCTGCTGCTTGTCGAAATACTATTGCGGGCGTTTAACTTGCCCGCTCTGATCGAAACCGCTGATCTTTCTGCTTCCGCATCACTTGGTGTGGCTGAAAACGAACCATCGGCGTTGCGTTCATATTCCACCGGTTCGTTCATGGTATTGGGCCGAGGCAGCCACCAGATCACGGCAAACAGCAACAGCATCGCAATGGCAATTCCAAAGATCGCCTTGCGTTTTCGCGGAATTCGTGTTGTTGGCGAAGACAATGATTGAGATACCGCTGGCGAATCTTCTGCGAGAAATCGTTTTGGTTCGGCCATCAAATGTCTTCCGCATCATGAAGGGGGGAATTGTTTTTCATTCTTGGTCCAGCAGATTCCAACGAGAACATGTCTCACACGGATTATTCTTTTTTCGATTCGAAGGCGAAATGGTTCACAATCACAACAAAAAGGAAAAGATTCGAAGCAATTCACGAACTTCGAAGATTGGAAAAAGTGCGGACGCTTTTCGTTGGCCGAGACGGTTCGGCGGACGAACGAGTGCAATTGGGCCCCTCAATGATTCGACTGTCAAAGGGCCAGTTGTTTGAATGCAGAGTCGGTGACGTTTACTGTTTAGAAGCCAATTGGCTGGTCCCACCTTTGAATCTCTTGCAAGTCACGCTCACCATGATTCTGTCTGCTTCGAAAATTCGGTTTTGGTTGATGCCGGTTTTGTTCCTTTCCAGCGTCTTGCTGAATTTGTTCGCAACTGGCTTGAACGGACGAGCTACAGCCGCCGAACGCCCCAACATCTTTATCGCCATCAGCGACGACGTTTCGTTTCCGCACGCATCTGCTTACGGTTGCGACATGGTGAAGACGCCGGCGTTCGATTCGATCGCAAAGAATGGAATCTTGTTTAACAACGCGTATTGTTGTGCTCCGGGTTGTAGCCCCAGTCGAGCCGCGTTTTTAACCGGGCGACACATTTGGATGATCGAAGAAGCGGGAACTCATGCCAGCTACTTTCAAAAGAAGTACACGACGTTTCCCGAAGCATTGCAGCAGGGGGGATACTTTGTCGGCAGCACGGGGAAAGCGTGGAGCCCTGGTAATTTTAAACAAGGTGGAAGAAGCGACAATCCGGCAGGGCCAGGATTTCGAGGCCAGAAACGAGGCGACCATGTGGCCGGTTTTAAAACCTTCTTACAGCAGCAACCTGATGATGCTCCGTTCTGCTTTTGGTTCGGAGGCAACGACGCTCATCGACCGTACGCCAAGGGGTCGGGCATTGAATCTGGATTGGATCCCGCCACCGTGGATGTTCCCGGATACCTTCCCGATCACCCAGAAATTCGTAGCGACTTGTTGGACTATGCGTTTGAAGTCAATCGCTTTGATCGCGATGTCAACAAAATGCTGAAGCTATTGGAAGCCGAAGGCCAGTTGGAAAATACGCTCGTGATTTACACATCCGACAACGGCATGCCTTTTCCTCGAGCCAAAGCAAACTGCTATGATTCTGGGATCCACATGCCACTTGCAGTATCGTGGCCGAAGCAGTTTCCCGGTCAACGAAGCAGCGACGACTTGGTCAGTTTTGTGGATCTTACCGCAACGATTTACGAAGCCGCACAAGTGAGTTCACCGGATGACTTTCCTGTCATTGGAGTCAGTTTGGTTGACGAGCTGCGAGGCAAAAAATCGGGCGTCTTAAGTTCTGATCGTGACTTTATTCTGGCCGGGCGAGAACGCCATTCTTCATCCAGATATAATTCATTGAGCTACCCGATTCGCGCCATTCGAACAAAGGAATGGTTATACCTGATCAATGCGACACCCGAACGTTGGCCAGCTGGGCCGGGGCTGAAGTATTCGAAGGCAACCTACGATGAAGACAACCAATTGATTTCATCGACCCCCGCGGGCATTCATTCGGGCTATCACGATATCGATGCTTGCCCATCTTTGACGTTTTTAATTCGGCACGCCGACGATCCTCTTTATTCACGCTTTTTGCAGATGTCAGTCGCCAAAAGACCCCGCCAAGAACTGTTCCATTTGCCGTCTGATCCCGATTGCTTGAACAACCTGGCAGATGATCCCAAGCATGAAGCTGTTCGAGATCAACATTTCGCAAAGCTGATGAAAGAACTCAATCGCACGGGCGATACTCGTACCACAACCGATGGACACGTGTGGGAAACGTATCCTCGAGTCAGCGGGTTGCGTTGGTTTCCAAAGCCCGAGTGGGCAAAAGAAAATCCCGAGCTTGTTCCTGCACAGCCGTGGGTCGATGCCAAGCGACCTAAAGAAAAGAAGTAGGCAGCGGGGATTTGCCAGGAAGCTCGGCTGGAATCATCGAGTCGAATTTTAGCTTGGCCAGAACTTCGATGGCTTCTGCAGATGATGCGGTTGCCGCAATGGTGAGTGGGACAGTTGTTGGTGTCGGTATTATCGTAGCCGGTGTTACTGCCGCCGGTGGTCGTTGAAGTTCGGTGCTTCTGTGGCGATTTGCACCTTGGGTTTATCAACGAACAACGCCGACGCGGCGTCTGGTAAATTCGCCATCAGGTCTTTGGGATCTTCATCGGGGTTTTCGTCGATCAATGCTTGAAGCTGCTTCTGCACAAGATCGGCTTGGCCCTTCTGCAACCTATCATGGATTCCTGTTAGCAAAGCTCGAACGTTTGCTTCGGATTGCCGCTTCATGGATGCTCGAGTCCCCATGATGGTGCCACCCGCGACAAGCAATGTCGCCGTGACCACAAAAATGGGGCCACACGTTTTTCGCAACGGTTTGATGTTTCGAGACTCACCGACCGTCCAGCCCCAGAGCGCCCACGCTGAAAATAGGGTCAAGAATGCTCCACCAATCAACATGTCGTCTCGGCCTGCCTGAAATGCTGGAAGAAGTGGGTTTCAAAAGCGGTCGCAATTGTTCGCGTGCCAAAACCTAACACCTGTTTCCTGTCAGGACGCCGTTCTCGGACCGCAGCGATCTCGATTCGATTCGGTTGTTTGACGGCGATCAGATTTGCTTCCCTGACCGATCTGCTCTGCAAAAGCGACAAAGCCAACCATTGATGATGTAATTTCTTCAACCAGTTTTGGCCGTCTGTTAATCTGAATTGTCGTGCTGAAAATAACGTAAGTTGTTTGATAGTAGTGGGTTGTGTTCTGAAGTGAGCAGTTGTGAGCCGAATCTTGGCTCTTCAAGGACCGGCATTTGCTGCCACTTGGTCTTGTGCCGCGAACGGATTTGCGGGATGGTGAGGCTGCTAACGGATCGGTTGGACTGATCTGAAGGCCTTGCAAAGACAAATCACCTACCTAATGACCGCATGGAATGAGCATGGAAGCTCGAATTCTGCGATGCAGCCTGATCTTCGTTTCGTTGTTTATATCAACGGGCGCTGTCTATCAGACTCGAAACTTCACAGTCACCGCTCCCACGTCCGACGAGGCGAAAAGAGTGGGCGAGGCGGCGGAGGAATACCGTCGTGACTTGGCTCAGTTTTGGCTGGGCTCACCCTTGCCACCATGGGGCAAGCCGTGCACGATCCGAGTGAAAACGGGATCACTGGGAGCCGGCGGCGAAACTCGATTTCAATTCGTGGGCAAAGAAGTCCTGAATTGGAACATGTACGTCCAGGGGTCTTTGGAACGCATCTTGGATTCTGTGCTTCCCCACGAAGTGAACCACACGATCTTTGCGTGCCACTATCGCCGCCCTCTGCCACGATGGGCGGACGAAGGAGCCGCCACTTTATTCGAACACCGTTCTGAACAGTTGAAGCAACTTGGGTTGCTGAATCAGGTGATCAGAGGTGACCGCGAATTTATCCCGATGGATCAGCTGTTAAGGATGAAAGAATATCCCAAAGGCATGCGAGCGATGCTGATCATGTACGCCGAAGGTTATGCGCTCGCTGACTTTTTGGTGCAACAAGGTGGCCGAGACACCTACCTGAAATTCTTGAACGACGGAGACAAAATGGGTTGGAGCGAAGCCATTCGAACCAACTATCACCACGGCGGTGTCGAGTCGCTTGAGAAAAATTGGAAGGGCTGGATCTTGGCGGGAATGCCTCGACTGTATGTGCCCGAAGGCCAAAACGTGGCATCGATTACTCGAGTTGTCAGCTCGGTTCAAGGAGCTGCTCGGCCGACAATTTTAGATCTTTACAAAATCACGCCCACGGTCCGACTGCAAAGTCCGGATGAACGTGTTTCAAAATCAAACCAGCCGACTGTTCGTCGGTCATCCAATCAGACAAGCACGGCAGACGTGTCGAATGGCGGACGTCTCAGTGACAATCGGTTGCCGACAAGTCGGACCAGTGAAAGTGGAGCTCCCTATCGAATGGCGGCCAATCCTGAAGCCGGCCAATCTGAAAGTTTGCCTCACTCGCGTCCAAGACGCCACAGATCTGAAATCCAAGCACCTCAACCACGAAGCTCGTTGACTGCAAGTCGCCGTTCCCAAGATCTAGGTTTGACGGCTGGACACACAGTTCAAGCTGGTCGTTCGAGTGCTGCAGGTCGTGGGGCAACAGCTTCGCAACCGGCAGCGTCTCAACCGGCAGCTTCACCACCGGCAGCGTCACGTTTGCCATCATCACGGTCTCAATTTTCACGGCCCGTCAAATCGACTCGAAACAATCGACAAGCCTTGTCTCAACCCTTGTCTCAACCCATGTCTCAACCCATGTCAAAGCCAGATCGGTACCAGGCGACGGGCTTTGATGAATCGATTGGCCGCAACAAATCAGCTCGAAAGCATCTCTCCCGGGAACGTTCTGTGATTTCTGGTTCCATCCCGCAATGGGCCGGTTTTCCAAGGCAAAAGGAGTTGTTCTGACTTCGTCACGGACCAAACGAGTCAACATTTGACCCGCAAATCTCACAGGTTACCCGATCCTTTCTCCTCCCTGATCGGTACTCCTGAACCCGTGATTGCCAACGTTTCCTTGCGGACAAGCTTCTCGAAATCTTCGAGAAGCTTGTTCGTTTCTTTTTGGCTGAACGGATAGCCTTGCCCGCTGAATGCGATCGCCGATTGCACCGATGTGAGTCGCAGAGCGGCGCTGTGTTGCCGCGCTGCCTTTGGCCGGTGTGATCTGGGCCGGTGTGATCTGGGCCGGTGTGTAAGGGACCGTGTGTAAGGGACCGTGTGATAAGGGACCGTGATCTGGCAATCACTGTGCGTGTTGCCATTCAGCAGAACCTTTGGCGACTGGGGCTACTTCGCGTTCAATGCTTTTAGCTGAGACAGTTGTTGAGGTGAAAGCCACTTAGCAAATGGATCTCGAGACACAGTGGTTGCATTCAGCTTCGTCCATTGCATCGGAGTCAGGTTAAGTTGATCCAAACCCTTCAGCGATTGCAGTTGTCGCTTTTGGTCACTGCGAGGAGCCTTTCGATACTGTGAAGAATTATAGCGAGCAAGTTTTGTAAGACGCGTTGTTCCAGTCACTGCTTTGATGGCTTGGTCGTTTGGTAGGTACACCGCGTGAGCACAATCAATTGACGCTGCTGTCTTGGTCAGAGAAACAATGTTGATGGTTTTGGGGTCATAGCGAACAACCACAACTTCTCGACCGTCATAAAAGCCGGCTTCAGTCGAAATGACTCCGTCCAGTGCTCCTAACTTTGCTTCACCCGTCCAAAAGCAATACATGGCGAAGACTGCTGTTTGCAGATTGGGGTTGGTTTCGGCGCTGTAAACTTGGTTCAAGTGTTCGGGAATCGAACGCTTGGCAACATTCAATGCTTGGTTCACTCGATCCATGGTGGCTGAAACCGTCCACACATGATCTTTTCGAGGAATCAGTTCGCGAAGGTTGTGGTCAGTGAATCTCATCACTTGATAGTTCCAAGCGGGCTCTTTGAACTGAGTCAAAATCTGCTTGTCTCGACCACCTTGGTTATTGAACACAACGACGGGAATAAACCGGTCTTCCAAAGTTTCAACGACCGTGGGGTGAGACAACACTTGGCGGCCATACTGTTGGCAACCTGCACAGCCGGGCACTTCTTGGAATAAGATGGCGAGTGGCTTTTGAGTCTTCTTCGACAATGCGACAGCTTGATCAAAATTGCGATGCCAGCGGACCATGCCCAATTCGGTGTATTCGTTCGGACTTAGCATGTTGTCCGTCTTCGTTGCACTGCCGCCCTGGTCGCCCATCGCTGAATGAGTGCCCGAACCCATTGCTTTAGGGGTTTCTTGAGCCTGTAGCAACTGAAAAACGGCAACTCCGGAGATCACCAAAGCCAAAGTAGGAGCGAAAATCTTCATGATGCGTACCCTTCCAAGTTCTCTTTAGATAGGCCGACAGACACAGAATCGCAGCCGACAAATGTAGACGTTGCGAAGAGCAAACTTCTTACATTGGGAATTCTATGGATGGGAATCGTATCACGCTTCGCCGAATGACGACGTTTTCAGCGAATTCCTTGGCAGCGCCTGCTTCCGAAACGAACATTGTTTCGGTTCGGATCGCACAATGTTGATGCTGTTTGGTCCATCAAATTCGAACATCAAAGGGATTTCACCACCCCCTAAATCCCGCAGGCTTCCGTCCCTAAACCCCAGCTGAAGTCTCGACCGACGGCCACAGGTAGGAAACTGGAATCAAACGGAATGGGCCTGCTTAGAGGAAACGTTGTTCTCCGTATTCCCGGCGTTCCAGAGTTCCCGTATTCTCCGGCGTCCCAGTCATTGGACCAGCAACCAGCAACCAGCAACTTGCAACTTGCAACTTGCAACTTGCGATTTGCGATTGGAAGAGGCGGCGAGCCAGCCGGCGGACGCAGTTGTTGTCACGATTCAGCTGTGGATAAGCAACGCCGTGAGCAAGCGACGCCATTTCGCAGGATCGATTCGGGGGAATCATGGCGTGGGACGGCATCTCACCGTTCTGTGCCATGTCAACGTCACGAAATCTGTCGGCTTTGAACCTTGAGAAGCACGAGCCCAGAGATCGTCACCCAGAGATCGCACCCAGAGATCGCACCCAGAGATCGCAATCTGTCACTTCAGTCGCGGAGTGCTTTTGTCTGAACCACACATTGAAGCTTGAATTTAGCTCGGCTTCCTTCGCGAATTCCAAGGCAGCATTGGGCTGCGATTGATCAAGCATCAAGTGGCTGAATTAAGCAGCGGGCTTCGGAGCAGGCTCTGCCGGAGCGGCCGGAGCAGCTTCAGCACGTACCGGGGGCACTAAGTCTTCGCTGTATGCTCCTCGGTCCATCAAAACGATGCCCAAGAACAGAGCGACAAAGAACAACGAAAATGAAAACATCATGGCGTTGAATGGCCGGTCGTACAGCAAGTGCATAAAGAACAAAGCGACCAAGGTGGCTTTGGTGGTCGCGATCATCATCGTGATCAAGATTTCCCAACGACCCAACGAAAACTGCCCGATGGCAACTGTCAAAGCCGTGAAGAAGATCAGTGCACCAAAAATACCGAACATCATCGGCAAAGACATCACGTGATGACCATCTGGTCCGTGATGATCGTCGTGGCCGTGTTCTTCGCTGTGGTTGGATGCGTCAGATGTCATCGTTTGAATATCAACAGAAAGAAGGTGTTTCAACGGGGCTTAGAAACCACCTCACAAACAACGTTTGATCTGTGGCGTCTGTCATCAAAAATTCGTCGGCAAAGCCGATTAGCCAATTAGGTACAGCAACGGGAACAAGTAGATCCAAATCAAGTCGACCAGATGCCAGTACAGTCCCACGAAATCAACAGGACCAAAGTACTTCGGACCGAAGTGTTGATTCAATGATCTCCATAGCAACCAAGACAACGCTCCCATGCCACCCAAAATATGAATCGCGTGCAAGCCGGTCATCACATAATAAATGCTGAAGAATACTCCCGTGTAGGTTGGGTCATCGACTTCAGCTTCTGTTGCAAGAGCGCCTACTGCTGCTGCCCCACCTGTCGCAACGACTTCTTCATGAGCACCATGGCCGGTGATTGCTTCGATGGCGGCGGGAGCAGCAATGCCCATTCCGACTCCACCAAAGAACGCCACTGCGGAAATCAAAAGGCTGCACCAGAACGAAGCTGAAACTTCATTCTGTTTCGTCTTCGCCAATCCAAACAGGACGGCAAACACGACAGACAAAATTGCCGCCGGAGTACTCAACACCAACAGCGCGTAGCTATGTGCTGAAGTTTGGACCGGATTAAAAGCACTGGCCCATAGAATTCCAAGATCCCATTTGTGACTGTATTCCACCGCCTTGACACCCAAGAAGATGCTTGCACAGGCGATGGTGATGGTCAGCAATTGGCACAACAATTTGGTTTGGCCAAGCTGAGATGCTCGAACGGCCCACGCCATTGTCATGCTGCTGAAAATCAGCACTGCCGTATTTAATGCACCCAAAGTCACATCCAGATATTGGTCTGCGTTTGCAAACGCTTCCGGATGAGCACTTCGGTAGACTGCGTAGGCGCAGAAAAGACCACTGAAGAACAGAATTTCTGTGACCAGAAACAGCCACATGCCAAATTTAGCGGCATCGAACTGTTGTCGGTGAGATCCAAAGTGATGGGCCAAAAACGGATCATGATCGCCATGACCATGATGATCATCGGACCCGGTTGCCAAATCACTGCTGTTCGCTGCTACGCTCATAAGACTACGCCAAAAACCCGACTGAAAAACAGCCGGGTTGCTCGATCGAATTGATAAGGGAAAAATCAAAGTCACGCCTGCCGTTCATCGAACAAGCAGGCGGTAAATCGGTTGCACCGGAATCAACTAGCTATGTGAATCAGAAGGTTCGCCTTCCGGCGTTTCCAATTCCACATAACCCCCGTGCTTCGGATCGTACTTAATGTTGTCGTATTTGTAAGGGCCATCGCATACAGGAGGCCAATCGAAGTTGTGGTGAGGTGGAGGTGAACTGCACTTCCACTCCAATGTCGATGCTCCCCAAGGATTCGCAGGAGCCTTGCGGCCCTTGAACAATGAGTAGATCAATACGATGGCACATAGCAACAAACCGCTACCCAAGAACAAAGCTCCGCCAGTACTAAACTGATGGAAGGCTTGGAATTCTTCGTCGTACCGAGCATACCGTCTCGGCATTCCTCGACTTCCCAGAATGAACTGTGGGAAGAAGGTGGCGTTGAACCCAACAAAAATCATCAGGCAGGCTACTCGAGCCCAGTTTTCGTTGTACATCTTGCCGAACATCTTCGGCCACCAATAGTGCAGACCGCCAAGGAACGCGATCAAAGTTCCACCCATCATCACATAGTGAAAGTGAGCTACCACGAAGTAGGTGTCGTGCAAGTGGACGTCGGTCGCTAAAGCTCCAAGGTGCAGTCCCGTCAAACCACCAATTCCAAACAGGAAGATGAAGGCCAACGCATAACACATTGGAGTCTCAAGACTGACAGAGCCCTTATACATCGTGGCCAGCCAGTTAAACACTTTGATGGCCGATGGAATGGACACACTAAAAGTTAACGCACTGAAGACCAACGTTGCCAGCGGAGACTGACCGCTCACAAACATATGGTGACCCCAAACCAAGAAACCCAGCAGGGCAATGGCGATGGAACTGTAAGCAATGAATGTGTAACCGAAGATCGGTTTGCGGCTGAAGGTCGACATCAATTCACTGATCACACCCATCGCAGGCAAAATCATGATGTAAACAGCTGGATGAGAATAGAACCAGAAGAAGTGCTGGAACAAAACAGGGTCGCCACCCAACTTCGGATCAAAGATGCCAATTCCGATGGCTCGTTCGGCAATCAACAACAGGCCCGTGATGCCCAAGACAGGAGTCGCCAAAATCTGAATGATTGATGTGGCGTACAAAGACCAGAGAAACAGGGGCATCTTGAACCATGTCATGCCTGCAGGTCGCATGGTGTTGATCGTGACAAGGAAGTTCAGGCCCGTGAAGATAGAACTAAATCCAAGGACGAAGACTCCCATCGTCGCGGCGATCACACTCGTACTGGTTGACGTACTGTACGGCGTGTAAAAGGTCCAACCCGTGTCCAAGCCGCTCATCAGAACTGCACTCAGGAAAAAGATGGCCCCACCAATCCACAAGTATAAACTCATCAGGTTCATCTTGGGGAAAGCAACGTCTTTGACTCCTAACATCACCGGCAGCACAAAGTTACCCAAGGCGGCGGGAACACTGGGGATCAAGAACAGGAACGTCATGATGGCACCATGCAAGGTGAAAGCATGGTTGTAGCCGTCTTCGCTCAGGAACGCTTTGTCCGGCGTCCAAAGTTCAAGCCGAAGTACTAACGCCATGATTCCACCAGCCAAAAAGGCGGTGCAAATGGCAGCCAAGTACATGACTCCGATGCGTTTGTGGTCAATCGTGAATGCCCACGATTTCCAGCCTGACGAACAGTTCAAGTAATCTTCATCAGCGTGCCCATGCACGTGCGAAACGACTTGACTGGTGGTTTCTGGATTTGCGATCGACATGCGTGTTTCGCTTTCCGTTTCTACTTATCTGATATTCGGATCAACCAAAATCATCGATTGATCGTTGTGTGTGTTTAAATCCTGCCAGTCAAGAAAACTGGCGGGTGCTTGATTCTTGTTGCTTCGGTCGTACTACTTCTTCAAGCTCTTGATGAATTCAATCAACGACAACAGCTGTCGTTCTTTCATCTTGCCTTTGTATGACGGCATGACGGGATTATAGCCAGCTCGGACTTTTGCCATGGGTTCAAGAATGGATTCTCGAATGTACTCGTCATTGACGATCACAGACTCGCCCGTGGCCAGCTTTTGTTCCGTTCCGAAGCTGTGGTAAAAGCTTGGCCCCGCTTTTCCTTCGGTGCTTCCATCAATCGAATGACACTGGATACATCCCTGACGTTTGTACATCAGTGCTCCAAGCTCATCGAGCGGCAGGTCCAACAGGCGGTCAATTTCTTCCTGCTGCCAGATCTTAAACTTCCCAGACTCGTGAACAACCACGTCTGCAGACATTAACGAATGCTTCTGCCCGCAATATTCTGTGCAGTATAAGCGGTATTCTCCGGCTCGAGTCGCTTCAAACCACAGAGACGTATTGCGTCCAGGCACGAGGTCTTGCTTCACTCGGAACGCTGGCACATACAAACTGTGGAGGACGTCCGTGGACATCATGTTCAACTTGATGGGTTCATTGATCGGCACGTGCAACGCATCGATTTGCAAGCCTTCCGCCTTCGGATACGTGAATGACCAGCTCCAAGATTTTGCTTCCACGTTAATTTCGTAAGCGTTTTCTGGAGCACTCTTCATATCCAACCAGCCCAAAAAGCCGGCTCCGAAGATGTAAACCAAAATTCCAGCTGGCAGCACAGACCAAGCCACTTCCAAGGCCGTATTATGATGAGGACTTGGGATCACATCGACGCCCGGTCGGCGACGGTACTTCACGACGAAGTAAGCCAAGATGGCAACGATCAATACGAAGAACACCACACTGATGGCGGTGATCGCGTAGAACAGAAAGTCCACGCCAGCGGCAAAGCTAGATGCTTGAGGCTGGAAGGCAACGCTGCCAGCGCCGACTGCAAGAAATGAAGACATTGTGGTATCGGTCAAGTTTGAAATCATGAGATCTAAACCGCAGTGAAAGCAGTCGATTCGGAATCCTGAGATGTTTTCTTCGGTCGGCGTCGTAACCAGGCCGGGATCAAGCACAGCAACAAACCACCAATCGTGGCGCCCGCCGCAACTTTCATTAGCCCAATGATCGTCGGCGAGTACGATCCAGCGGTCGGATTGTAGGCGAAACACATCAGCAACACCTGATCCATCGTCGTCCCAATTTTTCCGTCCGCAGCTTCAACCAGCGATAAACGCACTGTTTGGGAATCGAAAGCGACTCCGTACAAATAACGCGAAATTCGTCCGTCTGGAGTACAGATCACGAAAACCGCAGCATGAGCATACTCTTGTTGCTGAGGAACAAAGCGGTACTTAAAACCGATCGCTTCAGACAGCCGAGTAATTTCTGACTGCTCGCCCGTTAAAAAATGCCAACCTTGGCCCGAACCGGGACGACCATACAGCTTGGTGTACTTTTGTTGAGTATCGCGGGCTCGAGCTGTTGTTTCCAAAGGGTCAATGCTGACGGAAACAATTTCAAAATCTTTTCCCGTCAACAGGTCGATCTTCTTTAAGCAGTCGACCAACCCATTTAACTGCTGGCTGCATAGCAAAGGGCAGCTGGAATAATTCATGGACAAGACAACCGGTTTGCCTTCTTTGAAGAAGTCACTCAGTCGCATTCGCCGTCCTCTGTCGTCCGTGTAGACGGCTGATAACGGCACAAAGTCATCCAGATGCTCAGTGACTCCGACTCCCTCAAATTCCTTCACACGAGTATTCAACTGCGCGATTGACGATCGGCTGACGCAGATGAGTACGCAGAGAACGAAGGGTTGAAGAAAATGAGATCGTGAGATCATTCGGCGTCGGAACCTTCTGACTTGGCAGCCTCGTTTTCGATGACCATTGCCATCGCTTGCTCGATCGGAATACTGACTTTCTTCTTCTTGTCGTCGGCCCAAGAATATCCGGTCAGCTTTTGACGTTGTTGAGTAATCGCTTCGATCACTGTTGCATCCGCAACATTGACGTCTTTCTTAACCAGCTCGGCCTGCTTTGCCGAGTAAAACATGGCCTGAACGGCGATGATGATGGCAAAGGTCAGGATGGCCGAAATGAAGCCAACCAAAACAATTCCGGATGTGTTGACGGTGTCGTATCGTTCGAATTGATCCATTGGATCAACTGGCCCGGAGGCCGTGTTTGAGGATTCTGTTTGGGTCATTTTCAAACTCACATCTGGTGAAAGGCAAGTGATTCAGGCATTCGAGGATCTCGAACAGGAACCATCGAGACATTCAGTTTCGTCGCTGTTCTTAGGAAAAAGCTCAGGCCAACAGCTCCCATTCCAACCATCATCAACACATCGGTTGGGTTAAAGCTGGGACGAGTCACAAAGTGGGGAACAATATTCCAGTAGATATCCAGAGCGTGCATGGTCAACATCCAAACCGCCCAGAACAGCAGAATCTTGTGCGTTCGTCGAGAAGCTCGTGACATCAGGCCCAAGAACGGAATCAGCAAGTGGCCGAACAGCAAAGCAAGACTGACCCACTCCCAGCCGTTTTCCATTCGCTTCAGGTACCAGAAAGTTTCTTCCGGAATGTTCGCATACCAGATCAGGATGAACTGACTGAAGGCGATGTATCCCCAGAAAAATGTGAATCCAAACAGCAGCTTGGCCAAGTCGTGAAAGTGTTCAACCGTGACTTCGTCTTTGATCACGCCCGTCTTTTGTAGCCAAGATGTCATCAAGATCATGGTGGCAATGCCACTCACAACGCAGCCAGCGAAGTAATAGATTCCGTAGATCGTGCTGAACCAATGAGGTGCCAGTGACATCATGAAGTCAAAGGCAAAGAAGTTCACCGAAAAGGCGAAGGCAAACATAGCGATCGGAGCACGAACTTGTTGATCCATGGTCAACTTCGGATCGCCTGTTGAATCCTGAGTCACAGACTTGTTCAGATAAAAACGAGCCAGCCAGATCCAAACTCCCATGTACACGAATGCTCGCAAGACAAAGAAGGCTGGGTTAAGCCACGGTCGCTTGTGAGCAACAAGTTCATCGTAAGACGCTGAACCTTCTTCCAGTTTGTTGACGTCGTTCCATTCGAACAACGAGTGGTCTCCGAAAATAACGGGGATCAACAGCGGCAGGCTTAGCAAAGCCAAAGGCTTGATGGATCCAGCCATCACTTCGGCAACTCGACGAACAACAACACTCCAACCCGCTCGAGTCAAATGCTGAATCAGCACAAAGAAGAGAGCTCCTAATGAAATGCTGAGCACAAAAACAAATGCCGTCAGGTAACTGGCTTGTAATCGTTGCCAGCCATAACTTTTGCTCAGATAGTCGTCCCACTGGATGGCTTCGTTGGCTCCCAGCTTTTCTTCGGCCAGCACGGCAATTTCTGCGATGGGCATCTTTTCGTATTCGATGACGTCGCGATCTTCCTTCAACGCGAGCTCTGCAACGATGGTTTTTAAAGTCCCATCAGCATGCATGCTGTCGTAATTCTTGTCACGCTTCGTTTCAGCGAACAAGAATGCGCAAGCTACCGCCAAACCGATGCAAACAGCAGCGACAACCAAGATTGGTTTTTGAAGTCGTTCTGCAGTGGCCGTCAGTCGACGATCAACAGATGGATCAAAGGTGGGTTCGCCGTGATGTCCCATGGTGGTGGATAACTGCTAAACTTTAGAATCGTGTGGTCCGCAAACTGGGAAGGCCAGCCTGCGACGTGGAGTACAGATTTTGATTTTGCTTCGCTCGAAATCATCGACTTCGATGGTTGCCGTAGCTCGCTTGTTCAACTGCCACGGCCTCGACTTCTTGTCTCTACTTCTGGCTTTCCAGAATTGCTCGTTGTTCGTCTGGCACATCTTTGATGGAAGCGTTTTGGCTTTCTTGAAGTGCTCGAACATAGGCGGCGATTGCCCAGCGATCTTTCACTGGAATCTGAGCCTTGTAACCGGCCATCTTGCGACGGCCGTTTGAAATGGTGTCGTAGATTTTGCCAATCGGCTGAATCATTACGGGAACGCTGGTCAGGTCTGTGGGAGGCAACCAGTCCGCAGAATTGATCTCTTTTGCTCGCAAGCTAACAAGTCCGTTCCCTTTTCCTGCTTGACCATGACAGGTCGCACAGTAGATGTTAAATCTGAGCTGACCTCGATTAAGAAATTCCTGATCAATTGTGACC
The DNA here is from genome assembly GCA_039974975.1 of Fuerstiella sp. Taxonomy (GTDB): domain Bacteria; phylum Planctomycetota; class Planctomycetia; order Planctomycetales; family Planctomycetaceae; genus Fuerstiella. The sequence continues at coordinate 73,675 of JBDWHY010000174.1, read as the reverse complement.
TGCTCAGGAAATTCCTTGATGTAATTTGGTTCTTTGGGTTTTGCAGGAGCTCTGCCTGCTGACGGTTTGCTAGCAGCTGGAGTGCTGCCTGCTGCTTCGACATCTGCCTTCTTGTCGCCGTCTTGCTTGTTGTCGCCTTCTTGGGCGTTGTCCTGCTTGGTGTCGCCTTCTTGGGCGACAACAGAAGTCAATTGCACAGAACGCGATACCGAACTTCCAGCGACAGCTTCAGCAGTGTCTGGCAGGTAGCCCTTGAAGTAAGCGTCGTCATCTTGCAAGTCACCAAAGGCAATGGTGCCGGTGATCTGAGATCGGTTCGATCGACCATCGGCAAACAGAGTGCTGGCTTCTTGAGCCTTGGCAGCTTCTGAATAATCCATGTCCGTCCAGATATCGATTCGAGTCGCTTCTGACGGAGTGCTACGCACGTACGCAATCAAGGCTGGAGGAATCATGGCCAGACAAACCATGACCATGCCAACAGGTTTCAAAAATCCGGGCAATGGTCCCGGAGCTTCCTCAACAGGTACTCCATCGACCCAAACGGCTCCTGATTCCTGAAACAATGATTCCAGCTTCGACTGGTTGAATCCCGGATCGTTTTCCTGAATATGCAGGAAAAAGCCATCATCGGTGACTCGTCGAAAAGGTTCTAGCTTCATCAATGGGTTGTAAAACTTGGGCAGCCCATTCAAAGCAAACATTCCAAACAGAGCCGCAAAGGCACTGGACAGAATGATGACTTCAAAGATCACAGGAATGTTGGCCGGGAGACTCCATTGAGGCTTACCGCTGATCAAGAAGGAATAACCTTGGCCGATCAGTGGCAGTTCAATGGTGTCTGTGGCGTTCATCCACCATTGCATCATTCCAGCAGCAAAGCCGCCAGACAATCCGGCAGCCAGCACGAACCAAGGCAGAATCGTGCGTTTAATTCCCAACGCTTCATCAATCCCGTGGATTGGAAACGGAGAATAAGCGTCAGCATTGGTGCAACCCGCTTCGCGTACCTTGTTGGACGCGGCCAGCAATTGCTCTGGACCTGCAAACTGAGCAATCAAACCACTTGTGGCCGTTGCTTCGTCTGCATCCTGATTTGTGGTTTCGTTCACTGCTTCAGACACAATATCACCTGTCTTATTTCAGACAAAAACTTTGACTGGGGCTGCCTACTTCATTCGTCTTCGAAAAATAGGCAGCTGGCTTCACCAAACCCAAACTGGCTTCGAAGACATCACAGATGTTTGCGAGTGTCTTCGAATTGCCTCACAAGCTAAGCAGATGTTTCTGCAGTCGCTTCGGCCGTTGGCTTCGGCATCACACCCTTCACTTCGGAAATCGCCACGATGGGCAAGTACCGACAGAACAACAGGAACAAGGTAAAGAACAAACCAAAGCTGGCTGCAAACATCGCCACGTCAATGATTGTTGGAGTAAAGTAAGACCAGCTTGATGGCAGGAAGTCTCGGCTTAACGACGTGACGGTAATCACGAAGCGTTCGAACCACATGCCGATGTTTACAAAGATCGAAATCACAAACATCATCCACGGAGTGGTTCGCACTTTCTTGATCCAGAAGAACTGAGGTGCAATGACGTTGCAGCTGACCATGGTGAAGTAAGCCCACCAGAACGGCCCTGTTGCTCGGTTAATGAACGCGAAGCCTTCGTACTTGTTGCCGCCGTACCAGGCGATAAAGAATTCGATCGCATAAGCGAAGCCAACCATCGAACCTGTGGCAAGCAAGATCTTGCAAATGTTTTCTAGGTGACGTTCTGTGACAAAGTCGCCCAAGCCAAACCACTTGCGAGCTGGCACCATCAAAGTAATCACCATCGCAAAACCACTGAAGACGGCTCCAGCGACAAAGTACGGCGGAAAGATGGTCGTGTGCCAACCGGGAACGATCGAAACAGCAAAGTCAAAACTTACGATCGTGTGTACCGAAAGGACCAATGGAGTGGCCAATGCGGCTAACAGCATGTAGGCCTTTTCATAGCGATGCCAGTGGCGAGCACTTCCCGTCCAACCCAATGCAGCGACTCCGTAAAGAAACTGCTTCGTCTTTGTGGTCGCTCGATCTCGAAACGTTGCCAAGTCGGGAACCATGCCCATGTACCAAAACAAGGCAGATACGGTGGCATACGTTGAAACGGCGAAGACATCCCACAGCAAAGGACTGCGAAAGTTAGGCCACATTTCAAGACGAGGCACGGGCAGTGGTGCTAAGAAGTACACAAACCAGACTCGACCAATGTGAACTCCGGGGAAAATTCCCGCACAGGCCACAGCGAAAATGGTCATCGCTTCTGCAAAGCGGTTAATACTGGTTCGCCAGTCTTGGCGAAACAGAAAAAGGATCGCACTAATCAATGTTCCCGCGTGGCCAATACCCACCCAGAACACGAAGTTGACAATCGGCCAGCCCCAAAATACGGGACTGTTGTTACCCCAAACTCCGACACCCGTCACAACCAGGTAGCCGATTAAGGCGAACAACATGCCCGTCATACTGACGGAAGTACCGAACGCGACGTACCAAGCGAATGGGACTTCGCGATCGCTGATCGCGACAACCTTGTCGGTGACCGACTTGTAGTCGTGAGTACCAATGACCAGCGGGTTGCGCTGAGCTGGATTTTCGACGGTGGTTGTATCTGTTGAAATGGAAACCGAGGCCATTAGACGGACGCCTCCTGAGAGTTCGTTGAGTCGTGAGATGCAACCGTGGCACCATTGGATTCGAGCGATCCGAGTTCTTCATCATGGCTGTGGCCATGACCGTGATCGTGATCTGCTTTTGCAAGCCAAGGATGGTGGTTACGAATCCGAGCCAAGTAGCGAGTTCGAGGTTTCACGTTCAGCTCCGACAGCATGCCGTAAGATCGTGAATCTGCGTGAGCTTTTGCTACATCGCTATTCGGATTGTTCAAGTCGCCAAAGGAAATCGCATCCGAAGGACACGCTTCTTGACAAGCTGTTACCACTTCGTTGTCGCCGATTGCTCGACGTTCGGCCTTGGCCGTAATTTTCGTGTTCTGAATTCGCTGAACACAGTAAGTACATTTTTCCATGACTCCACGGCTTCTGACCGTGACTTCTGGATTCAATACCAACTGCTGCAGCAAGTTGTCCTGCTTCGTTTCCTTACGGTAGTTCAAGAAGTTGAACCGTCGTACTTTGTAAGGACAGTTGTTCCCGCAATATCGAGTTCCAATACAGCGGTTGTAAACCATGTCGTTCAAGCCTTCGTCGCTATGGACGGTGGCCGCAACCGGACAAACCTGTTCGCAAGGAGCATTTTCGCACTGCATGCATGTGACAGGCTGACTGAATACTTCAGGCTGTTCCGGGTCGTCTCCGCCGAAATACCGGTCGACTCGCAACCAATGCATTTCTCGGTTTCTTTGGACCTGATCTTTGCCAACGATCGGCACGTTGTTTTCGGACTGACAAGCGGTCACACAGCCGTTACAGCCGATGCACTTATTCAAGTCGATCGCCATTCCCCAAGCATGACCTTCGTAAGACACTTCGGTCCACAAAGATTCGAGAGGCGGATGATGAACTCGATGCTCAGCGAAGTCGGGATGCTTGTTGTATTCATCCAAAGAACCTTCGCGAATCAAGTCGCCGATGCGGTCATGGATGCCTTCCATTCCCGTCTTGTCGATCGCGAAATGATCCTGAGTCGAAGCAAGCTTTTCTTCGCTCTGCAATGGACTCAAAGTTGCGTTGGTAGCAAACGCCATCGATGAAGATGTTCGAAGTGAACTCACATCGACTCCGACAGGATCAACACCCTGCTTTTCGTCACCACCAACAATACCCGATTGAGTTCGACCGTAACCCAGTGCAACAGAAATGGTGCCCGTCGCTTGACCCGGTTGAATGTAAACCGGCAACACGGCTCGACCGCCATTGACTTCAACTTTGGTCAGCTGATGATCAACAAGTTCCAGAGCTTTCGCTGTGGCCGGACTCATGACCGCCGCGTTGCCCCAAGTCAACTTCGTAAGCGGATGAGGAGTTTCTTGCAACCAGCCGTTGTTGGCAAATTGACCATCAAAGACAGTGGAGCTTGATGTAAACAGGACTTCAATTTGACCGTTACTGACTTCAACCGGAGCCTTCCAGTCGCCCGCTGCATCGACTTCAAAAGCGGCAGTCGTCGGTTCGATGGCCGCAGCCGCCGTTCCGTCTGCAAAGCCATTGTGCACGGCCTTCTGCCAAGCGGCTTCGGTTCTTAACTTGCCCGAGACATTGCCAGCGGTTGTACGCACCAGCGATTGCAAGTCGCCTGATTCTCCGGCCAGCACAGCCAGCATGCCAATCGCACTGCGGCTTTCGAACAACGGATTGATCAAAGGTTGACCAATACCGTAACTGCCGTCAGCTAAAGTCGTGTCCGACCAGCCTTCCAAAATATGACTCATTGGAAGCATCCAGTCACACTTCCCCGTCGTTTCATTGGGCAGGAACGTCAGGTGAGCAGAAACTTCAAGCTTCTTGATTGCGGACGTGACATCGATGTCAGCAGGAGCACCATAGACCGGGTTGCCACCCAAGATGACGACAGCCTTCAATTCTCCCGACTTCGCCTGCTTGGCAAAATCCTTTAATGAATCAGCATGATCCACCGGCTTGTCGCCTCGAACCAATGTCATCGTCTTGCCGATGTTGCCAAGCTTCGAATTGATACGGAAGCCAATTGCGTGGACGTCGGCCGGTTGTCCCGGACCAACGGCAACAACACAGTCGCCCGCATTTGCTTTCAAGTCATCCGCCAAAGCGGCGAAGAACTTTTCGGCATGAGAAGCGTCATCGGCTGGCTTGGTTGCTCCGGCATCGATGGCGGCTTCAAGATCAAGCAACAGTGCTCCAATCTTACTGCTGGCCAAAGACAGATGATGATCGGCCGCTGTTCCGGTGGTCGTGAATTCACTTTCCACAGAATACAGGCGATTCATTTCACCCTTGGGATCTCGACGATCCGCAAATGTTTTGGCGTAGTGCTGAGCATTCAAGCCACTGCTGAGCAAGTCGCAGTCGAAAGTTGCCACGATTTTGGTTTTAGTCAAATCGAACAACGGTCGAACAGGTTGGCCAAAAGCTTTGACAGCACCTGCAAGTTGGTTGGAATTTGAGGTCGAACGGTATTCGAACCAGCCAAGCTTTGGCAGCTTTTTCTGCAACGCTGCCTTCAGACGAGCTACCGTGGGGCTGGTGGTTGGTTCAGAAAGAATTCCTAAGCCGGCTCCACCGTCTGCAGAAAACTGTTTCACCAAAGCAGACATGGCACTGTCGACTTCATCCCATGAGCGGAGGAAGGATTCGCCGTTGTCTTTTTCAAAAGGTGATTGCAGGCGATCGGGATCATAAAGATCCAGAATCGAACCTTGGATGTACGAATTGCTACCGCCGTTGCCAGACGAAGAATGCAACGCATTTCCGTCGAGTTTGGTGGGGCGACCATCGTTGCTTGTTGCTCGCAACGCATAGGGCTGACCGGCGACTTCAACGGATGTGTTAAAGTACTGGTGTTCGCCAGGAATGCGATTGACTGGTCGAGCCGCAAGCGGAGTCAGTTTTTCTTCTTTGTAACACCCGGCAGCACCTGCCAGAGTCAAAGAAGCGCCCATCAGCTGCATCCAACGCCGACGTGATACGCCTTCGGGGAATTCTTCAGCTGCCTGAGGAAACTCACGATGCAGGAACTCGTCAAATTCAGATGAATTTTCGAGTTCAGAAAGACTGCGATACCATTTCTTACTGGACATGACTTACTTATCGATGACAGGTTGAGCAATTGACCTTCGGATGCAGATTCAGCTCTTCGCGAATCTTCGCACCCACCACTTCAGGATCCTCGTCAGGAACCCACGACAGTTCGGTGACCTTATCCAATGGCCTCAAATGAGGTTCTGGATTTCGGTGGCAGTCGAGACAGAACGCCATCGACAAAGTCTTCACCTGTTGTACTTTTTCCATCCGGTCGACTCGACCGTGACAAGAAACACAGCTGACTCCACTGTTAACATGAGCACTGTGGTTAAAGTAAACGTAGTCGGGAAGGTTGTGCACCTTGATCCATTCAACAGGATCACCCGTTGCTGCCGATTCGCGAACCTTCGCCAGCTTCTTGCTTTCGGAATGCACGGCGACGTGAGGTGTCACGCCTTTTGCGTTCTTCCCAGAATGGCAATTGCTGCAAGTCGCCGTCGGCGGAATCGCTGCATGAGCCGCTCGGTCCACCGTGTTGTGGCAATAGCGACAGTCAAGTTTTAGTTGTCCGGCGTGCAGTTTGTGACTGAACGGAACCGGCTGAGTCGGCTGGTAACCAATGTGATGAGTCGTCGGATGCATGGCCGCAAACACGATCGTGCCGACGTATCCCGCACCGATGAGTGCTCCAGCACCTGCGGCGGCGAGAAGCCGATTGGTCCAGTTAGGAAAAATTAAGCTCATAGTTCTGCCCTCCGATGTGTCGGAGAACGCTAATCAGGAACGAAGCAGAAGAGTCTGAACGACCAAGGATGATTCTATGAAAGACATCACCATTTGCCGGGAAGTATAAACCAACAGTGCTTATCCGCACTGCGTCAAATCGTCGCAGTCGTAGACCAACAACGGTGTTCGTCAACCAAAACTGTCCGGATTGAAGTCACTGAATCGGACCGCACCCACCAAAACTTAACCGCAACCGCACACACCACTGGTGAATCTCAACCTAATTCAGTGATGAATCCTGTGCCACAACGCAGCCTTCGGGAAAACCACTCACTCCTCAGGCCTTGGCCCGACGAAGTAGTCACCCAAGTTTCGGTTTAGCCAGCCATCATGGAGTCTCGAAGTAAATTTGCTTCGCAACCCGATTCATGCCGCCCGAACGCGTGGTGATTTTGGTTTCCTGGCGCAGCTTCACAAGGGAAGCTGCCATCGAGGCAAATAGGTTGAGCAAACTGAGACGCAGTCTCGATAAGATCCGTGCACTGCACGGTTCCCTATCTTCCCTTGAGTGCCCTCGCGGGCGCTCTGTTGCATCACTCGTTCATTTCACACTGTCTTGAACGGACGTTCTGGTGGAATGCGGTCGTTGTGCCGGGGGCGTTTCTGAGGAAGCTTTAGGCAAGCAATCAAGAATCTGACCTTGGCTCTTGCTTCATCATTCCAGCAGTGTGCCGACGGTGTTGCCCCGGCTGCTGTGTGTCGACTGCTGTGCGGTGACTGCTGTGCGCAGGGTGCAGTCTGCTGGCGGCGATGTCATGCCACGAGCTGGTGGCTGGGCGGCCCAACAGTTTTCAGTGATCGTCCAATGAAAAAACCGAGCCCCTCCCCCCAGGAGTCTCGGTTTGGAAATCGATCACCACGCCTTCGCTGGTTTCAGCGATCTGCTGGCCTTGCCCGTTAGCGTGCGGCGATCACGATGTCACGGTGTAATTCTGCTCGAGGTAGAAAACGATCAAGCTTCACCTGCAATTGGTCCGCACTTCGAAAGCCTTCCATGCGGTCAGCGATCTGAAGGTCAGGGGTTAGAATCAGAGTCGTTGGCAGGGACTTGATTCCAAGTCGCTGAACCAGTTCTTTGTTTTGGTCTGCATTCATTTCGACCGTTACAAATCCTCGAGCCAGATTCCGTTGAATGCCAGTCTGCGAAAACACCTCAGACTTCATCTTTCGACAGTAGCCACACCAGTCTGCCGTCACTTGGATCAGCATCGGCCGCCCGGTTTCTCGAGCGATCGCCGCACCCTTCTGGATGTCTTTTTCCCAAGTCAGAGCCAACGAGCCCGCAGAGTTGGTTCGCACGGCTCGATAGCGATCTTGCCCGGTCAGTCGATTGGACGGCATGGCTCTGCGGTCAAGCGGGCGACTGTCGCCATGTCCGTTTGCTCCGGTTCCATCAAAGCGATTTGGGCTGCGAAGATTGACCGAAGGCGATCGGCGTGGAGTTGGAGCAGTTAACTGGTCGGCCGCCTGATGAGGCGTCAGGCTGCAAATGCCGTCTTTGCATTGTTGAGCATTGGTGGTGTTGGCCTGAGTAATCAGGATGGCAAGAACGGCAATTCGACTGGCTTGGACTGCGATATTCAACATGGATCTGGCTTTCGTGAATCTTGTGATCGCGATGAAATTCTTCTCAACGCGTAACCTGCTTTCGATGCCAATCACAGAAGCGAAGGCCGTGCCAAACTGAAGCTGTTGTGCTGTACGTTACGAAAAACGGCCAATTTGAGTCTTCGGCCGCTAAGCCGGGAAGGCTGGGCTGTCCTTAACGGCCTCAGGCGGTGTGTTCACTGCGGGTTGCTTTGTATCGTTGACACGACACCTGTGATCAGAACGACAAAAATCGGCCGCATTCACGGCCGCATTCACGGCCGCATCCGCATCCACACCGCGAGTGGCGGCGTTCGTAGGGCTGAATTCAAAAGTTGCGTCGGCCTCGGCTGGGTTGGCTGAGGCGTGGTTCTTCAAGCCGATGTGAACTTGAGTGTCCCGTGATCGCTGGTTCCGTCATCTCGGGTTCAAGGAACGGCAGGTGATCTGCCTTCGTTTTTTTTTGGCCAGACTTCGTGTTCCTGTCTGCTTCGCGCTGCGGGGGCAGTTCTGGCGAAGAGCTAATCCGCTGAGGGCAACAGGTGGTTGGAAGTTGGAAGTGTTCGCGCAAGAAAAAGGCTCCGGTCACGAAAGTGACCAGAGCCTTGTTGCTTCACTTGTTTGGCATCGCTTGCTTGATGTCAGCCTTGCGATTGAAGTGCGGCAAGTGTCTATTCGCTGTCTGCGTTCAGGTCGATCTGGTACTTCTTCCAGATCGAATCTTGCCACTTGATCGCCGGCGGGCGATTCAAGTCTGTGCTCATGACCGGCAGCAGTGGGCTGTTGCGGAATCCGGTTTGCTGAGCTTCTTTTGCGAATTCTTCTCGCAGGCCGTCTTCACCGATTTCTGGAGTTGGAAAGCGGTTGGTGACATGCACGACATGGTAGGCAGAATAATCGAAGTTCGGCACAACCTGGACATCTTCGTCCTTCATGTCTTCAAAGATGACCGACATGAATCGATCGCCGATCATGTCCAGTGGTGCACCACCGTCTTGTTCGAAGGTGATAATCGATCGCTCGGCTTGAGGTCCCTGGAAGCTCATTTGCGGAGCTTGAGTGACTCGCATCCAAGAAAATGGCATTGAGACTCGACGAGCCAAAGGTACTCCGCCTTTGCTGCCCGTCACGGTTTGGTCTTTGAGTGAGTCCACGAGTTTCTGCTTTTCGTCGCCCTCTTTATTCAGGCCAGCCTTCACGATTTTGGCCAAAGCTTCACCGCGAGTTTTTACAAGCTCACGAGCTTTTTCAGACTTCAATGCAGTCACTACTGTGTCTCGCACGCCAGCTTCATCCAGTTCAGGAACATGCTGTGGTGAGATATCAGTGAGCCAGTACAGAAAGCGTCGTTCTGGTTCGTCGGCCGCACTGCCGGGGCGAACGGCTTTTGAAACCTGAAACATCAGGCCGGCGTTATTTTGTTCATCAAAAGACAGGCCGGAATAGATGCTGTTCACGATGGGAGTTGCTTGGAACTGCATCATGGGATTCGCAGATGGTTCTGTTGCTGCACCAATGGTGAAGTCTTCTGATGATCGTAATTCTTGACCACCGATCAGTCCGGTTTCAACGAAGGCAAAGCCGTACTTGCTGCCAAGCTTCTTCAGGTCAGCATTAAGTTCGGCGTAGAAGTCGCCCATGCTTTCTCGAAGGCTTTTCAGAGATTCCTGATAGTCCGCTGCAGATGCGTCGTACGTGCTTGGATCAGCTTCGATCATCTGCATTCGCTTTTCGCCGTATCGGCGAGCAAGCAGTTCCATTTCGCCTTGAGCAGACTTCATTCGTGAAGCCATTTCGTCTGACACTCGGTCGGCCATAATCAATTCACGGATTAGCTTCGACAGTTCTTCATCCAGTTCGCGATATTCATATTCTGGTTCTGGCATGTCGCCCGTATCAAACGATGGCACGTCTGGTAGAGAGCTCATGTCTGGAATCGCCAACGTGTCATTTTGTGCAGGCTTTTCTTGACTGTCTGTCTTTTCTGGTGTGGCTTGGTCACCAGCGTCTGTTTTGGTGTCAGCCTGTTTTTCTTCAGACGCTTTTGGGGCATCTCCTGCCTCGACTTCTTTCGGCTGCTCGGCAGTTTCCGTCTTTTTAGTAGTGTCCGTCTTCTGACCTTCTTCGGTTTGGTCTTGGTTGAAGACTGGCTTCTTGGCCGTCTGTTGTTTGACTTCTTCTTTTGCTTCAGTGGCCTTTTCTTCGACAGCCTTTTTGGCTTCTTCTGCCTTTTCTTCAGCCGGCTTCTTTTCAGAGTCCTTCTTTTCTGTCGCCGTTGATTCTTCGACAGTTTCCTTGGTGTCGTTGGCGTCCGCTTTTTCTGCTGCTGCGGCTTCTTCTTTCTTCATGTCTTGGGCGGCAGGTTTCTTCGGTTCAGCTTCCTTGGCATCTGAGTCCGATTGTTCGCTGGCGTCTTCGTCTGTGGTCTCTGCTTTGTCGTCCGTTTTGGCATCATCGGACTTGGTATCGTCGGACTTGGCATCGTCTGTCTTGGCATCGTCTGTCTTTTCTTCAGCCGCTGCTTCGCCGTCCGTTCCTTCTTCGCTGTCGCCATCGGTGTCGTCTTCTGGGATGACGATGGATCGAATCAGCGGGCCTTCCTTGTTTTCTTCGTAGTACGCTTTCACTTCTTCATCGGTGATTGCATCCAGAGAATTTTCAACCGACTTGGCGTCGAGTTCCAAGTAGGCCAGATTGGCTCGAGTTCTCAAAGCGAAGCCCGGTGACCCGGGTTCTTTGCTGTTTGGGAAGTATTCTTTGAATTCTTCGAACAGGTTTTCGATTTCAGAATCCGTTGGTTCAGCGATTTCGCTCAGAAACTGATCAACGTTTAGAGTGGCAACTTCAACTTGCTGACGAACTTTCAGGCGTCGGAAGTACTGCCAATAAACATCGGGAGCAGGTGGAGTCGACGTGGTTCGAGTTTGCAGCATCATGAATGCTAAGCGTCCTCGAATTTCGTCGCTCAGGATTTCCTGAAACGTTTCTTCGTCAAGCGCTTTGCCCTGGTAGCTCATGCTGTTTCGCAGAGTCAGGTATTTTTCTTCGGTCAGCTCGCCACGCCCCACTTCTTTCAGATATTGGGAAACGCCATCGCTGTCGATCGCGATTCCCAGTTCGTCAGCTTCGGCTCGCATCAGAGCTCCGAAGATCAAATCTAGGCTCATGTTTTGCTGCCCAAATCCAAAGCTTGGGCCTTGAAAACGAGCCATAGGATTTACCTGAGCCATGAATTGGTTGGCGATCGATCTTCGAGTCCCCAGATCTTCCATGCGAGCTTGGTCGAACGTTCCAACGGTGCTTGAGAGGCCTCCACCGGCAGCAAAGCCGGGCAAGATCAGTCCGAGAGCGGTTCCCAAAATTGCTCCGCCAATTCCCCATTGAATCCAGCGGCCCGATCCAATGCCCGCGATTCCAAAGGCAGCCGATCCAATCAGCATTCCCAACAGCCAAAGGTTGGCTGATGTGTCACTGAAAATACCGTCCATCGTGAACAGCATCATCGAAAGAATGACCATGACGACCATCAGGCCGCCGGCGTACTTACGGAAAAAGGTAAAGGGTGTTGCCATGGTTTTTGTGTTTCGTGTGACCGCCGGACACCGAGGTCAATTTGCTAACGTGGCTTGACAGAAGTGGAATGGAGTCGTATCTCACTCCCCAGTTTCAAAGCAGTTGGACAGCTTTTTTTGCTGTTTACGAATCGTTCAACACGACTCGGCCTGTTTCGAAGTCGCGGATTGTAGCCTTCCTTGCAAATGAAACAAGATGGACCCCCGACAAGGGTTACGTCATTTTCGAGGCGGATACAGATCCAACGTTCAGATCCTTCTGTGCGGCATCGATTTCTGGCGAGTTTTGGGGCTTTTCGAAGGCACTTTTGCGGTAATTTGTGTAACAAAACTGAAAACAAAGCACGGGTTGCTTGCCTCGGACGGCAACTCTGCGTTTCATCCGGAACCAACGGGCGGACGCTCTTTCACATGTCGATGACAAGGACCACTTTGGTACAACGTGTCGAATTCGAAGAGCGGCCATTCGAAAAGTTGTGGATCGGAAAACGCTCGTTGACTGTATTAAGCACAACAAAAGAACGGGCGATGTTGCCATCATGGAACTTCATTTCAAGCACTTCGTTCGCCCATCACATATTCCTCACTCTCTGTAACCCATAGGCGTCATGGCTTCCCGTAAAAAAGCACTCGTAATCGTCGAGTCGCCCGCTAAAGCGAAGAAAATTCAGGGGTTCTTGGGCGACAAGTACGTCGTCAGAGCCAGTGTGGGGCATGTTCGCGACCTGCCCGCCAAGGCTGCAGAAGTGCCCGCTAAGTTAAAACAGGAGGCGTGGGCAAAACTGGGGGTGAATGTTGATCAAAACTTTGAACCTCTGTACGTCGTGCCCGCCGAGAAAAAGAAGATCGTCAAGGAACTGAAAGATCTTCTGAAAACCGCCGATGAGCTCATCGTCGCGACCGACGAAGACCGCGAAGGAGAAAGCATTGGCTGGCACTTAGTGCAATTGCTAGACCCCAAAGTTCCCGTGCATCGCATGGTGTTTTCAGAAATCACCAGCGACGCCATCTTGGAAGCGTTGTCGAATACTCGACAGATGGACGAAAATCTCGTCGCCGCTCAAGAAACTCGTCGAGTTGTCGACCGGCTGTACGGATACACTCTGTCTCCGCTGCTGTGGAAAAAGATTGCTCCAAAGCTGTCTGCTGGTCGAGTTCAAAGTGTGGCGGTTCGCATTTTGGTCGAACGCGAATCAGAACGAATGAAGTTCCGCAGCGGTACTTACTGGGACCTGAAAGCCGATCTGAAATCGAAACAGGGCGCTGCCTTCGAAGCCATTTTAACGACGGTCGGTGGCAAGCGAATCGCCACCGGTAAAGACTTCGACGAAAACACGGGGCAGTTGAAAGATGGCAGCAACGTGTTGTTGCTGGAAGAAGTTCCCACCAAGGATCTTCAGGCTCGAGTTCAAGCAGGGGATTGGTCGGTTAAGTCGATCGAACAACGCCGCCAAACTCGTAAACCTTCGCCTCCGTTCACAACCAGTAGCTTGCAACAGGAAGCGAACCGTAAGCTTAATATGACGGCTCGGCAGGCCATGCAAACGGCTCAAAGGTTATACGAAGCCGGACATATTACTTATATGCGTACCGATAGCGTGAGCCTTTCCGCCGAAGCGGTTAATGGTGCTCGAGGACGTATTGACGATCTGTATGGAAAAGACTTCTTAAGTGATGGGCCTCGTCAGTTTACCGGCAAAGCAAAGGGAGCCCAGGAAGCTCACGAAGCGATTCGCCCGGCGGGTAATAAAATGGAGACCGCTGACGAGAAAAACCTGTCCGGTCCCGAACGCAAGATGTACGACTTGATCTGGAAACGAACCATGGCCACCCAGATGGCAGATGCTCGTTTGAGATTCGATACTGTCACGATTCAAGTGGAAGAAGCCGAGTTTCGAGCCAGCGGACGAACGGTTGAATTTCCCGGTTTTTTCCGAGCGTACGTCGAAGGATCTGATGATCCCGATGCGGCTTTGGATGACAAAGATTCGCCGTTGCCAAACATGGCCGAAAGCGAAAAAATTGGCTGTCATGAAGTTGAGGCCAATTCGCACGAAACCAAACCACCGGCCCGTTATACAGAAGCGTCTCTGGTTCGAAAGATGGAAGCCGAAGGCATCGGTCGACCATCAACGTATGCCAGTATTATTGGTACCATTCAAGACCGAGAATACGCTAATAAAAACGGCAGTCAGTTAATTCCAACGTTTAAGGGATTGGCCGTGACTAAGTTGCTGGAAAAATATTTTCCTAACTTAGTCGACTTAGGTTTTACAGCCGGGATGGAGCAAACTTTGGACGACATCGCGGAAGGCAATGCCGACCGACTGCCGTACCTGAGAAAGTTCTATACCGGAGACGACGGGATCAGCGAGCAGGTGAAGCAACGAGAAAGCGACATTGATCCTCGTGAAGCCTGTACTTTGCAGCTGGAAGGTGTTGAAGCTTCTGTTCGAGTCGGCAAGTACGGCCCGTACTTCGAGAAAATCGAGGGTGAAGAAAAGCTGACCGCTTCGATTCCCGGCACTGTGGCTCCTGCGGATATCAACAACGAGCTAGCAGAGCGGCTGATTGAAGAAAAACAAAAAGGACCAACGGCTCTGGGCATGCACCCGGAAGACGGAGTTCCCGTGTACCAGTTGAACGGTCCATTCGGCCCCTACCTTCAAATGGGCGAAGTCACAGAAGAAAACCCCAAGCCGAAGCGCTGTAGCATTCCCAACTGCTTTGATCCTTTAAACATCGATTTGGAAACCGCCGTTTCATTACTGGCACTTCCACGACGCATTGGGCATCACCCGTTGACCGAAAAGGTGGTCAACACGGGGATCGGCCGCTTTGGACCATACGTGCTGCACAACAAAGTGTACGCCAGCTATGACCGAAAAAGTCATCTGTATGAATTCGATGGCGAAACCTACAGCGTGCTGAACATCACGATGGATGCAGCCGTTGAAATGCTGAAGAACACGAAGAAGCGAGCCGCACCGGAACCGCTTCGAGAAGTCGGGAAGCATCCAGAAGACGATGCCGTGATCGGTATCTTCGAAGGTCGCTATGGCATGTATGTGAAACACGGCAAAATCAATGCGACTTTGCCGAAAGACACAGACATCAACAGCGTCACATTGGAGCAGGCCATTGAATGGCTGGACGCTAAGGCTGAAAAGTCTGGAGTGAAGAAGAAGGCGAAGAAGAAAGCCGCCAAGAAGAAAGCCAAAAAGAAGTCTGCTAAGAAAAAAGCGGCCAAGAAGTCGGCCGCTAAAAAGTCCGTCAAAAAGAAGTCTGTCAAGAAAAAGTCAACGTGAAGCTAATCCTGCGATTCATCGTGGTATGTCTGGTGATCTGGCCAATCAGCAACCCATCCGTTTTGAACGCGGCCTCTGAACATCCAATCTCCATTACAGAAGCTCAGGCTTTTGTAACGGCGTCTCGTGTGCGGATGAGAATCCAATTGTTCGCCGAAGACTTGTTCTTGTTTCAGGGGCTTGAACCCAACGATCAAGACATCATTGACGCCGACCAGTTGCAAAGAGGGTTGGATCAGCACCGTAATTTTCTGCTGGACAAAGTGCAAATTCTGGATGCATCTGGAAAAGCACTTCCATCGGACGTCACCGATCTGCAGCCGTTTGACATCCCGGAAGAGGGCATCGCGGTCGCCGAACTGATGCTTTTTTCAGCCACCTATCAGCTGGAATTCACGTACGACGATCCTCCAGAATTCCTGACGTTTCAGCAGAATATCAGTGATGAAAGCTTCATCTTTCCATCGGAAATGAAGATCACCATCCATCAAGCGGGCACTGATTTGACTGTTCGAGATTCTTTGAAGCCGGGCAATTCGAAGACGGTGCGTTTTGATTGGACGGATAGTCAGCCCGGAGACGATTCCAGCGATGCCGAATGGGATGCGTGGTTCGAAAAACAACGCGAAGCGACGTTGGGAATCACGAGCTACAGCAGCGTGTATTCTTTCATCTATGTTGAACCGGCCGAAGTGCGGCACGAAGTTCTGATTCCTCTGGCGACGCTGAAAGAAATTCTTCCCTTAAAGCACGCAGATCCGGCATTCATCACAGTGGAAGAACAGGCGGGTGTTCGAGAATTAATCGAAAACTGGTTGGGCAGCCAAAACCCGACGATGATCAATCGGCGCATGGTGCCTCCGGAATTTACTCGAGTCGATTTTTATGGTCTGGACTTGAAGGACTTTGCTCGCCAAGCGGAAGCTCGAGAAGTCAGTTTAGCCAACGGACGAGCGGGCATTATTATGACCTATCGTCCCAAGTCTGACGACATTCAAAGTGTGACCTTAGCTTGGGACGCGTTTTCAGCCGCCTTGCGAAAAGTGGAAGCCGTTGCTTTTACAGGAGAAAAGGGGCTTCAGAAGTTTGAATTTTCACGCTTCAAGAAGCCCGAAGAAAACGAATTCAAATGGAAAGCCAACCCAGCGTTGACTCGAGCTCCGATTGAAAACGTGGCTGCCGTGTACCCGGCAAAGCCTCAGGTTGCGTTTTCGCCCGCCAGCTTGGTGCTGTTGCTTGTTGCCGCCATTTCATGGTTTGTGGTTCCTAAGAAAGCTCGCTTCCTTTCGTTTCTGTTGATGGTGGCAGCGTTGGCTGTGTGGCCCGTTCAGCAGATGCAGTTTGATAGTCCGTTTGAAGATGTGGAAACGGTTTCAGCCAGTACGGCCGACACCGCCTTCCAGCAGTTGCATGCGGGCATGTATCGAGCACTCGATTTCGGCACGGAAGGTCGGA
Organism: Fuerstiella sp.; assembly: GCA_039974975.1. Taxonomy (GTDB): domain Bacteria; phylum Planctomycetota; class Planctomycetia; order Planctomycetales; family Planctomycetaceae; genus Fuerstiella. The sequence continues at coordinate 57,242 of JBDWHY010000174.1, read as the reverse complement.
TCTACGAGGTGCTTGAAACAAACGTTGATGGCCAATTGTTGGAAGATTTGTATCTGCAGCTGCGTGAAAGTTTGAGAATGAAAGAGCAGGGCGGCGCGGTTGCTCGAGTGCAGTCGATCGAACGGTTGGAGGGGGACTTAGTGCCAGCGGCTGATGCATCGGCTCAAGAAGTTGAGTGGCCCGGTTTTCAATACCGCAGCACGTGGACAGTAAGCGGCACGGTGGAACACTGGGGCCATATTCACGAGCGCAACAACAAGTTTTCCGCCTTGTTTACGATTCAAGAAGACAATGGAGATTGGAAAATTACGGGCCTGCAAATGGAAGATCAGGAAAGCTTGGCCGCGAAGACTCGACTGAGAAAATTCTAAGTCTCACCGAAGAAAGAACGTGGTCTGAAGGCGTTTCGCTGGGTCGGCTAAGTTCGCTGGGCTTGCCGGGGTCGCTTGCAGAGGCTGAATTTGCTGGGCCGGCTGGATTTGCCGGATTCGCTGGGAAGACTCAGCAGGTTCAATCAGGCCAATTCACTTGTCTTCGATGTGCCGATTTTCGCAGCCGAGGTTGGTTTTACGATCATCGTTGGCAGATCACGATCGCGACATCAGCCGCTGCTTGGTAGTTGGCCATGATGATCGCCAACACGATGACTCCGAAAACTCCTAGCAGAATCAACGTGGCTCCAACCACTGCCACGAGGGCCATTTTTTTGTTGGGGTTGGGCAGTAGCAGGGCGATCAGCCCCATGACAAAACCAACGATCGCCAACAGGCCGGTCGAGCACGCTAAAATCAGGAGTCTTAGCTGAGCCGGAGTGGTGGCATCGTCGCTGAAATCTGCCGGGTTGTCTGGCAGTCCATTCGCCAGAAAAAACATCACTGCGCAAAGCCCCGCTGACACGGCCGTCAGGATCAAGCTGATCAAGCCAACCGTATTGAATGGTTCTGATTCAATCGTGTGGCTGTCGGCATCGGCCGTCTGAGAAGGATTGGCGGCGTCGGACAAAATAGGCTCCTGTTGTGTCGGTCAAGGGGGCGGCAGAACGTCACCGAGAGTATGCGAGATCGGGGACCACGCAATCAATTCTGCCGTCGCATGATAGCAGTTCGCCGACCTTTGATTCTATCCAGCGGGCGGCCAAGACAGGACCGATTGCGAATGGGGACAGGGGCAGATGCGAACGCCCTGCTGCGTCAGAGGATGGCCCCCATTGATGTCCGCACCCATTGATGTCCGCACCCAGTGATGTCCGCACACAGTGATGTCCGAACACAGTGATGGCCGGAGATGCAGCGGTTGACCTTGCCGTCACCAAGTTTCACATCGTTCCAGATCAGTTCGCGTGCTGAAACAGTTCGCGTTCTGAAACAGTTGACTCACCCAACAGACTTTTGCCCTCAAGCAAGCTCGCCCCCAAGCAAAATCGTGCCCTCAGCAACTTCATGCCGTGGGCAGTTTGCTTGGTTGATGAGACGTGCAAGCGAGCTGCGTCGAGAAACGCTTTGGTGACGGTGACAGGTTTTTGCGGTATTGGTTTCAGAGCATCAGTTGGTCATTTCGGCGTCGAGCGCGTTGGCCAAAAAATTGGCTCGGCGTTTTGCAGCGTATTTCGTTTCGCATGCTCCATGCCCTGCTCCGATGACGGGCAAGAAAACGAAATCTTTGTCTGCATCGATCATCGCTTTGACCACCTGAGTTGTCGTGGCGGGGTCGACGTTGCGATCCATTTCTCCAACGACCAACATGAATTTTCCTTGCATCAAAGAGGCATTCACTGTGTTGGAATTTCGCTCATAGACGTCTCCTTCAGGAGCTCCCATCCACTGTTCGTTCCACCAAATTTTATCCATGCGATTATCGTGGCAGCCGCAGTCGGAAACAGCGGCCTTGTAAAAATCGCCGTGCCAAATCAAGGCTCCCATGGCACTTTGGCCACCCGCAGAACCACCGTAAATTCCAACTCGATCCACATCCATCCAAGGCCTGTCTTTGGCGGCTGCTTTGATCCACAAGATGCGATCTGGAAACCCGGCGTCTCGAAGATTCTGATAACAGACATCGTGAAACGCTTTGGATCTCCATGCTGTCCCCATTCCATCAATCTGAACGACAATCATGCCCTTGTCGGCGATCTGGTGTTGATGCCGGTAGCTGGGACGAAATGTTTTGGGCACGTGATGATCGTGCGGTCCCGCATAGATGTTTTCAACCACCGGGTAAGACTTGGTAGGATCGAAGTTCTTTGGGAAATGGATGATGCCATAAATGTCTGTGCTGCCGTCTCGTCCCTTGGCAACAAAGCGTTCGGGAAGGCGACGTGCGGCGATCAAGGCGGAAGCATCTGCGGATTCTAAATCACAGACTTTTGCCCCATCGGATGTGCGTCTCAGTTCCGTGATGGCCGGCAAGTCGACTCGAGAAAACCGGTCGATAAAGAATCGTCGATCGGGTGACATGGTGATGTCATGAGATCCATCTCCATCTGTGAGCTGGACAAAGCCGGAGCCATCTAGGTTGACTTTGCAAAAATGTTCATGATAAGGGTCTTGACCTTGCGACAGTCCCACGGCAAAAAACCAGACAACTCCGTTGGTTCGGTCGATGGATTCAACGCGTTTGACGTTCCATTGACCCGAGGTCACCGGGTTGATGACTTCTTTGCGATTCACGTCGATCAAATACAGATGATTCCAGCCGCTGCGTTCTGAAGCCCACAGAACCTGGTCGTTGGAAATCCATTGCATCACGGATTTTCCGATGTCTGAATAGTGCACGAATGTGTCGCACACGTTTTCCATCACGGTTGTGGCGACCCCTGTTTCCGTTTGCACTTCGATGATTCTGACCACCTGATGGCCACGTTCGTTGTACTTCAACCAAAAGCGACTTCCATCTTCATCAAACCTGAGGAAGTGCAATTGCCATGGTGTCTTGAACAGGGTGTTATCGACCGAAATTTCTTTTCCTGTTTTTGAATTGAACAGGTGCAGGGTAGGAGTCGGAATTTCGTCGCCCGGTTTTGCGTAGGGGTAGGATTCAACTTTGGGCTGCAACTGATTTCTTGGAGACGAATTGATGTAAGTCACTTTGCCTTCAGGAACAACGGTTGTCTGGAAGGCGACCAGCCATTCTGAAGATGCGGACCAGCGAACATCGGGAGTCGAATCGGGGTAGTCTCGAGCCGTAAATCGCATCGATAGCAATCGAGCACGTGAAGCATCTTTGCGATACGTGTTGCTGGCCGAACCATCGGTGGTCAAAGCCTTGGCTTGTGTGGGAGAATCGTTGCTGGTCATCCACAGCTGATGATCCTTCACAGACACGCTCAGTTTTCGATCCGGTGATGATTGAGCTGAACTTGGCCGGTTGGGACTTGGTCGGTTGGAACCTGGTCGGTTGGAACCTGGTCGGCTGTTTGGGCGAGTCGGTTTTGGTGAGCGGACTTGCGTGCGACTGATGATGTCTTGCTGAGTGACCGTGATGACGTCATCCGATCCTTGCAGTCTTAGAGAGCCGATATTCGACAGCTTTGCTCCTTCAACTGCCTTAAGCAGCCATGCGTGACCGACAAAAGATGCCTGGTTGATCGACTTGCCCGGAGCCACAGTTTGGTAACGCTGCTGTGCTCCGGATGAGCTGACCCAGAACATTGCGAGGGAGACGTTGGATTCGTTAACGAATTGAAAATTCAGTGGAAGGTCGGATGTTCTTGAGCTGAGCGTTCGAGATGAAAGACGGCTGCCAAAGTTCTTCGGACGCTTCGCTTCTACCGGCGCTAACATTGTTGTTGTGTTGTCGTAGATCCACTTTTTGTTTTTGGCAGTGATGATCAATCGGCCTGCTGAATCCCAGTTGAGCTTCGAGATCGGAAGTCGACCTGCCGAAACGCTTTTTTTTGATTCGCTGGACAGCTGTTTCGCAACTGCTTCGTGATCGAAAGCCAGTTGTTTCTTTCCCGCTAGAGCGTCCACAATCACAAATTCGGATTGGGAATTTTGCAACCCGTTTTTATACCAAAATCGATTGCCGTCTCCTGACCAATTGGCTTTGACTGAATTTTTATAAACCTGTGCAGTCGAGATATTGGGCAGCATGGCCAGTATCAGAACAAACGACAGCAGCTTTGCGTTCACAGGCGGGCATTGAAATCGTGGTGACATAGCGGGGATCACGTGGGGACATTGGGGACTAAAAACGCACCTTCGTTCTGAAGTAGCATTAATGCCTGGTCAACGATTGGCAAGGCGATTACTGAGAGGAATTCTGCACTTTGGAAGTTCGATCGAGTTTTACGTGAGCCGACCTCGAGTAACTCGTGCAGATGCGCCGCACGAGCAGGCTCAGAATGGAATTGATGCAAAATTTGTGCTCTGCCAATTCGTTCGTCGCCCCTGTATGCTGCCGACGAACTTTCGTGCCGATCTATGCCGTGCCGATCCATTTGGTGCTGCCCAACAGCGGCGTTGATTTACGTCGTTTTCATTATGAATCCGAATTTTCACAGTTCGGTTCTATCAGAAGCTTTCGATCATGTCAGACATTCTTCAGCCCGCACTTCGAACGTGCATTTTTCGAGTGATCGGTTGGATGGCGGTTGGTCTCATGTCGTCCGGTGCCGCGTGGTTTTTGGCTTTTGGCAGAACGGTGACTGAAAAACTGGTGACGGCTCTGATTTTACCCTGCGGCATCATTTGGTTGATGCTGTTTGGCATCAGCTTGCTGGCGTTCTTTATGAAGAACCGGACCATCGGTATCTGTGGACTTTTCACGTTTGCGATTTTTACAGTTTTGGGCAGCGGCTACGTTGCCGGCTTTTTGACCTCTTCGCTTGAAGGTCCTTTTCGAGACATCAAGCCGTTCGAACAGCGGCCGTTTGATAAAGTGGTTTTGTTGGGCGGCGGCGGCAAGCTTGGGTCGAATCATCGAGCTCAAGGAAGCAGTAGTGGGGATCGATTGATCTTGGCCGCAGCCATGTATCACGGCGGCATGGCAAAAACCGTGATTTGCACGGGGACAAGTATTCAAGGCTTGGGGAATGGGCAGCTTGGTCCCGGAAAACTTTCGGCCATTGTGTTGCGTTCTCTTGGAGTTCCTGATGACGCGATCGAATTCATCGACGGGCGAACAACGGCCGAGGAGATGGTCAGTTTACGTCAGCATTTGACGGCAGACGACAAGCGAGTCGGCATCGTGACGTCTGCTTGGCATTTGTCTCGAGCGCTACGTTTGGCCGAAAGGCAGAATCTGAAACTGCACCCATTGCCGGCCGACTTCTTGGGCGGCCCAATTCGTCCGAAAACCAGTGCGGAAATCATCAAAGACTGCATCCCAGAAGCAGACAGTCTTTTGGTGACAACTCATCTGTTGAGAGAACGCATGGCTGAATTGGCTGGGCGGTGACGGAATGTTTCAGAGAGCCAACGATGGCCATGAGAGCCCGTTTTGAAGTGAGCGGACGCTGCTGGCATGACGGGCTTCGCGTTGGCCAGCTCATTTGCCGCTGAGGCAGTGAGTGGCTGACAGGTTGAGGCAGGTTGGTGTTGAGTCGCAGGTTGGTGTTGAGTCGCAGGTTGAGCTGCTGGCAACGTTGACCAGTAAGCGGCGAACGATGGGGCGTGATAACGATGGGGCTCGATCGGGATGCGGCGTGATCGAGTCGAGTGATCGTGAAGCTGGGGCGGGCAGATCCAGCGATTTGTTTGGCACGAAAATCGGCGCATAAAGAAAGGTGAAGAGAAACAAGTTCTCTTCACCTTCCGCCGATGACTGCAAAGCAGACTCACGGCAGGAGCTTCCCGCTCGGGCAACACACCCATGTGAGCGGGAACAGGCGAGACGCGTGATGTCTCTGTTATGTTCCAGTCACTGAAGCTGGCTTACCGTAGGCAGGCATACCGTGCTCGCACATGTCCAAGCCTTCGATTTCTTCTTGCTCAGAAACTCGAAGCAACCCGACAGCTTTCAGTACGAAGAAGACGATCAACATCGTGACGAACGCCCAAACGCAGATCACAACGGTCGATTGCAATTGAATCATGAAGTAAGCCATTTGGCTTTCTTCGGCCTGATCAGGAATTGATGTTCCAAAGATTCCGGTTGCCAGTCCGCCCCAAACTCCACACAAGCCGTGGACTGGGAAGGCACCGACGGGATCGTCGATCTTCAGTTTGTCTAGGCCGATGATTCCTGCGACGACAACAAGTCCAGACACAGCACCAATGATGGCCGCACTTGCCAACGATACTTGATCGCAGTTGGCCGTGATTCCAACAAGTCCGGCAAGAGCACCGTTGAGAGCCATGGAAAGATCAGGTTTCTTGAACAGAATCCAAGACAGGATCGTGGCTGTAATTGTTCCGACGGCAGCTGACAAAGACGTTGTGATGCCGATGTAAGTTGTGACTTCAGCGTTCACAGCACCCGAGTATGTCAGTTGAGAACCCGGATTGAAGCCGTACCAGCCAACCCAAAGAATGAAGACTCCTAAAGCAGCGATGGGGATGTTGTGCCCGAGCATCGGATTCGATTTGCCGTCTTTGCTAAATCTGCCGATACGTGGCCCCAAGACGAGTGCTCCGGCAAGTCCGGCGAAACCACCCACGGCATGCACGACAACTGAGCCTGCAAAATCTGCAAATCCCCAATCCGAAAGTGCTCCTTCGCCCCATTTCCAGTATCCGCTAATTGGATAGACCAAGCCTGTCAGGATGACGCTGTAACAAAGGTATCCACTGAATTTCATTCGGCCTGCGACAGCTCCTGAAACAATGGTTGCGGCAGTTGCTGCAAATGCAACCTGAAACAGAAAGTCGGCCGCATTGCTGTAGTCGCCTAGTTCAGCCACTTCGGTTGAATCTCGATCACCCCATACTCCGCCCCATGCAAACCAAGCATTTTCTTGGTCGCCGGGATACATCAATCCATACCCAAGCAGCATGAATAAGCAGATACCAACCGACAAGTCCATGATGTTCTTGAAGATGATGTTCACTGCGTTCTTGGACGAGTTGAAGCCAACTTCGACCATGGCAAATCCGGCCTGCATGAACAGAACCAGAACAGCACAAATGAACATAAACAAGGTGTTGATGGTGTAGTCCAGCTCGCCATTTGAATAGGGCTCAGCGGGCGCTTCTTCCTCAGCGGGTTCTTCCGAAGCCATTTCCTCAGTTGCAGGTGCCGAGTCGGCATCGTCCTGAGCGTAAGTCGTCTGTGTGGTGAGGCCACCAACCAAGATGACCATGACCAATGGCATCAGCCATCTGAATCCGAAATTTGAAAGAGCTATCTTCATGTTCGCCTGTTCCTCCAGAAAGCCGATCTCTTGCCGACTCAAGTGATAACGTTGATGGCTGGAAATTAAAAAACGTGCCATCGTACGATCTCCACTTCAGCAAGCAGCGCGCCAAAACACGGCTGAGATCACTCGACACATGGGCAGCTGACATTTTGATCAGTAAAAACGCGGGGAAATGCGATTGAAAAAATTACATTTTATTTCACGGCACCTTTGAATTTGCCTTCGACTTGCTCATTCGGCTGACATGTTGCCTACAAAGCGCGCACAAAATGGGCAACGGAAAATTCTCGTTGGCGTTAAGTGGAAGGTCCGCTCGGTCTGGTATGGTGATCAGGCGTTCTTTGCCGTCGCTCATTGATCAGCGTTGCTTGCTGACAGGGCAAAGCTCAATTGTGCGTTGACTTGCTGAGAAGTCGGCGAAATCAGTCGGAACGTGCGAAGAGCCAATCTTGTTTCCGGAAAAATCGGATCAGACGTTACGGTCGGAACCACCTCACGGTCGATATAAAACTCGGGTGGGTTTACCAGACAGTTGGGGATTGAGGCTTTTCTTGCTTCCCACAGACGGTCGCTTCGCCCTATTTCGGACGTATTGACACGGTTTTTCGCATGGCGTAGTCTTAGCCATATGCCGAAATCCGGCGACAAAAAGCAGCGAATGGAGTCGCTCCCTATGCCAACCTCAGCGCCTGACAGTTCACCCGCACCAGTTCCGTTTATTGATCTGGTCGCCCAATATCAAACGATTCGCGAAGAAGTTCGTGAAGTCGTTGACGAAGTCTTTGAAACTCAAAGCTTCATTTTGGGCAATGAAGTCGAGCAACTTGAAGAAGAAATTGCATCCTACTGTGATGCTCGCTACGCCATTGGTTGCGCTTCGGGCACTGATGCTTTGGTGCTTGCTTTGATGGCTCTTGGAGTCGGCGCTGGCGACGAAGTGATCACCAGTCCTTTCACGTTCTTTGCGACAGCCGGAGCCATTCATCGAGTGGGCGCTGTGCCGAAGTTCGTCGATATCGAACCAGAAACATTTAACTTGGATCCGGAGCAGGTCGAAAGCGCGATCAGTTCAAAGACCAAGGCCATTATGCCAGTCCATATTTTCGGACAATGTGCAGACATGGAAACATTGTGGCGACTTTCAGTGCGTCACAACATCCCTTTGATTGAAGATGCTGCTCAGGCCATCGGCGCGGAATATCGCGGTCGTCGAGCAGGCGTGTTGGGCACAGTGGGTTGCTTTAGCTTCTTCCCAACGAAGAACTTGGGCGGAGCAGGCGACGGCGGAATTATGACCACCGACGATCCTGATGTGGCCGCTCGATTGCGACGTTTGCGAGTTCACGGAGACGTGGGCGGCTACAATCATCTCGAAGTAGGTTTCAACAGCCGACTTGATTCTTTGCAAGCAGCTGTGTTGCGAGTGAAGTTGCGACACTTGGAAGGTTGGTCTGCCGGTCGTCGCCAAAACGCCAGCCGATACAACGAAATGATTCGCGACCGTCAACTGTTGAGCGCCATCGAATTGCCGCCGACAGCTGCCGACCGACGCCATGTCTACAATCAGTACACATTGCGAATTCGAGGTGGGTTGCGAGACTCTGTGATGCAGGAAATGCGAGCAAACGGAGTCGGCTGTGCCGTGTACTATCCGATTCCTTTGCACATGCAAAAGTGTTTCGAATACCTAGGCTGTCGACCAGACGAATTTCCAGAAAGCCAAAGAGCTTCTGAAGAAGTGTTGTCTCTACCGATCTTCACTGAGCTAACAGAACAACAGCAAGACCGAGTCGTTGAAAGCTTGGCCAATGCCGTTGACAGCTGCACGACTTTGAAATTTCCAACTCCAGAAACTTCAGCGGCGGTTCGCAAGGCGGCGTAAAACTTCGGCTGTTGTCGAAGTTGCCTGCCGTGGGTCTTTATAAGACTCTGAGCCTTGATCAGAAGACATGACCTGAAGCCAATCGGTAAATCCGATTGGCTTTTTTCGTGCGCCGAGATGTACACTGAATGTGATCGCCCCCTCAATGTCTGTCTCAATGATTTGTCGATCGGCTGCTGACCCCTACACAGCGTCGTCGGAGCAGCCACCGTCGTTGTGCTTTGGGAAGTGTTTGACGCAATGAATTTGGACATGCTGCGACTGCCGATCGTCGCTCGAGAACTCACAGAACTTGCTCAACGAAAATCAACGTATCATCTCCGTTATTTAGGAGTGGGCTTGCCTGCGTTTGTGGCGTTGGTTGTGCTGATTGTCGCAACGTATCAGGCAGATTCGTGGGTTGATTTGGTGGGAATTGGGCAGGGGCTGTATTCGGGCCTGCGTTTTTCTTTGTTGGTTGTGCTGTATTTGATCGCTCCGGCAATTTGTTGTTCGGCAATCACATTAGAAAAGGAAAAACAGACTCTTGGACTGCTGTTGATTTCGAGGTTGTCACCGTTGAGCCTTGTGTTGGAAAAAATCTGTTCCCGCATGATTCCTTTAATGACCTTGGTCATTGGTTCTGCTCCGTTGTTAGGAGTCGCCTTCTTGATGGGTGGAGTCACAGTGCCTGAAATTGTGGCGGCGATCTGCTGTTTCAGCTATGTCGCTTTGCAAGTGACGATCGTTTCGGTTTTGGCATCGGCATTGATGAAAACTGGGGTCGCCGCTTTTTGGGTCACTTATGGCCTTCTGGCCTCGATGTACTTTGGTCCTGCGTTGATGGTGGAAGCAGGTGTGCTGTTTTATCCTGGCCCCGGAAGTTTACCCAGCAGCTGGATGTTTCTGTTTCCGCCGTATCAGTTCGATATGCTCTGTCAAGAATGGTCGTTTGGAGGCGTTATGGCGGGTTCCTTCGACTGGTTCTGGGTCACCCTTCCTTCGGTATTGATGACGGGCATTTTTGTGCTGCTTGCTTGGCGGTTTGTGGTGTGGATGGGCGACACAGGCGGGCTCACGTTTTCGATGTTTCACTTTTCAAGAAGATCGCTTCAAACGGTATTCAAAAGTCCTGTGGAATGGGTTTGGGGCAAGTTCAACCGTCGCCAAGAACCGGTTGAAGAGAGTGCTCGATCCACGATCGCTGACGAACAGGATGTCCCTGTGTTGGGTTCAGGGTTGGGTTCAGGGTTGGGCTCAGGGTTGGGTTCAGGGTTGGGTTCAGGGTTGGGTTCAGGGTTGGGCGACTTCGTGGCGATTCACCGTCCGATTTATTGGCGAGAACAGCTGGGTGTGCCCTTGCTTCGCAACAGAGTGTTGTTTTGCGTGCTGTGCATCACAGGCTTTCTGTTTGTTATCATGACTGAGGATTTGTCGCGTTTTGGACAGGTTGATCGAGTTGGCAAGTTGGTGCTGGGCAGCATGGTGCTGGCTCTGCTGGTGATGGTGAGTTTGTCGACTCGAATTTTTGCGAAGGAAAGAGATCAGCAGACGTTGGAATCATTGCTGGTGCTTCCCATGTCGAATGTTGAAATTTTGCGAGAGAAGTCGGCGATTTTAAATCGCGCCGTTTGGTGGTTGACCGGGCCAGTTGCGTTCGTGGCCGTGCTTGGTTGCCTGTATACGGACACGCCCACAACACAGGATGGCAACGTTGTTTTTCTTCTCTGCATGGTCAGTCACTGTGTCTTGAACTTGCATCTTGTGAAGTGGATTTCGTTGTACTTCGGACTGCGAATGAAGACGAACATGACGGCCATGGTTGCCAGTCTTTGCACGATCCTGCTGGTTTGTGCAGTGCCTTTTGCGTGTGCCGCATTTTTGACTTTAGGCATGGGGAATTCCCCCGAAGAATCGATGTTGTTTTACTTTTCGTCTCCGTTTGTTGTGCCCATGCTGGGTGGATTTCGAGATCTGCGTCTCGTCTATGCCCAAAACAATCTGCCGGATTCAGGCCTGTTGGTGATTGTGCTAAACGTCAGCTTATTCTGGGGAGTGATGTTGATCGTCAAAACTTGGACGATCAATCGTCTGCCTCAGCTACTTGGCCGCCTGGACTAAGCTGTGGTGTCGGTGCGACAGCATGCTGAAGGCACCTTTGAAGACGCGTTCTTGCAAATTGAGTGTCTGTGGCCAATCATCTAGGGCCAATCATCCAGGGCCAATCATTCTGTGGCTGGCCGTGTGTGAGCTGGCTGTGTGAGGGCTGCTCGTGTGAGGGCTGGTGATGTCAGAAAGCGACATCGCTGGTGGCGCTTTTGTTTTGGCAGTTCTGTCCAGGTTTAGGATGTTCTTCTGAAGTCATCAGCCGGCGGTGCACTTGCTCAGCGTTTGCCGCGAAGCATTCGCCTTGTTGCTAGGATTTTGACTGCCCACGGGGTGTGAAATCTGTGCCAAAGCGGTTCTGCCACCTGCTGTGAGTCTGTCAGAATCGTTAAAATTGATGTCATCGGTCAATGATGCAGTAAGACATTCAACAGTTGCAGCGTCAGGACAGTGCTTGAACATAAGAGACGCCGCTTTTTTGAAGCAAGAGTGGATTGTCTTCACACCAAATTGTTCAAGTGACAGAGACAGCGCAGGGCGCTAGCTTGGTTTTTCGTTCCCTAGCCAAAGCTAGCGCTCGCCTGTTGATCTCTGGTTTGCAACACAGACATTGAAGCCGAAAACAGGCTTTCATCCATTCAAGGCACAATCCCATGAGAACATTTTACTGGGGCGCCATTCTGTTCAGTCTTGCGACTGTTGTTTGGTTTTCGGAAGGCAATGGGCGGCCTGATCAACATCTGATTTCTGCGGCGTCTGGAGCCGCTCAGGAATCAAGTCGTTCGGATTCTCGAATTCAGCAGGGCGGCGTGCGGCGTCCTGCAATCAGTTACCAGCGAGTAATCGAATTACTGGCTCGTGAAAAACCAACGGTCGACCGAGCTGCGGTTGCGATTGATCGAGAATGGCATCCGGGCACTGCAGCGATGCTGATCGAAATTCTTAGCCTTGCTCGTAATCCACACACCTTCAACACAACTTTGTCTTTACTGAAACGGAAGACGGGGCAAAATTTTGGACGAGACCTGCAGGCATGGTACCACTGGGTATGGACGACAGCCTACGATCCTCATCCTGAATACGCGGCATTTAAAGCCAAGCTGTATTCTCGAATTGACAATCGTTTTCGAGCCTACTTTCAAGATGCCGATGATGCCAGAATTCGCTTAGATGAAATCCGCTGGGGAGGCGTACGGCGTGACGGAATTCCACCGTTGAAAAATCCCAAAATGTTAGCCGCATCGGATGCCAGTTATCTTGCGGATTCTGACGTTGTGTTTGGAGTCAACTTGAATGGCGATGCCAGATGTTACCCCAAACGTATTTTGGCATGGCATGAAATGTTCAAGGACACAGTGGGCAGCATTTCTGTATGTGGAGTGTATTGCACATTGTGTGGGTCGTTGATTATTTACGAAACGGACATCGACGATGTCCACTACGAACTGGGGACGAGCGGGTTTTTGTATCGTTCCAACAAGCTGATGTACGACCACGCCACGGAATCGTTTTGGTCGACTCTGCAAGGCGAGCCGGTTGTTGGGCCTTTGGTTGGCAAGGGGATTCAGTTACAGCAACGCCATGTCGTGACGACCACGTGGGGCGAGTGGAAAAAGAAGAATCCCAAGACGACCGTGTTGTCGTTGGACACAGGACACTTTCGAGACTACCGCGAAGGAGTTGCTTATCGCGACTATTTTGCGACTGATGAATTGATGTTTGATGTGCCGGAACTGGATGATCGGTTGAAGAATAAAGATGAAGTGTTGGCTTTCCGAGACTCTGCCAATCAACTGGCGATTTCAGCGGATTTCTTACAAGCCAACCCGGTGTACCACAGCAAGTTGTCTGATTCCGCGTTCGTCATTCTGACTGATCAGTCAGGAGCAAATCGAGTCTACGAAGTGAAAGGAGTTCAGTTTGTATCTTGGGATCAAGAGAGCGTGGCGATCGATGATCAGGGACGAAAGTGGGATGTGAGTGCGGAAGCTTTGAGAAATTCGGACAGCATTTTAAAGCGGTTGCCCGCTCATCGAGTTTTCTGGTTCGCGTGGAATTCTCAATACCCCAACAGCCGGCTGATTCAGTAACGTTTCGAAGTGGATGAAACAGCGTGCAGCGACAGCGGGGAATTGTCACCGACACAATCTGTCACTTACGTAAACTGTCACTGATACAAACTGCCGCCTAAGTGACTGTCGCTTAAGCATGCTGTCACCTAAGTAAGCTGTGCGATGCTTGCCTTTGAAGGTTCGCGCGGCTCGGGTGCTGTGCGATGCTTGGTTTGGTTTCACGGGGCTTGATGGGGCTGTGAAAGCAGAATGATTTCTGCCAGCCCCTGTTTCAATTCCAACCACCCAATTGCAGGCCCCAGTTCCAGTCCGACTCACGGGCTTTGGGCGGCCACTGCTAAAACTATTCAACCAAAGGCAGTTGAATTTGCATGCGTTTTTTACCTCGTAGGATCGTCAACGGCACAGTTTCTCCGACTTTGTAGTTCAGCTTTAGCTGAGTCAAAAAGCGAGCGTGGTTTCCAGCGACTGGCTTGCCGTCGAATTCTAAAACCAGGTCTCCGTTCTTCAGACCTGCCTTCTTCGCTGCTTGACCGGATGGGCTACCGACGTTGATCCATTTGACAAGCAGCGCATTGGTTTGGTCTGACAGTCCTCGTTTTTCTTTGTCAAAACTATTCAGTGGTGGCATCCAAACTCGAATCACGGGACTGACTGAATACAAACTGCCACGCCAACTGATATCGGTGACCTTCCAACCTTCTTTGAGTGGCAGGCGAGATTCTGAGCCATCGGCCAAGGTGATTTTTAAAGTCGCGTCGTCGCTGTTGGGCTGGTGGTGTAGCACCCACTGGATGTCTGCGATACTGGAAATGGATTGACCATTCACGAGGTCGATTTCTTGCCCAACTTGAAAGCCCGCCTGGGCTGCTGCGGAATCTGCAGCCACGTCGGTGATGGTTCTTCCGTCGCTGCGATCCATGGTGAAGCCTAGGTTTTCTGGAAGAGGGTATCTCCAGAGTTTATCCTGGCTGAAGGTGTCTTCTGCCGTCCATTGGCCATGTTCGGCATCGTGAATATTGTGGCAGTGAATACAGTTTTTGCGGCTGGTTTTGGCTTCGTTGAGAAGTTTCGTTTGCAGAAATTTCATGTCTCGAGGTTTCTTCCACGGCTTGGGTTCGGGAAGTTTTCCAGCGAATCGCTGCTTGTTGCTGGGATAATTCGAATGCAGTTCAAGCACTCGTTTCATCGCGTTGGCCAGTCCGTTGACGTTGTTGTATGCGTCGGCCCCTTTTTCACTTTGAGTTCCATAGCGGGCGTAGACGGTGCCGTCGCCATTCATAAAGAAGCCCGCCCAATTGAGATCGTGATCGAATTGAAAGATGCTTAGATCCACGTTCTTCATTTCGACCTGACGGACACAGATGAAGTTGTCTCGAGTAAGGTCTGCCAGTTTCTTGCTTCCCGCTGCTACAACAGCGTCGAATCCCATGCAGTCTTTGCACGGCACGCATCGAAAGGTGACAAACAAGGGCTTGCCTGTTTCCCTGGCCAATTGCATGCCTTTGGGGATGTCATTGTAGATCCAATGATCGGGCATGCTTTGACCGTGTTCGTCTTCTAGCCGATCCTTTAGCTCGTCGTCAGCGATGACTGGGTGAGGGACGACGGTAGATAAGTGACAAAACAGAACGGCTGACAGTAATAACGTCGCTTTCATCGAGTGGCCCTTTGTCTCAGAACGCGGGAAGCAAAACCGGAGAACAAGGTTAACTCGTTTCACCAAGGATGGTAAGCCAAGCAGCTGATTGTTGGGCCAGTGACTGGGCTATTGATGAGTCACTTGTAGCTTTGAAAAGGACACTTGACCTCCTTCAGTGGCTTTCCCTTGGTTGTCTTGTGGGTACATGCCAGCCTTAAAGTAGAAGGTTTGCTTCATCCATTCCGGGTCGTTGTTTTTGATGTTTTGCCGTTGAGTCATTCCATTGACGGTGACGGACAGGATTTCATTCTGCAGGCGAATTTCGTAGTTCACTTCACTGTTCATGCTGATGTTTGGCCACGAGAGCTTGATGTCTTTTCCTTGGGTTGGGCTGTGTTTGACCAATGCTTCGATGCGATTTTTGTAGAACTGCAGCTTGATCAAAGGCTTCTTTTTTCCCGACGCGCTGTGGATTTGTCCAATGATGACCTTCCGGCTGCTGGGCACCTGTTGCACTTGGCATCGAGCTGTCAGGATATGAGATCCAGCCGCCGTCCAGTTTCGATCAGGATTGCCAGGTTCCAACATCTCACGCAATTCCGAACGAGGGTAGCTGGTTCCTTCTGTGGTGGCTCCATTCACCGGGCACCAAAAGACAAGGTTTCCCTGAGCGTCGACCGTGAAAAATTTCGACTGAAATCCTCGGCCCAGTTTCTTTGCCGACACTTCTTGAGGATGACCGTGAAAAGAATGGTTGTGATCGACGGGTAACGTCAGCTTCCAATGACTTAGGTCAATCTGCTTGATGTTGTTGAGTGACGGACTGTTGTTGCCATCTGATGCGGGGGTTTGATTTTGGGCCAAGAGGCTGCTTGCCAAACTGATGACGAGACCGCAGATGACTGCGGCAGAACGAATGGCTGCAGACACTGTGTAGTGAAATTGCATGGTGTGAGATTGCAGGGCATGAAATTGAAGGGGGCGCATGGAACGAGTGATCAGATTGTTAAAGAATCAATGGACGGAACAGTGATCAGAATCCAAAGCTGTTAGAATATCTTCCTTGAAGCCAGCCTGAAACAAATGATCGATTGTGCTCAGGTGAATTTCAGGCGTTTCTATGCACTGATGAGACTTAAAAGAACATCCTTCAGTGACCGAATTGTGACTTCAGCGAGGCTTAGGGACATTGGCTTCTCGGAATCTTGTTTTACTGGGTGTGGGCCACACGAATGCTCATGTCGTGAAGGAATGGCGAAAAAATCCGATCACGGATTGCTCTTTGACGTGTATCAGCCAGTTTTCTACGGCGACCTATTCTGGAATGCTGCCAGGGACGTTGGGGCATCAATATCGCGACGACGAAATGCAAATTGACTTGCAGAGCCTGTGTGAGCAAGCCGGCGCGCGATTGATCATTGCTGATACAAATGGTTTGGATCTGAATTCAAGGGCCGTGTTGTTTGCTGATCACGACAGCATCCCGTTTGATGCTTTATCAATCGGTGTGGGGTCGGTGCCGGCCGGATACGAAGCCTGTGCATCTGCTAAATCTGTGGTGCCAACCAAGCCGATGCAAACGTTTTCACAACGTTGGCAACAGCGACTTCATGACGTTGGCGATTCGAAAAATAGGGTCTCCGATATTGTGATCGTGGGTGGCGGAGTTGCCAGCGTTGAAATCGCCTGCTGCTTGCAACAGCAATGTCGTCGCTTGAACGATGGCCAGCAGCCTGCTCTTTCCATTTTTACTCGAGGTTCAAAACTGGCCAGCGATATGACATCGCGTAGCGTGAAGAAGATCGAGCGTCTGCTGATGAGGAAAGGAATTGACGTTCACTATGGTAGTCACGTTACAGAGATTGGTGAGGGGTGTGTGGTGACAGCGGATGGAAGGCGGCATCCGGCCGATGCTGTCGTATGGGCGACCGGAGCGGCTGCGGCACCAGTGCTTGAAAAATTGGATTTGCGCACCGATGAACGAGGTTTTATCGCCACATCGAACACTTTGCAGTCGTTCAGTGACGAACGGATTTTTGCGGTGGGAGACGCGGGGACAATTGTCGCTTCACCGTCTGCGAAAGCGGGGGTGTACGCCGTCCGCCAGTGTCCTGTGCTGTGGCAAAATCTGCGGGCAGTTTTGGACGGAGGGCCGTTGGCAACCTTCGAACCTCAATCCGATTTTCTGAAGTTGTTGAATACCGGTGACGGAAAGGCGTTGTTGCAATACGGCCGAATCTCTGTTCATGCTGGCTGGTGTTGGCACTTGAAGACTTGGATCGATCGACGGTTTGTTTCGGCGTTTCAACGTTCTTCAGAATAAGTCGGCAACATGCAGTAAACGCAGGGTGTGTGACTTCCGTGCGGTTTACTGCATCAGCCAGGTGGGGGTTTTAGACGGCGTCATCAGTGGTTGTCGGTTGCTCGTTGCGCTGCTCGTTGCGCTGCTCGTTGCGCTGATCGTTGAGTTCATCGGTGGCCTGACATCCATCTACCGAAATCGTGTCGAATTCTCGAAGCGACCAAAGGGCCACGCAGGCTGCCAACATTGGGATCGCTGCAAAGAACAGCAGGTTGGGGTAGGTCCATGGATCCAAATAATTTTTCCAAGAACTGAACGTTGATATGGCGTGTAGCAGCAGGATGATTCCGTAGGTCCAAGTGCGAAACGTGCCCGTGATCAATGCTAAGATCAGGACCATTTGAACGGCTCCCACCAAGTAGGACAGAGACGAACTGAGTGCTGGTATCTTGTAGAACTTTTCAAAGACTTTGGCTGCGTGGCCAGGGTTCACAAACTTATCAATCGTCCACATAAGGAAGACGGCCGCGATTCCTAGTCTCAGTAGTAGCAGACTGCGAGCCAATCGGTTTCGTGCTCGGTCATCGAATACGGGGTGAGATGTCGTCACCATGGGTTCGTCCTTTGTGCTTCGTTGTTTTGGTCATCTTCGCAGGTGATCGCCGACTGGTCGCTCGTCGACATCGCTCACTGTGCGTTGCTCACTGGCACTGGCACTGGCATGACGGAGAGAGTGGACGCTCCCTGACTTTTTTTTGAGGTGAACGCTGAGATTCTGCGCATCCGACATCCCTTGCTCACGCGTCGAGTGACTTTTGTCAATGGGCCGTTAGGCGATGATGTCTTGAATGACTTTTGCGGGGAGAACTCCGGTCAGTTTCTGATTCAATCCCTGAAATGGAACGCTCAGTTTTTTGTGGTCGAGCCCCAATAAGTGAAGCATGGTTGCATGCAGATCTCGCAGGTGAACCGGATTTTCAGCGGCCGTATATCCAATGGGATCGGTTTCGCCGTATTGAAACCCGCCTTTGACTCCTCCTCCTGCCAACCACGCGGTAAACGCTGATGGACAGTGATCTCTTCCGACAAAAGTCATTTCTGTGCCGCCTCGATTTTCACGCATCGGAGTACGGCCAAATTCTCCGCTCCACACAACCAAGGTGTCATCCAGCATGCCCTGTTGTTTTAAGTCTTTCAGCAGGGCGGCAATGGGTTGATCGATGCTGTTACATTTTCCCTTGAAGCCTTCGTTAAGAGCTTCGTTTTTCGCAGCTCCATGAGAATCCCAGCCCCAGTCAAATAACTGGATATAGCGTACTCCGTTTTGAGCCAAGCGTCTGGCCAAGAGGCAATTGTTGGCGAACGATTCTTCCCCCGGTTGAGCTCCGTAGGCTTCCAACATGTGCTTGGGTTCGTTGGAAATGTCCATGACTTCAGGGACGGCGGTTTGCATCCGGAAGGCCATCTCATATTGTGAGATTCGAGTCAACGTTTCGGGATCTTGCCAGTCTTGGTACGACTGCTGATTTAAGTTGCTTAGCACGTCCAACATTTTTCGCCGTTCATTGCGGCTCACGTTGTTTGGATTGGAAATGTTCAGCACCGGATCACCCTTTGATCGACACTGGACTCCTTGGTACACCGAAGGCAACATCCCGGTGCTCCACAGGGCCTTTCCGGCGCGAGGTTGCCGACCTCCTGAAAGCAGCACCATAAACCCTGGCAGGTCTTCATTTTCTGTCCCCAAACCCCAGGTGACCCAGGATCCAATGGTGGGGTAGCCCATGCGAGCTTGGCCAGCGTGGACCATCAACTGGGCGGGCCCGTGATTAAACTGGTCGGTTTGCATGGTCTTGATAAAACAGACATCGTCGACGACGTCGCTGAACTTGGGCAAGCGATCGGAAAGCCACATGCCGCTGTCGCCATGCTGTTGGAAGGGGTACTGTGGCCCCAACATTTTTGGCGTCCCCTGAATGAAGGCGAATCTTTTGCCTTCAAGAAATTGTTGAGGACAGTCTTGGCCGTCAAGGCGTTGCAGGTCGGGCTTGTAGTCGAACAGTTCAAGTTGACTGGGAGCTCCGACCATGTGCAAAAAGATGACTCGTTTTGCTGTAGCAGGCAGCATAGAAGCGACGGGACTGAGCGGGTTGTTGGCTTCGTGAGCGGGTTTGAAATTGCCAGCGTCTGATGTCGCGGCGGCTTGATTTTGACTGGCCAACCACATGGCCGCTAAGCCCGTGGTGCAACCTTGAAGAAACTGTCGGCGAGTATCCGCCGTCAGGCGTTTGGCGGCGACTTCTTGATGCAGATTGATTCGATCCATGGTCAAGCACTTTGTGATTTGTTTTGAGGGGTAGGGATTCAAGCGATGGGTTCGCGAATCAAGGTGAGTGAGAGAGGGCAGGTGGGTGAGCGGCAGCGGGCAGGGGGCGTTTGGGTTTGACTCGCTGCTTTGGTGACGCGTCTTTAGTGAGGCTTACTTGGTGAGGAATTCGTCGAGATTCAAAATGACCATGGCAACCATCTTTAAGTTGGTGGCTGCGACGGATGGGTTGTTGGCATCGCACAGGCTGACAAGCTGTTGCAGTTCGTTGTCACGAATGGGTCGGCAGACGGCCTTCAGAAAGCCATAACGAATTTGGGCCGCAAGATCGCTTCCTGGGTGTTGTCGCATGTCGTCGGCGAGTGCTGCTGCGCATTCATCGAAAGTCGCATCGTTTAGAGTCATGAGTGCTTGTAGCGGGGTGTTTGAAGGGAGTCTGCGAGGTGTGCAGAATTCTCGAGACGGTGCGTCGAACGCGGCGAACATTGGGTAGGGAATGCTACGTTTGGTATAGGTGTAGATTGATCGACGGTATCGTTCGGTGTTTCCCGCTTTGGGAGTGTTCCATTTGTCGTTGGCGGCAAACGGCCGCCATACTCCACCGGGAATCGGAGGATGAACGGGCGGCCCCGCCTGCTTGTGGTTTAACAAACCCGATACGGCCAAAGCTTGGTCTCGTACAATTTCTGCCGACAATCGAGCTCGTGGTCCTCGGGCGAGCAATCGATTGGCGGGATCGCTTTGAATCAGTTCGGGGCGAATTTTTGAAGACTGTCGATAGGTTTTGGAAAGAGCCAATTCTTTCAGTAAGGCTTTGATGTCCCATTTCATTTCGTGCTGGAATCGCCATGCGAGGTCATCCAGAAGTTTGGGGTGAGAAGGAGGTTCTCCGGATGAACCAAAGTCTTCTTCGGTGGCCACCAGTCCGGTGCCAAAAAGTCTGGCCCAAAATCGATTCACGGCAACTCGGGCGGTCAAAGGATTTGTGTCGCCGACCATCCATCTTGCCATTGCCAGCCGGTTGGCGGGTTGGTTGGGGTCAAGTGGAGCCATGGATTCGGGAACACCGGGCTGTACCAATTGTCCTTTGGTCAAAAACAGTCCTCGAACAAACAAATGTTGTTGTCGAGCCAAGTGGTCCGGACGTTCTTGCAAGATGGGAATGCTGGTGGACGGAATTTTGCTTCTGAGTTTTTTAAGTTCCGCCAGCTGCTCACGACGTTTTGCGAGTTCACTTCCGGTGGCGACTTCGGTGAAGCGTGGGTCATCGCTGAGAGCCAATTGTCCTCGACGAAGTACCAGCGGGAAGGCGGCCAGAAGAAAGACTTTGTTGTCCAGTTCGACGCGAAGTTTTGACCCTGCGGGAATTTGTGTCGGTTGCTGCAGCACCAAGGCTGCCTGCCGAGGATGGTGGATGCGTGAAAACGCGGCGAACCCTTGGTTGCTTTTGGGGTTCAGGCTTTGTTGAGGATCATAGAACGGATCGGGGTCGTCAATGAGCAAGCGGCTTAGCTTGATCTGTCTTGGTTTGTCGTCTGTCGGGACGATCAGCTGAGCCTTGATGTTGGAAAGCACGAAGCCCCATTCTGAATCAGGCAACGCGGTGGCGGGATTCAAAGGTTTGGCGGTTAGCCGGATCGCCGTCAGTTGCTGCACGCTTTCTGGAATGGGGGCCGTCAAGACAATGCTGGTGTTGCGGCTGACTGTTCCGATCGTATGAAATTCTGCCGCGCCATCAACTTGTGAAACTTTCAGTGCCGTTGCATTGTTGGTTTTGGCTTCCAAAATTTGCAAAGCCTTCCAAGCCGAGGTGTTTGACAGCAAATCAAATTCAGTCTGCCAAATTTGATCTCGAACGGCCTTGATTTGTCGATCGAGCTGATCTGCTGCTGGGGAGTCACTTTCATTGATGGGGGCTTGGAAGACGGGCCATTCTTGATCCAAGTCGCTATCGGCCGTGTTGTTATAGAAGGCTGCGAATCGGTAGTAATCTGTGTGCTTGAATGCGTCGTAGGGGTGGCTGTGGCATTGAGTGCAGCCGAAAGTGATGCCTTGCCAGGTTTGCCAAGTCGTGCTGACTCGATCTAAAACAGCGGCCACTCGAAATTCTTCGTCGTCGGTTCCTCCTTCTTCATTCGATTGACTTAGACGTTGAGCTGCGGTGGCGATCAAATCGGCGGATGTGCGGTTTGGCAGCAGGTCTCCTGCGATTTGCTTGATGGTGAATTCGTCATACGGCATACCTTGGTTAAATGCGTTGACGACCCAGTCTCGATACTTCCAAACGTTGCGGCGACCATCGACTCCAAGTCCCTTAGAATCTGCGTAGCGCACTTGGTCTAGCCAAACGCTGGCCCATCGTTCTCCGAATGCTGGCGACTGCAGCAGCCGCTGAACAACGTCTTGATAAGCGGCTTCACCGACCTGGCGTTGTTGCTTTAAAAAATCGCTGCGTTGCTTCAGTGTGGGAGGCAGTCCAGTGAGGTCCAACGTAACTTTGCGCAGCCAACGACTTGGATCTTCATCTGTTGCGGGATCGATGTTTTGCGATTCAAGACGAGCCAGAACGAAGTCGTCGATTCGTTGGTTGCTCCAGCTTGGATTCTTCAACGCGATGGGCTCGTGCTTTTGAGGCAGCTGGAATGACCAATGTTCGTCCCAAATGGCGCCTTGTCGAATCCATTCTTGAATCAGCGTGGCGTCTTCGTCGGACAGCTTAGGGCCGTGTTCTGGGGGAGGCATGACTTCGCTGGGGTCATCGGACAGGATGCGTTCGACCAAAAGGGATGCGTCGGGATCTCCGGGGTCGATCACCCAACCATTGGGAGGCAGCACCTGGTTGCGATACACAAACGAGATTTCCGCCGCCTGTTTGACTCCGCCGTGACACGCGGTGCAATGACTGTTTAGGATCGGACGGATTTGCTGGCTGAAACGAATGGGCCGTACGACTGTCTGATCACCGGCTGTCTGCTCATCAGCAGGAATGGGATTCAGCAGCAGGCTGCACAAGCAAATTCCTAAAAGCCAGCGGTTGGCCGACCAGAGGATCGAGATCGTGGCCATGTTCCAGTTGAAATCCAACGTCCGCCGAAAGCGAGGCCTTCGAAATGGTTGAATTGATTTTGGTGACGGTCGGTGTTCTGGAATTTGAGTGGTAGAGATCATGAATCGTGAGATCTTTCGGATACGAAATGTCCGGAAGCATGAATGTTGAGGGCGGGAAGTCGTGGGGAGATCGGCTGAACGCATTGAGCTGCTGATCAGACGGTTGCCTAGCCAGCACGCGGCAATCATTCGATCGTGGGTTCCACCGCTGAAATTTCAACGATGGGGGTGCGCCGCCTAGCAGCCCGTTAAAAAAGCCAGGATGTGGTCACCCGGCGGGTCAGCGAGGGATGAATCCTCTGGAAACCCTGAGGTTTTGAACATCCGATCACCCTTGCTCACGCGTCGGGTGACCTTTGTCAACGGGCAGCTAAATGTCAACGGGCCGGTGGAGTCGCATTATGACGGAAGTCAGCCTCGGAAGCTACGAGCAAGCGTGAATCTGGCGATCGCTGATCCGACGCAGACTCGATGAACGATTCGTGAAATGCGAAATTGATGGTCGGCGAGTCAGAATTGCCGTGGTCGCATATCGCCGTGGGCAATAACGGCAGTGATCAGTGTCGCTTCACGTGAGCCGATGATGCGCAAGCGGCTGCCGGAACTGAACGGTTCAGAAGCGGGCTATGCTGAAGCGGGCATTTCAGAAGCGGGCGGTGGAGCTGTACCGTGCGGTGAACTGCGCGGTACAGCGAGACGGGCAGGTTGCTTGAGGCAATTCGCCCATCACCGCCTTTCAGCATTCTGAAGAAGCCAGATTGTGCTGGCTGTTTTGGTATGTTTAACGATAGGAAAAGATATCGTTGTGGAGCACACTTGCTTGAGCAATCGGGGTTGCAGCTGCCGTCTTGGGGGCATAGTTGCAAGCCCGTTTAAGCAACCTTTAAGCAACGGCCAGTTGCATCGAGTTGCGAAGTTCTAGGGCCGAGTTTTGAGGAGAACTTGTGTTGAAGACAGATGAAGCGATCGCGAGGACAGCGGCACCGGCGTCTGCAGCTTGTTGAGTTGTTCGGCAGTCGATTTGTCCGCTGACAGAAAGTTTTGAGTGGACGCCAAGTTGAGCCAACTCTTGAAGGTCAGCGAACGGAGATTCCGTATTCAACTGCGACCCGACGCTCAAGAAATGTGCTCCAAGGGCAGAAGCCATGTTTGCACAGGCGACTTTGTCGGGAGCGTTGATGAGGTCAACCTGGGCTGAAGCTCCGTGAATTCCCGCAAATTTGACGAATTCTTCGATGGTCTTACTGCCAGCAAGCCCCATCACAGAGCAGATGTTTGCTCCTGCCGAGAAGAAAGGAGCCGCTTCAGTTTCGACTGAGTCCATTGTTTGAAGATCCACCAAGATCTTGTGGTCAGGAAACCTTCTGCGGAGAGCTTGAACGATCTGAATACCGTTGTGCTTCACGCAGGCATTGCTGACTCCGAAGATGTCAACATGGCTTGCAACTTGTTCAGCCAATCGGAGAGTTTCAAAAAAGTCGATTGAATCGAAATCAATTTGGATAGAAGGATTCGTCATTGTTGATACTCCAAAATCTACGAATGGGTACGGTGCAGGACTGTGTTGCGTTGATCTAAGACGTCGTGGGCGGTGAGGTCGCTGTCTCGAACGAGAAGTTAGAAACGACCAGTCCCGTCAAGGTCGATGACGTTCAGTTCGCGAACGTTTGTGACATCCTATTCGTGCTAATCAACCACAGGTGTTCAGAAAATACTCCCTTGCTTATTATTCCTGCTAAGGTCGCAAAATGACGTTCATCTTCGTGGGTTGGCATGGGTAATTCACGGCTTGTTCATCCTCTGTTTTCGGGTTTCATGAGTGCGTGTGTTCGAGTGTTCAGGCGCGTGGATGCTGTCATTCAAAACGACTTGATCGCAGATGAGTGCTGCAGCTGGTTCAAGTGATAAACGAAACCGTCAGAACTGGCGTGACATCGCAAATAAAGCGGATCATGCTTTTGATGTGGCTTGTTTGGAATTGAGGCAGGCTGTGGGGTGATCAAGTGGGGGGAATTCCTTCGGCCTGCTGCTCGTTGCTCATGTCGCAGAGCAATGGGGCATCGCAGTGGGATGTTGGAAGGCCACAAGATTCGCGATGGCTTGGGCGGACCAGGCAAAAGCCTTGGGATTTGCTGAACAGCAGCCGGAAGCTGAGACTTCTTTTACGACGGGTCGGTCGCAGCATTCCATCGGTTTCGTCCTGATGGCTGTTTTGATTCGTGAGACCGTCAGCTGGTTCTGGAACTCAAGGTCTGTGTGAAAGGCGGATTCGGTACAACCGGACCACGGCGTGGCAAAGTTTGCCGGTTTGTTATTGAACCGGGCGGTTTCCCCAATGTCGCTGACCGGCAAAGTCGACCTGTTATCTCTAGTTAGCCACATCAATCGCAGTGGAAGCTTCCTGTTTCGGGGGCGTTTCAAGAGGCACCGTTGTTGTGAACGCGGCTGACTGAAGCTTCAGGTCGTTGGGACCTGAAGATTGTTCTATGAATCAAGTACAGGGTCATTCTCATGAAGCGAATTGTTACTGTCGCGATCGCATTTAGCCTCGCAGTTTCTTTCATTGGTGCTGACAGCGCTGAAGCTGGTCGTCGAAATCGATCTGCTCGTCAGGCTCGAGTTTTCCAACGCAACAACAATGGTCCAAGCATGTTCGAAAAGGTCATGGACCTCGAACGTCGTAAGAACGCTTGGTTGCGAGCGACTTTCTTGGGTCGGTAAATCGAAAGCTCGGCCGAACGGTTTTTCCCTCGGCCGATCTTTTCTGTCTTTCGAACCAGCGACGGGTTGAAAACCTAAGTGACCGACCAACACAGCATTGGGCGCGATATTGAGCCGATCGGGTGGGCGAGTCACTCCACAAAATTTCAATCTGAGTGAATTCGAAATAAGCCGACAGACTTCTGTCGGCTTTTTTTATGCGCAGTGCCAGCATTCTGGCCGCAACGGAAATGCGCGGCAGCCCATTCCATCGGAATTTCTCTTGGGGCTGTGACCACGATTGCCACGCGGTTCTGTGTTTGAGCAACGAGTTGTCGAGGTCGCTGGTCCGGGAATCAAGACCCGTATTGCGGTTCGAAAGTGTGGCTGTCTGAACTTGCTGCGTGGAGGATTTTGCTTTTCTGTCGCGAACAGGCCTTGTTGAACGGTGTCTGGACCAGTCCATTTCAGGAATACGTTCGCCGAATCCTCAGCTCACAACCTTGTGAAGGATGATTGTCGGACGAAAACCGTTTACAGTTTAGGTCGCGAATTCATTGCAGCAATCGCTTTGCAGTGTGCTGATCGCTTTTTGGTCCTTGAACTTTCCTAAGTCTGATGCTCGAAAACCTTCCTCTTCAATCCACGAAACATAAGGCCCTGACGATTGAAGGGTATTCACGTGCGGCGGTTCAAAGTTACTGGCGCATTCCAGAATTGAAAATTGGCTTTGAGCTGGGGGGCAGCCCGTGGTCCTTTATGGGGACTCAAACGTTTTTGGTATCTCATGCTCATCTTGACCACCTTGCCGCCATGCCCGTGTATGTGGCGAGGCGACGAATGATGAAAATGGATCCTCCCACGATCTACCTTCCGGAAGAAGTGGTGGAAAATGTCGAGAAGATGTTGCGAGCTTGGCAGAGATTGGATCGAGGTCGCATGGTGTGCAACATCGTGGGAGTAAAACCGGGCGATGAGTTCGAACTGTCTCGAGAACACCGAGTTCGTGTGTTTCAAACCAAGCACACGGTGCCGTCTGTGGGATACTTAGTTTACGATTGTCGCCGGAAATTGAAGCCCGAATTCCACGGCCTTTCGGGGGGTGAAATTCGAGACTTAAAGTTAGACGGCACAGAAGTGACGGCAGAAATCTTAACTCCGCTGGTCGCGTTTACTGGAGACACTGCTCCAGCCGGTTTGGATGCTGATCCAGACATCTTGAAGGCTCAGGTGCTGATCACCGAGATGACGTTTTTCCGTCCGGAACATCGCAAAGAAAAGATTCACAAGTTTGGTCACATGCACTTGGATGACTTTTTGGATCGAGCCGACAAGTTTGAAAACGAGCTGATAATTTTAGCTCACTTAAGCACGAGAACTCATGAAGGCCAAGCTCGGTCTGCCATTAAGAACCGAGTGCCAGAAGAACTGCAGGAACGGATTCAGCTTTGGTGTTGAAAAGCGGCAGGTTGAAAAGGGCCATGGGTAAGGCGGCTACAGATTAGGCGAACACGAGTTCGGCGAACACCTCGCTGGTTGGCAATGATCACTTAGGAATGACAGTGACTTGCCGATGGAAAGTCTCCGCTTTTGACTTCCTTGACGTACTGTTGGACGGCGTCGATGGCCGCCGTTTTGAGTTGGCCAAACTGCTTCAAGAACTTGGGTTGGAATTCTGGATTCAGGCCCAGCATATCGGGTCCGACTAAAACTTGGCCGTTGCAGTTTGGCCCTGCTCCGATACCGATGGTCGGCATGGAAACGGCTTCGGTAATTCGACCGGCCATGTCGGCGGGGACCAATTCCAAGAGCAGTCCGAATGCTCCGGCGGCTTCCGCAGCTTGTGCGTCTTGAAGAAGCCCTTTTTCGTCGCGTTGAACTTTCCCCATGCCTCCCATTTGCTGGACCGCTTGAGGTCTCATGCCAACATGAGCCATCACGGGAATATCGGCTCGCATAATCGCGGCAATGGTTTCCTGCTGAATGCTTCCCCCTTCCAGTTTGACGGCATCGCACCCCGTTTCTTTGACAATTCGCCCAGCGTTTGCGACGGCTTGTTCGGCGCTGACTTGGTACGACATGAATGGCATGTCCACGATGACCAAGGCGGTTTTGACGGCTTTCACAACCATTTTGCCGTGGTAAATCATTTCATCCAGCGTCACGGGCAGAGTCGTAGAATTGCCTTGCACGACCATGGATAGGCTGTCGCCCACCAAAATGCTGTCGACTCCAGATTCATCCATAATTCCGGCCCACAGGTAATCGTAAGCGGTGACCATGCTTAGCTTTTGCCCGTCGGCAGCCGCTTTGATGAATCGGGGAATCGTGATTTTTCTTCGAGTCGACATAAGGACACAGGCCTCAATGAATCCAAAACGAGATACTGCAAAGCGATCTGATTCTACGTCACGCCCAACTGTACTCACACTCCAGCGTCGGTTAGTCTCAACAACAGGATCGCTTGTTCACTGATCTGAATGCTGCGGTTTCTGTCATTTGTACAGAGTTTCCTGTTTGTTGCTTCCTCGATATTTTTTTGAGATCTCACGATGCTGACTTTGGGTGTCGCCGTCTTTTCTTTTATTGGCTTTATCGTCGCGTATCACACCTACGGACGGTGGTTGTCGAAGAAGATTTTTAGGCTCGATGATTCTGCCGTTGTTCCATCGATCGAACTTCAGGACGACGTTGATTTCGTGCCGACCAAGCGGCAAATCATCTTTGGGCATCACTTCACCAGCATTGCGGGCACGGGGCCGATTGTTGGGCCTGCCATTGCCGTGTTTTGGGGCTGGTTGCCCGCTTTGTTGTGGGTCTTCTTCGGTAGCATTTTTATCGGAGCCGTCCATGACTTTGGAGCTCTGGTGGTGTCTCTGCGAAACCGTGGCCAAACTGTGGGGGAAGTTGCCGGCCGGTTGATCAGCAAAAGAGCTCGTCTGCTGTTTCTGTTGATTCTGTTTCTGGCACTTACGATCGTGCTGGCCATCTTTGGTTTGGTGATCGCGGTGATCTTTCAGATTTATCCTGAAAGCGTTTTGGGCACGTGGGTCAGTCTTCCGTTGGCATTGATGATCGGAGTCTATGTTCACAAAAAAGGTGGAGGCCTTGTGGTGCCCGCCATTGCCGCCTTGGTCGCAATTTACGCCTGCATTGCTTTGGGAAGTTATGCTTTACCGGTCGATATTTCTGCTCCGGTCGCGTGGGTCAACGACACATTGCAACTGGGGGACGATAGCTTTTTAAACGTGGTGACGATGTGGACATTGATCCTGTTGGTCTACTGCTTTTTTGCCAGCGTGATGCCCGTGTGGATGATGCTGCAACCTCGAGACTACATCAACAGCCAACAGCTGTTTATCGCATTGGCGTTGCTGATGGCAGGAGTCGTCTACGCCAGCCTGACAGGGCAGGCGAACTTGGAAGACAGTGCTCCGATGGTCGCAACGAACATCCCAGCAGATGCTCCACCGATTTGGCCGTTCCTGTTCATTACGATTGCCTGCGGAGCTTGCAGTGGGTTTCACTGTTTGGTGAGTAGCGGCACCACAAGTAAGCAGATTCGCTGCGAAACAGATGCTCAGTATGTCGCCTATGGTTCGATGCTGCTGGAAGGCGGTTTGGCAGTGATGGTGATTTTGGCCTGCTGTGCGGGAGTTGGCATGGGGGCGTTTGAGCGGGTCAGTGATGAAGCGGCTGCAGGAGGGTACTTCTATCGAGCGGTGATGGTGGAAGGCGAAGCGGTCGCTGGTAGCGCCGCGTGGCAACAACAATACGATTCTGGCAAAAGTTGGGGCGATTTTGCATTGGGCAAAAAGGTGGGAGCTTTTGTGAACGGAGGCGGCAACTTTTTGGCTTCCATTGGTATTCCACTTAAAATGGGCATTAGCATCATTGCCGTTTTAGTGGCGTGCTTTGCGGCGACAACTTTAGACAGTGCGACTCGGCTACAACGCTACGTCATTCAAGAATTGGGGTCGACGCTGTATCTTAAGCCGTTGACCAACAAGTATTTGGCCACAGGTTTTGCGGTTTCCATCGCCGCTTTTGTGGCCATGATTCCGGCTCCGGGAAAAGCGGCTGGCACCGGAGGCCTGATTTTATGGCCTCTGTTTGGAGCGACCAACCAGCTGCTGGCAGGATTGGCGTTTATGGTCACCGTGTTCTATCTGTACCGTCGAGGCAAAGCGATTTGGTTCGTGGCAATTCCGATGACCATCATGCTGATCATGCCTGCTTGGGCCATGATTTGGAACCTGTTTAACGCGGAATCCGGTTGGTATCAGGCGGATCAACCGTGGAGTGCTCAGCCGACTTTGTTTTGGTTTGGAGCCACGATTATGTTCATTCAGGCTTGGATGGTGGTGGAAGGCATTTTGTTGCTGCCCAAAGTGAAGGGAGTCGTGGAAGAAAGTCTGCCCGCGCTTCCTCCGAAACCAGCTTCGTAGCTGCTGAAATGGCAAGTTACTGAGAGTGATGAATGGAATGCGGGGTGTGGATGCGGGCGTGAGCGTGAGCGTGAGCGTGGGTGTGAATAAAATGCGGGGTGAATCTTAGGTCGCGATCAGTTCGCTGCAGTTTGCGTTTCCACACGATCTGGTCTCACACGGGCCGGTTTTTGATATGCGCCAGTTTGATACGGGCTCGCTAGTTCGCCAGAAAACTTTTTTGCCATAGCGCAAAATCTCGTTGGCGATCGGGGGCGTCGTTTTTCGAGGGCGGAAAACTGACCATCAAGTATTCCAGTTGTTCCCGTTCGAGACCTCGGCTTCTCCACCAGTTCGTTCCACGAAAGTCAACGTCGGTGAGATTCGCTTCTGTCAGTTGTGCTAAGGCGAGGTTGGCGTTGATCAGTGATGCTGCTTCAAGGCTGGCTCCGCTTAAGTCGGCGGCGGTAAAGTCTGCGTCAGAAAGTTGGGCCATCGATAAATAGGCTCCGGCCAAGTCGGCTCTGACAAAGCTGACATTGCTTCCCGAACATTGTTCTAGGTTGGCAGCAACCATTTCTGCGGATCGAAAATCGGCATCGTCTAGCCGACTTTTAAACAGTTGAGCTTCCTTCAGATTTGCGTTTTGAAAAGTTGTCGACGAGCAATCGCAGAGGTCCAGTGTCGATGCCTGCAGGTTTGCCTTGGAAAAATCCGCGTTGGAAAACTGTGTTCCTGTAAAGTTGGCCTTGGATAGGTTGCGAGCCGTTAAGTTGGCTCCCTTCAGGTCAAGGTTTTGTAAAGCAGCGCTTTTCCATTCGGCGTTTTGCTCTGCGACAAGCTTAACAAACAAGTCGGCTCGCTGGCCAGCCGAGCCGACTCCTTGGCAGAGTGACCAGAATGCTTGCTGTTTAGAAAACAGGTTTTCGGAAGATTTGAGTTCCAGCAATGTCCACAAGTTGACAGTGATTAACACGGCCATCATCAAGATCGCCATCCACATGCCCGCGGAAAATTTTGAGTGCTTGGCAATGGTCTTTGCGTCGGTTTGAGTCACGAGAAGCAGGGCCTGTTGAAAAGGTGGGGGCAGAGCGTGCAGAATTGTGAGGGTGGGTTGGTGAGAGAGATGCTGGGTGAAACCAGAGAAATTCGAGCGAAGGTAAGTGACTTGTGAAGAACTCGCCGTTTTCGCGGTGAGCTGACCGGGGGTTCCCTTTTATGAGGGATCGGGGTAATGGAAATGGGATGCAGACAGGTTGTGACTACAATCAGCTGGTGCAGGTGAACAGGGTGCGGGTGAACGGGATACTGGTGGGCGGGTCTTGCCAGCAGAGCAATTGTGGAAAGCTAAGAGAGAATGTCCAGTCATTGGTCGGTTGTTGAAAAGCGAGAAGAGCAAGGCGCGTGGATCTTTTTGATTTCGCTCGGAGTGTTCTTCTTCAGTTGCGTTCTGCTGTATGGCGCATATATCACGATGAGAATGCAAGAGCGAGCCACCATTCAGCCGTTCACTATTCCGTATGGTTTTGCAATCACGACCGTCAACCTACTGACCATCAGCGTGATGGCTCATGCGGCATTGATTTCGATTCGAAACGGTGACCGGAAGACGTTTCGTCGTCGGCTGACTCTTTCGTTTGCTTTGTCGATTCTATTTTTCGTCGTCCAAAGCTACGGACTTGTTGAGATGATGAATGATCATCTTCAACCCACGTCAGCGTTAAGAAACCTGTATGGGCTGACGTTTGCCTTGGTGATCGTGCACGCGTTGCATGTCGTTGGTGGAGTCGCTGCGTTGGCCATGTTGTTGCGTCGTGATCGTCAAGATGCGTACAGTTCCGAACGGCATTTTCCGGTCAAGTTTTGCGTGCTGTATTGGCACTTTCTTGATTTGGTCTGGTTGCTGATGCTGGTCTGTTTTGCCGTCGCGAATCTGGTATCGAAGCAGCCGATCAACGTGAATGTTTGAAATCTCAGCGGCAAAGTGAGTTGGCTTGTTGCTGAGATATCGCTGTTGGATGAAGCTGTTGGCTGAAGCTGTTGGCTGAAGCTGCACTTGCCACCGTTTCGTTGTATCGGTGCGGGAACTTCATGGCAGAGTGAGTTGAGATTTTCACTGACCTTTAGACTAAGCCTTCGTGCGTTCGGCAATGTCTGAAAGCAAATGCTGCCAGACGGATTCAGCCGGTTGCTTGCAGTCGGTTGCGGTCGGGCGGTCGCTGTCGGTAGCAGTCACTCACACTGTTGGTGTGAGGCGGTTGCTGCCAGACGGTTGCTGTCGGCGCGGCAATTGTGTGGATGCACTGTCCGTGGAAAGATAAAAAAATTGCCGAACTGAGCGAACGGTTGCCGAGCAGTTGTGTCACAACATTGTTGGAGACAGGCACCGATTCTGAAATTCGCACTTGCCGAATCTTCGGGAATGGTAACAATCAGGTCTCCGGGTCGGGGGAACGCACTCCGACAGTCGGAAGCCCAACGCGGTTGCTTTCTGCAGGCAGCCGGGGCGGGGACCTTTATTTAAATAGAAAGGGGGTGGTTTGGTGAACGACTACTGTAGTACCAACAAACGAGGAGGCTTTGCCTCCTAACAGCCGGCGGGCTGTTAAGACGGCCTCCATCAAAGGTTGAATCTTCGGATTCAATCAACGTACTGCGGCTGTGTGAAACCTTCGTGTTTTGCACAGCCGTTTTTTTGTTCCCAGTGGATTTTTGACTGTCAGTCTTCGCCGCCAGTTTTCACAGTGAGTTTTCACGGAAAGTTCTCACGGTGAGAATAGTAAGCCGTTTTCGATTTCGCTTCGTTCTGGCATTCAGCATCCGAACACCAGAGTGGTCCTCGCGATGCCCTCAAAAACGTGATGGTTGGTTGCCGATTGGTTGGTTGCGATTTTGGGGTGAAGAATGTGTCGCCACGTCACGGGCTTTGAGCCTCTGTGACTGTGACGAGCAATGCCGTGCTTGCAGCTTTCCGAATTCAATCCATGGCCATGGAAAAGGAAAGTCGGCAGAAAGTGGGAAGTCACCTGATCTCAGACATCGATCGCCGGCGAGCATCCGGTGTGTGAGTGGTGTCTGAAAGCCACAGCGCGAAGAACGGGCCCCCTGTCTTGTGATGGGGGCCCATTTCGGCAGGCTGAAACGTAGGCAGCACTAGCACGTCTCTCGCATAACACAGTGGCAGACATTGAACGTGGCAGGCTCGACCACCGTCAGCGGTTTCTAGGCAATGAAGGCTGTTACTGTTGAGACACAGATTCGGTTTCGCCACCGGACTTCGTGTGGCTATAATACCATACTCCCGAGTCGACGTTTTCGCTGACAAATCTTACAGACCCGTCGCTGAGCATGACTTGTGCACCACCGGTGTGGAGACTACGGACTGGCGCCTGTAAGTTTCCATTGGCCCAGTCTTCGTGGCCTCCCATGCAGATGGAAACGTTAGGGTCGATGAATTCGAGGTCGTCGGCGATGGGGTCACAATCGTTGGGGGCGAATGCATTTCCGGCGGCATGCCACGCTACGGCGCTTGAGCCAACCATAGGCAAGCCCCATACACCTCGGGCGTCCTGTGCTGAATTGACTCCAGCACGAATTTCATCGACCGCAATTGTGTTTGATAGGCCATCTGTGATGTCTCGAAATCTGAAACTCACGTTGGCTCCGGCGATCCCGCGAACCACGTTCCGAACATTTTGAATTTCACTGGGTGTTGTTGGGCTTACACCCGCGCCTAACAAGCCTGGGTTCAGGTTGATGGCATAAGATCCTCGGGCGCCCATGATGCCGTCGTAGCGTGGGCCAACGCCATCCGCCTGAGAGCCTTGTGAACTATCGGCAAGGAATGGAGTGTCTGAAAAGGCATCGCTCGGGCACTTGAACATTGGTAATTCAGTGCGGATGACAGCTTGGTTTGTGGCCGAGCCAATTCCTTCGCTCGAGTTGAAATTGCTGTACAACGGGGCCTGTTCCATGAATGGAAGAATCTGAATTGTCCATGTGCCAGTGTGATTGTCTCGATCGAAAAATCGTGGCAAGCTTGTGGCTCCGTCTCGAACGACGAAGGCGGGCGGCAGAATGGAGTGCACATCGTGATAGTTGTGCAAGGCGAGACCAACTTGCTTAAGGTTGTTTTTGCAACTTGTTCGACGCGCCGCTTCGCGTGCCTGTTGGACGGCCGGAAGGAGTAAGGCGATCAGAATGGCAATCACTGCGATCACCACCAGTAATTCAATCAAAGTAAATCCGCGTCGCATTTGTTATCGTTCCAGTGAGATAAGAAAAATGTAATCGATCACACAAAATAGCTCGGGCGGATTCGGGCGGCAAGCAGTGTTTGGAGACGCATTTATTGCTTAGGCACTAATTGATTCGAATTAAGAACGTTTCGAAGATGAGGGGGCGCCGAGGGTGTCGTGTGAGTCGAGTTTGAATGCCTTTTTGAACGTTTTGGGCGATCTTTGAGAAGCTTGTATGGTCGGCTAACAGCGCGTTGAAAAAGCCAGGATGTGGTCAGCCGACGCGTCAGCGAGGAATGAAGCCGCTGGACACTCTGAGGTTCTGCACAGCCGATCTCCGTCGCTCATGCGTCGGGTGACCTTTTTCAACGAGCAGTTAAGAGAAGGCACACGTTGAATTGTTGAAGGGAGTATCTGCTGAGCGTTCTGGTGATGGGCGTATGTTGAACGGCGGCGAAGGCAGGCTCACCAAATCTTGTCTCACTGAATCTTGTCTCACCGAAAAGTTGTCTCACCAAAAAATTGTCTGACCGAAGACTGGCTGTGAGGCAGGCACCGTTTTGTCTGCGAGCACCGATCGGCTTATACGAGCAATGGAATTGACTGACGTCGCGGCGCTGTGATGTGTTCGCGCTGTGGTGTGTTCGCTCAGACACGTTTTTGCTGACAATGCTGTTATCAATGTTGGTTCATTTCAGTGTCACAACTTTTCTTGTTGCGCCCGTCGTTGTGTTGCAGGTCCTGAGCATCTCAAGCAGGGGATTCAGGATCGTGGAAGGTTGGGCGGAACTTGGGCGGGGACGACGTGCGTCTTGTTGTTGCAGGTGTTTGTTGACTTTGGGGCGAGGTCGATCTTCTGAGTCGTGATCTCAAGAAAGGTGGAGTTTCAGTCTGTGCAGATTCAGGTCAGCAGCGTTCTGTGAGTCATTTCCGCTCGTTTCAATCATTCAGCATCATCGTTACTGTTTTGTGTTTCAGATTCTCAGTCTGCATATTTGCTTGCAAGCTGTTGGACGTTGGGTGTTCTGTGAGGTCAAATACGCTCCCGATTTGGAAGCCACCTGAACCAACGTCAGAAAATTTATCGTGACCAACTCCGACTTGCCTCAGAACGACAATTTATCGAACGGCAACGCTTCAAAAGCTGAGTCTGTGGCAGATCCGGATTCTGATGTTTCGAAATCCAAGGGGGCTCGAAAAACGACTTTGCTGGTTGTTTTTGTGGTCGTGTTTATCGACCTGTTGGGATTCGGAATTGTGCTGCCGTTGCTGCCAAGATACGGAGCACATTTTGACGCGTCACGAATGGAACTTGGCCTCTTGATGGCCGCGTTTTCTGCGATGCAGTTTTTATTCGCACCGATTTGGGGCGCACTGTCGGATCGTATTGGTCGCCGCCCCGTTTTGATTATCGGGTTGGTGGGATCAACGTTGGCGTACTTGATGTTTGGAGTTGCAACGGGGCTGGGACGAGACGGAGTGTTGCTTGGAATTGGCGCACTGCCTTGGTTGTTTGTCACTCGCATCGCCGCTGGAATTGCGGGGGCCACGATTTCTACGGCTCAGGCGGTGATCGCAGATAGCACGGGTGCCGAGGGGCGTGGAAGAGGCATGGCGTTGATCGGAGCTGCTTTTGGAATTGGGTTTACGTTTGGCCCTTTGATCGGAGCCGCTTGCACTTCTTCTACTCCAACGTTCGCACTGAATGATGCTCAGTATTCGGCAGCTCAGCAGTGGGATCCTGTTGCGGACAATGTATCGGCCGAGCAGACTTTGGCGATGTTAGGTGATCATGGAAAGATCTCGACAGCAGACCAAGAGTCTCTGCAAACATTTGTGGCCGAAGACCGTTCGTTGGCTGAAGTCAAAGAGGCTTTGACGTCGACTCCTTCTTCTGCTCCGGGATATGTCGCGTCGTTGCTATCGTTTTTGGCTTTGCTTTTGGCTGTGGCAAAATTGCCTGAAAGTCGGCCGGTAAACCAGGCAGACGTGACATCGGCGAAGAAGCCTGGGTTGCTTAGTTTGGGCACGTCGTTTCAGCACTTGAAAGACGGAAGTTTCACCGTGTTGTTTATCGCCATTTTTCTAACGACGTTTGCGTTTGCTCAATTCGAAAGCACTCTGTCGCTGTTGACTCGAGAATTCGGATACAGCAGTCAGAGAAACTTTTTGTTGTTTGCTTACATCGGGGCCATTTTGATGGTGGGGCAAGGCGTCTTGGTACGACGCTTATTGCCTCGGTTGGGTGAATATCGCATGGCGTTGGCGGGAGTTGTTTTGATGACGGTCGGCTTTTTGCTGATCAGCAGCATTGGTCAAAAACAGCTTACAGATTCGGCTCTTTGGTACACCTTGCCCATCATTACGATTGGATTTTCGGCGGTGACTCCTTCTTTGCAGTCCATGCTGTCTCAGTCTGCTTCTGGCGCCGAACAGGGGGCGATTTTGGGGACTGGTCAAAGCCTTTCTGCGTTGGCTCGAATTTTGGGTCCGTATCTTGGAATCCAATTGCTAGATGTGTCCATTGCAACTCCGTATCTCATTTCTGCAGGCTTGATGTTGCTTGGAGGCATCGCGGTTGCGAGAACGAAGTTTCGACCATCGGGACTGGAATCTGCCGCGTGATGCCAGCCGCGTGCGTTCAGCGAACTTCAGTGTTGCCTGCTTCTGTGTTACCTGCTTCTGTGTTACGGAACGCAGCGATTGGATAAGTCGTAACGGATCGGGTCTTCAGATTGTTTGTGCAGGCCAGCTTTTTGAGCCTTTTGTCCGTCGTGTTTTTCTTGGAACACGCTCAATGAGTCTTCGTTTGTAGTTTGAATCACCATTCCAATGGTCCTGTGGTGTGTTGATTAAAAAGCGGGCCGGTCGGACGGAAGGTCATTATGGAGGCCGTTCTGACCTCGGGATATTCCCCACAGTTTCGCCTTACCTTTGATTCGATCGATCTAGCTATTTCCTATTTGTCAAAACGATGCACAATTGGAACACTGCGACGTCTCGCATCATCCGTTTTTGCCCTAGGTTTCTGTAAAGCTGGTCAGTTTTTCTGCGGAATGGGCCGATAGCGTAAGTCCGCACAGTTGGTGTCTGATGCCGTGTGGTTCGCGGCTCTATTCACTCGAATCTGTGGTCTTTGATAACACTTTATTTTTCAAGGTTGTTTCATTCGGCGATCGAAGTTTTTGCACTCTGCCGTGGCCTGAAGCGATTTGGAGATAACATTTATGAACCCAATGCAACAATTATTTGCCGAATGGCCAGCTGCAATTGACCGTAAAGGAACGGTCATCACTTCGTGGGGCGACGCTGTGCCATTCATTGATTACATGTTGAATGGCGAGCTGCTACTGTTGATTCGATCTCAACCCGATGCCCATGGAACTCGACGACTGATCATGAACTTGAAAGACGTCGAAGGAATTCGCATTACTGAAGCATTGGATCCTCTGAAGTTTCAAGCGATGGGTTTTCAGTCGATCGGTTAAGCGACATGGTCAGCAGGTTTTGTGATGATTGAAGGCCTGCCGCATTTTGTGATCAATGGCCAGCCGTTTGGAATGGCCGGCCGTTTAGAATGGCCAGCCTTTTAGAATGGCACGGGGGGGGAAGAGGATGGCAGCGACAGAGAAATCCTCGAGCGCTTTCGGAGACTATTGTGCTCAGGAAGTTGTGCGACTGAAAGACATCGAGCTTCCAGATGATCTTCAGATTCCGAGCCTGCCGACGACCTTGACAGAGTTCCTTGAAGCTTCCAATGATCCTGATTGTTCATTGAAGCATCTTGGCGGCATCGTCGGTCAGGATCCGGGAATGACCGTGGATCTGTTGAAATGCGCAAACTATAATTCGGCCAGCTTGGGCCGGCCGATTCGCGACGCGACCGAAGCCTTGACTCGAGTCGGGCTGAAGAAATCTCGAGACTATTTGATGGCTGCCGGAGTCAAAGCGGCCACGATGGTAGTGAAATCGAAGCTGATCAACTTCCGCAACTTTTGGAACGAATCTTTACGTCGAGCCTTGTTTGCCAAGACGATTGCGAAGCGGTTAAAGCTGGATGAAGACTTGGCTTTCATCGGTGGGCTGTTGCAGGATTTCGTGCTGCCAATTCTGACCAACCAGTACGACGATCGTTATCTCTACTATCTCAAAGAAGTGGCTCCGAAGGGTGCCACTTTGGCTCGATGGGAAAGCGATTCGTTTGGGTGGAATCATGCTGAAGTGGGTGCGTTGATGGCTCATCGCTGGAACCTGCCTGATGACTTGCTTTGCAGCATTCTGTTGCACCATAAAGTTGAGCAGGTTTTGGAATCTGAAGATGTTCAGATGTTCACTCTATTTCCTGCAAACGTGGCGGCGATGTTGCCGGATCAGCTTCAACAGACTCCGAACGGAATACGCGAGCTCATCGACATTGATGCAAAATCAGGGTCCGTGAAGTTAGACGAAGTAGCGGCTCAAGTTGATTTAGACTTAGATCTGATTGCGGAAGGCAAACAACGACCTCAGCCTTTAGGTCCTGTGATCGCGCGAGCACGAACGGCTGCGGCGGCTGAATAGCGTTTCAGCCGACTTGTGCTGAACTGCCGGTTGAAAAAGGCAACCCGGCGCGTGAGCGAGGGACATCGGCTAAGCAGAACGTCAGGGTTTTCGGGGGATTCATCCCTCGCTGACGCGTCGGGTGACTACATCTTGGCCTTTTTCAACGGCCGTTACGCCTTGGATTCGATGGTGGCTGAGCTGGCAAAAGTGCGGTCGTATTTAGCTGAGATCCTGAAGTCTGGCGAGCGACTTGCTTGCTGAAGAACGGGTTGCTGTGAAACCGGTAACTGTGAAATCACTTGCTGTGAAATCAATCGTGGCAGCGTTTGCTTGGCGGCATCTGATTTCATTCTGCCTCAGGTTCAGGCTTGGGTGTGTCTTGCCGTTCCTTGTTGGGCAATCGTCCGGCAGCTTTTAACGCGTTGCGCAGTACAAATTCTAGTTGCCCGTTCGCGCTCCGCAATTCATCTTCCGACCAGCGT
The DNA here is from genome assembly GCA_039974975.1 of Fuerstiella sp. GTDB lineage: Bacteria > Planctomycetota > Planctomycetia > Planctomycetales > Planctomycetaceae > Fuerstiella. The sequence goes on along the minus strand of JBDWHY010000174.1, from coordinate 18,139 downwards.
CGCAAGGCGTCTAAGATTTTTGGGTCTGTTCTTAATAAGAAAGATTCCCGAGGCATGCCATCACCAAATGGGTACGTGTGAAATAAACGAGCATGACGGTCAAAGCCAATGCGGATGAGCGCGATTGGCTTTGACCATCATGCTGTTGTGACAAAGCTAAGATTCAAAAACAGTTGTGGTGAATCAGATCATATCACGTCAGAAAATGTGGCCCTGAAGGTCAGGCAGATCGGCTCGGCGATTGCCAAGCCAACGCTGAATCGATCTGATCAGTTCTAAGTGTACATTGAACCCGCGTTGACGACTGGTTGAGTATGGCGGTCGCTGCATAAGACGACCAATAGATTCGAAATCATGGCCGCCTTGCGTTCTTCATCCAGTTCAACAATTCCATCACGCTTCAAGTGTTCCAACGCCATATCGACCATTCCAACGGCTCCTTCCACAATCAGGCTACGAGCCGCAACGACGGCCGACGCTTGTTGGCGTTGCAACATCGCGGCTGCAATTTCGGGAGCGTAAGCCAAGTGGCTGATTCTTGCTTCGATCACTTCTACTCCGGCTTTATCCAGCCGTTCTTGAATATCAACTTTTAGCTGGTCGCACACTTCAATCGTGTTGCCTCGTAAAGAGATGGTGCCGTCATTGCTGTCGTAAGGATGGCGAGACGCAAGGACTCGTAAAGCCGCTTCGCTTTGAACTTCGACATAGTTTTCATAGTCGTCGACTTCAAAAAGTGCTTCAGCTGTATCCACGACTTTCCACACCACAACGGCTGAAATATCGATCGGATTGCCATCGCTGTCGTTGACTTTTGAAGGTTTGCCGCCGGTTCGTGATTTGTGAGTCACAATTTGACCGGCTTCGTTTTTCTGTTCAGGAGTCGTCGCAGATCCGGTTTCGAAGTTGCGGACTCGAAGCGACAACTTCTTTTTGGAATAGAACGGGTTCACCCAGAAGAAGCCGCTTTCTCGGGTCGACCCTTTGTATTCGCCAAACAGCAACAGGACTCGAGCATTGTTCGGGGCGATCGCCATGAATCCAAAACAGACCAGTAGGCTGGCGATCATCGTGAAGATGCTGCCGATGATGATGATGGGCACTTCGTATGAAATCCCAAGAATCAGCAAGGCCAGTCCACCAAAGAATAAGGCGAGAACCGTCACCAATGCTGGCCAACCGGACATGGGCTGCGATTGTCGTTCTGCGTGCATTTGGGCTTCTCCTGACAAGATTTAAACCGGGGTCTGACATGATACCGAAGTGATATCACTTTGCAATCTATGTGATAACGTGCCGTTCGCAAATTGGATCACAAGATTGGGCAAATTTTGATGGATTTTTGAAAGTAAGGTGAGTCAGTCGTTGCTGCATTGCTGCGTTGATGCGGGGCACTGCTGGTTGCTGAGTTCCTTTGTCGGGCGAATTTTTGTTGTTTGCTGGCAGGTCTTTCAATTTGCCAAACAGGTTCACTGACATTTCGCGGTGGTTCAAACAGGGGGTCGCATGCCCTCTTTTGTAAGAACTTTTTATCCTGTCGTTTTTTGCGGCGTCTGCAGTTTTCTTTGTACCGTATGAATCAAACGTCGCCTCTGATGCATTGTTGTCACATCGTCGGCGAGAGTTCCGATGATCGACCGCTTGGAAAGAGTCACGATGGATCCCAAGAAGCTTCAAGATTTGATTGACATGTTCTTTACATGTCGTCGTGAAGACCTTCGGCAGATCTTTGATGAAATGCTGTGGGCCATGCAGGCTGAAGAATCGATGCCGCCCGGCACTCTGATGTCTCGCAACTACGAAACGGCTCAGGCAAATCCCGAAATTCATACTCTGCCGGGAAACTTGAAGGATGCACGAGACGCCATCTTTCCGTTTCTTTGGGGCACCGACGGCTGGCAGTCAAAACTGCATCTTGAAAACGTGAAAGGGCCTCCCAACTTTGCTTCGTTGGTTGGATCGATTGCCGCGTTGCTGAAGAACCCCAATCTGTGTGTCGACACGTATTGTTTGCGTAGCAACGAATTGGAAGTGAAATCGATTACGGCTTTGGCGAACCTGATTTTTTACCACACGGAATCTCCTTGGGGAGTCTTCACGATTGGCGGCACGATCAGCAATCTGTACGGGGGCAAAATTGGTATCGAAAAGGTGGCTCCGGGGACCATGCAAAACGGCATGAATGGTCACAATCTGGTGGGCTTGGTTTCGGAAGCGGGCCACTATTCCAACGCAACTTTGGCGGGTTGGTTGGGGATTGGGGTCAAGAATTTACATTCGGTGCCGACCGATTCGAACATGTCGATGAGACTGGATTTGCTGGAACAAAAGCTAGACCAGTTGTATTCCGAAGGTAGCAAGGTAGCGTTCGTGATTGCCACGTTTGGAACCACGGACGCGTTTGGAATCGATGACATTGCTTCCATTAAGCAAATCATCACTGATAAGGCGGCCGCTCATCAGCAGGTGGTGCCTCACCTTCATGTCGATGCCGCGGTCGGGTGGATCAGTTCATTTTTGACAGACTACGATGTGTCTGCCAATCCGATGGAATGTGCGGACGACACTTTGAACCTCATTCGCACGACTCAACAAGCGACTGTTGGTTTTCGATCAGCGGATTCTGTGACAATCGACTTCCATAAAATGGGCTGGGGCCACTATCCGTCCAGTGCGTTTATTGTTCGCAAGCGGGATGATTTGTTGCATCTGACTCGGACGTTGGAAGAGGTTCCCTATTTTTCTGAAGCCGATTTTCGCCACGACCCGGCGTTGTTCACTTTGGAATGTAGTCGGCCTGGAATTGGTCCTTATGCAGTGATGGCTTCCTTGAATGGCATTGGGTTAAACGGGTATCGTTGCCTGATCGCGAACGCCATCGAAAAGGCGAATCAGCTTAAGCAGCGCATTGAACAGTTGGATAATTGCAAGGTTTTGAATCTGCATACTCCGGGGCCCAGCGTGTGCTGGTGGGTTCTGCCCAAGGGCCGAAATGCTCAGGAGATCTATGATCAGATTGAACAAGGCAGCTTGTCTGAGGATCTGCAGCAACAATACTTTCATGAAATCCGCCGCTTGTATGACAAGCGAGTTTCCGCGATGGATCCGTCTGTTGATGCTCGGCTTAGCTACACGACGTCGATTGGCTATCGACCTCATGGGGCGGCGTTGCCTGCGTGGAAAGCTGTGTTCTTTAATCCCAAGACCGACCAAGAAGTCATCGATCGGCTGATTGCGAGTATCGAAGATCTTGTCTAATCGTCAGGATTGGGGCATTCGATTCAGGCGACGTTCGTTAGCCTGTTGCCGCAGCACGTGTCTGGCAGATCAAAGCAGATGCCTCAAGAGATAGGGTTGTTCCCTGCAGTGATCGATGGTTGTTGGGTTCGTACCGATTATCCGTTTCATATTTGGTCTGAGTGGTCACACTTGGAGCATTCGCAATGCTGCGAAGCCAGCAGACACTCACAACAGGCGTGCCGGACACTACCGTGCTAATCGGCACAGCACCCGACATAAACAATGCGTGAGTGAATTCCACTGAACAAGATTCAGCCTTGAACGTGCCGTTGGCCGATTCCATTAACCACCGCCAAAGGGCAATAGGCAACGAGCTGAATTCCGAACGGGTCATCGATCGGGATGGACTTTCTTGCTTCCACATAACGCGGTATCGACAGGGACAATTTCATCGATCTGACGCGGTGAGTCGAAACAAACAACGGATGACGACTTCGGTCGCATGGTTATACGGAGAAACCAAAATGCTGGTACTGTCACGACAACGAGATGAAACGATTGTGATTGATGATTCCATTCGGATCACGATTGTTGATGTACGAGGTGACAAAGTGCGGATTGGCGTGCAGGCTCCTCGAGACGTTTCTGTGCATCGCCAAGAAATCTACAATGCCATCAAGCTAGAAGCTGAAAAGGGTGCAGAAGAAAACTAGATTTTCTGGGCCACCTAAGCATCAAAGCCATCTTCGGAATGGCTTTTTTTATGCGCCGATTTTGGTGGCATGCTGGTCGTTAATGCAGTCGGTCTCGTTTTCGTTTCAAAATTTCGCTGGCCTTGCCCAATCTTGCCGCCAATTTGATGGCATCTGCATCTGGTTCAGGTGGAATCACGGCCGGTTGCTCTTCGATTTCGAATTCGATGATTTTTGGAGCAACAACTTCTCCTGTTAATAATGCTGTGATCAAACTGCGAGTACACGCGACAGAAGCGTTTGATTCTGACAGCAGTTGTTCCAGTTCTTCGTCAGTGACTCCGGGAGGCAGCGCGGGCACGCACGCTGGGCATCCGGCTTGGCACGGGCATTCTGTAATGACGGTTTCTGCCAGCTTCAAAGCATCTGTGAAGACTTCAAAGATTTTTTCTGCATAGCCGACTCCGCCTTCGATGGTGTCAAATAGGTACAGGGCACTCTTCCAATCGTCTTCGTTCAGTCGAGTCAAAGAGACATCAGTTTCGATGTTCTTTTCATCGCACAAACACAAACTGGGGGCCGTCTTTTTTAGGATGTAGGCAAGGCCATACAAAGCGGCGCCCGTGTGTCGCTTGTCCAACGCTTCAACGGTCGTTCGCCAGCCGACCGGTGGATACAGTGCGAAGCCGGCGGTGTCGTAGATAAACGGGTCTAAAGTGATGGGCCCGTAGCCAATGTTTTCCAGAGTGCGTTCTCGAATTTTTTTATACAGCTTGGGCTGTCGGTTCACGTTGATGTAGCCAAATTCCAATCGCCCCGCTTCCAAATTTTCGTCAGTGGCAGCCACCAGATCTTCTGATGGTAGGCGGTATTCTTCGATGCTTTCGGTGATGGACATTCGACTATCCCAAACGGCATCGGTGTAGTAGTCCACATTGACCACGTCGACTCGGCAAAGTTTCTTTTCAAGATCCAGTTCCATCGACATATATCGCCGCCCTAAGTGCTGATAGATGGCGTCTTTGTACAGTTCGCCTCGAGCCCCAATCGGATCGATTTCTCCGATGACTTCGGTGCCGCAATAAATTTCGATGTTGTAATCCGTCATGCCTCGAAGGTTTACTCCTCGAGCCGGATAGTCACGCAGAGCGTACCGATAGTTGCCGTGGTATTCCTTCAAAGTTTCTTCTTCGATTAGCACATTCAGGGCAGCCTGATAGATCGAATCTGGGAACGCTGTTTCCGTTGTGCGCAAAGGGTGTTCATGAGCTGCGCAGGGCAAGTGTTGCAGTAAAATGTAGGGGTTGTCTGGGTTCAGCCAGGCTTGTTCGATGGGCGCTTGATGCACAAATTCGGGATGATTGACGAAGTACTGATCGATGGGAGTATCACGAGCAACGTACACGATGACGGCTCGAGAACCGCGGCGACCAACTCGACCTGCTTGCTGCCAAAAACTGGCCATGGAACCCGGATGTCCGCTTAGCAAGCAAAGGTCGAGATCTCCGATATCAATGCCCAGTTCCAAAGCGTTGGTGCTGACAATGGTGGTCACTTTTCCCGATGCAAGATCTCGTTCTAACTGACGGCGTTCATTGGGAAGCAATCCGCCTCGGTAAGGTTTTACCTTCTGTTTAAGTTCGGGTCTTCCATCGGTGACAGATCGAACCAATCGTTCGACTTGTTGTCTCGAGCGACAGAAACAAATGGTGCGAATGTTTTGCTTGGTGGCTTCGCGAATCAGGGGAACCGTGACGCTGCCTGGCCCTTTGCGATACAAGGCATGTCCGTGACTTTGTTGCACAGGAGGGTTTACTAAATAAAGATCGCGTTGAGGTCTTGGGGCACCATCTTTATCGACGATTCGAAACGGACGTTGGAACAAAGCTTCGACATGAGCCAAAGGATTGCCAATGGTGGCGGACGAGCACACAAATGTTGGTCGGCTACCGTGCATTTCGCAGGCTCGCACTAAGCGTCTCATGACGTTCGCAACGTGGCTTCCGAAGGCTCCGCGATAAGTGTGAACTTCGTCAACGACGATGTATTTCAGCCGAGACAAAAACGTGCGCCAGCGGCGGTTGTGATTGGGCAAAATTCCGGAATGCAGCATATCCGGATTCGTGATCATAAAGTCGGCAGATGATTGAATACGATTGCGCTCTTCTCGAGGAGTATCGCCGTCAAAGGTGCCCAGTCGCATGTCGGCTCCGGCAGCTTGCAGCAGTTTCCCTAAAGTTCCTTCTTGGTCACGTGAAAGAGCTTTCGTTGGGTAGAGCAAGGCGACACTAAACGGAGCTTCTGCCGTCATGTAGTTGTGCAGAATGGGCAGTAGAAACGACAGAGTTTTTCCGCTGGCTGTTCGAGAAACCAAGACCGTGTCTTCGCTGTTGCGAATGGCATCAAAGGCTTCGGTTTGATGAGAATAAAGCTGGTTGAGACCGTTTGATGTGAGAGCATCCGTCAGTTGGGGATGTAACGCTTCTGGGAATTCATTGAACTGGCCTTCCGTGCGTTCCAGAACGTTGTGCGACGCGATCGAAGGAGCGAATCGGCCTTCTAGAAATTCCACAAATGAATCCATTCCCATCGTCGAAATTTTTCATCCTTTGGCGTGTTGTGTGACGTCTGCCGGTTTGGCGAGAATATCTGTTGGGCGGCCCAATTTGCAGATGTTAGCAACCGACGCCGCGGGTCGCATTGCAGTGGCACCTGATATCTTGCCCGGCTGCTGTGGCCCGGCTGATTTGATCTGGGCTGGGTGAGAGTGCCTGGCAACGGAGCGCGACACCGGATAACGTTTCTGATCGGACGCCTGCTGCCACCAAAGGTTGTAAATGGCGTGAACCGATTTTGGTAGAACAAACACACACACAAACACACACACAAACGCAGAGGAAATAAGCGGATGCTGTCGAATCGTTTTGGAAATCACATTGCGAAGTCTGTTCGCCACTTCATCTGCTGCATGATCGCTGGGGTTTCCCTGATTTTGCCGTCGTCCACCGTGTTGTCTTCCACTGTGACGGCCGACGATGCTGTCAAGTTTGTGCTGCCGGAAACGAACGACAATGTTCCTGGCGTTGGTCCTTTGCGACGAGGCGGTTGGTTTAAAAAAGTGTGGAATACTCGCCGCACTCTTTTTGCGGCAGAGTCTGCTTCCGGTGATCAGCAGAATTCTGTCGTGTTTCTTGGAGATTCGATTACTCAGGGATGGCACCAAGACTGCATGAAAATGTTTCCCGGCTTGAATCTTGCCAACCGAGGAATCAGTGGCGATACGACTCGAGGAATGCTGTTGCGGTTGAAGGACGATGTTTTAAACCTGAAGCCCGCCGCAGTGGTGATGCTGATGGGCACGAACGATTTGGCTGACGATGCGACTCCACAAATGATCGCTGAAAACACGGTGGCCATCATGAAGGAGTTATTGAAAGCAAATCCTGAAACGGACATCGTGTATTGCAACGTGATGCCCAGCAATGCGAAGCTGGACCGTCCGGCCGAAAAAATCACAGCCATTAATAAGTTGGTTGCGAAGGCTGCAATCTTGATTCCTCAGGTCACCATCGTCGACACGTATACGCTGTTCGCCAATAAAGAGGGTGACGCGAAGAAGGAAGAATTTCCGGACCTGTTGCATCCCAACAAGGCGGGTTATGAAAAATGGGCCAACGCCGTTCGTCCTGTTTTAGCGACTTTGGGATACGTCGAAACAGAAGAGGTGTCCATGGAATTGGAACCGACGGCAGAACTGCTGTTCAACGGAAAAAATTTGACCGGTTGGGGGTATCAGCCGACGACGACTCAAATGAAAAGAAGCCGAGCACGTTGGCAAAAGAATAATCCTTCGGCTCCGATCTGGCCCATTATTGAAGAAGCGGTTGCGTTTGACGGGCAGACTTCAGCCAGCGACGGTCGGTACGTTGCCGTGGGCGGAAGACTTGTTGTGACAACTCCGTCTGAAGGTCGCCGAATTCAGCAACTGTGGACCACCAAAGAATTTGAAGGAGACTTCACGTTGAAGCTGCAGTTTCGAGCAACTCCGAATGCTGACAGCGGAGTTTTCGTTCGAGGACCTCAGTTGCAGTGTCGAGACTACAAGTTGGCCGGTCCATACAAAGATTTGGAAGGCTACAAAGAAGGCGATTGGAATACCTTGGTGATTGAAATTCAGGGCAAGACGGCTCGGTGCACGTGCAATGGAGAGGTGATTGAAGAAGCGTTTCAAGTGCCCGCCAAAGGACGCATTGGTTTAGAAGGCGATCGAGGGCAAATTGAATATCGAGCACTTCGAATTGTGCGTTAGTAGGCCATGGCTGAAGTGGGCCGCTGGCGTTTTTTCTTGGCTCACTCGGTGGCATCTGGTGAGTTCACGGACGAACAAACCAACAGACGGGTGAGTGGTGGTGAATGTTGAGCTGGTCGGAGGATTCAAAATGCCCGCAAAATCGGCACTTTTTGATTCGCTGAGTCTTAGTTTGAGCCGATTTTGAAGACTTTTTGACCCACGTGTGTCTGAGAACTATCATTGAATCACAGCGCAGTGAGCGGAATCGACATTTGTTCAGCTGGCAAATTTTGCTTAGCAAGAAAGAATTTGGTCTCCTCACTTCGCGTGCTCAACGTTCGCCGTCTTCGGTCTTGAAATCTGTATCTGATGAATCAGCAGTCCAGTATTGAGTTTGAATTGGCTCAATCGACGGAAGTCAGCCAGCCTACGCCGAAGGGGCCGCCGGTTGTTGATCCGACGGTTGTGGCCCCGGGCGGCATTGATCCGGGCGGTGTTGATCCCGCTGCAGTTGATCCCGCTGCGATGCAAACTCCGGTGTTGGAAAACACGGAACTGGAAGCACCGGCTGCAGATCCAGCGAGCTTGGCCAATTCAGGCGATCAGCCGGCATTGATCGGCAAGCCTCAAGCACCGTCATTCGATTCTGACGTCAGCGTCGATCTGCGAGTGCCCGACACGTCGGAAGTTTCTGAATCGGCAATTTTACGCAATGAGCTCGGTCAATCGTTTGCTGACAAGCCTTTCGTGGCGGGCGAACACAACACGGTCATTTCGACTCAGCCAAAGCCGCTCACGGAACCTGCTTCGAGGCAACGACCAACGGGACAGTTGAGCGCTTCGGCCGAAGAGCTGCAGGCAAGCTTGTTTGGTTCTCGAGAAGCCGGGCCGAACGGCAAAAGTTCTTTGCGCGTCGGCAACATGGATGTGTACGAGAAAATTGGCGCTGGAGGAATGGGGGCCGTTTTTCGAGCCATCGATACCGAGCTGTCACGAGAAGTTGCTTTAAAAGTTTTGCACCCGCGAGTCTCTGCAGACCCAGCGTTGGTGGCTCGTTTTCGAAACGAAGCACGAGCGTGTGCTCAACTGAATCACGATAATATTGCTCGAGTCTTCACCGCTGGAGACCACGATGGTGTCCACTATATCGCCTACGAATACGCGGCCGGAAAGACGATTAAAGAACTGATTGAAATTCGAGGTCAGTTGGCAACATCAGAGACAATCAATTACGCCATCCAGGCAACGCTGGCTTTGGGGCACATTGAATCCGCCGGCATTATTCATCGCGATATTAAACCGTCGAACATCATTCTGACTCATACCGGGCGAATCAAAGTCGTGGATCTTGGGTTGGCTCGTCGAGAAACCGAAGATTCGATTGCCGATCTGACGGTCGCGGGCACAACATTGGGGACCTTCGACTACTTGGCTCCCGAGCAGGCTCGAGACGCATCTGCGGCAGATATTCGCAGCGACATCTATTCTCTTGGTTGCACGTTGTATCACATGCTTACCGGCAGTCCTCCGTATCCGGACGGCACGGCTGTGCAGAAAATGTTGGACCATCAGGGGAAAGATCCGCCAGACGTTCGCAAGCTCAATAAAACGGCTCCGAAACAGTTGGCCGAAATCGTACAAACCATGATGACGACGTCTCCTGACGATCGCTATCAAGCTCCCGGCCAACTTTTGGCCGACTTAATTCATTTGGCCAGCCAGCTGGGTTTAAGAAGTGTGCCGGCCGAAGGCATTGTGTGGCGGCGAGTTCCGGTGACCAAGGTTCGCGACATTTCGGGCAATTTGTTTTTGGCCGGAGCCATCGCCGTTATCTGCGTCACGGCGTTGATCATGCATTTTCTGCCAGCTGGGACGGAAAGCAATGATGGGGCGACTGTTGAACGTTGGTTGTCTCCGGCAGATTCCGGTGATGAATCAAACGTGGCGGCCGTTCCCGATCCGCTGGAATCTGGTGCTGCGGCGGCCGGTGTTCAAGCCGACGTTGAAAGCAATCAGGTAGCGTCTGTTGATATCAAATCACCCGGTGAAAAGACTGTCACTGACGATTCGTCGGCAGGGACAAAGTCGACTGGAAATTCGTCTTCAGAAACAGCAGCAGCAAATGATGCGGCAACGGTCAGCAGTCAAGCTCAGCAGCTGACTCCGTTTTTACTGAAAAGCCTGACGACGGAAACTCGCTACCGCAGTCTTGTTGAAGCTTGGGACAAGGCGGTTGATGGTGACATTATCGAGCTTGATTTCGATGGCCCAGCGCCATCGCTCACCACTCCGTTACCACGACGTTCGGTGGGTCAAGCGTCTCCTCGAATTGCGATTCGCGCGGCTCGAGAAAGAAGCCCAGTGATTGTGCTTGCCGTTCGGCCCGAAGCCGTTTCATCGGCTTCGAAGGGCAGCTTCTTTGAACTGACAAGCGACCTGCAGTTAGAAATCAGTGGAGTTCATTTTCAGGTTGATTTATCTGCAGCCATTGAACCGGACGACGATTGGACGGTGTTTGATTTTAGCGGGGTGAACCGGGTTCGGATGAGTCGCTGTACGATTGAAGTGACCAATCCTCGGCAGGTGCCTTTGTCCCTGTTTCGTTTTCGAGACGGTGGTTCACTGGAATCGGCCGGAGACGTGGCTTCTGTTCAGCTAGAAAATTCGGCCGTGCGAGGAGCCACCGACTTAGTGCGTTTGCAGGCTCAGCTGGAATGCGAAGTTGCTTTGGATCAGTCGGCCTTCGCGTTGGATGGCTGCTTGGTGCGAAACTTGGGCAGCAATGAAATGCTGACTCAAGGAAGTCTAAAATTGACCATGGATCACTGTACCACAATTTCCAATCAGGCCATGATTGCGATGAAGGATCGTACTTTGTTGGAAGACTTGGAATTGAACCGCACATTGCCTCGAGTGGACGTGGTGAGTCGTTCGAATGTCTTCGCGTCTTTGCCTGATGTGGGCACATTGGTGTCGATGGAAGGCAATCAGTTTCGCAGCGATTTGCAAGAACTGCTGACGTGGAATGGAGTCAACAATTATTACAACGACCGCATCGTGGTGTTTTGGGCGATTGAATCGGGACTGACAGAAATCGACAATTTAGAATTAGATTTCGATTCGTGGCAGAAGGATTGGAATCGCCAACAGAAGACAGAAGAATCTTATCCTCAAATCTTCGACACCAACGTTTGGGCTTTTCCCGAACAGTTTGAAGGGCTGTCTGCTGATTCTTTGAATCAGTTTCCTGTGAGAGCTTTCGAATTGAAATCGACTTACTTTTCGTCATCAGGTGGCGGCCTGTTTCCACTGGAAAAGGGCGAACAATTGCCAGGCGTTAGCTCGCATCTGCTGGGTGAATTTCCATCGACGGCGAACACAAAATCTGTCGGTTCCAACGGAGATTCGTTGACCAACGGCTCTCCGCCTGAATAGGCCCAGCGTCTGAATGGGTTCAGCAGCTAGGTGGCGGCTTTGCATGCCCGGCTTTGCATGCCCGGTGTTGCGTTGCCCGATGTTGTGTTGCGTGCGTTGCGTTGCGTAGACCGTAGACCGTGGGCCGCGTAGCGTGGACGGCTTTGCTGCATGGGATTGCGGCTTAGCTTTAGGTTTTCTGAAACCGAGATTTCAGCGGTCCCAAAAAAAAACGAGGCGGGTTTCAAACCGCCTCGAAGAAATCAGTTGTTCGTGTGAAATCGGTGCTGCAAAGAAAACAGTTGGCAGCGAAAGTCATTCGCTGCCAACATCGCGTCCCGTTTATCGTTCGGTCACTTTTTTCAGTTTGGGGCGTTCCATCGCTTTCCATTCTTTGATGTCTTTTTGCAGCACCTTGACGGCTCGGTTCAACTGACGATCTCGTCCCGCTGGAAGTTCAGCGGGCAGGGGCCAGACGATGACATTGGGAACAGCTCCGTTCATTTCCATGTCTTCTCCCGTCCATTTCACAAACCAGCCTCGAAACGGAAGTCGCATGCGTCCAACGTCGGTGACATTCACCGAACCTGTGCTGACGACTCCGCCCGCCGTTTGGACTCCAACCAGTTTTCCTCGGCCAAGTCCTTTGATCGCGTGGCTGAAAATTTCGGCGTTGCTGTAACTGTTTTGGTTACACAACACGACAATGGGTTTGTCCCAGGTGGCGTAGACCATGCGGCTTTGAGGATACCCGGATCCTCCACCTCGAGGCACAGTAATGGAATGGCGTGGTTGAGTTAACGCGGTCAGTAGATGGTCGGTCGTGAACCCACCTCCGTTGTCTCGAACATCAATCACTAAACCGTCTTTGCCGTAGCCAACGTCGTAGAGTTCTCGTTCGAATTCCTGAAAGCTGGCCCAGTCCATTCCTCGAATGTGCAAGTAGCCAATGCTGTCGTCCTTCTTGGCGATCTTGGCTCGGTTGTCATCTTGCCATTTCAGATACAAGGCGGATCGAACAGATCCAAATGTTGTGGGACGCAACATTACTTCTCGAACGGCCCCTTCTTTGTCGGCTGCTTTTACTTTTAACTGAAGATCTCGATCAAGCGGGCCATTCAATACTGTTGTCAGGTCCATGTCGGCATCAACGTTGGTGCCATCGATTGAGAGAATGATTTCTCCGGGATAGAGCAAGCTGGCTTCGTCTTCTGCAGGGCCATTGGGAATGACGTCTTTGATTTTCAGTCCCGGTCCTTTGAAGTCTTTCACAAACCGAACACCGGGATGAGCGGTGACAGGTCGCCAGGCGTCAGGGTTGGAAAACGTACTGCTTCGGTCTGATGGATAGAAGCCAAGATGAGACCCATTGAGTTCACCGAGCATCAATGTCACAACATTGGCGAATGCGGCTGCATTCACGGATTGGCCAGCAGCGTCGGCGTATTTCCTACGGATCGAATCCCAGTTGTGATTTCCAAAGTTGTCGTCGTACCAACGATCTCGCATGACTCGCCAAGCCGCTTCGAAGCCCGTTTTGTAGCGTTCGGATTGGCTGATTTCTTGATCAGCTTTCAACGAATACGTTGTCGAGCTGCCCGTGAGCGTCTGCACGGCCGGCTTTCCTGAAACCACCCATAGCAGGCGATCTGGCTTTTCTAACCAGCCGACGACTGACCCCACAGAGGAAGACAGTTTTTTGGGAGTCAGCTTGTCTGGGAATTCAACAGTCCATGTTCCTGATTCGCCCTTGTAGCTGCCGGCAATCAGCAGCTTCTGCCCCGTGGGAGCCCACGTGAGAGCTCGATCAGAACTGTTCGGGTTGCGAATCGTGCGAAGCCGTCGATGGATATTTTTGAAGTCGATTTTGACTTCAGGCAAGTCTTTCGCATTCGGCTCGTCTTTCTTGCCGTCTTCTTTCTTTTCTTCGTCGTCCTTGTTTTCTTCAGCCGGTTTTTTGCTGTCGGCTTCTTTAACGGCTGGCTTTTTGGACTGGGGCCGTTTCTTTTGGAAGGCCTTTAGGGTTTCCTTCAGCTTGCGATCTCGTGACCCCGTGTCGTCGTCTTCTTCTCGAAGATAGATGTAATAGATGTCGACTTCGTCGTCATTGCGGCGACCACTGAAAGCGATAATGCGTCCGTCACTGGACCACTTCGGGCTGTATTCGTCGTCTGGGTGTCGAGAAATATTGACAGGTTGTGAACCTGCATCTGTGCCGACGATCCAGATGTCAGAATTGAAGTCGTCGTCTGTGCGAGCATACGTGATCCACTTTCCATCGGGTGAAAAGTCATAGGACACCGCTGAAAACGATTCGACCAATTTCGTGGCATTGCCGTTTTCTAAGTCATGAATCCACAAATCGCCTCGGTCTTTGATATATGCAATGTGTTTTCCATCGGGACTGAGTTGCACGTTGCTTTCGACATTGGCATCTTCGGTCAACACGGTGGAATTGAATTTTGTATTTTGCCACCAGTACTTGTTTGAATCAGCTCGTTCAAACTTCATCAAGTCTGGGTTGCCATTGTTCCAAGACACGGCCAGCAGGGTGTCGTCGTCGATGAAGATGGGATCGCTTTCGAATTCGGCACTGCGAGTGATTTGCACGGGTTCTTTCAACGTGGTTTCCATCACCCACAAATCGCCACCGGCGACAAACGCAATTTCTAAACCGTCGCTCGTGAAGGCTGCCTCAGACACGGTTGTGAGAGATCGGCGTAGCAGGTCATTGCTGGCGTCATGGGTTTCATCGATGATTGAAATTTTGGCCGGCTTGGCCCCTTTTTTGAGCGGCATGGAATACAAGTCAAACAGGTGAGCAAAAACGACGGTTTTGCCGTCACGACTGACGGTGGGATGCATGACCAAGTCATCGCCGAAGTGGGTGAGCTGAGTCAGTTGCTTGTCGTTGATGTTGCACTTCCACAGATTGCGAGCACCATTTTTTGCATCGTTGTGGCAGCAGAATAGAAAACCCGATCCATCGGGAAGCCATTCAGGAGAAAACGCTCCGGCTTCCAAATCGACGTAGGCGGTGAATTCTGCTGTTTCAATGTTGTAGCCCCAAATCTGAGCAGCTCGGCTGCCCACATATCCCTTGCGCCACATGCGTTCGCCTTCTCGAACAAACAGCACGTGTTTGCCATCTGGAGACACGCTGCCTTCCGTTGAATAGCCGTCGAACAAGACTGCTTCTGCCGATCGTTCTGCGGCGCTAATTTTCATCAGTCGGGTTGGGCTTCGCCAAAAGTGATCTCGGCTTCCAGATACCAATAACGATTGCCCGTCGGGGAACCAGTCTTTCAAGGAAAAACCTTCGGTGTGGAAGGTGAGCTGTTTGAGGTCTTTGCCATCTGTTGAAATGGTGAAGACTTGAGAGCTTCCTGTTCTTGTGGTGACAAAGGCGATCTGTGTTCCATCGGGCGACCATCGAGCATCGTCGTCGGTTGCCGGGTGAGTGGTCAGTCGTTCAGCCGAGCCTCCGGTTGTTGGAACCGTCCAGATGTCGCCTCGATATGCAAACAGCAATGTCTTGCCGTCGGGGGACAGCTGAGGGTCGGCGGCCAACTGAACTTCTCGCCCAGCATGTAATGAGCTGGCCGTCAGCAGCAGCCCAAAAGTGAATAACAGAGATCGCAGCAGCATGGAAAGGTGGCCTGTTCTGGAGAGCACGAATGGTAGGAAAGAAGTATCCCACTGAATTGACCTGCCTGAACGCAACCAAAAAGGGTGTGAATCTTTCAGCCGAGTCGGGTTGTCGACCGTTTGTTCACCTGGCGGGTGGTTTTGCCACGTGAAAATGTTGGTTCGTGACATGTCTGATGGCGATGTTCTAAAAAGTGTGTGAACAAGATGACACGGTCTTGGCGGCTGACTTTGAGCTGCCGTGTGCCGTGTTGTTTGCGGGCCGTGTTGCTGTGTTGCATACGAACCGTGTTGCTTGCGAACCGTGTTCCGATTTCAGGGAGGGACGTGACACTTGGTATTCGGCACTGGGACACTGGGACACTGGGACACTGGGTGTGCAGTTTTCGCTGCGGTATCTGCTTGGTTCGTGGGCAAACCGTTGGTGAAAGGGCAAACCGTTCGCAAACCCCCCGCTCAACCCAGCTCATTCAAAAGGCCACCCGTAATCTCGGTCTCTAAAAAGCGACCCTTCTAGATCTCTTGGCGGATTGGCTTGGTGGTCCGTTGTCACTAGACTCAGCTTGAACCTGATTTCGTCTCGCTTGCCCTCGCCTTCCGACGACTGCATCACCTCGTGTCGACCGCCGCCACAGCTACTCAATTTACTGAACTTCAGTCCGCCGTCCATAGCGCCTGCGCCGACGCGTATTTGGTTGAACCGCGAGTCGTTCGACGGATTATTCGAGAACTGCATGGGTTTGCTCGGCTGTCGGGCCGTATTCCTCATACCGAAGTCCTTGTGGCTCATGCTGCCGACGTCCGTCATTTGGCTCATCCCGATGAACTTGGGTTGGAAGACTTTCGTCACCTGTCGTCGCGCCCCATTTTGGTCGCTCAGTTAGAAGACTTCGAACTCGAAAACAAGGCGACTCAGGATATCCTGCTGGTGCTTTGGCAGAGACTCTTTCATGGGATGATGGATCGAGAACTGCAGTTGCAGATTCGCGATGGCAAGCTGACTCGAGGTCGCGTCGAAGAGCTGATTCACGAACTGGGTCAGGTGCGGTTCGATGAAGCTCATGGAGTTCTGAAGGCCGAGCAGCGGTTGATCCATCCTGACAGCCGAGTCGAAGCGTTTTGTGAACTGTATGCCTTGCATCAGCAAATGAGTCGCTTTTCGCACGACTTGTTAGGCATCTGGTTTCCCACGTGGGCTTATGATGAAAAAACGATTGCCGCACTTTCGTGTCTCACTGATGGAGAAACGGAATTTGCGACCAGCCGTCTTGTGGGAGCTCCGCAACCATCGGTCAAAAGCGGAGTGGCCTGCGACGAACAGGTGTTGATTGCAGAGCGAGCTGGCTGGAAAACGGAAGGGTTAATTTCGCCTTCCGGACGCCGATACACTCGTCAGATGCGTAAATACAATCGCTGGCTGGAACGAGGAAATTCGGTTTCCGCCGCTGTCGCTGCTGCTCGAGCCGTCGAATTTGCTTGCACGCCCGAACAAAGTCGCAACGCGGCCACCAACGCCAGCGAAGCGGTCACTGCTTTGGCCGACCGACTGCACGCCGCTCTTCAGTTTCGTAGGGAAGATCTGGAAAGCTGGCAAACGGCTCTCGCCGAACTTTTGCAGAACTCATTGCATGGCTTCTGGAATTCTGACAAACGGCTTTTGTACGACCTGCAGAATGTGTGTTTAGACCATGAGCGGACGACTTACAAAGTTGACTTGGTGAAGTGGATTTTAAGTCGAGGAAAGCGGCCGCTGCGCAGACCTCTGACAAATCTTCGAGAAGTGATGATGGCCAAGCACTTGGCCCGCTCGGCATCTCGATTGGTCTATGTCAGGCTGTCGGGGGCCGATCGAGATCGTTTAACGACTTTGCTGCACGAAGCTGCCGACTTGGCTGAGGCTCAAATGCGTCGCCGGATGAGATCCGTTGTGCAAGGAGCCATTGCTGAAGTCGGCTTGCAGGCCAACAGCGTGCCGGACGAAGTGGCCTTCCAAAAGATGGTCGAAGAATCTCTCGACTGCATCACCGAACGCGGCTACCTGACCATGGGGTACCTGCGAGATGCGATTAGCCGTAACGATTTAAAGTTGCCTGATGTCGGGCATCCCAAAGACCTGATTTTGGGCGACCATCTGTTACGGACGGACGATAAATTAGATGTGAGGCTGGATGGAGTTTACCGCCGAGGTGAATTTTACATGCGATTTCTGCAGCGGATTAGTTCCGTGTTTTTCGGCACTGCTGCGGGCCGCTTTTTTACTCAGTTTGTCGTGATTCCGTTTGGTGGAGCCGTCGTGATTGTCGGCGCCATCGAGCATCTGCTGAAGAGTATTACTGGTTCAAAACATCCTGGTGAACTTTCAAACAGCGGTGGCTCGGGGTCGAAAGGTGAAGATTCTTCGAGTGACCTTGAAAACGTGATTGATACGGCTGCGATGTCGGATGAGATGCTGGTTCAGCAACTGCTGAGTCCTCTGCCAGAACTGGAACGGCCAGAGCTAGAACGGCAAGAGCTAGAACTGCCAGCGCTAGAACAGCCTGGCGACGGCCGCAAATCAGTTGAAAGTGGTACAGGCCCGCAGCAAACCGCAAACCTATCTGCTGACAATCCGCTGTCCGTTCGTCCCATCAGTTTGACGGGGCAGATTGAACCGGATTCCAGTGCAAACCAACCGACTGGCACGTCGTCAGCGGCGGCTTTGGAAACAGCAACAGCTTCAAGTACGGAGGCCACAGATTCAGAGACATTGCAGGCGGATTCCAGTCTGCCTCTTGGCCTGATGTCAGCCGTTGACGATGGCACGACAGCCGAGCAAGTTTCGGTTCCCGCTCCTCACCCGGCTTACCAGTTTGCC
>JBDWHY010000173.1:0-33942 GCA_039974975.1 Fuerstiella sp. | reverse complement strand
CCCACTCACCCGGTTCGTCAAGTTCGTTAAGGCAGTTTTCAACCCAGCACGATGGCGTGTCCTTCAAAAAGTGAAGATGATTCATCGCGTAGGTGGCGTCGATCGATGTGTGCGCGATCTGTCTTTGCTCGTCGACGGATTCCAACGGTAGGATATTGACAATCCAAGCGTGATGAGGTCGAACAACGATTTCGACATCGTTCACGTTCGACCAGTTCTTCAGACGACCAGCTGGAAAGTGAATCTGATTGCGGCTTCCGCCCTTTAATGGGATGAAGCCTGTTGATCGAGCTCGCGGTAACATTCCGGCGGAATCAAACAGGGTATGGAACCGTCCCGTCACGTTCGCCACCTGCACTTTGCCGACCGCTTTCTGCGGAAGGTTCAGGGAATCTGCATGCGGCTTCCACTCTGTCACTTTTTGTCCAGAACTAAAAACCGGAGTCTCATTGGGATAGGCGGCATAAGTGATGCTTGAATCATCTCGAGCGGAATCCTGTCTTCGAAACACGGCAGTTTCATTGACAATGTAGGTTCCACCTCGGATAAGAACGATCACGTCGCCAGTGCGATTCTTGCCGGATTGCCGCACGGCATCGCGAGCACGTTGAAGAGTTGCAAATGGTCCATCGGTTTGTTGTTCGTTGGGTTCCGGCAACGTTCCGGACCATGTGTCGGAACCAGTCGGCGATAGGTAGAAGTCGGCGTGCGGTTCAGCCGCACGAAATGGTCCTGTCGTCGGTATCGCGC
Source organism: Fuerstiella sp. (assembly GCA_039974975.1). GTDB lineage: Bacteria > Planctomycetota > Planctomycetia > Planctomycetales > Planctomycetaceae > Fuerstiella. The sequence goes on along the minus strand of JBDWHY010000173.1, from coordinate 33,192 downwards.
TGACGAGAACAAGTGTGAAGATAAACCACAAATGAAGTGAGTTGGTCATCAAGATTCCTTCGGCCGAGTTGTTCCTGCGTTCATGGCCTGTAGAGCCATGCGGTGTGTGCAGTGTTGGGGGGGCGGGATGTTGGGGGCGGGCTGTGTTGGTTGCTCCGGTGTTGGTTGGGGCTGTGTTGGTTGAGACGTTGTTTTTAGCCTTTGGGCTTTGTCTTCTTTCGCGGTTTCTTGATGGGAACTTGCAACGTGCGCGGCCCTTCATCAAAAAAGCGTGCCGCTTTGCCGGTTTGGTTAATGTCGCCGAGTTCAATTCGCGCCGTCTTAACGCGGTTCATCAGAGACGCCACAATGTCTGGATTGTCGACCGCGACGTTGTTGTTTTCCGCTGGATCGGCATCGAGGTCAAACAGCATTGTTTCTGGCACAGCCTCGATCATGCGACCCCACCAGCCGAGACCAGCAGGCGATTTCTTGCGAGGCAGCACCAGCTTCCACTTGCCGCTGCGGACACCGGTCAGAAGGCATCCTGAATAGTACAAGTATTCATCTCGTGGACTTTGTTCTGCCTTTCGAGTGAGGAAGTCGATGGCGTTAAGACCATCCAGTTCAGCGTCTGGCAGCTTCGCATTGGCAACCGCTGCAAACGTTGGCAGCAGGTCCATCGTGCTGAGAATCTCGTCAGATTCCCACCCGGCTGGAATCTGTTTTGGCCAGCGGGCAATAAAGGGAACTCGGCAACCGCCATCCCAAGCTGACATCTTCCAGCCTCGAAGCGGTTCTGTGTTGCCCGAGTGATCTCGGGGAATATGTTTTTTGCCATTGGGCTGCATGCCGCGTGTCGTTTCTACCCACGGGCCGTTGTCTGAAGTGAAGATGACGAGCGTATTGTCATCAATCTTCAGTTCCTTCAAAGTCCTGAAGATTTCGCCGCATGACCAATCGATTTCTTCGATTGTGTCACCGTAAAAGCCGCCTGCCGACTTGCCTTTAAACTTTTCGGAAGCTCCCAAAGGGATGTGCGGCATGTTATGAGCCAGATAAAGGAAGAACGGCTTGTCTTGGTTCGTTTTAATCCACTTGATTGCTTCGTTGGTATAGTCTGCCGTGATGTTGTCCCACGATTCCACCGCTTCAACAACGACTTCGTTGTTGCGCATGATGGAGCTTCGCATCTTGGTGTCATCAACAAAGACCGTGAACCCATTGAAGATCGGTGTGCCATAGAAGTCATCGAAGCCCTGAGCATTCGGCATCGTGGCGGGAACGAATCCGGTGGGCTGGTCTTTACGTTCCAGCCCAAGATGCCATTTGCCAATCATGCCCGTCGCATAGCCAGCCTCTTTTAAGACCTGGGCCATGGTGACTTCTCGGGGATGAGGCACAGTGTGCAACCGTTTGATGTTGCCGGGTTCGGCAATACGAATCGGGTACGAAGCGGTCATCAAAGCGGCTCGCGAAACACCGCACACCGACTGAGCATAGAAGCTGGTTAATCGAACTCCTTCAGCCGCCATGCGGTCCAGCTGTGGAGTTTTGATTGTGTTCGACCCGAAGCAGCCAAGGTCCTGATAGCCCTGGTCATCTGTGAATATCAGGATAATGTTCGGAGATGTCTGCGGCGCGACTGTCTGCGGCGCGACTGTCTGCGACCCGATTGTCTGCGCCGCCATTGTTTGTGCTGGCCACACACCACTCATCGCCAATGCCGCCACGAACATTTTGACGGGGTTCAGGAATCTAGATGCTGATGTTTTTGACATGCGTTTGAAGACTTTGATGAGGGAATTTTGCTCGTGATTCGATTCAAGTCACTTAAGTCATGTTTCCGCGATTCCGCTTGAATCAGACGTTCCTTGCAAGATCCGTGTGGCCTAAGCTTCTGGTAGCCATTGAACATTGCATTGCGTTGCTGATGCCTATCTGAAGATCCAGTAAAGAACCACCATGACGGCAACTAAAAGTGAGCTTAGCAGGCGTGGGTCTCCCAAACGGCTGTTTCCGGCAATCGAAAGTGCTTCCAGAGGTGTTTTCCAGGCAAGGCGAGACCCCGTCAGTTCCATGTGGTCCTGTGGGAGGGCAGCATCCGGCCACGCAAAGCTGAGCACGATGTGCATCAGCATGCACAACATCAGAAGGTAGAACGCCATCATCATGAAGCCGCCAGGCAATTGGTTGAGGGGGCCGTTGGGAAACAAAGTATTTGAGGTAAAAACGGCAATCCCCACGATCGATCCGACAATCAGTGTTGCCGCCGCGCCACGAGCGCTTGCTCGTGGCCAGAAGACTCCGAGAACAAGCACGGCGGTAATCGGTGGAGCCACATGAGAAATGATGCTGGCCATGCCGTTGAAAATACTTTCAAACATATTCAGCGTTGGAACAAGTGCGACGGCGATCACAAGCGCGACGGCAGCCGATATCCGACCGATCTTCACCAGTCGTTGGTCATGAACTTTCGGATTGAAGCGTTTCACAATGTCATAGCTGACCAATGTGGAAATCGAATTGAGAGCTCCAGAAACAGTGCTCATCAAGGCCGCCATCAGCGCCGCAACCAAGATCCCGCGGAGTCCCATGGGCAGCAATTCGGTGATCATACTGGCGTAGATCCCCTTTGATTGAACAGCTCCGTCGACGGTAATCATCGACAGATCCAGTCGCCCGTCTTTGAAGAGAGCGTAGGCCAGCAGTCCGGGCAAAACGAATAGAAATACGGGCAAGATCTTCAGTACTCCGGCAAAGATCGGGCCTTGGCGTGCGTGATCTTCGTTTTTTGCTCCGAGAACTCGTTGAACAATGGTCTGGTCAGCGCACCAATACCAAATTCCCAGAACGGGATATCCAAGCATGACGGCATACCACGGCATGCCATCGGGATCACCGTGTGGTCTGAGCATCGAAAGTTTCTGCTGTTGGCCCTCGGCCTTCAAGATGGCCAACAGGTTGGTCCAGGCATCCCACCCTCCCGGTGTTTCTGTGGTGCCGCCAAGTTTCCAGAACGCAATCCCGGTGATGATGGCGGCGCCCAACAACAAGACGATCGTTTGGATCGATTCAGTGACCACAACCGCAAGGAGTCCGCCCGCGATTGTGTAGATGCCAGTCAACACACACAGAACCACAATGCTATACATCATGGGAACTTCAAGCAGTTCTTCCAGAATGATTCCGCCGGTTAAAAGAGCAAACGCAATATGGATGACGATGGCGGTGAGAATCGATACGAACGCCAAACAATCGCGTGAGACTCGGTTGTACCGCCGCTCCAGAAAATCGGGCAGCGTTGCGATGCCTGTGCGGATATAGAATGGTGCAAAGAATAGCCCTAGAATGACCAGAGTGAATCCCGCCATCCATTCAAAGTTGCCATTCAACAGCCCTGTGTCGAAGCCATTCTGAGCGAGGCTGACAAGATGCAACGTTGAAATGTTTGTCGCAAAAAGTGCAAGCCCGATGCTTGCCCAACCAAGGCTCTTGCCAGCAAGGAAGTATTCGTCTGCGGCTCCCTGTTTCTTTTTATGCCGCCCTGCCGCGATGAGCCCGATTAAGACGATGCCGATCAGGTACACCACGGCGACAGCAATATCGACGGCGTTCAAATGAACGCGAACGCCCATGTCGAGCGAGTCGGTTCCGATGGTTTCTCCTGTGGCCAGAACTTTAGGTAAGGTGAATTTCATGCGAGCGATCAAACGGGTTCAGTGTCGTTGTTCGGAAAGCGAAAGCCGCGATGAGCCACCATTCTGATGTCGCTGTTTCGGCCGCAATTTTTGCGGGTTGGCCGAAACGGCAGCATTCAGAGATGGCCCCAGACAGAAACAAAGGTTCGACAACGTTTGAGACGGACAGAGAAGTTTACTGAATGAACTGCGACATGGTAAATCGCGTGGATTGTCTCGGTTCCCTTCCATTGTGAGACTTTGAAAGCGGATGTCGAGCATGATTTGCGACATGCTGACAAGCGATTTGCGACACGGCCGGAGAGCAGTGACATCTGAGCCTGAATTACGACGGCCAAAAATATGACTGTGTTTGTGGAAACGCGGCCGTGCCCTGAGCGCCGCCGTGCTGTGAGCGCGGCTGGGGATTGGAGACGGTGCTTAACGGTTGATCTTATTCGCCTAGCTGCTTCATTCATTGGTAAGCGGGGCGATTCAGTTGCCTCTCGCCCTCGCAAAGCGCCTCGTGATTGAATGACCAGCAAGCAGCTGAGCAACGGCGTCACGAAAACGGAGTCGGTGAGAATACTCAGCCCAGTTAGGAACAGAGAATGCCGGATCGGGCGGCATTTTGATAAAGATCGACTCGGTGAACGCTGTCTACTCCATGCCAATTTTGAGATACATTTGGTAAAACGGTCATTTGGCGAGGTCGAATTCGACGATGCCAATTTCAACGCAATTTGCTGTCGAGGATGGGGGCTCTTTCTGAATGGAAGCGAGCAGGCACTTCACAAACTAGGCTTCGTGGCGGCATCGATTTGGTCATGGGTTTCCGGAGCGATCCAGATTTTATTGATTTCGAAGTGCGATCGCTGAGCTGTGCAGATGGATCGCCGAAGCACAGGCGTCCTGACTTTCGGCTGCGGATGGAAATGTGCAATCGATACATCCGAGGAGTAGAATTCGAGAAGGCAAATGGGCACATCGGCTAAACCAACAAACGCAATCATGAAGCTGGCGGTACTGGTTGACGACGACAGCATGGACAACTTTCTGCATCAACGGGTCTTACAGAAATCTGGGTTGGTCGAGCAGGTTGTTGTGTTTGACCACGTTGAAGAAGCTCTTGAATTTGTGTCGGCAGAGTCAAATCAGATCGACCTGATCTTTGTGGATATCAACATGCCTCGCATGGATGGTTACGCGTTTCTGGATGCGTTTCAATTGCGAAAGCCGCCTTCAGAATCGACTCCCCTGATTGTCTTGCTGTCGACGTCCATTAGTGCAGATGACATCCAAAGAACCAAGCAGTACAACATCGATATCCGTACCGAGCAAAAGCCGCTGAGTACCGCAAGTTTAAAACGGATCTGTGACAACCGGGGTGTCTGACGGGGGCGTCTCATCAGGCGGCGTCTCATCAGGGTGGCGTCTCATGGTGAGGCTGATGTCACAGATATCTCGTTGCGATTCACAGAACTTGATCAAGAAAACCTTTCCATGCAGCGAGTCGGCCGAATGACTGGTGTCGACGACAGAGTTATGGCGTTGGAATGAAAACTGAAACTCATCATCTCAAAGCTTGCCATAACTAAGATGAAAAGGACCTTGGGAACTGGAAGTTCTTTCAGAGTCTGTTTGAATCGATCACACATCGAACGCAACGGTATCAATCATGGCTTCTCATTCTGAATACGATTCTGCGGCCAGTGATTCTGCGGTCAGTGATTCTGCGGTCCCTGATTCTGCGGTCCCCGAATCAACGGTGACTGAGCAATCGGGAGGCGTTCTACCTTGGTTTCACTGCGCAGTGGTACTGACTTCGCTGACGGTCGCTCTTCTGTCTTGGCACCATTCTCGTAGTCAGACTCGCGCGAAGGCTGTCGCCAGGTTTGTTGGCGAGGCTGATCAGTTGGTCGAGCTGATCATCGAACGTATGGCGAAGTACGATGATGCTCTGCAATCTGGCGTCGCGTTTATCGAAGCAGGTGGCGGGAAGGTTGACTACGCGGCTTGGGATCGCTTCGCCGCATCTATCCAGATTGAAAAGAGATACCCGGGTATCAATGGCATCGGAATTATTCGAGCCTTAGCTCGCGCGAAAATGCCAGAATTTGTCGAGCAGCGTCGTCGTGAGCGGCCGAGTTTTCGGATACATCCTGAACGCACCAGTGATGAGTACTGGCCGATCGTGGCAATCAATCCGTTGAAGGGCAACGAGCAAGCGCTCGGTCTCGACATCTCTCATGAAACGAACAGACTGATAGCTGCCCAAAAGGCTCGAGACAGCGGCAGTGAACAAATCACGGCTCCCATTGTGTTGGTTCAAGATTCGTTGAAGACGCCGGGGTTTTTGTTTTACAGGCCGTTCTACGAATCGGATGACTCACAAGCTGATGAAGAAAAAACGTTTGCCGGTTTAGTCTATGCGCCATTCGTCGTTCGCGACCTGATGGAGGGAGCATTAAGAAGGCAGAAGCGGCTTGTCGGAGTGCGGATTTCAGATTCGTACGACATCTTGTTTGACGAGCACACGGATTCGGAGCCAGATTTTGATTCCCGTCCGATGCTAAAAAAGACCATCACCGTGCCGCTGTACGGGCGCAGATGGGAATTTGAAATCTGGACGACAAAGTCCTTCCGAGAACGTGTGGCTTCCTCGGAACCAGCAATCATTCTGGCCGGCGGAATTGTGATCAATGGGTTGCTGATTGGGTTGTTGCTGTTGATTGCTCGCGACCGAAGTCGCACACAGGGGCGAGTCCAGTCGATGAGTGTTGATGTCGAAAAGCTGGAGCTGGCTGCACGTGTCAACCAGATCGGAATTTGGGACTACGATCCAGTCTCTGGTGGTCTCGAATGGGACGAGCAGATGTTCAAGCTGTACGGTCGCAATCGCAGCGATTTTGTCGGTGCCTACGAAGCATGGTTTGACAGCCTGCATCCAGAGGATCGTGATTCTTCCGCAGCGTTACTGAATGAAACTTTACAGAACAAAAGTACGTTCGACTGTGAATTCCGCGTGATCCGCCCCGACGGAGCAGTTCGCCATCTGAATGCCAAGGCCGTGGTCTTCCGTGATTCAACGGGACGGGCCATCAGGATGCTTGGTGCAAATACGGATATCACAGAGCGGAAGAATGCGTCCAGTGAACTTGAAGAGACTCGTGGTATGAAGGTGGCGATTTTGGATGCCGCGGGCACGGGAATCATCACGACAGATCTGGATGGCTTGGTCGTCACCTTCAACGGCGCCGCCGAACGAATGCTTGGCTATGCGGAATCGGATTTAGTCGGCAAGCTAACTCCAAGTCTTTTTCACGATCCAGATGAAGTGAAAGAAAGAGCTCTTGAGCTAAGTGAAGAACTTGGCAGGCCGGTTTCGCCCGGCTTCGAAGTGTTTGTGGCCAAGGCCGCTCTTGGCGAATCGGAACAACGAGAATGGGTGTTTGTCCGAAAAGACGGGGGAGTGATTCCCGTGCTTTTGACGGTGACCGCCATTCGAGACCAAGACGATTCGATTATCGGATATCTGGGGATCGCATCTGATCTTTCTGAACGCAAGCAAGCAAAAACGAATCTCGAAAAAGCCAATGCCCAGCTGGCCAGAAGTAACGAAGAACTGGCTCAGTTTGCCTACGTCGCTTCGCACGATCTTCAGGAGCCGCTTCGAAAGGTCGTCTCGTTCGGTGAATTGCTGCAAGAAGACTGTGCTGATCAGATCACCGACGATGGATTGCGGTACATTTCGTACATGGTTGACGGTGCTTCACGGATGCGAACTTTAATCAAAGACCTGCTCGACTACTCACGGATCGACAACGAAGATCAAAGCCTGACGAATGTAGACTGCAATGAAGTGGTCAAGCTGGCGATCGACAACCTATACGAAGCCATCGTCGAATCGGGGGCAGACATCCAATATCTGGACCTGCCCATTGTTCAAGCCACGCCTCGACAGTTTACTCAGCTGTTTCAAAACTTAATCGGCAACGCAATCAAGTACCGAGGGAATCGCATTCCCCGCGTCAGAATTAGCAGCGTCGAAACCGAATCCAGCTGGCAATTTGCTGTGGAAGACAACGGAATCGGAATCGAAGAGAGTCATCGAGAGGGTGTTTTTGGAATCTTTAAGCGTTTGCACAATCGCACCGAGTATCCTGGCACGGGGATTGGCCTGGCGGTTTGTAAACGAATTGTTGACGGGTTAGGTGGTCAGATCTGGGTGGAAGCTTCCAAGAGCGGAGGGTCGACTTTTTACTTTGAACTTCCAAGGCCAACTGACGTCTAGCCGATTGTCGAATCGCCAGAGGATTTCATGGCTGTGAAGGGCTTCTGAAATGCTTGAACTTGCCACTTCAGTTCGGCTTCGAAGAACCTGTTGGGGTGGCAAGCAAGGAAGAACGGCGTGGGACGCTGATTCCGATTTGCTCGCAGTCCACGCCATGTGAAGCGTGCTTCCGGTGAGCCCATGCGATCACAGACGATGGCGAAGGGGCATCAAAGACAGGGAAGTTGTGTGCCGGGAGAAACATGGGCACGAGCGGACGACTTCCATCGTCCTTTTCGAAAATGGGATGGTCGACGAGTTGCGTCGTCGAGCCATCTGAAGTAGTAACGGAATTGAGTCTTCATTTCATCAAGACTCCACTCGCCCGGCCAGCCAGCCAATTCGCAACTGCGATCGCAAGCCACGTTGATTAGTGAGTTCTAGATACTCCTTCCTTTCCCGTGCATCTGGTTTCTGTCGTGCCCAAAAAAGACGCTCAGAAAGGTTGCCTCCTTTTGCTGTTGTTGAAACGCCCCCTGTTGTGTTGCTCTTTAAATTCGCCCCGACTTTCTGAATGCGAAGGCCGCATTCTAGCTGTCATGCGAGAGTGGGTTGCCACACCGTTCGACACACCAGTCGACACACTCACTGCCGTTTGCCAATGCCTCTCAACTTTGGGCAGTCGCAGGTCCTGGGGCGATTCCACAACAATGATGGCAACACTCGTTTCGTGGGGAAATTTGATGACCGCAAATTGTGTTTACCGGCGAGGGCATGGGGGCCTAAGAGCTGCATGGATTCCAAGGAACTGAAGTGAAAACAATCAACACGGGAGGATGGCGAAAAGCGGCTCGCTGTCGAGGGGCTCGCTGCCGGGACACCAAACACAAGTCTGCTTTTAAAAACAGCACAGGTTTCCGAAGCCTTTGGTAGCAAGACTGGCATCCAAACGGACGTGATTTGGTGTCGGAAATGGATCAGGAATTGCTTGGTTTAGGTTCGATCTCGTCTGAAGTCTGCAGAGTCGTTTCAAACACGTTTCAAAATTCTCATTGGTTCACACAACGAAAATGACCAACTCAAACAAGACAACACTTTCTGGGCCAACAGTTGATTCTGGACCAGTCGAAGGCATTCGAAGCCAACCGGCAGACAACACGCCTCGACGAAAAAACAAGCCGACGAAAGCGTGGAATCGTTCGATGAAGCTGATCCGACGCATTCATCTGTATTCGGGCATCTTCATGTTCCCGTTCGTTCTGTTGTATGGCTTTACGGGCTGGTTTTTCAATCATCCTCGTTACTTCACGGGGGACACCGTGACTTCATTCGTCGCAGCTGATGTCGGCGATGATGGTCTTTCAAGCTTGACTTCACCGGATGACGTCGCCAAACAAGTTGTTGATAAGTTGAATCAGCAGTCTGTAAAGAAGGATGGTCCGGAAATTCTTTTGAACGACGACCGTCCTGCAAAGTTGACCGGCTATTTCTCTTTTAGTGCCAAGAACGAAGACGTTTCACATCAGATCACGATCGACCCGATCTCTGGTAGCGGAGAAGTTCGCACCACGGTTGAGGACGCAGCAGCGAAGGATGATGAAGCCGAGACAGTGAATCCACTCAAGGACTTTGGCGAAGCCAAGATCACCGAGAACCCGTTCGATGAGGCGAAGGCTCAAGTTCCCAATCTCTTGGAAAAGCTAAACCTTGAGAGCGCTGAAGTGTCTGCTTCTCGCAGGTCGCCCAGCCTGTTCTTTTCGGCGACAGTTGATGGAGTTCCAACTGTGGTGAACTACAGCTTGGCGAGCGGTGGAGTCAACGCAAGGCGTGAAGCAGATGTGCCGGAAATGGAACTGAAGTCCTTTCTGCTTCGAATGCATCTGTCCCGCACCTATACGCCTCAGTACAGTTGGAAATGGTTGTGGGCTTTGCAGGTTGACCTGATGTTTGTATCGATGGTCTTTTGGGGATGTTCGGGCTTGCTGATGTGGTGGCAGATTAAGCGAACGCGAATCCTTGGTGCCGGATTTCTCGTTGCGAGCCTGCTTGGAGCGGCCTTCCTTGCGATTGGAATGCATGACACCTTAACGTTACCGCGAGGCAAAAGTCGCAGCCCAAATGCTTCTCAACAGAAGCCGCCCGCGGCACCGCCTGTCGTGCCTTTAGGCGCCAAGTCACCATCGAAAAAGGCTGCCCCAGAAGCGGAGCAGCCTGCAAATACGAAATTGAAATCTGGTGCTGGGAATCCAGTCAGCGGAAGCTGAGTGACTAGAATTCTGAAATCACTTCACCGCCAGATCGAGTTCCTAGAGATCGCCAAACACCCAGGTCAATGTTCTCGGAGACAGATCGACAAGAACCATCAGCAAGTGCCACTTGAACAATGCCGGGATGATGGCTGCGAGATGAAATCACAGCGTAGCTCGGATTGCCGTCTGTTCCGTCTTTTCCTTCTTGCCAAGAATTGAAATCGCAAAATTCGTAGGTGATCGAACCATCTGAACATCCGGTTTGAGCGTTCGGAGGCATTGCTGTGGTGAAGCCGTGATGGTGGACTCGACCATCAGGCCACTCGGTGTGCCCTGTATTCTTGAATTGACCGCCGCTGGCAATGATGGCTTCGGCTTCTGGAACTGTGTTCGGCACGGTCGTCGTCGATGGACCGCCATTACGTCTGTAAGGAGTCCAAGCTTTCACTTCGGCTGTCAATAATGTGTTGCTTGTGCCGTCAGTGAACGCTGCCATTCGTAGCTTCGCGTTGGGGAAGAATGCTCCGTCGCCCCCACGCCCTGTGTTGGGATCGTAGACAAACCACGTTCCAAAATTGAAAGCGTAATTTGTGGGGAACAAAATGGGACGTCCTTCGCCAGGGTCTCGAGCTTCGTCACTGCGAGGGTCGCTCGGACACGCATAGGCCGGAATTTTTAGCCCGCTGATCGCTTGTTGAAAGTCCCATGCAACCGTCAGGTCGACAACGTTATAAAGGTTGCCTTGGTCCAGAAAAGGAAGGATACGACCGTGTACTCCCCAAGATCCGTTGTTGCCCGTATCGGTGAGCCCTGGATTGATGCAAGCACTGGGAGGCAGCACAGTGGCGACATCAACATAGTTGTGAACGGCGAGGGCGAGCTGTTTTAAATTGTTCTTGCACTGAGTCCGTCGAGCGGCCTCACGAGCCTGCTGAACGGCAGGCAAAAGCAGGGATACTAAAATGGCAATAATTGCAATCACCACCAGGAGCTCAATTAAAGTAAATCCGCGTCTTATGGATCGTTTTCGCACGTTTTCGGCCTTTGTGTTTTTGAACAGGGTCTAAGGCGAAAAGACACGGCAAAAGTTGTGCCAACAAAAAATGCAAACGATTGCTGCAGTCACGCTGCTGTGTTGATCATGTTGTGTCGAGAAATTCGTCAGCTTGCCACTTCATTCGCCATCTCAAAGTGGATTCATTCTTCGATTGTCTGATGTTCATCGGTATCCGCAATTGATAAAGTGCAACGATGAGGTGGCCGCTTCGAATTCAAATCTTCCTTCCGTTTGCATTGCTCCTGACTCTGTCTGTGATGGCCGTGGCGACGGCCGCAGGCTGGAATTCAATCAGGCAAATCCGCGAACAAAAATTGCGACACAGCCAGTCGGTGGCGAAGGGGCTTGGTGATGCATCGTTTCCGTTGACTCAAACCATCGCAGAGCAAATTGGGGCGATGGTGAATGGTGAAGTGATTGCCGTTGATCCGCAACTTCGAATTACGGCAAGCACCTTGAAGATGAAGCAATTGCCGCTGCTGTTACAGGAACTTTCGAAACACAATTCTCCAAGGACGGCCGAAATTGAAGTGCGTGATGTGGAATACATTGTGACCGTGATTCCTCGGTTTCGGTCTCCACAACCCGGCCCACTGTTTGTCCTTCTTCCTCAGGAAGATCTCAGGTTATTGCGCCGCGACGCGATGACTCAAACGCTGTTCGTGACGGCGACGACCTTATTGTTGGCCATGCTGTTAGCGGGGCTTGTGGCTCGACGTGTGAGTCGCAAAGTGAATGGATTAAGAACTCTTTTTGCTGAACTTGCTGAAGGAAATTATCGACTGCTGCCAGAAGGAGAACAGAACGACGAAGTGAGAGACCTTCTGGTCTCAGCAAACCTTCTCTCCGAGCAGTTGCAAAGCTTGCAGCAACGAGTGCAAACCACCGAGCGTTTGGGATTGCTGAGTCAGCTCTCCGGTGGACTCGCTCATCAGCTGAAGAATTCCATCACAGGAGCAAGAATGGCTCTTCAAATGCATCAGCAAAAGCGTCATCCAGATGATTGCGAACTGTTAAACACGGCCATGTCTCAGTTGCGATTAACTGAAGAACAAGTGCTGGCCGTGCTGTCTCTACGACCTTCCGATCGGCAGTCCCAGCCGCCTCAACCAGTTGTGGTTCATGAAATATTTGAAGAAGTCATCGAACTGTTGCGTCCTCAATGTTTGCATTGGAAGACACAGATTCAGTTCGATGGCTGTTCAGAATTGCTGACCTTGCCGATGAAGTCTGCTGAAGGTTTTAAAGGGGCTGTCTTGAACTTAGTGTTGAATGCCATTGAGGCGGCGGGTGTTGCTGGTGCGGTTCGGATTGGCATCGAAACTGACCAGCGATCAACAACGTTTCTGATTAGAGACAATGGGCCGGGCTTTGAAGACTGCCCCAATGCTGCGATGAATGCCTTTCAAACGACGAAGCCCGAAGGGATCGGCTTGGGGCTCACAATTGCTGATCACGCCGTAAAGCAGGAAGGGGCACAGCTTTCGATGAAGCGAAAGAATGACTGGACGGTTGTCACCATTGTGTTCAATCACCCACTCGGCGAAAGCACGGAGGATCGACGATGAAGCATGCACTTGTTGTAGATGATGAACCTGCCATCTGCCTTTGTTTTGAAGCACTGTTCAAGCAGCTCGACTGTCAGGTGTCGACGGTTGCAAGTGCCGAAGAAGGTCTCAAAGTGGCCGAGTCTCAAGGCGTTGACATCGTGGTCCTGGACATTCGGTTGCCGGGGATGGACGGCTTGTCGGCGATCGCAGAACTACGCAAGCATACTCAAGCTCCTGTTATCCTGATGACAGCTCATGGAGACCTCACCACCGCTGTGGCGGCTGTGAAAGAAGGGGTCTTCGAATACCTGCCTAAGCCTTTCGAGCTAAGCCAGGTGACTGCGGTGATCAACAAGGCGCTGGAATTTTCTGATGACGTGCGTCCTGCGAAGCAGGTGTCGTCTGTCGACCAGACTCCTCAATTGATCGGGAATTCACTGCCAATGCAGCAGTTGTTTCGGCAGATCGCACTCGCAGCACGGTTGGATGCGCCCGTTCTCATCACGGGGGAAAGCGGCACTGGTAAAGAGCTTGTGGCGCAAGCCATTCATCAAAATAGCAATCGAGCCAAACAGGGATTCATTGCCGTTCATCTTGCAGCGATCAATGAAGGTTTGCTGGAACGAGAATTGTTTGGGCATGCCAAAGGAGCCTTTACTGGTGCTGAGCAAGCTGAAAACGGACTGATTGCGCAAGCTGATCAGGGCAGTCTGTTTTTGGACGAAATCGGAGAAGCGTCGCCTTCTGTGCAAGTCAGGCTGCTGAGAGCTCTTGAAACAGGTGACTATCTTCGAGTCGGGTCTGCGATCGCAGAGACATCCGATTTTCGACTGATTGCCGCCACCAATCGCCCGATTGAATATTTGAAAACGTCTTCAGAATTTCGACAGGATTTTTTCTATCGACTTTCCACTCTACATATCCATATCCCCCCATTGAGAGACCGAGTCGAAGACATTCCGGCGCTTGTCGATTACTTCTTAGGCCAGACGGGCAATTCAGATCGAAGGTTTGATGAAGAAGCCATGCGAGTGCTTCAGCAACAGCCGCTTCCGGGGAATGTCAGAGAGTTACGGAATGTGGTTGTACGCGCAACTGCATCCACTTCGGCGTCCAAAATTGGCGTCTCTGACTTGTCTTTAGATCCATCCACCAAGATCTCCTCAGCTGATGTGGGCTCGCAGCTTAGCCAGCTCAAAGAAAGCGTCACTCGGACCATCGCAGATTGGGCCAATGCGGCATTAGCAGATGGCAATCAAAAGCCTCTGCAAGAAGCCATCGACATTGTGGAACGGCAGCTCATCGAAAGTGCGTTGCGGACCGCCAACGGAAACCGGTCTGCTGCTGCAAAACTTCTCGGGATTCATCGCGAAACGATGCGCCAAAAAATGGCAGACTGGGAAGCAGTGTAGCCGAGGTCAGCCGAGATCAGCCGAGATCACGGTTGTCGGTCCAAGGCAGATGAGGGCGATGACAGAGTCCTGCCAGAGTGCCTTTCTTGAATGAGTCGCCCAGACGTGAATGGCGACGGCTGTGGATGGCAACGGCTGCGTTTTTCTTCCCATGGCGTGGGGCCGTCTTCAAGGGGATTCGCTTCTGGACCTTGATGCCTGCTGTGTGAAACTTCACAAGCACTGCGATGGTTTATGGCCGGCGGATGCGGCATTCGCCCCTTTCTATTCTGTGTCAGTGGTGCCCCGTCTTACGTTGAGAAATGGATTTGGTGACCGTTTCTGGAATTTTCGGGCACGGTATTTTTGGCCATGCTGTGTGACAAAAATAGAAAAAGATTGAGTTAGCAGCTTGATTCCGTTGTTCGCCAGCCGATACAGTATTGCGACTGAGTCTCAGTGTCACGCTGAGCTCGACTGGAGTGGTAGCAAGCGAAAGGAGCATAAGCACCGGCATACGCGCTGTGGGTGTCTCTTCCAACTAGCCAGCGAAGCTACATTTCAACTGCCAGAACAGTTCGGCAGTGATCGACTCCCCATTAGTTCGGAATCCAAAGATGCTCCGCTCACCGCGTTCTCGAAACCTGCGTGGTTTCACTCTTATTGAGCTGCTTGTTGTCATCGCAATTATTGCGATTCTTGTCTCACTCCTGCTTCCCGCTGTTCAGCAGGCACGTGAAGCCGCCCGTCGTACCCAATGCAAAAACAATTTGAAACAAATTGGCTTGGCTGCTCACAACTACCATGATGTTTACAGCACTTTTCCAATGGGAGCCAACAGTCAAATCTACGGCCCCATGGTGGCCCTGTTGCCTTACCTTGAAGCGGCCAATCTTCAGAACCTGTATGACTTTGATGAGTACTACACTGATGACGCGAACCGTGTTGCCATCAACACGATCGTGCCTGCCTATCTTTGCCCGTCCATGACGTTGCCTCGTGCGATTCCAGAGGAAGCGTGCAATGAGCCGGGAGCGCCAGCAAGCTACGGCATGTCGATGGGCAGCCACAATGGTGGCCTCGAAGCATTCGATGGAATGTTCAGTGGTTACGACGGCTTTTCTGCACCTCGTCCAGTGAAGATGCGAGATGTGACTGACGGGACATCCAACACGATTTTGGTGGGTGAATTCAACTTTAAGTTGGAAGACTACCTTTGGTCATCCTTTACTTGTCCAGCGCTTGGCGGCCAAGTGCGTTGGGGTGCTCACCGATGGGCGCCCGGATATCCAGGCGTCAGCTTGGGAAGCACGGCTGGCGACATGAACGTCAATGTGAATGCCAACAGAGAAACGTGGCGGAGCGATCATGTTGGAGGTGTTCAGTTTGCCTTGTCTGATGGGTCTGTACGATTCATCAGCGAAAACACAGACGCTGGCCTGCTGGATGATCTTGCTGCTCGTAACGACGGCAACGTTGTTGGGGAGTACTAAGAAAGATGTCGACCCAAATGTTTGTGCTGAAGTTGTTCAGTGTGATTTTGCCATGCTTGCTACTTGGATGTGCGGGTGAAGAAAATCAAACGAGGGGCCAACGAATTCCAGTGGATGGCGTTGTAACCTTAGATGGAGATCATCTCGTCGCTGGTCGAATCATCTTCATTTCCGATCAAGGTGCTGGCGCAGTCAAAGCGACGGCCACCATTGTTCAGGGGTATTACAAGTTCGACGCCGAAAACGGACCGCTCCAAGGGACGGCTCGAGTCGAAATCTACCCCGAACAGATTGAGCTTGAGCAGTTTGAATCTGCACGTGGAGGGGACCCCAATCAAATCGTCGATCTTGCGGTGGTTGATATCCCTTCTAAATACAACCTGAAGTCGGAACTGACTGCCGAGCTGCAATCCGATGCAGAAAGCAATTTGTTCAATTTTGAGCTGTCCACCAAGTAGTGGGCCTTGCCGTCGCACAGCGTGCAATCTGCAGTTTGAAGTTCCTTGCAACACGCTCGCAATTTCAAACTGCAGCACGCCAATCGATAGACAGTGATATGGGCAGTCTTTGCCCTTCGTCTCGGCGCTGCACTCGCCACCCAAAACAATTTACTCGCCTCACCTGATCATCAATTAAAAGTGAAACGATTCTGATGAAGAACTTTCTTCTCGCCCTCCTTGGTGTTTGCACCGCCCTGCATGCCTCCCCGGCATTCTCACATTTCATCTGGCTGAGCCCTGCGAGAACAGATTCGGGCGGCAAAGTACGCGTCTTTTTCGGCGAAGAGGCGGGCGATGATAGCAGCGACTATCTTTCGCGTGTGAGTGGAGTTGTGGTTTCAAAAATCACGGGAAATGCAGCACCAGACACTCTGCCCCTTAACAAAACATCGACCTCAATTTCCACTTCCGTGGATTTTAACGAACAGTGCCTCTATGTGACATCGCATGATCTTGGAATCATGGATCGAGGGGATTCCAAATTCCGGCTGATGTACTACGCGAAAACAGGGCCGGTTGCTGGTTCGACGGCATGGCAAACAGCAAAGACTCAGGACGACTTGAAGCTGGATGTTGTTCCGTCATTCAGTAATGGAAAGATTAAAGTTGCCGTGTACTTCAATCAGAAAGCTGCCGCCGGTGTGCAAGTGAAGGCCACACGCCCCGGTGCAGATGATGTCGAAGTTGAAACAGATGCGAAGGGCCAGGCGAGTTTTCACTTGGCGGATACCGGTCTGTATTCGATTCGAGCACGTCACGTTGATAACAAGCCTGGTCAAGTTCAGGGCGAAGAGTATCCAGAAACACGGTCTTACTGCACCGTGTCGTTGATGGTTCCGACGGCTGACTCACCGGCTGAAACCGCAGGCCTCCAGAACCTGCCTCAGCCGGTGACCAGCTTTGGAGCAGCAGTCTCGGGACAATCACTGTTCATGTACGGTGGTCATTCCGGGTCAGCACACTCGTACTCAATGGAAGAACAATCAAACGAGCTCACCCGTTTAGACTTAAACAACGGCCAATGGAAGACCGTCGCCCATGGTCCACATCTGCAGGGTTTGGCCTTGGTGGGGCATCAGAATAAGCTGTATCGCATTGGCGGGTTTACCGCGATGAACGATGAAGGCGAAGAACACAACCTGGTGTCTCAAAACACAGTCGCCTGTTTTGATCAAGCAAAAGGCGTCTGGACCGAACTGCCAGCCTTACCCGAACGTCGATCGTCTCACGATGCTGCCGTTGTTGGTGACGTGATTTATGTTGTCGGTGGCTGGGCAATGGGTGCGGAAGAAAAACAGTGGCACTCAACAGCATGGAAGTTGGACTTAAACAAGGCTCCTTTACACTGGCAGCCAATCGCGTCTCCCGGTTTTGAACGTCGAGCACTCGCTGCTGCGGCTCATGGTGGCAAGCTTTATGTGGTGGGTGGCATGCAGAAAAAAGGTGGCCCGACCACTCAGGTGGCTGCCTACGACCCACAAACAGACAAGTGGTCTGATGCTGCTTCTTTGTTTGTGAAGCCAACTCCGAAAAGTGAAGAAGGACAAGAAGGGGCTGGGCGGAATATGTCTTCCGGAGCGATGACAGGTTTCGGAGCTTCTGCTTTCGCAACAGGTGGTTCACTTTATGTCACCACCGTTCAGGGAGACTTGCAAAGACTTTCCGATGATGGAAGTCAATGGGAAGTTGTCCGTGATGATCTGACCCCTCGCTTCTTCCATCGTCTGTTACCACTGAGCAAAGATCGACTGATCGTTGTGGGTGGTTCCAACATGAGCATCGGAAAGTTTGAAGAAGTTGAAGTCATCGACGTAGCGGAAGGCAGCTAACTGCCCGTTGAAAAAGGGAACCCGACGCGTGAGCGAGAGATCTCGGATGTGCAGAACGTCAGGGTTTCGAAGCGATTCATCACTCGCTGACGCCTCGGGTGACCTCATCGATGCTTGTTCAACGTGGTGTGAGGACATTCGTTGCCACAGACCTGACTTAACGTGCGTTGGCATGATGCTGCATCATGTCAACCGTGTCTTTCCTAATCATTAACAAAGCTGATCTCATGAAACGCTTACTGGCTGCTGTATCCGTACTGGTGGCAGCATTCCTATTCACCGCTTGTCCTCGTTTAGAAGCTGGTGATGCGTGGCCGTCATTTCAAAACGGGGGGACTGTTTCGCTGTCACCCAGTTCGCCAGTCGAGCTGGGTGAATTGGAATGGCAAATCGACCTGAAAGGGTACGGTCAGTCGGCTCCCATTATTCTGAATGACCAGGTCTATGTTTCGACAGTTGATGGTGATCAGAAAGACGTTTGTTTGGTGACGGCTTACCGTTTAGCGGATGGAAGGCAACTGTGGCAACACAGCATGAAGAATGCTTCTCCTACTAAAAGTAGCAGCTATGTCAGCCGAGCCGCCCCCAGTCCTGTTGCAGATGAATCGGGATTGATTTGCTTTTTCGAAGGCGGAAACATGGTCGCGTTGACGGCCGCCGGGAAGGTTCGCTGGGAACGCAACTTAGTGGAAGACTATGGCAGCGTTGACGCTCGTCATGGCTTGTCTTCTTCACCTGAACAGGACAAAGATTTCGTTTACGTTTGGGTAGAACGGTCGGATGATCCCTATGTGATCTGCCTAGATAAACAGACAGGCAAGACGAAATGGAAGGCTGCCGGGCTTGGAGCAACCAGTTGGGCAAGTCCACGTCTGGTTCCAGTTGCAGGTGGCCATCACCTTGTCTTAAGTGCGATTGGTAGCATCGTTGGATTCGATCCCGCGACGGGTGAGCGGCTTTGGACATTCACCGACATCAGCGGGAATTCGACACCCAGCCCAATGCCTCTCGGCCAGGGGCGATTTCTGATCGGTGCGACAACGGGGCGAGGCGAATCTGGCGGCGGGCGTGCGGCAGATTCAAACGGAGTCGTTGAAGTGGTGAAGTCTGCCAATGAGGAATGGACGGCACAGTACGTGTGGCAGGCAAAGCGGGCGACCAGTTCTTTTGGTTCTCCTATTGTTCACGATGGCATCGCTTTCTTCGTCAATCGTGAAGGCGTGCTTTATGGTCTGGACGTGACTGATGGCAAAGAGATCTTTGCAAAACGACTGAAAGGCAGCGTTTGGGCGACACCCATTGGGATTGGCAATAAGACGTTCTTCTTTGGCAAAGACGGTGTCGTGCAAACTCTGACGGACGCTCGAAGCGGTCAGAAGTTGGCAACATGGAACAACCTTCCACAGCCAATGGCAGCGGCTTCCGACGACCCAGAGGCACCGTCTGATGGCGGAGCTGTGCTGTATGCCGCGTCCTATGTTGATGGCAAGTTTTTGCTGCGTCGCGGCGACGTTTTGTATGCAGTAAATGGCGAAGTGAAGTAAGTCGCCTTTGATTCTTAAACAGTTAACCGTAAGTCGAAAGACCAAGACGATGAAGGATGTTGAACTGTATTCAGGCTTTCGAAAGTTTGGCTGGAAGGCTTACGAACAGGGCCGAATTCCGGCGGCCCGCAAAGCAGCAGACTACTTTCTGGGGCAAAATGAAGACGATGGCGATGCGAATCAGTTGTTGGGCCTTGTTTCCTATGCTGAAGCCGAGTTTCAGAAATCTGTGGCGGCGTTGGAAACAGCGTCTTTGATCCAACCATTAAGGCTGGCGTCACAAGTGTGCCTCGCTCTGGGTTACGCTCAGATTGGTCGTCGCAGTCTTGCCCTCGACCTACTAAGAGACTTAGCCAGCAAAGAAGATATGCCGATTGCGCTGACGGTAGAAATTGCCACCGGATTGAATCTGGTCGATCGCCCTGATCTTGCTTTGAGGACGATTCAAAAAGTGATTCGTCAGGATCAAAGCCATGCTCAGGCGTGGTATGACTTTGGGTATTACATCGGCCTTTGCGGTGGCTGCGATACCGAAGTTGAAAAGACGGCTCGCCGAGCAATCGCGCTTGACTCAAAGAATTCACGCTATCGAATTGGCCTGGCTGGATTGCTGTACCGACACAATCGCATGGAGGAAGCCATCGAGGTGATCGAATGCCTTTCGGAAAAAGCGATCCTCGCCATTGATTGTATCTGCTGTCTTCAGAAAGTTGTTGAACTGTACCGGCGTGCGGACGATGGATTTCGAACTCTTGCCGCCATCAGGCAGCTGAAGAAACTTCACAGACAAAAAAGCTCGTAGGCGAAGCGACAGCATCAGCAAGATCTCATGCCATAAGGATCGATGTCTAACGAAATGGCTTTCAGGTTATTGGGATCTGTCCAGAAATAGGGAAGGTAAAGACGTGTCAATGCGGGCTGTGATCATTCTTTTCATCACTTCCATCTGTGCGGCCGGAACTTGGCTGTTGACGGGCGAAGTGCAGTCCGTGCATCAGAGTCAAATTACCGCCGGAGTCTTGAAGCCGTCTAAAAAACACAAACGAAATCAACCGGACCCACTACCCGTCCGCAGCAAACTACCGGCTCAGGTCACGCTCCCAGAAATCCCTTTTCAAGACGTAACAAAACAGTCTGGGATTGATTTCGTGCATAACAATGGACTATCCAGCGAACAGCTGTTTCCAGAAACAATGGGAAGCGGCGCTGCGGCGATCGACATCAATCAAGATGGGCTGCTTGATTTGGTGTTCGTGAATGGAAAGCACTGGGATTGGACGTCTCAAACGACACTGAGCACGGTTCCTGCGAGCACGGTTCCTGCGAGTACAGTCCCCACGAGTACAATTTCGGCTTGGATTAATCTCGGACACTTTCAGTTCGAAGAAGTCACGAAAGACGTGGGTCTGGACCTTTCGGTTTTTGGAATGGGCATCGCTGCGGGTGACTACGACAACGACGGAGATTCCGATTTGTATATTTCGGCCGTGGGTTCGAACCGGTTGCTCCGTAACGATGACGGCGTCTTCAAAGACATCACCGAGAGATCTGGGACTGGCGGTCGATCAGATTTGTGGAGCACGTCGACAGGTTGGATGGACTTTGATCAGGACTCAGATCTTGATCTGGTGGTTCTGAACTATATGCCTTGGTCACGGCAGTTAGAACAGGTTGTAGATGCCATCAGTAGCAGCGGCATGCCGCGCTTCGGAGCCCCCGATACATACCCCGGAGCAACACCGTTGCTCTTCCGCAACGATGGCAACGATCGCTTCACCGAGGTTTCTGCTGCAGCAGGGTTAATGGCGGAAACCAAATCTCTGGGCTTAGTTTTGCTTGATGTAAACGGTGATTCTCAAACCGACTTTTTTGTCGCGAACGACGGAGTTCCCAATCAGCTGTTTGTCAATCAGGGAGATTCCACGTTCCGAGATATCGCAACGGAGTGTGGAGTTGCTGTCAGCGACGAAGGTGCTTCTCGAGCAGGAATGGGGGTCGATGCCGCTGATTTTAGAAACGACGGTACAACGGCAATTGCGGTGGGCAACTACGAGGGCGAGAACTGCGGACTTTTCGTGTCTGTCTCGCCCAAGAACTTTATGGATCAATCCCAGATCACGGGACTTTCTCGGTTCAGCCGAGCTGATCTGACTTGGGCCATGCATTGGTTCGACGCAGACTTGGATGGCCGACTGGATCTTCTGACAGTCAACGGCCACGTGGAAAACAATGCTGAATACATGTTGTACGCTGACCGGTATGAACAAGCCGTACAACTGTTTTGGAACAGTGGTCGAGAAGATCAGAATGAATTGATTCCCATGACCCGTCATGAATGTGGTCAGGATCTGTTTCAGGCGATTGCCGGGCGCTCGGCGCTGGTTGAAGATCTCGACAACGACGGCGACCTTGATGTTGTCCTTTGTAGTTCTGGTCAATCAACTCGCGTGTTTCGCAACGAATGCAAACACGAAGGCAGATGTTGGCTCAGGCTGAAGCTGGTTGATCCCACGGGCGCGGCGAATCGAGATGCGATCGGAGCTGAAGTCCGATTGACGGTGGGCGAGGTGATTCAACAACGTTTTGTGAGCCCAAGTCGAGGCTACCTGTCATCTGGTTCAACCAATCTGACATTTGGATGGGCAGCCGGTCTCGATTCGGACCCCAGTCTTCGAATGTCTCTTGAGATCATCTGGCCCGATGGCCATGTCACACAGACAGAACTTCGCGAGAAGAACGTGAAGGTCATCATGAATCGTCAGACGGGCCTTTCGACAATTCAGTAGGCGACTTGGCGTTGCATTCTCGCGGTGCGTGGACAGCCGAAGCATTCAGTATTTTGTATTCAAAACAGGGATCGATCACGATGAATATTTGGCTGCTGCACGTGTTCGTTTTGGGGAGTTGCTTAATGTGTTTGTGCGTTGGGCGTTTGCTGAAAACGGCATTATGTCGGCTGCTGCATCATCGACGTTTCGTCCAGTTGCCGCCCATTCTTGTCGATACTCGGAGTTCCCGGTTAGGCGGTTCGGCGCCAGTCAATTCGTTTCAGGCGTTCCGATTCACGACGACAGCTGATGCTGTTTTGCCAGTTGTTCACAGCAAGTGAGCTTTCGGAAGTTTTTCATAGCAATGGAGTCACTGATCTTATGATCTGCATTCAATCAAAATTCTTACTGATGCCAACCGGACACGATGTTACGGTTCCTCAAAACAACGCGGGCTATCCCGAGCTGATCGGGATCAAAGGGCGATTGATCTCTGCGAATGCGGAAGGTCAAACACGCGTGCTTTTCGAAGGATTCGATGCCTGTATCGAACTTCCTTCGGATCAATTGATCGACTACAGATTTCGTGATCGCACGCTGTAGATGTAGATGTCAGCCTAGATCGACAAGGCTTACTGCCGAACGGTCGCAGGGAAGCTTTGTGAGTCTGCCTCTTCCGAGAGGCTCAAATGAATGGCTTTGTCCTGAACAAAAAGCCTGTTGAAGAACAGCTTCACACAATCACATGCATCTTAGCGAGCAAGCCGTTGACGGTCAGCCAGCGAATTCTTTAGTCATAGAAGAAGAAATCGATGACCATCAAAGCGAGCGAGTTCGTGATGATTCCTGGTAATCATTTGGTGACGGTTCCCGAAGGGAGTTCGGTTTATCCCGAACTTATTGGAGTTCGTGGCCAGCTTAAAGCGTCGGCACCGGACGCCAGAGTTCAGGTTCTTTTTGAAGGATCGACTGGGCTCATTATTCTACCGGCTTCTCATTTGACAGACTATCCAAGCGAAACCGAGCCTGATACGGAACGTGTTCTCGGTCCGAAGCGGATGGGGATCTATTTCGGAAGCGAGACCGGAAATACAGAAGCAGTGGCCAATACGCTTCACGAAAAGTTGAAGGCCGATCATTTGGTGGTCACTGCGGATATCTGCCAATGTGAATTGGAAGACCTGCTTCATCACGACGTGCTTCTATTGGGTGTTTCAACATGGGACATCGGTGAGATTCAATCCGATTGGGAAGCGTGGTTGCAGAAGCTTGAACTTCTTGATCTGCGTACAAAACAGATCGCAATCTTTGGTCTTGGAGATGCCGTTGGATACCCTGATACTTTTGTAGATGGAATGGGCATTCTCTGGGAGAGCTTAAAGAACAGCGGCGCTGATCTGATTGGAATTTGGCCATCGGCAGGATACGAATTTGACGATTCTCTTGGCCGATGCGACTCAGACCACTTCCTAGGCCTAGTGATCGACGAAGACAACGATTCAGAAAAGACGTCGGTGCGAATTGATCGATGGGTCGAACAGCTGAATCTGGAGCTACAAGTTACGAAAGCTCAGACCATCGATTCTGAAGAGGGAGCGAATGTATGAGCTCCGAATCTCGCCTCGCATCCTGTGCCGAGCTGTTTCAGCAACAGGAATTTGAAGCTGCTCTGACACTGGTGGATCAGAGCCTAGAACTGTATCCCCATCACGGGGGACTCTGGGAACTCAAGGGGCTTATTCATCGAGTGAATCGAGATTTCGAGCCGTCGCTAAATGCGTTGTTGAAGGCTCGGCACTCTGTTGACCTTCAACCGATCGCATTGCAGTCTCTGAGAGACTGTTACGCGGTGCGAGGACAATTCCAGCAATCGCGGCAGGCCTATCTGCTCGGCTTCGATCACCCCAGCTGCTCGACTCTTCAACTTGTGAGTATCGCGACGGGGCTTTCTTATATCGGTGAGTGGGGGCTGTGCTGTTTCGTGTGCGATGAGTGGACGACTGAAGCCCCAGAGTCGGCAGATGCATGGACGATGCTCGCTTGCTCAAAAATTCATAGAGATGACGCCCTCGAAGAAATTCAGGAGGTCGTCAAACAGGCGTGTGCCTGTTCTGTCCAGCCTCAAAGTATCAAGGTGAATGTGGCCCTTCTTTTATATCAAGTACGCAACAGCGAGGACGCGTATGTGTTCTTGGATGACCTGACTCGGCATGACATCATTTCAGCTGCCGATTGCTGCTATTGTGAGTGCCTCATCCAAAGCCTGATCGAAATCTTTCAAACGAATGCGGACGATCTGCGGTGTGAATGGTGTCGTCAAATCTTGCAGGATGGGTTTGCAGAATAGCGATTCATGTTTTGCTCTCGGTCGACTTTCATCAACCAGCTGCCTTCCATGAGCAATCATGAAGTCCTTGGTGAATTCGCCAACCGTTGTCTCTGACTTTTACGACAGGCAGACTCTTGACTGATCCAGAAAAAGGACAAGATGCGATGATGGTTTCTGGAGTCAACTGTCGTGGAGACCATTGGGAATCGAGAGGGCGTTTGATGGTTCTGGTCACCGTTTTCTTGACACTCAGTGGGTGTGTCGATACGGCGTCTGAATTCCCGGACGTGGACAAGATGATCGCCAATGATTCTGGTCATGGGACTGCACCAAAAGCTGCTTGCATGCAGAAACGCGATTGCAGCATTGCTATCGAGGAACGGCACGAGTCTTTGAACTTGGCCGGCAAGACATCGAAGGTCTGGCGTGTGGCGTCTGCTGAAGTGTCAGGTGAATGCTGCTCTCCTTTTACTGAACTGACAATCTTTCAGAATGGGACATGGGAGGATGTCAGCGGACTCACTGGTCTTTGGAGAATTGACGCTTCGCAAACAAAACTGTGCTTTGAGGTGCATCAGATCCCTTCGCTGCTGAGCTATACGGTTTTGCTGATGTCGCACGAATGTCTTGAGCTGCAACTGAACGAGCCCACCATGCCATGCTGGCAATGTCTGCCTTATTCAGTGATCGTCTTTCAAGCGGCTTCCAATGATCGCATGGGGAAAAGGATCAAGAGCCGTCAATGTCAATGAACATCACGTTATACTCGTGGATGAGCCGCTGGGTACTCGCGGACATGTTCTAGATGTTCACAGAGTCTTTGGGTTCAGGGCTGAACACATATCCAAACACGGTGGATTCCGGGAACTGCATTGGATCGACTTGTTAGGTTGCGGGATGACTGAGTGGGGCAGTGAGTCAACAAATTGGAAGGCGGTTCCGGTGAGCGAGTCGTGTCCGAGTTTTCTTTACGACGTTCATGGCGTCAACGCGCCGGAAATTGTTCGACCGTTACGATCGGCGGCGACTACCTGGGAAACTCGTGATGCAACAGACAGAGAATCTGGACTGCGACCAGCGAATTCGACATTGGACTTTACGTACTCGATTCGGCATTCTGCGTCCGGATATTGGAAGGGTCGCTCCGCACCCGAACTGCTTTTGGCATCACAGATTGTTACTCGACACGTCGGCCCATTGCCCGACGTCCTTGTGGCGGAGTGTCACGGTGGCGGAGTGTCACGGCGGCGGACACTCAGTGTGGAAGCGTAACCGGAACTCACAGAGAAACTCACCATAAACTTTGGAACCGGACGTGAGTCAGCCCATCAAGAACAAGCAAGATCCTTCGACCGCTGGCGGCGGCAGTCGCTTTACGCGCACCGGGATCGTTCTGATGTTCCTATCGGGAGTGCTGTGGTTTTCGTTGTTTGCGATTCCATTCCTACCGTTCACGGCCGGCGAAAAAGCTCTGCTGGCTGCAGCAATCTTTGTCGGCGTTCAAATCTCGTGGTGGCTCGGCGCTGCTCTGGCGGGTCCGCGAGTCATCCGAAAAGCCAAAGAATGGCTGCGTCGAAGCAAATAGATGGTTGAGCCGGCAAACCAAATCATGCGTCGTTGAAACGCATAGAAACTCTGACAGTTGCGCAAGCCACACGCCCAATGGGCGTCGGTCGCTTCAACGTTCTGTTTGCGTTGTACGACTGCTTCTGACCGTGGCTATGAAAACGGCAACGACCAAGAGTCTTCAACTTGGCTTGAGAGTTTGCTTGAGATCGGCCGCCTCGTCGTCTCGGATGTTTGCCGTGGATAGGGTGTCTGCCGCCTGCTCATAGCTAGCCGTTCGAAAGGTCGCGCTGCGGCGTTCCGTTTTTGAGCTTCAGTTGGGCTTCAGTTGGGCTTCAGTTGGCACGCCAAGAGATTGCTGATTCGCTGGATCGCGTCTCGACTTTTTTCAAACGGCACTGTTGTCAGTACACATGCGGCAGAACCAGTGACGGGATCGATCCATAGCAGCGTGCCGGTGGCTCCCCAGTGCCCCACGGTGTGTCCGCTGACAAAGTCGCAGAACGATGCGGTGTGTTCGGGCCACTGCATGCGAAACCCGAAGCTCCAGTTTTTTGAAGGCCCCGAAACTTCCGTCGCCGTTTTGAGCGAAGCCGTTTGATTGGCCATCATTGATCTGACAACGGGTGTTGGCAACACAACCGATCCGTCTAAAGTCCGGCCCTCATTCAGCAGCATCTTTGCGAGACGGATCAGATCGGCAGACGTGCTGTACATGCCTCCCCACGCTGCTGCAAACTGCTTCCAATAGTTACTGTTCCAGCCCCAGTTGTCGGCGTTGTGTTGCCATGTCGGTAAGTCATTGGGTAGCACGGATGGATCATCTGCCATGGTTCCCAAACTGGTTGACGCCATGCCGAGTGGCTCGAAAATTTCCGCGCGAAGGTATTCGGACAACGGCCGTTCCGTGATCTGTTCCACGATGGATCCAAGAAACATGTATCCGATGCTTGAATATTTGCAGGTGGTGCCCGGGGAAAAGATCAGGCTTTCCAATTCGGCGGCTTTCATGAAGTCGGCCGATGTCGCGGCTGCTTGCCTTAGTTCTAGGTTTTGTTGAACGGATTCGCCAAGGCCTGAAGAATGAGTCAGCAGGTGGCGAACCGTGATTCTTCGGTACGTGCTGTTCCGCAGGTTGCGGAACAGATCGGGAATTCGCGTCGCCAAACTGAGCCTGCCTTCAGCCGCCAACTTTAAGACGGCCATCGCGACGATCGGTTTCGTGATGCTGGCGATCAGAAAACGAGACGGTTCAATGGTTCGACTGGCAGTGGTTGAAACGCCTTGGCTGGAACCGATTCCAACAGAAAACTGTTGCGACGTCGTTCCGTTGGTGGTGCAGCAATCCAATGCGGGAATGGCAGATTGCTCGCAAATGGCTTTCAGGGCAGCTTTCAGTTCCGAATTGTTCATCCGTGCAACGTGCCTTTGGATGAGGGGACTCCGGTTTGCCGTGGGTCCACCGTGACAGCTTGGCGGATGGCTCGAGCAGTCGCTTTAAAGGTGCCTTCCGAAATGTGGTGGCTGTTGGAACCGTGGTGCAGGATTAGGTGCAGATTCATCATGGTGTTTGATGCAACGGCGTTCCAGAATTCTTGAACCAGTTGAGAATCGAATTCGCCGATTTTTTCCGTTGGAAAATCAACGTTGAAGACGAATGCAAAGCGACCGCTTAAATCGACGGCCGATGTGACCAGAGATTCTTCCATCGGCAAGACGATACTGCCGTAACGATAGATTCCTGTTTTGTCGCCGACTGCCTGCCCGAGTGCTCGGCCGAGACAAATGCCGACGTCTTCAACCGTGTGATGGTGATCGACGTGCAGGTCGCCAACAGCCTTGACGGACAGGTCAAAGAGGCCGTGTCTGGCGAACAAAGTCAGCATGTGGTCGAAAAATCCGACTCCTGTATCCACGTTGGCGACGCCCGTGCCGTCTAAATTCAGAGACAATTCGATCGCTGTTTCGGCCGTCTTGCGACTGATTTCTGCCACTCGAGACATGAATCTGTTTCCGTTGATGTGAAGTCGATGGTCTTTTCATGCACGCAATATCGCTGCATGGATTGGAGAATTTGAGTCGTGAATCGTGACACCAACCCTCCCCAAACGGGTCGGTTCAGTCGCATTCTTCCTGAAACCTGCCCGAAAATTCAGTCTGCGTCGGCAAAATCGTCGTTCAACGCCGAAGAACGGAGGAATTGAGGCCGTTCGACCGTTGAGATTTTCCGGATACGAGCGAACGGACCTCAAAAGCGGAAACTGCTGGGGTTTGACGCCGATCATGACTGATCGCGGTTGACCCGAGCCGACGGCACATTACCATCCCCAGATTCTAAAATTAGACACAGCAGATTTACTGAAAACCAAATCTGCCAACACTTTACCCCGATGCGGAGTGACTTCATGCGACGATTTCTCGTTGCCGGCAACTGGAAGATGAACACCGACACAGCCAGCGGTACAGAATTGGCCAGTGCGTTGGCTGCAAATACCGCCAGCGAAGACGCTGGTGTTGAGGTGCTTGTTTGTCCACCTTCTGTGTATTTGGGTACAATTGCTGGAAAAACGGCCGGAAGTGCAGTCAAAGTGGGTGCTCAGGATGTCTACTTCGAAGCAAGCGGAGCATTCACGGGTGAAGTTTCTGTGGACATGCTGAAAGATGTTGGCTGCAGCCATGTGCTTTTGGGCCACAGCGAACGTCGCCATGTGATTGGCGAAACCGACGAATTAATCAACAAGAAGACCAAAGCGGCTTTGGCTGGTGGTATCACGGCCGTGCTTTGCGTGGGGGAATTGCTGAGCGACCGAGAAGCCAATCAAACGGAAACCGTGCTGGATTCTCAGATGGCCGGTGGCCTGGCAGACGTCAGCGAAGCAGACCTGAAGAACGTTGTCATCGCTTACGAACCGGTTTGGGCGATCGGTACAGGAGTCACTGCGTCTCCAGAACAAGCGGAATCTGCTCACGAACACCTTCGCAAGTGGATTGCGAGCCAGTATAGTGATGCGGCTGCCGAATCCATGCAGATCTTGTATGGCGGGAGCGTGAAGCCAGACAACGCCGAAACATTAATGGGGCAACCCAATGTTGACGGAGCATTGGTTGGCGGTGCCAGCCTGAAACCAGAACTGTTTGTCCCCATCATCGATGCGGCTCGCAAACTGGCCACGGCTTAGTTAAAGACATGCTTGGCGTTGAATCATCTTGTGTTCAATGCCGCACAAGTGGGACACGGCGCCTGACCATTCGTGGTCAGGTCACGAAATAACAACAGCGATGGCAAGATGCCTCGACTTTATTTTGCTGAGTGAGATTTGGAATTATGAGTAGCTTTTTGATTAACCTGTTTTCAGTGCTGCTGTTCTTGCTAAGCGGCTTGATGATTCTGCTGGTCCTGATTCAGCGTGGCCGAGGCGGCGGATTGGCCGGAGCATTCGGTGGTCAAGGTGGCCAGAGCGCTTTGGGTGTCCGAGCAGGCGACGTATTCACCAAAATCACTGTCGTCATGGCCGTCTGCTGGGTGATCTTGTGCGGTGGTCTCGGAATCGCCATGCGAAGTGATAGCCGAACAGAACTAGAAAGAACGACTCTGAATTTGCCGTCTGATGATGGCCAGACAGATGACGAAGCTGCTGATGGCGATGACGCAGATGAAGACGATGCTCCACCTGTCTTTGGTGATGCCGACAGTGGTGATGCCGGCAGTGGTGATGCCGACAGTGAAGACGGTGAAAAAGAAGACGGTGAAGACAGCGGTGACGCTGGCAAACCTGAAGCCGGCGAAGCCAACTCAGCAGACGATGGTAAGTCGGATGATGGTGAAGCACCTGCTGCGACTGAAGACGAAGGTTCTGCGACTGAAGGTGAATCCTCGGAAGCGAAGCCTGAAGAAGAATCAGCCGACGACAAGAAGCCAGCGACTGAAGAATCTCAGGACGATTCCGACGACAAATAATCTGTGAGATCTGTCAAGCTTGTCTCGCTTTGACGAGGCACAGTCTTTACCGAAGACGACGCAGTACAAAGGCGTGACGCAGGACTTCTGTCCAGCGTCACGCCTTTTTTTCATTGGGTGCTGCCGGCATCCCTGTTACCTGCTTTGGCCCTCAAAAGGTTCTGCTAAGTGTTCACTGCCAAGCTTTGTGGCCGCTTGCGGTCAGCAGTGCCTGCTTGTTTCAGCTGAACCGGCCGTTTTGCTGTCGTCCTCAACAGCAAGTTTACATCGCTCACAAGCCAGTGCTTGCCCGTGCAGCGTTGACCGCGGAATGCAGCAACGTCAGAAAAAGCGGGGCCAAGCTTTTGATTTTTTTTGAGTGTTTCTATTGGCTGCTGTCAACTGGATTGGCGTCTCGGAGAATGACGTTGGTGGACCCGAAAATCACTGCCGATTTTGTGACTGCGGAACAACCAGCGAAGACAATATTTTACTACGATATCCGAGCAGCAGAATTTCATTGCCGCCAGACGATTTGAAGCTGCATTCTGAGATCTCATACTGCCATCACGATGAATGAACTTCATGTCTGAAATCAACGTCAAACACATCGATCATATCACTCTGGTTGTTGCCAGTGTCCAGGCGAGCCGAGAATTCTACGTGGGGCTGCTGGGGATGTCTGAGGTGGCTCGCCCCAACTTTGATTTTCAAGGTGCATGGTTTCAGGCCGGAGCAACCCTGATTCACTTAATCGAAGAACATGATCGCAGTGGGCCAGCGGGTTTCCCTGACGGAGTCGTCAAGAAAAGCAGCCGTAATCATCATTTTGCTTTTGAAGTGGCGGATGCATCGGCAGCCGCAAAGTTCTTGAAGCAGCAGGGAATCCAATTGGTCGACGATGCCAAACAACGTCCTGACGGAGCGATTCAGGTGTTTCTTCAAGATCCGGATGGCCATGTCGTGGAATTGTGTACGCCGGCATAAACAAGGGCCAGCCGATGGCATAATATGCTGTCCTTCATTGGGCTGATCATCTTTAACAGCTCTTTGTGTTTACAGACATTCTTCATTCAGGAATTCGGGTTGCTCACTCCTCCAGAACAAATTCTGCTTTCGTTGTCTGCGATCTTTGTGCTTGGTATCGGAAGCCAGTGGATTGCCACGAAGCTGAAGCTGCCTTCCATTTTGCTGCTGCTGGCGACCGGAATTTTTGTCGGTCCGGTGTTGCGTGTCATCATCAAAGGGATGTCTGCAGAAAGCTCCGTCGCCAAGCTGCTGAAACCCTTAACACTGAACCCGGATGATTTGTTGGGAGACCTGATTCTTCCCATCGTTTCGCTGAGCGTTGCGATCGTGTTGTTTGAAGGCAGCCTGTCGTTGAGATTCGCGGATCTGAAGAAGATCGGCCGGCCGCTGGCCTTGCTGTTGTCCGTCGGAGTCTTGATCACGTGGGTGCTAGCAACCATTGGTGCTCACTGGTTACTGCAGTTCGATCTCCTAGAATCTCTTTTGCTAGGAGCGATTTTAACTGTCACCGGGCCGACTGTGATTGGTCCGCTGTTAAGAGAAATTCGTCCCACGGGAGCCGTCGGTCCGATTGCTCGCTGGGAAGGAATTGTTGTTGATCCCATCGGAGCCGTGCTGGCCGTCTTGGTTTTTGGTGCTCAAGCAGCCGTTCAGAATGTCGACATTGGCGATGCGGCGTGGTCTGGTTTTGTGGGTTTTTTGACAACGATGCTGGTGGGAGTTGGCATTGGAGTCGCAGCGGCTGGGCTGCTGAAAGAAATGCTCAGGCGCCACCTGGTTTCAGACCACTTAGAAACGTCATTCGTGCTGATGTTGGTAGTGGCCGTCTTTACCATTTCGAATTTGATCGTCCACGAAAGTGGATTGGTCACAGTGACTGTGATGGGGCTGATTCTTGCAAATCAGCACCAAGTGAAGATTGGACACATCGTTGAATTTAAAGAAAACCTAAGCGTTCTTTTAATTTCAAGCCTGTTTATTCTGCTGTCCGCTCGTCTCGAACTTTCCAACTTCAGCGACCTGTCTTGGCGAGGTCCTGCTTTTGTCGTGTTTATGATTTTACTGGTTCGTCCCATCAGTGTTTGGGTTTCGACCCTGGGTTGCGGACTCAGCGTTGCAGAGCGAGTGTTTTTGTCATGGTTAGCTCCTCGAGGAATCGTGGCTGCGGCGGTGGCGTCTGTGTTTGCACTTGAACTTGGTGATTCCGACCAATTCGTGTCTGCGGTCTTCATGGTGATCGTAGGCACGGTGCTGGTGTATGGTTTAACGGCCCGTAAAGTGGCTTTGAAGCTTGGCCTGTCTGTGAAGAATCCTCAGGGGATTCTGTTTGCAGGAGCCCACGCGGGGGCTCGAGCCATTGCCTTGTCCCTGAAGGAACACGGAATCGCCGTGCAGATGATTGACACAAATCACCACAACATTCACTCAGCTCGTATGGAAGGGCTCAACACGTTTTATGCCAACGTGCTTTCTGATGCGGCTCATCAATTGAACTTTGGGGGCATCGGGCGGTTGATCGCGATGACTCCGAATGACGAGGTCAACACGTTGGCCGCTCATCACTTCGCAGAATTCTTCGGACGTAAGGAAGTGTACCGGTTAAGCCGCCGCAAGGTGGATAGCGAACGGAAGGACAAGAGCGCGGAAGTGCTTGATGGTCGAGTTCTGTTTTCAATGGACGCAACGTATGCGGCCTTGGATCAGAGATTTGAGGATGGAGCCATCGTCAAAGCAACTCCGATCACTCCTGAATTCACGTGGCAGGACTTCCAGCAAGCCTATGGCGAGAACTCGATGCCTCTGTTCGTGCTGTTTGCCGATGAGACCTTAACTGTTTGTTCGGCTGACTTCGACACCGTGATCAGTGAAGGGCACACCGTCTTTGCACTCGTCGATCCCCTGAAGGAAGTCAGCGATTCGGTTGCAGTCGATGCCGAAACTGAACAAGCCTGATTCGGCCGTCAGAAGATGATCCGGTGTTCGGTGGGGGCATGCAGCGAAAGAAGGCCCGTCTGTAT
>JBDWHY010000172.1:0-44197 GCA_039974975.1 Fuerstiella sp. | reverse complement strand
AAATCATTGAGCAATGCGGCCGTCGGCTGATCGGTATCTTTTGCCTGCTGCCGAATCTGTTTGGGGAGCGATCCGTGTTGATCCCAACCCTGATGAAAAAGTTGAATAAACCGAACTCCACGTTCGGCCAGTCGGCGAGCCATCAAGCAGTTGTATGCGTAAGTCCCCTGCTTTCGCACATCCGGCCCATACGAATCAAGAGTCGACTGAGTTTCTGTGCCGTGGTCCAACAATTCAGGCACCGAAGATTGCATCTGACCGGCCAGTTCATACTGAGCAATTCGAGTTTGAATTTCTTGGTCGCCCGCTTGTTCATACTTCAATTGGTTTAGTTGACCAAGGTAGTCCAGCATTGTTCGTCGAGTCCCCCGGTCGACTCCAGCTGGATCATAAATGTCCAACACGGGTGCTCCTTGGTTTCTAAATTTCACGCCTTGATACACCGAAGGTAAAAAGCCGCTGCCCCAAAGTCGATCGTAAAGCGGCTGCCCTGTCTTGCCGCTCCCCTTCGAACTCATCGCGACAAACGCGGGCAGATTTTCTGTTTCTGCCCCTAAACCGTAGCTTAACCAAGAACCCGCACTGGGACGTCCGGGGATCTGAGATCCCGTGAGCAACATCGTGATTGCTGGGTCATGATTAATGGCCGTCGTGTGCATGGAATTGACGATGCACATTTCGTCCGCCCAACTGCCTGTCTGCATCAGCAATTCACTTATCGGAAGCCCCGATTCGCCTCGCCGATAAAACTTAAACACGCTGGGAGCGGTCGCAAAAGAGGCCTGAGCACTGCTCATGGTTGTCTTGCGTTCGTCCGGATAGATCGACTTCGGGACTTCCTGCCCAAATCGCTCTGCCAAGTCCGGTTTGCCATCCAACAGGTCGAGCTGAGACGGACCTCCAGATTGGAACAAATAGATAATCCGCTTTGCTCGCGCAGGAAAGTGAGGCAGATCGCCAAGACCACCGATCGCATTTCGATCGGCCTTTGCAGATGCTTCAGAATTTAGTAGCGACGACAACGCCGCTGCCCCCAACCCCGCACTTCTAAAGAAGTTCCGCCGCCCGATCGACTTGCTAATTCGATCAACGCTGTCTACGACTTGTGCACTGCACGTTGGCCTGTTGATGCGATTACTCCTTTGTAATGGATTCGTCTAAGTTCATCATTAAAGAAGCCGTCATTGCCAGAGCCGCGTGGCGAGCCAAATCGAAGCGTTCTGTACGAGCCTTCTCGCCCACGTTCAGCAACTCGATGGCAGCCTCTTCGTTGCCACGATACGTCTGGAAGAATGTGGCAAACGCTGATTCAATCAACTGAGTTTCCTGGGGAGTTGGACGTCTGGCGACCAGCCTACGAAACCCGAATTCTAAAGCTCGACTGTGATCTTCCGAATGATTCATCATCACTTCGGCAAGAAACCGAGACGCTTCCACAAAGGTGACGTTGTTCATCATCGTCAACGCCTGCAGCGGAGTGTTGGTTCTGTCTTTACGAATCACACACACTTCACGTTCAGCCGCGTTAAAGTTCACCATGCTCGGAGGAGGAATCGTGCGTCTCCAAAACGTATACAGGCTGCGGCGATAAAGATCGTCTCCACTGCCTTGGTCGTACTTGTTGTTCGAAATCGACTTCCAAATTTTAGGAGGCATGTAAGGCTTTGCCGGAACTCCTCCTATCTTTTCGACAAGCAAACCACTGGTCGACAACATCGAATCTCGCAGCACAAACGGATGCATTCGATACCGTGGCCCACGAGCCAACAGACGGTTTTCGGGATCGTTTTGATAAGCAGCAGGAGTCGTTGCCGAAGTTTGGCGATACGTCGCGCTCAGCACGATTTGCTTCTGCAATCCCTTGACGTCCCAACCACGATCGACGAACTGCACGGCCAACCAGTCCAGCAGTTTGGGATGGCTCGGCAAATCACCTTGCACACCGAAATTTTCAGCCGTCTTTACAAGCCCGACTCCGAAGAATCTCTGCCACATCCGGTTCACTGCAACTCGAGCGGTTAACGGGTGCTGGGGATGTACAATCCACTTTGCCAGTTCCAACCGGTTCTTCGGTTGGACGGCTGAAAATTTGCCCAGCCAATTCGGAACTGCAGGAGCCAATGATTCGGATTTGTCAGGAGTATCAAATTGGCCTCGAGTCAAAAGGTATGTTTTGCGAGCAGTTTCCATTTCATGCATCACCATCACGGTTTGCGCGTCGCCTGGTTGAGGACGTTTGAGGCCATTGCCAGAGCCCTTCCGAGCATTCTTTAGCTTCAAAGCTTCGGGGACTTGAGCCACATTTTCGGCTGCCGACAGGTTGGGCCACGACTGAGGAACCTTCACGAATGGGGGACTGTTGCCGTTGTTTGGCCCAATCCCCCACTCTGGCACGTTGTTAAAATAGGCGTACAACTGATAGTACTCTCGCGCTGAAAGAGGGTCGTACTTGTGATCATGGCAGCGTGCACATCCGATCGTCAGTCCCAAAACCGCAGTTCCCAATGTGTCCGTTCGATCCACCACGTTTTCGACGTGCCATTCTGCAGGAATGGAACCGTCTTCAGAATTGATACGATGATTGCGACAAAACCCAGTGGCAATCTGCTGCTTCAATGTCGCATCGGGCAACATGTCTCCTGCGATTTGTTCGATCAAAAACTGGTCGTAAGGCTGGTTGTCATTCAACGCCAAAATAACCCAGTCTCGCCACACATGCATGTAGCGATAGCGATCATTCTGATACCCATCAGTGTCTGCGTATCGAGAAGCATCAAGCCACGCCGCTGCCATGTGCTCTCCATAACGAGGAGACGCTAACAAGCGGTCGACCAAATTTTCGTATGCCATCGGCGACTGGTCCGCACAGAAAGCATCCACTTCTTGGACCGTCGGTAAAAGGCCTGTCAGATCAAGACTGACTCGTCGAATCAAGGTCTCGCGACTGGCCGGCGCAGCTGGCAACATTTCCTTCTCAGACAGTCGATGAACGACAAAACGATCAATCGCGTTACGCACCTGAAACTTCGCGTGCACTGCTGGAGGTTCAGCGGCCACCGGGGTTTCAAAAGCCCAATGAGTGTCGAAGGCCGCCCCTTCATTGACCCACTGTTTCAACACGCTCATTTCGGTTGAACTCAAGGGTTTCTTAGAATGAGCTGGAGGCATCTGAGTGTCTGGGTCGGTCGACAGAATGCGACTGATCAGCCCTGGCAAGTCACCTTCATGAGCCCGTAACACGTGCTCAGCTTCGTCCGGCAGGTCAAGCCGCAAGTCGGCTTCTCGACTTTCCGCATCGGGCCCATGGCAGTTCCAACACTTCGCCGCCAAAATCGGCTTCACGTCCGCCGCATAGTCAATCTCAGAATCGCCTTCCGCCAACACCGGTTGCCCAATCGCCGGCACGAGGGCGAAAAGCATCAGCGAGATCCAATGTCGAGCAGTGCTCATAATGGCTTCCCGAAATTTGGGGGGACGTTTGGACGAGGCGTCCAAGGCGGGGGAGGGAAATCTGGCGTGCGGAATCGCGACAAACCAAGAATTCACAGAATGCCGCCGTCCCACAGTAATCAGTAAGCACAGCAAAGGGAAACCACACCGGTCAATCTTGGCGTGCGACCGTCGCAGCAGACCGCAGCAGACCGCAGCAGACCGCAGGCTCCAGCAGATTCGCAACGCGCCTGTTCTCAGATCGCGAAACCTGCTCTGACGCACATCCACGCAAAACTACCGGCATTAAACCACTGGCATTAAACTACCGGCTCGCCCAGTCTGTGAAGCTTTAGAACTGGACGGACAATTCTGCATTCTGACCGTCCGCAACCTGGCTCACGTTTGTGAAAGTCTTCTGATCCGGCTTGTCACTTCCAATCTTCACGGTGAAGGTTCCTTTGGAATACACAGGAGGCTTAAACCGGCTGGACGTCGCTCGCACGGTGTACAGAATCTCTGATGACGCTTCATCAATCACCTGAATCACAGGCCGATCAATCCCCGACACCACCAGCTCTGGCAAGTACCCAACGACTTCTCGACCATCATTATTTCTGTAGTCGATCGTAATGGGCCATCCTGCAAACTGAGCTTCGTCACCGTCTTCGACGTCGGCAAATCGAGGCCAGCATTCAAACGTGATTTCTTGAGTTGCTTTATTGAACCGAGAAACACCAAAACCATCACCGCGCTGTTTTTCGTCCTTGGTATTCGGAGGGTTCGCATAGGCCATCATGTGGATGCGATTTCCAAGCCCATCAAGGTAATCACCCGTCCATGGCAAGGCGGCGTCGGTATCAGCGTTCGGTCCGGCTTGCTCGTCTTCCGGCCACCACCAACGCCCGTAAATTGTGTTTACGATCGCGGGGCTGGTAAAGCCATACGGGCCATCTCGGTGTGAATCAATGCCATGCTTCACAGTGACGGCCAAGTGCTGATCGCCACACATGTGCAACGCCCAGGCTCGACGAAGTTCTCGTAACGCATTATTGCGACCGGTTTGAGGCCAAGCGTTGCTGTCTAAGTCGGCCAGCAAGCGATTGTTTTTGCCACCATGCAAGTGGACGGCTCCGCAAAATGCTGTTTGCGAAAGAGCACACTTCATTTCGGCTCCCGTCCAGTCTTGGCTCCATGCTCGAAGAAAATCCAATTGCCGATCGCCCAACAACTTCAATCCCTGAACATCAACAGATTCGCGATCATACGCAGGGTCATTGATGTGGTCTGGCCGAGGTCCCATTTTGGGAATCTTTCCTTCCGGTCCACTCTTAAATTTTCGATCCTCCAAGATCGCAAAATTTATGCCCCCGACAGTCAGGTCTGTGTAGTAGACACCGATATCCTGTTCAATCGGAGTCGCATCGTAGGCATCAGGCAGGTGCCACGTCTGACATCTTTGCACCATGTTGACGTACTTGGTTGGATAGAAATATCCACCGCTTGGCCCAGCCGAATTTGTTGCCTTCTTGCCGTTTTCACCCCAAATATTCGCCTGCCCCACATCGTGATCATCGGGAATCGTGACAACCGGCCGGTCCTTCATGACATCCCGAAACTGCATGCCGAATTCCAACCAACCATACGTGTGCTGAGTATGATGATAGGATTGGTCTCCTGCAAAAAACAAAAGATCGGGATCAAGCTTCAGCAGATTAGAAATCATCTGAGGACGCGGGCCCGGAGTTCTCGAACTGTTGCAAGATAAGTTCCCAACAACGATCACCTCTTTGTCGATCGGATCCTTGCGTATTTTGCCTTCAAAACGAGCCGACTCACCATGCAAGACGCGATAGGCAACGTCCTTGGAATTATCCCAGTTCTCTAAGCGGAAATGAGCACTCCAGCCAAGCTCCACAACAGGCCGTTCAGCCACTTGTTTCCATTCGCCCCCTTCGGACTTCAATTCAAGACGCACACTGCGTGGCTCGGCGGGCTTCAAGGGAAACAGCTGAGCTGACAGTTTCAGCACGGCATGATCGTGAGTGTACAAAGCGAACGCGACAACTTCGTCACGAGGCACATCCAGATTCATCTTGGTCCGCTTGTTTGGCTTCACCTTCCACCACTCACCGACTGCTCGTGACTCCAAGTTAGGGAAGCCAGGGAACACGGGTTCTTGAGCACTCAATTGAGAGTCCGCAAAGAACATCGGCATCAAAATCAAACCACTGACGACCAAAAACAGTTGACGACCAAGACGCGCAGGCATGAAGAACTTCCAATTGGTAGGTGAGAATTTCTCGAAGAGGGGGCAGGGGGGGGATTGCTGGTTGAAATACCCCAGCGAGGTCAGTCTGTGTTCGAACATAAATCCGCTGAACTAAAGCCCAGCAGAGCAAGCCGCCACTGCATGCAGCCGACACACTGCATGCGGCTAAGCCACTGCATTCGACCGTGACACTGCATGCAGCAAAGCCACTGCTTGCGACCGTGACACTGCATGCAGCAAAGCCACAACGAATATTCCATCATGCAACCCAGCACTCGCCGCTGCAACTGTTCAGAAGTTTCACGACCGTCTTTTGTACTGGGCTGCTTCCAATTCAGTTTTAGACGTCGGTGGCTTCAGCAGTCGCCTCTTCGTCTGAAACACCTTCTTGTTCTGACTGGATGTAGGACTTCTCTTTATAGAAGTACGCAACAGGGATGAAGGCGATTCCCGTATAGCCCACGATCTTCACCCAGAACCAAAAGTATTCTGCACCGCTCATCAAAATGCGTCCGCCGACAGTGATGTTGCGTGAGATCGTTGTCTCGGGAATGTCTCCGCGTTCTCGATTAACCAGAGTCTGGCCTTCTTCGCCGAGGATGGAAATGATTCGCTGTTCTCGCCATGACAGCTTCTTCTCTGCGATCGCCTTTCGCTCTTTCTCAGTGGCTGAGCGACTGACGTCTCCAGTCAGAATCACGTCCCACTGAGTCAGAAATTCTTCATCGTATCCAGAAGACACAATCTGATATTGGTTTCTGGTAACTTGCAAATAAGTCAGCTGATTCCCGAGAGAATCCGACAAGCCATCGACCAACTTCTGACCGTCGGCCTGCAATGGCAAAGCTTTCAACTGATCGTCTTCATTTGACGCTGTAAAGACGTCTTCGATCCGCTGAGCCGCTTCTTCCATGACCTCGTTTTCGGACGTCATCGTTTTCTTGATGTCGCCTTTTGGCCCCAAGACCAAAGTCACGTCGTCTGCAGTACCTTCTTTGCCATCCATCCCAGCTTCAATCAGCCACAGCTGTTTTTCGCCATCATCTGTCGTAACTTCTTTGGTACTGACCACATTCCACTCGCCCAGCTCAGCGGATTCCGGAATGTCGTCTCCCACGAATGTTTCCTGAACATCATTGATGCTCGGTGTCTGGATATAACTATTCACTGCGCTTGTGCAGTAGTTGCCAAGAGACACAGAGGCCAACCAAAACGCCATCACAACAGACTTCATGGTCTTGGGTGCCTGAGTATAGCTGAATTCAAGCCCCGTGATTGAAATCATCACTTCACCCGCGGTCAAAGCCACATAGGCCCAAAGCTGCCACCAAACTGAAGCTTGAGTGCCCGTATCGATCATTTGTTGTGCAACAGCAAGGAATACAAAACTTCCTGCGGTCAAAAAGAAACCGATCGTAATCTTACGCAACGGAGTCAGCGTGAAGACTTTGTTAACAGCTGGGTAAACAACCAACTGAAACAAGGGAATCAAGATCAAGACGAACAAAGGATTCACCACTTGCACCTGAGACGGCAAGAATTCCCACCACAAAAACGTCAGATCCATATTCCCGGCTTGGCGAACCCATGATGAACCCGTCTGATCAAACACGGCCCAAAAGACGGCGACAAACGCATAGATGACACTCAGCTTCAGCAATGCCGTCACGCCATCTCGACTGAAAGTCTCACGGAAGAAATTCATCCCGGCAGCCGGCACATGAATGAACACATTGCGGCCCATCCAAAACAGCAACGTGGCCAAAGCCATCAGAACACCTGGCAGTCCGAACGCAACGTGAGGTCCGTACCATTCCAGTAACAAAGGAGTCAACGCCGTTGACGCTGTGGAACCGAAGTTGATCGCGAAATAAAACCACTGATAGACGCGAGTCATCATGTGGCTGTTCTTCTTTCCAAACTGGTCACCGACATGAGCCGAAACGCAAGGCTTAATGCCCCCGCTTCCAACAGCAATCATGATCAAGCCGACATACAGCCAACTGGCTGGAGTCATTCCCGGACCGCCCATGAGCGCCAA
Organism: Fuerstiella sp.; assembly: GCA_039974975.1. GTDB lineage: Bacteria > Planctomycetota > Planctomycetia > Planctomycetales > Planctomycetaceae > Fuerstiella. The sequence continues at coordinate 36,455 of JBDWHY010000172.1, read as the reverse complement.
CGCCAAGTGGCCCAAACAATAGACGATCGACAACCACAAAATCGTGCGATACTTGCCAATGAAGATATCGGCCAGCAGTGATCCAAGAACCGGAAAGATATAAGTCGCCGAAACAAACAGGTGATAAGTTTCGTCAGCCTTCGCACCATTCATGGCGGTGCCGACATTGCCGTCCACCATCAAGTGAAGATACTTCGTCATGAAGACCACCAAAATGGTTCTCATGCCGTAAAAGCTGAATCGTTCCGCGGCTTCATTGCCAATGATGTATTTGATTCCGCGGGGAAGCCCTGACGTTTCTTCTGGGATCGACGCGTACTTCGAAGAAGCCATTTAGCAATACTTTCGCAGTCAATAAGATGAAGGAGCAAATCAGTCAGCGACGACTTTTATGCCCCTTGAAAAATACAATTCGTGCCTAAAAGATACTGTCATGACCTCTAAAGAGGCCACGCATCACCCAAAGATTTTTTCTGAATCTGTGTTAACTGCTGGATTCCATCCTGAGCCAGCTTTAACTGACATTGCAGTGTTTCGAAGTCAAAAGGCTCAGCCTCAGCAGTCCCCTGAACTTCAATAAACTTCCCACTTCCCGTCATGATGACGTTCATGTCCACATCTGCCGTGCTGTCTTCCGGATAATCTAGGTCCAGTACAGGCTCACCTTTGACCACTCCCACGCTAATCGCCGCGATGCTTTCCCTGATCACAGATTTGCCGAGCCCCAGTTTGGCAACGGCATCGCACAACGCAATAAAGCCGCCGGTAACGCTAAGTGTTCGAGTCCCGCCATCAGCTTGCAACACGTCGCAGTCAATCGTGATCGTATGTTCCCCCAACGCGTCGAAGTCGACCGCGGCTCGCAAACTACGACCAATCAATCGCTGAATTTCGGTCGTCCGCCCATCCACCTTCTGACGATCACGCTGCTTTCTCGGAGCCGTGCTTCCAGGAAGCATATTGTATTCGGCAGTCAACCAGCCCTTCGGCAAACCACCTTCTTCTTTAGGCATCCGGAAGGGGGGCACTTTGTTTTCGATACTTGCAGTACACAAAACCATTGTGTCGCCAGCTTGAACAAGAGCACTCGCGGTGGCCGTCTTCACAAAACCAAGCTGCACAGAAACGGGACGAAGTTGATCGGCCGAACGGCCGTCGTGTCGAGTCATCAGGGAAAACGTTTTCTAAACAAAGGCTCTCGATCATGCGGGATGAAAAAACATCGCTCCCGAACAACGGCCATGAAGATATGAGATCGACCGTCGAATCCAGTCGTATGAAGTCAGAGCCCTCGCAGCTCGATTTTGCACACCAGCTTAGTCAATGAGACGCTGCTGAAACTGCCAGTCAGATTTCACCAATCACGACTCACAGGGCACCGGAACCAAAACCGCGAAGGCGCAGCGGACGTTACCAACGACAATCACTTAATGTGAAATCAAAGGTTCTGTTTCCTTGGCCGTGTCGATCCAAGTCTGAACCTTTGATTCGCCAGGAATTGCCTTCGCAAGCTTCTTTTCTTCGTTCACTTCCTTCAGCTTCGCGGCAAGGTTTGCGGCAACTCGAGTACGCAGTTCTTTCACCGTATCAACTCCGGCAGCCTTCAGCAGTTCACCAAACTGACGACCAATTCCTTTCAGCCTCATCAGATCTGCCATGTCGGCCCACTTCAAAAGCTGAGACGCAGTGAGCCCCGTTTTGGCCGCCACGTCTTTGCGACCTTTCGCACTGGCGCACAATTCCAATAGCTGGTCGGTAGTTGTAATCTCAGCTTCAAGCAGTTTGCCCTTGTAGACGTCGCCGATGCCTTCGATTTCGTTGATTTTATAACCCATCATGGTTCCCCTTCGGTGATATTGCGTTGAAGTGATGGCCCTTCCAATGTGCCAACAAGTGGTCAGCCAGCAAACCCGCATGAACGCGCATTCGCTGAAACCAGCTTTGCTCCAACCGAAGTGTAGTGAAATTTGGCCTGCGGCAAACTGATCGGCGAACTTCAAGCTCACTCAGACTCAGCTTTCACCAGTTGGCACGGCAACTGTCAAGGAAATGCAGCCCGCAGCAACCCACGGCCAACCCACAGCCAATACCAACACGTTCAGACTCAGTCCGCGCAGAAACCAACGCCCAACGCCCAACGCCTGAAGCTCCCCGAAACTTCTACTTGCCACCCGCTTCTTCCTGCCACTGCAGCTGAGCGGCGGAAGATGGGTAATAGTTGGTTCCGATATCAGGCCACAAAGCCATCGGGAGCCCCAAAGCCAAAACCGTTGTAGGAGCCAACACCAGATACTTCCAGCCGCCTTCAAACTTCAGATGCATGAAAAACAACAGCACGCACGTCGCTTTGGCCGCGGCAATCGCCAGCACAACCACAACCGTAACGGCCTTGTTTTCGAAGCTGATGAAATCAAACCCAACAGACAAAGCAGTCAAGACACACAAAGCAATAAACACACCCACGTAATTCACATGATGTGCATCGTGTTCGGCCGCTGATTCGCTGGCTTGATTCACCTGAGGTTCAGACATCAGAAATCTTCAAAGAAGAAAGTAGCTACAGAAATTTGGCCGATGGCCGAAACAGTGATGCGTTCAAGTTTTCCAAGATGCAGCAAGAGCTACAGAGATCGCCAAAACGAGTAGATTGAGAAACTTCAGATTCCACAAAACTGAACTCTGGCAACACCAGCTTTCAGCTTGCCCGAAGGCCACTCTCGATCTGGCTTTTGAACACTTCCTACAATAAGTACAACAGCGGGAACAGAAAGATCCAAACCAAGTCGACAAAGTGCCAGTAAAGTCCACTGCTTTCAACCCAGTCCGACCAACCATCCGTCAACCGACTGCCTAGCATCAGTGGAATGGCAAACAAAATGATTCCAATGATGACATGCAAAGCATGAAACCCGGTCATTAAAAAGTAGACCGATGCAAACAGATTGCCATAGACAATGATTTGAGGATCAAGGACGGCATCTGAAACAGCCGCTCCGAATGCCTTGTCGCTTTTCAAATCCTGCAGTTCCGCTTTCACTTCGTCCAGGTTCAATGGTGCCAGCTTTTCACCGGCGGAAAGCGCCGCCAACGCTTTCACGTAGTCTTCTCCTGTTGCTGCAGGAACTTCCACCAAAGAAACGTCGTTCACCACATGGTTATGGAGATTCTTCCAGCGGTCATAAAGTCTAAGATCATCGGCGGCAGATTTCTTCAATTCCGCATACTTCGGATCAGTGTCTTCAGCTGAGGCGAAGATTCCGATCTGACTACTCACATTGGCAAGATCTCTCACTTCCGGCACGTCAACAGCAGGAACTTCGGGCACCTGCTGTTCAGCATCGGCTGTCACTTCAGAGGCCTCGCTGTCTGACGAAGCATCTTGATCTGCTGAAGCCTGATCAATGTCCGTCGCAGCTTCCAGCTCGGGCACAATTCCATCACCCGTGTAAAGTTCGAAGCGTTCTCGCACCAACAGCTTTAACTGGCGATCAACCTTCACCATCGCCTGCTTGCTGTTTTCCGCAATTTGCCCCGGCAGAATCCCATGAGTAAATTTGCCGTTGTATTCGTAGGCCTTGATGCCCAAAAAGACGAACGCCAGCACCAGCGTAATCAGTAGATTTTTGCGAACAGCCGAATAGTCTTTCTTCGACATGGCTTCATGAGCCAACACAACGAAGTAGCTGGAAACAATCAATACAAAAGTGTTTGTCGCCCCCAGCCATACATTGATATGAGTCAGCTCTGGAGATTCGGGCCAACCCTTTGAACCAAATCTTAAGACGATATACGACCCGATAAAGGCCGTAAAAAACATGATCTCCGTCCCCAGAAACAACCACATCCCCAACTTAGCATTGGAAATCGGCAGCCCCATTTTGACGTGAGCAGGTTGTTCAGATTCAGACATAAACGGAAGTTTCAGTGGTCGTCTTCACGATCGATCAGAGGGCGGACAGCGGCATGACTTCAAAATGAATGCTGCACAAAGCACTCAAGATGTCGCCCCTAAAACGAATGCATTCTTAGAAAGTCTGCTAGCAGCGTCACCAGCAAAATGGGCAAGGCCAGCAACGAATTGTACAGCAAGCTGCGAGCCGTTTGATCGGTTCTGTTCTTCGAAAATTGAACGGAATATTTCAGGTACACCACCGACACAGTCGCGGCTACGACAAAATACGGCCAGCTAGTGATCCCCAACAGGCTCGGAGAAACCGAAACCGGAACAAACAAAATCGCATAGGCCACAGCCACCCAGCCCGTTCGAACGCCTTCGTCATGAAACGAAGGAAGCATCTTCAATCCTGCGTTTTCATAGTCGTTGCGATGCTTCCAGCCGATGGCCAAAAAGTGTGGAAATTGCCAGACAAAGAAAATCGCAAACAAACTAGCTGCCTCCAGACCAAGGTCTCCTCCAGCGGCCAACCACCCTAACACCGGTGGCATGGCTCCGGGAATGGCTCCAATCGTCGTGCACCAAATCGAACGAGTCTTCAAAGGCGTATAGCCGAAGACGTAAACCAACAAGGTCCCAAGTCCAGCAATTGTTGTGGGCGCATTTGTGGTGAACGCCAGAAGCGTACAACCTCCAATGCCGCATAAAATTCCTAAGGTCAAACATTCGGCCATCGAAATTCTGCCCGAAGGCAATGGACGACCTGCTGTCCGCTTCATCAAACCATCAGTGCGTTTCTCTAAGCATTGATTCAGAATGCTGGACGCGGCGACTAGCAAAGTAATGCCGATGAGCCCCAGCAACAAAACCATCGCGTCGAATGTCACGGTGGAAGCCAGCGTAAAGCCGACCACGACCGAAATCATTGTCATCATCGCAATCCGTGGCCGCGACATCTCGGCGTAAAGACGAAATCTGAGACGAATTGCTTCGGACATTGGCACATTGGCAGTCAGTGGAGTTGATCCTCCGGATGCGGACGATGCGGTACTCATGACAAACTTCCTTCGGGACGTTGCACGTTTGTCGGAACAATCGATGCCGACGGGTGAGCAGGAATCTTCGCAAGATAACCGGCTTCAGCAAGCAACCAAAGTTCCACCGCAACCGTTGCGGAAGTTGCCAGTAAAAACATGCCGCCAATTGTATGGAGGCTGCAAACAACACTCTGCAGCAAGTTATTGACCGACGCGACATAGCCAACAGCCGGAATCCCTAACTTCGTTGCCCAAGCTCCAAGCCCCAACGCAATCTGTAAGACCAACGCCGCAGACAACCATTTCATGCGATTCCTAAGACGCACAGAATCGCTACGCCACAGCCCAAAGATCACAAATACGGATCCCATAAACACCACCATGGCTCCGATCACGTGTTCATGCAACATCATCCCCAGATGCCGAAACATGCCTCCAAGGAAATACTGCCCGACCACCAGAACGGGCAGCAACAAAGCCATGTAAAACACGGCCACAGACGTGCGAGAATCCTTGGCAGCATCCTGTTGTCGTTCCAATTCGCCCGGTCGACGAACACTGTGAGCAAACACAAAACACAAACCAAAAAACAGGCCTCCAGTGATACTGTGCACCATCGCCATCGCTTGAGCATTCTGAATGACTCGTAAACCACCGAGCAAACCCTGAATAATCACGGCGATCAAAATTGAGATCGACCAAAGGCGAACCCAACGCGTCTTTTCTTTCCAATACGTCACGACCACCAAGGCAATCGTGAAGACTCCGATCAACATGCCCGCCAATCGGTGAGTATGTTCGACGAAGCGGTCTGTGTGCCGAATGTCTTTGAAGAAGTTATACAGCAGCATATTCTCGCCGTCCGACGTGGGCCAATCGGCGAACGCCATTCCAGCCTTCAAAGTCGTGACGACAGATCCAATCCCAATCGGCAGCAACGCAACCAAAATGGTGGCAATGGCCATCTTCTGGACCAAAGGAGCTATGTTTTTTGATGAGCCTTCCAAGGCAAACCTTCGTCAGATGAATTCCGGGAACAAAAATCTTCGTCTTACGGGCCGTGTCTTAAAAACTGTCACAGAAGTCGCCCAGACTTCCGAAAACAGACTTCCGAAAACAGACCTCCGAAAACAGACGCCAGCAAACTGAACCCAAACATCAGTTCGGGCAACAGCAATGACAGTCTCTACGTTTCCTGTTTTGCCACTGTGTTGACGCCAGACACATTCGAGGGCGGATCAGCTTGTAAAATGTAGTCGCGACCAGCGGCCTTTGCTTCTTCCGAATTGAATTCGTAGGGTCCTCGATAACACGCAATCGGTTCATCAAAATTGCCGTGTCCCGGAGGTGACGGAGCAGACCATTCCAACCCGTTGGCTCCCCAAGGATTGCGGCCCGATTTCTTGCCAAAAAACACGCTGTAAGTCATGTTCAACAGCATGATCAGCTGAGCAAACCCCATCAACATTGCTGACCAAGTCATAAACTGATTCATGGGCAGCAGATGTTCTAAATAACCGTGAACATAGGGGTCGGCATAACGCCGAGGCATGCCAGCCATTCCCAAAAGATGCATGGGAAAGAACGTTCCGTTGAAACCGATGAAGGTCAGCACAAAATGCAGCTTGCCCAGTGGCTCGTTCATCATGCGACCAAACATCTTAGGAAACCAAAACGTGATCGCCGCGTAGACTCCAAACAAAGTGGCCCCAAACAGCACATAGTGAAAGTGAGCCACAATGAAATAAGTGTCATGAAAGTAAACGTCGACTGGCACAGCCGCCATCCAAATTCCACTTAAGCCACCCACGATAAACATCGATACAAAAGCGGCGCAATTCAACAGCACAGAATTAAAGCGAATCTGTCCGCCCCACATCGTGCCAATCCAGTTAAAAGTTTTAATCGCAGATGGCAATGCAATCATCATCGTGGACGTCATGAACGTCATCCCCAAGGCCGGATTCATCCCGCTGGTAAACATGTGATGCCCCCACACGATAAATCCAAGTCCTGCGATTGCTGTCATTGAATAAATCATCGGCTTGTAGCCAAACACGGGCTTGCGACACATGCAGGCCAACATGTCTGAAACCATTCCCATGGCAGGAAGCAACATGATGTAAACGGCAGGGTGCGAATAAAACCAGAACAAGTGTTGCCACAGCAATGGCTGGCCACCACCAACCGTCGGATCCGCGTTGTTGACGATGATGTCCGACGGAATAAAGAAGCACGTCCCCAAGGCTCGATCTGCCAGCAACATAAACCCAGCAGCCGTTAACACGGGCAGGGCAAACGACTGCAAAATCGCAGTAATAAACATGCTCCAAATCGTCAAAGGCATGCGGAATAAAGTCATTCCCGGAGCACGCATATTGATGATCGTGGTCATATAATTAATGGACCCCATCATCGACGAAAAGCCAACGAAAGTCAGGCCCAACAACCACCATGTTTGAGCAACTCCGGACCCAGGAGCCGCCTGAGACAAGGCTGACAAAGTTGGGTAAGCCGTCCATCCGGCGGCCGGTCCAGCGGTCGCTCCTCCGGCATAAAAGCTGATTCCAAAGCAGGCGATCGCTGGCCACATAAACCAGTAGCTCAGCATGTTCAGTTTAGGAAACGCCATGTCATCGGCGCCAATTTGAAGCGGAATCAAAAAGTTTCCGAATGCACCAGCAAGAATGGGAATCACGACAAGGAACGTCATCACCGTGGCATGCATGGTGAACAGCATTGTGTAGAACTCGGGACTAATTCGTCCGCCTTCCCCGAGAAACAGTTTAAACACTGACCCCACCAAAGGCATGTTGTCCCACTTGGCCAAATGCCAGCGTACTCCCAGAGCCAACAATCCTCCCACCAACAACATCAACAGTGTGGTGATCAGAAACTGAATGCCAATGATCTTGTGATCGGTCGAAAAGATGTATTTTCGAATGAATCCAATGCGATGATGAGCATCATGAGATGCGTCATTTGCAATCGCAGATGAATTTGTTGTCACAGTCGCCATGTTTCACTGTCTCTATCTAGTCCGTCTGACGTCGAATGATCGACGATGTTCTGTTTCGCGAGCAAGCTGCCGATTCATCTGGTCGAGCTATTCGGCAACAGTCCCCAATTCGACTCCGTCAAAGTTCTGTTCAAGCTGCAGTTGCTTGATGTACTTGCGGGCATCAGCTTCGGGTTCTGCCACAATCGTTGCAGCCATTTTGTAATGCCCCCAGCCACACAATTCGGCACAGACCAACGAGTACCGACCAGGCTCTGGGATCTCAACCAAAATCGGAATAATCTTGCCCGGCACGGCATCTTGTTTGATGCGTAGTTGGGGGGCAAAAAATGAATGCTGCACGTCCATCGTTCGAAGATTAAAAATGACTGGACGCGCTGCAGGCAAATGCATTTCGTTGACAGCAAAAAGATCGGTCCGCACTTCCGTATCCATCAGCCGTTCGCCCGGAGCCGGATACCGCATGCGCCATTCAAACTGTCGAGCATTCACTTCCATCCAAGGGCCTTCTGCTCGAGCCTTGGCGTCATAACGCTCGGTCATGCGAAAGTCGGCCCAGACATCCATCTGAATTACCGAAATGAAGACCAGCACAATGCCCGGAATGATGGTCCAAATCACTTCCAGTTTATGATTGCCATGAGTGTATGGGACGGGAGAATTTTCATCCTTCGTTGCCCCTTTCCACAGCACATATCCAAGGGCAACCTGAGTCCCCACGAATGTCACGCTCACGATCGCCAGAATGACATAAAACAGCCAATCAATCCGCTCGCCGATTTTTGACATCGGAGCACTCGGGAACCACCAGTTCATGCTGGGAGCAATCAAACAGATCGCCACGGCCAAGATTGGCCACACCATGAAAAATATTGCCCAAAATTTCTTCACTCGATCACTTCCCCAACTCTGCTAAGTTTAACCAACCGCACATCGTGATCTGTCACGATTTCTGCACCCAACACCCAACCCTCTGGAACTCGAAACTTGGCACGTCTTGCTGCCGAGTTCCCGAGACCTGATCTCTATCCTCCACTCTTTTCCGAGTTCGCAGCAGCAGCTCCCGGATCGACTTCGAATGGAATACTCAGGATATAATTCACCAAGTGCCACAGATCTTCTTCCGGCTGGCTCTTAAACGATGGCATTCGCGTGCCTTTGATTCCCGCATGCAAACGTCGATAAAGGTCGATGGGACGTCGACCGCCTCGATAAATTCCTCGAGTCAAATTTCGAGGCTGATTGACGTTGTGCCACACGTCGTGCAGCCCCGCGTCGGGATAAAGTTCGCGTGTTTCCGGGTTCTTTTCATAGATCAATGATTGAGGGCCGTTGCCTTCAGCCGCAGCGCCATGACAGTCTGCACAGTTCAACGCTTTGCTGAGATAAAGCTGACGCCCTCGCCGGCGAGATTCGGCTGTGTCTTTGATTCGTGCAGTCGCTGGAATGAGTTCAGAATCTTCCGCGTCTTCCCAATCTTCGATGATGCCCTCTCCGGTTTCATCAACGATGTCGACCATGTCTTCTTCCATGAACTCTGTTAACTCTTCAAGAATCTCTTCCCGAGTCTCACCATCTGCCAGTCTCTCGGCGTACACATCTTCGCTATAGTCGACTCCTAATTCCGCGACAAGACGCCGCTCGAATTCTCCTCGAATCGACAAAAACCGCACGTACTCAACAACGGCGTCCAGTTTGGGGTCGTCCAACATGGGAACAAACGACGGCATGTAGGTTCCCGGAATGCCGTTTTTCAGAGTTCGAACATAGTCGGCTCGAGATGGCTTCGATCGATCGTTTGTCGACGTGAATTTACTGATTCCATGCCGAAAGTCTCGAGGTCGTGGCCACAGGTATTCGGCCGTGGGCCCCATCCCATCGCCCGTTGTTCCATGGCAGTGCAGACAATGCTGCATGTAAATTTGATGACCAAATCTCAGATTGCTGCCCGCATCCATGACCACTTTGTCGCCTGCGGCTACTGTCTGGTCTTCCAAACCGCTGATCGTCGCGGTGAAAGTTTGGGCATCCCAGTCAACAACTTTGCAAACCACTTCTTTTGCCTCACCGCTGGTGAATTGCAGTTGAGGTGCAGGGCGGCCAACCAGAGGCTTGTATTCGGAATTAAGGTCTAGCTTGACTGTTGCTGTCCCCGAAGCCGCCGCGGTAAATTCTGCAATCGTTCCTTTGACGCCACCAAATTCAATCGGCAGATCATCCCACAACGCCAGATCTTCAGGCTGACCAAAGCGATCGATCACCAACGGCTTCAGCCCCTGAGCCTCTTCGATTCCGTCCTTGGCTTCCGGCATCAACGATTCTGAGCGACTCGTAAACACGAAGCGATACGGCACGCTCTGCATTTCGCAGCCGACAAACACGACGGCACACGCTGCGAGAAACAGTTTGGCGGAATTTGAAATTGAAACCTGCATAGGAAAACCGCTGATTTAAGCCAGCAAAACGCGAGTCATGAATTCGTTGATGAATCCAGAACTTTGCACCAGTTTAAAAAGGACGAAAAGTAGACATTGAATGATGACAGCAGAGCTGCCGCCTTCGTTCAATCGGAAGCTTTACGGAACAAAACCACACCGCTACGCCCCCAAAACACACCGGCAAAAACACCGCCCAGACGCCCTCTGACGCTTGGCTCGAGAAGAATACTAAAGCACGACCGGAACTCACGCGACGATTCGGGCACGAGGTCTGAATGTTGAGATTTCTACTTACGGTAACTGCGATAGTCGCCAAAATCAGTCAACTCTGACGTCACAAAACGTCACAAAACGTCACAAAACGTCATCAAACGCCAAACTTTGCACGTCAAAACGGCAGTCTGAAGATTCACGCCCGAAAGAACGGGCCAAAATCAACACGCGGAAGTGTCGCCGTTTCAACCGACGAAGGAAAGCAATTCCAACACCAGAATCGCCTGTTGCGACAATTCGACGCACCTGAAAAGCCATTTCGAGCTCAACGGCCGCTGAAGTCGTCCCAGCTTCTGCCAAAAGACGTCCGCCCAACGGGGCTACTTCCAGTACGTCAGTTTTAACCCCACCCCAACGACAGCTCCGATTCCCAGACCAATTCCAACGACCGCCGTTGTCCCCAGCCCCAGCACCTGACTGGCCACCAAAGACGGAATCATCACAGACCAGCAAATTGCAATCAGACTATATTGCATTCGCTGCTTCTTTTCCTCGTCCGACAGCTTGCCACCGGCGGGCTTCTTTTTCGCAACTGGCTTGCCAGGCTTGGGCTTCGACTTGCCTTGGTTGCCACCGGCTTCAACTTCCGTGGCCCCCTCGTTTCGCATTCCCGCGGCGTAGTATTTCGAATGGGCCTTCTGGATACTGCGAGGCATCGCAATAACGGCTCGAATGGGCATGCCGTACCGCAACCGAATTTCGTCTTCCAACTCTGGAGACGGGCGGTCCACACAAGCCACCATCAAACGGCCTCGCTCTTCAAATAATGGCAAGCACGTATGTCGCTTGACGACGTTTCGAGGCAACTTGTCCAGTACATCGTCTTCCGGAAGCATGTCGTCGAGATCCACGAACGGCAGACGGAATTCCTGAGCCATCGCTCGAGTCGCCAAGGTTGGCTTCACCAGCTTCATCTGCACCAAAGCGTCACGATGAGACAAACCACGTGCATCTGCGAAGTGTTCCACTTCGGCCACTTGGCTGCGTTCGAGATCACCATTCAGCACCAAAACGCTCAACGTCGTGACTTCGTCCGAACCAGTTGCCGACTGAACCTCACGCCCCTGGCTAATATCGTATTCCTCTTTGGAAACCGAATCCGTCAGGCACAGCATCGCTTTCGCTAGCTCGTTCAGCAACGACTGAGATTCCTTCAGGTACTGCCCCGTCGCGTACTTTCGCACGTGACCATTCAGTTTTCTGTAGTTGGCGTTGATCTTGTCTACGTCGTCTTCAAACTGAACCAGCCGCAACAACGTGTAGTAGTCCGGCGGTCGATCGCCTTCGGGGATTCCCAACCATTCCTTATAGACATCGATCTGAGCCACTCTGCAATTCCTCTGCTGAAATGTTCCACGCTGCCGAACCGATGATCAATTGTCGAAATTTGAGTGACACCACAGCCACCGGCACTGATCCAGCTTCTGCACTGATCCCACTTCTGGGCTGATCCGACACTGACACCTATCCGATCGGGAAAAGATGCCCGACCCCAACAGTTTACTACGCCAGCCGATTGTCGCAATCGTAGCAACCCACGTTTCACCACGCTGCAGTTCCACGCTGCAGTTCCACGACGGCCATTGAACTGCTCCAATATAGCAAAGACTGCCTTGTTCATTTCAAATCAACTCCACCGAACGCCGCTCGATCATGACATTCTCACCCTCACAGCCCTCGGGCGAACATCGTCTCACATTGGTCTTGCTATTCCTAACTGTGTCCGGCTGCGGACATGCTTCGAAAGAAGTGGCCGAAATTAAATCATCGGCAACTGATGCGAAGCCAGCAACCGCCATCGCGATCTCTGAAGACGACTGGCCATGGTGGCGAGGAGCCAATCGAGACAACGTAGCGCAAACCGGAACCAACGTGCCCACAGAATTTGGAGATTCAAAAAACGTCATCTGGAAAACAAATGTTCCCGGTCAAGGTCACAGTTCGGCCACTGTGGTTGCAGATCAGATCTTTCTGTGCTCTGCCGACCAACAACAAGAAACTCAGATGGTACTAAGCTACGACCGAGCCACCGGAAAATCACTCTGGAACACAACCGTGCATCAGGGCAGCCTGCCAGGCAGCGGCAACATGCATCCCAAAAGCACTCATGCCAACGGCAGCCCCGCCTGCGACGGTCAGTCTGTGTTCGCCACGTTTCTAAACGGCGAACAAATCACCTTAACCAGCCTCTCTCTAGACGGCCAAATCAACTGGACCAAAGAACTAGGCTTCTTCAACGCCAAGTTTGGATACGCCCCTTCACCGTGTCTTTACGAATCGTTGATCATCGTGTCAGGAGACAATCGAGGTGGAAGTTTTCTGGCGGCCGTACATCGCGAAACAGGAAACATCGTTTGGAGAATCGCTCGCAGTAACCAAGACACTTACTCATCAGCCACCATCGTTCCATTCCCGGCAGGCGACCAGTTAATCATCAGCGGTGACCGCAAAGTGATTTCATACAACCCAAACACCGCAGAAGAAAACTGGACCTGTGAAGGCACGGCTCAAGCAACCTGCGGAACGGTCGTCTGGTGGAACAACCTAGTATTCGCCAGCGGCGGATACCCACAACGAGAAACCATTGCTGTCGACATCAACACGGGCGAAAAAGTTTGGTCCGACGAAGTCAAATGCTACGAACAATCGATGCTTGTTGTCGGAGACCACTTGTATGCCGTCACCGACGATGGCATCGCGATTTGTCGAGACGCCGCGACAGGCAAAAGGACCTGGCGAGAACGACTCGCTGGCCCCATCAGCGCTTCCCCTGTCCTCGTTGGAAACAACATCTACGCCACTAACGAAAAAGGGGCCACATGGGTGTTCCAAGCAGATCCAAAGCAATACCAGCAAGTCGCCAAGAACCAATTGGGCACATCAGGCTTCGCCAGCCTGTCGATTTGTGGAGACAGAATTTATGCCCGCACAACCAACAGAGCCAACCAAGGAATCCTGTATTGCATCGGCAACCCATAGCCATCAAGCGACCCTCTGTTTGTTACTGATGGCTCCGCGATACGCGATCCACAATAAACGCCAATCACCAAGTACGTCGTAAGAGGCCCGAACCAGCTTGCTTGAACACGTTTCGAAACAGACAGTTCAATCCGCAGTTCACTTTCCACACCGTCCAGAAAACAAAACTGGGATAACGACGCTCGCCCGCGCGGTGAGTGTCGATACGGCGGATACAGTGAATACGGCGGATACTTCCTCTCACCAAAGATTCACTGAAAGACCTCGTCGCTGCTTTTGAAAACCTGGCGCACGACATGACGCCATACTTTCAAGAACGAGCGCGATCATTGCCCGATCAGCAAAGGCAAATTGTTCAGTGTCTATGCAACGCAGAAGGTGCGTTCACTGTGAAGCAGATCGCTGGTGAAACTTTCATCGAAGAACGCACGTGTTCCTTTGGTCAGTGTTCTTTTGGCCCAACCAGCGCCAACCATTCTGCGCTGTCTTGAGCCAACGGATCAACCGACGTTTGAACAGGCAGAGCGTTCGTGTAGGCCAAAATTGCAAGCCGTGGAATGCTGCGGTTGGGAAGAATGCCCGACACCAAACCGCACCGCGCCTCTTGATTACGAACTTCAAATACTGACGCCAGATCACAGAATCTTTTTGTTCGCCTTTCGACTTGTTCTGCTTCAAACCGCTTGCACGATGCTCGAGCGGCTACTTCACTTCAGCCTCGGCTTCTGCAGCGTCAATCAACTGATTTGCATCGGTATCGAACTGGTCGAACAATTTGCGTTCGCCCAGAAACTCTCGCCACGCGACATCTCCGTCTTGGTTGCGATCCATCCGTCGAAACCATTCGGGACCGCTCAAGCCATCAACACCAGGAAGCACGGCATCCGTCGACGCCATGCCGCCTGACTGCATCATGGGATTCCTGCGTAGAGCTTCTGCTTGGCCCAAACCGATCGTCAAAATATAGGACGTGCCCAACTCGCTTTCAGAAACCTGTTCGTCTTTATCAAAGTCGAATTCTTCTAACGCATCAAACCCTGATAGCAGTTCTCGTGGACTCAGACGCCGATCTCCGTTTGTATCCAGCAGCTTAAACAGAGTTCTTCCGTCTTGCCGCACGCTGACTTCGATTCGACTTTGAGTCGCCAACGAATCTCGTTCAATAAACCCCTTCACCTCGCCACGTAACAGCATTCCGTCTGAATTCAAATCCAGATCCTGAAACGAACCGGTGACCTGCAGCTGACTACTCAGTTCCATTTGCAACGGCGGAAATTCGTCTTCTGAAAGCGACTGATCCTTATCTTCATCGTAAGACGTCATACGCTGTAACAAGAAGTTCACCATAAAGCCTCGAGAATCCTTACTGCCTCCACGAGAGCGAATTTCAATCGGCATCTCATCAATCAACAGACGACAACGACTGTCTTTGCGAAACAATTCTGTCTTGCAGAACAATTGAGCTGTTTGCGATGCTTCGACATTTAACCGAGAAGCACTCGCACGATCGGACAAGCGAATCATCAAATTCAAATGCAGCAACGTTTGGTCGGCCGATAAGGTTTCCGCCAACAACCAATCGCTCAAACTTTTTTCGCTCAACCCGTTTGCTGTTGTCTTTGTTTCATTCAAGCTGTCAATGGTGACTGCTTCGGGAAGTCTTAGCCTTTGCAGCTCAAGTGCATCTTTTTGACCATACCGAGCCATGATTTGCTTGGCAGCTCGATCAGCTGACGCTTTGTCTGTGACTTGAATCATCGGCAAATTGGCGACTTCCGGGACCAAGGCAGCCTGTTGATTCCGAGGATCACGGAACGGCAGCAATTCGGCAGCGGTGAAAGTTTGGTCATCGTCCAGATCACGGAACTTCAACTGCTGAGCCGCACTTTGAACTTCCGCCGCGGTGACCATGCCATCGGAATCTTGATCAATCAAAGCAGACAACCGGACTGCATCTGATGCAGTGACAGGTGTTGCCACAATGTTGAAGCCATCCTGCAGCTGACTTGCGAACCAGACTCGAAAATCAGACACCGAGACAAAAGTAGCCGCTCCTTTGTTTGGCATCGCCGTTGGTTGAATCCCAGCCAGCAAGGTTGCAGCGTCAGACACATTTGCCTGAGCAAGCAGGCGATCTGGAATCAGCTGCAGTTCGTCGATCGTTAATCGAGAATCTCGGTTAACGTCTAATCGAGACGTCAGCAGCGACGTAACCCAAGTGCGATAGGGCTGACGATCAACAGTGATGTCCAAGCGAGCGAAAACGGGACCTCGTGGAGCCATCACGATCAGCATTGCGGGCTTTGCACGATCGCCTTGACGGGCCTTTGCGAGGTCCTGATCTTTCGCAGGCGGTTGGCGATATGTCTGAGCTTGAATTTTCGGGCCAAAAAACAACGGTAGGCCAACAGCGAAGCCCGTCGTAAGAAGTAAGGCCAGTACTCCCGACGTACAGTTTTGAAATTTCATTGCGAAGCTTTCAATGATAAGTTCCCGACATTCTGCTTGACATTCTGGAAAGTCAACTTCAGTGAACGGCAGGCCTAATTTTGGCGTTCAAACGACCAATCGACCAGCATCGGCAATCCCATACTTTGTTGATTTTGTGTGACGTCACACCGAAACAACCTTTAAGGTTTGCACGTTCCGAGGTAACAGCTCACGAATCCGGCGTTCAGGATGCTTGATTCTTTGCCAATTGCCAACTCACATTCTATTGTAAAGAACACTTCGGCGGCATTCTGCGTGTAGAACTCAGCACACAACCTTGCGTCGAAGCGGATTCGATTTGGTTCCCGAATAGATCAGACTGCTGAACACGGGCCGTTCAAGTTGCTAAGATTTGCCAAAAGCTTGACCGGATCTCAATCAGCAGACCAGATTTTGCACTCGTTTACGGACAGACATCTCGACATGAAGCATTTGTCTCAATTTCGTTCGTTTCGTTCGGTTCTTTGCTCGGCCGTTCTGTTGTCGCTGACGATGGTTGGCGGAACATCGCTTAACGCCGAAGAACCGTTCGTCAAATTTCTGGATGGGCTTCGAGAACGCAAGTTCTTTGACACAGCCATCGAACATCTTGATCAACTTGACCGCCGAACCGACTTGGCCACAGAATCTCGAACTCAACTCAGCCTTCAACGAGGCCTCACGTACGAAGCGGAAGCTCGTGCATCCCGAGTCGTTGAGGATCGAGACCTATCACTTGGAAAAGCGGAAATTGCCTTTCGTCGCTTTCTTGAAGACAACCCTAAACACCCTCAGGCCGCCTTCGCAAATTCGACTTTAGGGAGCCTCCTGTTTGAACGAGCTCGCAGCATCATGTGGGATGCCGATGCCGCAAGCAACGAAGACCGTCGTCCGGAATTACAAAAACAAGCTCGAGGCCTCATCGACCAAGCAGAACAGATTTTTGAAAAGGCATTGAATCTTTACCAAGCTCAGTACAAAGCCTTCCCTCCTCGCATCGACAAAGACGACGAACCCGAACAATATCTGGCTCGACAAGCAGCGGAAATTTCTTACCTGCGAGCCTGGTTCAGCTTTGCTCGAGCTGAATATCAACGAGGCCAAACCTACGATCTTGGTTCACAACAACGTGACGAGACGCTGCTGAAAGCATTCGATCGGTTCGAAGAAATTCACACAGCTCGCCGCAGTAACCCGATCGGGCTGCAAGCTCGACTTATGATGGGGAAGTGCTTTCAAGAGCAAGGCGACATGAATCGTGCCTTGGGAATTTACAACGAGCTAACCAGTAACGATTCCACCAACGGTTTTGTCAAACTGATCAAATCGAATGCGATTCAGTTCCGCTTAATTTGCCTGAACGATGAATCGAAAAAGGACTATCAGTTGGTCCTGCAAGAATCAGACGAGTGGCTAAACAACAAGCAGTACCGAACATTTCATGACAACGAAGTGGGTTTAGGAATTCGCTGGGAAAAAGCGATTGCTCTCGAAAAACTGTCTCAGGATCGCACCGCACCTGAACCTCAACAAAAAAGCCTTGTCCGAGCCGCTCTTGCAGATTCCAAAAAGATTGCCCTTTACCCCAGCCCCTATCGAGCAGCCGCAACGGCGATGTCGAGGCGGTTGCAAGCTTCTCTTGGAGACGCCGACGCCGACCCTACGGATTTTGAAACTGCGTTTGAACGAGCCAAAGGATTAGTAAGCCAGCTCAGGAGCTTTGACGAAAAGATCAAACTGGCAAAGAACAATTCAGTAAAACGCAAAGCACAGCAAGAGAAGCAACGTCAATGGGACGAAATCGCTCGGCTGCTAAAAATGGCGTTGGACCTGCGAGAACCCGATCGCGTCGGCAAAGACGTCGCTCAAACTCGCTACCTGCTGGGTCACGCCTTTCTGAGTCAACGAAAGAGCTACGAAGCATTGATTATTGCACGCTACTGCATGATCAAGGACCGAGCGATCGATCCAGATTCTGCTCGCGATGCCACGGGCGTCGCCATCCAAGCGGCCGTACAAGCATTCAACGATGCCGGCGAAGACCAATCGTTCGAACTGCAAACGCTGAAAGATATTTGTGAAACCATCATCGATTTGTATCCCAATGGTTCTCGAGGCAACGAAGCTCGTTACCGACTGGGGAAAATCTATCGAGACTTAAATCAACCCGACGAAGCGGCCAAAGCCTATTTAACGATCCCAGAGGAATCATCCGAATACGCGTCGGCTCGAATTCAAGCGGGCCAATCTTTGTGGCTCGCATGGGCTCAATCGCAAGCCAACATCGGCGAAACGGACACGACTGCCGAACAAGAAAAGCAACTGGCCGCATGGAAGCAAGATGCCACCAAGTACCTGAAGCAAGGCATTCAGGCTGCTCGGCAAAAGCTCGGCCCCAAGGCCGCCGCAACTTCCGAAATGGTGGCCGCCGAAGTGACATTGGCATCCATCAATAACTTAGATGGAAAGTTCAAAGAGACAGTCACTCGGCTGACGGCCGGAGGAGCTGCGTCGGTCATCGCCGCAACAGAACCCGGCAAAGGCAAGACTCGACCCGAATCTGGAATTCAAAGCGCTTCGTTTGCCGGTCAAATGTGGAGACAGATGCTGCGAGCCTACGTTGGCACTCAACAAATCGACAACGCCCTGCAAGCAATGGCAAAATTGGAATCTGTTGGAGGACAGGACACAACCGCGATCTACACGGAACTCGGGCGTGAACTGCAGCAAGAATTAGCTCGGCTTAAAGAAAGCGGCAAAACAAAACGGCTGCAAGAAGTGCGGACGTCTTTTGAACAGTTCCTGTCCAAAGTCTACGAAAAACGAGACAAAACAGATTACAATTCGCTGTTGTGGATTGGTGAAACCTACTTCAGTCTGGGCCAAGCTGTTGGCTCAGACGATCAGGCAGCAGCTGACGCCTATCTCACCAAGGCGGGGCAAGCTTATTCAGAAATCCTCGACAACAATCTGGCAGATGATGGCACAGCCGTCGCCGTTCGTCTCAGACTTGCTCGCTGCCAACGTGCTTTGCGTGAATATGAATCGGCATTGGACTTAACCAAGACCATTCTGACTGAACGCATCATGCAACTGGACGTTCAATTTGAAGCAGCCCATATTCTCGCCGATTGGGGCAGCGACCCGGCCGCTGGCGAAGCAGATCGAATCAAGGAAGCTCTTGGAGGCATCAAAGGGCCAGATGGTCAGAAGCTTGTATGGGGCTGGCAAACTCTTGCCACCCGATTAAACAACCGACAAGGAACAGATGACTGGGAAGGCCTCAAACCAAAGTTTATGGATGCCAGCTACGAATCTCTTCGCAGTCGACTTCGTCTCGCAGAAACCGGTATTCCCGAACGAGACACGTTGCTCAGTGGAGCCAAAGCTCAGGCAGAAATTTTTGCCGTCGTCAACTTTGAACCTCAGCCAGAAGAGGGCGAAAAACTTCCGGATGACGAACCCGACTTCCAACGATTCAATCGCCTTTACGAACAAATCCAAGTGGCTTTAGGTGAAGCACCTCAAACACTGGAACGAGACACTCGAGCCGAAATCCCGACGAATGTGGCTGTGCAAGAGACCCCCAACGTCGATCCCAACGCAGACGCAGCAACCGCACAGCAGGACGCTCCTGTCGAACCCGAACCTGCCAACTATCTGCTGATTACAATCGCCGTAGGATTAGCGGCCGGTGGAGGTTTTGCGTTTTACAAAATTATGAGCAAGCCTGAAAAGAAAAGACCCACCTACGCGTCGTCGACCGTCGCACCCGTTTTGTCAGCTGCTGCAGACGATCCGGGATTTGCAGGCGTACCAGGAGCCGACGATGCTCCCGATTTTTCCGGTCTCGGTGCCGTATCTGCCCCCTCAACCACCATCGCTCCGCCCGGACAAGCAACCGCTCGACGACAAGGAGCTCGCAAACCAAGTTCAGAAGCGGGCGGCGCCAAAAGACGATCGGCCGAAAAGCCGAAGTCCGCCGCAGATCAGCCAGCTGCTCGTGCGACTCGAAAAAAGGTAGCTCGATCCGCCCCAGCTGCGGACGGAAGTGCTCAACCGGGTGCCCCCGTCAAGAAAAAGAAACGAGTACTCACTCCTGAAGAAATGGTCCGCTACAAGGCGGCAAAATTGGCGAAAGCAAAAGCAGCCGCCAAGCAGGCCGCTGCAGAAGCAACCGGATCACCTGACGGAGCTGCCGCACCTCGTAAGGTTGCCAAAAAACGCCCAGCGGCTCAACCCAACACAGAACAGTCAAGTAACCCGACACCCGAAGATGACGGGCCTGCTGTTCGAAAGAAGTTGGTGAAGAAGCGTCCGCCGAAGCCACCCACTGAAGAATCTTAAAAATCATCCCAAGAGCATCGCCTGGTTCCCGTTTTCCACCGCCTGTAGTTTTGTTGTACCTATGAAAAACGCATTCTTGATCACAGTATTGGTAGCCCTGTTGGCCCCTATCAGTTTTGCCGTCGACTCTGTGACACGACGCAGCGATAACAGTCGGATTCGAGGCAAGATCACATCGGCGACTGTGTCTGAGATCGTCGTGAAATCTGCCAGCGGAAAAGCTACAACAATCCCGATCTCCGACGTGCGGAAAGTAGAATTCGACAAAGAACCATCGGGGCTCATCGCTGCTCGAGCGAACGAAAGATCGGGAGCATTCGCATTAGCTCTGGAAAAGTACACTGCCATTCAGAAAAGCTACAACAAATCGGACAAGCGTTTGGTGGCCGACTTGAATTTTTTGATCGCTAGAACGACGGCGAAACTGGCGGCAACAGATCCTGCAAAGTCTGCCGAGGCTTTGAAGTTATTAAGCGACTTTCGAGCTGCAAATCCCACGAATTTTCGCTATCTGGAAGCGACCCTGCTGAATTCAAGGCTGCTTGGAGAAAACGGCCAAGCGGCAGAAGGCCAAACTCTATTGGCTGAAGTTCAGCAGTCAAATGTTAAAAGCTATCAGCTTCAAGCTGGAGTCGCGTTAGGAACGTTGATGCTAAAATCTGAAGACCTCCCCGGAGCTCTCGAAGCATTCACCAGTGTCGTGAAGCAAAGCACAGGAGACCAGTCGGCTCAAGGTTCACTTTTTGAAGGACTTCTTGGACAAGCAACTTGTTTGCAAAAGCAGAGCAAGCACACCGAAGCCGTCACGGTACTGGATCGCATTATTGCAGAAGCGGCGGAATCAGAAAGTGCGACGTTGGCTTCGGCGTGGCTTCGTAAAGGAGACAGCTTACAGGCCGAAGGCAAAGTGAAAGCTGCCTTGATGGCCTACTTGCATGTCGACGTGCTATACCCCGGTGAAGCAGCTCAACATTCAGAAGCCTTGTATCACCTCGCCAAACTTTGGGGACCAGCAGGCCACGCAGATCGAGCCGCCGAAGCATCAGCCAGACTCGCATCTCAATACCCCAACAGCACGTGGACCAAACGCAACTAACGGCTTGCTGTTGCGACTCGCCCAACAAACCGTGAAAGCAAAGCCATGTGAATTGACGCCGCAGAATCTGATTAGGTTTGTGCGGCATTTCAAAACAGGACTCAACGCAGCGGCCGTCGTTGGAATCATCAGTGCGGTGCGCAACACTGCGGTGCGCAACACTGCAGTGCGCATCACAGCGGTGCGCAACACAGCGGTAGGCTGACGCAGGCAATCAAGGCGCCGGGCAACACTGTCACCCTGCGTCACCATCACCTGACAAAACTGCCCCGGCAAAACTGTCACACCCAAAACTGTCACGCCCAGAACAGCGGGCACAGAACAGTGGGCAAATGTGTGACCAAACCAGTCCCAGCAACGGACAGCAAATCCTCTTCGTTTCGATGGCTTTTTGGCGCGGCCGCACGCACACCTGCCACCTTGCCGTCGACCGTACAGCGAATCTTTCTGACGGGGGATTTGCACATCTATCCAGCGATCATCGGAACACCACGCCTCACCAATTGCACGGGCATGCCCCAAGGATCTCGAAGCATCGCAAACGTGTCATCCCCCAATTGATGAACGTCGGCAACCAGAGTGGCTCCAGCTGCCGTAAGCCTTGCGACGTCCGCAGGTAAATCATCGCTCAGAAACGCTAAGTGAATTTCTGGAGGCTGCAGTTTCGAAAAGTCGGTCCGATCAGCATCAGGGTTGCCGTAGATTTCAATCATGATCGTGCCGCTATCGTCTGCCATGAAGTGCACGTGCGGAGCTGTTTCGCTGTGTCGTTTCACGGTCATCCCCAGATGGTCGACATACCACGCCGCCAGTAAAACGGGATCTTCGACATTGAACGCGATGTGTTCCATCTTCATGTGACTGCAATCTACTGACAATTCGAATTTGAAATGGCAAGAAGTGACGTGTCACTCCCCTCTCAGCAAGCACTTGCCGAGCTCCCTCATCGTACCACACAACCACGATTGACGATCACCCAAAACCACACGAGACCGAATGTGTGGTCACCGAAGCGTTTTGGAAACTTACGAAAAGACCAATCCAGATCTTTCGTCGTTTCTGAAAGCGAAGCAGCCGGATCATACGACCAATCATGGCCGTAGATCGCGGGTTACGACTACCGCCGACGGCCTAGCTGTGACACTACTTGGCAGAGCTACTTGACAGAGCTACCTAGCAGCACGTTGGCTTCGCTGGCGATCGCCGACCATGAATACGGTCTGCCATTTCGCAGTTTGGCGAAATCGCCGGCAGGACAACAGGTGGAATGTTCTGGCGTGGCAGAGCCGCATCAGCAGGCGAAGACGAAGTCTCCCAATTGCTTCGACAACATCGCATTTGCGACAGCACACAGAATTCCTACCTGTATAGACCAGCACACGAACCGACGCCTAGTTGCGTCCTAGACACTGGTAGACACAATCTTCAGTGACCACTTTGTCCATAGAAACATCATGAGATGCCACTGGGATTTCTTCGAACATCTGGCATTCAAATGCCAACGCAATCAACGGAGTATCCGGACGAGCGTGTTTCAGCAACTTGTCATAGTAACCTTTGCCGTGTCCTATTCGAGCACCATTCACATCGAAGCCAACTCCGGGCACCATCACCAAGTCAATCTCGTTGACATCGACTTGCTTTTCAGCCAGGCCTCGAAGTTCTGCCTTGGGCTCAAGAATCTTGTACATCCCAATTTCAAGTTCATCCATATCCGCCAATCGGAATAGCTCTAATTCGCCTTCGCCATTACACCAAGGAACAATCACAACTTTTCCGCTGTCCAAAGCGGTTGGTAGCTCTGGTCGAGTCCTTACTTCGCTGCGAACGTCAATATAGAACATCACCGTTGTTGCCGTGGCATATTCTGGCAACGACATAAAGGCTCCGCAAATACGACGCGATAACTGATCCTTGTCTTCCTGCTCGTTCCGATTGGAGTGAGCTTGTTTGCGGAGCGAATTCTTGAGATTTTTGAGATCGACGTCGAGCACAATGGAGCGTCTTCGAGAGGAGTGAATATCTTCGATCGACCACAAGTTCAAGGCCGTGCACTGTGTTGGTCGGTGCACTGTGTGGGTCGGTGCAACGTGTTGGTCGGTGCACCGTCAGGGTCAGTGCACTATTCTGTAAGGTACACTGTTCTGCACGGTAACTGTGCAGCTCCATCAACACCGGACAACAATTCGTTTGCTTGTTGGCAACTGCTCCAATGATCCACGGAACCAATGGAACCAATGGAGGATCACAGACGCAGTTCTAGTTATTTTCGGGATGATAACCACCAAAAGGATCAGTCGGAGGACCATCTGATGGACCATCGTCTGGCTGTTCCGGCATATCGTCTGGCGGCACAGCATCAGGTGGCATAGCGCCCGGTGGAAGTGCGCCCGGTGGAAGTGCGCCCGGTGGCAGAGTTCCGGGTGGCAGGTCGGCTGCGTTTTCCGGGCGGTTTTGGAACTGCCGATAAGCGTGTCTCAAACTATCCAGCAGTCGCTTTGCATTTTGAGCCGCAAGGAAGACTCGGCTTGATACCGCCGACTTTGGAAAGAACGTCGTGATAAAGTCGAACGAAAATTCAGACCCTGTGTGTCCAATCATCACAGCGTTTGCATAAACACCGCTCATCTTTTCGTCGGCCAGCTTCAACTGATCATACAGATCCTGAGCAGACTGACGCTGAGCATCCGGGTTAGGAACAGGCGGAGTCGGCAACAAAATTTCGCCGAATCGGTCTTCGTGTTTCTTAAGGTTGTCCTGCAACGCCTGGATAAACTGAGCAATCACAGGTGGGGGCATGACAATTCTGGCCGCCACTTGTTGAGGCTGTTGCATTCGAAGCAAGAAATCGACAATAAATTCATGCTGTCCCTGCAACACAACAGCCCCCGTGCTGAATGTCCCTGAAGCCACATGGGCAGGCACGAGTGCTCCAACAGGAGTGTGTCGGACTTCCTGGCTTTGGGGCTGATCGTCCCGTGGATTGCCGGGATTCTGTTCGGGATGGTCTTCCATTGCACTGATTCTAGCTACGAGTTCGCGAAAAACTGACGCTGCTCAGAATAACGACTTCGCTCCCAAGTCGCCTCCCAGTCTCGGCGAAACCCGACAACAAACGCCAAGCCGAGCTTGATCGGAACAACGCTACTATCTCAGACAAGACAACCACTGCACAAGACAGCCACACATCACAGTATCTTAACAACGCCGTATCTCAACAAAGCAGCATCTCAACAACGCGGCATCTCAACAACGCGGCATCTCAACAAAGCAGTCTCCGCCGCCACACAGCGATCACAGTGATCAAATGTCTCGATCCTGCGTTTCAGCCGTTCTAGAGGCCACTCGAAACAATTAACTGACGTCTCGAAGGGCGGCGACGCCTTCCAAAGAAGTGGCAGCTTTGGTGCTAAGCGGAACAGTTTCCTGCTTCGCAGCGGCTTGCTCTTCGTCAGAATCGTCTTCCATCGCCGACTTGATCAATCTTCCCAAGTGACCGCCAAGCAGTGCGGGAAGGAAAATCACATCGGCGACCATCGCTGCAAAAATCAGGGCAGCCATCATCCAACCAAAGCGACTCACAAGCAGCAGTTCTGCTGGAAGCAATGCCAACATTCCGACACCGATCGCCAAGCTGGTTTGCCACATCGCTGGGCCACAATGTTCTAATGCCAAGCCAACGGCATCTTCCACTTCGTGTCCTTCTTTCACTAACTGCTTGAACCACGTAAGCAGATGCAAAGTTCCGTCCACTGCAATTCCCAGAGCCACAGAAGCCGTAATCATTGTGCCGATGTCAACCTTCAGGTTTGTCCACGACAACAGTCCGAAAACCATCACGACAGGCATGAGGTTGGGGATCATCGTAAACAACCCAGCCAAAGGACTACGCAACAAACCCATCATCACGATGGCGATGATCAAGAAGGCTGCTCCGAAACTGCGAATCAGACTTTCCAAAACAGCTTGTTGAGTACGAAGAAAGACGGGCACTAATCCGGTAACAATGTGTCCAGTAAATGGGCTTTGCACTTCTCGTAAATGCCGCCCTGCAATGGCGTTCATATCGTCGATCAGGATTCCCAAGTCGACTTCAGATAGGGCTGATGTTTGAGCCGTAATTCTCCAGATTTCGTCGCCTGATCTGTTCAGGCGGCGATCTCCATCGATCTTCCAGTCGGCCGGATTTTCCGCGACGGCGATCATGGCGGCTAAACCGTCGGTATCTTCTTTTTCGCCGGTCAGTCTTTGCCGAATTTCCTGAGTCATCTTTTGGTTGGCTCGGTTCAACCTGAACCGTTCGCCCATCGACATTTCTGCATTCGGTAATCGCAGGTCAAGAAACGAAGCTAAAGAAAGCACGCCGCTAATTTCTTGATGCTCACGGATTTCCTGCTGCAGTTCTAAGACCTTTCGACCTCGTTCCACAAACGACATCTTTTGCTGAGCCGTCTCATCGAACTTCACAATCGTGTCGATCGAAATGACGCCTGACAGCTTTTCTTCCAAGAACACATAGTCTTGCACAAGCCGACTATCTTGGGGGAAGTAGCGAATGACTTTGGTTTCTGTTTTGAATTGCCACAGTCCCCAACCGGCTGCTGCAGTCGCAATCAAACAAACGGACGACACGGCAATGCGGTTTCGAGCCAACCAGACTCCCAGTTTTCGCCAGTGCCCTGTTTCTAACTTTTCATGATTCGGAGGCGAAGCAGGCCAGTACAACATCAAAGATGGCAAAACGTACAGCACCACGAAGAACGAAATTCCACATCCCAATGCGGAATACAAACCAAAATCCTTCACGGGAACTAAGTTGCTGGCCACCAAAGACGCCAGACCAATCGCCGTCGTGCCGGCTGCCAACGCACAGGGAAGCCATGCTGTTCGAGCCGCAGCAAACACAGATTCTCGACTGTTTCCAATGCCCGAATGCTTCCAATAGTTCGCCAAATGAATGGCAGCCGAAGTCGTGAGGACTCCGAGCAGCGTGGGCATGACCACCAAAACCATATTCATGGTCCCGCCCGAAAGCGGAATGATGGCTACGGCTGCTGTCACAGTGAAAAAGGAGACAACCTGAACCAATGTCGCCAGTCGTAAACTTCCCAACATAATAAACGACAGGACAATCGTCACCAACACGGACAAACCAATGGGTGAACGCCGAGGCAGATTGAGCAGCGGATGAATGGGATTCCACGCCGCATCAACAACGGCAGAATTCAACGCAACGCTCACCACTGGCTGACCGCCAAGGCGAATGACGTCAGCATCGACTCCTGCATCAGCGACCGCTCGACGCACGGCGGCGACCGCTTCCTTCTTATCGGCAATGCCTGCTTCAGAAAGAGCAACTGCAACGGCTGCAATCGAACCTGGCACTTGAAAAACTTCGGCGATGCAAGGCTTTCCTGCAGTTGTCGCACCCGAACCAGAGGCTTCAAGTTCCTTCAACGCGGCAATCAAACGATCCTCAACCTCTGAATCTCGCCCCATGCCCGGCCATTCCAACTGCAGGTCATAGAGCGGTTGATCGCGGATCCATTCAGATAGCTCGTCGTAGACTCGTCGAGCATCAGAATCGTCGTCGGTGAATCCTTCTGATGAAGGCGGGGCCAACATGCCTTCGGTAAAGAAAGCGTCGAGCTGTAGCTCGTCGTTTGCAACTCGCAGAATTTCTTTCTGCATATATTCGCCGCGAGATCGACCCGCATCGGTCAGCCGAATTTTCAAAGGCCCTTGACCAATCAGTACTCCGTCTAGGTGATCCAACGCTGTATCAATGGGGATACGCCGCTTCAGCATTCGAGACAAAACTTCACTGGGAGTCGTCACTTCCGATACGTAAGCCGAACCACCTTCGGGTCCGCCGCCGTCGGGACGCACACCTTCTAGAATTTCTTGCAAACGATCGAACCGAGCATCGGTGATGCTGGCTCCGTCCCAAGAAACCAAGATCCGATCTTTTGATGGAAACAGTTCTTCATACCACGCCAGAACTTTGGCCTGAGGATCATTCTGAGGCAACCAACCGGCAACATCGCTTTCAAGACGAATGTCCTTCAACGAATACGCCATCAAGGGCAGAACAAAGGCCACGGCGGCAACCACCCACAGAGACATGCCATGTCCCCATCGGTCATTCCGTTCCAGAAATGTCTTTTTTGGTGGCTCGGTCACTAGGTATCTCTGACGTGTCGTTTTCAATGAGCTGCCGCGATGAAAGCGAGCGAAATGATCACTCAGACTTTCACGATCCCAAGGTGTCTGCTGTGCACGATTCGAATTCAGAAGCTTGCTGATCAAAAACCATCGGGACTGTGATCTTAACCGGTTTTCCCCGATGAGTCACCAGTTGCCGATTCTCCACGCCGGGAATGCCGATTTCGGCACACAAAACGTAGGATTTGGCAATTTGGATAAGCTACATCCAGCCTCCACGATCGAACCGACACCAGATGGTGCGTTCTGGACAGTCAGTCGACGCCTCAGCAGTTTTCATCGTCACGAACGAACTTTCACGGCGATCAGGTCATGAAAACACAAGAAATCTGAATGAAACAAACTACCATCCGTCACCAAACCGTTTGCTCGTGCTTGTCCCTAAGTCCTACTTTCTGACGACCACACAGGCTGCAAGCCGCAACCGGCTCCTCATTCTTCGTCTTCCTATTTGTTTGCCGTTTCCATGTCGCCATCAGAATCACGTTCGCTCGCAAGTTCTCAGGTCGCGATCAGTGGAGCATCGGGACTCGTCGGCTCGGCTTTAACTCGAGCTCTCGCAGCAGACGGAGCGACCGTGCTGCCGATTTCTCGCAGCAACCGAGGCAATGCCTCGGAAACCATTGTTTGGGATCCCACAACAGGGTTGATCAATCCTGATCGATTAAGCTCAGTCGATACGGTCGTGCATCTCGCAGGTGAAAGCATCGCATCGGGTCGCTGGAACGAAAATCAGAAGGCCAAGATTCGAGACAGTCGAGTTCAGGGAACGGCAAGTTTGGTCAAATCGATGGCCGCCATCTCTGAACGCCCCAAAACTTTGATCTGCGCATCAGCTATCGGATTTTATGGCAATCGAGGTGATGAGGAACTGACGGAAACTTCAGACCCTGGCACTGGCTTCTTACCAGACGTCAGTCTCGAATGGGAGGCTGCTGCCGACGCCGCCACCGAATTAGGGATGCGAGTCGTGAAAGTGCGAATCGGAGTCGTGCTATCTCCACTCGGTGGAGCTCTTCAAAAAATGATGCTGCCATTCAAAATGGGAATGGGAGGTGTGGTTGGATCTGGAAAGCAATATTGGAGCTGGATTGGTCTTAACGATTTAGTACGAGTTTTCCAATTCTGCATTTCAACACCAGATCTTTCCGGAACCGTCAATGCAGTCAGCCCTCATCCGGTCACCAACCGGGAATTCACGAAAACTTTAGGTTCGGTTTTAAAACGCCCCACCATAATCCCTCTGCCTGCCTTCGTGGCTCGGCTTGCCCTCGGGGAAATGGCCAACGACCTTCTTCTGGCCAGCGCAAGAGTGCTTCCCGAGCGATTGCAGCAATTGAACTTTGCCTTCCAGCAACCAAACTTAGAAGAATCCATCCGGTTTGAATTACAGCAAGCATCCCAAACGTCAACATCTTAAGTTGCAGAAGACCAACGCTTACTGACCGGCAAAGTCAGCAAACTTGAGGCCGTGTTCTGTTCCCAACAAACGCCCCCACATCAGACTCAGCGTTTGTCCACCAACCAGTCGTCTGTCATCTGATTCTGTAAAACTGGCTCAAGGCCGAGTTCAGTCGAAGTTCGTCAAGACGCGCGGCCTTTCCGATTTTTCCTGCTGTGAGAAAAGAAAACTTTCCTAACCATCTGCTTGGACACCTTAAGCTGTGGTTTTCCCCCAGACCTTGGCGATACATCAGGACAGCGAGGGCTAGGCTCTGTTCTATGTCTGAACAGTGTTTCGCTATCATTTACGGGGCATCAATCCGAAGACACGCGTCGAGTCGCCATACGGCATTCTCACCGGTAGCGCGTCGACCATTCGCGCATGGATGTTCCTCAAGTTGCAACCTGAGGGCAAAAGCATGACGTCTATTCCAGCGACTCGCTCTGGCATCCACGAGGCTCATGACCTTTGGTCTTTGTGTGGACAATTGTCAGCGGGCGAATCCATGCAGGCAATTGAAATCAGCCGAAGCCCCTTCCGAATCGGACGGCGACCGGATCTTGAATTATCAATTTCCAACGTGGTTGTCAGTGGACTACATGCCTGCGTTGTCCAACGCGGCACGGCGATTTACCTGAGTGACTACGGCAGCACCAACGGAACATTCGTAAACGGAAACAAAGTGCATGAAGACACTTTGCTGCGTGATGGCGACTGGATCGAAATTGGCACCGTTCATCTGCGTGTGAGTCTTCGCAGCCAACCTCACATCAAATCGCAGCCAGCCCACAAAACCGTTGAATTCGAACTCGCTTCTCAGCAGAAGGGTTCACTCGCTCTGACCGAGTTAATTCGAGATCGAAAGCTGGAGCCCTGCTTTCAGACCATCCACCGGCTCAATGACCGCAGCGTCCATGGCTACGAATACCTTGCTCGAAGCACGGTCGAAGGAGTACTTACTCCGGGACCCATGTTTGAAGTCGCCGAAGCTTTAGGCCGCGAAGTCGAACTTTCCATGCTATGCCGAGAACTTGGTGCCGCACATTCTGTCTGCCTACCCAGCCAGCAGCCCCTGTTTCTTAATACTCATCCCAGCGAAAATCTGCTGGATGAAGTCGTCCCACAGATGGCTCAGCTAAGCGAACGATACCCTGCTCGAGAACTCGTTCTAGAAATCCATGAATGTGCCATCATGGATCCTCGAACGGTTCGCTACTTACAACAAGCTCTTCGAGACTGTGGAGTCAAGCTGGCCTTCGATGACTTTGGGGCAGGAGTCGCTCGGATTCGCGAACTGGTCGCCGCTTCGGCAGACTACATCAAATTCGATGCATCACTCATTCGCGAAGTGCTCACACTTTCAGATAGCCGACTGAAACTGTTTCGATCCATTGTCGCCAGCATCCGAGACGAAGGGGTGATCACTGTGGCGGAAGGCGTCGAAGACGAAACCATGATCTGCGCTTGTCGTGAACTTGGTTTCGATCTTGCTCAGGGCTACGCGTTAAGCCGTCCAGCCATCATGAAACCCGCTCCCGCGCTGCCAACTTCTGAAATCCGCAAAAACTATAACTCAAACTTCTCTGCGGAATCGCTGATGTCCGAACTCGAATCCGCTTTGACCTACACGCCTCAACTCCAAGAATAGTCTTAACAGAACAGCATGCTCTGCCAGAATCCCACCGTCGCTCGTAAACAGCACTCTCGTTGTCCCCTTGGCTACGACGTTGACTTCACCAATCGTTACGTGCCCGTCGACCACTCGGAATAACGCACGACACCTCGCTCTGGAGCCGGCTCTGAATCCAGCAGCCCTATAAATTCGAGGCTATGCCCGTCGGGATCTCGAAAGTAGATCGCCACCGCTGGCACCCATGCAAACACCATCGGCTCTGCATCATCTTTCGCAAAAAAGTTGTACGGTTGAAGACCAGCTTCCTGCAACCATGCCACGCTGTCCAACACAGCGGCGGGCTCAACGCGAAATGCGAAGTGCCGAATTTCAATTTCGGTTTTCGGACGCTCCCAAACGCCAACCATCGTTTGCTTCCCCTCACCAATCCAGAAAAACGCAGCTCGACGTTCCTCCTCGATATGAGCAAGACGCAAGCCTAGCACGTCTTGATAGAACGCGATCGAACGTTCAAGGGATTC
Source organism: Fuerstiella sp. (assembly GCA_039974975.1). Classification (GTDB taxonomy): domain Bacteria; phylum Planctomycetota; class Planctomycetia; order Planctomycetales; family Planctomycetaceae; genus Fuerstiella. The sequence goes on along the minus strand of JBDWHY010000172.1, from coordinate 5,079 downwards.
AACAAACAAATGAGTCTCGTAAAGAGAGTGGATCTGTGGGCAAGGCATCTTTGAAAACCCCTGTTCAATAAACCGATAAAATCTTCGTAGACCAAAACGACACTCGGCAACACCAACAAGTTCGATCAAACGCAAGCCGATGATTCGCAGCCAAGGTTCGCTCCCTCCGTTGACTGCGATTCACATTGATTTCAAACCGGCCATATCCAAAGGCTGAATAGTGCGATCATGCAAGGCTGTCGCTAACAACACGTCTGAGATACCAAGTTGCTGCAAGCATTTCAGATCTGAAAGATCTCGCACCCCACCTCCTGTGATTAATCGTGATTCGGGGAATCGACTTTTGAATTCCGAGCATCGGGCCAACGTCGTGGGGCCCGTCGTCATGCCAACAGATTTCACGTCCAACACAATCCAGTCGGACACACCCAGTTCCCAAACAACCTTTGCAAGTTCGATCAAAGGTTCCGCCTGCCACTCGGCAACAGGTGATCTCAACAAGCCGTCGATCAAATCGAAACTGAATACAAACGGGCGATGTGGATGACAGGCGAGCATTTCTTGCAGAGCTTGCAATGATGGAATCGATTCCGAAGCCAATACCCACTGCACATGCTTAGCATCCGGCAGCATCTTCACGTCATCTGCCGAACGAATCCCTACATCAATCATCAAATCAACGCCAGCTTCCGCCAACTGGTGCAACACATCGACTTGCACCTGGTGTTGCATCAAACCATTCAGATCAGCAACGTAAGCTGTCTTGGCCGCTGCCGCTTGAACCATAGCATCAAGCACTTCGAGTGGTTTCACAGAATCCGTCAGTTGGCTGTGGATACGCTGATAGGATTCGCGATTCCCCGCACGCCCATGCACCACTTGTCCATCCAAAATGTCAATGACAGGAATGATCTGCATGATTCACTGCTGCTTTCCGACAGCCTGAGATTCTGTCCCGATAATTCGAATTTCACGAGGAATCTAGTCAGCCCCAATGCGTTTGCCGACGTTTTTCAGCACCAACAGCGGCGAGCGCCGTGCCGCTCACAAATTCAGGAACACAGCCTCGTAATAAAGATCTTCTATGGGCAAAACAAGACTGAATTTTGAAACCTGATCCCACCAGACGCTACGCCCAAAGTCCACCAACACATATGCTGGAGAAGCTGTTTCTGCACAGCAAATTTCTTGCAAGCTGTCGAAGCCGTCGTTTGCCTCTCTGTTTTCTTCGATCCAATTCCTATGAATTCCAGCCCGCAACAAGCCAAAGAATCTCACGGATGGAAGCCAGACGAATGGCATTTGCTACTGTGCAGTGCTGCATGGTTCGCCACTTTACTAGCAGGATACTACATGATCCGCCCGGTTCGTGAAGCGATGGGAGTGGAAGGCGGGATCAAAGAGCTTAAGTCGCTGTTCGCCATTGTGTTTGGCACGATGCTGGTTGCCGTCCCGTGTTATGCTCAACTGGTTTCCAGACTTCGAAGACGTTTGCTGGTTCCCATCGTCTATCGTTTTTTGATCAGCAACTTGCTGCTGTTTTCCATTGGCTTGTATGCGTTTGACGGAACAGCCCGCACTTGGGTGGCTCGAACTTTGTTTGTCTGGGTCAGTGTCTACAGCCTATTCGCCATGTCTTTGTTTTGGAGCGTCATGGCAGACACGTTTCGTCCAGAACAGGGCAAACGATTGTTTGGTTCCATTGCAGGAGCCGGCACAATGGGAGGCCTATTGGGATCCGCGTTTGCCGGTTCAAGCTTGATCAGCGACATTGGAGTTTCAGGACTGCTGCTGTTCCCTGCAGTCATGATGGAATTCGGCCTGTTCCTTTATCGGCGGTTAGAAAAACTTCGAATGGGGGCCGATCTAAAACTGCAACGGCCCACCGGAGGCAATCCGTTCAGCGGCTTTACCTCGGTGTTGCGCTCCCCTTATCTGCTTAGCATTTGCGGCTATGTTTTTCTGACCGCAGTATGTGGAACGACCTTGTACTTGCAGCAAGCAGAAGTCGTCGGAGCCGCCGTGCCAAACGAAGAAGATCGAGTCCAGCTTTTTGCTCGTCTTGACTTCTATGTCCAAGCACTGACATTGTTCTTCCAGTTCGTCGTCGCCGGTTGGCTCATGAAATTTAGCTTGCCCGTGACGCTATGCGTCTTACCACTGGCCTACCTGATCGGATTCTCTAGCATCGGAATGAACCCAACGTTTTATGTCACATTGACCACCGTGGTGTTTACTCGAGCAGCCGTTTACGGTCTCACCGTGCCAGCCCAAGGTGTGCTTTATACGGTCGTCAGCAAAGAAGAAAAGTACAAAGCCAAGAACGTCATCGACACCGTGGTAACAAGAGGCGGAGACGCCATGGTGAGTCAAATCGGAGGACGACTAAACGCCATGAAAGTCCCACCACTTTCGTTGGCATGGTGGATGATTCCTATCGCAACCGCATGGCTGGCGATGGCCTATTTGCTGGGACTAAGATCGGTCAAGAAAGCGGCTCAACAGTCTGCATCAATGGCCGAAGCAACAGACTCCGCCCCCTAACATTCGCCGTCCATGCCGTCCTACTGTGCTGTGCCATGCCGCCGCCGCCGTGCAGTGCCGGGCCGGGCCGTGCAGTGCCGGGCACTGCCGCCGTTATACTGCCAATCAGCGGATGTGCGGTTGATCAGTTTGCCGTCAGTTGCTGCCGACGACTGACAATTTCGGGCACGGGTTCGTTTTCGAATGTCGAAAACCCCGTCACAAACTCGAGGCCAGTTAACGCCTTTTCGGATTCGTGAATCGATTCCGTGACAGAATCAACATCTGCAGACATCAAGGCCGAATCACCTCGGTGAATGCCGACGTCTTGCATGGCGGCCACTTTGTTTTCAAGCTGCTTTTGTTCCAGCAAGACCAATTCGTAACTGCCCTTGGCATCGTCAAAAGCGACTCGCCGCTCTTCGCTGGATTTCAAGCTGGATTGCAAAGTCTGAATCATGCGAGCCTGCTGCCGTTCTTCCGGCTTCGCTTGCTCGGTGTTCAATCGAACTTGTGTCTTGTGAATTTCACGGTCAATCAAGTCAATTGATGTCGAATCGAAATACCTGTTCAACGAATGTTCGGCATAAATCAGTTTCAAGTACAGCCACATCAAACGATCTAAACCCTGCTGATCATCGTCATTCAAAGACGGCAGCAAGTTGCGATTCGCGTCTCGGTATATCTTTGTAGCTGCCCGAATTGCGTCACACTGTTCCTTCAGCCTTTCGAATCGTCGCTGCAAAGTTCGAGGAAGGGATGCTCGCATCATCCGCATTCTCCGCTGAGCGTCCAAGGCATCATCGGCTTTCACCAGCTTGTGTTCTTGGATATCCACCAGCTGCTGGAATCGAGGATTGTTGGCAGCAAATGTCAGCCATGCAGCGTCTAACGCGACAACCAAGGGCAGTCCGATTTCCCATTGCCCGGTGATTGCCGTGACCCCGATGCCAACAGCAACAGCTGCCAAATGCACGGGACGAGCAAACGCCTTTCGAACGTACTTCCAAACGCTCACGATATTGATTCCATGTGACACAAAATTGAAAACATCGACAGGCGAAAATCGCGACGCCGAGAAACACGACCGGCGAGTAACAAACCCGCCGAGTAACAAACCCGGCGAGTAACAAACCCGGCGGTGAATCTCCTCGAACAGGCACAGCAAATCGATTTCGCTCTGCCTGAAGATTCACAACTTCACCTACTTTAAGGAAAGGTTGAAGTCGCCCGCCAGATTTCGCCAGAAACTATGGACGTGATTCGCTTGATTTTGAGTATTATTGTACTCAATCACGAACGTCTTGCCCTGAACGACATAATGATGAGGTTGATTCAGCTCTGAACCACCCCACCACCCAAACGTAATGCTGTCCATGCCTGACGCTTGGATCGCTTGCATGCGACGCTTCACGACAGTGACAGGAGCCGCCTTCAGGTATTCTGCGAGTAGGTCTTTTAACAGCCCTTGCTGTTCAACGGTCATGTCTGAATATGCCAAGCCCTGCGCTTCTGCGAAAACTGGCTGAGCGGCTCCTGGTCCACGAATTTCGCCCGGTGGCTTCTTTGAAATCCAGACTAAGTTCTGCTTATCCGCCGGACATGCCTTTAGAATCTGACGACCAATGTCTTCTCGTCTTCCAAGCACTCGCAATGATCGCCCAGGACCGCCGTTGATGACTCCGGGGTTGGCTCCGATAAATTCCGGAGTGCTGCTGGTGATGATTCCATCCTTCACCGTGTAGTTTAACGAAATATGGTGACCTTCGAATCTCCAGCCCCATGTTCCCGTCTTTGCCGGAGTACCAAACACGCAGATAGAATACTTATGGGGGTGACGCTTTAAACGTCGCTCTGATTCTTCACCCTTTTCGAATAGGTACAGAACTTCTTCAAGGCTTCGCACTTTCAAAATGGTTTCATAACCCGCCGATGACAATCCTGTTGAGACAAATTTTTCTGCAGCCGCCAAAGCGTCTCCTTCAAGATCCCACAAGCCGACTCCTGGTCGTTCTCTCGGAATGAAGTGCCAATTCTGTCGCTCAGGATCGTCGTACTTAAACGTCGCCTTGGCCTTCATGTCTTCCGACAAAGTATTCAAGAACGACGATGCCGTTGCCGTCATCGCCATTCCCGGAGACGCCAATTCGTCATAGGCGGTCACCGTCGAACGCGAACCAACAGCCAGCAAACAACAAACCATCACAGAAGCAAATTTCATGGGCGGGTACTTTTCAAAACAGAGGAAGGAAGGGGAGATCGCCGAAATAAGCGACGAAGCTTTAAGATGTTCCGGAAGCGATTAGGATCGTTCTGTTACGGACCAGTTTCCGCAACGGGCAAACGATGCCTCGCACAACAAACGATACAAAGTGAGTGATTCACCGATGCAAGATGATCAGCATGAATAAGCCGTCCGTTAGCCGGGAGGCCAAGTGAGCGATCTTCCGGCAAGAATATGTATGTGCAAATGAAAGACAGACTGGCCACCTTCTTCACCCGTATTGATCACAGTTCGATACCCGTTGGACAGTCCTAAGATTCGAGCAACTTCTG
>JBDWHY010000171.1:0-1127 GCA_039974975.1 Fuerstiella sp. | reverse complement strand
AAACAGGGCTGACACTATTTTCGAGTGAGCAAGAGATGTTGGTAACTCGAACGCTGTCCCGCCCACTGATTTTATGTTTCAAGACCCTGCGAGGTGTTCGTCAATGAATATCCTCCCGTAGGGCCCTTTCTTTTTCATCTTTTGTCCCCACAGTTCAGCCAAAGACAGTTCGTTTGTCCGTGTCATGTGGCTAGTCAAGCGTGAGATGGGTGATTCTCTCACCGGGGCAAACCGTGATAAACTATCGCCTTTTAATTTTCGGCCTGTTTTCAGCAAGAGCCTGAAAACCGGTTTTCGAGTTTGATTTCATTCACATACTGAACCTGTAATTTGAGGATCTTCCATGCAAGTGTCTGTTGAAACGACCTCCAACATCGAACGTCGCATGACGATTGGTGTGCCCGCCCAGGAAATTGACCAGGCGGTTCAGAAGCGCCTGCAGGAAACTGCGCGTACCGTACGCCTAAATGGTTTCCGCCCGGGCAAGGTGCCCATGAAGGTGGTTAAGCGTCGTTTCGGTGACAGCGTCCGCCAGGAAGTGGTTGGTGAGGTTATGCGCGACCAGTACGTCAAGGCACTGCAGGAGCAGGACATTAACCCTGCGGGCTGGCCGAAGTTTGAGCCGAAGACCATGGAAGAAGGCAAGGACCTCGAGTTCGTTGCCATCTTCGAAGTGCTGCCGGAAATCGAGCTGGGCGACCTGAGCACAATCTCTGTCGAAAAGCTGACTTCTGACATCGCTGACAAAGATGTCGACAACATGATCGATAACCTGCGTCGTCAGCAGGCCACCATGAAAGAAGTCAAGCGCAAGTCCAAGAACAAGGACGTGCTGACCATTGATTTCAAAGGCACTATCGACGGTGAAGAATTCGAGGGCGGTGCCGCTGAAGGTCACCGGCTGACTCTGGGCTCCGGCCAGATGATCCCTGGCTTCGAGAAAGCCGTTCAGGGTGGTAAAGCCGGCGAGGACATGGAAATTGAAGTGACCTTCCCCGAGGATTACCACAACGAAGAACTGGCGGGTAAGCCGGCCAAGTTCGAGATCAAGATCCACAAGGTTGAAGAGCCGCAGCTGCCAGAGCTGGATGCCGAATTCTTCAAGAAGTTCGGCATCGAGGCTGAAG
>JBDWHY010000170.1:0-96839 GCA_039974975.1 Fuerstiella sp. | reverse complement strand
GGGGGGGGGGGGGGGGGGGGATTTTGAGGGTTCGTATCTGGGGGCGCGTATCTGAGGAATGTCGCACGGCACCATCAAGATGCGAATCTCTACAATCGATTCACCAAATGATTTCTAATTTGCTGCTGAAGTCCTGACGAAGCGTTGCCCGTGAATTTCAGTTGCAGCTTACCCGATGGACTCACAACGCCTGTGATCACCATGCGGCCTTCAACAAATCGAGTCCCCTGCAGGCAGTCCAAGATCGCACGTTCCTGTGCGGTCCGGATTCCGCTGTGTTCCACAACGCCGTCTCTGTCGACGACGATGCGAAACCGTGACTGGGGCACAAGACATCGCCAAGCGACGATCCCTAAAAAAACGATCGGCAACAGTCGTGCGAGCAGTGGCAGCATGGATCACCTGTCGGCAAGTAAACGTTCTGCTGTCGGAGAATTGGAACCGAAAAAATTGCAGCTAGCGTCTGGGCCTAGCGTCTGGGCCTAGCGTCTGGGCATGGTCTCTCGTGCAGATCTCTCGTGCAGATCTCTCGTACTTGGTCGAACCACGCCAATCAGGCTCAAAGAACCCAACGATCGTCCGCCAAGGCAGACAACGATACCAGCCCATTTGCCTTAACTAAGTCGTCAAGAACTTTTCGATCGCATCAAGTCCTGCGGTCAAGTTTTCAATGTTGGTGGCGAAACTTAAACGCACGTAACCCGGAGCACCAAACGCATCTCCGGTCACCAAAGCCACATGAGCTTGTTCCAGCAATGCAGTGCAGAAGTCACTGCTGTTATCGACAGTGACGCCCCCGGGAAGTTCTTTGCCAAAGTGACTGCTGACATTGAAAAATGCGTAGAAGGCTCCGCCCGGATCAGCAAACGTGACGCCCGGAATTTTTCGAAGTCGACCAATCACGTATTCTCGACGCTGCTGAAATTCCTTCAGCATTTCAGCAATGCAATCCTGAGAACCATTCAACGCTTCCATCGCAGCAAACTGACTGACACTGCAAGGATTTGATGTCTGCTGACTTTGCAATTTCGTAATGGCCTTACTGACATCTGCAGGTGCCAATGTCCAGCCGATTCGCCAGCCAGTCATCGCGTACGCCTTGCTGACTCCGTTCACGATGATCGTGCGTTTTTTTACTTCCTCACCAAACGCAGCAAACGTTTGAAACTTGTAGCCGTCGTAAATCAACTTGTCATAGATTTCGTCCGACAGACAAATGATGTCCTTCTCAACGACAACCTTGGCTAAGGCTTCCAAGGCATCAACAGGATAAACTGATCCGGTTGGATTACTGGGACTGTTCAGCATCAACATGCGAGTTTTCGGAGTAATCGCGTTGCGAAGCTGATCGGGAGTCATACAGAAGCCGCTTTCTTCTGTCGTTGGTACCAGCACAGGCACGGCTCCCACCAATTCAACCAAGGCGCTATAGCTGACCCAATACGGAGTCGGAATGATGACTTCATCGCCGGGATCACAAACCGCGCTCAGCACATTGTGAATGGCGTGCTTTGCTCCGTTACTGACGGTCACTTCCGCTGCCGTATATTTGACTCCGTAGTCACGTTCGAAAGCCTGACAAACGGCTTCCTTCAGTGCGGGCAAACCTGTCGCCGGCGTATAGTGTGTCTCGCCAGCATCCATCGCCGCCTTGGCTGCATCAAGGATGTGTTTTGGAGTCGTAAAGTCAGGCTCTCCAAGCGTGAACTCCATCACGTCCACACCACTTGCTCGCAGTTCGCGAGCTTTTCCGGCAGCCGCAATTGTGGCCGATGGAGCAAGCTGATTGACGAGACGAGATGTGTGCATGGCTGTTTCTTCTTGCAAAGGGACGAGAACGCAACTGAAAGATGAGTTTGAAATTCCACTGACCGCGTTTCAACTGTCGGCGACTTTCGACGGAAAACTTCCGGTAAGCTCTCAGGAATGGTGTGTCTAAAGCGGCTTTCTGCCCGTTTCGACACATCTTTTGCCAGAACCGTTGCAGAAGAAGGAAAATCAAAGCAGCCGCCCATGCTGCTGATCGTGCCTTAGGGAAGGAATACGGAACGATATTGCCGGAATGAAGCCAATCAGAATACAATGGGGTCCTGCGAAGGATTTGCAGGCCAATGGCTTTTCAATGGAAGAAACCGTGTCTGAAGTTCTATTTTCAAAACCAACCTCCACTTTGTCTTCGGGGTTTGTCGGCACCATTATTTGCTGGTGTTTCGGAGTCGTACTGGCGGCTTTCGGAGTCCTCATCGCTCTGAACGGCGACATGCTGGCTCGCCTTGCTGGATTTGCCATCCTGTTCGCGGGTGCCAGCATCTGTGGATTGGCTCGAGCTGCAGCTGCCGAGTGGAAATTGCGACTTGCCGCTATTTTACTCGGCTGCACCATGTTGCTTTTGATCGCAGAGCTGACGCTTCGCAACACAATGAATTACCCCGGCCCTGTGGCGCCTCGTTTCGCACCTCACAGTGATTTGGGCTTTGTCCTCGACCCCAATTCCAACGAAATTGACCCCAACGGGTTTCGCAATCTAGCGATTCCAGCTCAGGTCGATGTTGTGGCAATCGGTGATCTTCAAACGGCCGGCATGTCGCTTGCCATGGAAGAAACTTGGCCGGCCGTGTTTGCCAAATCCACCAGCCAGTCAATCTATAATCTGGCTGTCCCCGGGTACGGTCCGCCACAGTATCAGCAGCTTGTGCAACAGGCTCTGAAACTGAAACCTCGCCAAGTCATCATTGGCCTGAACATTGGAACAGATCTCGTGGATGCCGCCAAAGGCATTCCATCCCCAGATTCGATCGAAAGTTCACCGGAGAATTTCCGCCATAAAGTCACCCGACTGTCTGCACTCGGTAGCCTGACTCACTCTGCCATTCACAAAGTTTTGCAAAAGCCCGAGCCCCGATTGCAGATCAGCCACTCCAAGAATCCGGTTTCGATTCCAAGCAGCCAAATTCAGGCTCGTGTCGCGGCAGCCAATCTTCAAGATCCCAAAATCCAACAGGCATTCCAAGACACCGTGTCGATGTTAGAAGCAGCCAGCCTGCAGTGCCGCGAAGCAGGAGCAGCTTTAACAGTGCTTCTTATTCCCACAGCAGAATCTGTCTGCGGGCAAGCCGTTTCACCCGACACTCTGCCACCCGCGTTGACTCCGCTACTAACAAGCGAAGCAAATGTCCGAGACAGCTTTCTAGAAGCTCTGAATTCCAAACGTGTCTTCACGATCGACGCATTTCCGGCGATTATGCATGCGATCTCGCTTCAGGAGAGTGTCTACAATCCCGATGCACCTCACCTGCCCACCGCCGGCAGCAGCAAAGCTCTCGCAGGTGCGCTCAGCCAGTCCAGCCCCGCTCTCACAAACTAGCGAAACGGGGAACCAAGCTGATTGGACCGTGTGACAAAATCACAGTGACATCGGGTGACTATTCGCCCTGCCCCGCTTCGACTTTCCGTGGCGCTGTCAATTGATCGTAAACAGCTTGGTGTTCTTCTGCCAGATCTGGCTGGCCTAGCTGAGTCATCACATCCACCAACAATCGACGAACATTGGCGCTATTGGGTCGTGCGGCAAGAGCCGCCTCAAGGTCTGTGCGAGCATCCTTCCAAAGACCTTCGGCGACAGAAATTTCTGCTCGAGTCGACAACGCATCAACGGGGTCTGACAGTTGAGTGATTGCTTCTTCCACCAACTCACGAGCTTGCGGTAGATCCTCGTTACTACGCACCAAGGCGATTGCCAGATTGTTCATAATCATCGGATCAGACTTCTGGCTTTGATATGCCAGTTTCAGAAACTTCAAAGCCCCCGGCAATCGCTCTGAATCCTGCTCGGACTTCTGCAAATCGTAAGTCCCCAGCATGTTGTAGACTTGCCAACCCGCCCGACTACGTCGAGCAAGTTGAACCAAGTGCACTCTGATCGCTGGCTCGAATTCACGTCGAAGATCCATCACAGCAATCATGCGTCTCAAAACATTGACAACCGAAACTGTTCCTTGTCGAGAATCCATCAGCATTTTGACCACTTCGTCGGCCGTCTGAAAGCTGCCGTCTTTCAATCGTTTTTGAAACACAACCAGATTGGCATCCGCAAAAAGCGCCTGCCATTCTGCTATCCGTCCTGAATCAGATTCAGCAAATTTCACCAAGCTACTTCCAATAAAATCGTAGGCGTCCTGATGACGATCTTGCAAAATAAGGACGCGAGCATGGTTCAGGCACTGGTCAACGTTAACGGAACTGGCACTGACGTCTGCGCTGGTCTGCGTCATCAATTCACTCAGTAAGGCATCAGCATCTTTTTGGTTGCCTGCTCGAAGCAAAATTTCTGCCTTCTGAACGCGACTTGCAACACTGGGTTCAGGAATTTGATTGATGATCTCCAATGCTCTCTGATTTTGGCCTGTCGAAGCAAGAGCCACCAGCAGTAATTGACGATCAGCATCGGTGAGATCTGTCTTTTCAACCAAAGCATCCACTGCCGGCTGAAGCTGTGCTGCATCCCACTTGACTCCAAGGCGATTTAGGGACAAAGCGACCCCCAACAAGGATTGGTCTTGAGGATTCAACTGAATGGCTTGGATCAAATCCTGAGCAGCTGCACCAGCATTCAAAGCCGACTGGCTTAATTTTCGACGTGCTTCCATCGCGAGCAACTTAGAATTGGAAGCTCTTAACACTTGGTCATCTTCAAGGTGCCGACCTTCTAAGATCAGTTCGAGAGCGCCGGAGAGATCATTCTTCAGCAGCATAATTTCAGCTCGACGAACGCGACTTGTCACATCTTTATTGTTTGCAATCAACGCCTCATGGAAGGCTTGATCAGCGAAATCAAGATGGCTCAGAATCTGCTCGCGGCCTCGTTGAAGCTGAATTTGTACCTGCGCCAACGGTAATCCCAGTTGAGGAACCTGCTCGACAATTCTCAGCAGATGATCTTCTGCAGTCTTGAATTGTTCCTTCTGCATCAGACGTTCAGCCATTTGCCAATTGGCCAACAGGTTAACTGGCTGCTTTTTCAAGACCGCGAACAGCTGGCGGTCAATCCCTTCTTCCGTCAATGGGAAGACTGGATCAGGTTCCGCAGCCTGCTTCAACAACCACAGACGAGTTGGCACATAGCCATCTGTGCCAACAAGAATAGACACATGCCGCCCAGCTTTTTCCGATTGTTCTTGTTCCACATAATGCATGGCAAGCTGATGGCGGTATTCCTTGCGAAGTTTTCTGAGCCCCACCAAGCTCTCAAGATACACGCCCGTCTTTTCGGGCTCGTTGTTCTTAATCGACGCTTCAACGGCCAATTCGTAGGCCGCCACCAAACTGTCTCGAGGTGCACTCTTCAGCCACCAGACAAACATTGGGCCACCAATAGCAACCAGCAAAAAAGGAAGCCCAATGGCCAGCTGTTGATACTTTCTGGAAAGGAACCAGCCTTCAAAAAATGCCCACAGCCATTTGATCAGATAGCCGGGACGACGCAGTTCTGCGAAACTAGGATGCTGACGGGTTTGCGTAGCATCATCATAGATGGGTGATGGTTTTTCTGGCTCAGAACTAGAAGCACTCATGTCGTTCAACTTCATCGCGAAAATAAAATGCAATACTTCACGTATTGCCGAAGCATCAAAGAAAATCTCAGCTGACCTGTTCGTTTACAACAGCCCAAGATTTCGCGTTTGAAGAATCAAGCAGCTGACACATAGGATCACAGCGAAGATGGATGACACAGCAAGAACCCGAGGCGGCAGGCTCACCACTTCGTTACCCACAACTTCTGTCTGAAGAGTCCTGCGGAACAACCAATTCCACGCCGTCACGAATGGGTTGCGGTAGATCGACGTAATCCCCGCACCTTTCACGTCCGGCACGGGATAGAAACAAAACGCCAAGAACGCATCCGCACTGAAGACAAGCATGGCTGCCGCGAATAACGCGACATAGCCAATCACATCATGAGTCAGTCCCGATGTAAGATCCAAGGCTGATGTTTCCCATGCGATCGCGATCACCGAAATTCGCAACACGTTCATGACTCCGGCAAACAGCAGACCACTGGCAATCACAATCACCGAGTGAAATAATTTGCGGCGATAACCACAGGTGACGAAAGCAGCCAAGAACAGCACGGCATACAAAGATTGCACTCCACTGCAGGCGTCGGCGACCTGAAAGTTCTTCCCCGGAAATTCCAAAATCACGCCGGACCGCATGTGCAGATACCCAAAGAAATTAAGAATCTCGCTGGCCACACTGGTGGTGATTCGTTGCAGCCAAAGAATCAAATTTTGGTCATAGCCCAATGGCGGACGCACGGTAATCAAAGGCAGCACAATCAGGTAAGCAAGAGAAGACTTGACTTCCAAATCGCTGCAGGCCAAGCAGATGGCCCAAATCAGAAGCCAGAAACCCACCAAGGCCGCAAGCGGGCTTGTGAGCAGCCCGACTCCAAACAGGAACTGCGACAAGCCGCAGCCATAGATCAGCAAGCTGATATCAATTGCCAATAAGACCCAGCAAATTGGTCTCCAATGAAATCTGCCGGGAAGTCGCCGAGCATAAAAGTAGCAACCAAAGGAAACCAGGGCCAAAGGGAAGAATTGGTAGTGCTCTTTGTCCCATAAAGCACTGTATTCCGTCAGCACCAAGGGAAGGTGGGCCACAGCAAGCAAAATGAACGGGCAAAACTTCAGCACCAGTGAAACCGCGGATGGCTTCTGATCGTCTGCCGGCTGAATCGTATTTTCTGTCATCTGTTCCTACCCTTTGCGCGAGCGCAGCGTTTTGATCCTGCTGGCCGCTGACTTCGCTCTCAAGTCAACTTGGGACGATCTGGCAATTGCATTGTGGCATCCTGCTAGAGGCCGGAACCAGTACTCTTCCCGTTTTTTTGTTGATGTTATTGACGATGAAAAACAACTCAGTGATTCAACCTGCCCTTTGCCTGCATGCCACGGATAACGTTGCCATTCTGACACGCCTGGTCAAAGCCGGAGAAACCATTCAATGCGACCAACGTCAAATCATGGTTCAAGAAGACATCCCCTTCGGCCATAAGATTGCCCTCACCCAGCTTGAATTAGGAGATTCCCTGCGAAAGTACGGTCAGGAAATTGGAACGGCAGCGTGTCAAATTTCCGCAGGAGCTTGGGTGCACACGCACAATGTGCAAGCCAACGTCACCGGGTGCACGTTTCAATTCGCCACCGAAATCCGCCACCCCTCGCCCGTTCAACCACCAGCCACCTTTATGGGCTACCGTCGTGCCGACAATCGCTGTGGGACCCGCAACTACATTGCCGTCATCAGCACAGTCAACTGCTCGGCAACGACTGCGAAATACGTGGCCGCCGAATTGTCTCGAGAAGACCTATCTGCTTATCCCAATATCGACGGCATCGTCCCCATCGTGCACAAAGGCGGATGTGCGATGGAATTTCAGGGCTCTGACCATCAGCAACTTAACCGAACGCTAGCCGGGTTCGCACGCCATCCTAACGTAGCCGCATGTTTGATTTTGGGGCTGGGCTGCGAAACCGCTCAGGCTGATACTCTGCAACAGGAAATTTCATTCGTGCAGCTAGGATCATCGGCAGACACAGCGAACCTGCCTCTAACGATGAATATTCAAGAACAAGGAGGCATCAGAAAAACAGTGAAGGCCGCTGTTGCTGCACTGCGAGAAATTTTGCCCGCTGCCAACGATGTGCAACGAGTTCCCATTGCCATCAGCGAACTTAAGGTGGCCATGGAATGCGGGGGCAGCGACGGAAACAGTGGAATCACTGCCAATCCCGCTGTAGGAATTGCCAGCGATCTCTTGGTGGCTCACGGAGCAACTTCAATTCTTTCTGAAGTGCCTGAAATGTACGGAGCCGAACACCTGCTGACTCAACGCGCGGTCAGTCAAACCGTTGGCCAGCAGCTGCTGGATCGAATCGCGTGGTGGGAAAGCTATGCCAAACGACACGGAGGCCGGATCGACAACAATCCATCAGTCGGCAACAAGGCGGGCGGGCTAACGACGATCGCCGAAAAATCGCTGGGGGCAATCGCAAAGGCAGGAACATCCCCTTTAACCGCCGTCTACAAATACGCTGAACGCGTGACAGAAACAGGCTTTGTCATTATGGATAGCCCCGGATTTGATCCAGCATCCATCACGGGCAAAGTTGCTGGTGGTGCACAGGTGGTCGTCTTTACGACAGGTCGAGGAAGCTGTTTTGGATGCAAACCGTCTCCAACGATTAAGGTGGCAACGAACACTCCCATGTTTCAGCGAATGAATGAAGACATGGACATCGATGCCGGCATCATTCTGAATGGGACCAGCGTTGAAGAAGTGGGTCGTACCATTTTCGATCGCATCATCGCGACCGCCAGTGGCCAGCAAACCCTAAGCGAACAGCAGGGAATTGGAGACGAAGAATTTTGCCCCTGGTTACCCGGCCCGATTTTTTAAAATCACGGCAGGTCGCCACAGCTCTTTCTCAACGGCCCAGAACAAAAGCAACCCGTCTTTTGGAAGCATGCACGGGCGATTTGCTGCGACAGTCGCAATGCGGCGGCAGCTTCTGCTGGACTGCTCTGTACTTGGTTCACATCAGCCACACCGACAACAACCGTTGCATCTGCAAAAATCCGTAGCATCTGAATAATCGCTACAGTTTGACAAATTGCCTGACCGATACATCCCTTCAGAGTCTCTTAATGCGCAGGGCCAGTCATTTGCAGATGGGTCTGAGTCGCAGTCTTTTCGGGACCAACGAAGCCAACCACACAGTGGCTTTCTGAAGGATAGATCAATGCGGATGTGGCACCGTTTCCAAATACTCATGCTGTTGCTCATTGCAACAACGATGACGTTCAGCACAGCTCGAGCGCAGCAGATGATGGGATCGTCTTATGGAGCTCCGGCGTTTATGCCCGGCGGCGGATATCCTGGCGGCTACCAGGGAGGATTCCCAGGAGCGTCTGCTCAAGGTCCCCCCCCCGGTTTCAACCCTCATCCCGGAATCTCACCTTATGAGAATTCGTTTGAGCAACACTACGAATCAGACGGTTTGTGGTTTAAACGTGTGATCGGGGCCATGAGCCCGTTGAACACCTATCATTTCAACGTCGACTACACTCGGACAACCACCCGAGCGATGGCTGGGCTGATTGGCGACCAAAACGCGGTCACATTTACTCAGGGCGGTATCAACGCGAACACCTCAACAACTCGTGATACGGGACTGACCTTCCCAGACGTGTTGTTCCTACCAACGTTCCCGGAATTCAATTCGCACATCACTCAGAATATTCTGACGCGAGGAATCAAGTTAAGCGGTGGAGTCAACAACGAAACGGGTTGGAGATTCGCTTGGGATGTTTCCTACAACGGTGATTCCAGCAACGTATTCGATGCACGAGAACAACGAGAAGCCAATCAACTGCGTTCGGTCGATGCCACGCTGTTGACTGCGACAGGCGGAGTGATCAATGGTCCCGGTCAGACGGGATTGCCAACCAACCTTCGCAACATCAACGAACGCGACATCATCGAAAATCAAATCCTGAACGCTCGAGTCTTCGATGCGGCCGATGCTGAAAACTTCGGAGTCCTCGGGAGCACATCTGAAATTCTAGACCGCCAGCTGTTTCCATTCGGTGGGATTGCACTTCAGAACGGTGTCAACCCAGACGGAATCACTCAGCTGTTCGATCTCGACTTTGTGGTAAGGCACAGTCTTGAAAGTTATGGAGCAGGCTTCCACTTCGCCGCTTCACCTATCTACGAGAGCGGTGGCTTTCAAATTCGTCCTATAGTCGGCGGTCGATACTTCCGCTTGGAAGAAGGCTTCGGCTTCAACGGTGTGGATTCCGGACTTGACTATCAGGTTAACGAGCCAGATGGCATCGACGACGATAATGACTTCGTGATCGACAACGTCGCGGAGAATGGAAACAACAACTTCACCGACCCAATCACAGATGACACACGACAAATTCTTGTGCGATCATTCATCGACAGCCAAGTGCGAAGCACAATGGCAGGACCTGAAATCGGTTTCGAATACGAAGTTGCAAAACGCAAGGGACTCCGAATCACTGGCTCAACTCGAGTCGGAGCGTTGGTGAATTCAGAACGAATCAACCTAACGGGCGACAATATCGGAGACGTGTTTGCGACCGTAACTGACCCTGTGACCGGACTGATTGTGAACTCGCAACTGTTCGACACAACGACTGAAGGTGGTGTGCTGACTCAGAATGCTTTCAGCGATACGAGTGCAACAACTCATATCTCGCCATTGTTCGAACAGCAGCTAAACGCAGACATCCCCATCTTTTCTCGTATCCCTGTCCTGCGAGACATCTGGCAACTTGAACACGCCAAGTTTCGTTTCGGATACAAATATACTTGGATTGGTGAAGTGGCAAACCCTACTCAATCGATCGTGTTTGCTTCCAACCCTCAAGCTGGACTTTTCCCAACGATCTCAACAGAACGAGATGCCTTCTGGCAAAGTCAGTTTAACTTCGGTGTAAACTGGGAATTCTAAAAGTCGCAGCGAGATCAGAATCAAAATACAGCAACCTTGGTAGTCAACGACTGCCAAGGTTGTTTTCGTTAACGCAAAACCAAAAGACAGATCGCCACCACAGGCTACTCAGCAACACGTGCTGAATTTTGAACACTGGCCGCCGAGATCATCAAGTGAATCCAACGTCAGATGTAGACCAAACCAGTCGACACCTTCCTTCCACTGATCGAAAACTGCGATGGCGTACAGGAGCACTCATCCCTTTCGTCATCGCCTTTGGCCTAGCCTGCAAAAAATATCAGGGACTAGGTTCTGATCTGATTAACAACTTCGGACCAGCAAGTGTGGCCTATGTCGTGTTGCTATCCCTGCTTCTGTTTGCAGTTTGGCCAAAACCAGATTGGATCATTCAGATTTCTGTGGCTGCATTCGTCCTGACCTGCGTTGTTGAATTCTTGCAGCTATGGCATCCGGCAGGCCTGACTGCAATTCGTGAAACCATGATCGGTCGACTGGTCTTGGGAACCACGTTCAACGTGCTGGACTTTCCCGCCTATGCCATCGGAGCAATCGTGAGTATCTTTGTGCTCAAAGCAACGAACGGGAGCGTCTCCAAAGCCCCGTCTCTCTAAGCTTTCACGAAATCACAAGGTCCGAATTCAGGGCGATCTGACATTCTGCGCTGCCTGACCTACTGCGCTGTCTGATGTCAGCATTGGGTTTGAACCCTGAAGTACTTGCCAAGCCAATAAACAAGCGGGCACAGACAAGCCCCATGGAATTGCACTCGCATGTCTACCGGGCTGCCAGCTGTTCGAGATGCGAGAATGTGCTCCGCATCAAGATCAGAGCCATCGCAAGTTCAACGGTGATCAGCATCACGGGCACGACATATTCAAAGAACTCACGTGCATTGCTCGATCCCACCACGATCCCAAAGAACAAACCAAACATGATCGGAGCAATCACCCACAGCAGACCAATGGCGATCAGCAACCCACCGTGGCGAACTCGAGTCGACAAGTAAGTCCCGAGCGCCAAAGTCACCAACGCCCACGAGAAAAAGTGCCAGAACCACGGCACAACAATTATCTCGACGATATCACTCAGCACGTTCGATTGAAAATTTCCCCGAGCTTCCATCAGCACAGACAGCATCGCGACAAAGCCAACAATCACAGGCACGAAAGATGCTGCGATGGCTGGAAGCATCCCCTTTAGCATCGAAAGAAAGGTTTCAGACGCAGGAGCGGGAAGCATCACCAACGTCGACAGCGTCTTCTGCTGAATTTCGGTTTGGTAAACAAGCCCCGTCATACGGCCGACGCTTAGCAAGAAAACAATCAAGGCGATCCAAAAGCTACCAATGCAAATCGCCTCTGCCTGAAAGCTTCCATTGACAGCAATGACAACAGCAGTGACCAGACCAAAGCTTAAAACGATTCCCCCCAAGGCGCGAATCCACAGCCAACGAACTCCTCCGGTCAACACATGCCAAGTCTTCCATGCTGTTGCTCGATCCCAGACACGACTTCGATGATTCGCCGACACCAGATGATTCATCCAGTTGGAAGATGCTCCAGACGATCGCTCTTCAGTAAATCGATTGAACGAAAGCCAGCTTAGCACAAAGGCACATACTGACACGCCAAGGTGCACGGTCATGTGAGGGTACCACCAGCTTGCCTCAGCAAACCCAAGCAACGTCAGGTTCAGGTTCATAAACAGTGACGACGAAAACGCATGGTCATACCAAACGCCATACGTCTGACTTGAAACCAGCTCCAATCCTCCCACCAGCATCACCCAAAGCCACATTTGTTCGGTGAGCGACCAAAAGAAAAACATCATACTGAAGGCTCGCCGACTGTTCTTTGCCAGAACACTGGCGAGCAGCCCCAACTGGCTCAACATCAACGAGTAAAAGAGGACACTCAAGATCGACGACACCAACCCCTGGATCAGCACACCCCCCAAAGTCACTGACAGCAATAAAAAGGGGGCAACGCAAATCAAAAACAAAACGGCGACAGAAAGCCGAGGCAATGACTTTCCAAGCAAGATGGCAAAGCCTGAAGCCCCCGTCATTTTTAGCAGAGGCAAAGTCTGCTCTTCTTTCTCTTCAGATATGGCGGCACTAAAATGCACACCCCCAAGCAAGGTCAAGAACCAGTAACAACATTGGAAAACCTGCGCGGCAAAATTGCCGCCAGCTCCGATTTGAATCGTTGTCTGAGACACCTGCATCATGAACAGAAACAAGATAAAGGCCGCCACAGCAGCTCTCATTAAATGATGACTGATCGTTCGCGAATCCTGTCGAATGGATCGAGTCATAAAGGCAGCGGCACGCATGTGATATCTTTTTTCCGATGGGCAAGTCGAAGGATTGCCAAACAATGTTAGCGAACATCACCCGTGAAACGGAATTCATACGCACCCATTCATGCTGATCTGATTTTGAAAATACGGCGATTCGAAATCACTCTGCGTCTTCCACGCACAACGCCTACTGAGTGACCGCCAGCCTTGAAAACTTCGACGAACTTCCCCGCAAGCCGCAGCATTCAATCAGGAGCTTAAACAGGCTCAGAACTCAGCCGACGTTCAGTGCCTCATGGGGAACAACACCCATCTGAATCAGCCAGACCTTTTGGCACAAGCGACAGCGAGAAAGCAGGTGAGACGATCAAAGCGGAACAGGCAACGTTTGGCGGGCGTTTTCTGATTTCCCGGGCATTTTGACAGGTTCCAGAGAACGAACGGCCAAGAAACGTCGTTGTCGTACGATCTCCTTGTCAGAAACCAAGTGGATAGACAATTTTGATCGAACGAAAGATCTCATTGATCAACTGACCAATCGACCGTAGACTGATCTCTTCGAATTCGAGAACTATTGCTTGTGAAACAATGGGCGCAAGCGACGTTTGGCAAACCGATTGTCAAACGCTTCCAAGCCGTCGAAATGAATGGCGACTCGGAATTCGACCCACTGAAATCGTCACTTCGAGCAATCACTTTCTCCAATATTCATGGCAGAACGATGACTCAGACACCGCAATCAACAGGTCTTCTCACTCGAGTTCAGCAACGGCTGAAAATCACTTCGTGGGCCGTCGCATTTTACTACTCAAGTCTTGTTGTGCTTGGCTTGGCCTTGGTGGGCGTTTTGGCAGTTCGCTTGCTCGGACTGATTCCCCAAGCCACTCAAGAACCACAGTGGTTATGGGCAGTGCCTGCACTCGCACTGATCAGCGCGTTTATTTTTCAACGTCAGGTTGCTCAGCAAACGGCCGCGCGAGCCATTGATCAGCACGCGAACACTCAGGACCTGTTTCTGACAGTCGCTTCGCTGTCTGGTTCTGCTGGCGACTATCAGCCGTTGGTTGCCAATGAAGCAGAAAAAATGGCGGGCAAGATTCAGCCAACTCAAGTCGTCCCTTTTCAGTTTGGTCGCCGTTTGGGCAACTTGGTTGCAGCGGCAGCCGTGATGGCACTGGCAGTGTTCTTTATTCCTCAACTTGATCCATTCGGAAAAGTCGAAGCGGCTGCCAAGCAGGAAGAACAGAAGAAAGAAATTCAAGCCATCAAAGTGGCGGCCAAAAAACGCAAAGAGCAACTTAAGAAAGTGGCGAAACGAGCGGAAGATCGAGCCGACGAAATCGACAACACGCTTCAAGACTTAAAGAACCAGTTTCGCAAGATGCAGCCAACTCATGTCAAAGCCAACGCAAAAATCCTGACCAACAAAAAGAAAGATGTCGGCGCACTTTGGAAAACAGGCGCGAAGAATGAACAACTTCGACGCATGATGAGCGAGCCGATTTCTGAACAACAATTGTCAGGCAGCCGGACTCAAAAAATGAACGACTGGCTCAAGGAACTTCAAGAAGGAAAAACGGATCAGCTGCAAGAAGCTCTGAAGTCTGCTCAAGAAAAAATGAAGGACATGGCGGAAGCCAAGACGGCGGAAGAACGCAGTAAAATCGCCAGTGAAATGCAGAAAGAACTTCAAGACCTAAGCCGCTTTGCAAAAGACAAAGCGGGCTCAAAGGAATTGGCTGATGCCATCAGCAAGGCGATGAAATCTCTTCAGCAAGCCAAGCCAAAACCGGGTGAACAATCCGACCCCAGCGAACCATCCGATCCTTCGGAAGAAATGGAAGAAGCGCTGGAAGCACTCAAAGAAAGCCTAGAACTTTCTGAGCAAGAACTGCAACAAGTGGCTGATGCTGCCAAAGAGCTCAAGAAGTTAGAAGAAGCTTTAGAAACTTTACAGAAGGCTCAACAGCTGAATCAAAAGAAACAGCTGGATGGCGAAAAGTGTGAAGGCTGCGAAACAATGGCCGACTACGAAGATCTGTACAACGAAATGATGGCAGAAAACCAAGAGCCCAGTGAAGGTGGCGGTAACGAAGGCGGTTTCGGCAAGGGCGGAGAAAGCGAAGAAGACGACAGTGATCCTGAAGGCTACAAGACCGAAAAAGAAAAAGCTCAGGTCCAAGCGGGCAA
Organism: Fuerstiella sp.; assembly: GCA_039974975.1. GTDB lineage: Bacteria > Planctomycetota > Planctomycetia > Planctomycetales > Planctomycetaceae > Fuerstiella. The sequence goes on along the minus strand of JBDWHY010000170.1, from coordinate 81,798 downwards.
AGTACTGCTGTCGATCAAAACCAAAGAATACGCCACAGAAAAAGATTTCGATCCAGAACAAGCTCGGAAGTACAAAGACACAGTCACCGACCTAAAATCAAGCGTCCAATCAGCCATTGATACCGAAGAAGTCCCACCAGGTTACATCAAAGGCATCAAAGGCTACTTCGACAAAATCGAAGCCGTTGATCCCAAAACAGGGTCCGACAAGTAAAGTCCGCTGACTCTGCAGAGAAGCCCCAAAGACCTGCGCTGTGCTGTGCCATACTGAGCTACCACGCAGAACGGGCCAGCCAACGTCGAAATCTGCTTCACCCACTTACTCTTTGAAATTCGACCGCACCATGAAATTTCGCAGCCTGCTGATTGTGTTGCTGACAGCAGGCGTGGTCTGGTATTCAACGCGGTCAAGCCAAAATGAGCTCAACCGATTAGTCGTCTACTGCGCGCATGATGCCACCTATGCTCAGCCGGTCTTGGATAAATTTACTGAGCAAACAGGCATCGCAATCGACGTCCGGTTTGACGAAGAATCCAACAAGTCCTTGGGGCTAACCAACCTGCTCATCGCAGAAAAAGACGAACCGCGCTGTGACGTGTTTTGGAACAATCAAACCTTGGGAACCATTCGCCTTCAAACCCAAGACGTGCTGCAGCCCTATATCAGTTCCAATTCAAAACGCATCCCAAAAACGTTTCGTGATCCCGAAGGATATTGGACGGGTTTTGCCGCTCGGCTTCGAGTCTACATCGTTAACACAGACCTGATCGAACCTACAGAATCTTGCGTGTCCAATCGACTGGTTGAAACAAGTCTTTCCAAGGTGGCAATTGCCAAACCGATTTTCGGTACCACCCTGTCTCACTATTCGGTGCTTGCTGCTGAACTTGGCATGGACGGTCTTAAAAAGTGGCATCATGATTTGCATGACCGAGGGATACGCGAAGTTCGAGGCAATTCGATGTCCAAGGACTTAGTAGTTTCTGCAGTATGCGACGTGGGATTCACAGACACAGACGACGCTTTTTCGGCCATTGATCAAGGTGCGCCTGTGGCCATGGTTCCCATTCGAACGCCAAGTGGAGCAACCATCTGCATGCCAAATTCAGTGGCCATCATACGCAACTGTCAACATCCCAAACTGGCTCAACAGTTTGTTGATTTTGTCCTGTCAGCCGAAGTCGAAATTCAGCTGGCAAACAGTGGAGCAAAACAAATCCCTCTGGGCCCCGTTAGCGAAGATAATCTTCCAGCAGAAATTTTCAAACTGAAACAGTGGGCAAACGAAGGAGCGAAATTGCAGGCTGCATCTGGCCTCAATGAAGAAGTTCTGAATTGGCTTCGAGCGGAAATGATGGGGCAATGAATTTCCTGCTGGTGCTGTGTTGGTCTGTCGTCCGAGCGATCATCGTGTGCAGCTTTGCCACTCCTATTTTTGTGTCGCTTCGCAACCGCATCTTGCAACCACATTCCACAACGACAGCCGCTCGTTGGCTATCCGCGATGGCAGTTGCTCCACTGTTCATGCCTGATCTGTTACTGGGTTTCACCTATCGATTGGCGTCTGCAGGGTTCGATTTTTCAGAAGTCGCCACAGAGCTACTTTATGCCACAATTTTGTTGGCCAAAGCGGTCGCCATCCAAATCGTTTGCCATTGGCTGGTCCCCCCTTCAAACGTGTCGTCTTCTGCAATTCATCTGTGGAAAATGTCAGCACAGACTTCTGTAAAAAGTCGCCTTGCGTTGATCCGAATGAAGCTTGCAGGGCCGAACCGTTCGATCACAATCGGTTGGATTCTTGGAGCTCTCTGGTGCTTTCAAGAATTTGAAACTGCCGCTTTGTTACAAATTGAACAGTACCCCATCGCTTGGACCGTGTGGTTGTTCGACGCAAAAGCGGCCAATGAACCGTTGGTCAGTTGCCTGCAATATGCGTTGCCTGCGATCATGATCCAAGGCCTACTCATTGCAGCTTGTGCGATTGCCTTGCGAGGTGGATCATCGAATTCGCCTCAACATGGCAACACCGTATTGCCAAGTGGAAAAGCTAGCTTCGCGATTTGGCAAAGTCTTTCTGTGATGACGATTGCCATCGGCTTTCTGCTGACCATCTTCTGGCCGATCGCATTGCACAGTGTGGCTGGAATCAATGGGCTTTGGAAACTGGGTGTCACGGGAACATTCCGCCTCGGGCTGGAACAGATCGGGAAGTCTGGACTTGTCGCCATACTTTCCGCGGTCGCCAGTTGGAAGCTGTCTCGATGGCTTTTCAAGACAAAATCTTGGCGGCTGGGATTGATGGCAATTATGCCCGGCTTGCTTTCCCCCCTTGTCCTTAGTCTGCTGCTGTTGGGTCTCTTCCTGACTCCCGTGGTGCGAATGGTTTATGACAGTTGGATTCCACTGATCGTGGCCCAAACGTTATGGCTCTTGCCTCGAGCATTCTTATTGAACGTCGCGGTTGCAAGAACAGTTTGTTCTGAACAAACTCATGCCGCTGACCTGTTAAAAACTTCAAACGATCGGAAAATTCAAAGCAACGCCCACCATTTGAATTGGCGATTGGAACAACGACCGATCTGGTTCGCGGTCACCGTTCTTGTGGTGCTGGCGTTCTGGGAAGTCACCATCAGTTCTATTTTACATCCCGTGTCGCTGCAGCCCATGGTCTGTCGCCTTTATCGCGAAATGCATTTTGGGCATACGGAAGTCTTGGCTGGCCTGACGGCATTGTCCGTGATCTTCCCGTTGCTGGCACTTGCGATTGGTGCTCAAATTTGGAAGCTAGTGCGGCAATGAATGACATGTCTCACACTGCGCAAGCTTCCAAATCACGGTCGACCAAAGTCTCACCGGCGGTCATCTTAGACAAGGTGAGTCTGCATTCGGGATCTGTTGCTCGTCTGCAGGATATTGGCTTAAAAATCCCCCATGGTCGCACAGCAATTGTGGGTCATTCCGGAGCGGGTAAAAGTAGCTTGCTCAGTACGATTGCGGGATTCGAATGTGCCAGCGGTGGCCAAGTGAATCTGGGCCCGATGGCGGATCAGTGCGATATGCCGTTGTTTTGGGCTCCTCAGGATAATGGCTTGTGGCCTCACCTGACTGTCCGGCAACACTTGACGGCAGTGACCAGTCAAGAATCGAAAACCGCCGGAGCACTGTCGACGCATGACGTCCTGGATCCTGACTTAACGGCCGCACAAAAAACTCAGACTTCGATAGACAAAAGCCTACACGCATTTGATCTCATCCATCGCCAGTCAGCCTATCCTGAGCAGCTTTCGCGAGGGGAACAGAATCGTCTTTCTGTGTTGCGTTGTCTTTTGGCCAATCCGACTTTGATCCTTCTGGATGAACCTCTTATCCACGTCGACCCAAAGCGGCAGCCAAGATACTGGAATCTGATCGAAAATCATGTCAAGGGAAACGGGGTCAGCTTGATCTTTGCGACTCATCAACCAGAAATAGCAATCGCCCATTCCGACCACTGCCTCTGTCTAAATGAGGGTTCAGTGGATTGGTTTGGCCCAACGGGTCAGTTATACAATGCGGCCCCGAGTCAACAGTTGGCAGAATACCTTGGTCCCAACAACTGGTTCGAAAACGATGAAGTTCGCGCAATATTTGACAGAGAATGCGAATTCCTGAGCTGCCGACCAGAACAGCTCAGACTCTCAAAGTGTGACTCCAGTGCCCTTGAAATCATAGGAACGACGTTTCGTGGCAGCTATGCTGTGACTGAACTTCGGCATACATCCGGTCAGCTTCAGAAAGAAGTGATCCATCGTCCTCAGGCAAACGTATTCGAAGTGGGGCAGTTCGTTACGCTGGAAACCGTTGTGTCATGAGGTTCGTATTTCCATTCTTGATTCTGCTTTGTTGCGGCTGCATCGACCAGCCAGAACAACAGCTTGTGATGTCAAAATTCACCACTTGGAATCTTCCAGCGGATGGATCTCGCATTCCGGCTCCGCGAGCCCTGTATGCCGACAGCGAAGACACGGTTTACTGTCTCGATGATGCAGGGCGAGTCCTTTTGTATTCGGAAGACGGAACAATTCAGAAGGTGTGGAGAATGCCGGCTTCTGAAAACGGACGCCCTGAAGGCATCGTCAAACTTCAAGACGGGCGCATTGCTGTCGCCGATACTCATTACCACCGAATCGTCTTTTTTGAACCCGATGGCACGGTTGAATCGATGCTGGGCACCAAAGGCCGAGACCCCGGACAATTCGTGTATCCAGTGGCAGTGACTCAAGACCCCGATGGCTTTCTTTACGTCGGTGAGTACGGCGATCGTCAGCGAGTTCAAAAGTTTGCAATCGACGGTACGTTTGTCACAGAATTTGGGGAACACGGAACAGAGCTCGGACAGTTCCAACGTCCCAGTGGGCTGATCTGGCACAACCACGAGATCTTGGTCGTGGATGCGTTCAACAATCGAATTCAGGTGTTTTCAGATGAAGGAGAATTCCTACGAGTTCTAGGCCCTCCGGTAGATGTCGAACCGTTTTCGTTTCCGTACGATCTGCGAATGAATCATGACGGACACATCTATGTCGTCGAAAACCAAGGCGCCCGAATCACACTGATTAACCAGCAGGGAAATCTTCTGGGGCGATATGGACGGCCGGGACGCTCACAGGGGCAATTCTTTAACCCTTGGGGATTAACTGTCTTAACCGATGGTCGCATTCTGGTGGCAGATACAGGAAATCATCGCATTGTGGAGCTGACACCATGAATCACATTTCCAGCTTCTTCAAACGAATCTTTCCTGCCCCACGACGTCCCTTAACTTGGACATCTGGGTTGCCGCTGGCCATTTTCGCAATCGTGTTTGCACTGTTTGCGCTGTCCATTCTTCCGCTACCAAGAATTTTTCTGACCAACCAAACGTTTTGGGCCAACGGCATTCAGTTGGGCAGCTTCGGCTTCAGCTGGGACCTAAAGTGGCCCACATGGGAATGGATTTGGGATCTGGATTATGTTCGACCATGGATGTTTCTTCTGCTGATTGTGACTCCTTGGATTTGGTGGATGCAGGCAGCCGGACATTCAGGGCTTGCCAAAGGGCGAGGTGAATTTGCGGCCTTTGTGCGTCTGATCATCACGGGTCTTTTGATCATGGTGATTGCCGAACCACGAGCCGTGCAAACCAGCAGTGTGATTTCTGTTGTCTACAATGTCGACGTTTCAGATTCCGTCAACGACGCTCGCAAGTTGGCACTCGATGTTGTGGCTGATTCTGCAGCAAAGAAACCCACAACAGATGAAGCTGGACTTGTCGTATTTGGCCGCACACCGGCCGTCGAATACCCACCACGAACCAGCTTTCCATTCGAAAAATTCTTGAATTCGCAAGTTCGAGCTGACGCGACCAATCTTCAACAAACATTGTCCCTGAGCGCAGCAATGCTGCCAGAAGAAAACAATGGGCGAATTGTTTTGATCAGCGATGGGACGGAAACCATCGGTGAACTTCAAAAAGCTGTCACTGAATTAAAAGCTCGAGACATTCCGGTCGACGTTCTTCCTATCGATGTCAAGGAAATCAAGGACGAAGTTTTTCTGGAACGATTGGATCTCCCTCGGTTCGTCAAAGAAGGTGAAACCTACGAGGCGGCCACTGTATTGACCGCGATGAATGCTGGTTCTGGCAAGCTGGTGCTGAGCCAAAATGGGGAAGATCTTTATGAAATGGACGTGGACTATCAGGCCGGCAAGAATCGATTCGCGATTCCCATTCGAGTCGACCAGCCCGGCTACTACGAATACGAAGCTCGCATTGAAGTACCCGCAGACAAAGACTATCGCAGCGAAAACAACGCGGTCCGCAACTATTTGTACATCGATGGGCCCGGCAAGATCTTGCTGGTTCGAGATCCCATCGGAGACGACTTGGAATACCAATTCGTTGAAAAGGCATTGAAAGAAGCTGGTCGAAATGTGCGCGTTCTGGGCGCCACCGATCTGCCTCAAGATCCGTTGTCTCTGATGGAATACGACGCCATCATCTTCGCCAACGTCCCAGCCGACACACTGTTTGCAACTCAAGTTCAGGCGGTTCACGATGCCGTCAGAGATCTGGGAATTGGCTTTCTGATGTTGGGTGGTCCCAATAGCTTTGGCCCCGGTGGTTACCAGAATTCTCCGATCGAAGATGCTTTGCCAATTTCCATGGAAATTAGCAAACGTAAAATTCTTCCCAAAGGAGCATTGGTTGTCATTCTGCACACTTGTGAATTTGCCAACGGCAATTCGTGGGCCAAGCGAATCACAAAAGAGGCCATCAAGGTCTTGAATTCGCAAGATGATGTCGGAGCCATTGGCTATGGAATGAATGGCAATGAATGGATTTTTGAGCTCACCCCTGCCGCCGATTACGATTCACTGGTTCCTAAAATCAACGCGGCTCAAATTGGCGACATGCCTGAATTCACGGGCACCATGCAGATGGGACTGAAGGCTTTGGAAGAAAGTGATGCTGCCAGCCGCCACATGATCATCATTTCAGACGGCGATCCACCAATGCCACCTCCTCAACTGTTGAAGGCATTTAAGAAAAGTGAAGTCACCATTTCAACGGTTTGTGTTTTCCCGCACGATCCTCGAGATGCTCAAGTGTTAAACGCAATTTCGAGTCAGACTGGTGGTCGATTCTATTTCCCAAGCGATCCCAGTTTGCTGCCATCGATCTTTATTAAAGAAGCCAAGACACTGCGGCGAAGCCAGTTGCAAAAACGCACGTTCGTTCCAAAGTTGTTGAACGATGATTCGATGCTCAGAGATCTCACAGCCGTGCCTCAACTGCATGGATACGTTTTAACGTCCGAAAAAGAAGATCCTCGAGCCACGATTCTGTTGTCCGCTCCGTTGGAAGAAAACGAACTGAATGAAAGTGACGTTGACCCCATTCTTGCTGTATGGCGATACGGCTTAGGCACCACGGCCGCGTGGACATCAGACCTAACGGACGACTGGGGTCGAGACTGGGTGAACTGGAAACAGTTTCAGCAGTTTGTCAGCCAGATGGTCACACGCATCGCCCGCGTCAAACCTCAACAAAATCTTCGAGTCTACACCTACGTAAACGGCAACGAAGGCACGGTTGTTGTGGAAGACTTTCATCCCGAAGAAAGCCTGCTGGATATTCAAGTGAATGTCACCGACGGCGACGACTTTCAGTTTTCGCAACAGGTCCAACAGATCGCTCCACGACGCTATCAAATCAACGTGCCTTTACAAGGAAAAGCTCGATACCAGGTGCAGGTCAATGCCGTCGGCACGAATCGAAAAGAAACGGCCTACGGAGGATTTATTGTTTCCTATTCACCCGAATACCTTCGCTTCCAATCCAATCCCATTGTGCTGCAGGAAATCGCAGAACAAACCGGTGGAGTCACCTTGGATGCAGATTTAACACCGGAAGAATTAACTCAGCAGATCTATGGCAACCGCAAAGAAAAACGAGCCACCCGCCCTGTCTTTGATTGGTTCCTGATGGCTCTCGCCTGCATGATTCCACTGGACGTCGCGATTCGTCGAGTCCAATTGGACTTCAGTTGGGTGAAAAAGATGTTCCAGTCGGGATCGAAAGAATCCACCGCGACCATGGGGTCGTTGTTAGAACGCAAGAAGGCCGTTCAATCGTCATTGACTTCGGCTTCGAAACAAGCCACCGAACGCCCCATGACTTCACGGCCAGTCACTGTTCCCAAATCTGCCCGAAAACCAGTACCCAAGAAAACCTCTGAAGACGCGACAACGAACAAACCGGAAGCTCAACCGCAGACAGACGACAACAGCACGACGTCTCGGCTGCTGGCAATGAAACGTAAACGAGATCAAGACGAATAGAACGGAAACGCATCAAGCCAAACCTGCAGTCGGCCTTAAATGAGGCCTGATTGCAGAAACACGGCCATCCAACACACAACCAATCGACAGCATCATCAAACCGGACAATCACATGACGGATACGACCTCAGATCTCCAGGCCGAAGCACAGCAGTTTCGCACAGAATTCCAAACGATCCGCGACGGTGTCGGCCAAGTGATCGTGGGGCAAGAACGAGTCATCGAAGCCACCTTGACCGCCATCCTTTGTGGTGGCAACGTGCTGTTAGAAGGTGTCCCCGGACTGGGAAAAACGGAGCTTGTCAAAGCGTTGTCGAAAGTCCTGAAATTGGATTTTTCACGAATCCAGTTCACCCCCGACCTGATGCCAGCTGACGTCATCGGCACCAACATCATGACGTCTGACAACGATGGCAACTACCGCTTTGAATTTCGAAAGGGGCCAATTTTCACGCAGCTGCTACTGGCCGATGAAATCAACCGAGCCACTCCGAAGACTCAATCAGCTTTGCTGGAAACCATGCAGGAAGGCACGGTCACCACCGGAGGCGAAACGTATCACCTTGAACAACCATTCTTCGTTCTTGCGACTCAAAACCCGATCGAGCAAGAAGGCACGTTCCCTCTTCCAGAAGCTCAGCTGGACCGCTTTATGTTTAAGGTTGTGGTCCCTTTTCTGAATCAAGCGGAATTGAACGAAGTCGTCACTCGAACCATTCTGAGAAAGTCGGTGCAGGTTGAAACTGTGATCGACGGACCTCGTATTCTTGAGCTGCGAAAAATTCTCGACCGAGTCGTCGTGAGCGACCCGATGCGAGACTACGCCTGTCGGCTGGTTTTGGCCACGCATCCCAATTCAGAGTTCGCTCCCGAAAAGGTGACTCAATTTCTTCGTTGGGGGGCCAGCCCTCGAGCTGCGCAGGCGTTAATCAAAGCGGCTCGCGTGCGAGCACTCAGCCAAGGCCGAGCTCACGTGTCTTTTGAAGACATTCGTTACTTTGCTGCCGAAGTCCTTCAACACCGAGCTCTCTTAAATTACGACGGACAGGCAGAAGACATTTCTGTTGAAGATCTCATTTCGGAATGCGTCACATCGCTTCCAACCAATGGCTGAAAAAGAAGTGTCTAGGCTGACGTTTCAGTCCTAAGGCCTTGGCACAAAATTGATTCAGACGCTGATCTTTAAAGCCCTTCGCCAGCTTACAGCAAAGTGAGAACTTTCATTGTCTTCCGAATCCAATCGACAATTAACTTCGCTGTTTGACAACAGCACACTGAAGCGAATTGAGCGGGCACGGCTGGCGCCGTTGCGAAGGCTGACGAATCGCAGTCGAGGCGAGCACCTTTCGGGAAAAGGCGGCAGCAGTACAGACTTCGCAGACTATCGGGACTATTCCGTCGGAGATGACACTCGCTATATCGACTGGAACATTTTCGCGAGGCTCAGAAGGCCCTACATCAAACAGTTTCTTCATGAAGAAGAACTTCACGTTGTGATTCTGATCGACGTATCGGCATCAATGCTCTTTGAAGGCAAACTTGAGCGAGCCAAACAGATGGCCGCGGCCTTCGCCATTATGGGCCTGCTGAATATGGAACGAGTCAGCGTTCACGCAATTGGACAACCCAATGGCAACCCATCTCTGTTGCCTCCGGGAACTGGCAGAAGTCGAATCCGAGCTGTTTTAAGCTATCTGGAAGGCATCGAAGGTGGAGGAGATATGCCAATCGAATCCGCGATTCAGCAGATGTTGAAGTTCCATCGTGGCCGAGGGATTGCCATTCTGTTATCCGATTTTCTGACCTTGGGGGACTTGTCTCGAAGCATGAATCTGCTGTTCAGCGCAGGGCTTGAAACTTGGGGCATGCAGATTTTGAGCGAAATCGAATTGAATCCGCTGGTCGAAGGCGATCTACGATTTGTTGATAGCGAAACTCAGGAAACCTTAGACATTACCAACGTCGGCGAACTGTTAAGTCTGTATCACGAACATCGTGAGTGGCAGCAGTCGGAGCTCCACCAACAGTGTCGACGGCGGAACGGTCGCTTTCTATCGATCAGTAGTGAAGACGATCTTAATTCGGTGCTTTTTGATACTCTCAGCCGGAAAGGTTGGGTCACACGATGAACTGGATCGACTTCCGCTATCCGCTGGGAGCCGCTTTTTTTGCGGCACTGTTCCCTCTGATCATTCTGTACTTCCTGAAGCTAAAACGACCTCGGATGGAAGTGCCATCGTTGGCGTTGTGGCAATCAGTCGTGAACGACCAACGAGTCAATTCGCCGTTCCAAAAGTTCCGCCGCAATATTCTGCTGTGGTTGCAACTCGCACTCCTCTGTCTGCTCATTTTGGCGCTGATGCAGCCATCGTTTTCTGGAGGACCAGAGACTCGCGAATACCTGCCGGTGCTGATCGACTGTTCTGCCAGCATGTCCTCGAAGACTTTCAATTCAGAAGATTCACGTTTGGACCTCGCGAAACAGAAAGCCGAAGCTTTAATCGCTGGCTTGGGTTCCAGCGGTCGAATTGCACTGTTTGAATTTTCCAGCGGTGGCAGGCGGCTGACAGAATTCACCAACGATCCTCAAGTCCTGACAAAGGCTTTGGCAACCATCCAACCGACAGATCGAGCCAGCCGTTTGGATGAAGTGCTAAGAATGGCGGGAGCGTATTCTCGGACGGCTCCCGTTGAACGAGTGGTCATTCTGACGGACGGAAACTTACAGAATAAGGTCGACTTTGAATTGCCTTTCGAACTGGATATTCAGCAAATCGAAGGCGGATCACAAAACCTTGGAATCACAGAAATGTCGGCTCGAAGAACGTCAGCTGACAACCCAGACCAGTGGGACGTCTTTGTACGAGTTGGAGGTTCGGGGCTTGATCCGATCGTGGGCGAAGTGACCTTGTATCAAGACAACGAAGTCATCGGACAAGAATCTGTTTCAGCCTCAGCAGACGATTCAGAACGCTTGGTCTTTGCCGTCCAAAGCCCCAATGCCTCACTACTCGAAGCACGCTTATCGACTTCAGAATTCGACTCACTGGCAACTGACAATTCCGTGTGGCTGTCTCTGCCTCGAACTCGGCCTTTGAAAATTCGAGTCGACCAAGACCTGTATTCGTGGCGGCATGCTCTAAAAATTCAAGACGATGTCGAAGTCGATGCCGCAGCAGAACCGACTCGACCAGAATACGATTTGATCATCACCAATCGCGAAGACCTAAATGGCATCCATTCACCCATCACAGTTTACGATGGCTTAATCCCAGCCAGCCTACAAAGCCTGTTGTCTACTCGAGACACCACTGCCGAAGATTCAGCCGTCGAAGTCATCGACTGGAACGCCACCAGTCCGATCCTGCAGCATGTGCGACTTCGAGGAGTCCAAATTGGCCAAACCTGTGAATTCGCAGAAGCAGCCACCGAACAAAAGTTAGAAGAAGCGGGCTACGAAATATTGATTCACGCAGGCGATGGACCTTTGCTTCTGCAACGTCGTCGAGGTCTTGAAACAGAATACGTGTTCACATTCAGTACGGGCAGGTCCACCCTGCCCTACCGTCTTGCTTTTCCCATCATGGTACAAAACGCGCTGCAGGCTGCTCGACAACAAGCTGGATTGGCCGACATCAAGGCAGCTCCCACGGGCATCTTGCCCACTCTCAGTGTCGAAGCAGAACGTGCCTACACCATTCGCAGCCCCGATGGCACACAAACAAGAACGACGTCCACTGTGAATGGCCTCTTAAATTCTGTCACGGCAGAATCAGTAGGACGGTACGACGTGTTGGAAGATGGCGAATTGGTCACATCAATCGGCACGGGGCTGCTAAGTCCTTTGGAAACTTCGCTGGAATCTGTCGACCAAATCCAATTTGCGGAACTGAAAATCGAAACTTCAGAAACAGAAATTTCAGACTCTGATCGCCCGCTGTGGTGGATCTTGGCCCTTGCCGCGTTTGGCTTCTTACTGTTTGAATGGTGGTACTTTCAACGCGTGAAAGGAGCACCTCAATAATGCGGTTGCTTGCGATAGCTTTGCTGTTCATCAGTACGCCATTTTCTGCTGCGGTCGCTCAAAAGCCGCCCGTACGAATGCAGATGGAAACGATGTCGATTCGAGGTCGATCAGGAGCCGCGATTCCCGTTCGGATCAAGCTGGAACACGAAGGCAATCAGTTGCTGGAAGGCGATCTGCTGCTCACGGTTTATCAGTCTGAACAAACGGCAAGTGATATTCTTGTGAACCTTCGCTACGAAGGAATCGTGCTGCAAGGTACAGACTACTTCATGCAGGTCATTCTGCCTCCGGTCGCCCATTCGTGGAACCAGCAGTATCTGATCACCGCATGGTTTGAAACAGCGGACGGCAAACGTATTTCGTTGTCTCTGGACGAAGACAACCCCAATGAACCTCGCGAACTTCTGACTCCGTTTCCCAATGTGCGTACGTCCTTGGTTTGCTCATGCAGTGGACAAGTGGATTATCAGACTCCATCAACAAATTTGAAGTTTCTGAACCGTACCTTGTCATTAAACAATTACGCTCCGGAAGCATCGTCAGCAAATTTAAACGGCGCCCGAGGATCTTCGACAAACAGCACGCAAGCGTACGGCAATGCAAACGAAATTCGTTACTACGCAGCAGCATGGGATGCACTGGACCTGCCAGAAAACCCATTGCACCTGACGTGTTTCGACGTCGTGCTGTTGGCAGACCGAGCTCTTGGGCGATTGGAAGCGTCTCAGCTGGATGCGTTAAAGGCATGGGTCGATGCAGGAGGCAGTCTGTGTCTTCTTGCCGACAAACAACCGCTGAAATCAATCCACGAAAGCTTCCTGAAAACACTCTTTGAATCACCCAGCGACCCATCGTTTCAAATCAGTCGAAACAAAACGGGGCAACTGGAAATTCTGAGTGAATCTCAGAGCAAATTTTTCAATCGACGATATGGCCTAGGAGCCATCTCATTGATCTCAGCAGCAGACAAGTTGGAAGAAACCTTCACGGAAGAAGACAAAGGGCGATTGGTTGGCCACTTGTGGAACGTGCGGCACAATTCTTCGATCCTAAAAGGCGAACCATGGCTTGGTGAAGACGTGGTTGAGTGGATGAAACAGCAAGGCTACACGGTTCGAAAAATCGGCAACCAATGGAACGTCACTGGCATCGATACCTACGGCAATTACATCAACGATGTGTATCAAAGCTTGAATCAAGTGGCAGCCGTATTTCAACATGACCAAGACTTAAGTCCTCAGCAAAATCTACTGACATCTGCAGCCAACACGGCCTTAATGCCCGACGGAGTTCGCATGGTGCCGGCATGGGTGATCGCCACTTTACTGGTGGCCTATGTCCTTGCGATTGGCCCGTTGGATTATTGGCTTCTTGGGCTACTGAAGGCTCGCAAATTCACTTGGATTTTGTTTCCCGTGACCACGGCATTTTTCACGGGGCTCACCATCATGATTGCTCATGCTTACATGTCCAGCACGGAAACCGGCGGGCAAGTTTCCATCATCGATGTCGTTGACAATGGTCGCCTTGTTCGTGAGACCTCTTTGCAAATGAATTTTTACGGAGCCAGCACGACTGCCAAGTCCCAACACAAGCAGGCATTTTATGTGCCTGCGGCAATGTCCAACACTGGGTACCTTGGTTTCAGTAACGATCCACTGCCATCCACCGACAAGAAGGTCATCAATCTCTCGGGCCGATTTCCACAGAATTATCAATCTGAAGTCAGCCTTTCGCAATGGGATCCGTTTTTAACTCGCACGTTTCGCCTTCAACCGGAAGTCGATCGCATCCCTGAAATCAGCTGGAACAACGCCGACTTAGTGACATCAGCTCAGGGACGTCAGAAACTGGCCACTGAACTAAACAACTGGGAGACTCAGAATGATCTGCTGACTGTGGATGCCATCGTCATGCATCAATCGCAGATTCATCGAATTCAGGCTGACCGCCCCACTCAAGTTTTTGATTCATCAATCACTCGCCGTCGCCAACTTCAGGCAGAACGGGACGTGTATGGCCAACAGCTCGAATGGCAAAGAACGAGTCTCGGACTTGGTGTTGTCGAAGCTTCTACATGGCTCCTAGGAGCAGACTATTACAGCATCGTTTCGCAAATTGCGCCCACGGGTGACGCTTCGTTGGAAGACCTGCCCATTGCAGATCTGACCGATCCCAATCAATGGTTGCTGATCATCGCAGTCAAAGAAGGCAATCAGACAAACGTGTTTCGAAAGCTCTTTCGCGATACGCCCAAACCGTAACGTTCTACTCAATTCTCACTGTTCTTGTCGCAACGTCGTTCACCCGTTCTTCCCAAATGCTACCAAGCCAATGAATCAACCTTCTCAAGACTGGTCAGCAAATTCGACTGCCCCTCCTTTAGCCGTACAAATTCGAGATCTGCGAGTGTCGTACGGAAAGTTTGAAGCCGTCAAAGGAATCAACCTAGACATTCCCAAGGGAGAAGTGTTCGGGTTTATCGGCCCCAACGGAGCTGGTAAATCATCCACCATTCGCGTGCTGGCCACCTTGCAGCCAAAGTTCCAAGGAATGGCATTAGTCGGAGGTCTCGACGTGTTATCTCAGCCTCAACAGGTACGAGAAAACATCGGCTACATGCCCGACTTCTTCGGAGTCTACGAAGATTTAACGGCACTGGAATATCTGCACTTCTTCGCCGCCGCTTACCGTCTTCCGGTAAAGAAACGGAAGGGAGTTATCGACGATGTGCTGTCATTAACTGACCTGACTCACAAGGCAAAATCACCAGTCGATGGTTTGTCTCGAGGCATGAAGCAACGCTTGGCCTTGGCTCGAGTTCTGCTCCATGACCCAGACTTACTACTGCTGGATGAACCTGCCAGTGGGCTGGACCCGAGAGCTCGAATTGAAGTTCGAGAACTGCTGAAGGCTTTGAAAGAGATGGGAAAAACAATCTTAATCAGCAGCCATATTCTTCACGAGTTGTCTCAATTGTGTACACGCATTGGCATCATTGAAACGGGTGAAATGGTGGCTCAAGGTTCACTGGAAGACATCTTTCAACAGCTGCAATTAAAACGCATTATCCACATTCGATTCGAGGAAGTGGGGGAAGACTTGGAAGCAAAAGTGGCCGCACTGCCCGGAGTCGATAGCATCGAAGTGCAAGTCGATCGCTGGGCCGTCCGATTGAAGGAAGACCTACTATCTGTGGGCGACTTTCATCAAGCCTTAGTTGAATTCAAAGCACGCATCACCATGTTTCAACCAGAAGCGATGGACATGGAAACCGCCTTCATGAAGCTTACAGAAGGCAAAACGGCATGAAACTGCTGCCCGAACTTCCTTTGCTGCGTCGTGAATTGACCGAGCTGGCAAATCGAAAACGCACGTACGTGATTCGATTTGTTGGAGCGATCTGCATTCTGCTGTACGTGTTCCTGATTTACGAACGGTCGATGTCAAATCGTCTTGGTGCGCAGCTGCAACCCGGCATCAATCCCATGCTGGGTGTGGGCGGCACGATCTTTGCGCATGTGACTCCGCCATTGTTTATTCTGATTCAAGTGTTGATGCCGGCACTGTGCTGCGCGGCAATTGCCTATGAAAAGGAAAGCAATACCATCGGTACTCTGCTGCTGACAAAATTGTCTCCAGCAAACATCGTGATCGAAAAATTTCTAAGTCGCATCATTCCCATGCTGACTTTACTGCTGCTGTCCTTCCCCGTTTTGGCTCACGTCTTTTCACTCGGCGGAGTCGATACAACGCTGCTGTTAGGCACCATCTGGTTGCTGCTATGCGAATGCTTTCTACTCGGCAGCTTGGCCCTGTTGTGTTCCGCTTGGTTCCCAACGACCGTCGGAGCATTCACGGGGTCTTACGTCGCAACGGCGTTTGCATTAATTCTGATCTTTCCGCTAGAACTTCAAACATGGATCCCTTCTGGCGTTTGGTATTCGGCATTTGCCAGCGTCCGTGGAAGTGGGATGCAAGACAGCACGATCATCGGTCAGATTCTTGATGGCCTAAATTTTTCAGCCACGACCATCTTTACCGTTCGCATTTTTGAACAAACTATTCCTGCGATCATCATCACAGCCGGCTTTCTTTTGACGACTCGTTTCTTGCTGGTCCGTCGAGCCTTCACTTCGCAATCTTCGGCAACACTGAAGATGTTTCGAATTGTCGATCGTTTTTTTCAGTGGTTAAATCAGCGGACAACGGGTGGAATCGAATTGGTCAAGGATGGCAACAACTATCCAACGACTGACCCGATTGCCTGGCGAGAACGTTCGAAGAAGTCTCTTGGCAAGGCTCGATATCTGTTTCGCATCTTGATCATGCTGCAGGTCCCTACGCTGTTTGTCTGTGCGGTTTCAGCGACCAATTCTGCCTACCAGCGATTCGAAGGGCTCTACGTCTTGCTTGCCATCTTATGGGGATTGGCGGCTTTGATCATTTGCATGAAGGCAGCCACACTGATGGTTTCAGAACGAGCTCGGCAGACTCTGGAATCACTCCTTGCATGCCCGCTTTCGGCTCGAGAAATCTTCGAACAGAAGATTGCTGGAACCAAACGCCTTATCGTTGTGATGGCTGTTCCTGTCCTAACTGTGCATCTCACCTTGTTTCTTGTGCAGGTACAGTTTACCTCCTTTGGAGTCAACTTCCTCTACAGTCTCTGCTATCCGATGCTGGCAATTTTCAACACGTTTCTGCTGTTGGCATGCATTACTTGGTTGTCAGCGGGCCTGGGATTAATATTTCACTCTCAGCTCAAAGCTGTGCTGGCCGCCGCAACTGTCCTTGCACTCTGTGTTTTTGGGCCATTTCTTCCCAACGCATTTTCGTTTCTTTTCTGGAACGATGCTTTTGTCCAGCTGAAATATGTCTCTCCCATCTTCACTGTCGCATCCAACGAAGCGGCTCTGCAGCAAATGACGCAATCACCAACAGCATGGACGGTTGGTGGATTAGAATTGAGTCCTCTTCAATTTGCTGTTTGTGCCACGCTGTTAAACACGCTCCTGTTTTTGGGCCTCAGGACGATCATCCTTGGCCGCTTACCCGCTCTTCTTGGCCGACGTGAAAACGAGGCCACATTTCCAACCACGGCTCACACCGAACAGCTGGAAGGAGCCACATCGGTATGAAAACTGATTCTTGGCGATTCACCCTGCGAAATCACCTGACCATGCGTGGCAACAAATTACGACAGACCACACTCATTCTGATTTTCATCAGCCTGAGCTATTCGCCGACTGTCGCATCCGCACAGTCAACCAACGACTTGATTCGGGTCCGCGAAACCATCTGGGCATTCAATGGCAAAATTCAACCGGGCCAATTTAATCCGCTGTCGATCCTCATCGACAATGGAGCAAGTGGTGACATGGATGGTCAATTTCTGCTGCAAAAATCAAACAACTTGATTTCTGCGGCGGGGACAGTCTACCAACACACAGGGTACATCGAATCAACGGGTCGACGATGGATACATTTTTATCCGTACATCCCGGAAGACTTTCAGTCGAAATGGCACCTGCGTTTTCAGGATAAACAATCGGGAAAGACCATTTCACTCGGCTCGATTCAACAGCCCAGTGCAGCTCCGCAGAACGTCACAGATCAAAGCAAAGCAAGCGAACTGATTCAGGCAATTGTGTTGCTGTCTGGACAATCAGCGATGAAAGTCCCCAGCAATCTGAAACGCTACCCAGAAGAGATTTTTCCGCCGTATGTCACAGCAACCAGCGCATTGCACACCGTGTTTCTGGATCACGAACCCAACTGGGAAGAACCTCGACAAAAAGCGTTTATGGACTGGCTGCATCTTGGAGGCAACGTCCATATCCTGAAGGCAAACAACGGTGAGTATCCAAAATTCACGGGCCTGCTCACAAATCTTGACCAACCTCTCACGGGATTCAACGTTGGAACAGGTCGAGTCACACGACAGAACATTCGGCTTAGAGATCTCACAGAATCAGCAGCTGAAAAGGCGATTCGAGCGGGACTCACTTTCGACATGCGTTTTCAGGGTTCTTTCACGGACGAAGAGCTTGAAAAAATTGACGATGCACAAGCCTTCATTGATTCTTCTGCTTCAAGTTTGGACATGCATATGTTCCAACAGATGCAGGAGCGGACTCAACCCGAACACAACTGGCTCTTGATATTCTGTCTTGCCATTGTGTACATCCTGCTGATTTTTCCTGGCTGCTATCGGCTTTCACAGAATCGCAAGCTGCATTTTTTAACGACCTACGCGGCTGTCGCCGGTCTGTCCCTAATTTTCAGCTGCATCTTTCTGTTCATCGGACAACGAGGGTATGGAGAATCGACATGGCTGCAAACTTTGGCCGTCGCCAAAGTCGCAGACAACGGAGACTTGGCCGTGCAACAATGGAACACTCTGTTTGTTACTGGAGGAAACCGTTATCAGATTTCCGCAAATGACAACCAAGCACTTATGAACGCAGGGGTGACCGGAGACAACACGGTCGCCAATGTGGTCCCCGGCAAGGAAGCCAAGACCAACGTCCGCATCCCGCCGTACTCTGCCCAATCACTAAACAGCACTCGGCATCTCAAAGGAGATCCTTGGAATCTCAGCATCGCAGAACAACAAATCCAAGACGCCCAATTGATCAGATTGAAGATTCAGGCAGACGATTCTTTTTTGCCAGTCGATACACAAAATCGATTCTACGCAGTGTCTGGAAGTTACATTTACACTTTGAAATATGATGCCAATAGTCAGCAACTGCACCTATTCGGTTCCCGTCGTTTACTGGCCGATTTTTGCCGAGTCATCGACGAATTTCGTTTCATGAATTGGGGCCAGCGAAAAAAGACAGACAGCCCATCAAAGCAAGACGAAATTTATCTTGATGAAGTAATTCCCGGCCTCGTGCATCGTTCGCTTATGGCGGACCGAATTGATGCACCCAGCTACTTTTACGTACCCGCAGATCGAATCAGATTGTTAGCCCTCACATCACTTCCAAAAGAACTTGATGTTCAGGTCAGCGCAGAAGCTCGTCACAGTGGATGGATTCTTTACACACGTGATCTGCTCATCAATCAGTAGCTCAGCCCCCCTCTTACAACACCTTTCACTTTGCAGGCCTTACCGATGTCCTCGCTTGATGAAGCCAAAGCTGTCCCCGCAATTAGCGTTACCGATTTAACGCATTCATTCAAAGGCCACCAAGCTTTGAATCGAGTTTCTTTTTCGGTTCAGCCCGGAACGTTGCACGGATTTGTTGGCCCCAACGGTGCTGGCAAAACGACAACTCTGAAATCGATTTGCACACTGCTAAAATCAGATTTTGGCGAAGTCCAGGTCTTTGGTTTTAACGTCAAATCCGCTGCGATCGCTGTGCGAAAACGAATCGGCTTCATGCCCGATCACTTCAGCATGTACCGCCAAATGACCGTGTTCGAATATCTTGACTTCTTCGCCGCGGCCTATGGGCTGAAGCTAAAAGAACGAGATCAAGTGATTCACGACGTGCTGACGTTAACCGACATGGAAGGGCGCAAAGATGATTTGATTAGTGGTTTATCACGAGGCATGCAACAACGAGTCAGTCTGGCCCGCGTGCTTGTCCATGATCCCGACCTACTGCTACTTGATGAGCCTGCCAGCGGTTTGGATCCTCGAGCCAGAATCGAACTGATGGATATCCTGCGAGAGCTGCGTCGGCTTGGCAAGACAATCTTCATCAGCAGCCATATCCTGAGCGAATTGGCCGAACTGTGTGACAGCGTCACAATTATCGATCGAGGCGAAGTGAAATTTAGCGGCCCGATGGATTCACTCCTCGACGAAGAGCAGGAAACCACTCGCTATCGTCTACGACTGTTAGACCCGCCTGACGACACAATCGACCGGCTGAACAAAATCGAAGGCATTCAACAAGCCACGATTCCAGAATATGGTTCAAGTGGAGAATTCAACATCGAGCTGGATAATCAAGTCGAATCAAACTCAGTGCTGTCCTGCATTCTCGAGATGAACATCCCCGTACTGTCCTTTAGCGTTCATCGAAAACAACTGAATCAAGCGTTCATGGATTTAACAACTCAAGGAGTTCGATCGTGATTGCCGGCAGTCGCAGTCTGTTCAAGTGGTCGTTGAGATCAGATTCCAGAGCACTGTATCCTCACATCATTCGAGTCGTCTTTAGTGTGTTGATTTTATTCATGGTGCTGGCCGCATGGTCGGCTTCTGCAACCAGCACGGCCCCCGTTGGATTAGTCTTGTTTACCGGGATCAGCTACACCAACGTGATCATGATTTGCGTTGCCGGAATCAGCTACTTCGTTTCAGCAGTCACCGAGGAAAAAGATTCCGGAAATCTGGCGTTGCTAAAATTGGCCGGAGCCACACCATTTACAATCGTGCTGAGCAAGTCGGTCTCACGCCAGATTGCCGCCATCGTTCTCCTTCTTGTGCAACTGCCGTTTACTCAGCTATCAGTGACTTTGGGAGGCATCAGTCCTCAACAAGTTCTTGCCACTTATCTTGCGCTCGTCGGATGGCTTTTGCTTGTTTCAAACTTCGCTTTGTTGTGTTCGGTGATTTGCAGCACGACCGGAAAAGCGGCAGCATTAGCCACCATTATCACTCTGTTGTTTCTCGTTGCAGGCCCGTGCTTCGATGCCCTGCTCGCGTTGAAAGGCACCAAATGGATGGCTCCGTCTTTCGTGACATTGATTCAGTCCTTAAAAGAACACCATCAGCTTCTATTCGTTGGGCCTCGTCTTCAAAGTGTGCTTGCTTCAAACGCACAGGTTCCGTTGATGTCCAATCAGCTTAGCCACAGTCTGATCGGTGGCTTCGTTTGCCTAATTTCTAGTGTCCTGCTGTTCGAAAAATTCTCCGAAGAAAACCGACGGCCAGAACACGGACGAACTGCAGCAGTCAGACGAATTTTGGTCAGTCGATGCTGGAAACACGCCATTCTTTGGAAGGATTTCGTGTTTTTCAGCGGTGGAAAAACTGTCTGGTTGGTCAAGCTGGTTGCGTACTTTTGTGTGATCTTGGCCTTCGCCGTGTATCAGCAACTTCGCTACCCCACGGCATCATTTGCCTTGACTCCACATACAGCCAGCATCACGGTCATCAGCTTGGTGCTGCTTGTCAGTTTAGAATTGCTGATGTACGCGTCCAACAGTCTGTTTCTGGAAATCCATCATCGAACTGCTTCCGACTTACTGATGCTTCCAACTTCTAGCCGGAAAATCTTTCAGCAGAAAACGGCAGCCGTTTTTGTCACAATCAGTCCAGGAATAATTGCGTCATCCATGCTGCTATTAACGCACTTCGAACTCATTGCGCGTACTGGAAATTGGTGGCCGTGGATCGTGAGTTGGCTGTTGATCACATCATTTTTAGTACACACCAGCGTGCTACTGTCGCTTTATCTTCGCTGGGCCGCATTGCCGATTGCCGTGCTGGTCACGATTCTAATCTCTCCTGTTTTAGCCGGAGCTGCTGCGGGGACGGCTGGCCTGTCATCGAGCACCTTCGGAATCCAAAGCGACAGTTTGGGCCCGTGGCTGGTGGCCGCCTTCAGCATGTGCTGGATGTGGCTCTTCATTTTGCTTCCCATCCAACTGGAAATTTCAGCCAGCTGGAAACGCTGTGGAATCAAGTCGTAGTTGCAGATGCGAAACAAGTGACCATGTGATCATCCCCCGCACATCATACTGAATCAATACCACTCGCGATGATGCACAAGTCAAAGCGGAATTCTGCTTCCCATGGGATCAAGTCAAACAGTCGCTCTGCCAACGAACAACGATCGTGCCATAATGCACTGTGCGCTGAGAACTGTGTGCGCTGAGAACTGTGTGCACTGAGAACTGTGTGCACTGAGAGAAGTCGCCCATTCAGAGTGGTTTCAGCGGAATTTGGTACGACCATTCCAAGGGATCGGGCAGCATCTGAGCGGTGAATTCAAAGTGGATGACTCGACGGTGCCCCTCCACTGTTTTCGGGCTACTCGCGTGTAGCGAAAGAGGATTCATGATCACCGCTCCGCCTCGAGCCACTTCGCAAATGACTTCTTCGAATCCCAACTGAACTTCGCCCATCGCTGATTCGGCGATGCGACCATGGGCGTGAGAACCTCGCAAAACTTTCAAAGCTCCGTTATCTCGCGGGCAGTCATCCAGATGTAACCGTACGGCAACAATCTTGTGCATCACTTCTGCTGGCGGCTGACAGCACACAACACCCGCTTTCTTTGTCCAGCCATCAAAGCCTTTCACTTGCTGACGCTGCTGAACGGCAATCGCCAAATCTTGATGCCAGAAAACTCCCCAGTTCGCCGATTCCGTTTTGTCGAATAAAGTTGCTCGAACCATAAACGCATCTTGGCCAACAAGTTGCTGCACCAAGTCGCTTAACAGCTTGTGCTGAAACAGGTCCACCACCTCGGGAATCGCATCCGTCAGATTACGCACGCCGAAAGTGCTGCTGCTGTTGGAAACGCAACCATTTCGATTTTCACTCATCGCTGTTTCCACCAGTTGGCAGTAGTGCTCGCAGCAGTCATCAGACAACACATCGGAAACTAAGGCAAACCCATCGCTTGCAAACAGTTCTTTAAGTTCATTCACCAGTGATTTTCCTTGGGCACGTTCCATAGATTTTGAGGGCAACGAATCTTCGTCCGCGCTGAACCCGCGGTGGACGACTACTTTTTCCTGTTTTTCTTCCACTCGGAAGCGTACGGAGCCCTATCAAATGTCGAGCCATCGCCCAGTACCCTAGGATCGCCCGTTTCTTTAAGCTCTTTCATCAATTGCCGTGAAAGCTCTGTTCGAACGCTGGCAAATAGGTGCTGGTCAATGATGTTGTGCGTCATATCGGGATCTGTTTCCAGCTCGTAGAGTTCTTCCGCCGGACGTTTTCCGAATGCAATATCGAAGTACTTTCGACGTTCTGCATCATTCAAACAGTTGAGTGCCACCCACGATTTTGTTGGACTGCCATCAACTTCACCGAATGCTGCGAATGTGTTTTCAGTCAGTTCAGTGGCAGACGGCATCGGGCCTTCTGCTTTGCCAAATCCTGGCCCCGTCCCCATTGGCCAACGGTCGGGCTTGAAATTACGGATGTACAAAAATTTATTGGTACGAATGGCTCGTTGAGGGTACGGCAACCAGTTGTCTCGAACTGCCGCAACGTGACGTTCTCGGCCCACCAAAACGTGATCTCGAGTTGGATCGATTTGACCATCTCGGTTTGACAACAAAATCGGCAGCAAACTTCGGGCCGTCATAACTTCAGGAATCGGTTCGTTAGCAGCCTCAAGAAACGTGGCGGCCAAATCGGGAAGGCTGACAAAGTCAGACACAATGCGATTGGCGGGTGCTTTTTTCGGCCAGCGAATTGCCAGAGCCACCTGAGTTCCGAAGTCGTACAGGTTGCACTTACCATTTGGAAAACCGGGCGCTCCGTGATCACCGCTCACAACGACAATCGTGTTATCAGCCTGTCCGGAGGCTTCCAACTGCTCTAACAGAACTCCTAAAGCCGCGTCAAAGGCCATCGCTTCTCCAAGATAGTCTGCAAGATCCTCGCGGACTTCAGAAACGTCAGGAAGAAATCGTGGCACCTTTCCCTTTAGCTGATCTGGATCTAAGTTCCATAATCGCTTGCCAGAACCACGCGTCCACTTGCGATGGCAATTCGTCGGCCCAAACCAGTAACAGAAGGGTTGATCCTGATTGCGGTCAGCCAAAAATGCATCAAAGTTCCCTCGGACCTCGCTGAGCAGTTCTTGCTTGGCGGCATCAATCACGACGGACAAATCGCCATCAGTCGCCCCGTCAGCCACCCCGTCAGCCGCTCGACTGACATACTGGCTGAAGCCATTGAACCTGCTTCCGTTGGAAGAATATCGATTGGCTGCTTCACCATACGGAGCATTCACAGGAGTACCCGGGCTCCACACTTTATAAGTGTAACCGATATGGTAGCCGGCTTTCTGAAGCAGCAACGGGTAGCTGGGAATCGACTTATCCCAAACTGCTCCTTGCAAAATCGCACCTTGGCCTGTGCGCCAAAAATGCTGTCCAGATAACAATGAGCTTCGACACGGAGTACACGACGGTGCATTCACGAACGCGTTTGTGAACAGGACTCCTTGCTTGGCCATTGCGTCAAAATTTGGTGTCTTAACCAGGTCATTCAAGCCCCCAGACTCAAGCTCACCATAAGCACTGGCGTACCTACCCCAATCGTCAGCGAATGCAAACACGATGTTTGGTCGGTCATCCGCCTCTACTGTCGAAAAAGACAGCACTAACAATGAAATTAAACAAAACGGTTTCATGAACGTGTTCTCTTATCTTGAGACAAACTTATACTCGTGCTTTCATCATTTCAGACTCTTCACTCACCGATGATCAGCCCGATCGTCTTGACGTAGTCAGCTTTGACAGTAGCGAAACCTATTAAATGTCGTTCCGGTAAATCCAAAATCAGAATGTCGACACGCCACAATGAATGATGCCGAGTTCCACTGCGATCAATGCGAAGTCATATTCTTTGCATCACTCTCACCAGAAACTGCAACCGTGATTTGCCCAGAGTGCGGTTACAGTCACCTTGTTGAAGCAGCATTTCAAGAAAAATCCAAAGGCACTGTTTGGGGGCCCCCAAGACGGAACCGTCCTAAAAAATGGTTAGCTCGTGCCGTCCTGATGATCATCGGGTTGGGGCTGCTTTCATTTTGTGCCATGGGCATCTTTATGATTCTTCAGGTTCCGAAAGCCCCGCTTCCAGCCGAAACAATTACGAAGACAACGGAATCAAAAAGACGACTGAAATCACTCGGCGCTCATGAACAATTCCGCCAACGTCAACAACGCGCTTTCAATCCTACCCAGACCGCTTCGATGGAAACATCCTGGTCATCCGAAAGTGTTCGATTTTACAAAACCAACATGAGCGTTGAAACCGGTGGTTCCACAAGAACCTATGAGGCGATCACTCGGCTTGAATCTCAGTATCAAGGTCCCTTCAAACTAAAGCCGGGCAACCTTTATGGAACTGCCATTGTCCTAAGCCCCAATGGTCATCTCTTAGTTCGAGCCAATCGATTTCAGCAAGGACGTCAGTTGATGGTTGCCGTGAACAAGGCAAGGATTCCGGCCGAGATCCTATTGCACGATCGAAAGAATGACTTGGCTATTCTCAAGGTGGATGCGAATCATCTGGTCACTTGTCGCAGCGGCGATTTTTCGATTGCTTCAGAAGATCAAAGCTTTGCCATTTTAGGCTATGCGCAACAGGCGATTTTTAGCAGACCTTCCCAAACCCTTTTGAATGCGCCTGCGAAGAAACCGGAGAAGCGAGACCTGCTACGGCGAATCGAACTGGACATCGACGTGGATTCATCTTTTGATGGTGCGCCCGTGATTCGTGCTGACGGCAAGATCATCGGTATCGCCGCAGTCCCACTGGGAAACGACAATCAAAAACTGCCAGCAACCGTGCAACCACTTGACGGACTGAATGAACTGCTGGAAGAACTTTCGATCACGCTTCCCCCTGGCCAGTCATCGTCGCTTCTGTCCATTTCAGAGCCCGTTCAGTATTTACTTCCGGTCGTTGTTCGAGACAGGTATTTGGGACCGTTGGCTAAAGTTCGCTTTGAAACTGCCATGAAGGCCACACCAAAGGGAACAGACTTCAATTCTGCGACGGGTAAAAAAGTGGTCTCAGCTGGCACCACTGAATTCAGTAGTACGGGTCAGTTTAGCGAACGGCATATCGGGCACACGGTGTTTCAACTGCCACACGCAATTCACGAACTGGTTTTCGCACCAATTGACGAGACCGGCTCGGCAGTCTGGTCCACAGAAGAATTGGTACAACAAAACAGTTCATCTTCCACCTTCAAACGATCGCCTCGTTTTAGCCCCACTTCGATCCATGATCTTTTTGGCAGAAGGAGACCAACGCAACCCGCCAAACCACCTCAGGTTTATCGAGATCAATCGGTATGTCGCAGGACTGCCGTGACTCCGGAAGAAGTCAATTTCAGCTGGGAATTTGAAAGACACTCCGTGGCCCCAAAGCCGATTGACCAACCCGTCGTGACAGCCACAGGAACCATGGTCTTTGATCGAATGCAAAAGGCGCTGTCATCGATCGAAAAGACTTATCAAATCCACGCCCATGCTTTGAGACAAAAACAGAGTACTGTCAGAATCTCTGCAAAGTTATTGACCGCTGAAGAAAGCCAGCGATGGAAGACAGACTTCCCCATCCGCTCGACCTCAACGTCGTCAGCGAAAGTTCCGTAACAAGGCGAAATATGAAAATCGTGCGAAGGTGTGTCAATGTGACAAAGCCGAATGCATCAGAGACCCAAAACAGAACCTGTCTTCGACGACCCAATTCACTCAATCTTAGATCTCTGCTGAACCCCAAGTGCATCATTGGCGAATTGTCAAAATCTCATTCCAGATCGGTCAAAAAGCGGCTTGAGCCAACACGAGAAATCACAGACAATCGCTCGTTCGCTTGACCGAACATCTCTTGGACTGATCTCGTCTTCGCATGCTGGAAAATGGAAATATCCTTCTGATCCTCGCCGTCATTTTAGTGGCGGGGACAGCAACCGGAGCGATTGCACGATGCATCCATCTGCCTTCAGTCACAGGTCAAATTTTGGCCGGCGTACTGATGGGAGCATCCGTATTTAGGGTCATCCCCGAACACGATTTGCGTTCGCTGGAACCACTGGTCGACTTTGCCTTGGGACTGATGGCCGTTACGGTGGGCAGCCATCTCAACTTTCGAAGACTGAAGGTGGCTCGCAACCGCCTGACTTTGCTACTGCTGCTGGAAGCGACGTTGACTCCGTTGTGTGTGTATGGAAGTCTCGTTCTATTCACCAGCGTCGATAGAGTGACAGCGTTGCTGTTATCCACAATCGCAATTTCGACGGCTCCTGCCACGGTGCTCGCGATCGTCAAAGAAACAGCATCGAAAGGATCGTTTGTGACCACGTTGATTGCCGCAGTGGCATTGAACAACTTGGTCTGCATTATTCTGTTTGAAGTGTCTCGCACGATCGCCGGAGCCAGCCTTGCGGAATCCACGGCTTCCTTAACCAACAGCCTACTGGTGCCACTGGCAAATATTGGACTCAGTCTTGTGCTGGGTGTGCTGGTTGGAATCGTGTTGATTGCCGCCACGTTAAAGGTCGTCAGAACAGATAGGCTGTCTGCGTTTTCTTTGATTGCCATTCTCTTGACCACCGGTCTGACGGCTCAACTGGGACTGTCTGTTTTGCTTGCATGTCTGTGCATGGGCATCACTTTGGCCAATTTGACACCGGACAAAGAAGAAATTGGACACAAGGTTTTTGAAGGCTTCGAGTCTGCAATCTTTGCAGTGTTCTTTACCGTAGCTGGAATGGAATTGGATTTTTCTTCACTCGCTTTAGGAGGCCTGTTTGCTGTTGTCACCTTTGCGGCTCGCATCGCAGGAAAAGTGACGGCTGGATATTTAGGAATGAGACTCGCCGGAGCCACACCGCGCTTCCGCAACTGGATTGGCCTGTCGCTATTACCTCAGGCGGGGCTCGCTGTTGGGCTGATGCTATTGGTCACAGAAGATGTCGAACGCTTCGGTCCCATTCGAGAAACCTTCTTAGCCGTTGTCTTGGCCACCGTACTGCTGAACGAGACATTCGGTCCTATTCTGACCCGAGTCGGCCTGAAGAAATCTGGCGACTTTGGACGCGATCGAGCTCGAGTTTTGGACTTTCTATCAGAACACAACATTACGACAGATTTGAATGGCCCAGACAAAGCGAGCGTCATTCGGCAACTTGTTGAATTAACCATTCAATCTCACAACCTGCCCATTGACGTCGATCAACTTTTTGAAGCCGTGATGAAAGGCGAGGAACGATCTTCCACATGCGTGGGCGAAGGCCTTGCCTTGCCACATACGCGATTGGATGTGGGAGACCGCATTGTCGGAGCCATGGGGATCAGCCGGCAAGGTCTACACTTAGATGCTCCGGATCACCGTCTTGTGCACTGCATGGTGCTCATCGTTACTCCAACATCAATGCCCGAACGTCACTTGGAAGTTCTGCAAGCACTGTCAGCATCCATTGGTCGCGACAGATCCATTCAACAACTGCTGTATCACATCGATTCGCCCGCTCACGCCGACGAACTGATTCACTTAGATCAGCAATTCGAAGATTGGAATTACTACCTCGACGACGAAGACTGAACAAACGTTTTCAGATAGAGCCGGGCAACGTCCCGAAGTCTTAGCGCCTTGGGCTCCCAGACAAGAAGCAGCTTGTGCGTCGATGCTCAGCCAAAGCGGCTGCTTGGCGATCGCACTCCCTGCAACAAACCTTGTTGCCCAAAATCGAATACTAATACGTCAGTTCAACCCCCGAATAGAAATTCACTCCGGGGCGAAACACGCCTTGGCCACTGCGGTAATCCAAGTGCTCACGATAGAACTTATTGGTAATATTTTCGATGCCACAGGTAAACAGCCAACCTTGGTGACGTTTAAAAAACCGCACGTCATAAGTCGTGAATCCGGGCGTTGCAATTTCTTCCAAAGAACTGGCCACGCGATCTTGGTTATCGACAATTCGAGTCGATAATTCGAGTCCCCAAAGCCGTTTTGCCGAGGCGTCGTGCAGACGAAGACCAAGGCGAGATTCTAGCGGGTTCAAGCCGGGCAACGATTCGTGGTCGCGGCCCAAAATCCCACTGCGCCCTCCGCCACCGAATCGCGACTCAGCATCTCGCGAAAGATCTCGACCTTCGACATAACTTAATGTCCCAAACGTGGTCAACCATGGGTTCACATCCAGCTCGGCATAGCTTTCAAAGCCAGCAAGAATCGCCTGCTCGGTGTTGACGTACTGAGCGGTTTGAGGAAAGCCACCGACGCCACCTGCTCCGCCCGCCGGCGACAATAAATCAAACGTAATCAGATCATCGACCCACGAAAAAAACGTGTTGCCGCCAAACCGAAATCGATCGTATTCGGCTTTGAATCCGAGATCGATCTGAGTCAACCGTTCGGGACGCAATTCAGGATCACCTTCGATCGCAGTCAGGCCACGCTGAAGGCTGCCGATGAACGAAGAAATCG
Source organism: Fuerstiella sp. (assembly GCA_039974975.1). Classification (GTDB taxonomy): domain Bacteria; phylum Planctomycetota; class Planctomycetia; order Planctomycetales; family Planctomycetaceae; genus Fuerstiella. The sequence goes on along the minus strand of JBDWHY010000170.1, from coordinate 52,746 downwards.
CGTACAGCTCAGTCAACGTGGGCGCTCTTTCACCATGCCCGACACCAAAGGTTGTTGTCCACTGGTCGTTGATTCGAGTTTCCGAGGTCAAAAACGTGGACCATAAAACGTAGTCGCGATGCAGGCTATCCGTACCCAATCCATCGGAAACTGAAATTGGCAATCCTGCAACAAACTCGTCTGCATCGGTGGTCACAAAGTCAACTCGAGCTCCTGCCGTCAAACTGGTCTGTGGCGTGATTGGAACGATGCCTTCCCAGTACGCTCCCACATCAACAGACCACGATGGTGGCACAGGAAAGTTGTTGTCATCGGGATCAGGAATGAGAGGCTCAACATCATTCAACGCTTGCCGCACATGAGTCACATCGAATCCAAGGCTATCTTGAACTTCACCAGTTTGCCCCCAAGTCGTTTCCCAGCGATACCCCAACGAACTTCCTCTGGCATCTGTCACGGCAAAACCATCTGTTCCCGAAGGAGAAAACAGGACGCTTGAAAGAGAGGGAATTTGCTCCGCCTTCCCTGAATTCAAAGTATCACCTTCGAACCGAGTGGCGTTGTACCAGACTTCCATATCCAGACGATCACCAATGCCTGGTTGAGTGTCCGAGTACTTCACTTCAAATCCATCGGTGACCAGAAAATTGAGGTCATACACCAAGCCCGGAAATTCAAGATCTGTTTGATCCAATCGCAGGTAGTTAAATTCTAAGGTCTGTGAATCCGAAAGGTCCCAGCCTATCGCCAAATACAGATCTCGAGACTTATAGCTGGAAGGGATTCTGGATCCAGAACCTGTTTCGTAATCGACTCCTGTGCGATGCCCGTAGCTAACAAGATAACCCCAATCGTTTGAACCACCAAACAGTGTTTGCCGACCGTAGGCTTGGTCACCGTTGGTGTCGTAATCGAAGCTGGTTGAGCCGTGTGATTCATAGCCATCAAAGCGAGGGGCCTGAGTCAAATCGAAGTCTACAAATCGAAAGCCGGGGCCATAGCGAGTCGCATACGGCCCTTTGATCACAATGACATCGTCGACCAATCGAGAATCAATTTTGTTCATCATCGTGTCTAAGTCAGATCGCACGGGTGTCCAAAAGGAACCAGAAGCAAGCACCTGACCGGCTCGCTGACCTCGTACTCGAGTATCTTTCACCAACGGAGTTCGATCTTGAGTCGTGACGCCCTGAGAAGAGATGGCCTTCTTCAATAAGTCACCAATATCGTTGGTCACTCGACCTTTTGATTCAGACCCAAAGACCGCACTCGCTCCAGGACTTGTCGCCCGACGACGTCGATGAGCGGGCAGGCGGTTCACTTGATCCACAGATCCAAACAAGTCTTCGGGCATCGTCGCACGAAAATGAGCCGAGCCTGCCGCGGTATGCTTTGGCACCGCTTGCCCCGCGGGTTGCCGTTCGACTCCGGGAATCGCCTGTTGGGCAAATTGAGTCAGATGAATGAAAGAAGGACTGGCCTCAGAATTTGGGGCCGAAATCGAATGCTGAGCATTCGCCGCCCCGCAACTGATCGCCACAAAGAACGCCACATGGCAAATACGATTCTGGTCAAATCGAGTGCCCATAATACAACTTCCCTGAATTTGCAGATCAGCATTCCTTGCCAATCTGTCACTGCAAACACCTCTATCGGCCCACACCCGACAACTCGCAGGGTGCTGAAACGTTCATCGGACATTCAACGAATCAGCTACGTACATGCTGTGCTTGCCAACCAAACATCTGTCGATCATCAGTCCATTTAGTCGGGTTATGTCTATTCGACAGCTGAACGGGGTAGTGGAACCACCAAGACACTCCGTAGCTCTTTGATCCAGCGCTGCAGATCTGAATCACCACGACGCTGAGATTGCCCGACAACAGCGATTTGCAGGCATTCTCTCGCCAACGCATGATTCCCCTGCAGGGCCATCAAGCATCCACGAATCGCCGTGTCAACGGGCTGAGGAAATCGACGACCGACAATGGCTTCGTCGATAAACTGCATTCCTTCCGGATCGTGAAGTCGATAAGCCACAATCGCTTTCATCTGAGCCAAATCAGGTCGCGATGTCGCCGTATTAGGCAATCGGTTCAAAAGGTTTTGCGCTTCCTCAACATCGGCAGAATCACCGACATGTGAAACCAAAGCTCGTATCAACTGATAGGTTGCAAGTGGGGGAAAATTTCCTTCCGACACTTCAGCGGCAGCCAACTCTCGCAGTTGGCACAGTGCCTCACGACGAGCTTGCATGGCGGCCTCTTGTTTGTCCAATTGATGGTACAGATCGCCACGCAATAAGTCTCCAGCTGCAATCAAGCAGCTGGCTTGGGCACTCCCCACTCGCACAGTCTGCTGCTTTAAATACACAATCGCCTTTTCAATTTCGCTCAGCGCCTTTTCACGGTCAACACCTTCATGACTGAATGCCATCAACAGCCGGCCATAGTTCAGCATGAGCCTTCCACAGGCAAGGTGTTCGGCGTCTGTCAACTGGTGCTGCTGCCTCAAGAAATCAAAGACTTGCAGCGAACGATGGATGTGAGCTTCTGCCCCTTCATGCTGTTGCAAAATCAACAAGTCACTTAAAGACGTATTGCACAATGCCAGCCGAGACACGGTTGTTCGGTCGGCTTGTTCCGACTGCAACAGACCAGTTAGCTGGTCAATGGAGTCTCGAAGCATTTCATCTGCTTGATCCAGTTGCCCAAACCGCATGGCCAACTGCCCAAGATTCGCTTCGGCAATTGCCAAATTTTCACAGTAAAAGTGATCTCCATACATCAACTGCCACGATTCAGAAAAGTCATCGACTGCGGCCAAATAGTTCTTTTCAGCCGCCCAATCTCGGCCTTCTTCCAGCAGCAAACCCGCTTGTTTCATTCGAGCAATTGCGCGAGTTTCCAGCACGTCGGGACGAGCCGGTTCGTCAATGAGTCGATCAGACATGCGGCGTATCTTCAAATCAAGTTGAACCAATGCTTCTGTTCTTAAGCCTTTAGCGATCAAGCAGTCGATGAAATCAGATCGAATGGAAGATTCAAAATGCCGATGACGAGAACCACGAAATTCGGCAACCAAAAATTCGGCTCGCTGCACAGCATCACGAAACAAAACTAAGGCGTCCTCAGGTAGCCCAATCGCAAAGAATGCGCGCCCCGCCACAAACAACCCACGAGCCGCACTGCTTTGCTGATCTTCTTCACAATCAGTCGCACAGTTGCGTTGGAATGACCGAGCCGCTTTGTGAAACTCTCTCACGTATTCTTCTGTCAACGATTGATCTTGAATCGCACACAAAGCCAGTCCAATTTGTGAGTTAAATTGTTCACGCTGCTGTTGCCGTCGCAAGTCGACATCAACCACAGTCAGTTGTTGCAGTTTCGCAAAGGCATTCGCAAAAAGCAGCTTGGCATCTGCTGGTTGGCTCATCAACATTTGCAAATCTGCCAAACGCAATAAACAACGCGCCGCCTCAATTTGCTCTTCAGCTGCCGTGGCGTCACCCGCAGGCGATTCAGCAGCTGGTGGAATTGAATCGTATAGACTTTGGTAATGCTCGGATGCTTGTCGCAGCAACTGACTTCGCATGGGTGACAAGCCGGGAAATTTTTCCAGCGAACCGCTCAGATCAATCAACCACGAATCTGCGGCGATACGCGACTGGTCAAGTCGTTCAACGGCCAGTTCTTTGGCAGACACCGCTTGGATTCGCGCGCTGCGTTCTGCTTCTTGAGCAATCACGGCTCTCTGTTTTGCCGCCCGTTCTTGCTGGTGAGCTTGATGAATGGCGACCATCGCGACAGTGGAACACACCGTAAAGATGCTCACCCCGAGAAACATGGCGGTCGCCAATGTTGGCCGACGTCGACACAATCGAACGACTTGTTCGAACTTTGTTTCTGAATGAGCTTCTACTTTTTCAGAACTTAAGAACCGAGATAGCTCTTCAGCAATTTCATTCCCATTCTGATAGCGATCTTCAGGTCGGTGCCCCATTGCTTTCACACAAATCGCAGCTAACGCCGAAGGCACTGATCTATTGATGGCCTTCGGATGTTCGTAACGCCCTTCGACCACTCTTTTCAAAGTGGTTTGAATGTCGTTGGCATGGAACGGAGGCTTGCCAGTAAGCAGCACATACAAAATCACGCCCAATGAGTAAGTATCACTGGGAATGCCAATTTCAGTTGTTGCACCTCGAGCCTGTTCGGGCGACATATACGCTGGAGTACCGATCACGGAACCCTGCTGAGTCTTCACGGGATCGAAGAATCGGTCCTTGGATGGCTTCGCGGCAACGGCGACCATCGGAGTACCGGCGACTACGGTTGCATCGTCGGATGTTGAATCAGCCGTTTCGTCGTCAAGAATTCGAGCCAAGCCCCAATCAACAACTACGGTTTCTCCAAAATCACCACACACGATATTAGCGGGCTTCAAGTCACGATGAATCACCCCTTGGCTGTGCGCGTAGCCAACTGCTCGGCATACGTCGACCAAACAATCTAACAGTCGATAGAAGCGAGACCGTTTTTCTGCGGGTTGGCTGCAGGCATGGTATTCAACCATCTGATCCCGCAGAGTGTTTCCATCGAGCAACTTCATGGCATAAAACGGCTGACCCGATTCTGGACGAAAGCCGCGCTCATAGACGGGCACAATTCCGGGATGCTGCAGTTGCCCGGTGACTCGAGCCTCATGAAGAAAGCGTCGAGCAACGTCAGGGTCTGCCTTTGCCGCTTCGCCCAACTGCTTCACCGCAACATCCCGATTCAGCTGCCGATCATGAGCTCGCATGACGACTCCCCAACCACCGCGCCCGAGTTCTGATTTTGATTCGAATCGCTCGAACCCGACAGGCAATCGATTGTCATGCGCACGTTGTTTGGCGGGTTCCGAAACAGCTTCCGGCAAAGCGTTGCCAAGGGCAGAATTTGAACGGTCGGAGCTTGAACGACCGGCAGGTGCTGGTACTCCGCCCGGCCCAACGGTCTGTTGAGATTCATCCGCAAGCTGCATCGACGGAGTCAGCAGTTCCTGAACCGCCTCTCGCTCTCGTCGAGACAAGACATCTCGATCCTCAATCACGTCACCGACTGGCCGGCCAGACTTTAAGGCTTCCAGTAAAATGTCCGTAACGACGTCTGTGGAAACATCAGCATTCTGCCCCGCCTGAAAGAGACGGCCCACAAGTGCAGAATCGCCAGTGAGCATACTACCTGCAGACACGGTTACGCCCACTTCGTTTGGCTTCATACAGCTTCTGATCGGCCTCATCGACCAGATTTGCTTCGTCGAACACGCATTCTTCAGCGGACGCATTCGTCGCCAAAAATTGCATCTCAGCAACATCGGCCACACCCGCACTGATGCGAATTGGGAGCGGGCCTGCGGAAGTCGAAAAAGGATGGGCACATACGATTGCTCGACACCGTTCGGCGATTTCCATAGCTTCGTCACCCGTCGTGGTGGGCAACAGAATGGCGAATTCTTCACCACCGTAGCGAGCGAAAATATCGTGTTCTGCGATCACGGTCGAAATTCGAGTACCAATTTCTTTCAACACGTCGTCGCCAGCCAGATGACCATGGTTGTCATTCACCGATTTGAAATGATCAATGTCAAATAGAATCAACGACAGGTGTTCGTGCCGGTGTACGGCTCGATGAAATTCACGATGGATATGATCTAGAAAAGATCGTTTATTTAGGGTTCCCGTTAGGCCGTCACGGGTCATCATGGAATAAACGGCTTCGTGGTACTGCATTTCAATATGATTGGTCGACAGAAACTTGAAGATGAATCCGCCCACTTGAATCCGATCGCCAGCAGTCAGAACGCAGGATGCGACTCGCTGTTCATTAACGCTAATTCCGTTCGTGCTGTTCAGGTCAGAAATCGAATACTGGCCATCTGATTCTTCGATCACGGCATGCTGTCGAGACACCGATGAATCGGGTAAGCACAATCCACAGCTGGATTCACGTCCGATGGTCATTGGGCCCGCAGGCAGATTTTTTAGGTTATCACTGACCTTCAACGGGTGAATTTGCAGTAGGCAACCAGCACCCGCTTCTGCCGTCCGGCACACCGTTTGAGCGGTTACTGTTTCTTCCCAAGAATCCATCATCAGCTCGCCTGCTTGTCATTCATTCTGGTTCACAACGTGATGAATCCTTTGAAAAGAACATCACGAACTGCTGCTAGCCTGGGTCACCCCGCAAAGCGACGCGGTAAGTCCTCAAATGTTTCACAAATGAATCATGAGAACCTTTAACGATGAATCCGCTTGCGCTGATTTCAATGAAAACAGGGCCTCAGATTCAATCCAGAAGCCGCAATGACAAGCGTGAGTGCCACGAACATCTTGGCCCCAAGCCCATCCACTTGCGATGTACGAGACATGCTCAGTTCGTTTTCCATTGGGCCAACGATTGCTATCCTTTGAAGCAACGTTTGCAGAAATCTGAATTCCGTAAAGGGCACCGCGATGACAGCATCTTCTTCGGCCACTGCTCAAGCAGAATCTGACGCCAACTGGCTGCCCACAGATAAAGACTACACGGTGGCTTTGATTGACGGCAAAATACAGTGCCGCAATCCCAAAGGCAAAAAGCTGGCCTCGGTGCCCAAGTGGTTGAAGGATTCCGACCTCGGACAAGAATTACTAGCCGTTCGAGACTGGTTGAAAGAACATCAGCAAGAATGCCAAAGTAAAGCCGAACTGTGGATGCTTAGGTCCCTACCGGTTCCTCGCAAAGTGTTGGCATCAGTGTGGGCTGACCCAACTTGGCGAAATTTGTTGATCAACACGGTCGTTGTTCCAACAACCAAAGCAGGCGCAAAACAAAAATCAATCGATCAAACGGCGGCCGGATTTTTAAAAGATGTCGACGCGAAAAAAGGAGTCGGTATCGTCGACGCAGACGGCGAGACTCAGTGGCTCAAGTCAGATACTATCGCCATTCCACACCCTATTCTGTTGGATGATCTGGGTGACTTTCGAGAACTGGCCGTCGAACTACAGTTCGAACAAAGCCTAGATCAGCTGTTTCGCCAAACTTGGTCTCCTTCAGATCAACAGCAAAGCGGAACGTCGATCAAAGACTTTGGCAACGGCAAATTTGAAATGCTCACTCATGCTTTAAGCCTGTGTCGACGGCTGGGTTATAAAGTGAGCGGTGGATACGCGTGCTGCCCTGTCTGGGAAAGCGGCAAGCTGTTGGAGGCTCGATACTGGATCGGAGCCGAATACCCAGAATCCGAAACTTACACCGACGAACTGATGTTCACCAACGAATCGGACACCGCCGTTCAATTATCAGATGTCGGCCCTGTTACGTTTTCAGAAGGCATGAAAATGGCAGCCGCCATTTATGCCAAGCGAGTTGTCAAAGACGAAGAAGAAGATTGATCCGTTCGGCAAATCTCAATTGCCATTTCGCCGAACTTCGGTGGCTGACGACTGAACTTGTGGCAGACGCAGCTACGCATTGCATTTGGTACGCACCACTGGCCAAAGCCCCTTTCATCCCTCGCAGGAAACCTTCCCATGGCAACACCCGCACAGCTGCTTGAAGCCGGAGCCTTCTTGGCCCCTACTGCAAAGTTGAAAGATCACGACGGCATCGACACAGTCAGTGCTCGCAGCTACATGCACCCAGCCTTGGCGGATCCCATCGTTCGCTTAACGGCCGATAACTTGGCCACCGGTGACGACATCATGATGGAATTCCTCGGATTCGGCGAACCCACAGTCGCTGGGCCGATCGCCAAACAGCGACGCCAAGCACTGGGCTTTCCCGGTTGGGCGCTGGTGCATGACCCAGACCATGCACGCTATGCTTTAGAACTGGTCAAGGAATTCCGCAAAGAAGTTCGTCGAGCCAATTCGAAGCCCGGTCATGCCTGGGAAGGTCTCACCGAAATCGCAAAACGTCTGGGCAAAAGCGTGGCCCATTTTCTACCCTCATTCTGGGAACAGACTGGCCGAGAATTCATTGCCGTTGGAAACGCCAACTATGCGTCTCGAGCATTCGGTAAAGCTCGTGAAGCCGAAAGCGTACATGGACTGTCTGTCGATGAAGACTTGCGCCAGGAATCATTCTTAGAGTTTGCCTTGGCGGGCTGTGTCAGTGCCAAAGCGTTGACTCAATATGGCAAAGACCTGCTGGTAGCTCACGAACCAATCGCCGCATGGGAGTTCATGAAAAACCTGACCGTCCGCCGTACGCTAGGAGGACTGCCTCCATGGACCAATGCTTGCAAAGATCTGGCCCCATTGATCAAGGCCGCGGGAAAAGATCCAAAGCAAGAACTTCCCACCCTGTTGGAACTCATGATTGAAAGCCCGTCGATGAATCGGGCGGCCATGGGTTTTTGGAAGTCCGCATCACCCCACATCAAAACTCTTGCAGCCAAGAAACCGAAAGTCGCCGGAATTCTCCTGAATCTGATTCCCAAATCTTCATCGTGGTCAGATCCCGAAATTTGGAGCTGGTTAGAAAACTTAAAGTCGTGGGGAATTCTTGAGAACGCTTGGAAGACAGACATCTCCGAAGAAGCGGGCCCCAACGATGGCCCCGCCGCGTGGTTTCATAGACTATTGGAAGCCAATTCAAAATGCTCTGCAATTACATACGACGTGCTGACTTCCATGTCCGACCGGCTGATTAGTGACGGAACTTCGCTAGACCTTTACACCACTCATCGCTGGTCCAAGAAACAGCAGAACGTCGACTTAGATCTGTTGGACCTGGCGTTATCACTTAAAATTCCAGTTGCCGACCCATCTGGTGAACTCACGATCTGTCTTGCCAGTTGGGCGTCAGGTTCATCGAGAGACAAGGCTGCCATTGTTCGCCCTCGAGACCCTCTGTTTGTAAAACAAGACAAGCGATTTGCTCAAAATCTTGTCGACGCGGTAGACGAAGTTGCCGGAGACAACCACTTCGAAAACGTGGCTCAGGGCAAAGTCGCCCTCAAGGACGCTCGCGAAGCCTGGCTGATGAAGACCTTGGATCTTCTGTGCGATGGAGGTATGCCCGACTTCGATGACAAACAAGCTTCGTTCGTCAAAAAGACTCGCCCAGCTACGTTTCAAGAATTCCCAAAGGCGGCGGCCAAGCTGAAAAAACTAGACCCACTTCCCGCTCTCATCAACACACTCAAGACGTTCGTGCCCGCAGAATATGCTTGGCCAAAACTGGAAGAAGTGGTCGATGGATTGATTGGCCCACATTCGTTGTCAGATGAAATCGGCAAGCCCAAGAGCAAGCTATTGATCTGTGGTTCGTTTCCAGACGCAATTGTCAGCGACGGAATTAAGGCGGTTGTTGTCCGAGGTGATGAAATCATCTTCGAAACAGAATTGAAACTCCCCAAGAACAAAAAACTGATTGGCCTGCAATATTTGGATGAAGATTTAAAGGTCATCGTGAAGAATGGGTATCGAGCGGAACACTTTTGGAACAGTAAGCCTAAGGTTTCCGAAGCCGCTTACAACGACAGCAAACAAGACCTGAAAGGCCCCGTCTTGCATCTAGACGGAGGAGGCACATTTACAGGTCATCATGTTTTGCATTCTGGAGATTCTCAGTACTTGACGAATTCACAACCCGGTCCCTTCTTTCATGATGGAATGAACTGTTGGAAATTCGGCTGGGATGAAAGTTACAACGAACAAGCTTCTCGTGAATACGATGTCGGCACTGCGAAGACGGGCCGCAAGTCGTTACCCACATTCTTCGAAGACTTTGCTAAGCATGGCACAAAGTTGAATTTGCAACAGATGCAATTACAACACTACCCCGGCCTTGTCGAAGGATCGCCACTTGGCACAGAAAATGGTTTCGTGGGCTTTCGCAGTCGAACTGACGAGGGCGGCAACCACGAATGTGAATCAATCGATGGCCGAAAATGGTCCGGTTCCAAGGAACAACGGCAACCGACAAACCTGCTCACCCAACCTGGCACCAAACGTCTTCTTCCCATGGTGACAGAGGAGACTTATCGAGGTTTCGAGTGTCAGATCCGTTCAACCGATAGCGAATACCGAGCAATCACTTTCACGGATAAACATGACACCTATTTCCAAGGGCACGTCGCCACCTACCCAGACATGTTTTGGCACGTCCTGAAAATCCGTGATCTGGAAACTTCGAAACAGCTTCGCAAGCTCAATCGCAAGCAGGTTCAAACACTTGTTGATGCCGCAGCAAAGGATCAGCAGGGGCAGAAACGGACCAAACCAGGGCAGCTGATCAGTGTTAAAAATTTGAACACAGCCATCAAAAAGACGTTCCCAAAACTCACGGACAGTCGTCTTCAGGAAGCCATTCAATCGATCGTCCTCAGGTATGAGCGACGCAGTCGTGAGCTGTTGCAGCAAATCAAAAACCGAGATCCCAAGACAGCCGACAAGACAAGCGTACCGAACGTCGAAGATAAAAAAATTGTGGCCACCATCCGGCAGTTGGGCAAGCATGTTTATGGTTCTCAAGCCATGAATTTGTCAGTGGGAATCGCTGACTCGGCCGCATTTCTGCGAGGCGAAACCAAGTCTTCTCGTTCATCCATGGCGACCGTTGCCATTATTGCTGCGTTGCTTGAGCACCTGCCCGCGAAGGTCTGGGGCCTGTTCTGGAAGCAAGCAGACGAAACGCATGATGAATGGAGAAGCACATTTCAATGTGTGTTGGATGCTGGGCTGTGTGATTTACCCGGCAGCTTTCGAATGTTCACAATAGAATCCAAAGACACTCTCCCATTTCCTGTCCCCAACCAAGATGACGACGAAGAAGATGACAGTGATTTGGCCTTCAGCTGGATCAAAGGACAGTCACGTTTTCTGATTTCGAAAGACTGGCGCAGCTACACGATTTTGGAATACAGCAAGACTGGAGAGTTCATTGAATTGAAGGGAGTCAAACAGGATTCCGATGACACGACTTTCGACAACCAGTGGTCCGGAAAGCAACTCAAGGAATTCCTAACAGGCTCTGCAGAACATCTGCATCAATATCCCAAACTTAGTTTCATCAGTGAATTGGCAGCAGACTTAAAAATCAGTGTGGCCGAAGTTTCATTGATCTGGTTTGGCTTCCCAAAGCTGGATGCCTACGAAGCCAACTTCATGCCGAAGCACTTGCGTACCGCAATGAAACTGAAAACCAAAGAAGCGTCGGCAGCAAAAGAAGCGCTGAAAATGATTGAACCGGAAGTCCGTATGGACTTATTGACTGAAGCCCTAGATGGGAAGATCGCCGAACTATGGCAAGACCCACCAGTGACCTTCGGGCAACGGTTGAAAGCCGCCTATCAAAATGCGCAGCCCGACGTATCCTTGATTCCCACAGAACACAGTGAAACTTTTGGCAAATTGCTGGGCTACGGTGTCAACCGATCGGAGCTCATGAAAGCTCTTAGTTCTCCAGCAGACCATCCTGTATTTTCACCAAAAGTGAAAAGCAGTTTTCAGTTGGACAAAGACAACACAGGGCTCGTGCATCGCCCGGCGGAAGCAAATTTCACTGCGGAAATCCTGCAGAATTCAGCGCTTTGCATCGCTTGGCTTTCCTACATTCTACCGGTCGGCCATTCGTCATTGAAAAAGCTGCAGCCACTGTATGAAGCTTTGGTAAAGGCCCTGTCCAATCCCAACTTGCTGATCCAAGCAAGCGCGTCATATCTGTGGGAACTGGAAGACGACAAGGCGCGTGAAAATCTTATTGCCACTGTCTACGGGAAACCAAAACGTCAAAAAGGAATTCTACTCGCAGACGATGGAACGGCGGTCGCCGCCTTAACCAACAACATGGCACATCGAGCGTTTCGTCCGGCTCAGCTTGCCAAAGCGGCCGACTACACAAAAGTCCAACAACAGCTGGATGCCAGCGCCACGAGGGAGTATGTGCAGCGCTGTGATGCGATCTGGTTGGTAAAACTCGTCCGAGAAAAAAGTTTCGCAACGATCGTCTCGCGACTGCAATCGACCAAGGTCCCCGAAGGGCAGTACGAAACGAACCCAGTTCACTCGTGCCCTGCCCTTGTCAAGAAAGTGGCCAAGGCGAAAGAACTATCTGAAGAAGGTGCCGCGTACTACCTGCAATTACTTTGTCTGCCCGACCCCACCGATCGCAACGTCAAGAGATGGAACAACTGGACTCCTGCGACTCTCAAGAAGGCATCCAATGAACTGCTGGAAAGCAATCTGGTATTGGAAGCGAAACGAGCTCGAGCCGGTCGCAAGCTGTTTCTTCCCGGAGGCTGGGAAGCTCTCAAAGCTCCCCACCTGCCGTTAGAAACATGGAAGTTGCCTCTCTTTAACATGTACCGAGACACTTACGATCGAGCAACGCCTGTGCTGCCTTTGATCGTTCCCCTTCAACCTGTGCACACTTTGTTTGAAGCCGGTTGGAAGCGAATTACGTCGGGCGACGAGCCGCGATACGAGGAGGTCTAAAATGGCTAAGAAAAAAGCAGTCAAGAAAATTGCGGCAACCACCAAACCCAGTGCACCAGCATCAAGCACTGCTCGCCAGTCACCGCCAGCCGAAGCACGATACTCAGCCGAACTTGCGTTTTTGGAAGCTTTCGATTCGGGCATGAAGCCGGCCGGTTGGAAATTATCGCCATCTGCCGTCGTCACGTTTATCTGCGGATCGGGAAAAGACAAACTGAAACGAAAAGTGGCCAAAGGCAGTGACCAAAGTGACCTACCTTCATCAATGGCAATTAGCGAAAAATTCGTCGGCAATCGAGCCATCGTTGAACGCTGCGTGGTGACACTGGCGGGTGAACGTGGCTTGCTATTGGTTGGCGAACCGGGAACTGCCAAGTCCATGCTCTCGGAACTTCTTTCCGCCGCGATTTCCGGTACTAGTGAACTGACAATTCAAGGAACGGCGGGATCCACAGAAGATCAATTTCGATACTCATGGAACTATGGCCAGCTTCTGGCTTCCGGCCCAAGTTCTGAAGCGCTTGTTCCTTCTTCCATGTTTCTAGGGATGCAGCAAGGAAAGATTGTTCGCTGCGAAGAAGTGACTCGCTGTTTACCCGAAGTCCAAGACTCACTGATTTCCTTACTGTCCGAACGCCGCTTAATGATTCCTGAACTGGCCGACCAAGATCACAGCTTGTTTGCTGTGCCCGGCTTCAATGTGATTGCGACGGCCAACCTTCGAGACAAGGGTGTATCTGAAATGTCGGCCGCTTTGAAACGCCGGTTCAACTTCGAAGTCATTGCTCCCATTAGCGAACATGATCGTGAAGTCGAACTGGTCAAACGACAAAGCGAAGCATTGCTGGCTGGCAGTGGAGTGCCAACCAGCATCGATGACGGGCTTCTCGACATCTTAGTGACCACCTTTCGAGATCTTCGAGATGGTCGAACGATCGAAGGATGGTCGGTTGAAAAACCGGGCACCGTCATGAGTACAGCAGAGGCCGTTGCGATTGCCGCTTCAATCGGGCGACAAACGGCCTACTTTCCTTCGGATATCGACCCGCTCAGTCTTCTACCGGGGCATCTGCTGGGTGTCGTTTTGAAAGATGAGGAAGCTGATCGAGGCCGGCTACTGGCATACTGGGACAGTGTCATTCAACGACGAGCAAAATCGGGCGGCAGAACCTGGAAACGACTGGCCGAACTGCGCAACGTGCTGGAAGAATCCTGATCACCGAAGTGGATGTCATGCAACACAATGAAACATCATCGATGACGGACGCTGCCCAGATGCCTCCCGAACAACTTAATACAGACGGTGTGATCGATCGCTTGTACGACTGTTCAATGCCCTTCCTTATCGGCGTGCGCCATCATTCAGCGGCCCTTGCAAAAAGCATGGATCAACTGCTGGATGCACGTTCCCCGGAAGCCGTGCTCTTAGAACTTCCTCCGGAATTCGAATCTTGGATCCCCTGGCTCGCTCAATCGGAAACAGTCGCTCCTGTAGCCCTCGCCGGTTGTCCTCGACACGCAACATCGCAGCTTAGCTTCTATCCATTCGCCGATTTCTCGCCGGAACTGGCCGCCATTCGATGGGCCGTTCGACACGATGTGCCAATCGAACTCATCGATCTTCCCATCGCCGCCAGAAACTCGGACTCCCAGCGACAGGATTCGGAATCTCACGGACTGATGCAGCCACTGCTAAGGAACGCCGAATGCCAAGATTCTGGACAACTATGGGACCGCCAAATTGAAGCACGGGCCCCCCATTCAACGGCCGAACAAATCCGAAAAGCGGCACTGCTTTTTGGCTGGATGCTACGATGGAACCAGAAAAAAGTTTCAGGCGACGACCAGCGTCGCGAACAATTTATGCGGTCGTGTCTTGCTAAATACGAAGGCCGCAACGTCGTCGCCGTCATAGGATCTTTTCACGCCGCCGCCCTGCTTCCTGAACCCGCCCTGTGGGCACCCATCGACGATGATGTGAATGGTGCTTCACTGGCTGTCAGTGATGAACGCGAGATCGCCACGGCCTTGATTCCGTATTCCTTTGATCAACTTGATGAGCGTTCGGGCTATCCCGCGGGAGTCCGAGATCCCATGTGGCATCAAGCTGTCTGGGAAAGCAGTTCCACAGAACAACAGCAACACGCAATCGCAGACCTCACCGTATCCATCTGCCGTCATATGCGTGCAGCTGGTCATCCCATGAATGCAGCTGAAGCCCAAGAAGTCGTGCGTGTTGCGAAAGACCTTGCGATAGTTCGCAGCTACAAAGTTGCTGGCCGTCAAGAACTTTTGGAAGCGTTGCAGCTGTGCCTAAGCCAAGGGCAAGTCTACGGAATTGGAAAAGCGGTTGCCGCTGCAATGCAGACCGTTCTAGTGGGAAATCGTTTCGGCTGCTTACCAGATCACATTCCTCGGTGCGGCCTAGAACCTGTGATCGATGATCTTTTGCAACGCTACAACTTGCCCGCGGCAGACACGATCGGTCAGCAAAAACGGATGCGGTTGGATCGACTGCGCAAGCGGCTAGACCGAGCACGTGAAATCATTTTTCAACAACTGGGCGTGTGCCAAATCCCTTACGCGACAGCTCAAACACCAGACTCCACCACTGGGCGTGAAAACCTGACATCCGTCTGGACACTGGAATGGACCAATGCCACGGCCGCTACAATCGCATTATCTGCCAGCAAAGGAGTGACCTTAGAACAGGCTGCACGCGGCATACTCACCAGCCGACTTCCCTGCGATACCGCAGACTATTCCATCGCAGAATTGACCACTTTTGAAACCGCCGCAGAGTGTGGGTTCCACGACCTCGTTCAGCTGGGCCTAACATGGATCACAGGTTCGTTTGCTGTCGTCGCATCGTTGTCAGAATTAGTGCAGGCGATGACTTTTCTAGATCGACTGACGGCCGGTCATATCGCCGGTATGCCAAACGATCTATCATCCTGCCCGGTTGAACTGTGCCAAGTTTTTCAGCTTCCAGACCATGCTGGTACTCGCCCACTTCTGCAAGCTGCCATCGCTCTTCTAGATGGATACATGGGATCAGAAGACAATGCCGATGTTCGCGGACTGCTAGATTTAGTTTTGTGGTATCAACAACAAGACGACATTCACCCCATTGATGCGGGACGCCTTTTGTTTTCTCTTCGACAGCTTCAAGAAGACGCAAGCCCCTTGATGCAAGGAGCGGCCACCGGAGCACTCTTGGTTTTAGAGCAATTGGATCAGCCAGATTTCCATCAGCAAACCAGTAGTTGGCTAGATGCAGCAGTCTCGCTGAGCGGCCGTCAGCAACTGGCCGGTCGGTTGCAGGCAACATTGCAGATCATCGGTCCACGACTCATGTCTGACTTCGGTGACCTTCACGGAATTGACGAACGTCTAGAAGACTATTCTGATCGCCGGTTTCTGCAGGCTCTGCCCGAGACAAGGAAGGGCTTTCGAATGCTGACCAAGCATCAAAAACAGAATCTTCGCCAGCATGTCAACGACCGCCACGCGAATCAAGCAAGCCAAAATTCCCCCATGCTTCGCAATCAGCCATTCTACAGCGCGGCTGAACAGCAAATCCTTTACGAAGCCGACCAAGCGGCTGCAAACGCCTTAAAAAAACTGATGCCCAGCATGAAGCTTCTGGAAGACTTCACCACCATTCCAGACGACGACAACGACGGCGGCGACGGCGACGACGCTGCCTCAAAATCAGCGGCCAAAGCTGGCCAGTCCAAGGCATCAAAAGACGACCTATCTATCGTCGATCGCTGGCGGCTTATCTTAGGCGACAATGCTCCAGAAATGAGCCGCGCTGCTTGTCGTGCGGCCGTGGCTCTGGATGAACTTTATGGACGGGGGTGTGGCATTGACGAACCAGCGGGTGCTGCACTGGGAGGTCGAGGCGGGCAAGAACAAGGTTTTCCAAACACTCGAGAATGGAACGAAGAACTGAGCCAACTTTTCCCCGACGATGTTCGTGAGGAAGTACTAGGAGACTCTCTATTGCAGGGCCGCAACGCGGCCCTAAACTTGCTCGACCATGATCAAGTTCGTCCATCGATCGAACTGTTGGAACAGGTACTTTCATTAAGTGGCAGCCTTCCCGAAAAACAAACGGAAACTCTTCGCAAACTGGCCAAACGAATCACCGACCAACTGGCCAAAGAACTTGCGACGAAAATGGCGCCCGCCTTAACTGGACTCACAACCCCTCGACCAACGCGCCGCCGTACCAGCAAACTGAACCTGAAGAAAACTGTACTTTCGAATCTGCACACCGCTCGGATGACTTCGGATGGACCTCGACTGGCCCCCGAACAGTTTTACTTCCAACAGCCTGCCAAACGCAGCTTGGATTGGCACATCATCTATGTCCTCGACATATCGGGTTCGATGGAACCATCCGTTATCTACAGCGCTTTGACAGCCGCCATCTTTGCTGGCCTGCCCGCAGTCAGTGTCAGCTTTCTCGCTTTCAACACAGACGTCATCGACTTCACCGGTACAGTCGATGATCCTCTTCAAATGCTTCTGGAAGTGAACGTCGGAGGTGGAACTTCCATCGCGACAGGACTACAAGCGGCTCGTGAAAAGATGTCAGTCCCCTCCCGAACCATCGTCTTGTTGATTACCGATTTCGAAGAAGGCATGAGCGTTCCCGCCGTCTTGAACCAAGTTCAGGCTCTGACGGATTCAGGAGCAAAAGCACTTGGGCTTGCCGCTTTATCGGATGATGGCAAACCACGCTACCACACCGGCATTGCCGCACAAGTGGCAGCCTGCGGAATGCCGGTTGCCGCGCTCAGTCCCGGACAATTGGCACGCTGGGTCGGAGAACAAATCCGATGATAGATCGCCCCAACATTTCGGCCACGCTGTTAGCTGAAATCAACGAAACGGCAGCAACACGCCTGCTTCGCAAGCTCGACAAAGACCCTGCGATCGCAGATTCATGGGCATGGTCAGATCTGGAACAAAACTGGAATGTCAACACGGGTTCAGAAAATGTATCGCTCGCCAGAACAAGGATCACTCAGCTTTCACAAATAGAATGCTCGTGCCTACTTAGCCCAAAGTGCTTTCATATTTTGGCCGTTAGCAATGTTCTTGAAATCTTACACGGCGTTGAACAACCGAAGGAACAGAATGCCACCGATGTGCCTGACGCCGCACAATCACAATCCAATCAACAACCAGCTGAAGCACACAACACCACACCCGACCGGCTCACTGTCGAACATGTTCAGTCAGCAAAAATGATGTTTTCAGCTGTGTCAAACATCCTTGGCAGTGGGCTACGAGCAACCGCAAGTTCTTTGCAATCAAAGCTACTAAGAGCCATTCATGAATGCCGATCCACAGGCTTGCATCGCCTTGCTGCTGCTGGCCTTCGCATCTTGAATCAAGCTCGTTTGATCCGCACCGGCAGCAATGAATTTCTTCCCGGGCAGGCCGTGCAAAGCGTGCAAGAAGCACTGCTTGTCAGTCAAAAAATAGAGACAGTGGATTTACCCATTCAGCCACAATGGATAGGCACAGCTCGACGGCGCTACCGGCCGGTGGCCAGCTTAAAGCTGTTCGGCCTGTGCTGCGAACCCGTCCTAACGGCCAGCGGCTACGCTGGAATCGTCACGTGGATGGTCAGCGAAAAAGGCAATGTCGTTTCTTTGAGTGATGTTCAGCCCGGCACCGCCACTCGAATTCATCAAGCATGGAAAACCAGCGTCACTTTGGCGGGATTGGCCCTTTCACATGCTGATCTGTCTCAACAAAAACTGCTCATTTCAAAAGCCACAATTTCTGAAGATGGTCGAGTCGGAGGATCTGACTCTGCAAAGGCTGTTCCATCAAAGCACGAGGGCTGGAACTGCGATGCCATTACCAAACGGTTTGCCGAACCATTGCCCCTTCAGATCCGAAGATATTTTGAACAACAAGATGCAGTCGGGACAATCACGAATGAAGGTGCTGACCTGATGTTCCTGACAGGAACTGTTTGTGGTCTCTTGAACACCGCCTTGCTGCTGCAAACCAACGATGGCACCACAGTCAAATTGACGATTGCTGCCGACACAAAAGACCTGCCGTACCGAGACAATCTTACGATGCTTGCTCGAGTTCCCGGTTTACGAATCAATGCCTTGTGCCGACTGATGCCATTGCAACTCGGCCACTTTCAGTTGCTATCGATCGGTCAGGCGACCGCGTTGCCAACTGATGCTGATTCAACGGCAGTAGGCTGTGCTGCGGAAGGCAGTGCTGTGCCAAGAGATCTGTTACGAGACGATTTTTTACGAGACGATCTCCTACAAGGCGATCTTCTACAAGACCGTGCGGCAGCTGTTCCAGAATTGAAAATCGCAGACGGCATTCATATCGACATCGGTCTTGAAATTCTGCAAAGATCGTCGTTCAACGACGCAGAAAAACACCCGGTCAACGTTGAAACAACTTCAACTTCGGCGCTGCAACTGAATGATCAATCTGCAGTGGAATCAGAGGCAATCCTCAATGATTGGCTTCAAGCCATCGTCACGGGGGGACGGCATGCGCTGTCTCGATCAGCCATCAGAAGGCTCATCACCGACGCTCGGATTTTAGAAACGAACTTTCAGCCAACAGCGTCGCAGACCTTGAAAACATTAGCAGCACGAGCCATTGATACAGAAACCACTTTCGCCGGATCTCGATTTCCTGCAGACTCAAGGAAGCTCGCAGAAGCATGGCTGGCCGCCGCCATCGTTTCTACGACGACTCATCAACATCGACAGCACGCCGCGTGGCAAGCCCGCATCGAAAGTCAGTCCCAGCAAAACTTGGACGTTGAATGAAGAAAGGTGCGGCCGAAGGGGATTCGACCACACCATTCCTACTGGAGTCGCTAGTTTGTGAACCGAACTCGTTCGCTCCACTCACCAAAGTGCATCGTACCGGCTTCCTGACGGAACCCGCGAACCCACACAGAATAGTTTCCGGCGGGCAGATTGTTTGGAAGCACGAAGTTCGTTTCAGAGAGATTCTGTTCGAAGAGCACTTGGCTTTGCAAGACTTCGCCGTCGTCATCGAGACGATCAATCCAAAGCTGATACCCGGTCGCTCCATTGACTGCAGTCCACGCGATGCGGTTGTTTTGATCAACAAACACGGCCGGCTGGCCCGTCACGTTTAAGGTGCGGCCTTCACCAAACATTGTGCGGCTGCCATCAGTGAAATTCACTCGAACGGCCACGGTGTAGCCTTGGCCCAGCACCAATTCGGTGGCAATGCGATGAGACAAGCCAGGTAGATCATCGGCAGAATAGAATTCGGCCCCCGTGTTATCCAGTACCGAAATGGCATAGCTTTCCGCACCATCAACAGCCGACCATTGGATGGTTGGAGTCGCATCGATACTGTCGGCCGTACCACCGGTAATGATGTCGACTGGTGGACGCATGAGTTCTGAAACCTGAGGGCTGGTCCAGAGTGAATCGATTAAGCCCGTCGATGTTCGCATCCAAATGCGGTACTCGCCGTCGGGCAATTCAACTCTTGTAGGCTCATCGCCGGGAACCACATCTTCAAGCAGTCGCACCTGAACGTTGGCTCGGATATCCGAAATCCAGATGTCGTATGCCAGCCCGGGATCACCTTGCCAGTCAATGACCAGTTCGTTTGTAAATTCGTCTGCCGTGATGGTGAATTCAACGGGATTCAGCACGTTGCCGAAGTCCAAATTTGTGAACGCAGCGGGCTCAGTCGCATCAAAATCTACGATGTATTGCCGAGGACTTGGAGCATCAGTAAGCAGCGCCAAGTTTTCGTGGACTCGAGGATTCAACTGAGCAATCAGTGTTCCCGTTAAAGCTGTTCGAGGACTGCCGTCCCACTGAAACAAACTTCCATCTGGCGTCACGTAGTACCAAGACGGAAGGCCATCTGAAGGATCTTCAGAATTCAAATCGGTGAAGCTACGTTCACCAAAGACCCAGCGTTCCTGAAAGCCGCCCCAGTTGCGGAAGTCGTTACCCGTGTCTCTCAGATTCAATTGTTGGTCAAGTTCGAAGGCCGTCGATTGAAGTGCGGTGCTTGGCAAAGTTTCTGTGAAACCCGCCTGAGGGACTTCTTGAACCAAATAAGTTGCAGGAGCGATGTCTTGAAACAAATACGCACCCGACTCACGAATAGGGTCGATAAATCCGTCCCCGTTCAAATCGACATCACCACTCACTGTCGATGCAACAACGGTGGTTGGATCGTCAATATTTCGGAGCTCGATCACCCAACCACCAAGCCATTCTTCGTTGCTGTTTCGAGTTGAATCGCTGTTGACATCATGGAAAACTCGGCCACTGATCGCATTTCCGCTCAATACCGTTTCAACATCAATGACGACTGACGCGCCGGCACCAAGGACGGTGCCCGGGCCAAATTCGACTTCGATCGTGTTTCCAGCGGTCGAAAGTGTGGGAGAAAGGTTCGACGCGTCATTCAAAGAAACGCTCGAAAACTGTTCGGTGATCGACAGGTCTAAGTCCAAATAGAACCGACGGAATGTGTCTTCTCCCAATGTGAAATCAGGGGACACATTGGCGAAGTTCAACGTAATCTGATCAGCGTCGATATCGATGTCAAAAATCGCGTCGTAGGCTGGGAACTCGGGATCGTTGACTCCATCAGAAACTCGAACCGTCACAGGAGCTTCAGATTCCAGCTCGATGTTGCTGGTTTGAGGAGACTGAATGGTGGCTCGAGCCGTCGCTGTAATGTCGATCAGTGTCAACATTTGACGAGACTCTAACGCTTCAGTCGACGTTTGACGTCGGTGATGCACGCGGCGCTTCTGTGGTTGAAGCATTCGACGAACTTGGTTACTGAATGATTCCAGCATTCCCGGGACCCTCTGAAATGGGTGGCAAAATCGTATGTGCAAGCAAAGCCAGACGATAAGCAGGCATTCGGGCAAACACAATTTTTTGTCGGCCCTGTCATAGAAATGGAGTCGGCTATTGCGGGTTTTCACAACCACCGACAGCCTAACGACGCCTACAACCGGTAAAACTCACACGACAGGTCGCTTTGCAACGAAAACTACCTCGCCTCAAACGCTCGGCCGCAACCACATTTCAATCTGTCGCCGCGTGCTGGATCGCCGCCTGTTCGCTCGACTTTTGGTTCGATCACCGATGGTTCTTAGACAGAACGAACCAAATGGCAGGCGAACAGTCAGATCAAATCAGAATTCGGCCCCGATCGACGGCATGACACGACAGGCACATGCACATGGCACATTCAGGATCAGGCGACAAATCACAGTTGTAGATCACAGTTGTGGCTCGCCGCTTCTCGAGTGGATTCGAAGCTCTGAAAAACAATTCTGCCCACACAAAAGCTAGGGAGGATCGTGCCCGCCGGGATGCCAAGGGTGGCATTTCAAAAGACGGCACACAGTCTTCCAGACGCCTCGAACAAACCCAAACTTCCTCAACGCCAAAATGCTGTATTGGCTGCAGGTTGGATGGAAGCGACATCTTGGACCGATCCATGGACTAATCAACAACTGGTAAGCTCGCACGATTCCAATGGCGAGACCGCTTGGAATCCGCATCACGTGCTGCAGCCAAGTCATTGTTGAGATCCTGTATCCAAACGACGGATCAGTTTTTTCATCAGTCGAGTCAAAGACTTCTGATAATCGGCTGCGGTGGAATCAGCTCGCTGGCGAGGAACTAAGACCAGATCGATGCCGACGGGCAGCTGATGTTGCAGCAACCGAAAAGATTCTCGCAGCAGTCGCTTCTTTCGATTCCTCGCGACCGCGTTGCCGTGCTTTTTGGAAACACTGACTCCCAAACGACTTTGTGGCAACTGATTGGCAACGGCAAATACCAGCAGGTGCCCGTCGCCAGCACGCTCGCCCGAGTGATAGCACCGCCCAAAATCCGCCGTGCTTTTGACGCGTTGACTGGCAGAAAAATTAAGTGGTGCGGCTGACATAAATAGGGCGATTTTCTGAAACCTTGACGCAATTCAAATTGTGAATAGAAACCATTTCTGTGGTCGGCCTCGATGAGGCAGACCACAGACCGATCGGGTTCAAAGAGCCTGATCGATAGAATCGCTAGCCAGCAGAACGCTCTGTTGGATAAATTCTCTCGACAACCAAAACAGCTTAGCTGGTGGCCACTGTTAACGCTTGATTCAAGTCGTTATTGATATCGTCGATGTGTTCAATTCCAATCGACAGTCGCACCATTTCCGGAGGCACTCCCCCCGAACGCTGCTGTTCTTCTGTCATTTGTGAATGAGTCGTTGTGGCTGGGTGAATGGCCAAACTTTTAGCATCACCCACGTTGGCCACATGACTCAGCAACTTCAATGCTTCGATAAATCGACTCCCCGCTGCCGCACCGCCTTTAATACCAAACACCACCATGCCTCCGCCCTTGCCCCCCAGATACTTCTGAGTCAGCTGGTAGTTGGAATCGCCCGGCAGTCCTGGAAAGCGGACCCATTCCACGGCATCGTGGTTCTGCAAAAATTCGGCAACCGCCAAGGCATTATCACAATGTCGCTCCATTCGTAGCGGCAACGTTTCAATGCCCTGCATAAACATCCATGAATTGTCAGGAGTAATGCAAGCACCAAGGTTCCTCAACGGAATCACTCGCATCCGCAAGATATAAGCCAACGGTGCCAAGTCGCCCAAATCATGAGCCCAACGTACTCCGTGATAACTGCTATCCGGTTCATTCATCAATGGAAACCGCTCACTTTTCCAGTCAAACTTTCCGCTGTCCACAACAATACCGCCAATGCCAGTTCCATGTCCTCCCATCCACTTGGTCAACGAGTGCACAACGATATCGGCTCCGTAATCGATGGGCTTTAGCAGCGCCGGAGTCGTGAAGGTACTGTCGACGATGAATGGCAGTCCCGCGTCATGAGCAATCTTGGCCAAGGCTTCAAGGTCAGCCACTTCCAGCCCAGGATTACTGACCGTCTCGCAGTAGATTGCTTTCGTCTTGTCGTTGATGGCCGCCTTAAACGTGTCTGGTTTGGTCACATCTGCGAAGCGGACGTTGATTCCAAACTGAGGCAGAATGTCGTTGAACTGAGTAAACGATCCGCCATACAAACTGCTGGCGGACACAAATTCATCGCCAGCCTGCATGATGTTGATCAAGCTGTAAAAAATCGCACTGGTGCCAGACGCGACTGCCAAAGCACCTGCTCCGCCTTCCAACTGAGCCACTCGCTGCTCTAAGGCATCATGAGTCGGATTCATCAGCCGAGTATAGATATTCCCCAGTTCTTTTAATCCGAACAGGTTCGCAGCGTGTTCTGTACTATTAAACGAATAGCCGCTGGTGCGATGAACGGGCAAGGCCCGTGAATTCGTGGAAGGGTCAGGAGCCGTACCGGCATGCAAACAAAGAGTTTCCAGTTTCATCGTGCGCAATATTCTGAATTGGGAAGCGAATTCAATTTGTACATCGATGAGTTCACCATTTCCCCACTGATTTTGCAAGATTAGGGCAATCGATTCGCTGTGATTCAAAAGGAGTCTTGGGCAGAATCTCAGTTGCGGAACAAAAACAAACACAAACAAAGGACTCCGTTGTTACGGACAAAAGAAAGCAGTCATTTGGGACCGCCTGTCGTTGAAATTCAAAAAGTCACTAAGACGTACGACAGCCTCACTGCTGTCGATCATGTCAGCCTATCGCTCCAACCCGGTCAGACTCTAGGCCTGATTGGCCCCAACGGAGCTGGCAAGACCACGTTGTTGCGTCTCATTTGCTCACTGGCAAAACCAGATTCCGGTGACGTGCTGATTCAAGGCCGATCGGTTGTCCACAAACCCAAAGAAGCCAGAAGCCAACTGGGTTTCATGCCAGCTGAATTTGGCAGTCCCGGCAGTCTGACCATTGAAGAATACCTGAACTACTTTGGTTGTCTTCATGGCATTTCAGCCAATCAACGCCCCGCTCGCATCGCAGATGTTTGCGAACTGACCGACCTCAAAGGGCGAGAACATCTCACTGTAAAGGGCCTGTCCACGGGCAATCGTCAGAGAGTATTGTTGGCAAAAACGCTGCTACATGATCCCGAATTGCTGATTCTGGATGAACCCGCCAGCGGCTTAGATCCTCGAGCACGAACCGAATTGCGAGCCATTATTCGCACGCTCTCGTCTTTGGGCAAAACCACGATCATTAGTTCGCATATCCTGCCCGACATCGAAGACATCAGCGACCAAATCGCCATCATGGAAGCTGGTCGCTTGGTGATGGATGGCAACCTTCAGGATTTAAGACAACAAACGGCTCTGGAACACCAAGTCATTCGCATGAAGGTGGAACAGCAGGAAACAGCGATAGAATTCCTGAAAGATCGAGCAGACTGCCGCAGCGTTGAATGCCGAGATGGCTTCCTCGTTTGCACGGTTGAACAACTAGAATCCAACGAACTTTTAACTGCGATGTTGCAGCAAAATATGCGAGTCACCTTTTATTCAGAAGAACAATCGGGCCTCGAAGAAATCTTCCTGAAGACAACAGAAGGGAAAGTGACATGAGCATCATTTCCCGCTTTTCAACAGTCCTGCACGACAATCCTGCATCAGTCAACCAAGGCGCGACTCGATTTTCTGGCCCCATGGTTGCGACCGCAGGAATTCTGCTGAACCTGTTTATCTTAAGCCTGATTTTTCCCTTCCTCCTGGAACCGGATGATCGTGACTTTCGAGCGATGACAGAATCGCTCGGGTTTGGCGGACTCTTTTCGCTCATCCTTCTAGGAGCCACCTTGGTCATTGCGACAGTGATGATTCCGTTTCGGCTGGCAACCGTATTCCTTGGACCTCGTATTGGCCGCTACTTCGATCAAATTGTCTTAAGCGGAATCTCACCGTTCCGACTACTGATTGGAAATGTGACAGCTCAGATCAACTTAATTGGACTGCTGCTCTTTCTGCTCCTACCGCATGTGGTGTTGGCCATTTCGTTCGGTGGTTTTCAAGTCACCATTTTCCTTGGATGTCTGATTCTGATCGTGTCGTATTGCATGATGCTGTCTCTGTGCACTCTTTGGTTTTCACTGTACGTCAATGAAATCGTTGCTGGATTGGCAGTGGTTGGAGCCGTGATCATTTGCGGAATCTTTGGAGGCATTCCAGCGGCCCCTCAACCCATGCTGATGACTCCTGTCCCCGCGTTTTTACAGCCGGTTTACGCGTCCATCCCCATGCTGGCCAACGACCGCCCATTTGATTCCTTCTGGTCCGTCTTTGCCGGCTGCCTTGCCTGCATGACGGTGATTAGCTGCGTGGCAGCATTGTGCATTCACTTGGGACCGCTGTATGGAATCGTCAAATCGAACAGCACGTTTGGAGAAGTCGTCAAGCCCGGAGACGCAAGCAAAAGAAAACGATTTCGCTTTCGCCTGCACATTCAAAGACCTTCAGAAATCGCCTTTTTGTATCAAAACCGCAGCAGCTTTCTCACTAGATACGAAGGCTTCATCCGTTGGGGATTGGGCTTTTCTGTTTTGCTGGTGGCCATTGCAATTGTGGAAGTATTGCGCACCTACTTCGCGATTGATACCAGCCTCAACATGGGCACGCGCGATCCAAATTCAAATCGACGCTTTGCTTACGGGTTCCACACCATTGGTTTGGTTCGACACGGCATCACCTTAGTGCTGGGCATTCTTCTGTTTTCGCATGCTCGAAATACAACGTTGCAATCAGTGACAGTGTTTGGCAAAAAAAGGGCGACAGTTAGCACATTAGATTGGACAGGTTTCATCTGTCTGATGCTGCTATCAAGTGCGATCAATATCGGAGTATTTCTAGGTCTCGAACATTCAAACGCCTTCACAAATGGTTTCTCGTTAATGCCGCCGGCAACACAATCGACCTCGTCTTACTGGAATACAATTGATCTGCCTCGATTGCTATACGAAGGAACGCTCGCTCTAAATTTATGCGGTCTATCCGCCTACCTGATGCAACGATGGTTCTGCCAAAAAATGTGGATGAAGCTCGTCGCCTTCTTTTGGACCTATGTCGCATACGGAGTCATGATTTGCGGGCTTCCCATACTGCCGCTGTTAATCGTTGACGAACTCTCTTATCGAGGTCCAACGGGGCCAATGGAAACCATCAGTGCCGCCATCGCCATGATTTCTCCTCCTTTGCAACTGGCTGTCATCGGTGGAGAAACTTCGTCTCGAATTCCGTTCCACTGGTTTTGGTGGATCTTCTATCTGTCACAAGCACTGTTGCTGCTTGTTTTGATTCGATCCTACCGAAAAGGTAACCGCCTTCTTGAGGATGGACTGCTTGATGCATCAACAGTCGAAACACAAATCGCCAGCCCCTCGGTGGAGACCACAACATGACCAGAATCATTTATGGCCTGCTGCCCGTGCTTGCAGCAATGATTTGTTTACAAGCCCCTGTGCAAGCTCAGGCAATCGATGAGACAGACGTGATTTCGCTGCTGCCCGGATTGGATATTGAGGCTCGTATTGGCTTGGGAATGCTCGCTTCCTCGGACGAACCCACGGCCATCACCGCCTTCATCAGAAACAACACCAACCAGACCATTGAAGGTCGCTTGGAAATTTCAGATCGATGGCAAGGCAGCAAACTGAACTTAGGTGAAATCTATCTTGCGCCCGGTCAGGCAAGACGGTTTTGTGCAATTAAGAATTTCGAAAGGTGGGGCAGCCCGTTACTGGCATTCGTCAGCGAAGGCAAAACTGCTTGGCAACAGCCGCTCCCTTGGGTGGGTTATTCCAACAATAATCAACAGAGCGCTCATCGAGTGGCAATTTTGCACGACGGCGGAACTGATCATCAGTTTCGAGTCGACCTGCCTGTGACCAAAACCATGACGATGACTCAACAAAACAGCCGTTACGGCTGGCAAGACACAGTCGACGTGGGATTCACTGACGCTGGACACCCGCTGCTGACCAGCAATGTTAAGACGTGGCAAATCCCAGATCACTTTGGCCCTTTGGAACCAGTTCGAGCCATCGTTGCACTCGACAGTGTGGACCCCGACAAACTGAACGCGGCACAAAAAACGTCGATCGCCAGCTGGATTGCCACTGGCGGAGCATTCTATCTTCCCGTGCAGTCAGAAGCACTGCTGAAGGAAATTGAACGAGCCCTGCCCTTTGCCATGAGTCCTGCAGATGTGAACAACACTCTGGCCGTTCGACAATGTGGGCTGGGCCAAATCGTTTTGTATCCCAATGCGTTGTTTGGAGAATCCACGGTTGCGGCCGAAGGCACCGTGTATCGATCCATTGCCGCATTGCCACGACCGACGGTCCGCTCGGCGGCCAGCCTAGAACTGCTTCGACGGCCTCCCAGCTACGGTCGAAATTCGACTCGAGTTTCAATCATGGGCTACTTCTTTGGCTACCTCATTCTATCCGTCATCCCCATCGTATTTGTGACCACAAAACTGAAACGCAAAGTCCTTCCGTACACAGTTGGTCTTGTCGGTATCGGCTGTTTGGCAGCAGCCGTTTTAGGAGCCACCTTAAGAACCAGCACAGGTGAATCACGCTGGCTGACACTGACTGTTCCGGGTGAAAACGGGGCCGTCCAATTTGCCGATATTGAAGTTCGCTCAACCGGCGGCATTGGCAGCACTGTTTCGATCAGCGGAAACCAACCCGATCTCCAAGCGGAATCACCAAGCCCACAGTATTCCTATTACTATGGAGCTCGCAACAATTCAGGCTTGGACTTCGAAAGTTTTGACTGGCGAGCAAACGAAGACGATGCTGAAGATCGCTATCAGCTTCAATCATCGATTACGCCATGGGGAACTCGACGACTTCGAGCCACCGACTTTGATTCTGCAATCACGGCGCCCGAAGTGCAATTGGATCTTACGATCCCCCCAAAAGGCCAGAGGGTAAAAGGTACCATTCGCCTCCGCAACACCACAGAAGTCGCCATTCACAACGTGAAACTTGTGCTGCAACAGACACCGGGCAATGGAAACAGAAGCCAAATCTCGTCTCAACAAACGGTTGTCCACATGAAAGACTTGGTCCCCGATCAGCAAATCCAACAGCCCCTTCAATTCAATCCGACCCAACCAGCGCTCAAAATTTGTCTCAACGACACACTCTTCGATTTCGCATGGCCAACCAGCACAGCTCCGAATCAAGTGCGAGCATTTCTTATCGGCACTTTAGATCAATCACCACGGCTGAAATTTGAAGACCAAAGATCTGACTTCTTTCTCGACCATGAAGTTCATCTTTGGGTGTATGAAATTCGATCAGATCAGATCAACATCGAAATCCCGTAACGAGACTCGCCTGAAGTTCCATGAAACGCTGTCAGCCAATCGCGCTCGCGACAAGTCGAAACACGGACAACGTCACACCTGAATTCAACCGACGCTCACGAGAACCACTCACATACTCTTTGCGCGAAGCCTCAACCCTCACAACAACCCTCACAACAACCAGCGCACCATATCCAGCGCACAAAAAACGCCCTCACCGAAACAAATCGATGAGGGCGTTTTCATTCTGTTGACTTCCAACTCACCTACCAAATCTTAATTCGATCCGCAGGCTTCTTGTACAGCTTATCACCCGGCTTCACATCGAATGCTTCATAGAACGCATCCAGATTTGTGATCGGCCCGTTGGCTCGAAATTCTGATGGCGAATGAGGATCTGTTAGCAATCGGTTGGCCAACTCGGCGTCGCGATACAATCTTCTCCAGACCTGAGCCCAGCCAAAGAAAAATCGTTGAGTCCCCGTGGTCTCATCGATCAGAGGTGAATTCTTACCATCTAAAGACAGTTCGTAGGCTTTTAACGAAATCGCCATTCCACTGAGGTCGGCGATGTTTTCGCCCAGAGTCAAACGACCGTTCAACGTCTTGCCCGGCATGGCTTCATAGCCTGCAAACTGAGCGACTAAGCGACCAGCCAAGGTTTCAAACGCCTTCTTATCCGCATCTGTCCACCAGTTTTCTAAGTTGCCGTCTCCGTCGTACTTGCTGCCTTGGTCATCAAAACCATGACTGATTTCATGGCCGATGACAGCTCCGATGCCGCCGTAGTTCACTGCATCATCTGCATCTGCTGTGAAGAACGGAGGTTGAAGAATGGCGGCCGGAAAAACAATCTCGTTCTTACTGGGATTGTAGTAAGCGTTGACAGTTTGAGGCGTCATGCCCCATTCTTTTTTGTCAACCGGCTGTCCCAGTTTATCGATCATGCGTTGATGTTCGAATTCGGCCGACCGACGCATATTGCCCAGCAGGTCGTCAGCTTTGATTTCTAATTTCGAGTAGTCTCGCCATTCTTCTGGATAGCCGATCTTCGGAGTAATCTTGGCCAGCTTGTCTAACGCTTTTTCTTTCGTTTCCGCCGTCATCCAAGCCAGATCTTTGATGCTGATTTCGTAGGCTTTCAGCAAGTTAGAAACCAGTTCATCCATGCGTTGTTTGGCTTCAGGCTTGAAGTGTCGCCCAACATAGATCTGAGCAACCACTTCACCCAGTGTTCCAAAATCACCCGCTCCTCCACCGCTGGTTGCATTGACAGCACGCTTCCATCGAGGCTGCTGTTCGGGAACTCCCGCCAGCTCTTTCCGGTACAAATTGAAACTCGCATCGACATACGGCTGGCTCAACATCGGAGCCACAGTGCTTAACAAGTGGTAGGTCATGTACGCCTTGGCGGTCTCTAAATCCGTAGACGTCGTGATGTCTTCCAAAGCTTCAAAAAAGCTTGGAGTCATCACATTGATCGTCTTTAGATCTGGCGTCCCAACGGTCTCAAAAAAGTCAGACCAAGGAATCGAAGGAGCCAACGTACTTAAATCTGCGACGTCATACTTGTTGTATCGTTTCTCCGCGTTCCGCATTTCTGTGCGAGTCCACTGAGCTTCTGCCAACTGGGTCTCCAAAGCGATAATCGCATCTGCAGAATCCGAGTACTCTGATAGCTCGGCCAATTCGAACAACGTTTCAATGTACTTCTTCAAGGCAGCTCGAGCCTGAGTGTACTTATCATCATCTTTCAAATAGTAGTCTCGATCTGGAAGCGATGTTCCGCTTTGAACAATCGCTGCCAAGTACTGAGAACTGTTTTTGGCATCGGTCGAAACGAAAAAGCCAATCGGTCCACCGACGCCTAGAACCTGCATTCGACCAAACTGTCGGTACACGTCTTCGACGCTTTCCATCTTTCGAATGGCGGCGATTGTGCTCTGCAGTGGAGCAATGCCCACTTCATCAATCCGCTCGGTATTCATGAAGCTTTTGTAAAAGTCGCCCACTTTGCGGCTGTTGGCATCCGTTGGATTTTCGGCCGCATCTTCAATAATCGTACGAATGTTCGCCTGAGCACGATCCGCCAATGCAGTGAAAGAACCGAAGTTCGACTTGTCCGACGGGATGGCAGTATTCAGCAACCAACGACCGTTAACGTGCTTGTAGAGGTCATCCTGAACACGGACCTTGCGATCAAAACCATCGGGATCAATCCCCGAAAAAAGATCTTCGGCAACAATGGAAGATACAGATCCCAATAGCGCGACACTCGCGATGAAACCACGAAACCAGTTCATATTTTTGATTCACAACATAGGTGGACAGACAAATCGATTCGGCACATCCGAATCTGTGATGAGACGGCAGCTTAGAACATGCCTTCGGGCTTGAACACCAGACGTCCCCTCTGTGACATGGCAGTAAGCAGGATTTGGTGCCGTCAATCGAAAGCTCTCGCATCGGCCCTCAACACGAAAAACGCCCCCCCCGTACAAAACTGACGCGAGCGCGTACAGATCGCAACGACGCAAAGCCCAGAATGAACGTTAGCGGGGACGCGACAAGAATTTGGTTGGCCGAAACGCTAGAGATCTTAGCCGAACGTGCTTGGAAGCCGCTTAAGTCCCTTCTATCGTGTCGGCGTGAAAGTCTTCTCTTCCAACGACAAGGGCATCTGATGAAACCAGTGCTGAAACGATTGTGTGCGGCATTCCTTCTGATCACAAGTTGCGCGACTGTGGTACACGCTGATCAAGTGGTACACGCTGATCAAGTGGCACCCGCTGATCAAGTGGCGCCCGCTGATGAAAACTCTATGCTGGCCAAACCATTCGATGGCAAATTTTCGAAATGGAAAGGCTTTCAACGCTGCGACTTTCAGATCGACGGAAAGGCTGCCTTAGTCATCATTCCAGATAAAGCTGCTGAAGGGCGGCCGTGGGTTTGGCACGGTGAATTCTTCGGGCACAAACCGGCTCCAGATGTCGCTTTGCTGAAACAAGGCTTTCACATTGTGTACCTGAGCGTTCCCAATCTGCTGGGCAGCCCCGTCGCAGTTGCTCATTGGAATGATTGCTACCGTCATATGACGACAGTTCATGGACTGGGAAAGAAACCTGCCTTGGTGGGTCTTAGCCGAGGCGGCTTGTACTGCTACAACTGGGCAATCGCGAATCCCAACAGCGTCTCGTGTATCTACGCCGATGCTGCTGCGTGCGATTTCAAAAGCTGGCCCGGAGGATTCAAAGCAGGCAAAGGCAGTCCCAACAATTGGCAACGAGTTCTGAAGCTATGGAACTTCAAGAACGACGAAGAAGCGAAAGCCTACCAAGGAAATCCAGTCGACCAGCTGAAGGTGTTGGCTGATGCCAAAGTGCCTCTGCTGCATGTGTACGGAGACGCAGACGACACCGTCCCATGGGAGGAAAATTCGGGGCTAATCGCCGAACGCTACCAAGCTTTAGGAGGCAGCATTCAAATGATCGCTAAACCGGGTGTCGGACATCATCCTCATGGACTAGAAGACAGCACTCCGATCGTGGACTTCATCCTGAAGCATGCGACGAAGTAAAGGATGACGATTCAATCGGGGGTCACAGAATCAAGCGAATCCAGCCAGCTGAAGCTGACCCCAATAAACCAAAAGTCGGAATCTCGCCCGTCGGTAGTGACGTGGTACTGAGCACTGCCCGTCACTCTGAGATCGCTGGTTAGCCAATAGTGAACTCCGAGCTCCGGATACACGGACGCCAGAAACTCGCTGCGAGTTCTGGTTTCGCCGCGTTCATCAATTGCTCCGTCATCATCATTATCGATGTTGTCATCTCGAGCTCCCACCTGACGACCATTGCCGCCGATAAATGTGCCGACTCCGGCAAAGGGAGCCAGTCGAGAGGGAGCTTGCACTCGAGCACCCAAATCCAAACCCGCGTACCAATCGTCTGCACCGGTACCTATCAGGCCCTTTAATCCTGTGCGAACTTCGACAGCAGGATGAACGTACGTGAAGGCTCCAAATTCTGCCCCAGCAGACGTCGGTTCATCAGCGGCAGAAAATCCGATGTACTTGCCGCTACGACCATCCACATGACGAGCATCAACAGCTTGCTTCAGCATGCGAGCCGCCTTTTCACCATCGTTACTGGAATAACTGGACGCATACTTTTCCGCATAAACTGGATCGTCATTCGCCCACTTCGATGTCTCAATTCCAGCGCAACCAACTTGTAAGCCAAGCGGTACCAAAATCAAGATGTAGCGAATCACCATGACGCTTCCTTGCGACGACAATGCGGACTGTCACTGTAATCAAGAGTACAGAATAAGGGTTTTCTCAGGTTCCCAGCAAGATGAGGTCTGGCGGTGAGTGCCTGTGATTTGTGAAACCACAAACCTGCATTCCCGTTCGACACCGAGCAAAAAACAGCGTGCTGCCGCTCAATTCGATCGAACTTAAGGGATGCAAAGCCGTTTTAAGCCCTTCCATCAATTTCGCCCCTGTTTCAAAGACCGGCACAATCCGCCGATCTTCAACTCGGTATCCCTCGCACGTTCCCCCCTGCAGGACACCTTTCTACAAAAAAAGGCGACTCGACAATCATTTGATGTCCCTAAACACCGTACACATCTGGATATCATTTCGAACTTAAACCCTCCCCCGCGCAGCAAGGTGATTAACGCTGCATCTGTTTCTGGATTCTGCCATGAAATTCCCTCGCCTGAATCGCCGCCGACAAACAAGCACGCGGCTCGCTGTGAATTCTGCATCACCCGCTTTGGCGATTGAGCAGCTTGAGCGGAAGCAGTTGTTAAGCGCCACGAACGGGGGCCAGCAGGATACAAACACCGCTGACACGGACGTTGATCCTGATTTACAGACCTTCCGAAACGAATTGCTGGCGAATACGATTGCACTTGCGGATTCTGAATACGCAGAACTGTGGGGAACGGAGACTCAGCAATTCTGGTACTTGGAATATGACACGATTGCCCAAGCTGTGTCAGACCAAACGCTCGCTTTGAGAACTTCTGATACCAACGTCCAAGTGGCGGGCGTTGACGAAGCGGATATCGTCGAAACAGATGGCACGTTTATTTACACACTGTCTGGCAGCCAACTGATCATTATCCGAGCCGCCACAGACGATGTCCCCGCAGAAATCGTCTCGCAAGTGACGCTTGAAAGCAGACCGCAATCAATGTTTCTGACGGACGGTCGCCTGACTGTCATTTCATCCACCGATTCGCACAGCACTATCTACGCGTTGTCTGAATCAACGCCCGCAACGTCAACCAATCAAACTCGCCTCACCGTCTTCGATATTTCAGACGCATCCCAGCCAACTGTGATCGATGAAACAATCGTGGATGGTCAATTCGATTCCGCCAGAGCCGTCGGAAACAGCGTTTACTTAGTGGTTCGCAACAACAGACTGTCTTACCTTCCGGATCTGAACATTGTCCCCATTCAGAACGAATTTTTGGCGACCAATTTGTCATTCAATTGGCGATACGAAACTCGGCAAGAATATGTTGATCGCGTTACCAGCATCACCAACGAGCGCATTCCACCTTCGATCTATCAAAGATCAACACAGGATGGACCAACCCAGCAGTTCGTTCGCTTGGGATGGCTTGAAGAATTCAACAGCAGTGTCAGCATTCAACCAGAAGCCCTGGTATCAGTGCTTAAGTTCGACCTCGAACACTTGGAATCTGGCGTAGAAGACGTCATCAGTCATCGCACGTCTAGCTTTGGGCAAACTTTCACCTACGCAACGGCTGATGCACTGTATCTTTCCTCGCAGCAATATCAGTTTGCAACTCGAATCACCACATTTCCGTTGGACGTGCTTCGAGTGGCCGATGTTCCCACCACGTTGATTCAAAAGATTGACTTGACCGGAGACACGCTTCGGATAGCCGCCACTGGAACGATCCCCGGTGCTGTGGAAAGCCAGTTTTCACTGGACGAACACAACGGATACTTGCGAGTCGTCACAACAACAGGCTTTGGATCAAGTCAAAACGACTGGGCCAACCATCTGTTTGTTTTAGAAAATGTGGGCACCGAACTGATCGAAGTTGGCAGTATCACTGACTTGGCCCCAACCGAACGAATCTTTTCTGCTCGCTTCGATGGCGACCGAGGCTGGATGGTCACATTTCGCCAAACAGACCCGGTCTTCAGTTTTGACCTGAGCGATCCGACCAACCCTGTTGTGACAGGTGAACTGAAAATCCCAGGCTTCTCTGATTACCTTCAACTGATCGATGATGATCATTTGCTGGCCATCGGTCGGAATGCAACAGATGAAGGTCGAGCTCTCGAAGTTCAAGTTTCGCTCTTCAACATTGCCGACCCTGAAAATCCAGCTTTGCTGCACAGATACAGTTTTGATCCCACTCGCTGGGGGGCTTCGGAAGCATCCAATAATCACCTTGCTTTCAACTATCTGCCAGAAGATCAAATTCTCGCAATCCCCTTCAACATGTATAACGACTTCCAACTGGTGATGTTAAACGTTGATCCTGTGGAAGGGATCAGCTTAGCAGGCGACATTGGCGAAAATGAACCTGTGGATGGTTCATCAGAAGCTGACAAGTACCAAACTCCTGTGCGGCGATCTGTTCAAATTGGAGATCGACTTTACGCCATCAGCGCAACTCATGTTCAGGTCATTCACCTCGATTCACCAGACGAGGTCGAAGCATCGCTGCACCTAGAAGATGCCCAACTTCAGCGGCAAACTTTAATCGACTTGCCTTGGCGATTTGAAAACCCATTCGAAGGTGATTTACGACTGCGTGAAGTCGTAGAAGAAAACATCGACCAACAGTTTGTGCTATCAATCATTTCAGAAGCAGCCGACTTCCCAGACGACATTTCACAGTTTGAATTCCGGATCTTGGACCCCGAAACCGGAGAAGAGCTGACTCGTCAAGTTTCCGAGCAGCCCGAATTGCTGCTGTCTGAATTACCGCAACTTGGCAATCTTGATCAAGTGCTGGTGCAAGCTCGAGTGCTACGAGAGCGTCTTGCAAATTCAAACTTCACTCGTTGGAGCGAAGCGATCAACGTGACGCTGTCTTCAGCCGGAGAAATTTTGTCTGAATCTCGACAGCAAGTGGGTGCAACAGTGCTGGAATGGTCGGCCATTCGAGATCGAGTGGAATCGGCAACGAATCAAGGCGAGACCGTCGCACAGCTTTTGCAATCCTATGAAGTCTGGATTAGCGATGCAGACCTGATGCAACGCATTGCCCTTCACACAGACCTCACCGACACGCAGTTGCCACTTGATTTAGATCCAGGGCAATACTTTACTTGGGTGCGAGGTGTGTTTGCAGACGGCACCAAAGGAGAATGGTCGGCTCGTGAAAATCTAAACGTGTTGGCACAGGCACCTCAGCTTCTCACTCAGGCCATCGCAACCGCATCCAACGAACTCAATTTTGATTGGGAGGCCGCAAGCAGTTTGGTTCAATTTGAAGTCCAAGTGATTTCAACCGACGGTACCGAAACGATTTATACTCCGAATAGTTTCAGCCAAACGTCGTTCCAGCTAATCGATGAGCTGCAACCGGGACAGTATTCCGTACGAGTTCGCGGCTTTACAGCAAATGACCGGCCGTCAGAATGGAGCGATGCTGTATCTGTCACCATTGATGAGCGGCCTGAACTGAATCTGACTGATGGCCAACTATCATGGGCACCCGGTGCGGCAGATCAGTTTGAAATTTGGGTTGCCAATGCGGCCAACGAACGCGTGTTTCATACAGTTGCATGGCACGAACCTCTCATTTCAAATGTGATTGCAGATCTTAATCTCGGCCAGCAAGCTGCAGGGCAAATTAAAGTCTGGGTCCGCTCTGTGATGCCGGATGGATCTAAGACGGCATGGTCAGCACCAGAAACCATCTACCATCAAATCCCAGATCAAATCGTTATTGAAACCGCTTCGCTGTTTGGTCTAAGCGAACTTCCCGTTATCCAGTGGCAAGCTGCCCCAGCCGTTGATTCATTCGAAGTATTCATCAAACGTGTGGGCGAAGCGGGTGCGTTTTTGCGTCAAGATGGCTTGACCGAAACGGCATTCACATTGGGAGATCAGGTACCAGCCGGTGAGTACCAGTTGTGGGTTCGTGGAGCATTGACCGGAGGTGGCTTTACGAGCTGGGGCGATGCTCATCATTTTTCAGTGGCAGATAGCCCCGTGCTAAGCATCGTCGATAACGTGGCATCGTGGACATCTGAGCTCGACACTGATCGCTTTGAATTGTGGGTGAACCGCTACGATGAATTTGGCGAGCTTCTGGAAACTCGAGCACTGCACAACACAGAAATTGTTGACAACACGTTCGATTTAAGCAGCCTAGAAGAAGGAACCTATGGTGTCTGGATTCGCAGCGTCCTCGACGACAGCGGTGACGGCGAAGTTCATTCAGCATGGAGCAGCCGAGCAAACGTTGTGATTGACCGAGGATCAGATTTACTCGATGACGTGGTCGATGTAATCGATGACATCATTGGCGACGCCATCGGTGATCTCGACCTGTTCTAAACATCCGACACTGTTCAGTTAAGCAACTGGTCAGCTCAGCAAATGGCCAGCTCAGCAAACTGTCGACTTGGCAAAGGCCGATTAAGCAAACAGTCGGCTAAGTCGGTCGTCATCGCACAACTGTGCCTGTTTCCGTCGGATCAATTGCGTCAACTTGGGCTCAAAAAAGCCCAAGTTGAAAACACAACGGCAACACACAACCAAAATTTCCAAACGCCACACTGACCCTCTACTGCTGACCATAAACCGGAGGCTTCCATCCCTTGGGCAAGCGGCCTTGAGGACGGACTCCATAGGCGTCCGCTGGAATGGGCTGATCTTCTTGTTTCAAAATCGGGAGATCATCTGGCAGGTGTTTCATCTTGATGTCTTTGTACTGAATCGTCATCGCTGGTCCCACGTGAACCTGCACAGCCAGCACGCCTTCCAACTTGCGTCCCTTTTCGTCTAGGTCGACAAGATCAGCCGTCATATGGCCATCAATCCAATGCTGATGATGATTGCCTTGTACTAACACTCGATAATCGTGCCATTCATCCGACGCAAATTCCTTCACAGGCATCTGGCCAACCACCCAAGGTCGCCCCTGTGGATCAACGATCACTTTTTCGCCCGCATGAGACAAAATGCGGCGGCCTTTTTCCTCGTAAAGCATGCCGTTGTACTTCGAATTATCAGCCACCACGTCACACTGGTAACCATGCACGATATCCAACGCCGCATCGGCTCCCTTATCAATGCCGATGTCGGGGACTGATGTGCCTCGGTACTGCAACCCGCTGTTACCACCACCAGACACCTTCACTTTGATTCGCAGATCAAAGTTCTGAACGGTGCCAAGTTTCCAAGTGAGAAAACGATTTTTCTTCAAGCTGCCATCAGTCACACCTGTGATCGCTCCGTCTTTCACAGACCAATATTTTTTATCACCATCCCACTGCTGCAGGTTACGACCGTTAAACAGGTTCGCGAACCCATCTCGGCCATGAGGTGATACCAAAGCGGCTGCTGCTGCGGGGTGAGGTACTGTCGAAGGGTTAAATTTTTGCGTCATTGGCAGCAGTGGTCCACCAAGTTCTTCGACACGTTCGTCTGTCCGCTTACGCATGTCAGCGAGCGTTTGTTCGAACTTCGAATCATCGGCCAAGTTCACAAGCTCATCGGGATCATTGATCAGATCATGTAAGAATTCAGTTCGATCGTGATCCACGTATCGCACGTACTTAAACTGTTCGTTGCGAATTCCTTCGAATGCTGGAATGCGATTTCGCACGGCGAAATGTTCGTGAAAAGAATCCGTTCGCCATTCCTTGACGGTGTCATTGGAAACAACGGCCTGCAAACTGCGACCTTGGTAGTTCGATGGAACTTCGACTCCCGCCCAATCTAAGAATGTCGCCGGCAAGTCTAAGTTCAGAGCAATTTCACTGGCCACCTTGCCCTGCTGATCTTTGGACACTCGTGGATCCATCACAATCATGGGCACTCGCAAAGACTCGTCGAAGTGAGACCACTTGCCAGCTAACCCTCGGTTGCCCATGTAATAGCCGTTGTCTGCTGAATACACGATGATCGTGTTTTCGGCGAGGCCCTGCTCTGCCAACATCTTGCGAAAGCGACCGATGGCTCCGTCGATTCCGCTCACCATTCGATAGTAAGCTCGCACGTTGGTCTGGTAGCGTTCCTCTGTATTCCATCGCCAGAAGAATCGTTCTCGGTTAATCGTGGTCTTCAGGAAGTCTGGCAACGCTTCGAAAATCGCAGGATCGTTTAGTTTCGCAGGTGCGATTGTAAGATCGTCGTACATGCCATCGACGGCTCGAGGCCACGCGAAGTGTCCAATACCCGGTCGGCGATCACCATCTTCAGC
This sequence comes from Fuerstiella sp., assembly GCA_039974975.1. Taxonomy (GTDB): domain Bacteria; phylum Planctomycetota; class Planctomycetia; order Planctomycetales; family Planctomycetaceae; genus Fuerstiella. The sequence continues at coordinate 13,527 of JBDWHY010000170.1, read as the reverse complement.
ATGGCACGAATTGAACCACATGTTCAAAGCGAACGGCTTGCCTTTCGGCTGCGACTTCACAAAGTCGATTCCTCGGTCCACGATCACTTCTGTTTCGTGTCGAATGCTTCCGTCAGCTTGTTTTTTGTAAAACGGGTTGCGACCAATCGCTTCAAATTCATCGAAGTGATCTTCTCTTTTAAACTCCTTCGGCATTCTCGCATGCCACTTGCCGAAGTAGCCTGTTCGGTAGCCGTTGTCTCGCAAGATGTCCGAATAGAAAGTCTGCACAGCCTCGGCTCGAGCCTGATCGCGAGCTCCCGGAGTCCCATAACTGCGGCCCGTCAGCCCGGTCAAAATGGTGGTCCGGCTCACCCAGCAAATCGAGTGACTGACAAACGCATTGGAAAAGCGAGTCCCCTGTTTTGCCAGCTGATCGATGTTGGGAGTCTGCACCACGTCGTTGCCGTAGCAACCGAGCGTGCTGGTGGTTTGATCGTCTGTGAAAAAGAAAACAATATTGGGGCGATCCGCCGCTCGCGCGACAGAACTGCATACAAACATCAAACTCAGTAATCGCCAAACGATATTCTTCATCGGTTACTTTTTGCGTGGGGGTTGAAAGACAAAAAATCAGTTTCACCTTTTGCGTACTCTACCGCAAAGGCAAACTGATGGAAGCAAGCCACGCCCCCGGCAGCGAAACCTGCACGTTGAATCTGGATCAAGCCATGGGCTAAGATGTTGGCCCACTTGCTCTATGCCAAATCTGTTTCCACAGACGATGTGCGCCCAAGCATCCTCTCCTCCCTACCACTCACTCGAAGGTGGCATTCCATGAACACATCTTTTGTCGCCGATTCAAAACCGAACGCTGCTTGCGTGGCGGTTTTCAGTCTTCTTTTTTTAAGCATGGTGAATTCGTCTGTTCAAGCGGGCGATCTTCGTGAAGCTCGCGAAGGGATGGTGAAGTATGAACTGTCGAACTTGCGAATCGAAAAAAGCATCACCGGAGACGTGATTGTCTTTGACTATAAAAGACTTCAACCCGGATCGGGCATCGCTCGGCTGGCTGGTCGCAGCGACGAAGGAACCGTTGACATTATGGGCTTAGGGCTCGTGATCCGCGAATCTGGAACCATTCGGTTGAAAGATCAAATGGCCGGTATTCGCTCGATTCTTAGCCGAGGCGAAGGAGGCAACGGAATTGAATTTTACTTCGTTGTCGGAGACGTCCCCTTTGGATTTTCTGGAATCCAATACTTGGTTTCTAACCCAATTCGTCACGGGAAGATGAGCACCAAGCTGGACGCTAGAAAGCGGACAAAAGCAGAAGCAGAAATGGACGAGCGACGTAGAATTGCGCGTAACCCGCCAGAGACAGTCCCTGATGGATATCAGCGAGCGACCGCAAACACGCAGATCGTCGTCGGAGCACCCGTGAAGTTTGGCTCCCTCGGAAAATGGAAAGATGCGATCGTCGCCTCCATCTCAACAACAGGTTCCGTCAAGCTTGTTGAAGTAGGTGATGCCAAGTTAAGAACGATTCAACTTGCTGATTGGGTTGCCCTTTCTGAAAAGACAATCAAGGACATCGAAACAGCGCCAGAACAGTTTTCAATTGATATTCGCTTGCTGAAAGACGGCAACCTTATTCTTCCGGAAGACGTGGTGTCGCTTGATCATCTGAAAGACGGGACTCAATCACTCACTTCCTTTCCCAAGGGGACTCCGATGCTGCTGGAACGCAAGCTGAAGTGGGTCAACGCATACTTCATGAACGTGACCAATGATCAAGTTCGCGTCATGGTTACTGAATCCAAACGACCACGAATCGAATTTCTGCCGCTCAGCAAACTGGGAATTCGCCAGCAGACGTTAATCGATATCAAAGATCAAGAAATCAAAACAGCTTATGCGGAAAACCTAGAAGCCTTTGAAAATCGAGCACTGCGATTGCCAGGCGAATCGGGCTCAATGGAAACCGTAGGTTCGTTTCAGTTGCCAGGCGAAACTGTCAACCCGTTTGACACGCCAGTCGAAGAACCAAAACCGGACGCTCCAATGCGGACATGGAGCGATTCATCGGGTGAATTTCAAGTAGCGGGAAGTTTGGTCAGCGAAGACAAAGAACATGTCATCCTGAAACGCAAAGATGGCAAGAAGATTCAAGTCCCCCTCGAATTGCTCAGCAAAACAGACCTGACCTACCTTGCCGAATTAAAAAAACCAGCCAGTAAGAATCCATTCGACAACGTGATCGATGCTCCAGAACGCGCGATGCTTCGCAACGATAGAATGGCATTGGCACAACCGGTGTCGTCCGCCAACTTGGACTTTAAGCAGCCCATGCAGCTGACTCGAACGATCGGTGATTTGGGCTGGGGAGCCGCGTCGGTTGCGATATCGCCCAACAATCGATTTTTACTGATTGGTCGCAAGGCTTCCTGTGCTTCTTTGGTGGATCTAAAAACCGGAGCCATGATTGTCGATTCGGGACGCATGGATCATCTGGGAAACGTGTCCACTTGCGGATTCACCCCAGACGGTCGGCAGGCTGTGATCGGTGGTTCCAAAGGAGTCATCGAAGTTTACGACCTAAGCGCCACAGGCCAGATGAAACTAAAACAACAAGTGGCCGCGCATACCAAGGAAATCACCAGCCTTTGTTTTTCAGCTGATGGAAAATTTGCACTGTCAGGATCGGCCGACAAAGAAGCTCGCTACTGGGAAGTCGAAACCGGCAAGCAGCTGGCATCGCTGGGCGGCTTTTCGGGAAAAGTCAAAGCCACTCGAATTACTCCAGACGGAAAATTGCTTTTAGCGACCGACGGAGAAGTGCTGCAAATCTATGACGTGGCTGGATCAAAAATGGTTCGACAAGTGAAAGTGGGCAGCTCATGGGCGGCCGGTCAGTCCGCCGCATTTTCTCCCAATGGACTGCTGCTTGCTGTTGGAGACGGCTATGACTTTCATCTGTGGAACTTGGTCACATTCACCGAACTTCCAACCATCGAAGGCACGGCGATTGGTTGGTCGGCCGTATTTTGTCCAGACAATCGCCACTTCCTGAGCGGCAGCAACGGAGTCGTTAACGTGTGGGACGCAAAAACTCAGACTCGAGTTCTTTCAAATTCCGTCGGCAGCAGCTTCTATGTCCAAGCCATCAACACCAGCGCTGATGGAACCTTGATCGCATGCCCATCGGCGTTTAAGGAAGTCAAAGTCTTGAAAGCAGCGACGTTAGAATAAGCAGATTCCTGATCAGGCAATCTTTCGCATCGCAAGCCAGTTCAGTCTTCGACCTGTCGCAAAACGCCCTTGGGGGCTCAGCAGTTGTCGAATTTCATCCATCGAAGGTTCCCCCCAACAATGCAGGAAGATCTCTGGCTCATTCTAAAAAGTCAGCCCGGAGTTGGTGTGCTCATTATTGACATCACGGGCGTTGTTGTGTTCTGCAACGATCAAGCAAAGAAGATCTACTATGGCAACGCATTCGATCCGATCGGCATGACGATTGAAGAGATCGAAGGCAAAGACTTCGCCGAAGAACGAATGCCCATCATTCATGAAGTCATCCGAACCGGAGAAGCGAGAATCCTGCGTCATATTCGAGGAGGTCGGCACACGGAAGCCGTCATTTGGCCGATCGATCACGAACCAGACTCTCAGCCTCGAGTCATGACAATCACTCGACAACTGTTAGCAGTCGAACAGCCTGAAGAATCGTTTCCAACCACTCAGTCTCAACTTGTTGATTTAGGCCCATTGGATGTTCTCACCAAACGGGAACTTGAAGTGTTGGCCTTGGTGGGCCACGGGATGCCATTGAAGGCTGTTGCAAAACAACTGGGAGTGGCTCAGAGAACTGTCGAAAGGTACCGCACAGACATCGCTCGTAAACTTCATTTCAATTCGATCGCGGAAGCAGCCCAAATTGTCCAAGTGGCCGGACTTCAAGCTTCTGATGCAAGCCTGCCAAGACTCCATCGGTGGAGGAAGTCCTAAAACCATTCTGGCACCAACGGCAACTTCCCACCAAGACGCCCGAGATGTCGGAAACCCGCCATACGGTCGTCTGCAAACAGCTTTATAGTGTTTCAAATCAACTGGAATCCATCCTGTTCTTTTCGAGACCTCGTTGCATGATTGAACTTGCTCATTCCCCTCATCCATCCGACACAACGCCTTCACAAACGCGACGCCTATCCGATGAAGTATGGCAAGCCATTGCTGACGCCGACGTGCTGCGACTGGTGCAACAAGTAGGCCAGCAACGAATCAGCCAGCTGTCTCCTCGAGAACAACAGGTCTTGCGAGAAATCTCAGAAGGTCATTCAAATAAAATGATCGCCCACCACCTGCAGATTAGTGCCAAGACGGTGGAAAAGCATCGCGGCAATGTGATGAAAAAGATGCAGGTCAGTACCGTTCCAGACTTAATGCGTTTGTGGTTCCAAGCTTATCCTCACGATTTGCAACTCAGAGACCGCAGCTAACTGGCCGTTGAAAAAAGGAACCCGGCCCGTGAGCGAGCGACATCGGATGTGCAGAACCTCAGGGTTTCGTGGGGATTCATCCCTCGCTGACGCGTCGGGTGACCACATCCGGGCTTTTTCAACGGTCTGCTAAGTTGGCGCTGGTGAAATTGACTGTGGTGAAGTTGTACCCCGTGAAGTTGAATCCGGTGAAGAAACAGTGGTGAAGACAACAGTGTTTGGAACATCAAGATTTTTGGCAGCACCATGGTGATGTGGTAAGTCGTTGCTTATGCTGGCAGACAGACACCTATTTCTCCGATTGGACTGCCTCATCATGAACCGCTTACTCGTTAGTCTCGCCTTGGCACATGTCGTCGCAGGTCACGCATTTGCAACTGAGCCTGAACGCCCCAACATCGTCTTTCTGATGACCGACGATCAATGTACGAATTCACTGGGCTGCTACGGAAACAAGGACGTCAAGACAGTCAACATCGATGCTTTGGCAGCCGACGGCATGGTGTTCGACAATCATTACGATACGACGGCAATCTGCATGGCGAGTCGAGCCAACGTGTTAACAGGAAAATTTGAATTCAAAGCTGGTTGCAACTTCAGTCACGGCCCGCTTATTCGAAGCACTTGGAATGAAACCTATCCTATGCTGCTGCGGCAAGCAGGATACATGACGGCCATGGCGGGAAAGATTGGCATTGAAGTTGCCGATGCACCAGGTAAAAAATCGAGTTTGCCCCAAAGTGACTTCGACTGGTGGGGAGCTGGCCCCGGGCAGACTCACTATCAGACAAAGAAGAATCCATCCATTGCAAAATACGCCAAAGACTATCCTCATGCGTCGCGAGCTTACGGGGCATTCGGTCGAGACTTCATTACCGAAGCTGTGCAAAGCGAGAAGCCTTTCTGCTTATCCATCAGTTTCAAAGCCCCCCATCAGCCCGTCATTCCTGACCCAATAGACAACGACGTGTATCGCTCGACTGTCTTTGAAAAGCCAGAAAACTATGGTCGTGAAAACGGGGTGCACCTGTCTTTGCAAAGCCGCACAGGAAGACAGTATGAACGCTTTCATAGCTGGAACTATTCCGATCAATACAACAAGGTGATGGCAAAGTATCATCAGCAGATTTACGCAGTAGATGCTGCTGTGGGAATGATTCGACAAGCGATCAAAGAAAACGGTGTTGCAGACAATACGGTCGTAATCTTTACTTCGGACAACGGTTTTTTGTGCGGAGCTCATGGTTACGGATCCAAAGTGTTGCCATACGAAGAAGCAAGCAGAGTTCCCTTAATTGTCTTTGATCCTCGTCACGAATGCAGCGGCAAGGGCCTTCGATGCGATGCTCTTACAGGCAACGTCGACTTTGCTCCGACAATCCTAGAGCTTGTCGGACAGCCGATTCCTGAAAAAACAGATGGACGCAGCTTGCTGCCATTACTTGACAAGCCAGAAAGTCAGATTCACGAATGGCTCCCTCTGATCAACGTTTGGGGGCCATCAGCAGCTCATAGCCTGGGCGTCGTCACCAAAGACTGGAAGTTTATCTATTGGCCTCACGAAAACGATAAAATGAAAGCCACGGAAGAACTGTTTCATCTAAGCGAAGACGGCTTTGAATTAAACAACTTGGCACCGGATACCAGCAAACGCGATGAACTGGAAAAAATGAGACGCGTTTATGACACTGCCGTGATCCAATGGAAGGAACAAGCCGTTCCCTACCATCGCTACCAACAGTTTGGCACCATTTTCGACCGAACGGTTCCTTGGAAGGATAAACAGAAGTTGATTGGCAAATTCTAAGTCTCGAATTTGTCTTTAAACCCCTTAACATCATGGCCTCCACATCACGGCCTCAAACACGGCAACTGCAAGCACCCACCAAAGCCGACATCACCTTCTTCTCCTAAAATTTCGGCCATGAATATTTCGAAGTGGATCGATCAGGCAAAGGAACTGAGCACATCAACGCTCTCGCAGGCATTGGATGTGTTTGGATCAGGAGTGGGTTACGTAACGTCAACTCTCAGTTCCGCCATGGTCTTTGGCTCTACTGAAGAATCTTCCGACTATGACCACCAGAAGGTTGACGAAAAACACTACTTCCTGATTCCAGATCGCCGAACAGAAAGCAAGTATTCGTTGTATGTCATGAGATGCCTTCCGGAAGGTGTCCCGCCGATCAACGATCTGCCCAAGAAACGACTGTTTCACCTTCCCAACGAATCGGCTTTGCCGACTGTGGAAGACATTTTGCTAACGGATGCTCGCACAGCAGCACAGCAATGCTCGGCAGATTCCACAGCAATTTCAGTTCGACTCAATGGCGTCGCTGATGAAATTGATCGTCTTGATGGAAAGCTGTTTAACGGAGCCCTGCTGATCGGCGGACTGGTTGCTTTAGTGAACCCCATTGCCGGAGCGGCAGTGGCGGTGAATGCTCTGATTCCGTCACTCGGAATGGTGTTGTCCAAGCACGGACTGAAGTACGCCGGCGACGCAGTCAGTTCTGTCGAAGCATCCAGAAGAATCAAGGCCGCAGAAAAAGATGTTCTGACGCAGTTTCGAGGAGCCCAGACGGATTCACTCGTTAATCCACTGCTCACTCAGTTCGACAAGGCTGTCGAAACATCAACGCTGGAATATGAACCCATCTTGGATTTCGATCCAGAAGACCTGAACTTCGGACAATTGGATCAAAAACGACTGCTTCGACTGACGTGTCAGGCCATCTCAAACACATACGAAGAAGTGCTCAAAGACAAGAAACAGTGGAAGCAAGCTCAGCTGGGGCCTGAAGACATTCGGTTTTTGAAGCTGTTAAAACAGCTGGCTCAGTTGGACCACGAAAGCTAAGCAACGGCATTCAATCACAGAATCCAAGATATCTCATCCAAAAAAGATTGATCCGACTTCAGCCAGAGTTCGTTCATAGATCCGAAGCCAGTTTTCGTTGAAGAAGGCAACCAGACATGGATCAATTTTACTTTTGGTGTGCTGCGATTGCGGGATCGCTCTTTGTTGTACAAACCATGCTGACTCTTGTTGGCCTTGGTGATGCAGATCTCGATGTTGACGTTGGCGATCTGGACCTAGACATCGGGGAAATTGATCTCGACGGTGGAGATCTTAACAGCGGAGATATCGATCACAGTGCCGCTGCAGATGCTCACTTTGTCGGCATGCTCAGCCTGAAGGCGATTATCGCTGGAGTCACCGTTTTTGGCCTGACAGGCTTAGCAGCCGGACGCCATTTCGACACCACTCAAACGGTCCTGATTGCGATGTTAGCTGCCGGCTGCACGATGTACGCCGTGGGCTGGGTGATTCACAAAATGCACCAATTAAATTCCGACGGCACAGTTCACATTGGTCAGTGCGTCGGAACGATTGGTTCGGTGTATTTAAAGATTCCTGGCAGCAAAGGCGGAGTTGGAAAAGTGACTGTTGAAATTCAGGGGCGCACCATGGAATACTCGGCAGTCACCGATGGCCAAGTACTGCCAACTGGCAGCAAGGTCACCGTCTGCGGAATCCTCAGCAACGACACATTGATTGTCCAAGCAAACTAAAACGGCAGCCGCACATTGATCCGCTGGGATCTTGGCAGACACAAACATACCAAAGTTGGAAAGCAGAGGCATCGATGCTCACACCTTTAATCGTAATCATGGATCTGCTCACCAGTGTTCCGGGGATCATCGGTGTTGTCTTGTTTGTTCTGCTTGGCACGGCATTGGGTTATGCGTCTCGATACAAACGCTGTGCCAGTAACCGAATTCTGGTGATCTTTGGACAGGTTGCCGGCGGCCGTTCAGCAAACTGTATTCACGGTGGTGGGCGATTCGTTTGGCCCGTCGTTCAGGACTACGCTTTTCTAAGCCTAGAACCCATTCAGATTGAAGTCCCCCTCCAAGACGCGCTGTCTAGCGAGAACATTCGAGTCAATGTGCCCAGCGTGTTTACGGTGGCCATCGGGACTCAACCCGAAGTCATGCAGAACGCAGCCATTCGACTTCTGGGACTCAACACATTGGCCGTCAAGAAGCAGGCTGAAGATATTATCTTTGGCCAGATGAGACAGGTGATTGCTTCGATGCAAATTGAAGATATCAATCGCGACCGAGAACTGTTTCTGACTCAAATCCAATCGTCGCTCGAACCCGAGCTCAAGAAAATTGGACTGGTCCTGATCAATGTGAACATTACAGACATCACGGATGAATCGGGCTACATCGAGGCCATCGGGCGCAAGGCGGCATCGGAAGCCGTGCAGAAGGCTCGCGGAGACGTCGCAGAAGAAGAAAAGTTGGGCGAAGTTCGAGTTGCTCAAGCAGAACGAGAAAAATTGGTTGAAGTGGCCAATGCTCACAAGCTGCAAAACATCGGTGTTCGAGAAGCAGACCGAGAACAAGCGGTGCGCATTGCCGAACTAGCCAAAGAACAGGAAGTTGGCGAAAAGGAGGCGTTGTTCCTACAAGAAATGGCGATTGCTGAAGCCGATCAAAAGAAACGAGTTTCAGTCGCAGATGCCAACGCCACAGCGATGATTGGTGAAAAGGAAGCATCTCTTCAGCAAGAAATTGCGATCGCAGATGCTGAACAGAAGAACCGAGTTTCCGTTGCCGAACACAATGCCACGGCGATCGCGGGAGAAGCCGAATCTGCTGCCAAAGTTGCGGGTGCCAAAGCCGAACTTCAGTTCAAACAAGCGGAAGCATACGAACTCGGAGAAACCAAAAAGCGTGAAGCAGAAGCAGCCGTTCAGGAAGCTCAAAACCGAGCCATGGCAAAAGCGGCTTTGGCCGATGCTGAACGTGTGGAAGCAGAACATCGAGCAGAACTAGAAGCTCCTGCCAAAGCCGAAAAAGCCAAACGCATTGTCGAAGCAGAAGCCGAGTCTGAACGCACCCGCCTTGAAGCCGAAGGGGAAGCTTCAGCGATCTTCAGCAAGCTCGAAGCTCAGGCCAAAGGCGAATACGAAATCCTCGCCGCCAAGGGAAAAGGACTGCAGTCCATCATCGATGCCTGTGGGGGAGCTGAACCTGCGTTCCGCATGATGATGCTCGAACACATGGACAACCTGGCTGAAAGCAGTGCCAAAGCGATTTCCAACATCAAGTTCGATAAGGTGGTCGTTTGGGAAAACGGTTCGAGCGCCAATGGCGAATCGTCGACCTCAGGATTTCTTCAAGGACTGTCTCGCAGCATGCCTCCTATGATGCACGTCATGAAGGATATCGCCGGAGTCGAAATGCCCGAATTCTTGGCGAAGTTTAGTGATGCAGAACAGACGGCTGCCACCGCCGAAAAGCCAGTCAGTAAGCCTGACAAAGCCACCCCATCGAAGTAAGCCGTCAAGCAGCATCCAGAGAACCAGTCAAAGTGCCTACGGGCACACTGGACCGAAGAACGCTGGGCCGAAAAACACGGGGCCAAAGAACACGGGGCCAAACACCACGGGGCTCCTTAACACCAGATGGCTTGCAGGGATCAGTTCTAACAGCCACGAAAGCCCAGCTTTGGTTTTCGGCTGAACTCACAGACGGTCGACGCTGCGTTCTCGTGATCGCGTCAAACTGTTGATCGCCTTGCCTCTTCGTGCTTTCGGTGTGAGCATAAAGGTAGGGTCGATCCCCCCGTCCAAAGATCGACTTTTGGTTAGCGCTCGCGTTGTGTGCGATGGCAGTCGATAATCATCTACAAGCTCCCCGCCAGTTCTTCCCTCCCCCCCTTTCCATGATGGCCTTCGCATGCGTTGCCTTTTGATAGCTGCGAGTCTTGTTGCGTGCCCCGCTCTTTTGACCGCGGCTGAAAAAACAGGACCAGACTTTAGCACTCAAATTCGCCCAATCTTGGCTCAACACTGCTTCGCCTGCCATGGAGCCGATGAAGAATCTCGAGCTGCCGATTTGCGATTGGATCTACGAGCCGACGCAATCGATTACGGAGCCATTGTCGCAGGCGATTCAAAAAACAGCACGATCGTCGAGCGGATCTTCAGCCACGAAGAAGACGTGGTGATGCCTCCGCCTAAGCTCAAAAAACCTTTGTCAGCTGCACAAAAGCAATTACTGGTCGAATGGGTGGATGCCGGTGCGGAATACCAAGATCACTGGGCATTTGTTGCACCAAAATCAGTCGTCATTCCAAGCGTGCAAAGCCAGCCATGGTCTCACAACGCAATCGATCGATTCGTGATGTCGCGATTGCAGGACGCCGGCCTGAATCCAGCGGAAGAAGTCGACTCACGAGTTCTCTTCCGTCGACTGCATCTGGATATCACTGGCCTGCCTCCAACTGTTCCGCAAACAGACTTGTTTCAACAAGAGTATGCAGGCAATCCAGAAGCCACATTATCAGCATGGATCGACCGCTTGATGGCCACTTCGGCGTGGGGTGAACATCGAGGACGCTACTGGCTAGACGCGGCGCGATACGGCGATACTCATGGCCTGCACTTTGATAACTATCGTGAAATGTGGCCCTACCGAGACTGGGTGATTCGCAGCTTCAATCGCAACCAGCCATTCGACGAATTCACAGTCGAACAAATCGCCGGTGACCTATTGCCAAACCCGTCCACCAATCAACGGATCGCGACCGGCTTCCAGCGTTGCAATATCACCACCAACGAAGGCGGAACCATCGATGAAGAAAATCTGGCCAACTATGCCATCGACCGAGTTCAAACGTTGGGATGGGTTTATCTGGGACTGACAACCAACTGTGCTCAATGCCACGATCACAAGTTCGACCCCATTTCGCATGAAGACTATTACAGCCTGTCGGCCTACTTCCGAAACACGACTCAGAAGCCAAAAGACGGCAACTCGAAAGACGGCCGAGGCCCCGTACTCAAAGTTCCTCGCCCTGAAGATCAAAAACGCTGGCATGCCCTGCCGACAGAAATTGCTGTCGCCAAGAAGCAACAAAACCAGTACCGCAACCAAGCCCAGTCAGCCTTTCAAAACTGGCTGAAGACCGTCAAGCCCGAAGACATTCAAACTTCAGTCGCCAGCCAGGGTCTGCAGCTACATATCCCTTTCGACGAAAGCAGCGGCAACGAAATCCGCTCTGAAGGAACACTCACCACGGCAGTGAAACCTGTCGGAAAAGTGAATTGGATACCAGACGGTAAGGTTGGCAAATCAGTGAAACTATCCAATGGAAACACGTTCACTGTTGCGAAGGCCGGAAACTTTCAGGCGACCGATTCCTTCACATGTGCCACGTGGGTCAAAACACAGAACTCTGCATCCGTTGCGATCTTGGCAAAGATGGATGTTGCCAACAACTACCGAGGCTGGGACCTTTGGCAACAGGGGCGTTCGGTTGGAATTCATATCATTGACCAGTGGTCTGGTAATGCGATGAAACTTGTGACAGAAGCAGGCGTACTCTCACAGAAAAAATGGGTGCATGTGGCCGTCACCTATGATGGTTCCGCTCAACCAGACGGAGTTCGCATCTACGTCAACGGCAAGCACGTTAGCACTCGAATTGAAACCAATACTCTGAAGCCTGGAGCAAATATTCGCAACGACGAGCCGCTTAAAATTGGGCAACGAAGTAACTCAGCCGTCTTCGAAAATGGTTCCGTCCAAGATGTGCGGCTTTATGATCGCAAACTCAGCGAATCAGATATCAGCCTCATCGCCTCGGGCACTTTGGTCAGCGTCGCAGACTACCTTGCAATCGAAGACAACCAACGCACGAAGGCACAAAACGATGCCCTTCTGAATTACTACTTGATGCAGCAAGACGACCAGTACGTCGCGTTAACGAGAAACGTTGAAGATCTGCAAGATGAACAACAAGCCATCGACGACCGCAGCGCAATCACTCATATTCAAGAGGAAAAGCCCAATTCCATGGCCATGGCCTACGTGCTGGCTCGAGGAGAATATGACCGACCTGGTGAACAAGTCGCCGCTCGCCCCATCGCCGCTCTGCACCCTCTTCCAGAAGGTGCTCCGGCGAATCGCTTAGGGCTGGCAAAATGGCTGATTGATCCGGCCAACCCACTGACTGCTCGAGTCACCGTGAATCGATTCTGGCAAGAAATCTTCGGCCAAGGCATCGTCACAACAACAGAAGACTTCGGCGTCATGGGAGCTCTACCTTCTCACCCAAAACTGTTGGACTGGATGGCCACCGACTTCATTCAAAGTGGCTGGAATGTGAAACGATTCTACAAACAGATCTTCATGAGTCGTACGTATCGACAGGCCGCGCAGGTGACCGCGTTGAAGCTGGAAAAGGACAGAGACAATCAATTGTTGTCTCGAGGTCCACGGTTTCGAATGGACGCTGAAATGGTTCGAGACTACGCGTTGTCAACGTCAGGGCTGTTGAAAGACAAAATGTACGGCCCAGGCGTCAAACCTTACCAGCCATCTGACATCTGGAACATCGTTGGACTGCCTGGTGGAGACACCCGCAACTACGTGAAAAGCGTAGGCGATGATCTGTACCGACGCAGCCTGTATACCTTTTGGAAACGTATGGCTCCAAACCCCACACTGGAAACCTTCAACGCACCCAGCCGAGAAGTGTGTGTGGTTCGCCGAGAACGTACGAATACTCCTCTTCAGGCTTTAGTCACGCTTAACGACCCAACGTTCGTCGAGGCCGCCCGAAACCTAGCCGCAAAAGCCATGGACGTCGCCTCCAGCTCGTCACTGATCGCCGATCACATGGCAGAAAAAGTTCTGTTTCGACAGCTTAGCGACGCCGAACGAAAGATCATCGGAGACCAGCAGCGGAAGTTTGAAGTTCACTACGAAGCAAATCCCAAAGACGCCGCCGCGTTAATCGCTGTCGGCGATTCACCCGTGCGAGATCACCACGACCCCATTCAACTTGCAGCATGGACAATGGTCGGTAACCAGTTAATGAATCTTGACGAAGTCCTGTGTAAGTAGTTCTGCACTTCGCTGAATCAAAGTCGGGCGACCAAAAACGACATCCCGTGTCGCCGGTGCCCCAAAATTCGATCTTGCCCAACACACCCACCCCCACCCCCCCCCAACAAAACTTCCC
>JBDWHY010000169.1:0-12164 GCA_039974975.1 Fuerstiella sp. | reverse complement strand
CCGGCCTTTGTTTTGCCCGTGGCATTTTGTGTGATCGGAACAGTCTTCAGCCTAAGATTTCACAGTCCGCTCCAAATCAATTCGCCTGAAGCCAATTCAGAAGCCGCAAGCTCTAGCACGCCTCAAACCACTACATCGGTGGAAGACTTACCAGCTGCACATTCCATCGGCGCTTCCAATATTATCATGGCACTGTCCGGCGGTCTGATTTTGCATGCCGCTTATCGGCTGTTTGGGTCGCTCTTTCCAGTCAACATTTTATCAGTCACCACGTCGATCGTGTTGACTGCGTTAACCATCGCAATGGTCACTTGGCTGCCCATTAAAAAGACTGCCTTTCAGATACTTGCCGTTCTCGCTCTGCTGTGCCCAATTGTGTTCTACGGAAAGCTGGGCGACGGCAACCTGTGGATCAACGCCTCTGTTTCCAAAACTTGGCTGATCACATTGCTCCGATCAGCACAGCCTGCCGTCGTTGTTGTCATGCTTTGGACATTGTTTCGTTCAAGCAAATCCACACGCGACGCCCAGTTGGCCATCGACGGCAAAACCTTCAATTCAACCTGCTACAAACTCTTTTCATTCGTCTGCTGTGGTCTCGCAATCGGACTGATGTCGGTCGCCTTTGGCAGCAGCGTGCGATTTGAATGGATGATCGGAATGGCAGTGCTTAGCCTTGCGGCTTTGTTTCGGCAGCCCAAAGCAGATGGTCAGCCTCGAGGCTTTCTACTTCCCGCTTCAATGGCGGGCACTGTGTGCTTGCTGCTACTGGTATGCCGATTGCCGATTTCCGAAACGTCTCACCTGCTCTTTACGGGACGCTCAGCCACAGCTTACCGAAATGGCATGGATCGAGACGTGATCGAAGAATCCACGGGACACCGACTGCTCGAAGAATACAGCACCGCTGCTGGAGAAATCACGGTCTGGAGAACTCAAGGCGATCGCATCGAAGTTCGCATCGATGGCTATCCTTCAGGACAGTTATCTGACAACTTGGCGACAAGCCCCCTTCCTCAAGCAGACGCTCTTTCGACCATTCTTCCACTGGTCATGCACGACCGTCCTGGATCTGTGATGCTGATGGGAGACGACGTCGGAGTGGGAGTGAAGATTTGCCAGAGCTTCCCGATCCCAACCGTTCGAGCCTTCCAAAGCAGTTCGGAAATGGGAGATGTGGCCGGTCGATATTCGTGGAAAGAAGACCGCGTTGAATTGAACAAGGACCCACGATTCAACATTCAAAACATGCCCATCCCCTTGGCCATTCGTCAGCAGGCTCCAGAAGGTGGCTTTGACGTAGTGATTTCAGCTTCACCGAATCCCATCCTAGGTCAAAAGTTGCCAGAGCTGAACCAGCAGTACTATCGACGGATTCGCGGCCTCATGACTGACAATGGCGTCTACTGTCAAAGAATCAGCCAGTATGACCTTGGCTCAAAATCAATGATTCAGTTGGTTTCAACGATTCGCACTGAATTCCCATCGGCCATCGTCATCCAGACTGTGCCCGGAGAACTGGTCGTGGTGGCAGCTTGTGCAGAACGCAAGCTGCTGGACAAGGCTTTGTTATCCCGCCTTCAAAAAACACACGTCAAAAAACAACTGGCTCTTTCAGGCCTCGACTGGAGCCAAGTTGCCGCGCTTCCCGTGATTCAAACCAATGGTGTTTACAGTCTCTTCGAACACCTGCCACAGTCACCGGCTGAAAGTTACCGAAGCTGTCAGTTAGCATTTTCATTGCCACTGGAAGCCTGCCGCTGGGCCGATAAAGCGTCTGAATTGAATGTCGCATTCGCCCCACACCAACTTCGAATCGCAGACGCAACTCCCAAATCCAAGTCCTATTCTGAGTATGCTCGCCGGTTTACCGCGGTGATCCAAGAAGGCGAAATTGTGAGTGCGTTTCCCGACAATCCGTGGACTTATCGCAAGTCGCTGAAGATGGAAATGCAGCGCAATCCAAGACCTCCGATCGAAGACTATGTGGACGGTCAAGTAGTACGCACGACAGATCCCGCAGACCAGCTTCGCAAAGATTACTTCACCCAGTTGGGAACCTTGCTGGGACAAGCAAAGATGGGATTCACCAACCCAAGTGACGTGAGAAAATTCCAGAACATCATCGCAAACCATGAACCGTTGATGACATGGTTTGCTCATCATGAGCTGATCCGAATTTTTGAAGCGACGGGAAGCCTCAGCCCTGCTCAAGAATTACGCAGCAGACTGTACACGATCAATTTTGCGTCTGTGGCTGACCCCGGAGTCCGACAGATTGCATCTGCCTTGGAACAGCTCGTACAACAGCCCGAGCTGATTTCAGAAGTCGATCGACGTTACGACCAAGCCAACGGACTGCTGCAGGAACTGGTCAAACGTTGGGACTTACGTCGAAACTACGACCCCACTTCCGCAACTCAAGCTCAGATGGATGTCGACCGCTGCGTTCGAGTGGCGGGAAAAACTTTGGAAGCCATGGAAAAGTGGGCTCCAAAAGTGAATGTCAGTAAAGCACAATTCGCTGCGAGACGTCGATTCGTACACCACTCGATGGTCATTCCGCTGCGGAAATACAGCGATCTGGTTTTGGCTCACCGCATGAAAACAGATTCGCCAAACTTGGCCAAGCAAGAATGGACTCCAGACGATACGTCATTCCAAAGCGATGACTTGCCCATCTTAATGAACCCAAATCCAGCGGCGACCAACTAGGGCTTAAACGTCGCTCCCATCGATTGCACGTCTGTTTGCTGCCGGACATGCAATCGAAAAAGTGGCTCGGTCATTCGTGTTCTGTGCAAAGTCAGCCTTCGGCGTCAGCTTCTTAACGAAGCCTACCAAGGGCTTAGCTGCAAACGGTGCTTAGCTGCCCCATCGTCTGTCAACGCCACAGTGCGGGCTGCCGTTGGTCCTATGCTGACGCAGCGCCGCTTGCTGCAAATTGTGGCAGTGACGACGTGAAAACCTTTGGAATCAGAATTCCCTTGGTTGCCGGAAGGGACTACGATGCGTGTGATCCTGGTGGTGCTTCGGCACGGGCTGATGTTTCGTCAGCCGGGATGTGCAACACATCCAGAAAATCTCAGGCAACGGTCTCCGACCGTTGGGCAGGATCAGCGAGGCTTCGGCCTCGCTTTTCATTTTCTTTCCATCCTTTGATTGTCAGATGCAATGGGTGCGATCCCTCCACTGGCTTTCCAAGTCGTCGGTTTCATTGTTGCCGTGTTCGCGGTCTGGTTCGTTGTCTGGAAGATCCAAGCAACAAATGATTCAGACTCAAGCTTTTCACAGCAATCTTCATCGGCAAAACGTAATTCAACCACGAAACGTAGTCGACACACCCTGATCGACTTGGCAGATCGTGTCGATGTGCCCGTGGAATATCTGGAATCACTGAACCCGTCATACCGGGAAGTCAGAATTCCCAAGCAAGGCGGCGGGACTCGCTATCTGCAAGTGCCAGATGACGACACAAAACAGATTCAGCGCACGATCCTGAAACGCCTGCTGGCTGCGTTATCCAGCCATCCATTTTGCTATGGATTTGAACAAGGCACATCGATCGTCGACGCTGCGTTGCCCCATACTCATCGCTTTGTCGTCATTAAGATGGACATTCGACGATTCTTCGAAAGCACTCCAGCGGATCGCGTTCACGATTATTTTCGCTTTATCGGCTGGGACAATGAATCAGCCAAGCGACTCACTGAACTCACCACCTTCAACGGCTATCTGCCGCAAGGAGCTCCCACCAGTCCACGACTCAGCAATCTGCTGAATTACGGCTTGGACGAACTGCTGGCGTCCATCGCTGCAGCTCACCATGGCAGCTACAGTCGATACGCCGATGACATCACCATGTCGTTTGACCGAATGAATGGCCGACGAGTTCGAGGTGTGATTCAAGAAGTGCGTCGAGTTCTAGATAAATTTGGCTACACGATGCACGGGAAAGGCAAACTCAAAATCTATCGCTGCAATCAACGACAGCAGGTGCTGGGCCTCGTTGTGAATGAAGGTGTCCGGTTGCCTCGAAAGACTCGGCGCTGGCTCAGAGCCGTCCAACACCGTCTCGACAACCATCGCTCCGCAACGCTCACTGCAGAACAACTAGACGGATGGCTGGCTTTTCAGGACATGGTGGCTCGGCAACAGAATGCATCAAACTAAAGCGGCTTGTGTCAGCGACACGCGCCGATAGTCAGTTGCCACAGCCATCCCCGTCTTCAACAGAATTTTCTGCAGTCCACTTGCCACAGTACCGGGTCATGCCACATCCCCCGCTGCCAGCGGCTACGGCTGTGAGGCAGTTTTGACAGTCGGAGAAGTTCGGCGATACAAAAATGCATCAGACGTAAGTAGCGAGATCAGCAAAGCCTTCATGCTTCCACCTGAATTCTTGTAGGCTGCATGAGCCGTTTGTAGCACAGCTGCATCATCCAATGTTTCATTGCGGCCCATCCAAAACCGAAACGCATGACGAACGAAAACCTGTTCAACTCGTTCGCTGTTCGCCAACTTTTCAATCATATCCAATGCATCATCAACAGGCCCATCTAAGTTTGTATCACCGCTGTCGATGATTTCGCCAGATGTATCTACGGGCAGATCTTTTTCAACCTTGCGATACAGGCCGATATGATTGAACATTTCAAATGGCAAACCCAACGGGTCCATTTTGTGGTGGCAACGCCAACATTCGTCCTCTTGAGTCACTCTCATGCGATGACGCAAAGTCGCCTTTGGCTCGTCAGGCAGCATTGCATCCACCGTGATCGGGACATCAGGAACCGCGTCACCTAGCAGTCGCTCTCGCACCCATCGACCTCGCAGAATCGCGTGATTGTCCATGGCGTCAGAATGAGACACTAACCAGGATGGATGAGTCAGAATGCCTTTGCGCTGATTTTCTGGCAACGTGGTCAACGTGCGATTCGTTTTCGGTTTGTATTTTTCGACTCGAGCCACTCGCACATGAATTGTTTCCCCCTTGGGTGGATCGAAAGTTTCGATCGTCACTTGCCGCTTGGGTTGTCGCCGCTTTTTCTTCTCTGCAGTCTTATCCGGGGCAGGGCGTTCGGAGCTGACGAATTCTCCAAAGTAGGGTGAATCAGCGTTGTCGATGACCACTTGATTCGTCGTCAGCAATTCCCTCAGGACGTCTTTGTCTTCTTCCAAGATCAATTCGATTAAACGATCTGTGTTGGCCGTCATTCGAAACATCGTTCGATAATGATCCAGATCCTTCGGGTGGGCACCAGCCTCCCGCATGGCCTGCGCATCTTTGCAAACACCGCCCGCTCGGTCATAGTCGAAGTACTCGCGAAAGAACTGCAGCAGGCGTGGCTTGCGAATCTTAGGGTCGTTCAAGATACGCTGTGTTTCACGATTCACATCGTCTGCTGTTTTTAAGCGCCCCTCGGCCAATGCCATCTTTAACTGCTGGTCAGGCCCTAGGTAGCTGAACGCCGCATTGACCGCCAACATCAGTTCATGACCTTGCAGCATCACTCGACCAAATTCATCCGGCTGGCCACCCAACCCAAGTTCAGAACGAAACAGTGCATCACGGTCAAGAAAGACGGATGTTAGCCCTAGCAATGCTCCTTCGTCCTTGCCTAGATCTGCGATGGACTGCTTGGTGATCGCCAGATATCGATTCGCTTCAACAGATGTCGCCACTCGTCCTGTCAATGTTTCGAACAGAAACTGAATCGCAGCAATCAGACGCTCATCAGAAACTCCGGGTTCACTCATCAGCTCGTAAATCGGAGTCAGGGGGCGTTTCACTTCGTGGCCGTAAAACAAACTTTCCGCTAAACCTCGCAGGTCAGCATGCTTGTACTTGCTATCGATCTGAGACAGCTTATCGGCGAATTGGTGGGGCTGAGCATCAGGGCCGTACGCCATGAACCGCAGAATATTTTCGGCATCGCGAGCCAGCTGAGACGCTTCGGCACCGTTCACGCTGTACATCAAAGGAAAACTGCGCAGGCCATGATGATCGTCAACACTTAAGGCCGGTGAAAATCCAGTGATCGAAGCGGCATAAGCGGCTGTTCCTCCCACCCATCCGATGACTCGATCCAACCCATAGTAAACTTTGATTTCGCCATCTTGGTTGGGAGGCACAAAGTCTCCCCGAGTTCTCACGCCGGGTTTTCTCGCATCGAAATCAGCTTCTGCATTGATCAATGAAGAAAGCCGAGTCAAATGTTCCATGGGATGAAGCCGCCAGATCCGAGCAGGAGATGACGTGGGTCGGGATACTCGGGGCAGCTTTCCAAACAACAAGTCGTGATCAAGGTGATTGCCTTTGGCCGGAAGCAGATGAGTATCAAAGCCGCCTTTGTCTTTCATTGCTTGCTGAAGCTCAGAGGTAATCCACGTGGACAAGCGGTGTCGAGCCACCAGAGTGGGTAAGTCTCCGACATCTTTCGGGGGCATCGCTTTCAGGGCCACTTGTTCCCAAACGCTTTTCCAGCGGTCAGCGTTCTCAGACGTGATTTCTGTCAGGTCATCAAGAATGATGTCCGCTTCAGCAACATCTGCACTGTGACAATCCATGCAATACTTTTGCAGAAACGGCTTCGCCACCGATTCAAACCCGATCGGTTCGTCCGCGTTGACAGCAGCAAGCGAAATCATAGGGACAAAACAGATGACTGAATATGTAATGGAACGCAGCATGAAGATGATCGCTTCTGAAAAAGCAAGAATGTCGATCGATGGAAATTTTTTGGAAAGACAAGAGGGCCGTTCAACGACAACACGAAGTTGAGTGATTTTGGACAAGGCCCTACTTGGTAGCCGATCGCCTGAAACGGCAACCTGCGGCAAATTGTTACTCACCACGATTCTGCCACTTGAAGACTTACTGATTGTCGAAGATCGAAGTCAGCAGAATCAGCGGCCAAGACAAGACACTTCCGGCACTGCGAACTTCAGGCCAATCACCGATGCTTGCAGACTTCGCGAATTCAATAAAACACCAAGCGATGTCGAAGTTGCAGCTGTATCGAAGTGGTGCTGCATCGCAGCAAGCCCCAATTGCAGCTAGGCCCAGTTGCAGCTAGGCCCAGTCGCAGTTAGGCCAATAGCTCTTCGATTGGCCCAACCTTGCTGTTGTACATTGCCGCAAGGTTACGATCCATGTTGAAGCGATCTTGAGGCTCGCCGATGGCTGTCAGCAGAGTGGTATACAGGTCGTTAATTGGACGGCCACTTTTCAAATTGGTGTAACGTCCTGTCTGAATGTTGCCTCCGCAATTCCCCAGCAGAATGAACGGCCATTGAGCTCCGTTGGTGTGCTGTTTGTCGGCATTGTTGCTGGTGTACACAATCAGCGTGTTGTCCATCATCGTGCCGTCACCTTCTGGCACTGATTCCAATTGTTGAATCAACTTCACCAACATCTGGCAGTTGTACTGTCGAATCTTAACCCAGATTGGATTGTCTGGTTGATCCATGTGCCCCAGTCCGTGACCTGCTTCGGTGACTCCGAGACCTTTCCATGCTCCGAAAATTTCGCCTCGACCAGACCCAACAGTCAACACGTTTGTCACACCAGATTTAAGAGCGGCGATGCTGACATCCAGCAGTGCATCATGCCAATCTGTTTCGAATTCTGGTTGAGTAAACCTTGAGTCATAATCTGGGACGAAGTTCTTGAGATGGTCAGACACGTCGGCAAGCCGTTCTCGTAAACCATTCATTTCTCGAAATCCATCCGTGAACGTTGAATACCGTTGACGTTCCGCTTCCGGCAATGACTTACCGGCGTTGTTGGCCAACGATTCAATCTGATCCAACATCTTCGACTTGGCTTCGAATTTACGTTTTACGTCTCCGGTTGCAATTCCACCAAACAGCATCTGATACAAATCATTGGGATTCGAATGCATGAACAATGGCTTGCCTGGCCCAGCGGCAGACAACGTTGCCAATGTTGGGCGAGACTTCATGTTGGACAATGCATCCATGCCGATTCGAAGATGCGGCAAAATTGTTTGCGGCAATAATCCACTGATCACGTGATCGATCGTCGATCCACTGGGCGCAATTCCGATGCCACCTCGGTACCCACCAAGCGCTCCGAAGTAAGCACTGTGGGACGGACTGGTGTGGCGGCCATGAAGGCCAGTGACGATGTTGATTTTATCTTTGACCGGTTCCAAACCACTGATCGGTTCAGGCAACGTCACTCCATCGAGCGAACAACTTTCCTTTAAGCCATCGGCCACACACGTGTCGGGATGAAATCCTTGGTTCTGCAAAAAGAAGATGACTCGCCGAGGCGTTGAGGGCGGTCGAAAATTCAGAGCCGATCCGCCCGTTGCTGCGTACAAGGCACTGGTCGGCAACGAGGCCCCCAAAGCAGCTCCAACGCCAGTCGCAACGCGAGAAATCATGTTTCTGCGGTTTATCATTTTCAGTCACTTTACCGGAGGGTAGGCGCGGTCACGCGCGGTAAAAAGAGGCAGGACGCCGAAGTCAGGGGATGACATCGACGGCACCAAATTCTACCAGCTAAAACGACTAAAAAGAAAGCTTTCAGACATTTTTCGTTCATCGACAGCAGCTTGGGCTTCACATCGTGACGTAAAAGTGCCTCATCTTGGCTGTCTCCCAGCAACTTCACGTCATTTCGAAGGCGGCTTAATGCAGATCAGTTGCTTCATCGTCCGAGCGTAAAGCTTTCCATCTGAGTAAGCCAAGCTGGATAAGGTCCACGTTTTTTGAGCAGGCCCAAGATCACTCACCGAGACCAAAGCGGATTCATCCAAGATTTCAGCATCCCACCGAATCACGTAAACCATTCCCAGCATGGTAGGCATGTACAGATAGTTCCCCACCACAATCGGACTTGCTGCAGACACATGCCCCCAGCCGTCCAAGGTCGCTCGCTGATCTTGATAAACCACATAGCCATCGATGTTGCGAACGTCGTTTTTTAAAGATTTGTCCCAGAGCCACTTTTTTGCTCCCCCGTTTCGAACCACCTGCACGGGAACCTGAAGGTATTCCACTTTTCCTTGGGACAGTTTGCGGGTGCCATTCACATCTTCGCCTCCAATGTGAACTCGACCGATCAAGAAATCATGATGAGAACGAAAGTAGTGGTAGTCTCCAATCAGGCAATTGGTGTGATACGTCGTTGGCCGCTTCCTTTTGTGATCAACCAAGCTTCCCTTTGCAGTGCTGGTGTACTGCCCATCGTTGTGCAAGCGAAGTTCAACTTCGTCAGCAATCGAAACAGAAGATTGAATCACCCCATCCTGAATATTGATCAGTTGATGCTGCATTCCAACAAAGGCGGCCGCCACGTTTTGATTCCATACGGAATTGTGATGAGCCGCATAGCCCTTGATGGGGCGATCCCAAATTGCCTGCCCCGTGTCCGCCGATATTAATGAAAGACCATAAGGTTCTTCAGGTGGCTGATGACCTCCACCGCGTCCCGTCAAAATTGCCATTTTGCCATCAGCCATTTCATTAAGCATCGACAACGAATGCACGGATGTTGCAGATTCGGCCACCCACTCGAGTGCCCCCGTTGCTAAATCGAAGGCATGAAGACGAGTCCAATACTTGGGATCTCGACCAAGTTGTTTTGCTCCAGCCTTCGTTGTCGCAGTCACATCAAGATCTGCGGCAACTGTCTTCAGCAAGATCACCTTGCCGTCATATAAAAGAGGCTCTTGTTGCCGAGCATGATGGCGGCCAAAGGGAACCCAATCGTATTCCCAGATCAGCTTGCCATCAAAATCATAGGTCCGAATCGAACCGCCAACATTTACAAAACAAACATGCTTTCCATCAGTCACAGCAGACGCGGCCGTGTTGTCGCTGAAACCGCTCGCCATGTCTGTGGTACGACTTGCCGGAAGCGTTCGCTGCCAAAGCTGCTGGCCAGACTCAGCATCAAAGCACAGCCCCAAGATATCTCGCCCCGATTCGCCGTCTGCTGACATCGCCGTATGGCAGGTCAAAAAGATTCGGCCGTGACTGACCACCGGAGTACTCTCACCTGTGTTTGGCAGCGAAACCTGCCAAAGAACGCCGTCATCTTGATCGACGCTAAAACTTGTCGCCGCCTGACCATCCACTTGAAAGTTATCATTGGGGCCAGCCGCTTGAGGCCAATCGTCGGCGACAACAAGAGCGGGCGACGCAAAAAGCAACAGCATCGTGACAGAAAGCAGTCTCATTTCATTCAGCTCCTCAAGCGAAATCACTTTGCTGGTTCTAGGATGTGGTGAAATGGATTTCAACGATCGAACATTGCCAACCGCTGCAAAGCCACTTCACTTTCACACAGCGCAATCAGTCCATCCAATTCCGGTGCGTTGAATGGGAAACTTTGACCGCCCGCGATCACCAGATCCTACAGTGGCCAGAACCTACAGTGGTCAGAGCCTACAGCGACCAGAACTTACAGTGAATTGAAGCGAGATCAAACCACTCATAGATTGTCAGCATTCCAACCTCACATTCGATCGGCGCTGGACTGGTCACCGCGCTGTCTTTTCTAAGCTGAAACCCAGCAAGGCTGGCGATTCCGGCGGCTTCCCCATCTGATGCGAAAGCCCCTAGCTGCGCTGGCTGGATTTGGCTGGCGCAACTTCTCGCAGAGTGTCCAATGTCTTTTGAAAGTCAGCGGGGAACGGAGCTTCAAAAGTCATTGTTTCGTGAGTCACTGGATGGCATATCGTCAGGCGGTAAGCGTGAAGTGCTTGACGAGCGATCAAAAGTTCGCCCGAGGCAGCTCCTGTCTTAATGTGGCCCGTGGTAAATGTGCCGTCCTGAATGTATGCCTTATCCGCCACAATGGGATTGCTGATGTGTAGCATGTGAACGCGAAGCTGATGAGTCCTGCCAGTGTGAGGCTTCAGGTCCATCAACGCGTAGCCCGCAAATTTTTCGGCCACGTTGTAGAACGTCACTGCTTCCCGAGATCGTTCCGACGGCGCGCACACCATCATCTTTTCACGTGATCGAGTGTGAGTACAAACATGGGTTTTGATGAAGTCGGAATCCAGCTCCGGCACACCTCGAACAATGGCCCGGTATTCTTTCTTCACCGTTCGCTCTTCGAACTGACGGCTGATTTGCTGATGAATCTGATTGTCTTTCGCAACCAAAATCACGCCGGTCGTGTCTCGATCCAACCGATGCACGATGCCCGGTCGATGGCGGCCACCAACGTCGCTTAGTTGATCGAAGTGGTGTTGCAGGGCAGACGTCAAAGTCCCCGACATTGCTCCGCGGCCCGGATGAACAACCATACCCGGGGGCTTATTCACGATCACGAAATAGTCATCTTCATAGATGATATCCAATGGAATCGCTTCTGGCTCGAAGAACGTGTCTTCAGCGTCAGTCAGACGAACGTCGACCCGATCGTTGACTCGCAGACGCCGACTGGCTTTTGCTTTCAGCCCATTCAGAACGATGTCGCCGCTATCGATCGCCTTCTTCAACTGGCCTCGACTGTGATTGCTGAACAGACGATTCAAGTAGTGATCCAGTCGCCAGCCGTGAGCTCTGGATTCAACCGTCAGTTTGATCAAGCCGTCTGCGGAAGCATCAGGCAAGGTCAGATCAATTTCCGAATCGTCACCCTGAGCTCCCCCCTTGCCACCTAGTTGAGTGTCACCTAGTTTAGTGTCAGCGAGTTCAGTGTCGGCAGATTCCCTAGGCTTACGTGGACGACCCGAATCAGCAAACTGACTGCCTTGAACCACTTGTTCAGATGAATCGAGGCCACCAAATTCATCCTGATTGGGAAGTCGATAGGCCGAATTTACTCCCGGCCTCACTTCGTTTTCACGAGTCTCGGTGTGCGAATCTCGTTTCGGTTTTCGGCGACTCAATTGTCCCCATCCGATTTCGCCGTTTCTGGCTCAGACTTAGCAGCTTCCTTCGCCGTCTCTTCAGACGCTTTTTCCGGAGCCGCTTTCTCGGTCGTTTCCTTTGCGGCTTCTACCGGCTCGTCTGTTTTCGGAGCTTCTGCTTCGGGAGCATCTGTTGTCGACGATTCACCAGTTGGCTTCTCAGCTGATTCTGGCTCATCAGCCTTTGCGGCTTCTTCTTCAGGCTGCGCTGAATCTTGCTTTGCTGCTTCGTCGTCACCTGCTTCGTCGCCACCTGCTTCTGGC
>JBDWHY010000168.1:0-14897 GCA_039974975.1 Fuerstiella sp. | reverse complement strand
CTTCAGGGTTCAGCACAATTAAATGCATCAGACCCTCGGCTCGCGTCATTCGCTCTTGAATCGAATGAGAAATCGCCGATCCAATTTTTTGAACTCGTTGCATGCACAACCGCTGTTCATCGCTTCTCATGCGAAAAACTTGCTGCTGATACATTCGATTCGCCAACATCAACGGAATCACGGCACACGCCAAGGGAATCAAAATCTGAAGCGGCCATCCGGCCAGTCTTGACTGCGGAGTCAAAGGTTGAATCTTGTCATCAAGCATTGTTTGCTGCACGTCGTAAATCTGCTTGTTGATGATCGACAATCACAGTGATTCGCGGCTGATCAAGTCCGCTCTTCTGACGCATGATGCGACAGCCCCTTGTTTATTACTTTGAGCACGCAAAGTCGAGATTCGACACCCTTACTGCCAACGTTTCTCATCGCCGCTTCCTGATACAGGAAATGGTAGCAGAAATCGCCCAGCTGATTCATCCAGTCTGATGGCCGCCGCTGCCAAAGTGCTGATCGTGCTGATCGCCGTGCATTCATCGGCAGCATCTAGCCACCACGAAAACAAACTGATGGTCATTCAACTGGCGATCGCTGATCCCATTGATTGACTGACGGGGCATCACCCTCAGTCGCGTGATTCAAAACAATTCTTCTGGAAATTCAAAAACCACCAAGATATCACGCACGATTTCTTTTCGGTCAACGACACCTGGCGGTCACTGGCCGCCACGTCTGCAGATGGTAGACATATTCGAATCATTCGTTAGAAAGAAACCACACACTGCAGCAAACACAGAATACGCACGTGGCTCAGTCACAGCCGCCCAGTCACTCACCACTGCCCGCTCAATCACAGTGACTCGCTCAATCACCACCACTCAAAGAAGAAACGAAATACGGGCGAGGAAAGACCGCGTACGCTGTCCCGTAAATCACGTCGTTTGTGTCCACTCAAAGAATATTGCAAGCAAATGACAGAGAAGATTGACGTACTTTTAGTGGAAGACTCAGACTACGATGTCGCCATCCTGACGGCTCGACTACGTTCTGATGGTCGCTTTGAAGTGACGTCCGTCCCCACGCTAAACAAAGCCATGGGCAAGCTAAAAAATGGATCTCATGATGTCATTCTCATGGATCTCAATCTTCCAGATTCCAGCGGCCTAGACACCTTCATTCAATTGAATACTGCTTTCCCAGATCTCCCCGTCGTCATTTTAACGGGCGATGATGATCACGACAAAGCCATGAAAGCCGTCGCCGCAGGAGCTCAGGATTATGTGCCCAAGACAGAAGGCGACATCCGAATCTTAAGCCGTTCGCTGCTGTACGCTTCCGAACGCAATGCCAGAAGTGTAATCCAGAAGCGGCAAAACGTCATCGACAATGACCTCGCCGTCGCAAGACGAATCCAACAGCACCTGTTGCCTCAACAATGCCCCGACATCCCGGGCTTTGAAACCGCCGCAATGTGCCGCCCTGTCGAAGCTTGCGGCGGAGACTTTTACGACTTTATCCCTCACCAAGATTGCTGGGATTTGGTCATTGCCGATGTCAGCGGGCACGGCTTTGCCCCCGCCATGATCATGGCTCAAACTCAAACACTTCTACGAGCACTCGCGGGGCGAATCGAAGACGTCGGTGAATTGGTCACAGCCGTCAATCAAGAAATTTGTCGAGACACACCCGAGGGCCACTTCATCTCAATGTTCTATGCTCGGCTTAACCCCGCAACTTGCACTTTAACCTATTCGATCGCCGGTCACCCAGCCACCATTTACCGAGCCGATGGCCAGATACTGCAACTGCAAGAAGGTGGCCCGGTGCTGGGAGTCTTCGACGATCACGCCTATCTGAAAGATGGAGAAACAGTGCTGCATCCCGGTGATCGGTTGCTGATCACCACGGACGGAATCCCAGAAACGATGTCTCCCAATCGACAACTGTTCGGCCAAGAACAAATTCATGCCCAGTTGCAGCAGCAACACTCCACGTCTCTTGAAACAATCCAGAACGTCATCGAAGCGGCCATTCAGTTTGCTGCACCATCGGCTGTGCAAGACGACATGACAATCATGATGCTAAATTGCCTTCGCGGCAATTCGTGATTCTATTTCGAGCACGAAGAAAACGAGGCCATCGCGTTGCCAAGCGCCTTTTGGCACAGATCGGACATTGTCCAACCTCGGTCAGCCGCGCTCTTCGGCACCAAGCTGCGTTCAGTCATTCCCGGAATTGTGTTCACTTCAAGAAACCACGGCTGCCCCTTCAAATCAACTCGAAAGTCAATCCGGACCAAGCCCGCCGTGCCGCACAAGGTATTGATCTGCTGAGCCAACTCGCCACACTTCGTCGCCTCCTCGTCGCGGACAATCTGATACTTCGTTTGCTCAGATTCGTATTTCGCATGAAAATCATAGAAGCCTGAGGGCAGGCAAATTTCGATTGGAGTCAGCACCTCGCCATCCAACAATGCCACTGTGATCTCTCGCCCTTCAACATACTGCTGGATCAAACAACTGTCATCGAACGATAACGCAGTGCGGATCGCAGCGAACAACTGATTTCCAAAGTCGGACGCCCGTTCGTCAACGACGCTGATCCCCACACTGGAACCCTGCTGATTGGGTTTCACCACCCACTGCCGCACATCTGGCACCCTTGCACGAAGCTCTGCGAAACATTGCCGCCACTGCTCTTCAGCTTCACTGGAATCGCCGCTCACAGAACATTCGACAGGACACCGAACCGATCGCTGCTTCAGAAACGACGAACACTTGGCCTTATCAAAAGTCAATTCACAGGCGGTCGACGTGCTGCCCACAAAAGGCCGCTCTGTTTGTTCCAGCTGTTTCTGCAGACAGCCGTCTTCACCATCCGAACCGTGCAGCACGGGAAAAACAATATCGCAATCGATGTGCCGCCAACGCTGAACGGCCGGGTCAACCAACTTCGCCTCCCAATCGGGCAAGCATTCAACCGCCTGGAAGACAGCACGGCCTCCACTTTGGCTAATCGATTTTTCTTCCGATTCGCCACCTGCTAAAATCAAAACTCTGTGAAGCTGATTGGGCATTGAATACCAAAGTTGGTTTACAAAAATGACGGAAGCGGCGCAGCCTGTGCAGTGTTTATTGCAGCACAACAGACAGCGTTTTTCGGCGATCAACACCGAAAACTGCTGTCCAAAATTCAGCCCAAGAACGTTCCCCATATTTTACCATTTTCACACGTGAATCAACAGACATGCCGGACACCGTGGTTTCAGATGATTTTGCACAATGCCTGACGGGTGCCGGTCGAGGTGCCGTGGCCGTGATCCGTTTCCGCTGCAGTCAGCTCACCAATCGCCACCCGGCAGATTGTTTGTTTCGTTCGGTCGGAGGAAAAACCCTGAGCCAATGCAAGATCGGGCGAATCACGTATGGCGATTGGAGACTCGAAGACGTCGTCGTCGTACGAACACGTCCCGACGAATGGGAAGTCAATTGCCACGGCGGGCCGGCACCCATCCAAAGAATTTTGTCTGACCTAGAAACTGCGGGCATCCCAAGCGTCGACCAACGCGCGACCACACCAGAATCCGTTGCAGAGGATTCCGTAACACCAAAGCAGCAGTTGAAGCAGCTGCTTTTACGATCAAAAACAATCCCAACCGCAGATCTGATTCTGAGCCAACCTGATGCCTTTCAAGAATTTTCAGCACGCATTCAAAACTGCGACAATTCGGCCCAAGCAACGGAACTCATCAATCACTTCTTAAGCTGGAAGCCGTTCGCAGATCATCTGGTGGAACCCTGGATCGTGGCAATCGTCGGCAAACCGAACGCCGGTAAGTCCAGCTTTTTGAACGCCATCATCGGCTATCAAAGGTCAATCGTATTTGACCAGCCCGGGACAACTCGAGATCTCGTACAGTGCGATATCGTCATTGGCGGCTGGCCCGTCCAACTGGTCGATACCGCCGGCATTCGAAACAAAAGCAACGACAAGATCGAACAACAAGGCATTGCGGCGGCTCGTCAGATGATTCAATCAGCAGACCTGTGTATCGTCATTTCAGACCAAAACGCAGGTTGGTCGGATGAAGACAATGAACTGCTGGAACTTGCCCAACACAGAATTCCGGCCTGCGTCATCCACAACAAAAGCGATCTTCCACCGGCGAGCAGTCCCTCCCGTTCGAACGAAACAACTCGCCCTGATGCGGCCTTAGATATTCCCGACGACGTCACCACTTTTCGTGTCTGCAGCACAATGGCCGACGGCATCCAGCCCGTCATTGACTGGATTTCACAAGCAGTTGTTCCGAAGGTGCCCGCACCCAATGAACCTTTGCCAATTTTTCATTCTCTCGTTGAAGCGTGTCACGCCTTCCATCTTGATGAAGACCTGCAACAGCTTCAAACCACAGCAGCCAACTTTGCCAAGTCACTGGTGGACAAAAACTAAACTGCAAAGAATCAACACACTTTCAGCAATGCGGCTGCGCCTGTGACTTTCAGGAAAACGTGGCCTTAACGAAGACTCTGTTTTTCACAGACTTCCTTCAGCGAAAGCTGAAATGTAGCATTCGGCGAAAAGCGAAAGGCATCGTCGACAAGCGTTTCATCACGCAACACGACTGCGATCGGCCGATCAGTGACGCGATCGTCAACTGCTTGCCGGATACACTTTCTAACGCTTAATCTAAATCGGAAGGGCCACCGGTGATAGAAGCAGTCTGTTCGACGATTTGGATTCTGTGGGTAAGTTTCACGGCGATTGCAGCTGGCAATGTTTGGCTCTATCTGTGGCAACTGACAACTCAAGACCGCAAGTATCAACAGTCGACAAACAATGACCAACCTCAGGTCGCCGTGATCACGTGCATCAAAGGTTTTGACCCCGAACAAACTCCCGTCTTTCTGAGATCTCTGTGTGATCAGAACTATTCAAAGTACCGACTCATTTTCGCATTCGAAGACGATGAAGAACGAGCACTGGAATGGATTCAAACCCATCTTCTAAATTCCGTTCCTCGATCAGATTCCTCGGGGCCACGCTCTTGCTCCATCGTGATCGCTGGTTTCGCAACTTTGCAGGGACAGAAGGTACACAACCAGCTTGCCGCGTTTGAAACCTTGGTCGCTGAAGATCAAATCATCGCCTTCGCTGATGCCGACATCCAGTGTGCACCCGACTGGCTGGCCAAGCTGACATCCCCGATCACCAAAGACCGCTTTCAAGTGGCCAGTGGCGGTCGCCTACCGGTGCCGATTGACGCATCCTTGCCCACCCTGACTGCCACAAGCTTGCTGAATAGTGTCGTGACGCTGGCCAGCTTTGACAGTTTAAACATCACATGGGGTGGTTCAATGGCCATCAGTCGCCAAGCATTTGAACAGGTTGATCTGCCGTCAGTACTGTCTGGTTGCCTGAATGATGATGTCCGCTTGGCCGTCAAGACTCGGCAAAAAGGCTTTCCAGTGGGGCGTCGTCTGTCGTTGATGGTCGCCAGTCCAATCAGGTTGAATTGGCCAGGCTTTTGGGAGTTTTCAACAAGGCAATACTATCAGATCAAGAAGTACAGCCCGTTCACTTTTCTGCTTGGCATTTATCCTACCTTTCTGTACACCTTGGGATTTCTTTCGGCCTGTGTCGCACTCGCACTTGGCAACAACAATGCTCTGATCGCGTTGCTGCTGGTTGCCGGGTTTGATCAGCTGAGGGCGTTCGGTCGATCACGAATTTTTGCGGCCTGCGTTGACCCACAGAACGTAAAATTCAAATGGCGAATGATCATCATGCAACACGCTCTGACTCCATTTTGGATGGCAGTTCACGCCTGCATCATCATCAAAGCAATTCCTCAAAGATCAATCACATGGGGAGGAATCACGTATCAAGTGATTCGTCAAAACCGCATTCGAATTCTGAATGACCCAAGACAACACCGACCGTCGGATGATCAACGTGCCGCCTAACCGCGGCAACGCGATTCACGGGTTTCATGATCCGCTGGTTCCGCAATCCACTGGCTGTGCTAGAAATGCCAACCGAAGAAGCAACGCAAATCCTGCGATCGGCATCATGATCAATGATGCCCTTTTTGAATCACGCACATCAGTTGCTTGAGAAGGTTAAACGCAGCGGTGATGCAAATGGAACCACATCAGTTTCACTGGACGTCTGCCCCAACCAGCCTATTTTCGCAGACCGTATTCGTTGATCTTGCGGTACAAGGTTCTCGCACCAATGCCCAGCAGTCGAGCCGTCTCTTCTCGATTCCCGTCGGTCAATTCTAATGCTCGTTGGATATAGAACTTTTCGACCTCAGACATCGGCCGCCCGATCAATGAATCGGCGCCACTGGCCGCATCTCCGTCATATGCTCCGTCGTCCTCTTGCACCAAAGGAGCAATTTCTGATGGCAACCCATCAACATCCAGCAGCCCATCGGTGTCAGTGACGATCATGCTTTCGACCGTGTTGCGCAGCTGGCGAATATTGCCCGGCCACTGATAGCTTAACATGGCTTTTCGAGCCGTCCGGCTAAACCCTTCCACGTCACGACCAATTCGCTTCGATAGATCCTTCAGAAAGTGATCCATCAGCAACGGAATATCGCCGGGGCGTTCTCGCAGTGGAGGCAATTCAATGCTGACCACGTTCAGCCTGTAGTACAGGTCTTCCCGAAAGATCCCATTGGCCACCATCTCTTTCAGGTTCGCGTTCGTGGCAGCCACCAAACGAACATTGATGTCCAACTCGTCGTTTGCTCCAAGTCGAGTAATTCGACGCTCTTCCAGAACTCGAAGAAGTTTGACCTGAGTATCCATGGGCATTTCGCCCACTTCATCCAAAAACAACGTGCCTCCGTTGGCGTGTTCGAACTTTCCAATTCGCTTCCCAGCGGCGCCTGTGAATGCTCCGGCTTCGTGACCGAACAGTTCACTTTCTAAAATACTGTCTGGCAACGCTGATATGTTCAAAGGAACAAACGGCTTATTCTTTCGAGGACTATTGTGGTGAATGGCCTTCGCGACCAGTTCTTTGCCGGTGCCGTTTTCTCCGTGCACCAAAATTGTGCTGTCCGTCGGAGACACATTCTTCAGAGTCTCGATGATACGGTGCATCTGAGTACTGTTGCCAATCACACCTTCGAAGCCGAAGCGTTCTTCAAGACTTCGACGCAGTTCGGCGTTGCGGCGAAGCAGACGCAAACGAGCAGACGCTTTTTCAACCGCCGAACGTAGCTCGGTAATATCCAGCGGCTTTGTCAGGTAGGTGTATGCTCCGTGCTGCATCGCACTGACGGCCGATGTGATGGAACCGTGGCCGGTTAGCACAATGACTTCAGCGTCGGGCAGTTCTTCCTTGGTCTGCCTCAGAATTTCCAAGCCGTTCACTTCATCCATTTGCAGATCAGTGACGACGACATCCCAAGAATCTTGAGACACCATTTTGGCGCCCGCCTTGCCCGATGTTGCAACTTTGCAATCGCAATTGATACGGGCCAAACTTTCAGCCACTGCCTGAGCGTGGCCTTCGTCATCATCAACCACCAAGACCTTGACCGGAATTGAGGACAGATCGGGCTGATCTTTACTGGAAATCGGCATGTGTTACGAATGAACTTACAGGTCAGGAGTGGTCGGTCAACAACAGCCAATCATGTCGCCGCTAACAATGCGAATCGAACCAGATTATTCCGTGGGTGCCGCAACAGGTGATGGCAGATGAATCGTGAATTTGGTCCCCTGCCCGGGTTCACTCTCACACGAAATTCGGCCACCGTGGGCGTCGATGATACGTCGGACAGTCGGCAATCCCAATCCACTGCCGTCGGAACGAGTAGAAAAGAAGGCCTGAAACATTTTTGAGACGGTTTTCTCATCCATTCCGTCCCCAGAATCAATCACCTGCAGCAAAATTTCGCCTTCTACGACGCTGGTCAGGAATTCCAGAGTACCGCCGTTGGGCATCGCCTGAATGGCATTACGAGCTAAATTGGCCAACACTTGACGTATCAATGCTTGATCAACGTTCACAGCCGGAAGATTGGCGTCTAAATGAGGCCTCAGTTCCACCTCAGCTTCCACGGCCTGAGCTTCCACAAACTTCAAAAATTCTTGCACCAAATCATTTAAGCTGACCAATTCCAGAATCGGTTCGCCAGCTCGAGCAAACTGCAGAAACTCATTCAAAATCGTTTCCAAATTGCCACATTCTCGCTGAACTCGGTTGACCCGCTTTAGCAAACGATGAGTCGCCGACGATTCGATTTCTCCGACATCTTCCGCCAACAATTCTAGGTTCATCAGAATCGTGGAAAGCGGATTGCGAATTTCATGAGCCAGCCCACCCGCCAAGGTTGCCAGCTCTGTATTTTGAGCACGCAGGCGGTCGCTTTCTGATGAATTTGATTTTGCAGTCATCACCGTGCTTTTCTTGAATCGCTGGTCCGCCAACTTTGCTGATGCGCCCAGTTTGTTAATGCGCTCAGTTCGCTGTTACGCCCAGCTTGCTGTTACGACCGTCAGCCAGAAGTGTCTTCTGTCCTTCGGCAAGCAAGCCACTTACGAATCATACCCATCTGACTCGCCAAGTAAAAATTGACAACAACACAAAACAGCCCCAACCAAAACAAGACCCACAGCGCTCAGCCCCAAGATCTCCCGCGATGCCGCAGAGACCGTAGAGGTTTCACCCAGTCAATGAACTCGAACAGTGAACTCGAAAACGGTTCACCGCGTCCCAGTACATGGCGCCCCAAAACATGGCGCCCCAGAACACCGCTTCTCAGAAGCGGTGGCGGTCTCGCCAGATCTGCGCAAGGCAAACAGTCCTGAAACCCACCTACGAAAAAGGGCTTCGATGGTAAAAAGTACCGCCGAAGCCCTCTCTACATTATCAAACTGAATCGAAATCAATTCAGCCTGGATTCAAATTAATCTTCGTCATCGAAAGACACGTCTTCGTCATCGACTTCTTCGCCGTCTGAATCGCCCGCCTGTTCAGCCAAAACGGCTTTACGAGACAGTTTCACTCGGTTCTGATCGTCGACTGCGATGACTTTTACTTCCATCACATCGCCCACTTTGCACACTTCATTGACGTTCTTGACGAAGCCATCAGACAGTTCACTGATGTGACACAGTCCGTCTTTGCCAGGAGCGATTTCGATGAAGGCACCGAAGTCTTTGATTGAAGTGACTTTACCGGTGTAGACTCGGCCCGGCTGAATTTCTTCAGTCAAAGCTTCGATCCGAGCCAAACCAGCTTCGGCACATGGTCCGTTTTCACCGCTAATGGTGACAGTTCCATCTTCGGCGATATCGATCGTGACGTTCGCTTCTTCCTGAATCGCACGAATCGTTTTTCCACCAGGTCCAATCACCAAACCAATTTTTTCTGGGTTGATTGATGTTTGAATCAGACGTGGAGCAGAAGCGTTTACTTCTGTACGAGGACGACGGATTGAAGTCAGCATTTCCTTCAGCAACTTCTTTCGAGCATCAAGGCCCTGAGCCAAAGTCGCTCGAATGATCTCTTCGCTAATTCCTTCGTTCTTCAGGTCCAACTGGATGCCCGTGACTCCACGGCCGGTACCAGCGATCTTAAAGTCCATGTCGCCGAAGTGATCTTCGTCGCCCATGATGTCGGTCAGCAAAGTCCAGTCGTCGCCTTCATCAACCAAACCGATTGAAACACCGGCAACAGGCTGTTGAATGGGAACACCAGCGTCCATCAAACCCAGAGTCGCACTGCAGACAGAAGCCATGCTACTGCTACCGTTTGATTCCAGAATATCGCTGATGATGCGAATGGTGTACGGGAACTTTTCTTCCGAAGGAATCACAGCCGCAACCGATCGTTCGGCCAAGCAACCATGACCAATTTCACGACGCCCTGGTCCACGAATTGGACGACATTCGCCGACTGAAAACGATGGGAAGTAGTAGTGAAGCATAAAGCGATCACTGAATTCACCAAACAAGCCGTCGTTACGCTGCTTGTCACGAGGAGTACCCAAAGTGATGGTGGCCAATGACTGAGTTTCACCACGAGTGAACAAGGCAGAACCGTGAACTCGAGGCAATCGATTGACGCTGCAATAAACGCTTCGCAGATCCTTAGGAGCTCGACCGTCCATTCGCTTGCCATCCAAGATCATGGCTCGAACGGCTGCCGCTTCTAGCTTGTAACAAGCTGCTCCAAACTGAGCTCGAGTCAAACCATCTGATGTTTCTTCCGCTTCGTTCGGGAAGAATTTTTCCATCAGCTGAGTCTTCAAGGATCGCATCGCGTCAGATCGAGCAGACTTTTCTGTCGTTCCCTTCGCCTTCTTAAATGCGTCCAATTGATTCGCCAATTTGGCTTCAAATGGGTTGACTGGAATTTCAGGAATGACGGGCTTGCCAATCCCCATCTTGTCTGCCAATTCTTCTTGCAGCTTGCACAACTGCTTGATGAATTTATGACAGTACATGATGGCGTCGCCCATTTCCTGTTCAGGAAGTTGGTTGGCGAAACCTTCGATCATCAAAATCGACTTGCTTGAACCCGCAACAATCAGGTCCAACGTGCTTTCTTCCATCTGCTGCACAGTTGGCATCAGAACCAGCTCGTCGTCAATCATGCCCAATCGGACGGCCGCAATTGGCCCCATGAATGGCAAAGCCGATAGACGCAAGGCTGCACTTGCTCCGGTGATACTCAGCACGTCTGGATTGTTTTCCAGATCGCACGACATCACGTTGCTCATGACCTGAACTTCATCTTTGAAACCTTTAGGGAACAAAGGTCGCAATGGACGGTCGGTCAATCGACACGTCAAAATTTCTTTGGTCGTCGGACGACCTTCGCGTTTTTGGTAGCCACCAGCAAATTTACCAGAAGCGGCCAGCCGTTCACGATAATCGACTGTCAAAGGGAAAAAGTCGATTCCAGGGCGAGCTTGGCTAGAACACGCAGCGACAAAGACGCTGGTTTCGCCGTACTGAATCAAAACAGCACCGTCGGCCTGCTTTGCCATTTCTCCAGAGGTCAACGAAAGCGTACGACCACCAAATTCACACTCAACAGTGATTTTCTTCACGATCAATCCTTCTCCCGGCAGTACCGGAAAATCAGGATCACCAGACCGTGGCATTCAACAACGAACCAACAACACTTAAGCAACTTGACGACATCAAAACAGCAAGCAGCAAAGATCCCACTCTTTACATTTTGACTCAACGCCAGCCCAAAATGACGGCTCTGCAATCTTCCTTCAGCAGAACCATACGCTTCTGAAACTAACTGACGCTCGAACCGGGAAAAGCACGTCTTCGAACTCCGTACCCGTCAACCAATAAGCCTGCGAATCTCAAAACCTCAAAGTCACCTCAGGTGGCGGCAATCCGCGACGAACCCTCGGCAGCAATCCAACTACAAAACGTTTTTCAAACATCCACTGACAAACCGATTTGTCAGCACCAACAGTTGCCGAAGCAAAACAACTTCGACTCCCTACAACGGTAGCGAAAACAGTTCACCACCCGCTTCACCGATGAAAATTCAGGTCGAAACCAGATTCCAATTCGGCATACAGAAAACGCTGAGCTGCAAAATACATTGCAGCCCAGCGTTCTTGATTCATTACTTACGAATTCCGAGACGTCCCAGCAGATCGACGTACTTCGCAGGCTGGTTGGCCTTCAAGTAGTCCAAAAGGCGACGACGACGGCTTACCATTCGCAAAAGACCTCGTCGTGACGAATGGTCCTTCGGGTTGCCTCGAAGATGTTCAGTCAGAACATTAATCTGAAAGGTGAGGCAGGCAATTTGAATCGGA
Organism: Fuerstiella sp.; assembly: GCA_039974975.1. Taxonomy (GTDB): domain Bacteria; phylum Planctomycetota; class Planctomycetia; order Planctomycetales; family Planctomycetaceae; genus Fuerstiella. The sequence goes on along the minus strand of JBDWHY010000168.1, from coordinate 3,076 downwards.
GGAGACCCAGTGTCGTTGGCTCCTTCACCGTATTCTTTTCGGATTTCAGCTTTGACTTCAGACGAAATCGACATGCATTTCAATTCTTGCTCGCAAAAAACGAGCTCTTCAGTTTGCGGCGGGGATAATCAGATGCCACAACGACAGCCGAAGCCCTAAAACGCCAAAAAACAGGGGTGAATCTCGCTGCGAACGCGAAAGAACGCTCGCAGAGAGCGGGAGTATATCGGGATCCCGCATTCGTTCAATCGAGATCTTGTACAGATTTCTCATGCCAATCCCCCAGATTCCCGCCGCCGAGCCTCAGTTCAACCTGAACTTCGCTCCCCAAATGTGCTAAATCCCTTATCAAACGACAATCTTGCCAGCCCAAGACGCCCTGAAGGGCCACGCAAGCTAAAGGTTTAAGTAACACTACTCAGCGTGACCTTGCTGGCCTGAAAACGGCCTTCAGACGATCACCAACTGCAACTTTGCAACGCGGCACCAAAATCTGGCACAGGTCTGCGACGCCTCAATGTCGATCAGACAATGTCAGACAATCCCAAACAAACACAACTCGCAGCAAAGACTGCGACAAACAAATCTCACTTAAGGCGAAATCATTATGAAACTATTGGTGACCGGTGGAGCCGGATTTATTGGAAGTCACATCGCGGATCAAGCTTTGGGAAAAGGCTGGGAAGTCGCCGTCGTCGATAACCTGTGCTCCGGCCGACGCGAAAACGTTTCCGACAAAGCCACGTTCTTCGAAATTGACATTCGAGACAAAGAAGCGGTCGACAAAGTATTTGCCGAATTCAAACCGACTCATGTGAGCCACCAAGCAGCGCAAGCCAGTGTCGCCGTCAGCGTACGAGAACCTCAGCTTGACGCCGAAGTCAACGTCCTCGGGTCACTCAATATTTTGTCAGCGTGCGTCGCTGAAAACGTCAAGCACATCGTGTTCGCCAGCACGGGCGGAGCCATCTATGGCGAAGTTCCTGATGGCCAGAAGGCGGCAGTCGACTTTAGCCCCGTGCCGATCAGCCCTTACGCGTGCAGTAAGTTTTCCGTCGAAAAGTACTTGGAATGCTTCCGCATTGAACACGGCCTCAACTACACCGTCCTTCGCTACGCCAACGTCTATGGCCCTCGCCAAGATCCTCATGGAGAAGCCGGAGTCGTCGCCATCTTCTGCAACCGAATTATCGCCAAAGAATCCATCGCCGTAAACGCAATGAAAACTCCTGGCGATCCCGGTTGTATTCGAGACTACGTGTTCATCAAAGACGTGGCCGGAGCCAACGTCGCGGCACTGGAAGGAAAGATCAATGTGCCCATCTTGAACGTCGGCACCGGCGAAGAAACGACAACTCAGCAGTTGGCCGAAGTGCTGCAAGACAAACTGGGCCAACAAATCGAAGTGACTCCGAACGTCAAACGAGCAGGAGACATCGAACGCTCGTTACTGAATGTCGATCCGCTCATCGCCATGCTCGGCCCCGTTGTGGGAATCGAAGACGGCCTCGAAGAAACTGCCAAATGGTTCAAAGCACGAGCCAACGCGTAGGTTGATTGTTCAGTTGATCCAACGTGGCCCACCACATTTGTGGTGTGAGCCACCTTGGGCAAGTAACAAGTTTCAGAGCCGCCGCACCAGCACGATGGGCCGCTCCGGTTCACACCATTGTTAACTGGCCGAGATGTCTTGGTGGACCATGCTTGCACTTAGCCAGTGAAGCTCTCATCGATGCAAAGGCATGCAAGCCGAGCACTCAATATAAGTGACAGAACATCGATCACGAAGTTGCTCGTCACAAACGTGGCAAATCAAACACACCACATTGCCGATGTCCACGGCTTCCCGAGATACCTCATTCCACTCTCCTTGCTCAGCAAAGTGGGCGTGGCATTTCGCGAGCAATAAGGGAGCCAGCAATAAGGGAGCCAGCAACAAGGGTGCCAGCAATAAAAGTGCAGCATTAAAAGTGCAGCATTAAAAACTGCAGCGATAAAGGGTGCAGCAATAAAGCGGTCACACCGGCTTAGCAACACTCCCCAGTAGGTCAGGGCAACGCGTATCGATCTCCCGTGTATTCCGTAGGAAATCCATCCCGCAGCCCGCAGATTCAATTTCGCGACGTTGTATTTGAATCAGTCTCTGCTCGGGCAGTCAGCGTTTTGATTGGTTCCGACATGCGATTGCCCTGCCCACAAGTGGAGTCTATCGTTGGCACGGAATGGATTCCTGCGGGTGCGTGATACGAGTTCCGCATCTTGTCGAGAAGTGTCGACAGACGTGGGTGTCCCCGTGGTTTCTCTTCGAATCCACCGTCGTCGGTGATCGAAGTTTTTGCCCGTGACAGAATCGTCACCACACAAAAAACCTCGTCTCACGCAGCGGTTGATGCAATGAACAACTTGTACGTCGTCTTCTGCCAGTACTTCACGTCGATTGATACAAGCCATGGGTGTCCCTTGATTTTGAAAACTGAACCAAATAGTCACACAACGAAAGGAGGATAGCAAAACTTGACCTCATTGCAGCTTGGATGGCCCCGACTGATTTGTTGCCGAATTGCCGGAGCTTGGCGAACTCAATCGAGGCGAAATCGCGAAGCTTGCTGGCGTCGCTCCAATGAACCACGACTCGGGTGAGACGAAACGGAAACGCAAAACGTTTGGAGGCCGAGCATACGTTCGAAGCGTTCTTTACATGGCGACACTTGTGGCAACGCGTTTTAATCCACCGATCAAATCGTTTTATCAACGATTACTGGCCAAAGGCAAATTGAAGAAAGTCGCGCTCGTCGCGTGCATGCGAAAGCTGCTGACAATTCTCAACGCATTGATCAAGAAGGACGAACTCTGGAATCCGCATTCTGGAGAAAGCGTGCCGGAAATTCAAAAGTGCGGCTGAGCCGAAGCCCAGCCGCTGTGCATCATTGACGCACTCGGCCTTGGAGAACCCTTGCGAAGTTGTGTCTCCACATGGCTCCGCTCCGTTTCTCCAGGCAGAATCATTTTACAAGTTTCATGCTCATTGAACACTCGCCATGCCTCAGAAAATCTCGGGGGGTTTGGGGGCTGGCCC
>JBDWHY010000167.1:0-97785 GCA_039974975.1 Fuerstiella sp. | reverse complement strand
GACATGGATTCGTGGAATCCGGCTCGGGCAAGCACTTTGTCGACGATGTCTTCGGGAATCCACCGCGGTGGTGGAGTCACTTGGATCTGCTGTTCAGAAATTTGATATTCGGGCCGACTTTCCAACTGTGGAAGACTGGCCGTCCATTGAGGAAGGAATAGCCAGACAATCACCACTATGGCCGTCACGCATAGCTTCATCGGGCTGAACAGCCAGCGAGTCAATCGCTGGGTCAGTGTCGCAGAGCTCTTTTTTCGTGACTTGGCACGAGGCATGATGGCTGTCTGACATGGATGAAGGTGAATGCAATGTGATGGCGTGTTAAAGGGTGCCACATGCCATCGTTCACACCACTGTAAATTGAAGGATTCCAAGAAGAATCAACGAGCCCGTGCAAAGCGGATCGGTCAGCGAACTCAGCCAAACTGATGGGAATGTATCGATCGTGACAATCAACCGTCGTTCTACGGCAGATGGCTGAGGCGGAAAACTATCCAACCCAGTCAGGTGGAGGTAATCCCCATGAGGGCGATTTGATCGTTGCAATCGGCAAACTCAATGATGCATCGAATCAACATTTCGTTTCAATCACCACTGTTTTCGGCGGGTTGGCTTTTTGCGGGGCATGCTAAGGAACGGTGAGCGTGGCCCTACTGGACGATGTTCCTTCACGATTTCACTACATCACGCTTCCCTTCTTTCAGCAATGGAATCTGAGCAGATGCCGGCAGACAACTTCAAATACCGCTTGATTACCCGAAGTGATTTCGATGGCTTGGTCTGTGCCGCGCTGCTGCGTGAACTGCAGATGCTTGATGACATCATGTTTGTTCATCCCAAAGATATGCAGGATGGGCTGATTGATGTGACACCACGAGACATCATCACGAATCTGCCCTACGTGTCTGACTGTCATCTGTGTTTTGATCATCACGGCAGCGAAGCGGTTCGCAATGGAACTGTGATTCGTCAGAACTACATTCTGGATCCCGATGCGGATTCCGCCGCCCGAGTTGTGTACAACTACTTTGGCGGTCCGCAACGATTCACGACCATCAGTGCCGAAATGATGGAAGCGGTCGACAAGGCAGACAGTGCTCGATTTACTCGAGATGAAATTCTTGATCCTCGAGGCTGGGTGATGTTGAACTTCATCATGGACCCCAGAACGGGTCTTGGTCGATTTCGAGACTTCCGTATTTCCAACTACCAACTGATGATGGCGTTGGTGGACTACTGTCGTACTCACAGTATCAAGCAGATTCTGTCACTGCCCGATATCAAAGAGCGAGTTGAACTGTACAACTCGCAGCGAGAAAAATTCCTAGAACAAACGGCTCGTTGCTCGCGTGTTCAGAACAACGTAATCGTGCTCGATTATCGCAACGAGGAAACGATTTATTCTGGCAATCGTTTCTTGGTCTACGCCCTGTTTCCCGAATGCAATGTGTCATTGCATTTGATTCGTAGTCGGCAACCTGACACAACCGTTTTGGCGATGGGCAAGTCGATCTTGAACCGTTCCAATCCTGTTGATGTTGGATCACTTTGCCTTGAACACGGCGGTGGTGGCCACGCAGCGGCGGGTACGTGTCAGATTTCAGCCGATAGCGCAACTGACTTACTGCCTGAAATCGTCAACACTCTCGACAAATCGATTTCACTCGAAGAAGCGATGACCGTATAGAGCGATTCCTAAGTTGCGTCGCCGCACAATACGATTCAATAAAAATGCCCTCGCAAAGATTGCTTCTTTGCGAGGGCATTTTCGATTCGAGTCACAGAATTCGCCTTGGCTGCATCGGGACGCTTTAGTTTCCGAAGGAACGCACTTTCGTATTTCTGCGTTCCTTGGGGCGATAAGCTTCGAAGCCTTCCACTCGGTATTCTGGAAGCACCGTATTAATACGCATTTCGATGTTCGTCAGTTCCCCGCCCTGGTCCATTCGCACAAACGTGATGGCACGGCCTGCTTCGGCGGATGACAGGCGGCCTGTTCGACCAACTCGGTGAACATAGTCATCGCAAAATTCAGGGATGTCGTAATTGATGATGTGACTAATGCCACTGATATCGATTCCTCGACCAACCACATCTGTCGCGATCAGCAGCCGCAACTTACCGGCTCGAAGTTGCTTGATCACCGAGTCTCGTTTTCGCTGAGGCAAGTCCCCATGAATGGCGGCGATTCGATCAGACTTCAGTCTTCGCGAGAACATTTCGTGCAGCTTGTCAGCGCCTCTCTTTGTGCGAGTAAACACGATGGCTTGCGATGGTTTTTCTTGAGCAAGAACTCGTAACAGCAAGGATCGCTTGCGATCTTCGTCGACCGTGACGTAGTACTGTTCGATCGTATCCACCACAACATGGTCTTCCGACAAGTCGACCATTTCTGGTTCGTTCATGTATCGGCGAGCAAGTCGTTCGACAGATTCGGGCATCGTCGCCGAAAGGAGCAGTGTCTGTCGATCACTGGGGCACTGTTTCAGAATTTTTTCGATGTCAGGGCGAAAGCCGATGTCGAGCATTCGGTCGGCTTCGTCTAAGACAACCACTTTGAGGTGTTGCAGATTCAAAGCTCCGCGACGAAGTAGATCGATGACTCGGCCTGGAGTTCCAATGATGGCCTGAGCGCCGTTTTCGATATCTGAAATCTGGCGATGAATTGGGCGACCACCCACACCAAGTCCCAGCTTGATTTTTCCACCGCACAACTTTTTGGCTTCGATCATGACCTGTTCGCTAAGCTCGCGAGTCGGAGCCAGCGCCAGCAGTTGCACGCGTCCTAGATCATGGTCAATGTGTTCCATGGACGGCAGCATAAATGCCGCAGTTTTTCCTGTACCAGTGCGTGCCTGACCAATGCAATCTTTGCCTGTCAGGGCGATAGGGATCAGTTCAGCCTGAATAGGGCTGGGCGTTTCATATCCGGCTTTCGCCAAGATCTTAAGTGTCGATGGATGGAGTCCAAGGTCGCGAAAAGTCGCGTCAGCAAAAGTCTGCAAGGTGTTTCCGAATCGGCTAATGGTTTCTGGAATAGCAGTCACGGGCAAGAAAAGTTGCGTGCTGCGAATGCGGGTCAGATATTTGATTCCCGCGATGTCTTTGATTTCATTTGGCAGAAGCCAGCCAAGCTTAAGCTGAGCCTCGTGTGCTGCTGTGAACGCCTGATTCAGTCAGGTTCGTACAGCGGTGTCTTTACGCTATCCACCACCTGTTAACGGTGCTATCACCGAATCGCGTTCATTTAGCTTTCTCGCAAAAATACTGAAGTTTTTGCCTCAGGTCAACTTGACTCTACGAAAGCCGGCCTTTCGCAATGATTCAATCTGCTGACACTGCGAGGGTTAGGCTGGTGAGGAGGTTGGCTGGTTTTTGCCTGACTGGCGGGCGGCGGAAACAGTTGCCTGGCGGCAATATGTACCAGTTGATGAGCAGTTGGCGTTCATAGAGTGACCGTTTTGGCACTGAATTTGCTTCACAAATCGGTGAGGTGTTTTGTCACCACCGTTGCAGATGCGACTTTTTGTGCCGCGACAGTGCTCGTTCTGGTTGGTTTTCTGGGAGGCTCCTGAAAACGTAGTCCATAGTGAATGGGGGCCGGTTTACCAAAACGTTGTTGCAGGACGTGGGACTCGTTCTGATCCGGAGTACACAACATGAGTCAGTCAAAACCAGCATCGCCCTTCGTCTGTTGCTTCTGTCGCGAGGCACTTGAGCCTGCCCCTTTGTGTGCATCCGATTTGCCTTGGGCCGCGCTACTGATGAGGCCATATCGCTGTCCTCACTGCTTTCAGTGCTACTTTCGACCGTTTTCGTTTTTGCTTGCGATTCCGCTGCTTGGTGGCCTGCTCAAGGCTGTTTTACACCGCTCAGGACTGCTGCCAGCGTTGAAACTGAAGAACTCTAGTCCCTACCGAACGCCTCAAGACAGCGTCCCGGAAATTGCTTGCTCGAAATAGCGACTAAGATCTAGGGGAGGCTGCGGCAACCCTTAAGCTGTCAAGAGGCACACTGTGTCATTTCGACAAGGGCTTCCGTGGGCGGCTGATATCGTAGAGGCAGTGTGATGCAGGCGTTTTGATACAGCGCAGCAAAAGAACACTCAGCTTTCAAAACGTTGTGTTTTGCAGCGTTGCAAGTTATCTGCAGGCTGAGTGCTTTTGCTGTTTGGTCTGAAGTTTATTCAGCTGCAGTGGCTTCGGCTTTGCGGGCAAGAGCTTCTTTTTCGCGATCTTCCACGCCTTTAACGGCGATCAGGCGTCGCTTCAGAGCTCGCAGGTCCGCATCGGCGGCTCGCCACTTTGGACTCTTCTTAAGAGCCTTCGCGTCAGCGCCGAGTGCCTTTTCACATGTTTCCAGATCTTGAGCAGCCTGTTTGATCTGTCGTTCGATGCGTTCACGGTTCATGGCGGTAGTACGAAAAAAAGAGTGTGTTGAAACAGGATTTAAGCCACCACAGCATATTGCGCGATGACAAGTTGCTGGCCTTTGCTTTGACAAAAAGTCAGCGAGCTCAGAATTGTGTCAGGAATTCAGGGCTTCTTCAACGTGAAATCGCTGTTTCACCCCGCGTTACACCAACTTGAGAACTCCACTCGCCTTCTTCTCGGCTCTTCAGACAAATTTACACGCCCCTGACAGCAAGAAATCGCAGGTATCAGAAGGTTTTCTTGCTTGGCCCGCTCTTGTGGGCCCCTCGGTCTGCGGCAGGCGAGCGGCCATTGACCAAATTGGGGTGTGCTAGGTTGCTGCCAAAATCCAAATGAAAGCTTCATCCACTCAATCGTTTGGGCCAAAGCGACTGGTGGCACATTTTGTCAGTTGGTAAATCGATTAGTCGTCTCGCCCGCCCAGAATGCCTGATCTGACCAGAAAGTAGAGCAGCGTTAGTAACGTTGAAACGGCAGCGGCGATGTACGTCAGGGCGGCCGCATTCAAAGTTCTGTCGACTCCGTAGCGTTCATCTTGGTCGATGATTCCTGCCTCGACGATCAGCTTTTTGGCTCGAGCCGTCGCATCAAATTCCACGGGCAAAGTGACCAGCTGGAACAAAAGTACGGCGGAAAAAATGACGGCTCCAATCAAAACCACCTGCTGGCTGGCGAGGAAGAGGCCTCCTACCATCACAACATAGCCGAGGTTGGAACCAATTCCGACTGTCGGCACCAATGCTGAACGAAGCCCCAACGGGCCATAACTGGTTGCGTGCTGAATGGCGTGTCCCGCTTCGTGGCAGGCAACTCCCAAAGCTGCAAGCGAACTGCTGCCATAAACGGCTTCCGACAGCGCAAGTCGTTTGTTGGTGGGGTCGTAGTGGTCGCTGAGATAGCCTTGAGTTGCAACAATTTGAACGTCCTGAATTCCCGCACGATCTAGCAGCAGTTCAGCTGCTTGAGCTCCCGTGTAGCCTCGGCGGCTGCCCACTTGAGAGTAGCGATTGAAGGCTGCTTTCACCAACAAACTGGCTCCGCCTGACAGGATCAACCCGGGCAGAAAAACCATCAAAATATACGTCATGTTGAACATGGATTTGTCTCCTGAAGTTCTCACCCCTGATCGCGACGAGTCGCACGCCTGAATCCTGACAGATCGAATTCATCGTGAACAGTATTTTTTACTTTGAGATGTATCTTGGTTTTGCCTGAGAATTCGATCAGTCGAGATGAAAAAATTGAGAAACGAATCTGTCTGTTGGTCGGATCAAATCTTTCGGCTGGCAAATTCGGTCTTCGAGTGGTAACCACTGATGGAATTCCGGACAATTTCGCGCTACGCCGTGCCGTCACGGCGAACGAATTTTAGACAACACAATATTTGCACCTTAGCCGTTCATCGGATCTTTGTGTGCGAATCAATCGAGCATACCATGGCGAAGACGCACGCAATCGATGACATCAACCTTCACCTGTCGACTCCGGATATCAGTGACGGGAACTGGATTGGTCAAAGCGAAGTTCTGAGGCAACTTCTGGCCTGCTGGTTGGTCGTCGACGAAAAAGACCTGCCGTTGACTCCTCGATTGGTGGGAACACCGGGCATTGGAAAAACGACTCTGGCCATTAGCGGAGCTCGGCAACGCGAACAGGATCTGTATATCTATCAATGCACAGCAGATACTCGGCCTGAAGACTTATTGGTGACTCCAGTCTTGGCGGAAAGCGGCAAGATCGCTTATCACGCCTCGCCGCTCGTGACGGCGATGATTACCGGAGGCATTTGCATTCTGGACGAAGGTAACCGGATGAACGAAAAGTCGTGGGCCAGTTTGGCTCCATTGCTAGACCATCGCCGCTATGCGGAATCGATTGTTGCCGGAGTCACGATTCATGCTCATCCCAATTTCCGTTGTGCGGTCACGATGAATGAAGACGAATCAACATTTGAAATCCCCGACTACATCTTGTCGCGGCTGCAGCCAACGCTAACGTTGGGGCATCCTTCTCGAGACGACGAAATGTCGATTCTGAAGTACCACCTTCCATTCGCCGACGACCAAATGCTTGAACTTACCGTGCAATTTCTACAGGAATCGCACTCATTGAATTTGGACTTTTCAACTCGAGATGGAATCAACCTGTTGCGGTTTGCCTTGAAGCGTTTGGCTCAAGAACACGATCACCCGGTTTCTCGAGACGACGCTTGGCGAGAAGCTCTTGAAAAGTGTTTGGGTGAAGAGGCGGCCGATCTCAAAAATCTGGCCGAACGCAAAAGTGATTCGCTGGGAGGTAACGTTGTGCCGATGGGGCTTGGAGATTTCTTCTTCAGCCCTGGAGACCCTTTGCACCCGGACTTCGGCATCGAAGATGAGGACGACGGCGATTCAGATCCACCAGATGAATTCGACGAAAACCCAGACTCACCCGACTTCGGTGGCGACACTCCGTTTTAGCGAGGCCGTTGCGACTTCGTGTTTGCGAGTCTGCAACGGCTCTGGAAAGTTGCCCCACGGTTCTCGGTGACGAATCCCCACACAGCAGATTCAGCTAAAAGTCGGACTCATCATTTGCAAAGTCACCCTGAACGTGAAGTGTTTCGTCGTGAGACACTTTGAGCCCGTGTCCGTGCCTGTGCCTGAGTGGTTGCGATCAGCCTCATAGAAGACGATTACAGAATGAGCGAATTGCGATTACTTGCCGTTGTCGTTCAGCAGGTGGAACGGTCCTCGATCAGCTTGGCGAGTTGCCGTCTTTTCAAGATAGTGCAGCACGACGTCTGGCTGGTCAGCAAACAGTCCATTGATCCGAGCTTCATTAAAAAGCAGGTTCAACAGTTCGTCGGAAGTCGCCGCCCAACGAGGCAATTGGTCGGTTCTGAAGGTCCAAGCGTGGACCTGAAGAGCCACATCGTGAGCTTGTTTTGCTAAGCCATTGGCTTGAATTCCGCCTTTAGCGGTGGGTTCCACAAGAGCTTCGATGTTGACTCCGATTCCATCTGCATACTTCGAAATCTCGCTCAGCGTCTGCACTGACGGGCGTTTCGAATACAGCTGAATCAGCGGAAGTCGACAATGGAATTCGGTTCTCAAACGTTTGATTTCGTCACCTTCAAAGCATTGCAAGAAGATGTTGTCGTCGTGCTTGTTGTAGCCAAATTCGGCCAGAGTACTCAAAACCTTTTTCGTAAGGTCAAGACCTTGAGCTTTGTGCAGCGAAGGTTTTTTGAGTTCGACGTACACCCCGATTTGCTTGTTTCGGGCACGATTCAAACCGCGAATTAATTGTAAATGCTCGGCCAAAGTACTGATACGAAAACTGCCCTGCCCTCTTGGAAATCGAACGGTGCTGGTTTGACGTTCGGTAACGGATAGTCGTCGCAGTTCTTCTAAAGTAAAGTCGAATACAAAATACTTGTTGTCGACCGCTCGATCGGCAAATACTTCGGCAACATTTGTCACGCTGTTTAATGTGACATCATGAAGGACAACAGGGATGCCATCTTTGGAAAGCACGACGTCTTGTTCGATGAAATCGACTGCCATGCCGTGGGCTAGTGTGGCAGCTTCTGTTGTGTGTTCTGGTAGGTAACCTGATGCTCCGCGATGAGCAATCACAATCGGGCCAGAATGAGTCGTTTGAACGACAGGCACAGCCTGCGATGTGTCGCTTGACGGCAAATTGTCATCTGCCCCACTGACGGTGGCGACGAAGCTGGTCGTTGCCAGCAAGCCGTTAGTCGCCAGCAAGCAGAAGGTCGCAGCAAAAATGAAATTAGGCAGACGGTATGATGCGAACATTATTGTTGCAGTTCCAAAGTGATCCATGTGGATGGGTCGTAGCCTGTTGGGAAGTCACCACTCAGGTGGAAGGCTTGATCTCCGAGATGTCCATCTTTCACAACACAATGGAAACCCAAACGGCCGATGTCAGAGACTTCTCGAAAGCCGTGTAGCTGAGTCGTGGGGATCCAAACTTCCAGTTCGTAACCTGTCTTGGTCGTCTTGCTCTGCAGTGACATTTGCTTCGCACTAAATTCAATCCGCGTCGACCTCTGTTGTGCTATGGGCTGCTGTGAGATCGACGGCTTACCCTTGGCTTGTCTGTCTGCTGGTAAAACGGCGAAGTGATGGCAGTATTCTGTGGCTCGATGTACGTCTCCAGTCGGTCGAGTATCCAGCCAAACGAGGACGGCGTCTGAAATACTAAGATCTTTTGAATCGCCGCTGGCGGCTTCCGGTTTGCCGTGGACACAAACTTTTAGTCCGAAGCCCTCTGCATTCCAACCTGCAAAGATGTCGGCAAACGCGGGCGTTTCATTGAGCTCCGACGGGACAAACAGTCGATGTTGATTTGCAAGTTTCAACAGGGGGGCGGTCTTTTTTTTGCCCGGTGATTCGCATGCCTGTAATGGCAAACGAAAATCAAATAAGAGTGATGGGGGAACGATGTGGTTCATGAGATCTAATGAAGTCGATTTTGCTGTGAGCTTGTGCGGCTGAATCCTGCAGAAACTGTCTGCCTCAGCAAATGCTGAACAGCGATGCGTTCAGTTGATGACTGCATCACTGTGCTGTGAATTTGCGAGATTACTTTTCGTACTTCGGAACGCTGGGTTCGGGCACTTCTTCAACCAGTCGATTGATAATGTTTTCCGATCCCATGCCTTCAGCCTGAGCCTGAAAGTTTGTTGAAATGCGATGTCTTAACACAGGGATGGCGACTTTGCGGACGTCATCTGTGATCACGTTGGGGCGTCCATCCATGGCGGCCATGGCTTTGGCTCCGGCGATCAAGTACTGGCCAGCTCGAGGACCAGCGCCCCAATCAACCAGCTTCTTGATAAAGTCGGGTGATGCATCGTCTCCCGGTCGAGTTGCTCGGACAAGTCGAGTCACATAGCTGATGATCAGTGGTGAAGCCACAATCTGGCTGATCTGTTTTTGCAGATACAGAATGGCTTTAGCGGATAACACTTTGCGAACTTCTTTGCGTTCACCGGAAGTCGTTGCCTCTAAAATTTGTTCTTCTTCATCCAATGAAGGATAGTCGACCTTCACGTTAAACATGAATCGGTCCTGTTGAGCTTCCGGCAGCGGGTAGGTGCCTTCTTGTTCAATGGGGTTCTGAGTCGCGATGACAAAGAATGGTTCGGGCAGGTTGTAAGTGGTTTGTCCAACAGTCACTTCTTTTTCCTGCATGGCTTGCAGGAGCGCAGCTTGAGTCTTCGGAGGCGTTCGGTTGATTTCGTCAGCTAGCAAAATGTTGGTGAAGACTGGACCTTCGACGAAGCGAAATTCTCGTCGACCTTGATCGTTTTCTTCAAGGACGTTGGTGCCTGTGATGTCCGAGGGCATCAGGTCAGGCGTAAATTGAATGCGGCGGAATTCAACATCCAGCAGCTTGGCGATTGTGCTGACAACCAATGTCTTTGCCAGTCCGGGCACACCCACCAGCAGGCAATGCCCGCCCGTGAAAATGGCGGCCAAAATTTGGTCGATCACCGCATCCTGCCCGATGACCACTTTGTGAAGTTCCTCAACCATCACTTCGCGATGCTTTTGAAACTTCTGCAGGAATTCTTCGAAGTCACGCTTCTCGGCCAAGACTCAGTTCCTCTGTTCAGGGGGTCCGGTAATTCGGTCAGATTCAGCAGCCCGCAGCATAACGCAGCAGCCTGTGAGACGCGAATCGACTGATGAGAGAATTCCGCCCACTTAAATCATCGTTCATCCGTGAAATCCAACTTTCGCGTGATCCGAGATTTTCATGGTTTCAGCCGGCCTGCTGGACAACTACGAAATTTCCGAACAACGCAACACAAAACTTGCTTGCGGAGGCACCCATCAAAGTGACTTCTTAGACTTTTGGTCAACATCTTTGCGGCCTTACGCATGTGGTCAAGCGCGAGGCAAATTGTGCGATTAAGTGGTTGCAATTCGCTTGGCGACTTCTCGCCGAGTGGTCCATTTGCGGATGTGGAACAGTGCAAGCAATGCGGGCTTGGGGAACATCAGCCGAGACCGAAGCCCTTTGAAACCTGAGAAGTGTTCGAATTCGATGTGCTCATGGACTTCGGTGACGGATTCGCTTACGGCCGAGAATCGGTGAGTATGAGCCCACGCTTTGAGCGGGCCTTTTGCCTGAGTATCAGTGAAGCCCGTCACGCTAACGTTTGAGTGAACGGCCTTCCAGTAAACAGGGATCGGCCCCATCCACATTGTGAATTCGCCAATGGATCCATCGGCAAGAGGTTCAAACTTGTGAACTTTCATGATCATTAACGGAGGAGTCAACGTTTTCAAAATTCCCGGTTCGAAATGAAAGTCTGAAACTGTTTGAAGTGGGGCTTCCACATTGAATTTGAAGTCGAAGACGGGCATCAGGTCAGTTCATGAAAATGGTGATCAGTTCGGCAAGACCAGCACGAAGAATTCTGCCGAACGACGACGATTTTGGATGCGTTGACGAAAATTTGACGGTGGCCGTCTATTCTATACCAATCACGTCGTTTGCGAACTCAAAGCTGAAAGTCAAAATTATGTCTCGCTTGCTGTTCTTGCTCCTGCTGATTGTGCCCGCACAAGCTGATGACTGGCCTCAGTGGATGGGCCCAGATCGAGATAACCAGTGGAAAGAAACTGGCCTTCTGGAGAAATTTCCAGAAGGCGGTCCCAAGGTTGTGTGGCGAAGTCCGATCGCTGGAGGGTATTCGGGGCCGGCAGTTGTTGGCGGAAAGGTGTTTGTCACCGACTATGTGACCAGCGACAACGTGAAGGTTGGCAATTTTGAACGCCAAGAATTCACTGGCACCGAACGCGTTCTGTGTTTGGACGAAGCCACAGGAAAAGAAATTTGGAAGCACGAATATCCGGTGAAATATTCAGTCTCTTATCCGTCTGGACCCCGATGTACTCCCAACGTTGATGGAGCCTTCGTGTATTCGCTGGGTTCTGAAGGTCACCTGTTTTGCTTCAAAACCTCAGACGGATCAATTGTCTGGTCAAAGCAACTGAAACAGCAATACAAAACTAAAGCGGCATTGTGGGGGTATGCCGCCCATCCTTTGATCGATGGCGACAACCTGCTGACTCTGGCGGGCGGTGAAGGCTCGCACATTGTTGCTCTTAACAAGTTGACCGGTGATGAAGTTTGGCGAAGTTCGACGTCTCGCGAACAGGGATATTCGCCCCCAACTATCATTGAATATGCGGATGCCCGTCAGTTGATCTTGCTGAAACCCGATTCTGTTTCTGCCGTAGATCCAGCGGATGGATCGGAATACTGGTCTGTTCCATATGACGCCACCAGTGGGTCGATCATTATGTCGCCGGTGATGGTGGGCCAATATCTTTATGCGGCCGGGTACAGCAGCAAGAATCTGCTTTTGAAGATGAATGGCGATCAGCCCGGAGTCAGCGAAGTGTGGCGCGACAAACGCAATATGATTAGTCCCGTCAATGTGCAGCCGATTGTGATTGATGATGTCGTATACGGCTTTGATCAAAAGGGCGTGTTGCGAGCAATTCGAATTCCTGACGGGGAAAAACTGTGGGAAACGTCGGATGTTGTGGGCAAGCGAGCGAGCGGCAGCGATACCGCCCTATTCGTACGACAAGCCGATCGCTGCTGGTTCTTCACTGAGCTTGGAGACCTTGTGATTGGCAAGCTGTCTCCAGATGGATACGAAGAAATTGATCGAGCCAACGTGATCAAACCAACCAATCTTGCGTTTGGTCGAGACGTTGTGTGGAGCATGCCAGCGTTCGCGAATCGTCGAGTCTACATTCGCAACGACGAAGAAATGATCTGCGTGGATCTGGCGGCAGGTTCAGAGTGAACAGGATGATCCATGCGAGGTGTCACAACGTCGCAGAGGGAAACTGATTCGGTTCGCGTAACAAATCGAGAGGGAAAAAGATGGCGGACATTCTTGAAGCGATCAATGATTTAATCACTGAACACTGGTTGAAGGCACTAACTGGAATAGCCTTCGCCGTTGTTGGGTGGTGGATCGCCAAGCTTCGAGCCAATCGGCAGTGGCAACAGCGCGAGTTCTATCATCGCATTAACTTTTCCTTGAATTCCATCGTCGATGGCGTGTTGCAAATTCGTACTCTGTCGGAAAAGACGTGCGATGACGTGTTTCTGAATGAAACGGCCGTTGAACAACTGGTCAAAGCGGCTCAGAAAACGAAGCCAGGTTTGCCACTTATTCCACTCCCCAAAAAAGATTGCTGGTTCTTTTTGAACGCGGCGTTGAATGAAATGTCGGAACAATTCGCCGTGGGGATGCTGCAACGAGAAGCCGGTAAACCGGTTTCTGTAGAACGCTATGTGCTTTGTTTAACAAACGAATGCGATGGAGAAGTTCGGACTCACAAGGTTCGAGCTCAAGTGATTCGAAAGTCTTTGTTGCTGAACCTTCCCAAGGAACGACCAAAGTTTGAAAGCGACAATCATTTGGTGCGTTGGGAAACGTTAATGCACCTTGCTGGGCAATTTCAAAAGACGCCTCATCAATTCATCGAACTTGAACTGGTGGTCTAAAGTGGCTCATGAAATTTGGGCAGCAGTGTTGACGAAAGTCGTCAACACTGCTGCCCATTCAACGATTGAACGATCTATTCCATCAGCTGCTTGACGATGGGTGAATCTTTGACAGAAGCCACCGCGTGGTGCAATCGAGACTTCACTGTGCCTAGGGGAATATCCAGCGACGCTGCGATTTCTGGTTGAGTCATTTCATCCACAAATCTCATCAACAAAATTTCTCGATGGTCGCTGGAAAGCTGCAGCAGCAGTTCTCGAAAATCATCCGACGTGTTGCAATCGCTTGGTTCACCACAATAGATATCCACAAGTGATTCACTGCTGACTGAGCGTCGGCGTTTTGTGTTGGCAGCGATCGAAAGATTGCGGACAGCCGGATACAAAAATGTGGTCATCTTCGCAGACAGCTGAAGATTGGGGACTTTGCGAACGATGTAGGCGAAGGTTTCTTGAAGCACATCTAAGGCGTCGTCATGGTGGCCTGTAAAACGATATGCCAAGCTCATGATCCATGGCTGATAGCGTTCGTATAATTCCGTGAATGCATCCTCGCTGCCTGAATTCAAAGATTCGACAAGCTGTTGGTCAGTCTGGATGTCCGTAGCGGGTGCCATCCGCGGCTTTCGAAGGAAATGCTATTTGCAACAGTCGCCATCTTCAGGCCTCACTGTAGCTGGTGAAACAGATGCGAAGCAATGAAGGTCCGCATCTGCTCGAGTTTTGGGTGCTTGCAGACCCAATCGAACAACGACGCGCTAGACTTGGGAAAAGTTCCCATTTTCTTTGAACGAATTTTCTGAGTTGCTCACTTCAGTGTCGGAGGTGAGTTGATGAAAAATGACAAGCAAAGCAAATGGTCAGGAAAAACACTGCCAAACGGACGGCAGCCTGACCATCAGAATCAATCTGGCCCGCCTGATGAACAATCAGAAATGTCAGACGAAGAACGGCTTCCAGCCGAAGTCGTAGAAACGCTGCAGCATTCAAACCGCCATGAACTTCCGGTTCCGGATTCCGTTCGTGCAGCGATTTTAAGTGATGCGTCGGAAGTGTTAAGACGCTCAAGAAATCAAGTCGCGAAGTCTCAGCCGTTATGGAGTCGTCGTAGTTGGATGGGGATTTCCGCCGGCGTGTTGGCGTCTGCGTTGTTGATTGTCGTCATGTTGCCTCAAGGGCCCGGTTTAGACAACGGTGCCGAGCCAGCAATGCAAAATCAACCTGTTGGCGAATTGGCGGACGCTGGAAGGTCTTCTCTCCCCAGCTTTCGGTCGGCCACCTTGCCGGTTGGCGATCCATCGGGCAAAGATGTCGATGGCAATGGACGGGTTAATATTGTGGATGCATTTCTGTTGGCCAAATCAATCGATCGGAAGGAGTCTGCTGACCAATTCGAGATCGCTCGATTGGATCAAAACGGAGACGGTGTCGTGAATTCTGAGGACGTGAGCTCCATCGCGATGTCAGTGGTGATGCTATGAGAAATTTCTCAACGTCGTGTTCCAATCATCTTGTCAGCGGGTTGTTGACCGAAGTTGGTCAGTGGTTTCGCATGCCCATGTCGTGGGTTCTTTTGATCGCCGTGGATATCTGTTTGGTTACCTTTTCGTCGGCTCAAGACCAAGCTGAAAATCCAAACACTGCACAGGCGGTCGTTCAGGTTGTTGAAATTGAAGCTCCATTAGATGCCACTGCGGGCATTCGATTCGAAGCGGTTGATGTGTTTATTGATTCTGGAGATCGCGCTTTGGCTGCTTGGCAGTTAGAGCTTCAAAGCACCGTCAATTCGATCGAAATTGTGGGTATTGAAGGGGGCCAGCATGCCGCATTTTCCGAACCTGCTTACTACGACCCAAAAGCAATGAATGGGAACCGAGTTGTATTAGCGGCATTCAGCACTGCGAAAGATCTGCCTCGTGGAAAGACTCGAGTGGCCCGCATTCACGTTCAGTGTGAAGGCCGTAACGTCATGGAATATCGAACGTCGCTGATTGTTGCCGCTGATTCAGCGGGAAAAGAAATTCAGGCGCAAATGACACTAACAAAAGCTCGATTGGATGACGCTTCAGGTCCAGAAGTTCGGTAGCGTCGGAAGGATTTCATTTGATGTTGAAGTTCAAGATATGTCGCTGAATTTATCAAGGATTCAGCAAGACGTAGGCCTGACAATGAAGTCTTGGCGACAGCCGCCAAATTCAAAATCCACTTCGACAAGACATGACTGATCAACGCTCAAAAAAATGGCTGCGAAGGCACGCAGGACAGACTTTGACTGCAGTGCACACCAAGAATCCAGCCTTTCATGAAACATTTTCTTGCCGCATTCGAAAGGCAGATTTGATGAAGTTCAAGATGTATCAAAAACTTTTTTCCAGTCTTTCATTGGCCATGCTGATGACAGGCACTCTCTTCGTGATTGGGTGTGGTGAAGGCCCCAAAGACGCAGCGATTAGTGAAGATGCCAGTCAACTTGTCGACAGTGTGGCTGAGGACGTCGGGGAGTCGACCGCCGAAAGCGATGACGCTTCAGCTCCAGAAACATCGGAAATGTCGACCGAGTTGTTCTCCGATAATCGTGTCGACATGGATCTGTCAGCCGGAATGGCAAGGTCGATGGTAAAGCCGTCGGTCGAAGCCCCAGCACAGGACAAACTTGTCGCTGACGATGACCAAAAGAGGATGTCCGAAAATACACCGGAAGAGCCCAGTGGTGCAAACGGATACCGAATTGAACAGGCGAAGGAAAAAAAGGTCTCCTCCGGCGACCAACCGATGGGCCGAGGTAGACTCAGTGCTGCCGCAGGAGGAATCGGTGGTGAAGGCGGAAATGATGTCGGCGGGTTCGGTGGCGGCTTAGGTGGCGGCTTCGGCGGTGGCGGCAGTTTAGTATTGAGAGCTGACATGGGCCTGAACGGGCCTGCAGATGAAGTCGACGTACTGCAATCACAGCCTCCAGTGACTGGATCGGGGCGAGGCCGGAATCTTGGAAGCAAGCTTCGAGCTGCGGAACAAAAGATCGCTATCGAAAGACAAGCTCAATCAGGAATGCCTCGGACCGTGTCTCTGCAGCCGGGCGAAGAACTGTGGGTGATTGCTCAGCCCAGCGACGCAGCGTCAACGGCTTCTGATGATCGCCCGGGAAGCGGTTGCCTGATGGCCAGGTTGCCAAATGGAACAAAGCAGGTTCCAGTCCCGTTGAAGCACACCGCCGTAGTGGGAAACATCGACGGTTACATCGCCAGCGTGAACGTGACTCAACAGTTTCAGAATCCCTATGATTCCAAAATCGAGGCCTCATACGTTTTTCCATTGCCGCAAAATGCAGCCGTCAATGAATTCGTGATGACGGTTGGCGATCGCAAGATTCGAGGCATCATTCGAGAAAAAGAAAAGGCGAAACAGATTTACGAAGCTGCAAAGCGGCAAGGTCATGTTGCCTCATTGATGACTCAGCAACGCCCAAATGTCTTCACCCAGAAGGTTGCAAATATCGAACCCGGCAAACAAATTGATATTGAAATTCGCTACTTCAATACTCTGCGATACGATGATGGAGCCTACGAATTTGTGTTCCCGATGGTGGTCGGCCCGCGTTTTAATCCGTCCTCCGGTGATGGAATTGGTGCAGTGGCTCGAACAGATCAGGGGACCAGTGGGCAGTCGACTGAAGTTCAGTACTTGGCTCCCAATGAACGCAGTGGACATGATGTATCTGTGACTGTGAACATCAACGCAGGAATTCAGATTGAGGATGTCAACTGCATCAATCATGCAATTGAAACCAAGCAATCATCCTCCTGCTACCGCACCGTCACATTGTCGGAACGGGATCGCATTCCGAACAAAGATTTCGTGCTTCGCTACCAAGTTGCATCAGATCGCATCAAGACAGCCATGCTGACTCACGATGATGAAAACGGACAGTACTTTACGATGATGGTGTATCCTCCAAAGTCTCTCGCCAGCGTTCAGCGTAGTCCCATGGAAATGGTATTTGTACTGGATTGTTCGGGCAGCATGCGAGGTGCTCCGATGAAGCAGGCCAAGGCCGCTATTCGACACGCATTGCAATCTTTGACAGATCGAGACACGTTTCAAATCATTCGATTTTCGAACAACGCGTCTCAACTCGGTTCCGAGCCTTTGTTGGCAACAACAGCCAACGTTCAGCGTGGTCTAAGCTATCTGGGGAGCCTGTCTGGAACCGGTGGAACTCGGATGATCGAAGGTATCAAGGCGGCTCTCGATTTTCCTCATGACGAAGGTCGGTTTCGTCTCGTATCTTTCATGACAGATGGCTACATCGGCAACGAGCAGCAGATTTTGACGACGCTGCACGAAAAGCTTGGCAGTTCACGAATCTTCAGCTTTGGCGTGGGAAGCTCACCGAATCGGTTTCTGATGAATCGCATGGCGTCGCTGGGGAAAGGGGCAGTTGCCTATCTGTCATTGAATGACGATGCCGTGAAGATCGTGAACAAATTTAATGACCAAATCAGCCATCCGGCAATGACTGATCTCACCATTGATTGGGGCAACATGAATGTAACAGATGTTTACCCGTCTCGATTGCCAGACTTGATCGTCGGTCGACCCGTCGTCCTGACTGGTCGATTCAACGGACAACCTGGGACCGTCAAAATTAACGGTCGAGTCGATATGGAACCTGCATCTTTCGATGTTGCCATCGATGAAGACGAAGACAGCAAAAAGCACGAAGGAATCGCGGCTGTTTGGGCTCGTCTAAAGATCAAAGACTTGATGCTTCAGAAAGCCCAGGTACCTGCTGCGTCAGACGAAATTGAAAACGCGGTCAAGGAAACAGCTTTGGCTTACAACCTGATGAGCAGTTTTACATCTTTTGTCGCCGTTGATTCGATGACAAAAACCAAAGGCCAATTTGGTACGACGGTAGCCGTGCCTGTATCCGTGCCAGATGGCGTTCGCTACGACACGACTGTCGGTGGTGAAGGTTCGGAAGACGTTGAACGCTAAGCTGATGTCGTTGTTTTGTGGCTGTGCGTGAGGTGCGCCCAAGTGCCTCACGCAGAATGCCGCAACGTCTCGACACGGTTCAGCATGATACAGATCGCAGCAGTCGCCAGACTCTGGTGGTTGATTGAGAGGGCTCGAAGAAAAAAAACGGTTTCGAACCTTTCGTTCTTCGTGATCGCCGCCGAATCCTGTGGTCACCACGAAAATCTGAGAAACAGACGAAAAGGAAAACGGCCGTGGATATCCGACCGTTCGCAGCATGTGTCTGGTGTTTCAGTCTGAAGATTCTTCGTGGTTGCTATGACTTTGTAGAAGGCTCAAACTGCTCCTGCGCCAGCGAGCTATTCTCCCGACAGTTGACCCGCGTTGATTGCGTCGTCATCAGCTGGCTTTAGCTGCTGATACAAGGGCAAATGTCGATAGTAGATTTCCAAGGTGAGCACGGACAAAGCGGTTTCGTACAGCTGGCCACCCAGCTCATGATGTGCACCTTGAGGTTTCCAGCTGCCTTTGGCGGGGCCTTTTCGAACTTGCCGTTTGATCAGCTGCTCTCGCATCACGCTGTTCCATTTGGTCCATTCGTCTCCACCGTAGTGCCGCAACACTTGGCTGGCATAGTAGTTGTAGTACATGTTGTTTGGGCTTGGGCCAACAGTCGATAGATAGGCAACGCCCTTTTGAATCGCCTCCATGTCCGGTCCCCATCCCATATACATTCTGCACAAAAGCCCGATTGCAGTGGTTGATGGCTTTCGCGATTGACCCGGTTTATAGGCATAGAAAGCTTGGCTGCTGTCGGTGGCAACGCGTCGCAGGTAGTTGCGAGATGAACGAAGAGTTCGACTCGAGACGCGGATGCCAGACGAGCGACTGCTATACAAAGCAACCACCATCCAGCCCACAACAGAAGTGTCGCCCGAATCAGAATCCGTCTTGTATCCCCAGCTTCCTTCGCCCGTGATTTGCGATCGTTCAATAAATCGCACGGCTGCTGCTGCAAGTTTGGAAAGCTCTTTGTCTCGGGGTGACAACGCACTGGCTTCCGTCAGGCAAATGGTGGCTAACGCATGAGTGTACATTCCCGAGTTACCTTCGTAATCACCTCGCATGTCCGCTGAACCAGCCGTGATGGAACTGTTCTTCACCAAGAATCTTAAAGCTTCATCGACGTTCTTTTGGTACGGCCCGTCGTCCACATGAGTGTGGCCCGCTCCAAGAAAGCACAGCAGCGCGAGTGAGGTGGCAGCGTTACGTGAGCGTGCGTAACGACCCGCCTGTGCTTCTGGCCCTTGTTTCTTAAAATCCCAACCGCCGTCTTTCCGCTGGATCTTTGCCAGCCATTTCAGGCCGTAAAGCACGGCTTGCTCACTGGCCGCACTGCCACCATATTCGGCAACCGCGATCTGCTTCCCTTTGGCCGAACGGCCTCCAAAGTCACCCACTTTTGCAAGCTCTTTAAGGTCGCTTAAAGTAGGCCGCAGTTGGATAGGAAGGTCATCGAATGTGTCAACGTCGGGTTCTGAAATCTCCGAGATGTCTGCGATTGATTCAAGTTGAGCAATCGCTTCGTTGATCGGTGTACTTTGCACCTGCTGTTGGTCCAGAACAGATTCGAATTCGACAGTGCCTAATTCTGTAAGCTCGGGCTCCGCAGGCGTTGCCAATAGGTCAAACAGAAAGTTGCGGTCTTCGGCAGGCAGCACCCAAGCGGCCAAAAGCAATGCCAGCAAACATAACGCCACAGCACTGGCTGCATAGCTGATTAATTCATGCCGATAGGTCAGAAACAGTTCTCGAATCTCGGGGCGGATGCTTTCCGAGTTCTTCCAACGTGCGACGAGAGATTGATACCATTCTGGAGGAGCTTTTCGTCGCCGCCTTTGACGTTTCGACCTGACGTCCGCCAACACAGACGGCGCAGAACCAGATTGCTTGGAACCCGAAATAGGATCACTGAGACTTGCTGAAGCGGCCCGCGATTTCGTGGGCGAAAGGTCTTGTGAAGAAGGCAAGGTGGTACGCGCCTAAGAAACAGTCGATTACGTGCTCTCTTTCATCATAACACGAAATCGGTTCATACTGTTCATCGTTTTTTTACCGAAAAAAAGCAATCATTCCTGCCCCACTCGGCTTGATTCGTGGCGAAGGTCACAAACATAACCAGAAGGATCACTCGAAGGCTGGTCCGGGCCAAGCAAGTCCGACCCTTCTCTCTTTGAACGCCGTTTCGCTTAATGCTGCTTGTGTTCACAGCTAATCTCGCAGTTTACCACGCCCAAATTTGGCGGTTGATGGCAACTTATAGGGCTCATTGCCACCAGACCAAAGGCAGTATTGAACGGCCCAGTTGCAGCGGGACCGACCTTCAGGTACGGCTGTGTGAATCTCACGAACGTGATGAGTGTCAGGAACTCTCCACCAGTCGATGCGGTTATGAAATTCGAATTTCGACAGGGTCGACAGGGCTGAAAAAAATGTCATCGATACCGCTCCGGCAGCTTGCTGTTTTCCCCCGTCAGGTCTTGCTGATTCTGTCCAAAACAACAGCTGCATTCTGGGTCGTTTCCAATTGGAAACGCGAGACGCCACTGGCACAGCAAACCATGGTGTCCTTCACTGGATTAGGCCAAGTCCAAACCAAGTTCAAACCCACATTCATCGCTTAGCACGCTCTACTAGCCTGCGTGTCGCAAGCGATCAATCAGGCGTTCGAAATCATCGTTCGATGTGAAGTTGATGACAATCTGCCCAACGTCCTGCTTCTTCAACTTGATGTCAATTTTTGCTGCCAAGTGTTGTCGCAGAAAATCTTGCAGCCCCAAAACATGAGGAGTCATTTCAGGCTTATCGCTCTTCTTGGTTTCAGCAGGAGCCTGTTCGCCCTTCATGATGGCTCGCACCGCTTCTTCTGTCTTACGAACAGACAGTTGCTGCTGTTCGATCTGCTTCACGAGTTCGACTTTGGCATCATCTGAAAGCGGCAGAATGGCTTTGGCGTGACCCGCAGAAATTCGATCTTGGCGGACAGCTTGCTGAACACCGTCAGGAAGTTCCAACAGTCTCAGCATATTGCTGATCGTCGAACGATTCATACTTAAAGAACGTGCAAGTTCCTCAATGGTCCCGCCAAAGGAATCTAAGTACCCCTTGAACGCATGAGCTTTCTCGATGACATTAAGATCTTCGCGTTTCAGGTTTTCTTCGATAGCGGCTTCGCAAACCTGCTTGTCTTCCAGTTCGACAACTCGGCAAGGAACTGTTTCCAGCCCGACCTGTCGACACGCTCGCCAGCGGCGCTCGCCAGCAATCAGTTCATAGCCATCATCGCCTTTGGCTCGTACAAGAAGTGGCTGCAGAATGCCGTGCTTGCGAATACTTTCAGCCAGCTCGTCAATTGCCGCCTGTTCGAACTCTCGTCGAGGCTGAAACGGATTGCGAGTGATCAGTTCAACGCTGATCGCATCCTGCTCTGGGGCATGTAGCTTGATTGAAGGAGCAGCCGTTGCACTTCCTTCCTGCTGACTGCCCAGCAAAGCATTCAGACCTCGGCCTAGCCGACGCTTGATGTTAGGGGTATCACCATCGGGTGTTTCGATTGAAGGCTGTTCCATTGCTGTCATCTCTGAAGAATTCAGACCGTGGGGGAAGAATCAGGATCGTCGTTGTCACCCAAGGGCAACGGCACAAACAGATCGCTTAGTGTCAATCGTGGCGAAGTCTTTGGCCAAGAAGTTGACGACGACACCAGCCTCCCGAAGCATGCGGGCGAGCCAATGTCGCTGCATGATCTATCGACATGATCGTTACACTCGATTCAGTCCGTGTGATCAGATGCGGGTTCTGGAGACTGGGTGGTTTAGAGAAACTTCTGACCTAGGAGCTGGCCTTGATGCGGCCTAAATCCAAGCGAATCAATCAATGGATTGAATGAGTCGGGCATCGATTGATGCTCGGCGTGAATGCGAATCAGCCAGCACCGTATCTTGTGAAAGAACGTTACCGGCTGATTCTGCCGTTCAGGTTTCGCGATGAGCTTCCATGTTTAACACGTCGAACGCTGGCACGTTCGACAAACAAACTCATTTGTCTCAGCTACGAGTGGGCCACCTAAAGCTTTTCGTAAATCAACAAGGCCACTTTCTTTCGGGCTTGAAGAACGGTTGCCAGCGGAGTGCCTGCTTTCGGATTTTGATCACGCACTTTATATGTATCTGCCGGGTTTTTCGGTGGGCCTCCACGCTGTTTGCTGATCATTTCTTTGGGCACACCTGCGTTCAACAGAAGTTGTTCTGCTTCTGCATGAGGTCTTCCAATGACATTGGGAATCATGGCGACTGACGCAGGTTTCATTCCCTGAGCATTGATGCCATTCTGAGGGCGACCATTTTCACTGGCGTTGGCCATGTTATTTTGACCCTGTTCAATCACTTGAACATTGTAGCCCTTGAGATCGGGTTTGAACGGGTTCCGTCCAAGAACAGTGTTGATGAAACCATTCCCCTGATTCACTTCGATTTTCGTGAATGTGTAAACGGTGCTCGATTTTTCACCGGGGTCTAGCAGCTTCACTGATGTGGGCAGGTAGGTCGATGTGTTCAGATAGATTTCTGCTTTCGACCAGTTTTCAGCATCGAGCCGTTGTAAAGGCAAAGCCTCCAAAATGACATAAGGGTGCTGAGGTCGATAGTCCTTGCTGATTTTCATGTCGAAGCGTTTGATTGCTTCCTGAGGCGGCATGCCAAACAAGAACGGCAAAGGGCTGTTCATGATGTCCTTGCCACGTAAAGTAGGCGGCAGGTTGGCAATTTGAGCACGTTTTTCTTCCTCGTTGATATCGAAGACTCGTTGCCCATCACAGATCCACTTCGCTTCTTGGTCTGAAGTGAGTTTAAACGGTACCCCCTCGGCGTTGCGTTGAACCTTGGCTCCTTTTGCCTGCCGATCGGCTCGCATTTTTGGAGTAATTTCGACGGCCTTGATATCAATGCGTCCCTTATCAGGTGCCTCGAACCAAACTTCACCGTATGAAATTCTTTCGACACCAAATGACGTGTCGTAAACTCGACGAGTATGCCGGCCGTGAAGCGTTTTGATCTGATCGCTTGCTCGAGACCAATTGGTTAACAGCTCGGCAAGTTGAGGGCTGATCTGAGCTGCCGTATTTCCAGCGCGTTGCCCCGGATCAGGCTGGCGACTGCTTTGAGCATACGCGTCACCAAATGAGTGGCAAACAAAAACGACGGACGTAACAACTAACAAGATCTGAGCTGATCGAAGCATCGGATTCCTTCCGACTCAGTGTTCGAATCGAAGCACCCATACAATTGCAACGCAGCATCAATCCATGATGCAACATCACCAGAACAGCAAGCTGCTCCGAAAGTGCCTCCGCAGAACCGTACGTTGTAGTTGATTATGGAAATCACAGCCACATGAATTTTTGAAGCGGGCCAAGTGGCACGCCAAGCAGGTAATTTGCTGGGAATACGGTCGATTTGACGAGGCTGCGGAACCGCAGTTTTCGCCGGAACGATCGTTTTTTTAAGATCGCCTTGTTGCATGATTACAGTTGCATGATTTCAGTTGCATGATTTCAGTTGCATGTCGCCCGCTGTGTGTTCAGAGGCGGGTTTTCGCAAACTCAGGCGTGTGAAAATACGGATTGTCTGATTCCATCACCATTCACGACATTGCCCCCTGTGATTTGACAGAAACCCCTACAGGTGGTCTGATGCGGGCGCGAAAGCGGGCGATTCACTCACCCGAGTTATGCAAAGTGATTGATGAATACACCGATTCGAACCTATGCAAACGGTCAGCCGTGGCGGCAAGCTCAGGGGCAGCAAGTTCCTCGGCAAGAAATTGAGGATCATCTCGCGTGTGAGCACGCTGTGGTCGATCTGCATTCTGAACCAGCGGCCAGCGTCTTCTTAAAGAAGATCGTTCGCGAAATGAGAATCCGGTTTTATCGCCCCAAAAGTATCTCCAGCTATCAATCGGCGATTAAGGGATTTCTTCGCTGGTATTCAGGCAGTCTGTCCAATGTGAACAAAGAGGACGTTCGAGAATATCTTGACCTATTGGTCACTGGGGGAGCCAGTGCGTCTCAAGTCAGTGTGACTTTGTCCGCCATCAGAACAGCATTCGATAAGTTCTGCCAAGCCCGCTGCACAGTTGGTCTTGTCACACCTCGCAAACCATCTAAGTTGCCCGTGGTGCTTTCCAAGGAAGAAGTTCAGCGACTGATTTCAGCAGCCGTTTCTTTCCGAGACAAACTGCTGATCTCAATGCTCTACGCCACAGGCCTTCGAGTATCAGAAGCCGCTCGACTGAAATGGGAAGACCTCGACTTTGAGCGAAATCAAATTCGAGTCGTCGGCGGTAAAGGGGCTAAGGATCGAACGGTGATGTTGTCCGACCAGCTCAGGCCACTCTTGCGACACATTTGGAAATTGACCAAAGGCCAAGGATATCTCTTCCCGTCAGAAAGTCAGAAACGATCTCAGCAGTCATCGCTTGGAAGGCATCTCTCATCAAGAACGATTGAACGAGCCGTCAAGAAAGCGGTTGCGATTTGCGGGCTGCAAAAGAAGGCCACGCCACACAGCTTTCGACACAGCTTCGCAACTCATCTGATCGAATCCGGAACCGATATTCGCTTCATCCAAAAACTACTTGGACACAGCAATCTCGAAACGACAACGATCTACGCAAAAGTTGCCACCGTGGTGACTACTGCTGTCGCCAGTCCACTAGAATCGCTCAACGGCCCCGATTCATCAAATGCCTCTCTGCAGTCTCCAGAAAATTCATCGTCCTCGAATCGCAACGCGGCCCCACCAAATTCCGAAAATCACTGTGCTCAGCAAAACGTCGCAAAACACAACGGCGCAAAGAACAACGGCGCAAAGAACGCCGCAACTCATTGCACGCAATCTGTGGGCCGGCTGTTGGTGCGAGTTCATTCTCGCTCAGATTCGACCGATTGCTTCGACGTGATGATTGGCATCAGAAAAGGCGATGGCTATGTCGTACTTCCCGGAGCAACCGTTTCACAACCTCGAGCTGGCTGGATGAACCTGCAAATTCCACCAACAGAAAATTGGGAACACGCGTTGTCTCAGCTTTCTGAAGCACAGCGTTCTCGACTCAATGATGTTTCGTTCTATGAAATACTCCGTCAGCAAGTTGGGCGAAGGCTGACTGAAGCCACGCAAGTGGAATAGGTCTGCACATCAGCGGTTTGCGTCGAATGCAAGGCATGCATTCGGTGGCAAACTTCCTGAGGCACTGTTCTTCTGGAACTGTACGCTGCAGAAGAATACTCTCTGCCGTTGAGAATACTTCAATGAAAAATCTGTAGAGCTTTCACGAGACGATGGAAGCCAAGTGGTATCGAAATTCGAATTCGGCAGTGGCAAAAAGCAAAGACGGTCGGCTTCTGAATTGTTTTCTTCGCTGCGCTGTTTGCAGATATCGATCTCAACAAAATTTTGACGATGCCATCTCGCCACCGCAGGCCGCTATAAACATCAAGAAACAGTCAAGGGCCGTCCACGCAACTCCCCAAAACAGTCGAGACAAGTATCCCAAGACCCTTCCCAATTTCGAACTCTCCCGTATATTGACAGTTTTCCAAGCATAGACGACAGCTTGTCGTCCATAACCCCGTTAGCCGACCTGAGTTTTCCCGATGGATGCATCCGAACTCTGGATTGCCATTCTCGACGCCTCTCGCGATGGCGACCGAAAACGTGTCGCTGAATTGCTCGACCTCGGCGCGGAGCCTGACTCGCCCGACATTCTCTCTGGCTACACTCCGCTGCATAACGCCATCGCTGCGCGTGATGCCGAAATGGTGCTTCTGTTGCTTGACCACGGTGCTGACATCGAGCACTGCAACAATACGGTTGGCCAATCACCACTCCTAACTGCTGTACTTGTTGGCTCCACGGACATCATCCAATTGTTGCTGGATCACGGCGCTGACCCAAAGCTTTCCGATACCGAAGATGAATCCGTTGCGGACGTTGCGCGGACAGAGGGATTCCCTGAAATTGCGGCTCTTCTCGAACGCTGACGGTCGGCTAACATGGTTTTTACGCTCAGGCCTTCGGCACACCTTCCTTGTTGCTCTGCATTTGCTGAGGTGGTACGCTGTTGTCTTGTTCCACACCGTCTCCGTTGTCATGGATCGGTGTCGTAAAACCCTTCCGTTGTCCGCCACAGATCAAATGTCTACAGATGAATTGCCACCTGACTTAACCGCATTTCTCGCAGGCGATCGCGCACTCGATTGCGATTTCACTGGCTGCGAGATCGGCGAATTTTCGTTTCACACCTTGGCTGACGTTTGCTGCGTCCAATTCAATGTGTGTGGTTCACCTGACGAAAGCACGACTGGCTACTACGCGATCCATGGATTCGACCTCTTGGCGAAATGCTCTGGGTATGCCCCAGCAGGAATGCTGATCTATCTTCCAGACGAGGACGCATACGGGTCGTTCGATTGTGACCACGAGTCCCTAATTCTGTTCAAATCTCTCACGATAATGGAATTTCTTGTCGACCCTGTCCGATTCATAAACGCAATTTGGGGCCCTGATCCCGAAGTTGCCGAGATTGTCGATCCGGTTGGCAGGTTCACCCGCGTGGGTTAGTGGCGGACAACATGGTTTTTACGCTAGGCCTTCGGCACACCTTCCCTCTTTGGCGACGCGGGCTGGCCTTGGTACAATCTCTCGTAGTTCAGGCATCGTGCGCTTCGTTTAGGGCGGTGTCGTAAAAACCTTCCGTTAGCGGTCACTAGTTTTCCGACTGTTGATCGAACGCTGACTGCAATTATTCGCGGGTTGGTTTTTCCACGTTGGTTTTTGGCGCGGTCGATCCGTTTCAGGTGCGCCTCATTGTCGTTTGTTCGTTAGCGTGTTTGCACAGCATCAGGCTCGCAGTAGGTGCAGTTGCTCGCGGCGGCTCGTTCCGTGTTTCCTCTGTGTTTATTGGCAATGTTTCTCGCAGCCGTTTTCTATATTTGCGTCTGTTTGTTGTTCCTTCTGCCCTTCCGTGTCCCCTGAATTCTCGTCTTTTCTTGATTGCAGGTGACCGCTAACATGGTTTTTACGCTCAGGCCTCCGGCACACCTTCTTTGTTGCTCTGCATTTGCTGGGGTGGTACGCTGTTGTCTTGTTCTACACCGTCTCCGTTGTCATGGATCGGTGTCGTAAAACCCTTCCGTTAGCGGACACAGGCGTATTAGGAAGCAATCTTTCACGATGCGTGTCATCGAGATTATCGTCGTCGTCATTTGCACGCCGTTTTACCTCGTTGTCTGGCCATTCATGGCGCTCGGACACCGCAAAGCTCACGCTCGAATTTCAACGCAATCTTGCGAATCATGTGGCCAGTCGTTGAATTCAATTGCGTCTCGTGACATCACGTACGGTGGTGTCAAATTGACCCTGTCTCGCGGCGCAAACGTCAAATGGGATCGACTGCCAAACTGGTCGCTGACTTGTCCTCACTGTTCCGCGGAACTGTGTTTCGATCAACTCTACCGGCCTACCGCGTGCGATCTGTCGGACGCGCTCTCTCGCAATCCAATTGAGAATCAACCGTAGCTCAGTGTCCGCTAACATGGTTTTTACGCTAGGCCTACGGCACACCTTCCTCGTTTGGCGACGCGGGCTGGCCTTGGTACGATCTTCCGTAGTTCAGACATCGTTCGCTTCGTTCAAGGCGGTGTCGTAAAAACCTTCCGTTAGCGGACGCTAGTCTTTCGTGGCTCGAACCAAACTTGTCTATCCGAAGGTGCCCGGCAGCAGCGCTGCTCCGCTAGCGCGTTGCGTCGCCTTCGACAAATACGATGGCACCAACCTCCATTGGGTGTGGGAACCTGAACTTGGCTGGTACGGCTTCGGAACTCGCCGCGATCGCTTCGACTTAGACGATTCTGGTGTCGCCGACTTCAATGCTGCTCACCCCGGCCTCGAAGAGGCAGCGCCACTCTTTCTTGAATCGCTGGCCGAACCGCTAACCAACGTCCTCCGAGCCAACGAGTTCTACGATTCAACCGAGATCATCGCGTTCGCTGAATACCTTGGCCCAAACTCATTTGCTGGCAAACACAAATCCGGCGATCCGAAACAGTTGGTGCTTTTCGATATCCAAATTGCCGCTGGCTTCCTCGCGCCTGATATCTTCGTTGACCATTTTGCTGACCTCCCAATCGCCCGCGTTGTTTACCGTGGAAAACTGACTGGAAAATTTACAACCGATGTTCGCGAGGGCCGGTTCGACGTCGCCGAAGGCGTCGTCTGCAAGGGCGGCAAAACGGGCGACACTTGGATGGTGAAAATCAAAACCAATGCATACATGGATCGACTCAAAGAATCGTTTGCAAACGATTGGGAAAACTACTGGGAGTAGCGCCGCGTCCGCTAACATGATTTTTACGCAAGACCACGGCTTCGTCGTTGGAGTATCGTTAGGCTTGCGACGTGTAGTCGCTTCGTTGTCGCGTATTGGTTTGCCACTCCGTGGACACCGCCTCTTTGGCAACGTGGTTTCTTTTTGGTAAACTGTTTTGTGTTGCGACGCTTTTTGACTTCGGAGAGAAGCGGTGTCGTAAAAACCTTCCGTTGTCCGCCGCAGGTTAATCGTTGGCCAACCTCATCATCGAAAACTCTCCGACGATCAAATGGTACTCAGACCTCTACCCGTTCTTCGCGTTGATCGAATCAACGATCCGATCTCACCACTGGCTATGGACGGATGTTGACGTCACATCGGAGCTTCCTGTGCCGCCCAACGACCACGACCGCTACTTGGTCGATGGCGACACTCTTTTTGATTTCACACTCAAACGTC
Organism: Fuerstiella sp.; assembly: GCA_039974975.1. Taxonomy (GTDB): domain Bacteria; phylum Planctomycetota; class Planctomycetia; order Planctomycetales; family Planctomycetaceae; genus Fuerstiella. Next base: position 68,938 of record JBDWHY010000167.1, on the reverse strand, counting down.
CGCAGTTTGTTTGGTCTGTCCTGTCCGCATTGCCTGCTGATACCAACTGTGACCCAGCGACCCTCGAATCCGCACCTTACGCTGACGGCAATTCCAATCTTTGGCACGGCTCACTTCGGCCACAATTACCGGATGCGCATTTTGAGATCGTTTGCTGGGACTCATCCGCCACCTTGTTGATTGGTGCGTCTGGCAACGTCGCTGATGCATTTCGCATTGCGTCTCCAGACGCGCGTGACCTCGATGTTGACAATCAATCGCGGGGCTAGCGGCGGACAACATGGTGTTTACGCTAGGCCTTCGGCACACCTTCCTTGTTTGGCAACGCGGGCTGGCATTGGTAGAATCTCTGGTAGTTCAAACATCGTTCGCTTCGTTTAGGGCGGTGTCGTAAAACCCTTCCGTTGTATGCCGCAGTCAGTCGAAAACCAATGTTGCAATACGACTTAGCTCTCGCCGAAGCCCGTCAACATTTGTTTTCACTTGCGGCGCCTGTTGGCTGGGTTTGGAAGCTTAACCATGGGCAACGGATGGATGGCGGGTGGTTCTTCTGGTACCAGTTGGAATCACTTCGATTTGATCCAGATGACTCGGAGCCTCGATTCGGTTACGCGCCTGGGTTTGCAATCTTAGACGACGCAAGTGTTCAACCCATTGGTTGGAGCCAATTGCCTGACAACTTAAACCCGAGTCCATCTTGCCCGCCCACGCCATGAACCCGCTACGTAGCGGCATTCAACATGGTGTTCACGCAAATCTACGGCTTCGTCCTTGGAGAGTCGCTCGATTTGCAGCGTTCTTTCGCTCTGTTGTCGCGTTTTGTTTTGCCACGCCGTGGACACCGCCTCTTTGGCAGCGTCGTTTCTTTTTGGTAAACTAATCCGTGTTGCGACGCTTTTTGACTTCGGAGAGAAGTGGTGTCGTAAAACCCTTCCGTTGCACGACCTACCGGAATTGCTGATGTCCGACCTTGATGGCGACGCAATCATCGCAAAGTACTGCGGCGCCCTCGGTGACCGGGCCCGTTACGACGCCGACCTGTCGGCGACTGTGCTTGCCGATCTCTCCTGTGCGATCGTGATGGTCAACGCATTCTGGTCTGGCCCGTCCATGAAAGCGCTCGTTCGCATCACCAATGTCATCGCGGACGCAGATGTCGACTGCCGCATCGAGCTGATTGTTTGTGACACCGACCATATCCCTGATTTGTCGCTTGACCCGTGGGCTCTCAACACGCTCGGTGGCTACGGCGAGATCGCGTGGGTCCACAATGGTATTATCGTTGCCCGTCGTGACCCCGGTCGCGCCCCGGATTTGGCAACGACCACTTCCAGCCTTCTCGCTGAATGCAACGCGTAACCGTGCTTTGCCGGTCGTGCAACATGGTTTTTACGCTAGGCCTTCGGCACACCTTCGTTTGTTTGGCAACGGGCGATGGCGTTGGTACAATCTTTCGTGATTCAAACTCCACCGCTTCGTTTGGGGCGGTGTCGTAAAACCCTTCCGTTGTCCGTCAGATGCGTTTTTCAAGACTCAAACAGCTATTGCAGCGCGACGGGATGTCCGGCCAATTCCAAGCGTGTTGGTTTAGCACATATCCACCGGCAGTTGACGCTGACATTGACTCCCAGCTAGCGGAACGGCCATGGTTGCCCGATGACTACCTAGAGTTCCTCCGCCTGACGGACGGTGCGGTCCTCGAAATGTTCGTTTTTTACGGTATCCGAGATGGTCACACTTTCCCCATTGCTAACAAGGGCTTTTACACCGAACCGTACGGCGACGACTGGTATGCGGTCGGGCACGATCCCGCTGGTGATGCATTCGTTCTTCATCGCACTGGTCGAGTCGCTACGATCGGCAGCGACCCGCCACCGGACGAGCCTGTTCCTTTGTGCGACACGTTTCATGAACTGATCGAAAACATTTGCTGTGGCCAACGCTACATCGAGTATTTTGGCGGCCCGCCAAAACCCGACGAAAGCGAATGGCTCGATCACTTGCGACTGCAAGGGTGGGTTATCTGACGGACAACATGGTTTTTACGCTAGGCTTTCGGCACACCTTTCGCGTTTGGCCACGTGGGCTGGCCTTGGTACAATCTCCGTAATTCAATCATCGTTCGCTTCGTTCAGGGGGGTGTCGTAAAACCCTTCCATTGTCGGGCATAGGTGGGTTCCATGATCGTTTACGGATTCGACTCCATCGCTTTGTTGCTCGAGAATGATGGCTACCTTTTTAAGCTGTTGGCGAACGACACTGGCGTCGTACTATTTCCACAAACTACCGAGCATCGCGACGCCACGCAGTCCGGCATCAAATACGCTGACGATTCGCGCGGCAACGCGCTCGCTGCGATGGTCAAACCAGGGCGCATTGAGTTTCGGTTCCATCGTGGATTCTCCGATGACCGCGTAAGACAACTTGCCCATCGGATGCTGGCGTTGCCCGAACTGCAATTCGCGATTGGCGCCACGATCACATATCAGGCTCGAACGGTGATTCACGGAGCGGACTGAGTTGCAGGCGTTGTGAGGTGGAAAGCTCGCTCATAGTTCAATGCCAGACAACATTATTGTTTTTTTTTGCAAGGCTACGGATTCGTCCTTGGCGCATCGTTCAGTTTGCCCAGTTCCCTCGCTCCGTTGTCGCGTCTTGGTTTGCCATGCCGCGGACACCGCCTCTTTGGCAACCTGGTTTCTTTTAGGTAAACTGTTTTGTGTTACGGCGTTTTTTTTGACTTCGGAGAGAAGCGGTGTCGTAAAACTCTTCCGTTAGGCGACCTAGCTTTATGAGCAATCGACGCTGGCTGGTTCTGTTGCTATGCCTGCTTTGGGCCGCGTTGATATTCGCCACGTCTTCCACTGTTATCACCCCGCGGGCCTTTTTCGCGTGGTTTCGCGCCAATATTTTCGATGACCCAGAGTCGTTCCGTCGATTTCAGCTGCTTTGGGCCGCTTCGTGGCTGTTCATCGTCAAGGGTTGGCACGTTACAGAATTTGGGGTTCTTACGGTTCTGTCAACAATGTCGATCGACGCGTTCACGGGGAATCGCAAGATAAGGAATCTACTCGTCGCGGCAGTGCTGTGTGTACTTTATGCTGCCTCTGATGAATGGCATCAAACCTTCGTTCCACAGCGTGGCGGCATATTCTCCGACGTCCTGATTGATTCAGCCGGTATCGCAATCGCATCCTTCTTTCTTTACCGAATACGGCGCCCCAAGTCATTGGTACCGGTCACCTAACATGGTTTTTACGCTAGGCCTTCGGCACACCTTCCAACTTTGTTGACGCGGGCTGGCCTTGGTACAGTCTGCCGTAGTTCACGTATCACTCGCTTTGTTGCGGGTGGTGTTGGTAAATATTCTTGTAGCCGACTCAGTCTCATGACATTGATTGCTAAATTCGTTGATCCGGACGTGTTCACTGTGGCTGGTGTTTTTACCGCTGCTGAGTGTTCCTCGCTGTTTGACCGCGCCGAAACGATTGGTTTTGATCCCGCATCGGTGCGCACGCATTCAGGCCCGAAGATGATGGTGAACATCCGCAACAATGACCGTGTTCATCTTGATGATCCCGAGCTCGCCGCTTTGATGTGGTCTCGGATTTCACACGTCTTGCCTTTGATCGACAAGCAGAAGGCTGTTGGCGTTGATTCTCATCTTCGCTTCTACCGATACGAACCTGGCCAAGAGTTTAAACGTCATAAAGATGGCTCCGTTACCAACGACGATGGTCAAGTCAGCAAGCTGTCTTATCTGATCTATTTGAACGGTGACTTTGACGGCGGCTCAACGACGTTTCGTAGCTACGAGGGTAAGGGGGAATCACGGCGCAAGATCGAACACGTTGTCAGGCCTGTTGCTGGTTCCGCATTGCTGTTTCGTCATGAACGCTGGCACGAAGGTTCCGCACTCATTTCTGGTTGCAAATATCTCCTTCGATCCGATGTCTTCTACAGTGCATAGGACGGCCATGCAGGATTCTTCAGGCTGCAGTTCCTCGCCGATTTGAAAGCCGAGCATCGGGAGATAATTTGCGATGGCAGGCCGCGTCTTGTCGTTGGGTTTTGGGGAGCTGGTTTACGGGAGTAGTCCGCGTTCGCGTAGCTCGTTCAGGTTGTCGTGGGCGCTTTCGGTGATGCGTTGGGTGGCGTATTTTAACAAAGCGATCCCTCCCATTCCTGGAGGGGCGGTTAAAATTGCGACTCGATCTTCTTCCTCGGAATCCAGTTGTCGATTCAGGTTATCAACAGCTTCTTCGACGGTGTCGGTGACGATCTTTTCTGGGCCGTGCTGATTGCTGATTTTAAGATTTGAAAACGCGGCCGAACGGGTCATTAGAAATTCGGCGAAACCGAAGTCTTTGTCGTCTTCAAAGAAGTTTTGAAAGTCTGGCCTGAGGGTGTCTGGTGTGATAATTTTGGCACGACTGACGGTGATTTGCCCTCGCTGTACTTTGACGGTGTCCTCGCCCTCGGGGGCAGAAGTTACCAGAAAATAGGGCAGGTCAGAATCACCGAATGTGAAGAGCGAGTATTCAACTCGCCGTTCGATGCGGACAGATTCCCAGAGACTGCGGAAAAATTGTTCTCGTTCGAAGTCTTCGAAATTCAACGATGATGTCTCCGTCAGTCGCGTTTTGCTTGACCCTAGGTGGATTAGTCTAGGGCAAGTGAACAGTTTTGGGTGGTCAGATTGTTCGAATCCTTGCGATCGGGCAGGGAAAGTCAAAGCACTGACGGATGCTTGCGATGGGAAAATTCTGCAGATGGCCGATAAGCCGGGTTTTGTCGGCGATGAAAACATCGCGGGCGTTCATTTTTCTAGGATGTCAATTGCTCGACACCTCGAGCAGCCGACCCGAAGGGGATCGATTCGAACGAAACCCAGACACTCGAAAGTGTCTCCCCTTCTGCTTGGCCTTGCTCCCAATGGGGTTTACCTAGCCGGTTCTGTCACCAGATCCGCTGGTGCGCTCTTACCGCACCGTTTCACCCTTACCCGGAAAGCAGGCAGACCGAAGTCTTACTGCTTTGCCTCATATGGTCCCCGAAGGAACCTAATTCGGGCGGTTTGCTTTCTGTTGCACTTGCCCTATCCTCGCGGACGGTGGACGTTATCCACCATTGCGTTCTATGGAGCCCGGACTTTCCTCTCCGTCAAAAATTTCGCCGAAGCGAAGTTTGACGCAGCGAACACCTGGCCATCTGCAGAATCATAATTGTATCCGGTTTGACACGCGGAAGGCAGTTGCGTTCTGGTGTCTGGCAAGGCTTCCTACGAAATGGTCATCATTCGTTTCTTGATTGCTGCAATTTGTCGCAAAGCGTGCTGTCTTTCGGTGACGTTTCGGCTGTCAGCTGTTGCCATCTTTTGGCTCGTGAGTTCTGCGGGATTTGCCGGCGGCGGTCACGAAGTTCGTCGCGTCGACATTGTGGTTTACGGAGGAACTCCGGCTGGCATTGCTGCGGCAGTCACTGCGGGGCGAGAGGGCAAGTCGGTCTTGTTGGTTGAGCCGTATTCGTTTGTTGGCGGCATGATGACCAACGGGCTGAGTCATACTGACTTTCGAACTTTTGAATCCATCACTGGATTTTATCTGGAAGTGACACAGCTCGCTGTGCGGTTCTACGAAAGCACTTACGGAGCTGACAGTTCACAGGTGAGGGATTGTTGGAGCGGGACTCAGGTTGAGCCGTCTGTGCTGCAACCTATCTTTCAGCAAATGCTAAAAGAGTCAGCCTCCGTATCGGTGGTTCTGAAGCATCAACTTAAGGCTGTCGCCGTGGTGGAGTGCTGTTCTGATGGAACTCGCCATATGAATTCCGCCACTTTCGTGAGTGATGAGGGGGTCGACTTTCAGGTCGATGCCAAGGTCTTCATTGATGCGTCTTACGAAGGCGACTTGATGGCGATGGCCAAGATTCCCTACGAAGTTGGTCGAGAAGCTGGATCGCGGTTTGGTGAATCGTTGGCTCCAGTTGTTGCTGATTCTGAGGTTCAAGGATACAACTTTCGTCTGATTGTGACAGACCGCGAGACCAACCGAGTGATGCCGTCTGAGCCTACCGAGTACGACCGGGCTGACTATCTGGATGTCTTGCCTTTATTTCGTAGGAGTGAGTTAAGCGCCGTGTGGTGTGCAAGCCATGGTGGCGTGTTGAAAAACCACCGCCCTGCTTTGCCGAATGAAAAGTATGACGTCAATGATGTGTCCCGAGGGTTGGTTCGGTTGTCTCTGCCCAACGATAGCAACGGTTGGCCAGATGGTTCGAGCATCGAGCGTCAGTCGATTTTTCAGAAGCACGTTCGTCACAATATGGGGCTGCTGTATTTTTTGCAGAACGATCCTGATGTCCCTGCCGTGATTCAGAAGGATGCTCGACGATTTGGTTGGGCGAAAGATGAGTTTCAGGGTCACGACCACATGCCCGAACAGTTGTATGTTCGAGAAGCTCGGAGAATGCAGGGTGTTCATATCTACAAGCAGCATGATACGGCTGCCTCGTTAAACGAAGTTCGCAGTGTGTTTCATTCTGACTCGATTGCGGTGGGAGACTACGGTCATAATTGTCATGGAACGGCTCACGAGGGGAGGTTGTTTGGAGGCAAGCACTCGGGTGAGTTCTATGCAAAGACAGCACCTTACCAGATTCCTTACGGCGTTTTGCTTCCAAAGAAGGTGGACAATATCTTGGTTCCAGTCGCCTGCTCTAGTAGTCATGTTGGCTTTTGTGCGTTGCGGTTGGAGTCGATTTGGATGAGTCTTGGGCAGGCTTCTGGGTTGGCAGCAGCTATGGCGATCGACGACTTAGTGCCCGTGCAATATGTCGAGATCGAGGCTCTGCAGGGGCGTCTGCATCAGATGGGGTCTGCCACAATTTATGTTGGCGACGTGCCGCCAAGTCACGGTGATTTCCGAGCCGTGCAGTGGTGGGGGCAGCGAGGCGGGTGGCATGGCCAGCAGTTCAGGGGCCGTGAGTATGGTGACCGAGGTAAGCATCTTGTCAGCCAATACTTCAGCAGGTTTCCCGGTCACGATGCAGAGCTTGGTCTGCGGCTCACGGATCAGTTGCAGGCGGACTGGTTGAAGATTGCAGGTCAGCAAAACATTCGGTTGGGTGATTTGACGAATGCCGAGAGTCGAATCGAGTTTGTGCGAGCTGCTTGGGGAGCGTTGACGAAATGACAAGTGTGGCCGTCAACCGGGATATTGGTGAATGGGCGTAAAGTGAGGTTGCCAAAACCTTGGTCTGAGCGTCATGTCGAAGGGTGGCGTTGGCTTTTGATTGTTTCGCTATTTTTCGTTCAGCTTTTACCAGAAGCTAACCAGCTGAAACACAAAAATGGCGGCTCCTACTGCCAGCTTGGCGACCAGTCCCAGCATGCGGCCTTTCATGGCTGACACTGAAATTGTTTTTCGGGTTGGCCAGTCGGAGCCCATCCAGGTTTCGCCAAGCCATGCTCCGGCAAACGCTCCGAGGGCTGCGCCTGCGACGGCTCCTGCCGCGGTGCCGATCACAGGGATGGGTATGGCAAATGAGCCGGCAACGCTTCCGATCATGGAGACAATCAGGGACAGCAGCATTGCCCGGCGACTGGCTCCCTTTTTTGAGGCCATGGCTGATCCTCCGAATGCTTCCACGATTTCACCGATGATTGCCAAGACGAGCACCACGAGCAAGGTGGTCCAGTCTGGAGACGCTACGGGGTCTCCAAATGCCAATAGGAACAGGCACAGATTCAGCACCATCAGCCAGTTGCCTGGTAGTGTGAGAAGGTTGGCCGCAAGGCAAGCTGCGTTTGCGACAATCAGGATGGTTGCGGCGATCCAGTACATGGCGAGCGAGTGGTTTACAGGAACAACATGGCAACTTCGTAAAAGATGACGACCCCGAGGACATCGACGATCGCAGCGATCAGTGGGTTCGACATGATCGCGGGATCCATGCCGATTCGGCGAAACAGTATGGGCAGCATTGTGCCTGCCGTTGTGCCTAGAATGACGATCAGGAACACGGTCAATGCGACGACTAAGCTGCGTTCGATTCCAAGTTGAAACCAGAGCCAAACGAACAGGAAGTCCATTGTCGCGAGTGCTAGGCCCAGCGCCATCGCGATATTGAGTTCTCGAAGTACGAGCCTTCGGTCCACATGAAATTCGGTGCCGGGGACGGCTGTGTCTGCGGGCTGCAAGGCGAACATGCGAATGAAGAGTGTGGCGGATTGCGCGCCGGCATTGCCGCCGCTTGCCATCACGAGAGGGATGAACAAGAAAATGAGCGCGGTTGTGAGGCCTTCGGGTGCTTGGTCGGCTCGGGGGCCGCCAGGGGCGACGGCATCGCTATAAAGTTCGGCAACTGCAGCTGTCATTAAAGCAACGATCGACAGTAGAAGTAACCAGATACCTCGCTTCCACAAAATGGTGAGCACGGGGCTATCTTCGTAGTCGTCTCGAAGGGGTTCGACGGCTCCTTGTCGATAAGCGTCTTCGGTGGCTTCTTCTTGGGCAACATCGATGGCGTCGTCGTGAGTCACGATGCCAACAAGTCGATCTTCTTTGTCGACGATGGGGATCGCGATGAAGTTGTAGAGAGCCATTTCTTGCACAATGTCTTCACGGTCATCGTCGACACGCATTCGAATGACATCACGTTGCATGATGTCGCTGAGCATGGTGTCTGGCTTCGCAAGGATCAGCTCACGTAGAGAAATCAGGCCGTCGAGCCGGCGGTTGCTGTTCAGGATATAGATGTAATAAATCGTCTCGCTATCGGGCGCTTGTTGGCGCAGTTGTTCCAGTGCATCACGAACGGTGATCTTGGCGGGCAGGGATGCGTATTCGGTGGTCATGATTGACCCAGCCGAATCTTCATCGTATGACAATAGTCGTCGAATATCGTTTCGTTCTGCCTGAGCGATCAGGGGGAGTAGATCTTCGACTCGGTCGTGTGGCAGGCGGGACAGCAGGTCGACCCGGTCATCCGAGGACATTTCTTCGAGCAGTTCAGACAGCCGGCGTTTGTCCAGCTTGTCGACGATTTCGATCTGCCGCTTCAGCGAGATGTATTCGAAGATTTCAACCCGCAATCGCAGGTTGGCGTGGTCTAAGACGGCCCAGACTTCTCGGGGCTCGAGTTCGTCCAAGATCTTCGAGACGACGACCGGATGTAAGACCTTGCAGAATTCTGTGAGGCCGTGCCGATCTTCTTCCTGCACCATAAGGCGAACGTCGGGCAGTACCAGTGAGCTGTAAGCGTCCGGCATGGGCTTCGCGAAGGCTTGAGAAGGCAGGGCGTAAGTTCAGAAATTCAGCAGCTGCGGCAAGAGGTGAGAGTCGTAGCTGTGAACGAAAAAAAAATCCCTGCCACTCAAATCGAAGGCAGGGATTTCCATGTTTGTAATCGCGGTCAACAATAGACTGCGACGCTTATCTCTTTGAGAACTGGAAGCTTTTACGGGCTTTCTTCAGACCGTACTTCTTACGTTCGACCATTCGGTCGTCTCGAGTCAAGTAGCCAGCGTGAGCCAAGTCGTGGTGGCATTCAGGGAACAGACCTTGAAGTGCTCGAGCAATGCCCAAGATGATGGCACCAGTTTGACCCGTTGTTCCGCCGCCGTTTACTCGGACAGAAACATCGTGAGACGCTTCTTTGCCGATCAGTTTCAGTGGAGCAAGAACCATTTGTTGATCGCGTTCGACTCGCAGGTAGTCGTTGAGTTCTTTGCCGTTGACAATGAACTTGCCGCTTCCGTCTTTGATGCGAACTCGAGCAACTGATGATTTTCGACGTCCGGTTCCCATGGCAACGCCAAATCGGTCGATTTTACCTCGAACGACGGGAACGTAATTGGGATCGATTTCGACTTCCGCAGCTCCAGCGCCAATTTCCAGTTCTGGAAGCTCACCTGACGGCATATCCGTTTCAGGTACTTCAGTTTCTGGAACAGCCGGAGTTTCTACTGCTTCGGGCGTCTCGACGACGTCTTCCGGTTTTGGCTGGCTATCTGGAGAGTCTGTGCTCATATCGTTCACAATGTCACAAAGATGAAAGTCAGGACTTGTTCCAAACTTCCCTCAATTGAATGGGGCCGTTGTTTGGAAAAGCTGGAATTACTAGAACCTAAGCAGATGGCTTGCGAGACTTCTTCGGCATCAACCATGCTGGGAAGTCGGTTGGTTGTTGAGCTTGGTGGCCATGCTCGGGTCCAACAACAAGCTTCAGACGTTTGAGTGTCTGTCGAGCCAGTTTGTTTTTGGGCAGCATTCTTCGCACAGCTTCTCTCAGAATTCGTTCTGGAGCTGTTTCGAAGACGTTGACTGCCGAGCGGACTCGTCGACCACTGGGGTAGCCACTGTAGCTATCGTAGGTCTTCGCGGCCATTTTTGTGCTGTAGTACGGCACGTTGGGATGAGCCATGTCTTTGCCGGAAAACGCCACTCGTTCGACGTTTGTCACAACGACAGTTCCGCCCGAATCAACATGCGGCGTGTAATTGGCTTTGTGTTTGCCCATCAGGACAGTGGCGAGCGCAGTCGCCAAGCGACCAACAATTTGGCCATCAGCATCAACATGGTACCAGTCACGCAGGTCTTCGGCCTGCTCTTTCTTGGCCATCCAAGTTTTCGTCAGCATGGGCATAACGACACACACTTTCACGTAGTTTTCCCGCTGCTCAAACTGACGCAGGGGGAAGATTACAGAGGATCTTCACACGAATATCTCTACAGAAATCTTATCAGCCTGCATTCTTGCGAGACCAGTTTGACTTCCAGAGCTTGTATCAACACAGACCGATTTTTTGATTTTCGCAGCAAAACTGCTTAAAACGCTTACAAACACGGCCATTGAACCACGGGTTCATCGGCAGCTTGCTGATCGGAATCGAGGACTTTAGCCAGATTTCGGCCCTCGATCAACTTCGGTCTTGCGAATTCCGCCGTTTCACACGGGTGAGAATCAGTTGATTGGGAAACGAGGCGGCCTTCAGCAATAAAGCGGATCTTTTCGTTTCCGTCTGGCGGGTCGCTTTTCCCGAATACTACGGCTTCAAGATATGTTTGCCGTTTTCGAACTGTCGATGGCAGGCATTGCAGCTATTCAGCATCATCTTGTAAGCGCCGGTCGCTTTATCGAAGTCTTTTGCTCGGGCTGCTTGGTACAGATCTGCTCCATGAGTTCTGGAATCGGCACTGAATTTTTTCCAATCATCGCCATCTTTTTCGGGTGTGCGAGGGAACAGAAGATTGCAGCTTTCTGCCAAAATCAATGCATCTGACTTCATGGCCTTCCAGCCAGAATTATTTTCGGGCTCGGTCGCCATGGTGACTTTCAGTCGTCTGTAAGTCGGCTGAAAGACGTATTCCATAAATTCATGCATGCTGTCTTCAATGACGACGGGGCCATCACTGTCGCCTTTTTCCTGTGGCGTTGCAGGGTTTTGGGAGGCGAATGAACGTGACGGTTCGGGAGAAGTCGCTTGAGCGGTAGAGCCCGAATCGAAGTTGAAAAACGCAAAGCCAATGGCGAGTAAGGCCAGCAGGCCAACGAAGGATTGTTTCATTTCAGTCGCTTTCAGGAGAAGGCTGGATGGGAGTCAAATCTCAATAGATTTGCTCGTCATAAGGTGTTTTTAGGTTTTGGCGCGTGTGGTCACACTGAATCTGGTGGAACCTAGGATCGTCCGAATATGAACGAGCAATTTGGCTTTGATGGATCCGGGAACAGAAGGGTGGGTCGCGAAGTCATCCACGACCTTGGCTTCTTTCGATGATTCTATCTTTGGTCAGTGAACGCGTGTCTTGGAGGGATCAGTTTAGGGGAAACGGCCGTCTGAGGCGATCGTGTTCCATTGTTTGTGAGCGGCTACCTTTGGGGCGTTCGCACAATGATTGTCGGCCGCTCTTTGCTGGTGTCAGGTTTTCGGCCAGCGATCAACGCCACGACGAAGCCAAACGCAAAACCTCCTGCATGAGCCCACCAGGCGACTCCGGCAGCTGTTGAATTTCCTATGGAAAAACTGCCCTGCACCAACTGGATGACGAACCAGAACCCCAAGAACCAAGGAGCCGGCACGACGATTAATTGCAGAATAAACAAGATTGGGATCAATGTGGTGACTCTGGCGTGTGGGTACAGCCACATGTAGGCTCCCATCACTCCGGCGACAGCGCCGCTGGCTCCGATGGTTGGAATCACAGATTCTGTTTGGAAAGCGTAATGAGTCAAGCTGGCTGCGATTCCCGCGCCCAAGTAGAAGACGAGGTAGCCTATTTTTCCTAGGCGGTCTTCCACGTTGTCCCCGAACACGTACAGAAACCAGACGTTTCCGATCAGATGCATGAGGCTTCCGTGTAAAAATGTGCAGGTCAAGAGTGTTAGCCACGGAGCGACTTTTGGGGCGGAAAGTTCGTGTTTGCTTTCCACAAGTTGCTGACCGCGAGGGGTTTGGACGATCTGTTGTTCGATGACCACCACCTGTTGTTCAGGGTGGCTGACGATGGCCGGAGTCATTCCATATTCATGAACCAATTGACTGGGAGATGACTGCTGCAGCAAATAGATCAGCACACACAGTCCGATCATGGCGTAATTCACCACGGGTTTTGTGCGGGCCGGAATGTCGTCTTTGAGTGGAAACACAAAAGCTCCGACAGAATGACTTATGGAAGCTGAGTCGCTGCCGTTTTTTTTGGCGAACGGAAGGCTGCTGTGTGGGGGGGGCAGCCTGTGGAGGGCAGCGCAAGAAAAAAGGCTGTGTGGCTTTCCGCCACACAGCCTTGATTTTAGTTACCCCACAGGGACTCGAACCCCAACTGACAGAATCAGAATCTGTTGTGCTACCAATTACACCATGGGGTAATGGCTTGTCGAACCGTATCGACCATCCTAGACGATGTAAAGGACGGTTTTGCTGTCTTTTGAGCAGACAGGGCAGATGATGGTTGGTTCGCGAATTCAGCGAAACACGTGTTGTTTCGCACGTTTCAGTTTTCGGTTTGCGGTACGGCGAGACTTCAGTCAGTTTTGACTATACTGATGACCGATTCGAGAGATATTGAAGAACCAGTGGGCTATGCGGCCCTTGTTTGGTGAGTCGGTTTGCGCAATTGGAACTGTCTTGCTTGAATTTTGTTCGATCCTCACTCACCAATCCTCACTCACCAATCCTCACAAGGGATTCGATGGAAAGTTGAACGATGACCACAGAAGGCAATTCATCGGATGATGACGGCGGTTCTCACGCAGATCCCCCAATTGGTGAGCTCAAGCAGTATTCTCTTACTGAGGATGGTCTTTTAAAGGTGTACAGCGTCGGGCCGACCACAGTGTTGGGATTCGCCGGCGAAGACATTCCTTCTGAATTCAATGTGGCTCATCATCGAGCGGCAATTTCAGATCTGTTGAAAATGCACAATTCAACAGTTGTGGCGTTCGACCTAACCGGCGTTCACTTGGTTCCGAGTGGAATGTTGGGGCTTTTGGTTTCGCTGAAGAAGCTTGATGGCATCAACCCAACTGTGCAGGTCTTTAATCCGAGCACAGATGTGCGAGAGGTGTTAAGGATTAGCAAGTTGGATACTTTGATCGAAGTGCATGAAGTGGATGTGTCGTAATACGCCGAGCATTGAAGTTGTTGGTCGCTGGCGGTTGTGAAACTTCGATGATTGTGTTCCCGCCGTGCGAATGCGAGGCCGCTGGGCGGGCCAAAATGCGATATCATAAAATGGTTGTCCTTTTGAATCATAAGTGCATCCTGCTTTTTGATTTGATTCGATCCGCGCTCACTTAAGTAAGCTTCCAACGCTGATGTCTGAACAGACTGAAATTCAGGACGATGATGGTCAGGAAGAGGCTCGTAAGCTGAGCCTTGCTGACAGTGGCCCTCCTACCGAAATCGATGGGTACACGGTTCTTCGCCAGCTAGGTATGGGAGCCTATGGAACGGTTTGGCTTGCTCGCGAAGATCGCACCGGACGGATGGTGGCGATTAAGTATTATCCTCATCGTCGAGGGTTAAACTGGTCGGTCTTAAATCGCGAAGTTGAAAAGCTGGCGACGCTGTACACGTCTCGAAACATCGTTCGGCTATTAGACGTCGGTTGGAACGCCGAGCCTCCGTACTACGTGATGGAGTTCGTTGAAAATGGTTCTTTGGGAGACCTGCTTGCGAAGGGGCCATTATCGGTTGATGAAACGGTGCGGATTGCGAAGCAAGTTTGTTTGGCGTTGGTTGAAGCTCATGGTGCCGGAGTTCTTCACTGCGACTTAAAGCCGGACAATGTGCTTTTAGATTCACAGTTCCAGGTGCGACTGTGTGACTTTGGTCAGTCTCGAATGTCTCACGAACAAAGTCCCGCGTTGGGAACTTTGTATTACATGGCTCCTGAACAAGCCGACTTGAATGCGGTGCCTGATGCTCGTTGGGACGTGTACGCGGTGGGTGCATTGCTGTACCACATGCTGACCGGCGAACCTCCGAATCGGACAACCGACATTCAAGCGGAACTTCAGCAGGCCGAAAACCTTCAAGATCGACTGCAGCGTTACAGTCAGCATTTACGAACCGCCAATGTTCCAAGCGAACACCGAGAGCTGTCGGGTGTCGATGCCCATCTTACGAAAATTATTGAAGGTTGTTTGAAGACAGATCCGGCAGGTCGCCTTCCGAACGCTCAGGCTGTTTTGGATCAGTTTGCCAGTCGAGAACGTAATAAGGCTCGACGCCCCTTGATGGTGTTGGGGGTACTGGGCCCCATTCTTTTGCTGTGCAGTTTGATTCCCATTTTTCTAGTCGCGCTCCGCCGCAACATTAACGAAATGGAACAGCAGCTGATTGTGAATGCTCAGGACAGCAGTGTGCTGACCGCGCGAGCTCAAGCCAATTCGTTGCAGGACGAGGTTGAGGATCGCTTGCTGGAAATGCAGCAGTTGGTTGCGACGCCGCGTATGGTCAAAATGTTTTCTGACTTGATGGAGCGACCGTCTGATGGCGTGGTGGAAGAAGTTCGCTCGTTACACGATTCGGAACCTGCCGCTTCTCCGGATTGGATGCGAATGCTGAATGGGGCAAAGGGTGAGATCGATGATCAAAATCAGTCTCGTGGCAAGAGCCTTGATACCAGTTGGTTCCTGAATGATTCGAAAGGGCGTCAGTTGTGGCGAGCTCCCTTCAGCGAAACGACGGTTGGCAAAAACTATTCATGGCGTGATTATTTTCATGGAATGGATGAACCGTATACTCGTGAAACGGTGCCTGCTGATATCAAACAGATTGACCAAGTTCATGTGTCTGTCGCATATGTCAGCGAAGAAACTAAACGCTACATGGTTGCGTTGACTGTGCCGATTCGAAGCGACGATGGAAGCTTGATCGGGATATTATCTCGGTCTTTACATCTTGGTGATCTTCAAGAGCGGCTTGGGAAAGATATCCAGTTAAGCGACAATGGTCAGCTTTCTCGAGTGGTTGCTTTGGCGGATAGTCGCAATGGTCAGTTGTTGGATCACCCATGGATGCAGCCATCCGTTCAGCGTGATCGCACGGCCGCCGAATTGCGAGAATTGTTTCCTCGGCTTCACATATCCGATTCGACTTTGCAGCCGCTTGGTTCGAAAGACCTATCCGAGCAGCCGCTGACAATTCGTACCAGCAGTTACTTGGACCCGGTCTCGAATATCGATATCGATTCCGCTCAGCTTTATTCCGGCGAGTGGGTGGCAGCCATGTCTTCAATGGGGAGTGAGCAGATGCCTTGGCTGGTGATCGTTCAAGAGCGGAAAGATAGTGCTTTGTTGCCCGTTCGTCGGATGGAACAGCGTTCTGTTCGCCAAGTGGTTTACGCTGTCATCGCCAGCATTTTGACAATGGGCCTGCTGTGGTTGTTCGTTTGGAGATTGTATCGACGTGAAACTGCTTCCGAGAATTCCTCAGATGTTGTGGATGCGAAACGCGCCTGACTTTGGGCGTTTTCACTTGGAATGAAAAAACCGCACGGCCTTCTCTGAGAATGAGAACACGGCACGGTTGAAGGCAGCGCGGTTGAACACAGCGCAGTTGAGGGCAGAAGTCGAGACATGTGTGCATGGAATGAATGGTCTCGGCATCGTTCGCGTTCTTGGCGACTAGAAGACTTTGCGATTCAGGCTTCGTGAATCGAGCACCATAGGCGAGATTCGTCCAGTTTGTGTGCTCGTCAACTGCTGCTTGTCTTTATCTGAAAATGGAGCGTGGGCGAAAGGTGAGCGTTGGTTGAAAACAGGGTGAGCCACATCAGGAGTTGAGGAATCGATTCGGGCAATGCGCGTTGGAGCGGTCAACTTGAAGCTGCGGGACTTGGCAACCTGTGGCAAAAATGTGCGAGTCTTTTTTGATGCCGCTTTTTGAGTTGGGTGCGGTTGGGGTGGGTGCAGTTGGGACTGCATCGTTAGGACAGGCACCAACACAGTCATGGGAGGCATTGGGACAAGACGGCCGAATGAATCCAAGCGCACGGGGTGAATCGTTTCGAGTCGGTAAGTTTGGCCGTCGATAGAAATGTCTTCAGCTGAAACAGGTGGGAATGGCAACAGGCAAAACGCGGCAACCAATAGGAAAGTCTTCATAGCGTGGGCTCCGAGCCTTAAGGCGCAATACACGTGGCATTGTTCTTGGGGCGATTTGAAATTGAAGTAGGTAGGTTTTTTGATGGAAGATTCGACGAGGCATGCGAATCGGCAGGCAGCAATTGAGATAGGGCGGGACGACTGATGAGGATATTTTTGTTGAGGGCGTCGCTCCTGAATTGATACAAGGAAATTTGCATACCGCGAAGATGCGGCAATTTGCTGTTATGATTTGTGTTGTTCCGGTGAACTTGGAGTGTCTATCGTGTTCATCGTGATACCGTACGATCGGTATGAAGATGTGTGGAAATGCCAAATTGATGACACCGGTCGCAGGTTTAAGGTCACCGGTCACCGGTCACCGGTCGCCGATGGCCGCTTCAATGGACGCAAGCATTTGCGATCCTTGGTAGGGTTTGGATAGAAAGTACTTTGCTCCGCTATCCAACGCTTCTGTTTGATCGACGTGGCTTGCAGACAGCATGACGACGGGCGTGTCTTTTGTGATGGCGTTATTTTGCATGAGCTTTAAGGCAGTCAGTCCATCCATTTTTGGCATGCGAACGTCAAGAAGAATGGCATCAGGAACGTGCTCGATCGCCATAGCGATCCCCTTGAAGCCATTTTCGGCTTCAAGAGTTTTGTATCCTGCCGCCTTCAAACGAACGCGAGTGCCCGTGCGGACATCTGGGTCGTCGTCAATAATCAATACGGTTGTAGAAAGTGGCATCGATTCGCTCAGTTGAAAAATTCAGTTGGCTGCTCACCTGCAACGTCAGGATCCGGTTTGTTGGGACTTGTTCATCATTGCGTAGAAGTTGTTGGCAGCACTGGTCGGGCGAATCGAACACGGTGGTGCCTTTGTTTGAGGTCGGGCATGATGAACTTTCTGTGGAGTGCGAGGCTGGGCAACTGAGTCGCAGCTGCCCAAAGTGGTTGAGCGCTCAATTGCTCGGTGGGGCGGGATGAATCCCGTGCAGAAAGCATTGGTCGTGTTTTTCATTCGTGCCATTGGAAAACAGGCATGTCGACCGGAGATCATCGGTTGGCTGTAATGTTTAAGGCTTGATGTGGATTCAATACATCGGCGCAAATAACTGATGCCATTGCGACGCAAATGATGAAAAACAGGGCAAGTCAAATTCGGCGGTCTTCGAGACAAGTTTCAGCCAAATGGTTTGCCGACAGCCCACTCGCTGCTTTGGGCAGCCAAGGGGAATCACTGCGGCCGGCAGTGATTGCGGTGTGCCATTTGATATTCAGCAAGAGACAGGCATCATTCAAGCCAAAGCTCACCTCATGAGGGAGCCGTGTGAGTGGTTGTCACGGCGAAATCGTAAAGTCAGAATTCGTTGTTCATTCCTACGGTTGTTACGTCGGAAAAACGGGCACAGCATCGCTTAGTAGATGGAATGCTTTACCGAGATGGACGGCCGCTGAAAGTTGAGCACGTTTGGCTCAGAATTCAGCCTTGAATTGGGGGCTGTGAAGTCGACGATTTTTTCTACCGTGGCATCCCGCTTGATTCTTGAGAGCCGTGGAGTGCGACAAATTCTTGGTTCACCGGCCGTCGTTCACTGGCCGTTGTTTGTGCCGTTAGTGAGCCGCCAAGTGGGCTTTACTCTTTAGCGAGCAGATCAGGGAATTCGACGTGCTTGCTGTAGGTGCCAAGCAGGTCGAGGAGTCCATTGACATTCGATTTGACAAAATATCCAGCCACGTTTTGGTCGTAGGCCCGCGAGCGATCTGCTTCGAGTGATGATGTGGTGAGCACGAAGACGATCGTCTTTCGTAACACGGGGTCGCTTCTTAGCTCAGCTAAGAATTCATGCCCATTCATTCTTGGCATGTTTAGGTCCAGCAGCACCAGTAGGCGTTCGCGTTGCTCTCCAGTCATGGTGTCGCGCAGAAAGCTGAGTGCCTGACTCCCGTCGGATGTTGTATGGACATCGAAGTCAAGGTCACGTTTTTTGAGACCTCGGGTGACCAGCTCGATGTCAACATCGTCATCTTCGACGAGTAAAACAGTTGCTTTTTCCACTGACATAGATGTGTCTCTGAAATTCAAACAAGTGACTCGGGCCACACCACCGTGAATGTTACTCCATCACCGTTGTTCGAGTCCAGATGGATGCTTCCTCGATGGCTTTCGATCTGTTTTTTGACAATTGCCAGTCCCATTCCGCTGCCATCGACGTCCGTGTTGCCAACTCGCTGGTACATCTGAAAGACTCGCTCATAGTGCTGTGGTTCGATGCCCGGTCCGTTGTCTCGGAAATGAAACACATAGCTTTCGTCCTGTTGTTCAAACAGAATATCGATTCGTCCGTTTTCATGCTTGTCGTTGTGTTTGACGGCGTTGCCGATTAGGTTCATGAAAACTTGTTCGAGGGAGACTCGGATGGTCTGAAGAACAGGCAAAGGTTCTGGGACGCCAATTGCAACCTGATTAGGATTGTCGGTCAATTCGATGACGTCGTTGACAAGTTCGTTCAAATCGACCTGCTCAGGCTGAGTGTCTTGTCTGCCGATTCGCGAGAAGTTTAAGAGGTCTTCAAGCAAGGTTTCCATCCGTTGCACTCGAGATTGCATCGCCTGAAAGTGCTGCATAGATTCTTCTGGCAACAGGTGACCGGCGTCTTCTTGGATCCATGCAGCCAACTGCCTGATGCCACGAAGAGGAGACTTCAAGTCGTGCGACGCAACGTAGGCGAAGCTATCCAGTTCTGCATTGGATGATTCAAGTTCAGTGGCTTTTGATGCTAATTCGATCGCCAGAGATTCTGCTTTCTCCAGAAGTGCTCGCTGTTCAACATTTCGTTGACGAAAGACTTCCGCGGCCAATGCCATTTCTCCAATTTCGTCTTTGCGTTCCGATTCTGGGATGGTCAACACGGTTCTTCCCGCTGCCAATTGCCGGAACGTTTCTTTAAGAGCCGTGACGGGTCGCAGAATCAGTGTTCCTAAGCGGCTGGCGATTAGCACACCGAGCGCGACGGCAATGCAGATTCCAATCCCAGTGGCTCGCCGAATATTTGTCGTGGTGACAGCTATTTTATCTGCGATCTGATTGCGTTGTGATTCAGATACAGATCGCAACCTCGTTGAAAAATACGTCACTTCAGACGCTTCTCCTGCCATGACCACGTTTACCAAATACAGATAACTACGTGTCGCTTGAACGGCTCGGATACCAAGGCGTTTGTACTTTTTCAGTTCACGAATCAGTTGTTGTCGAATGGGCTCTGCTTCGCCTTCCGACTTAAGTGGTGTCAACGATTCGATTGCGAGTTCGATTTGTTTTGACGCGTCGGTCACCAGAGGAACGCTGGCTGCAATGTAGTATCTGAGCAGTAATCGTTCGGCCTCTAGAAAGCGACTTTTGCAAAGTAGAATTGCCGCTTCGTTTGCCTGTCTTAGTGCCTTGACGGGGAGACTTTGCTGCAATTTGTTGAGTCGCTCATGGACAACTTGCGACTGGTTGGGCAATTGTTGCTGAACAAGATCTGCTCTTAAACGTCGCTCTTCGATGACGGAATTAAAATGACTTCGGTATGCCGGAAGTCGCACGGACATTCGCAAAAATAGGTCTTGCATTTCTGGGGCAACTTGGGCTTCGACTTGCTGATTGATTTGATCAATCAGGTGATCGTTCAGCGCAATGATATCGCTCTGCAAAGAACGGTGGCCCGTTGCCATGTAGCGAGCTACGCGGAGTTGCAGTTCGGTGACGTCGCGATTGATTTTTGCAATGGCTGCGTCGGTACTTGAAACTTTCCTCATCGCTGCTGACGAATCGCTCAACTGTTTTGAGCCAAGGTAGCCGATCAGCCCAACTCCAATGAGCAAGGCGACGATGATGGCGAAGCCAGTGTAGATGTTTGAGCGGAGAGATTTCACGATACGTTTCGATCTGAAGGAGCCGGCCTGGCTGGGCAGAAACAGAAAACCCAAGATTAGCCAGCGGACAGAAATTCGTTCCAACCGGGAAGCGAGTACTCGTAGTTGTTCATCACAGTGTTCCAGACAGCGATTCGGCTGAACCTTTTCGTGTATGATCCACCGTCGCGAATTTCCCCTTGTTTCACAACGACTTGTCCGTCGGTTCCGAGCAGGTCTTGTTTGGCCGCTTGTCCATCATACCAGTAGTCCCATTCCGCATCCGACAGAGACTTACGAGAGCGTTGCGGGTTAGAAATGTAGTAGCCCTGTTTTGCGATGAACGCCCCCGGCCACCCAGACAGCCACCAATTCATGTATTCGTAAGCAGCCTCTTGATTTGCACCTTCGGTTGCCGATGACATGCACATTACGCCGTGCCATGCTCGATACCCTTCTTTGGGTGATGCGTAGATGCAGTTGGTTCCTTTTGCCTTCAGGGCAAACACGGCTGGTGAAAACATGCTTTCAATCACCGCCTCGCCGCGTTCCATGAGATCCACAGAGTTTGGGACGCTGTTCCAAACGCCTCGAAAGTGGCCCGCTTTTCGTAGTTCGACTAAGATTCTGAAGAGTTTGTCCAGCTCCTGCGTTGTGAGGTCGCCGATGTCTTCGAAACTGGCTCGCCCACTCGCCTGAATTGCTAAGGCCGCATCAAACAACCCAATGGTAGGCTCGTTCACCAGAGCCACGCGGCCCTTCCAACGATCATCGAGAAGCCAGCTCCAGCTTTCCGTTTCGTAAGGGATTCCTTTTCCGACCACGTCAGCGTCGTATCCGAAGGAATCAACGTTGTGAACATAGGGCAGGAAGCTGATTTTTCCGGTAGGGTTCGATCCAATCTCGCCATTCTTTTGAACGTAGAGCAACTTGTTCGGAGCGTCTCCGGCACCGATGTTTGCTTCCGGAGTCAGCTTCCCGGTCAGCGTAAGATCGTTGATTTCGTTCCAGTAATCTAATCGCTTGATATCAATGGCTTGAATCGATCCGGCTTGCCACAGCACCTTGATGCTATTTGACCATTGCTCGTAGAGATCAAAGCTTTTGGGTCGAGTTGACGCCTGATGCAAAATTTGAGCGCTGCCGCCGGGCTCGAATTGAATGTCGATTCCCAAGTCCCTTTGGGCCTGTTGGCGCAAAGGTTCTTGCAACGTCACGTGAGTCCCTAGGACTCGCAGAGTACGTTTTTGGCGCACGAATCCAAAGGGCGCCGCAGATGTTGTGGTTCCAGAGCCTGCTGCCGTGGCAGCCACCGTTTTTAAGAATGTGCGTCGTGTTGTCGGCAAGATGAATCTGCTTGAAGAGAGGATTCGACGGTAGGTTTTATTTAAGAATGAACACAGGGCTGAACGCGGTCGAGATCGAATGTTGGTGATCATGCACTATTCGTCGAGGGATGTCGAAGAGCTTGCATTGATGAGTTCAGGCGGTTGTGAGTTCTAAGCCTTGGCGAGTTTCGCTAGCGACAGCTAAGACCTGGTCGATCTCTGTGGTTTCGAAGCACCCGAGGTTTTCAAAAGTCAGGTTCGGTAGTGGGCGGGGTCGACTCCGGCTCACTTCAGCATGTTCAGACTGAAAGCGGTCGATGACTTGAGGAAGTTCGTCGGGGCAGCAGGCAACCAAGAGCTTCCATTGTCGTTCGCTGGTTCGACGAGTAATGTCCGTTTGTCGCTGAGTAAAACGCCAGAATGCTTCCATGTCTCGCAGTCCTGCTTCGGTGATCTCTTGTTCCGCTTGCACGCTCACAACCACGATCGTGCTGCGGTTGGACATTGCTGTCAATCTTCTGCAATGGCGTCGAATGATTTCCGGCCAGTTGTCGACAGGGACGGTGAAGAAGAAGGTTGTGCCTTCGCCAATCTGGCTTTCCACTCGCATTTGACCGTAGTTTAAGTCCACCAGTTCGCGAGCGATATTTAACCCTAAGCCAAAGCCCTTCGTGCTGGACTGTGTGCTTGTTCCTAGCTGTTGAAAGCGTTCGAACATGCGTTGAAGATCGCCGGGGTTGATTCCTGGGCCATTATCTGTGACGCCAAATTCGATGTCGCCATCTTCGACAAGATGAGTGGCTGAAATATGAACTCGCCCTGCTCCGTCGTCGGTGAACTTGATTGCGTTCGCCGCCAAATTTGTGATGACTCGCCCCGCTTTTTCGACGTCGCAGCAAGCCAGTGGCAGATCCTCTGGGACATCGTAGCTGAGCTCGACTCTTCGAACCTGAGCCTTTAGTTGTAGGCCGGTGAGAGGGGCTTTCACAATTTGGAGTGGGTGAGTTGGTTGTCGATGCGTGCCCATGATGCCCGCTTCAAGCTTGCTAGAATCAAGCATGTCGTCAACCATGCGATTTAAATCGTCGACTCGATAAACGATGACGTCCATGAATTCTGATTGCTGCTCGTTTACTTCTCCGAGCAATCCTTCACGTACCAATGCCGCGTATTCACGAATGACGGTGAGTGGTGTGCGAAATTCATGAGAAACGTTGTCTGCGAAGCGATGAGTTGTTTTGACAAGCTGCCTGAGCTTGGCATTCTTTCGATTCAATGTTTCCTGCTGTTTTTGCAGGGTTGCAATCAGCTGCCCCTTTTCTGCGATCATCTTCTGCCGTTCAACGGCGTTGTGGATTGCTCGTTCTAGAAGTGGCGGAGTCACCGTGTCTTTTATGATGAAGTCTTGAGCTCCCACTTGAACGGCCGAGGAAATCAGGTCGGATGATTCCATCATCGTCAGTACGATCAAGGGGACATTCGGAGAATGTTCTCGAAGCTTTTCAACGGCTTCTAGGCGAACAGCATCAGGAAGGGTGAGGTCGGTCAACACGATGTCGAAGGCGCAGTTGTCCAGTTCTTGAATGGCATCTCCAAGCCGAACCACATGCTTGATATCATGTTTACGACTGAGTTTCTTGAGAACTCGACTGATCAAGACTGCGAAGGATTCATCGTCTTCCAGAAGCAGGATTCGGAGTTGTTGATGCATGGCACAGCCAATCGATGGGATTTGAGCAACTGCTGGTGCGTAACTCCAGCAGGATGCTCTCATGAAGGGGTTTGATAGGCTAGGTCGCTAAGCAGCGGTGTTCGGTGGATTCGATTTCAAGAAGTGCAGCAGGACGACCTGCGTGTGTTAAAAGAAACATATTCCGTCAGTTGTTCGGCCAACGCAAAGACCAACCTTCATGAAAACCACCGCGGGTATCTGTGAGTGTTGTTGGCTTTTTGCAACGTCATTGATTCTGCTGTCATGAGCTGACGCCGCAATGTGTGTCTGCGTTCCCAAACCAATCTTGTGATTTCTTTGCCGCGCAAGCAGACGAAGGCGTTTGCGATCGTGAAGGAATGAGGCCGCAACGCGCGGTACAGATTTCGAAGTGCTTTGGCTGGTTGGTTCAAGATGCTTGGTCGCTACACTTTGCTGCTTCAGCACGTGTCAGAATTGTTTGGATCTAATCCGTCCGGGAGCTTTCAATGAAATTCATCGCCCGCTGTTTGATTGTCTGCTGTGCCAGTTTGATTCTTTTGCCTGATGGTGAGGCTGCGGCTGCGGCAGACCAACCCAACATTGTTCTTGTCTTCATTGACGACATGGGCTGGGCCGATTTTTCGTGTTTTGGTAACGACGACGCTCAGACTCCAAACATCGATCGCTTGGCAAAGGAAGGTGTGCGGTTCGAGCAGTTCTATGTGAACTCACCCATTTGTTCACCTTCTCGAACGGCGATTTCTACGGGACAATATCCTCAGCGTTGGAAGATCACTTCGTATCTGAATCATCGCAAATCCAATCAGCAACGCGGGATGGCTCAATGGCTAGACCCTGAAGCCCCAATGTTGGCTCGGTCTTTGCAGCAGGCAGGATACGCCACTGGGCACTTTGGCAAGTGGCACATGGGCGGGCAGCGAGACGTATCGGAAGCGCCGCCGATTTCGGCTTATGGTTTTGATAAATCATTGACCAACTTTGAAGGGATGGGCCCCAAGCTCCTTCCCTTAACTTTGAAGCCCGGGCAGGTGGAGCCTGAAAAAATTTGGGAAGATGCCGAGCGACTTGGAGCTGGATATCGTTGGATGCTGCGTTCGGAAATCACCACCGGGTTTATTGACGCTGCACTCCCCTTCATCGATCAAGCGGTCGCGGCAAAGCAGCCGTTCTATATCAACCTGTGGCCCGACGATGTGCATTCTCCGTTTTGGCCACCCGTAGAAACTTGGGGAGACGGATCGAAGCGTCGTCTTTATCTGTCTGTGTTGGAATCCATGGATGCTCAGCTTGGGCGATTGTTCGATCGCATTCGCAATGATGATCGATTGAACAAAAACACGTTGGTCTTAGTTTGTTCTGACAATGGTCCGGCGGAAGGGGCTGGTGAAGCTGGGCCATTTCGCGGCTACAAGACTCATTTGTATGAGGGGGGAATTCGGTCGCCACTGATTGCGTGGGGGCCAGGTGTTATCCGCAAGAAAAACCATGTTGATCGAACGTCCGTGTTTTCAGCAATCGACTTGGTTCCCACGATTTTAAAGATCACTGGTACGCCTTACCCAAAGGGTGTCAGCTTCGATGGTGAATCATTGGTCGATACGTTGCTCGGTGATGGAGGTTCTCGGAAGGCTCCGATCTTCTTTCGTCGACCACCAGATCGAGATTCATTTTATGGAGTCGAAGATCTGCCTGATCTGGCGGTGAGATCAGGCCAATGGAAGCTGTTGTGTGAGTACGATGGCAGCAACGCTGAACTGTACGATCTGCAGGCTGACCCTTCCGAGTCAAAGAATGTGGCGCAGCAAAATTCCGATGTCGTATCGAAACTGATCTTCGCTGTGATTGGTTGGCATCAATCTATGCCAGCAGATCGTGGCGACACTTTTCAAGTGAAGCAGCGTCGCAAGAAGTAGAGAGCTGGTCGCTGGCGCATTGTGGGGCGCTTTGTCTGGTCGGCGCTTTATCAGATCGACAGTTTGCGATCGGTCAATGTCGTCTTGCGGAGACCCGCTGTCTGAGCATTCTTGATGCTAGTTTGTCGGTGCCAGCTGCCACAGACCTCGATAGATTGGCAAGCCTAGTTTTCGTTTTTTGCGATCGAAGCTGGTTTGATAATCCATGTCATGGTCTGGGTCATTCAAGTTGGGTGGTTCGCAGATTGCAAACTGTTGCTGATTGTCCATCAGAGGTTGAATGACTTCCCAATATTCTGCGACGTCTGTCCAGCCGTGCACATAGCCACCGGGCTTAAGGACTCGCGCGAGTGAATCGACGAAAGTCTGGTTCCAGATGCGACGTTTTTGATGTTTCTTTTTCCACCATGGGTCAGGGAAATACACATGAGCTGCCTGAACGGAGCTTGGCTTGATCAGCTTCTGCAGCAAGATATTGCCATCTCCGCCAATGATGCGAGCATTTGGCATTTCACGCTTTTGAATTCGACTCGCCGCGCGCCGGCCTTCCCGATAGTCGATCTCGAAACCGACGTAGTTCACGTCAGCGTTCGCACATGCGGCCGTGAATGTAAACAGTCCACGCCCGCAGCCAATGTCCAGTTCGACAGGGTTGTCGTTCTGGAAGAAGTTGGGCCAGTCTAAGCCGCCTTCAAGGTCTTCGATTACCTGAAAGTAGGGCTTCATCGATTTGATAGGAGCAGTTTGCATGTTTGCAGGATGGCCGATCAGGCAAGTCAGTTCAACGCGATGGAAACTGAAATCTGCGAAAGGCAAATTTCAGTGTTTGGT
The DNA here is from genome assembly GCA_039974975.1 of Fuerstiella sp. Taxonomy (GTDB): domain Bacteria; phylum Planctomycetota; class Planctomycetia; order Planctomycetales; family Planctomycetaceae; genus Fuerstiella. The sequence goes on along the minus strand of JBDWHY010000167.1, from coordinate 42,662 downwards.
GCTGCCAGCGTCACTGCCCGATTTGCCTGCGACGGGGCTCGAGCCGAAGATAAGATCCCAAGGTCCCGACTTTCGGTGAGTCTGGTTGCGAGGGGTGCCGGTCAATCTTGCTGGTTAGGGTGTCAGGTCGTGGTCTCGGTTTACGGTCACGCCGAGCATTTCGCCTTCAAAGCGAAGTTGCCCATCTACAAATCCTTGGAAGCGAAACTGAGCCAGCTTACGTGCTCGAACTCGGCTCACTTCTGCGACAAGATCCAAGCGGCAACCAGGAAAAATGGGCTTGCGAAATCTGACTTTGTCCATGCCGCCAAAGCCCAAGTAATCGCCGCCGATTAGGTCGAACTTTCGAGCATAAAAGCCTCCCAGTTGGGCGGCCGCTTCGCACTGAACGACTCCGGGCATCAGAGGGAAGCCGGGCATATGGCCGGCGGCCCAGAACTCGGTCTCTGTGATCGTCTTGTAGCCAACGATTCGATCATTCTCTTGGTCTACGTGTACGATCGCGGTGAGCTGTTCCATTTCGTGACGCTGGGGATTGACTCGGCGAATATCTTCCTGATCGAAGATTGGCTTACTGAAATCCATTTGGCTCAAGTCGAGGATTGGTTCCGAAGGCATCGTGCTGGTTCTTGGCTGTGCCAGGCGACATCGTTCAAAGATGTGTCGGCAAGGAAAGTCAGATTGGAATGGTGAAAGCTACAGGAAGGTCGCACGAAAAACACGTCTAGTGACGCAGTGGCGACTCGCTGGTATCGATTTCAGTGATGAATTTTTTGCTGTTCGGAATTGGCCGGTTTTTTGATTTCGTGAAACTGTTCGTGAAAATGTGGGCCCACTCTCAGGTCAGATTCGAGCCGAAAAATTAATGGCCGCATCTGAATTCATAATCGTTCAGTGGTTCTGCTTTGAGATTCTGGGCGGATAACGGAACTGGCTGCTGAAATCTGCCATGCTGATCGATCATTCGCCCAGAATGACTTCGGTGATCTGCGACAGGTCCGTGAGAAGTCGGTCGGGGCGTGTTTCAGGATCTTTGATGAATTGAGCGGCCGCTTCAAGCCCCGTTTTTTCAACCGCCAGCAGTGCGGTTTTCATGCCAACTGCCTTTGCAGGGACCAAGCTGTCTGTCAGGCGGCTGCTGACATGCAAAGCTTGCTCGGGCGGAATTCCGGCGTCATCCAGCTTTTCGACAGCGATTTCGAACAGTGAATTTGAGGGTTTGCGAATGCCGTATTGATAGGAAAGGGTGTTCAAAGGTGGCGACAGCAGAGCGTTTAAGGGCGGGTAATCGACCGTCAGCGTCTTTCGAGCAACTTGAAGCAGAGTGAACTGCTGGCCGTCTGCTAAGGCGGCTTGTTGAATGCCCGCTTCTCGCAGTTGATTCATCAGGAATCCGGCATCTGTGCGACCTTCGAGGCCTTGTAAACATGAGTGGAAAAAGTAGGCCACTTTTTCGCTTAGTTCAGCCACGTTGCCGAGGGTGTCAGAATCCCAGGCGTATTCTTTGTCGAACAATCGATTGATGATTGCTCGCCAGATGCCCACCAAATTCACTTCGGTAAAGTCACCTCGATGTTTGGGGGCCACCATGTTGGCTCGATCGATGTAGTCTCGATACTGATGGATCATCGATTGCCAAGGCGGGCCCGGCTTTCGATACATGTGGTTCCACATGTTGAATTCGTGAATCGTCTTGTCGAGCGCGACCTGCAATCGAACTTCGGGCTCTGGAAACAGCGTGAAAGTCGGGTCCGGTGTTCTCAGCAGCGTGCCATAAATATCCCAGAAGATGACTCGGATATTCGGAAGCTTTTTGAATGATGGGCGGCTTTTCAGCGGCACTGGCGCAGGCACTTGGGGCCAGATCAGTTTTCGATCATCGAGAGACTTCGCGTATTCCGAGAGTGTCAAAGCCATCTGAGTGTCGGTGAGAATCAGGGCGTGCTGGGTCGGAGTCGCATTTCGCGAATTCGATTCTTCAGCGATCAATCGTGTTTAGAAATCGGCGCAACGGAAATGACGAGTGGTCATTCGAACACTCGTCATTTTTCTGTTGCTGCGATCTCCAGCGAATGTGATTGCTGTTTCGCATCACATGCATTGGATCATTCAGGCCGAAACTAGCTGGCTTCTGCAGCAGGTTCCAGTTCAATGAATGGGCTCATTCGTCGAGCCTTAGCAAGCAATTCCACTTTTTCAGCTTCTGAAGTTGCTGCTGCGTACTTGGTACGAAGTTTCTTCAGCTGAACTCGGCGTTTACGTCGGCGAGCAATCTCGCGATCTCTTTCAACACGTCCCATCGGGATCTAACTTTCAATGTCTGACTCGGTCAGGAATATTTTCGAAGCCGCGTAGCATATCGCTAGTTGGTTTGAAGTCAATTCGATGTTTTGACTGTGGCCCCTGCAATCTCGACTCTTGGGATTCGGTTTCGTGAGTGTTTCCAGAAAACAGGGGCATCATTGTTGCCAGTAATTTCGGTCCAAGGTCCTGTAATTGATGGCTTCCGTCAAATGATGGACCTGAATGTCATCGGCATCATCAAGATCTGCGATCGTTCGGCTGATCCTTAAAATCTTGTCGTGAGCTCGTGCAGAAAGTCCCATTTCTTCCATTGCGACTTCCAAAAGGTCAGCCGCATCGGCGGCTAATTTGCAATACAGGCGAATTTCTGGTGGCTTCATTTTTCCGTTCACTCGAGTCTTCTGATTCATAAATCGAATGGCTTGGCGTTTGCGGGCGACGATGACTGAAGCGTGCATTTGCTGGCTTGTGGTGCCATCTTTTGCATTGGAAAGTTCCTTAAACGGAACCGGAGGCACCTCAATATGAATATCGATGCGATCTAAAAGCGGGCCACTAATGCGAGATAAATAGCGTTCAATTTGCGCGGGGTTGCAACTGCATTGCCGCTTCGGATCGCCTCGAAAGCCGCACGGGCACGGATTCATGGCAGCCACCAGCATCAAATTTGCCGGAAATGTGACGCTGCCGGTTGCTCTGGAAATTGTCACACACTGATCCTCTAAAGGCTGCCGCATGACTTCCAAAGTTCGTCGGTTGAATTCTGGTAGCTCGTCCAGAAACAGGATTCCGTGGTGGGAAAGGCTGATTTCTCCCGGTTGAGGTCGACTGCCCCCGCCTACGAGTCCCGCTTCTGAAATTGTATGATGAGGTGACCGAAACGGGCGAGTGAGTAGCAGTGGCTGCCCTGGTTCAAGGCGGCCAACGGCGCTGTAAATTTGAGTTGTTTCGAGGCTTTCTTCTGGTTCGAGTTCGGGCAATATGGTCCCCAGTCTTTGAGAAAGCAGCGTTTTTCCTGTCCCCGGACTGCCGATCATCAAAATGTGATGTCTTCCGGCAGCGGCCACGGTGAGGGCTCGTTTGGCCGTTTCTTGTCCTTTGACGTCCACGTAGTCGACTTCGTAACTGCCGAAGTCATTGCGAGCCGAGTCCCAGCTGAATGGAAACGCGTCCAGTGGCAGTTCGCCGGTTAAAAAACCAACGGCTTCTGTCAGGTTGCCCACGGAAATAACATCGATTCCTTCAACGACCGCCGATTCGGCCGCGTTATCGGCTGGCACAACGATTTGTGTTTTTCCTGAATCTCGGGCGGCAATGGCCATTGAAAGCGCGCCTCGAACGGGGCGAAGAGTTCCGTCTAAGGCCAATTCTCCAACGAAAACCGGACGGATGTCATCGCGAGGGGCAATTTGGTCGTCTGAAATCAGCAGGCCCAAGGCGATGGGAAGGTCGAGTGCGGCCGCTTCTTTGGGGAGATCGGCCGGAGAAAGATTGATGACCACTCGGTCCATTGGGCGACCATAGCCGCTGTTCACCAAAGCTCTTTCAATTCGGTGAGTGCTTTCTTTGACGGCTGCTTCGGCGAGGCCGACCAGAATTGTCTTGGGCAAAGATCCGGGCGAAATGTCGACTTCAACTTCGACAGGCCGAGCTTCAATTCCGAGTAATGTATACGTAGCCAAACGGGACAGCATGTGCCGATCTCACGAAGTCTGATGCTGGTGTGTTCGGCCCCAATCACCAAGTTGGAAGCAGACAAGTGTGTCAGTCGTGGCTGAGGGATGCAATTCGCGCGGTGAAAATGATGAAAAATGTGTTGGAAGAGCACATTTTGAGGCCGGTCGGTTTTCGGATTCCTAGATGCTATTTGTCGACTTTCCTGCCCTTCAGCGATATCATTTGGAGGCCACCCGGCCTTGCAGTAAGCGGCCCAAGGTTTGTATCCATCCCCCTCAACCGCCTGAACTTCCTCAGTTTAGGAGTGAAACTGCGTAGGTATGTCAGTTTGACCACGGTTTGAGAGCAGCCCATCTCTGTTTGATGACAATAGAAGGAATTTCGATGAAGAAATGTATGTTAACTTTGCTGGTTTCCGTGTTTGCGGTTTCAACAGCCTCTGCCCAGTGGGGCACAATTTCGGGCAAGGTGATCGTGAAGGGTGATCTTCCAGAGGCCGTTCTTCGGTTTGCAGAAGGCAAATCGGCCAAGGATCCCGAAGTCTGTTCTGCGACGGATGTTTACGATAACGGCTTACTGATCGACAAAGACACTAAAGGTGTCGCGAACTGCTTTGTCTATCTGTACAAGACGCCAGACAAAATCAACGACGCTGATTTTGATCCCAAAGCCACTGTGTATTTCGATCAAGAAAACTGCGTCTTTAAGCCTCACGCCATGATCGTGCGTGCCGGTCAAACGGTTGAGGTTTTGAATTCGGATCCGATTGCTCACAACACACGAACTTCTGGTGTTGTCCTGCAAGAAAATATTCTTGTTGGAGCAAATACTCCTAAGGGTCAAGGGGAGGAAATTCCAACAGATGTAAAAGAACGCGTGCCCGTCAAGGTGAATTGTGACCTTCACTCTAAAATGGTGGCTTACTGGTTGGTTGTTGAGCATCCCTATGCAGCTGTGACTAATGAAAAGGGCGAATTTACAATCAAAAACTTGCCAGTTGGCGAACACGAATTTCGCGTTTGGCATGAACGCTGCGGATGGGTTGAACGCAAGTTTGAGGTTACTGTCAAAGCCGGCAAAGCCCAAGTTCCCGCATTGGTTGTTGATGTCGATAAGTTTGAAGAGTAGGTCTGCGTGAGGCGGTCGGTTCCTGCTTTGGCGTGATTCATCATGTCAAAAGGTGTTCGCCCGCTGGCTATGCCGTTCGCATACCAAGATAACTCAGTAAAAAGCCTTCGTTCAGTCAGTCAGTTCGAAGGCTTTTCTGTGCGCACGGGAGGCTTGGGCGTGCCTGGCCTGAAGGTTGATATTTGGCAGCTGCCCAATGCTGCAGCAGTCGTCGTGCTTCGCTGTTGCTGGTTGGGTCAACGGCTTTTGGTGGCTCTTGGGTGCAGTTGAGGCCGATTGGTGGCCTGCGGCTTATTGCGACAGAAGGTCCTCATTTTTGTCTGTGTCGCGGCTTGAGCCAGATTCAGGCCAACAGGCCAGTCCTCATAATCCAATTTCGGCGGCGAATTTGGCAGTTCTGTCTGATCTGCTAGGTGCTACAACCGTCAGTGTTTATTTTGCTGATCGATATCCTCAGGGTGAAATCCCGACGGCCTGTTGGCGTCGAGGTTGCATGGCCGACAAATGAGGGGTGAGGTAAATTGAGCCCTTGGGTCACGATTGGGCTTGTTTTTTGCTGTTTTTCAAGCGTTGGTGTTGGTTTGGGCGGCTGATAGCGTCTTTTCGAGACTCCTTCGTGGCGCTGTTCAGTTGTTGATTTCGGTCAACATGGCCCGCAGCAATCGCAAAACCGAATGGTTTTGGACGATTTGCAAACGGCGCAAAGAAAAGATTCTGGATTCTGAATTCATGGCTCGGTGTGATAGTCGCACCTCATTTTCTGCTGCTGTTGGCAGTTTCGATGAGGCGGCTGGCTTTCTAACTCAGCCCTTCGCGTTTTTACTTAAACGAGTTTGTTAGTGAGCTCTCATCGCTCTTGGGTGAGGTTCACAGCATACGGGAATAAACTATGACAGTTTTGAAATCGCTGCTGTCCTCTTTCCGCCGTTCACGCATTGCCGATCGTCGTTCTCGACGAAGCGATGGGCCATCATCCGTTTCGACGGAAGCACTGGAACCTCGCTTGCTGCTGACGAATCCTTTCGATGCGGCGAGCCTGCCGGGTGCTCCTGTCACCATCTATCTGGACTTTGATGGTCACACCGAAACCAGCGCGGAATGGCGAAGTCGCCACGAGGGCATGCCAGCAAATCTGGTGGTTCCGGAATTTGATCTCGATGGCAATGCCGGGTTTTCTAGCGATGAAGTCAATCGAGCTCGGGAAATTTATGAGCGAGTGGCCGAAGACTTCCGTCCCTTTAATATCAATGTCACGACCATCTTGCCGGTTGGGTTTGACAATGCGGAAGATATTTTTGTGAGCATTGGTGGCGATGGTTCTGGGCTCACCAATCCCGGCCGCTACTCGGCGATTTCAGAAAGTTTTGCTCGGGCAGATCTTCCTCAGACTGTCTTTGCGCATTCCAGCAACCATTCTGGTTTGGGCGGAGACTTTGAATACAACGTTGCTAACAGTGTGAGTCAGTCTGTTGCAGTCGCATTTGGGCTGCAGGTTCATCGTGAAACCACCGGTGTGGCGATTGAAGGTGATAACGATGTTGCTCCGATTCTTGGTGACAGCATCATTGGAGACGACAACCTTATCTCCAACCCGAACTCGCAGCGAGACATTTGGGTTTTGGCTCCGGGGAACGACGGTACGACACTTCAGGACGACCTTGCGGTCATCGTTTCAAATCCAAACGTTGAATACCGAGCGGACGATCACGGCAGTACTCTTCTTGCTGCAACAGGAATTACAGTTGGTGCTGGCGTTGAATCAGTGACCGCAGTGATTGAGCAGAATTCGGATGTTGATATTTTCTCATTCACAACGGCGGCAACTTTTGCCACGATTTCTGTCACGACAACAGACCTACGTTCGGCCCCGTTTAACGCTATAACTCCGGGGTCGAATCTGGATCCACTTTTGGTGATCCGTGACGCGGGTGGAAACGTTGTTGCAACAGAAGATGGCCCCGGCTTGTCGTCGACGATTTCTGTGAACCTTCCATCTGGTACTTACTTTGTCGAAGTCAGTGGTGACGGAGAGTACGGGAACTTGGGCGAGTACACATTGTCGCTGGGTGGAGTCGGAGCAATTCCGTCGTTTGCAAATCCAGTGGCTTTCAATAGCAACCCGAGTGGCACTGTTGACCTGTATTTAGCGTTCGCTGGTGCATTGATTCCTTCTGACAGTCCCTTTCTTGATTCAAGAGTCGCGGGCCGCGGAGACTTTGCGCTGTCGAGTTACGACACCGACGGAAATTTCGCCAGTTTCTCGGCGACCGAACTTGCCGAGATTGAAGAAATTTGGGCACGGGTTTCAGAAGACTTCCGTCCTTTCAATGTCAACGTGACCACTGTTCGTCCAGCCAATCTTGACGATGGTTCTGCGTTGCAAGTGACCATCGGCGGTGATGGTGCAATTATCGCTGGCCCAGACTACTTCTCGTTGACAGGGGCTTACAGTGACGGAGCCGTGCCGAATGTTGCGGCCGTTTTTCCTGAAGTCTATGAAGCAGGCGATGTGGATGATGCTCGGAATACGGCATGGCGTACTTCGGCAGCCTTCGCTCAGATGCTGGGCTTAGATAATCACGCTGAATACGACGTGGGCGGGGCTCAATTGTCGGGACGCGATCCTGGTAATGCTCAAACCGGTCCCATCTTGGGGCAGCCAGAAAACAGTCTGCGAGATATCTGGGTGAACGCTCCGAACACTGTTGATTCGGGAACGTTGCAAGATGACTTGGCATTGATTGACGCAGCGGCAAATATTGATTTCCGAGTTGATGACGTTCGAGATCTGCCAGGGTTTGCTACTCCGATCACAATTCGTACCGGAGACGACATCGTTACGGGTGTGATTGAGCGAAATGATGATGTGGATTTCTGGAGCTTTGACACTTTGGCGACCACAGCGACGATTACTGTTTCAGGGTTAAACCTGATTGATGGTAACCCGTCTCTGACAAACCCTGGGTCGAACTTAGATCCCACTCTGCAACTGATTGATGGTACGGGAGCCATTGTTGCATTTTCTGATGAGCCATTCGTAGCTGGTGATCCGAATTCGCTCACGGCATCGGTCACTGAAACTCTTGCCGCCGGCACCTATTTCATTCGCGTTTCGAATCGTGGTGAATACGGAAACTTGGGTGAGTACACAGTTACGCTTCAAGGAGTCGATTCGAACCCCGTGACGGTAGCAATCGCCCCAGACACGTTTGTTGAAACTGATGGAGTTCAAACAGGTGTCGGTACGGTTTCTCGACCTGCTGGAGAGCTATTTGGGCCTGAAATTACCGTTTGGCTTCAGAGCCAAGATGAATCGGAAGTGACGGTTCCTCAGTCTGTCGTGATTCCAGCCAGCGAAAGCTCTGTGAGTTTTGACATCACGATTGTCGATGACACGCTGCTTGACGGAAATCAACTGGTTGAGATTCAGGCATTGATTCCGAATCCTGCTTTTCCTGATCGCAATGACCCAGCTCACTTGGCCATCGCGACGCTGAATGGTTCGGACTTTGTGACGGTGAGTGATCATGAAGAAATCACGGTAACAGTCGATCCAAATTCTGTTTCAGAAGATGCTGGGTTTGTAGACGTTACGGTGACTCGAAGTAACACTGATACAGAGGCTCCAAATCACTATGTCAGCACGTCGAATTCACAGCTTTTGGAATTCACTTCCGAAGGCGTTCAGGTCGCAACGATTCAGGTGCCTTGGCATTCGGGCGCTGTTCGGCCAGTGGGTGAATTGATCCATGACGTTGAAGTGCTCGAAGATGGTCGAGTTGTCGTGTTCAACGGTAGCACTTCTGTTGCTTTAAGTGTCTACAATCCGAACACCGGGTTATGGCAGCATGTTGGTCCATTTGTTGGGCTGTCGACAGATTCGGCGGACGCCAGCACAGGTGGTCTGAGCAGTGTCGGTAACTTCGTCTTTTTGACAGACCTTGAAGCATTCGATGGTGACACTCACGGGATGATGCGGGTTGACTTGGGGCTTTTGACAGATCCGCTCTACGACGCTGCTCTCGACGATTTTGACATCGCTACCGACAACGGATTTCTGTCGATTGTCGAAGGGTTTGGTGCGGGGACTTTGGGGTCTCGATTCTTCGGTCTGCCATTTACAGGCGGCGGTCAGATTCGAGAGCTTAATCCATCCACCGGCGAGCAGATTCAGTTAATTGACTTGCCTCTCATTCCGGGAACTCCTTTCCAGTACGATGCTCTTTCGCTTGCTTTTGATGGTGAGTTCTTATGGGTGCTTGTCGACCGAGGTCGTTCTGGGTTTGATCCCGAATTGATCAAGATTGACCCTAACACCGGAGAGCTTCTTGAAGAGCATGGACTGTCAGGCCTGTTTAGCAATACCACGTTCAATGGCCCAGAATCCATCGCCTATCTTGATGGGCTCATCTACATTTCGGAAGAGTTCCCTATTTTTGGTTTCACTCCTCCATTCACTGAAGCCTACGATCCCGTAGCACGGCGAGTGACGGGGAATATCATTTTCCCAGAGAGCGACAACAACTTGAGTTTGTCGACGGTGTTAACTGGAATTCAGGGGACCGGGTTGCTTGCCGCTTTGGGGGTTCAGGCGGGTGGGACGACTCGACAGATCTTCGAGTTCCGAGCCGACGATGGGATCTTTGTTGACAGTTTACTAGTCCAAGGGACGACGACAGCTCCGTTCTTCTTTGACGACAATCTTGCTCATATTCGGGACGTTACCTTTGGTGACACGACTTTCGACGATCTGTATTTGGTAGAGCAATCGAACACGTCGGTTGATGTCTTCGACCGAAGAACGGGTCAGCTGGTTGATACCGATCCATCAACGGCGTTGATTGATCCCCTCACGATTCCAAGCATCGCGGGTGGGTTTACAGCTGCAGACGTCCCCGGCGTTTCGTCTCGCCGCCTATTCTTCCGTGATTCCACCGTTGGGTTTGATGGCCTGCTGTATGGGCTTGAAGAAACTGGAGATCGCGTCTCTGTTCACGACCCAGTGACGCTGCAACGCGTTCGAGGAATTGAGCTTGCCACCACTGTGAATACGATTTCTGTGGCTGATGATTCTGGAGTTTATGGCGGCGGAGCAGGTGGCCTGATCACTCACTTTGATTTCGATGGAAATGTGATTTCTACTCTTGATACGGCTCTTGGCTTGGTCGTTGATATCGATGTCAATGTCGGTGGTGAGATTCTGTTCAGTGATGCTGGAGGAGTTGTTGCTCAGACGTCTCAAACTGCCGTTGCCGAACAAGATCTGTCTGGTGTGACAACTCTTGAAGACGTTGGTGCAAACGCTTTCGTTAGCTTTGGGCGTCATTCGTCACAGTCGACTGGCGACGTTGTTGTGCGGCTTTCGTCTTCAGACCTGACAGAACTGCAAGTACCGGATTCGGTCGTGATTCCTCGTGGTCAGCAGTCTGTCACCATTCAAGTGCCAGTCATCGATGATGCGGCTCGAGATGGGGATCAAGCCGTCTTTGTTGATGGTACATCACCAGAATATTCGCAGGGTGTCTTGCTGGATGGTGATGGCGTGCGGCTGCCGGATGTTATCGTAAGAGATGCCGAACAAATTGGCGTGGAAATCGCTCCGACAGAAGTGGAAGAAACGGCTGTTGTCGTGCCAGATTCTGTGACTGTCTTCCGCACCGACGTGGAAGGCCCATTGGAATTCATTTCCACCAACACTTATTCGAATTCTACGTCAGTGCCGATTGTTGACCGCGACGTCACGATTTCTCGGATCACGGTGACTGATCAGGTTTCGTTTCTGCAAGATGTGAACGTGAATCTGTCGTTGCAGCATGATTCCATTCCGGACCTTGACGTGTTCTTGATTGGACCTGATGGGACTCGAGTGGAACTGTTTTCTGATCTCAGTTCAAACGAAAGCAATTTGACGAACACGACGTTGGACGACGAATCAGGAGTTCGCATTGTAGAAGCAGCCGCTCCGTTCACGGGGAGCTTTAGCCCAGAACAGTCGTTGGAAAACTTTGATGGCCTGAATCCTTCTGGCGTCTGGACGCTCGAAATTATTGATGACAGTGCATCTGATGCCGGCGTGTTACTGGATTGGTCCATCGAACTGATGACGATCGGTTTGGCTGAAATGCAGGTCACGTTGGACATCACCAATTCAGACGAAGCGTCTGTGCCTGTTGTCGTCACAATTCCAGCGAACCAAGCGTCAGTCACTTTGCCGCTGGATGTCTTTGACGATGAAATCGTTGATGGCACGCAAACAGTGGATATCACTGTTGCGAGTTCAAGTGATGAAGCGGGTTTCCAGCTTGTGGGTGATTCTGTCGATGTGCTCGACGTCGAGTTTCTGACGGTGGCTTTGAGCGGGAATTCGGTCCAAGAAAATGCTGGTGCCGGTGCTCTTACCGGAACGATCACTCGCGTTGATACGAATGGGCCTCTGACAGTTACGCTGACGAGCTCGGATATGTCCGAAATCGCCGTTTCGTCATCTGTCACATTCCCAGATGGTGACGCGACTGTCAGCTTTGGGATCGATGTCATCGATGATGCTTTGTTTGATGGTGATCAACAGGTCACGATTTCTTTGCAGGCTCCAGGTTATAGCGATGTGACGACAGAAGTGATTACTGTCACTGATGAAGAGCCTCGTTTAAGGCTAACAACCATTGACGCAGTGCTTTCTGAAGCTGATGGGACGGCGTTGTTTACAATTGCCCGTCTGGATGTGGAAGACTTAAGTCAGCCGCTTGATGTTGCTCTGACCAGCAGCGATCTTTCTGAATTAAGTGTGCCGCTGATAGTCACAATTCCGATTGGAGAAATCAGCAGAACGTTCCAAGCGATTGTTGTCGACGATGATCTTGTCGATGGCAATCAATCAGTAACGATTACGGCAGCGGACGCCAATACAGGAGCTCCAGTTGTAAACAGCACGACTCTTGATGTGGTCGTTGCTGATGCCGAATCTGTGAATTTGGTGATTGATGGCCCAAATGCCTTCGCTGAAAATGTGGGCGATGCGGCCACGACGATCACCGTGAGTGTCACTTCAGTCGGGCATACAGAGCCAATTGTTGTCACGTTGACCAACAGCGATGATTCCGAGTTGTCTATTCCAGCGACGGTCTTAATTCCTGTCGGTGAAAGCAGTGTGAGTTTTGAAGTTGATGCAGTGAACGACGGTGAGTTAGACGGAGACCAGGTGGTCAATATTTCGGCCGTCGCTGCAAACCATGAAGCCGGTGCCGTTCAGATCACTGTGCTTGATCATGAACCGCCAATTTTAAGCGGACCTGCTTTCGACATTGTGGATCCGACTCCTGCATTGACTTGGGAGTCACTTGCGGGAGCCACTCGTTACGACCTTTGGGTGAATGACGTGTCACGAGGTATTGTGCAGCTGTTCCGCTTGGAAGATCTTCCTGCCATTAACCCAGACGGGAATGGGTTTGAATCGTTTGTTCCAACTCAGGAACTAGGTGTTGGTATCTATCGGTTCTGGGTGAGAGCTTACGATTCGCTGGAACGGCCCGCTGCATGGAGTACGGCTCGAACTTTTCGAATTCGAACGGCCCCAGTGATTACAAGTCCTTCGAATACTGGGACGGCTGCATCAGGAGCCTTCCCGGACATCAACTGGACGTCAGTTGTTGATACCGATCGCTATGACCTGTGGATCAACAACGAAACCACGGGCGAGTCTGAAGTTGTTCGTGAAGTGGACTTGCAGACGACAAACTTTGCGACTGCCACAGCTGGGCTTTCTGGTGGAACTTATCGTGCTTGGGTGCGAGCCATTGCTCCAGACGGAGTGACTGGTTTCTGGAGCGAGTCAGTGCGGTTCACTGTTCTGTCGACTCCACAGGTACTTGCTCCAACGGGATCAACGTTTGATCGCACTCCAGAAATTCGTTGGGACAGTGTTGAAGGTGCATCGTTCTATGACGTTTGGGTTTCAAGGCAGTACACCGGCCAGCCAGCTGTTGTTGTTCTTAGAGACCAGTTTGTCGAAGGCACCTCAACGTCTCCGACGATGGATCTCGAGGACGGCATTCATGTTGTTTGGGTTCGAGCAATCGCGGCAGATGGTTCAGCGACCCCATGGTCTCAACCTCAACGTTTTGAAATTGCGGGTGCACCTCGAATCACCACGCCTTTCGATAACACCACTTCCACTGAGCCTCCTGTGGTTTCTTGGACTGGTGTGAATCAAGCCGTTCGTCATGAAGTCTGGGTCGCCAACAGTGAGAACCAGCGTGTGTACTTCAACACTGAAGTCACGGCAAATTCGGTTGCGATCCCTGATGAGATCGGATTTGGAACCTTCCGAGTTTGGGTTCGAGCCGTCAGTGATCGTGGCGAGTTTTCGGCATGGAGCCGTCCGGTTACATTCACCGTTGTATCGACCGATCAAGCAAGTCCCGTCGATCTGCTAACTCCAGACACTCTGCTTACTGAATTCCGCATTCTGGTAGATCCGATTGGGGCCACTCAGCCTCGACCAGTCGAAGCTGTGGAAGTGAATTTGCCGGCCGAGGAAATGGTTGAAGCGACGGTTGTTTCACAAGACCAGGTGGCGCCCAGTGCTCCGGCTGCGATGGTGCAGAAAGCCGAAGCTGTTACCGACACTGCCGAACTGATCGGTGTCGATCACTTGATGTCCGACTGGGACGCGGCAGTGTTGACGCTTTCTGAGGAAGCCTAGGTTTTGCGAATGGGGCAATTCACAGCCAAGTGAAAACGCCCCGGCAGCTGTCTAATGCATGTTTTACGAGCTACCTGCCCCGTAATGGGGGCAGGTTGGCCGAATTCTGCGGGGTCATGTGTAGCAGCCGTTGGTTGTTCACGTCGGTGATTTACCAGCAGCTGAGCGACAGCTTTGCGTTCAAAAGAGGCGGTTTTTGCCGTTCAGTCGATTGTTTCACGCGAGTCGTGGAAAACGATTTTCGAATTTCTGCGAAAATTGACAGCCGGTTTGTGTCAAGTGTTGGATTGCGATAAAGTGCCCGATTCAAGAAATTCCAGCGACCGCCTTTCGAGGCGCCTCCGCATGGAATTGAGTTCGTGTTTGTCGGAAGGAAAAGGTCAGTGCCCGCAGTGAATGAGATCAACGTCGAAGAATTGCTGAACCTGAATAGTGCTCTTTCCATGGATCAGGTGGAGGCGCTTCGCACCATTCTGATGGGGCCTCAAGCGACAGATGTGCGCCAAGCTCTGACCGATCTAAATCAAAAGATCGCAGAAGGCAGCCCAAGTCAGCCTCAGTTGGCTCGAGCAGGAGTCACCTGTTATCTGCTGGCGGATCACCATCTCGCAGATAATTTGTTGAAGCAAGTGACATCAGACGGCATCGCGATGTATTTCCACGCTCAGGCGTTGACATCAGCAGGCCAACACGATGCAGCTGCCGCTCGATTCGAAGATGCTGGGAAAAACGGCTACGATCAAATCGATGCGACTTTACGACAAGCTGGCTGCTTGCGAGCGGGTGGCGGAACTGATCTTGCCGAGCAGATGTTGCGAAGTGTGGCGGCTGCTGCCGCCAGTCGAGCCGAATACAGCTTTCAGATGGGTTGCATTTGGGCAGATCGAGGCGACGCTTTGACGGCCGTCGAGTACTTCGAGCGTGCGGTCGATATGGATCCGCATCACTCACGAGCTTTGTTTTGGCTCGCTGCCGAAAACTCACTTCGTGGCAATGACGAAGAGGCAATTCGTTATTACGAACGTAGTTTGTCACGTCCCCCGTATTTTATCGGTGCCCTTTTGAATCTGGGTCTGCTGTACGAAGATCGTGAAAGCTATAAGTCGGCCGCATTTTGTTTCCGTCGAATTTTGGACTTCGATCCAAACCATGAGCAAGCGTTGTTGTATCTGAAGGATATCGATGCGACTCAGGACATGTACTACGACGAAGAAGAGGCCCGCCAAGAAGCTCGTATGAAGCAGCTGCTGGGTCGACCTGTCACTGACTTTGAACTGTCGGTTCGAAGTCGCAACTGTCTTGCGGCGATGGACATCAATACGCTTGGTGATCTGACAGAAATCAGCGAACAAGAATTGTTGGCTGGAAAGAACTTTGGGGAAACCAGCTTGCTGGAAATCCGAGAACTGCTGTCAGCTCATGGGCTACGAATTGGTTTGAATCTCCACAAGGTTCATTCGCGAGAGAGCTTCACGGATCAAAATCTGTCTCCGGAAGAGCAGGCTTCGATGAACCGCCCAATCGCGGATCTGAATCTGTCTGTTCGTTCCCGCAAGTGCATGAATCGTTTGGCGATTCAAACAATTGGAGCTTTGGTTTCACGAACGCCGGATGAGCTGCTTGCCAGTCGAAACTTCGGAGTCACTTCGTTAAACGAAATTCGATTGAAGCTTGGTGAAATGGGCATGAAACTTCGCAACGACTGATGCATCGCGTCAGTTTGGAGCGATCATTCTTGCTTAATTGGAGAAGTTCGTCTCCCTAAAAGAAAGACTGCGGGAAATAGGGTTGCCGGTTTCGACGGTCACATCTAAAATCCCGCCCAGCTAACCCGATAGTGTAATCGGTAACACAACAGATTTTGATTCTGTTATTCCAGGTTCAAGTCCTGGTCGGGTTAATTGATGAGCCGTGAATACGCTGGTTTTCAGTGATTCCACGGCTCTTTTCATGCGCCGTCGTGATGGGTTGCGAAGCATTTCTGGGGTTTACCGCAGGTAACTGCAGCGCATTTTGCAGCGCGCTGCATGCTGCTTCGAAATGCTCCTCCGTCGTCTGCAGATAATGCTTCTGTGCGACCTTGGGACTGTTTCCCATCCACTTGCAGACCACATGAGTTGGGAAGCTTTCCTCCAGTTCGGTCTGCCGCGATGCTCGCAGATTTTGAAACAGTTTTGGCCAAGTCGTCAGGCCGGCCCGCGCTATGATCTTCTGGAACGTTGTTCGGAGGTTTTGCGTCCGATGACGGTAGCGCGTGACTAGGAACTCCTGACTGTCTGTGGCGTTGTCCCAAGCTTCCTGCAGGTACGGTTTGAGCTCCGGAAACATCGGAATGACACGACTGGTCTTTCCGCTGTTGGCAGTCTTCGGGCTGTGAATGACGATACGATTCTGATCGATAAGCACGTCACCAAAACGTAGCAGAAGTACCTCGGACGGGCAGCGAAGGCCGCCGAAACGAGCCAAGGCGATGATCAGCCTCCATTGCCAGTCCGGTGCGGCGTCGATGCATTTTTGTGTAATTTCCCGTGAGACAAAAAACTCACGTTCCGCATTGGGGCGATCGGACACCTTCGTCTCGGAGAAAGGATTCTCTGAAAGAAGCCGGCGTTTGCGGGCATCGGTGAATAGCTGTCGAGCGTATTTCGTATGACGTGCAACCGTACTTTCCGCCATTTTTCCGCCGCGTGCCGTCTCGGTTGCCCGCAGCTTCCTGACGAAGTCATCGGCACAACCAGCGGTGATCGTCGTAATATCTTTGTCCTGGCCGAAGAACTTCAGCAGATGCGACTCTGAACCCTGCCACTTTGTTCTAGTCGAGTCGGCAACATCAGTCCTTCTTTTAACGTAAGCCGTGATCAATTGCTGCAGAGAAGTCGTTACCTCAGTCCGTTCTGAAGTTGGGTCTGCTGGTGGATCGACTAATCCCACGGCTGCGAGGCGTTTCACCAAAAGGATGTCGAGCGTCGCCAGCCATTCGGCGGTTTGAATTGGCACAGCTGCGCCTTGGTGTTTAGCGGAGACCAGGAACTCAATCTGTGTCTTCGTCGCGCTGGCGGTGCGTTTGTCACACTTGCCAAGTCGAACGGTTCTACGGCCACCATCGATGTCTCGAAATTGAACGTAGCGACCTCCGGTTGATTTGTTTTGGCTGAGAGAAGCCATTGGTGTCACCTTTCGTCAGTGGTGAGTTCGTCGGGAAAAAATAAGTGCGGGAAGCCGGTGACGAAACCGATTTTCGGCATGGGTAATTAGTCCACACCTATCCCGCAGACTGGCTACCTTATCGACTAGAACGGGGACAAAAAGGACAATATTCATCCCGGCAGAGCTCACCACCGCTTTTTGTCCTTTCTGTCCGTGTTCTGTGTTCAGAAGACCGCAGGATTCACCGCGTATCGGTCTGATGGTCTGCCCCTTCGCTTCTCCTGCTGAAGCGGGATCAGGTAACCGTGTTCCACCATCAGGTCAATGGCGGCCTGAGCATCAGTGACGTTGATGGTTCTATCGATTCGCATCACGTCCCGGCGGGACACTTCCGTAACTCCTTCGCTGACAATTTGCCGAGCCACTTTTTGAGCGGTCACAATTGCCGGGTTGTGTCCCATCGCCTGAAATACGGCACGAGTATGCGATTCAATAAACCGGCCAATGTGAATGGCCTGCTGCATGGGCTCTGCGGGTATCACAGACTGCCTGCCACCATGCTCCATCAGATGGAGGTTTGCTGCGATCCTTGCCACCTGTGCGGCAAACTTACTGCCCCATCCGGCAATCATGCTCAGTGGCTCACTGTCGGCCATGCGGCGTTCAATTCGAATTTGTTCAGCCTTCCATAGGGAATGAGCTTCTCGACTCAACGTCAACAAACGTGGTGCCGGGTTGCCATATTGATCCACTGGAATGTCGATGCTCAGCAGACCTGTGATGCGGTCGCAGTAAGCCTGTTGAACGTCCGGGTCAACCTTACCTCCGACACATTGACGCGAGCCGACTGGTGACGGTGGAAACGCATACATAAACCTGTCCAGCATCCCGCGGCCCCGCATCACACGATGCCCACCAGCTGACTGAATCGCTTCGGGCTGCGCCATGATTGTCAACGACAACAGTGGCGAATTTAAGACAATCGGTTCTGGTCGATTTCGGCGGTTCTCAGTATGGCCGTCTCCATCGTGACCTTTGAGCCACAGCCCCAGATTCGGGCCTTTCGAATACCGCCCCAGAATCAGGTCGAACACCTCGGGTTCTGCAGATGCAATCCCAATACGTTCATGGTTTTCGGCCAGCAGCGAACAGACTGATTCAGGCGTAACGTCATCAGACACCAGTTGCGGTTTGCTGAGCACTTTGGGAGGATCAGACAGCAGATGGTCGAGCTCCCGTCTCGTCTCGACCGCATCATCGCCAGCTGCCTTGCTGATTCTGGTTTTAAGGTCCGCACATTGCTTTTCCCAGATTTCAGCGTCCGCACTTGTCCGCAAGAACTCCGCATCAGCACTCTGGCGGATCAGCCTTTCATGTTCGTGGACGGGTTCAAACATTCGACGGAACACGGCAGACTTCCGATTTCCCGGCGGCATGACCGCACAGAGATAAACGTTCAACGGTTGCCGAAAGTCTGATTCGATCTCAACATCCCACTTTCGCATCGTGGCCGTTGCGATCGCTCCCAGAGCAACCACAGTGGCCATCTCCGGCGGTGTTTCCGTGTGTCGACTGACCTGCTCAACCATGCTGCGAATCCCATTTGGGAGTACACTCGGATCCAGTCGCAGCAAATCGGGATCGTCAAAGGGAATCAGGTCCGGCCATTCAACGGCATCCGTTTTCCCCGAATTCGGCAGGGTCCTTTGTTCCACATTGACCGGCTTTGTGATGCTCTCCACCTGCTCACGGAACCATTCCGGCTGCTGACTGTCGAATTGTTCAGACCAGTCGGCAGCATCGCCACCAGATGGAATCTTAGGCCAGCATTCCGACAATTCGGCAACATGGATATCTGCGTCTTTTGCCTGCTCACAGATCAAAGCGGCAGCCTTGTCGCGGTACTTTGCACCGGGTGCATCGTGATCTCGGCAAATAGTGACACGCTTCCCGCTGAGGACGGACCAATCAGTTTTCGCTGCAGCGTTTCTGCCTCCTGCGGAAGTTGTCGCGACCAGCCCGAAGGATTGCATCGCTTCGGCGGCCTTCTCGCCTTCCGCGATGTGAATGATATCGGCTTCCAACACGGCAGGCAGATTCCACAGGGGCCTCGGTTCCGGCATCGCTTTCAATGACCAACCCGAAACCGTCATCGACAGTGGTCTGATTTCTTTTTCACCGTCGGATCGATCCCATCGAAAAACGCAACCGGCCACAGCCCCATCGGCTTTGTGGTAGGCGTCTCGGCGTGTCGGCTCATCGGGAACAGTGACGCCCTCCGGCAGTCTGCTTCGGATGCTCCGCAGTAACGCGGCTTTGGCGTCGGGGAACTTCATCCCGGCCGGAGCCGGTTTCGACTTCGTTGATGGCTTTCGGTTTGCCGGTTGCTTAATCGCTGATGGCTCACGTGGTGCAGAGTGGGCATCACAGACCAGAAATTCGCCAACCGCTTGGACCGCCTCAGCAAACGTAAGGCCGCTCACCTTTTGCAGAACGTGCCAGCCATCACCGGACAGGTCACACTGATTGCAGAAACAGGTTCCGGTTTGGTCGAAGGATTTCCGGCAGGCGTTGAACCTGTCGCTGCCATTGCAGAGCAGGCAGGGGTGATGCTGGCCGTCCAGTTGTTCAGCAGGGATTCCGGCCAGCGTTGAAAGGATCTCTCGCCAGTGGCCTCGGGCGGCAGCTTTAACGTCGTCGCTGTCCCAGTCTTTTCGTATACTCATTGCACAGACTCCTGTCGCAGGGATGTTCGTAAGAAAAGAGGCAAGGCAGGCGGCAACCTGCCGAGCCTCATGAGTCGGATCAGTCGCTCAGCGGCAGCAGCAGCTGCCCTGGGCTGTCTGGTTTCGGCCGACGGCGGATACGTGAGATGATCCGGGGATCGGCGATCTCCATCGCATCATCGGTTACGGTGACATAGGCCGGCCCTAGCTGCTCTCGCATGGAGCTGAGATAGTTCTCTGCGACCTCACGACCGCAAGTCAGCGTGTACGCGTGACTCTTGGCCGCCTTGGCTGTGGCACGTCGGGATCGGCACACAGCTGTCGGTCGGATAAGGCCTCGGGCCCTCATCATGCTCGGTACCGCAGATACGCGATGTAGGTCGTACCCGTCCGGGATTGTGACGACGGAGCGGACCACATCCATCGTGGCCTCGGGCCGTCGCAGTAGCACCTGCAGGTATGCAGCTATCAGTGCCGACTGCACGGAGTCAGGAGACGTCCGAATCATCGTGATACCTCGCTTTCGGCTTGCCGACGGACGAATTCATCCAACGCCTCGGGCGAGTACCGCACCGCTTTCCCAATCCGTACTACCGGGATCGGCCCCCGTGGTTCCGACTGCGACCATAGGGTACGCTCGCTCACTGCGAGTCGTTTTGCCGCATCTCGCGGCCTCAGTAGCTCACTCATCAACTGTCCTCACTCAATGGCCAGCACCATTGCTGACGTGAGGATTGATATGGGCGTTGTGTCCATGTGGACAAAGTCTAGTTTGTCCGGACAAACGTTTCTCAACGTGTGGTAATGCGTCGCAATTAATTGCGGTCTAATGCAGCCGAATTATTTTCGCGGAAAATCGTAACCCAAGTTTGTCCGCGGATATTGTTATTCACCCCGGCCTGCCTTCATTCCAACTTTCACGACGTCACCGTAGTGCCAAACTGTGATCTTCTTTCGTCCGCTTTCGCGGCCTGCGGTCTCACGTGAAATCCACCGACTGCGGCACCTATCACTGGCACGCTGTGGGACTACGTTGTTGGCGTCAAGCCATAGCCGATCGATCCAGTTTTCTTCTGCGTCCTGAAAGTCTTTCGCTTCCGGGTCTGTGGATTTCAGCTCTGATTCCGTGTCTGGTGGCGCACCCTCGCTACCCTCTGCGGCTTCCGTAGGCAGACTCTGCCCCGTCGAATTGCCTGCTGATGACAGCGGCTCAATCCACTCTGACAGGTTGTATTCTTGGCCTGTTCGAGTATGTCGCCAGCCACGATACCGAGCAACTTCTCTTGGTTTAAGCGGCTGACAATCTGACTCGATTTCAATTGACCGAAGTAGAGATTCCGGTGACTCATCTGCCCTCACGAACCGAGGCTGAATGGCAACAAGTTCGAGATCTTGGTCATTCCAGTCGAAGGCACCTTCGAACTCAAAAATCGAAAACGTTCCAGCGTCACCTGTCTGCACAATGACTCTTGAGCAAAGTTGCGACTGCAAAGAATGGTAATCGGTCTCGGATAGCTTTGGCTCTGACCAAGTGGACGGCAATGCTTGGTAGTCCCGCAGCAAGCGTTTCACTTCATCGAGCTGCCAATTTTTGAACGACTGCTGGAAATCACGGGCTCGATACTTGTTGACGGCCAGCCAAGTGCTCTTCGAAAGGGTCGCCGGCCCTTTGTACGGTTTGGCAATCAGGTCAGCTGCTTTAAGTATTTCGTTCCTGACCTTTCTGAACACAGACCCGATGTCAAAGCGTGCATCGGTTTTTCGCAGCTCTGCCATTGCCTGCTTTGCTGGAAGGCCTGCAGACCTCACCTGTTCGACCAGCCGCCAACGATGTAGAAAGATGGACACATTGTGGGGCTCTGAGGTGGCAGCGCTCTCGGGAGCTGAGATCTGTCCAGAGAGTCCATCGATTACGGTGAGCAGTACCCGATCAATCTCAACGCCATGTGTTTCACACCATTCACCGATACGCCTCATGCGGTTTGCCACAAACTCGCAGTTGGCCCCATGCTGTTTGGTGGTAACAGGCTTGTACTTGCCAACCGGTTGCCCGCTTTTGCCCTCCATCGCCACGACACTGCGATACCCAAATCTCTTCAGTGACTTCCGATTGTCGACGTCCACGACATGTGGAGCAGGTGCAGACGCCGCCCGAGGTGAGGAGTGCAGAGTCTTCCGCAAGACACTGTCCAGCGTGAAATTCGTCGGAAGGGAGGCGTCGGTCGGCTCACCTAGTTGCGGATGGTCGTCAACGATGTCGTCCAGACATGCGATGTCATATTCGCGAGTTGTCCGAACATCAGTCTTCTCGGCAGCCTGTTGTTCAATCGCTGCGATTCTTTCCAGTGGATCTTGGGCACCCGTCATTCTGCTTGTTCCCATTAAGCAGGCCGCTCTTCAGCCACCATTGCGGAACAAGCAATGCAGGAGTGGCCGAAGAGCATTCAGCTGCAGAAACTGGCCGGTTTCTGAAGCACCTGAAGGGGTAATTTAACGAAATCTGCGTTGCAGAGGTATAATTCGGGCTGCCATATTTTTTGCACGGAAGTGAATACAAATGCAGAATCGGAACTTTTCAGAACTTCTAGGAACTGACGACCTATTCGCGGACAGCGAAGGCCCGGAATTGACCGTTCAGCAGTTGGCGGCACTGGAAGCGTTACTAGACGGAAAGACGCAGAAACAGGCCGCCGAAGCGGCAGGTCGTTCCGAGAAGTGGCTCTGGCATCAGATGAATGCACACGGTAGGTTCCGCGACGTATTTTCTGAAGTCCTGAACTCTCGGCAGCGAGCGATCCGTATCAAGGCGTTAACGCATGCGGAATCTGCATTGGATGTTCTCGCTGGCATCGCCGCGGACCCAAAGCACACGGATCGACTCAAGGCCTGTCAGGCGATTCTGAGCCACACGAAAGCTAAATAGCGGATTGTGTTTTGCTTTCAGTCAGTCGCCGATCGTTTGGTTGACTCCTTCAGCCATTTGCCATTCGTTGCGAGACCGTACTGGTTGCAGTAGAGTCGCGGCTCACGGACTAATCCTCATTCTGCACCGGCCTCCATGTTCGAAAATACGTTCAAAAATATCGACGACATCCTGCACAAAGACGCTGGATGCGGCAGCGAACTGGACTATGTGGAACAGACTTCGTGGGTGCTGTTTCTGAAGTATCTGCACGATCTGGAACGGGACCGCAGGTCGGCCGCCGAATTGATGGACGAAGATTACCAGCCCATCATCTCCGACGAATTCAACTGGGACGTCTGGGCGGCACCTAAGAAGCCAGACGGCGATCTGGATCATCATAAAGCACTCACTGGCGACGACCTGCTGGACTTCGTCAACGGCAAGCTGTGGCCCTATCTGGCCGGGTTCAAACAGTCAGCCGAAGGCCCCAATACCATCGAATACAAGATCGGGGAGATCTTCGGAGAGCTGAAGAACCGTGTTCAGTCCGGCTACAACCTGCGAGAAGTGATCAACCGAGTCGACGAACTGCGATTTCAGACCAGTGCTGAAAAGCACGAGATGTCGCACCTATATGAAGCCAAGATTCAGAACATGGGAAACGCGGGCCGCAACGGAGGCGAGTACTACACGCCACGCCCGCTGATTCGCACCATTGTCCGCGTTCTTGCCCCCGAACTCGGCCAGACAGTCTACGACGGTGCAGCGGGCTCCTGTGGCTTCCTGGTGGAGGCGTTTGGCTATCTGAATGATCCAGCCAATAGCGGCAAAAAGTCTTTGTCCGTGAAGGACGCTGAAGCTCTGCAGAAGTCCACCTTTTACGCCAAGGAAAAGAAATCGCTGGCCTACATCATCGGCACGATGAACATGATCCTGCACGGCATCGAAGCCCCCAACATCGTCCACACCAACACGCTGTCTGAGAACATCGCCGACATACAGGAGAAAGACCGCTACAACATCGTGATGGCCAATCCCCCGTTCGGCGGCAAAGAGCGAGCCGAGGTGCAACAGAACTTTCCGATCAAGACGGGCGAGACGGCGTTTCTGTTCCTTCAACACTTCATCAAAATCTTGAGGGCCGGTGGTCAGGCGGGCATCGTCATCAAGAACACGTTCCTGTCCAACAGCGACAATGCGTCGGTGAGTCTGCGAAAGGAGCTGCTGGAAAACTGCAATCTGCACACCGTCCTCGACTTGCCCGGCGGCACGTTCACGGGAGCCGGAGTGAAAACGGTGGTGCTGTTTTTTGAGAAGGGCAAACCGACGAAGAAGGTGTGGTTTTATCAACTGAATCTCGACCGCAATCTGGGCAAGACCAACCCGCTGAGCGAAGCCGACCTCGCCGAGTTTGTGAATCTGCAAAAGAAGAAAGGGGATAGCGAGAACTCGTGGTCGGTGAAAGTCGCTGACATCGACGCGGAGACGTTTGATTTGTCGGTGAAGAATCCGAACCAAAAGGATCTGGCGGTGCTGCGAGAGCCGGAAGTCATTTTGGAGGAGATGGAGTCGCTCGACGCCGAGGCCGCCGAAGTTCTGGAAACGATCCGAGGTTTGGTATGAGCGAAAAGGGTTGGGAGGAAGTCGCACTTGGCAACGTTTGCGATTTTCAAAACGGATTCGCATTCAAGAGCAAGACGTTTCAACCAAGTGGCGAACCAGTTTTGCGCATATCCAACATTCAGGATGGCACGATCGAGACACGGAAGATCGTTTTTATTGACCGATCTGACTATGACAAAGACCTGACGCAATACGAAGTCGAGCCGGGGGCCTTGTTGATCGCAATGTCAGGCGGCACGACTGGAAAGATTGGCGTCAACGACACGCAAACGACTTTCCTGCTAAACCAGCGAGTTGGGAAGTTCATCCCAAGATTAAATCTCGACAAACAATTCCTAGCGTATTTTCTTGAGACCAAAGTCGAAGAGAATCTGCGGATTTCGGCTGGTGCTGCACAGCCCAACCTGAGTACCGAGCAAATCAAATCTTTCAGCATTCCGTTCCCCGAAGTTGCCGAACAAAAGCGGATCGTGTCGATCTTGGATGAGGCGTTTTCGGCGATCGCCAAGGCGAAAGAAAACGCCGAGAAGAATCTCTTGTCTGCCCGCGAGCTGTTTGAAAGCTATCTCAATCGCGTCTTCACCCAACAAGGCCCCGGCTGGGAGCGGTTCACACTTCTCGATTTGCTCGACAAGGAATGGATCACAAGTCATCTCGACGGCAATCACGGTGGCGACTACCCGCGAAAGGCGGAATTCGTTTCCGAAGGCGTTCCCTACATCTCAGCGAACTGTTTGAGAAACGGCGAGATTGACATGTCTCGGGCCAAGTATTTGACGCCGGAAAGAGCTGGGAAACTACGCAAGGGAATCGCTCAAGATCGGGATGTCCTGTTCGCCCACAATGCGACGGTCGGGCCAGTCACAATTCTTCGCACTGACGAACCCAAGATCATTCTCGGCACATCGCTAACCTACTACCGATGCGACGAACAACACATCTTGCCAGAGTACCTTTCGCATTACATGCGCGCTCGCCCTTTCACTGCTCAATACAAAGCCGTGATGCGTCAATCCACGCGTAACCAAGTGCCAATTACAAAGCAACGAACGTTCGAGCACATCATCCCGCCAATAGAGGAGCAGCGTCGGATCGTTCCGACACTTGATTCGCTTTACGAGGCCGGCGAGCAATACATAGCCATCTACACCCAAAAGCTGGCCAACCTCGACGAACTC
Source organism: Fuerstiella sp. (assembly GCA_039974975.1). Taxonomy (GTDB): domain Bacteria; phylum Planctomycetota; class Planctomycetia; order Planctomycetales; family Planctomycetaceae; genus Fuerstiella. The sequence continues at coordinate 17,273 of JBDWHY010000167.1, read as the reverse complement.
AAACAATCGCTCCTTCAAAAAGCCTTCACCGGCCAACTCACTGACGACCAACTTATTTCTGTCCCGTAAGACTGATAGATTTCATGACACGACTGTTTAAATTTCGATCTCTTGAAAACGACGTCTCTTTCAAATACACGAAGCCAATCGTGGAGAAGGGAATGTTCTACTGCAACAAACTGTGGAATCTGAACGATCCTATGGAAGGAATCTTCCGATTCGGCTCCGGGCCTTTCACAAGGGAACAACTTCGCCGCGTGTTTAGCAGGAAGAATGAGTTTCTTCTCTGCAGCTTTTCGGGTATCTACGGCTTCAAGAAGCCAACGATGTGGGGATACTACGCCGGTGGATTCAAAGGGGTTGCGATTGAAGTGGATGCTTCAGAGGAGTTCAGGCTGAGACAGATTCACAAGATACAGTACGAAACAAATGTTGCTGAACTCAAATTTGACCAACATCTCGAGGAAGCCACACGAGCCGTTCTGACCACGAAACTAAGAAGCTGGGAAATTGAAAACGAATACCGATTTCTGCATCGCGAATCGCGAGCGCAACCGAAAGAAATCTCAATAGGAAAAGTGATAGCGCTCCATTTTGGTTGTCCGTTTGATGACGTGTTGAATGACCATCACATTCAACGCGAGTGTGAAGCACTGTCGAAGTACATCGAGCGACAAAAGGTGCTAATTGCGATTGCAAAAGAGAGAGGGATTCCTTGTTTCGCAGCCCGAATTAAAGGCCATGAGGTCGTGTCAGAACCTCTTGTTTAGTTGGTAGAATGCTCAGACGATGGATGGGTAGAGTCACCAGCTTAGTTGACCTATCCCGTTTTGGCGGCCGGGGCGCTGTCGGAGGTTCAAGGATCCGTCGGGAATTCCCGTTCATGAACTGCCATTTTTCTGCCGAAATCGATTTGAAACCATCTACATCAAAACACCGGCTAAGACCTCGGCGAACTCAAGCATCGTTCCGTCAGGACCCTTTCACCACTAAAGCACAGTCGCGTCCGATTAAGATTGTTGGAACATTATGAAAGCCACTGAAGCACGCCTCTTGGACTTCATCAAAAAGTCTCCGCAATTCGTTATTCCGATCTATCAGCGAACGTATTCGTGGACTGAAAAGGAATGCCTACAGCTGTGGCAAGACATCGTTCGAGCCGGTGAGAACGACGGCATCTCTGTGCACTTCGTTGGTTCGATAGTCTATATCGAAGAGAGCCTTGGGACAGTGACGCACCAATCACCATTGTTGGTCATTGACGGACAACAACGACTGACGACCGCAACGATTTTGATTGCTGCTTTAGCTAAGGCTGTCGGTGATGGGGAACCAATTGAAGGTTTCTCATCTGAGATGCTTCGCGGTTACTATCTGACAAATCCATTGGAAAGAGGTGAACGCAAGTTCAAATTGATTCTGTCTCAGACAGATAAAGACACGTTGACTGCGATTGTTGGCGACCATGATTTGCCGTCAGAAACCTCGTTGCGTGTTCATGAGAATTACACAACGTTTGGTCGGCTGCTGAAGGAGCGAAGCGGCGATCTTGTAGCGGTCTGCCGCGGATTGGCAAAACTTGTCGTTGTCGACATTGCCTTGAAACGAGATCAGGACAATCCACAGCTGATCTTTGAGAGTATGAATTCAACGGGTAAGGAGTTGAGCCAGGCGGACCTGATTCGGAATTACATTCTCATGGGCTTGGAGCCTGAGCTTCAGTCACGACTGTATAATCTGTATTGGCGTCCGATGGAGATGGGTTTTGGTCAAGAAGGCTACACGACTTATTTTGATGGATTCATGCGGCACTACTTGACGGTGAAGACGGGAGACATTCCACGACTAAAGGATGTCTATGAGGCGTTCAAGGTACATTCACTTACGGCGACGATTCAAGCTGCCGGAGTTGAATCACTTGTCAAAGACATTCGAGAATCAGCAAGTCAGTTCTGCCGGATGGCGTTGGGTGCCGAACCAGATCCGGAACTGAAACGTGCTTTCAGCGACCTCAGGGAATTGAAAGTCGAAGTCGCCTATCCATTCTTGCTGGAACTGTACAACGATTACAGCAGTGGATTGCTGAGAAAAACAGAGTTGTTGACCATCGTCAGAATGACTGAGTCTTACGTCTTTCGACGAGCTGTCTGCAACATTCCAACGAACTCCATGAACAAGACATTTTCAACGTTCTGCAGGGCGGTGAAGAAGGATCGATACTTAGAGAGCATCAAAGCACACTTTCTCCGGCTTCCTTCCTATCGACGGTTTCCAGGCGATGAAGAGTTTCATCGCGAATTGCCAAAACGTGATCTCTACAATTTTCGCAGCCGTAGTTACTGGCTGCGTCGGCTGGAGAATCACGGTCGAAAAGAAAGAGTTCTGGTCGATGAATATACGATCGAACATATCATGCCGCAGAACAAAAACCTGCCGGAATCCTGGCGTGAATCGCTCGGTGTCGAATGGAAGAGTGTTCACCAGACTCGTTTGCACACCCTCGGCAATCTCACGCTTACCGCTTACAACTCTGATTACAGTGACCGGCCATTTCTTGAGAAGCGAGATATGCCTAGCGCTCCCGAGAAAGGGCTAAAGCAAAGTCCTCTCAAACTGAATCAAGGACTGGGTTCTGTCGAAACCTGGAATCTAAATGCCATCAGCGAGCGTGCAAACCGGCTCGCAGACATCGCTGTGCAAGTCTGGACATCGCCCAAACTTCCTGATGACGTGCTTGCATCTTACGACCCCGCTTCCGAGGCTAAAACCCAGTACTCGCTTGCGGACCACCCGAATCTTGCGATCCCCAAAATGCGGGCGATTTACGACGGGTTTAGAAAGGCAGTGCTGGCCCTGGATCCATGTGTGGCAGAAGAATTCCTAAAGCACTATGTCGCATACAAGGCGGAAACAAATTTCGTAGATATTGTGCCGCAGAAGACCAAGCTGAGACTGACCTTGAACATGCCTTTTTCGGAAATTCACGACCCGAAGGAGATTTGCCGAGACGTCACTAACCTCGGCCGGTGGCCTAACGGAAATATCCAAGCGTCGATTTCGAGTTTGGATGATCTACCTTACATTCTAGGTCTTGTGCGTCAGTCGTTGGAGCAACAGTTAGGCAGTGAAACGGAATGAACGAGGCAGAAACACGAGCTGAATTGATCGACCCTGCTTTGGCTTCGGCTGGCTGGGGCGTTGTTGAAGGTTCCCGCATTCGCCGCGAGCAGATTTGCCCGGGACGCATTCAGTCTGGTGGTCGAAGAGCGAACCCCAAGTTCGTTGATTACATTCTGATGTACCGTGGGAAGAAGCTGGCTGTTGTTGAAGCCAAGAGCGATGAGAAGACCACTGCCGACGGTGTTGGCCAGGCAAAGGACTATGCGGCCAAGCTGAACATTCGGACCACTTTTTCTGCCAACGGCAAGCAGATCTATCAGATCTGCATGGACACCGGTCAGGAAGGGCCTGTCGAGCGGTTTCCCACTCCCCAAGAGCTTTGGGATTCCACGTTTGCCACCGAAAACAAATGGCGAGAACAATTCGCAGCGGAGCCATACAACGATGTTAGTGGTACGAAGCCTCCACGTTTCTATCAGGAAAACGCCGTTGATGCTGTGATGGATGCGGTTGCCACTGGTGCAGATCGGATTCTGCTGACTTTAGCAACCGGCACGGGAAAGACCTTCATTGCCTTTCAGATCGCCTGGAAGCTGTTTCATACCCGCTGGAACGTACAGCGAGACGGGTCACGCCGGCCGAGGATACTGTTTCTGGCTGACCGCAACATTCTGGCCAACCAGGCGTTCAATTCTTTTTCGGCTTTCCCTGAAGATGCTCTGGTGAGAATTAGTCCGGGAGAAATCAGAAAGGGCGGTCGAGTTCCCACGAACGGCAGCATCTTCTTCACGATCTTCCAGACGTTCATGAGTGGACCTGATGAAGAACCTTACTTTGGCCAATATGACGAAGACTACTTCGACTTCATCATCATCGACGAGTGCCATCGTGGCGGTGCCAGCGACGAAAGCAACTGGCGAGATATCTTGGAGCACTTCTCGCCGGCAGTGCAGTTGGGGCTGACAGCGACGCCACGCCGAAAACACAACGCCGACACTTATGCCTACTTCGGCAAGCCTGTTTATGAGTACTCGTTGAAAGACGGCATTAACGACGGCTTTCTCACGCCGTTCAAAGTGAAACGCATCCAGACCACACTGGACGACTACATCTACACGTCTGACGATTTCGTGCTGGAAGGTGAACCTGAGTCAGGGAAGGAATACACAGAAGCTGATTTCAACCGGATCATCGAGATTGAGGAACGCGAAGCTGCCCGAGTCGGTGAGTACTTAAAACAGGTCGATCAGAACCAAAAGACTCTTGTTTTCTGTGCGATTCAACATCACGCCGGGATGGTTCGTGATCTCATCAACCAGTTAAGCGACAGCAGCGACCCCATGTACTGCTGTCGAGTAACAGCAAACGATGGAAAGATGGGTGAAGAACACCTCAGCAAGTTCCAGGACAACGAAAAGACAATTCCAACAGTTTTGACTACGTCTCAGAAATTGTCCACCGGAGTTGACGCGCCGGAAGTTCGAAACATCGTGCTGCTGCGACCCTGCAAAAACATGATCGAATTCAAACAGATCATTGGACGCGGGACTCGACTCGCAGACGGCAAAGACTTTTTTACGATCTACGATTTCGTCGGGGCGTACCAGAACTTCCTCGATCCTGAATGGGACGGGCCGCCCGATGATCCAGAACCAATCCCGTCACGCCCCCGGGGCGTTGTGGACGGAGATCAAGAAGTCGGTGAAAAGCGAGACTCAGAGTCACCTGTCGAGAAAATTAAGATTCGATTGGCTGATGGCAAAGCTCGGCAGATTCAATCCACGACGAAGACATCTTTCTGGGATGCCGATGGCGTTCCAATTTCTTCGGAAGAATTCTTGGTGCGTTTATTCGGATGTCTGCCAGATTTCTTCACTAGCGAGCAGGAGTTGCGGGAACTTTGGGCCGCCCCAGCAACACGCAAGGCGTTACTGGAAAAGCTGGCTGAAGTAGGCTTCGACGTGGAAAGGCTAAAGGCCCTGCAGGAACTCATTGAGGCGGAACACAGCGATCTATTTGATGTATTGGAATATGTCTCGTTTGCGGTACCTCCAATCACCCGCCAAAACCGTGTAGAGAACGCTCGTGATTCCATATTTGAAAACCTGGCTGGTGTTCAGGTTGAGTTCGTCGAGTTCGTTTTGGAGCGGTATGTGGCGTCCGGTGTGGAGGTTTTATCACAGAGCCAACTGCCAGAACTTCTTAGACTGAAATACGGGCAGATTGCCGACGCAGTCTCTGCCCTCGGCGGAAACGAGATCATCAAAACTTCGTTTATCGAGTTTCAACGGCACCTATACGAGCCGAACATGAAGATGACGCCCCCGTAAAAGGGTGTGATGTGAAAACTATCCCTTGGATCGCGTGCATTTATGCACCATGCCTTCTCTAGTCGCAACGGTGTCTGGACGCAATGGTCAAGAGTGGGGCGGACGGAGGAATAATTTTGCAAATCGTGCATGCGGCTGTGTGATATGAACGGTGTCAACGCCCGTCAAGAACTGATCGCCGCGACAGCATCATTCAGCAGGTCTGCATTTCGGACAGGGTGTCGATTCATCAGCTGCACGACAACTGCCATGCGGTGCATCACGCGTCACTGGCGGCCAAAGACGCTATTTCGTTCAAGGGTCAAAATGCCCAGATGTAGGCTAGTTGGGCCACAGGCACGGAAATTCAGTGAGAAATCGGTGGCGGCAAATTCCTGTCAGGTTGTTGCCAGTAGTGACGGTAGGGTCACATAAACCGTCAGCTGAGACACGGGAAAATGGCCATCTCAGCCATTCCTGTGTGTATTATCGAGCTTTCTTTGTGTGCTCTCGGGGCTTCCGGTTGTGGGCTGATGAGGCCGCATTGTCACGTGCATTTATGCACGTTGCCTGCTTTCGCCAGAAGACTCAATTCTGCAGTCACCGAGCCTCAACATTCAGGCAATGTTGTCGCCGTCAATTCAGCAACTGGAATGCTGCTGCCTTCTACCCGTCTGTTCAGTTAAGGGCGTTTCAGGCTCTGGCCCACCGAAAAACAACGCTTCACTTGCTGTGCAGCAGTGGCAACCGTTTCTTGTTCCCAGTCTCATCGCGAAAAAGGGGAGCCTGCGATTGGAGCAAATCAACTGATAACATGAATCGTTCCTTTTGGAGCCGAATTCAGAACCGGTTGAATCCAATCATGAGGCATGCGAGATGTAGAAATCCCTGAAAGAAGTGCCCGTCAGCAGCAACGCTCCCGTTGTATTTTACATGTGGCTTCGATCATTGATAGTTTTCGGTTTCGTTGCCGGTGTTTTGAGTCGAGCTCGTTCTTGGACAAGACTTATCAACTGGAATTTCTGCGAACACCGAATCGTCACCTTGAGAGATTAGGTCCTGTTTTACTGTCTCGTGAAGGTCTGGGCAGACAGCAATCAACCGACGGATTCGATTCCAGTTTGCATCAGACTGCAGCGCATTTTGCAGCGCATTTGAGTTGACGACGGCATTCCTCGCGTTTTCTGCATCAGTTCGAGTCCTGGTCGGGTTAATTGCAGCATTACTGAACCCTTGGAAACAACGTTTTCAAGGGTTTTTTCGTTTCTGCGTTCTTCTTTTTGACGCAAACAATGCACCCGTTTATTCCATTGGGCGTTGGGATTTGCGCCGTGGGTGTGAGATGGTTGACTGCGGCTGGCAGTTGATCCACAGCCTTGTCTTTGCAACACGCCGGCTGCTTCCACTGTTTTGCTTCCGCTGTTTGGGCTTTCCTGTTTGGGCTCTATTGCGGGGCGGGAGCTGACTCTCGCTGGGGCTTGTGCTTGAAGCTTGCGATTTGGCGTGCTTGGCTGCTGTGTAAATGGGCTGCGATTTCAGTCTTGATTGGACTTTTGGGGCTATGATGCGTCAAAATTTGAGAATCAGCGGAATCTCGGCGAGGTTGAGTCCTGTGTTCTCTAGAGGCTAGGTCTGCGCAGATTTTGGCTTCGTTGTTGATTCATTGTGAAGGGCCGATTGTTGAAGTTGCTGCAGCTTCTAAGCCGAATTCGGAAACACGGGAATCGTCGTGGACGAACCCGCAGTGACGCTGCGCGCGACGTGGCTGGATGCGAAAGCGTTTTAGAAAAGCGAGTTCTGCTGTCTGCGGTGGCTTCTGGTGATGAGCCCGAGGTGCAACCAGCCGTTCAAGTTGAAGATTCTGTGTTCACCGACAGTGCAGTCTTAAACGTATTTTTGGCGGTTTCACCATCGGGTGACGAAGTCAAGTTCGAAGCAAATGGTCTGGCTGAGACCGCTCAGACCGTCGACCCTGATGGTGATCCTAGCGGCGCTAAGGACGCTGATGGCGAAACTGAAGCGACAGATCCTGAAGCCGCTGGCCCAGCCGTCGACGTGAAGACCACGGCCGCTGCGTCGGCTGATTCGCTGCGATTCGATTTGGGCTTTGCAGAGGTCTTTGACGATGTCCTTGCCGGACTTGATGAGCCCGGCATTGTCACTGCAATTCCTGCCGACGTCGATGCCGTCTTCAAGGATCCAGGCTTCGCCCCTTTGACTGAAGCGAAGTCGCCTTTGGTGCAGGGGGAACAGCCCAGTCTTACGTCAGAAGCTGGCTCATCCTCCCGTGACGTCAACATCGAGCCGGAAGTTGCCGAGGGTGCTGAGTCCAACGGGGCAAATGACGATCGTCGAGTGGGGCTTGGTGGGGAAGATCAGTCTGTTGGACGATCGGCATTTAGAAGTCTTCAGGCCCAAAGACAGTTGTTGGAGTCTCAGAAAATCGATTCTGAGCGAGCCTTTCATTCGACGGGTTACGCCAGATACAGGAGTGTCGATTCTGTTCGAAGCATGTGGTTGAACTCAGCGTTCGAAGAGCAGTCTGAAAGTCATTTCCGGCTAGGCCATCAATTCGTTTTATCGAGTTCACTGAGTTCGAATTCAGGTCAGCCATTCGAATTATTCGGAGCTTCCCAACTTGTCTGGTCAGGGCTGACCGGCTTGAGCCATTCGATACCAGCTCAGTATCAGTTTGATTTTACGCGGGTGGCTGCCAACTCTTTTCCAGTTCGGTTGGCTCACCTTGATTTAATCGACGACGGTTCGCAGCTGACTCAGTTTGGTTCAGCGTCTGAAGGTGTTCGAGGATTTGTTGAAGTTGCCGAGCCGACGAATCAAGATCCGTTTGAACAACCGACCAAGCATGTACATATTCGAATAGAAGCAGAGATTGCAGCTTTGTCTGCGGACACTGTTGCAAGTGACGATCCACCGGAACGATCTGATATCCCCGGTGTCTGGCAGTCCTTACGTTTTGACTGTAACCCGCGAGGGCCGCCGGGTGAAGATGCTCTGCTGATATCAGAATTCACTCGGCAAGCAGGCGATGGTAAGCAGCTGCAACAGTTGCGATTTAGCATTGCTCCACGAGGACCATCTGTGGCTTTCTGTTCTTAATCAGAAACCTTTCAGATCCTTCATGAAGCCGAGATGATTTGTGTCAGAGTTTCGATGCATAGAGCTCGCACAGAAAGGTGAGCTCTTGTGGCAGAAGCATCTTCTGTTCGAATCGTCTGATCCACAAGTTCGCAAAACTCGGCTTCATTTTTTGTGGAGCCGACATGATGACTTTGAATTCTGAAGATTCCCTGTTGAGGAATCTTGCCCGATATCAGTACTTGCGAAACCGACATCTTACTCCGACACAGGATGCGGATGATCTGTTTCAGGATGCATGGATTCAGCTTAACCATTCAGAAATCAATTTGGATGGTGGGCAGGATGAAGTGCCTCAAAACCAGAAGTTGCAAAAAGCCGTCCGACGAGCAACAGATCGTGCGTTTGGCAAATTGCGGAAACGATGTTCCCGAGGAAACCCTTCGGAAACAAGTATGCAGATGGAACCAGCTGACTGTGTTCCTGACCCTGATCTGGTGATCGATCTTCGAAACCTGATTCAGTCACTTCCTCTTGAGGAACGTCTGGTGATGGAATTGATTCGTCGAGGCTACGATGGGACTGAAATAGCGACGTTGATGAAGCTGTCTCCTCAGGCGGTGACTCGTCGCAAACAGAAGGCTGTTGAGAAACTTCGACGGAGACTGGATGCGTGATCATGGAGAATCTTAGAGCAAAACGCTCCAGACACTTTCGAAGTGCGAACGAAGAGTGCCGGCAGGCTTTATCAAGACTGCCCGATGATTTGCTGAAAGAGCTGGACGAGCAATCGTCGTCCAGCCTCTATCGGCATTTGGGCCAATGCCGCAGCTGCTTTGAAGCGTACTTGGCGCTTCAGGCGGCCGCGGAACTGGCTGGCCCATTGAGCGACTAGATCCTTTTTGTTCTAGCCGCGTTGTCAGTTGTTTTGTCAGCAGGCTGCTGAGCAGTCTACGCCATAATTTCGGGAATCAATTCGCCTCCAAATTGAGACAGCTGCTTGTATCGTCCTGCGTGGTAATAGGTCAGCTTATTGTCATCTAAGCCCAGCAGGTTCAGCATTGTGATATGGACGTCTCGAATCGGATGCACAACCTCGACGGCTTTGGCTCCAATTTCATCTGTGCCTCCCACGACTGTTCCCGCTTTCGTGCCTCCGCCGGCGAACCACATGTTCATGGCATCAGCGTTGTGACCTCGACCGAGTGCTGTGACTCCACCTCGATAATTGTTGTCTGGTGTGCGTCCAAATTCACCCGTCCAAACAACGAGCGTGTCTTCCAACATGCCTCGATCTTTTAGGTCTGCAATCAGCGCTGCGATGGGTTGATCGACGCTGGCGATGCGAGACGAGTGCCCTTTTTCGAGGTAGTCGTGGCTGTCCCAGCCGCCTGAAAAAATTTGCACAAAACGAACTCCATCTTCAACCAACCGTCTGGCCATGAGACATTGGCGTCCGAAGTCCGCCGTTTCTTTTCGGTTCAGGCCGTATGATTCATGTACGTGTGCTGGTTCTTTTGCGATGTCGACCAAGCCTGGCACTGATGTCTGCATTCGATAGGCAAGCTCATAACTTTCCATTCGGGCGGCTAAATCTGCGTGTTCTGGATGAGCGGCTGCATGGCTCGCGTTTAGCATGGCCAGTTGGTCTAAGGCCTGCCGTTGGTGTTTGCGGGTTTTGTAATTGGGTGGATTCAAATCCAAGATGGGCGAGCCTTTAGAACGCAGTCGAGTTCCCTGATAGTGAGCTGGAAGAAAACCGTTGGTCCAATTCGCAGGTCCCGCCTGAGGCAATGCGAGCTCGGTCATGACAACATAGCCTGGCAAGTTCTGATTTTCTGAACCCAGGCCATAGGTCACCCATGATCCGAGACCAGGATCTCCGCCCAGTCGGCTGCCAGTATTCATGTGCAGCAGAGCTTCTGGGTGATTCAGTGATTCTGCTTTGCAGCCTCGGTAAACACAGAGTTCGTCAGCGACTTTGGGGGCGGACAGAAATTTCCACTGGTCGCACATTTCGATGCCAGAATTGCCTGCTTTTCGAGATTGAAATGGGCTACCGACGTAAAAGCGTTTTCCCGTAGCAAGGCCTTCGGTTCGATCAGATTCTGTTTCATGCAGGCGAGTCAATTCTGGCTTGGGATCGAAGGTGTCGATATGAGACGGGCCACCTTCCATGAATAGCATGATCACCGCTTTTGCTTTCGGTTCATGCATCGTTGGCCTCGGGGCTAGCGGGCCTGCTGATTGATTTTCTTTCGCTTGCAGGTCAGTGAAAGCGAGGGCTCCGAGTGACGAGCCTAGGCCGTATAGGAAGTCTCGACGTGGTGCTTTAGCGTGAATCATGGGGGGATTTCCTTGGGTTATTGGTGATCGAGCGTCGAACAAGGAAGGCAGGATTTTGCAGAAAGGGCTGAGAGCGTCGTTGATTTGTAGAGAGGGGGGCTGTGGTCGGCATCGTTGAAACAGGTTCACATTAATACACGTACATGAACTCGTTTGAATTCAGCAACAGCAAGCACACGTCAGCGAGTGCTCGGGTGTCTGCATCAACTGTCCATGGTTTTGCGTCAGGTACATAGTCTTCGTAGACGTTTAGTTTTTCGACGAATTCGAATGGCTCACCCGTGAATTCTTCGACCAGCGAACGCACGACCTGTTTTGGGTAGTCGATCGTTTCAGGTTCGTGCTGCTGATGGTATTCACGCATTTCTGACAAGTACTTCATGAGACGTACTTGTTCGTCTGCGGTGGCTTGGCGGCCGAACGCGAGTTCGATTGCTTGTGCAATCCATTCTGCTGATGCTTCAGGCTGTTCTTTTTGAATGCGTTGGGCGAAGGCGATTGAACGGTCGGTCATGATATCGCTGTTCAGTAGGGTGAATGCTTGAGGTGTTACGGCAGCTGAATCTCGCATGTCACAAGATTCATTGGGGTTGGGCTGGTTCATGATTTCCAGCATAGGATCTGCTTGCCCTCGCACTCGGTAGGCATAAATTGTGCGCCGATTTCGTTCGCTTGGAGTTCTTGATGGTTGATGAGCGGGGGCAATGGAAAACTGAATCATTCGAGGTTGAAGGGCCACCTCCATATTGATTTCGGGCATAATGGGCACACCTCCGAGCTCTCGATTTAATTCGCCGCTGATCATCAGCGTGCTGTCTCGAAGTTCTTCGGCCGTCAGGCGGCGAGCAGGAAAGGTGGCCAGCAGGTCGTTGTTTGGATCGGCGGCATCTTGTTGCGACGGGTCGACGGGTCGACTCGAACGTTGGTAGGTCTGCGACGTCATGATGAGCTGGTGCATGCGTTTGATTTTCCATCCGTTCCGGATGAAATCTTTGGTGAGCCAGTCAAGCAGTTCTGGGTGAGTTGGCTTGCCGCCTTTGACACCGAAATTATTAGCGGTATTGACGAGCCCTTTGCCGAAGTGGTACTGCCAAATTCGATTCACGATGGTGCGTGCAGTGAGTGGGTTCTTGTCGTGTGCGATCCACTTTGCCAGTTCCGTTCGACGGCCTTCAAGTTTATCAGTGATGGCCCACGGGGTATCTGAATGGGCAGTGGTTGGCAGGCCTGTCGCGCTAAGAACTCCGGGTGAAACCTGGTCAGCAGGAGCTTCCAGTGATCCTCCTGCAAGAATGAAGTTCTTTGGTCGCCAGTCTGTTTTGATGGTTTTCGGTTTTCGCAGTTTGCGGCCATTTTTGAAGTCGTCTTGACCGTTGTAGACGGCTTGAGCAAATGGCAGATAGCGTTCTAGGCGACGTTGCCAAATCCACACATCTTGCTCGCGAACTTTCTTCATGCCTTTTTCTTCTGGAGTCAGTCCGACGTGGCGTGGCGGCTTCATGTTCTCTGGATCGCTTTTGCGGGCGTTCTCTTTCTTATAGGGAAGATCGTGAGCGACGTACCATGCTTTTGCCGCAGTCTCCTGCTTGTCTTGAATTTTCTGTTGTTCGCTGCGAGCGTAGTCCAGAAGTTCCTTTACAAGTTTGCGCTTCTTATCGAAGCCGTTGCGGTTTTCTGATGGGAGGAACTTGGTTGAAATTTCGGCCGGCTGAGTCGTGGCGAACGCAGAATACATGCGATAGTAGTCTCGAGTGGGAACCGGATCGAATTTATGGTCGTGGCATTTGCAGCAACGCATCGGCATGGCCAGAAATGCTTGGCCGACATTGTGGACAAGGTCGTCGAGGTAGATCTGGCGAGCTTCAGGCTGAGGAATCATGGCGGTTCCCCAAGGGCCCATTCTAAGCATGCCTGTCGCGATCACTGCTTCAGGATCTTCTGGTCGTAGTTCGTCTCCCGCGATTTGCTCCATGACAAATTGGTTGAAGGGTTTGTCGTCGTTGAACGATCGGATCACGTAGTCTCGATACCGCCATGCATTCGATCGTTCATAGTCGTTCGAAAATCCGGAAGTGTCCGCGTAACGGACGACGTCTAGCCAGTGTTGCCCCCAGCGTTCGCCATAGTGTGGGCTATCGATCAGTTGATCGACCAGCATTGACCATGCTTGGTCAAAGTTACCGTCTGCTGAATTTGCTGTGCTGACGTCGATGAAGTTCTTGATCTGCTCAGAGGTCGGCGGCAGTCCCGTTAGGTCCAAAGTGGCTCGTCGAATGAGCGTTCGTTTGTCTGATTTTTTGGCAGCGATAAGCTTCGCTGCGCTGAGTTTGGCATTGATAAAAGCGTCAATTGGGTGTTGACCATTGGACGAGTCGGGAATGGTGACGTTCTTAAGAGCTTGGAAGCTCCAGATGTCGGCTTCTGCGTAACGGCGATAGGTCCAGTCGGTCGATGTGCCGCCACTGGTATCTACGATGATTCCATCTTCGTTCTTTCGAACGGCCCATTCTTCCTGTTGGATTTCAAGTTGTCGTTCTCGATTGGGCCATGGAGCGCCTGCTTTGATCCACTTGCGAACGTATTCGGTTTCCTCGTCTGTCAGTCGATCAGATTCCTTAGGAGGCATCTCTGAATCTTCCCAGAGAATCGACTGAAAAAGTGGACTGTCTTTGGGGCTACCCGGGACCAAGGCGACTTCTTCCGATTCACCGCCTTTGATCATGTTGTCGCGAGTCAGCAGGTTGTAGTCGCCTCGAACATCCTCTTCGTCTTGTCCATGGCATCCGAAGCACTTGGTTTTCAGGAGCGGCAGGACCTTAAGAGCAAATAGTCTTTCTGCAGCTTGTTGCTGAATCGGCTCAGGATCATCATCGGCTCTCAGGGGTTCACAGCACACGATTGCTGTGGCCAAAACGGTGATCAAAACAGTGGCGAAAACTTGGAAGCGGCGGCCTGTTGAAAATCGAGCAGTCATACTCATACCTTGATGGTTGCTTGAGCGGTCTGAAAGTGCCGGTTTGTGAGTTGATATCGTGATTGCCGTTTTGAGCTTCCGTGAAATTCACGGCGGTCTGTTGCGACAAGCTCGTCTATGGTTTTCCGTTTTCGTACAGCTGTTGAACTTCGTCTGCGGCTAAAGCGTCTGAAAACAGGGCGAACTCATCCATGCGGCCATTTAAGTTTCGAATCGCAAAATCTTCGTCGGGGCGTTGAGGTGCCGTCCAGTTACCAATGGTGGACTTACCAAAACGCGTCGTTGAGACGAGTTGGTGGTCGGGAATGATTTCTTCGTGGATTTGCCGACCATTCAAATAGTGGTGCACCTGTTTTGAATCCACGTCGAAGGTGGTTGCCAGATGCAGCCATTTTCCGCTGAGCTTGGGATTCCAAAATGGTGGAGACAAAACTTTTCGATGTTCTTGCCCACCATCGACAGCAGAGACTCGAACTGAAAAGAACAGTTGCCCCGAATCCAGAATCTGCCAATGAGGTTCGCCTTGTTCATATCCATCGGTCAAGAATAAGGAGTTGTACCATCGATCGAGGCTGTCGATTTTTACCCAACAGGCGAATGTCAACGAGCGATATTCCCCCGGGATTTGTACTCGGACTCGATCGCCAGGGCGTTTGAATTCTAACGCGCTTTTGTTTGGCCAACGACCTGCAACTCGTTGAGCGCCGACGATTGCACCGTCCAATTCTGAGTTGACAGGCTGCAGATTGTTAGGCAGTTTTCGAGTCCAGTCTTCAGACCCGTTGAATGCATAGTAAGTGATCAATCGTGGGTCTGCTCTTAGCTTCGTCGACCATTCGTTCCAGCGTTTAAAGCGTCCTGCTTGTTGGCTGCTGGCACGAGACTCAAGTGCAGCGATGCCAACGAAGTCAGTTGGCGTCGTACTGGATGGCGTCATGTCGCCATTTGAGTTTCGTTGCACGCCTTGCCCTGCGGTCAGCAGTTGTTGGGTTTGATCGCTATGATGAAATTCGACTTCGCCGTCAAAAACTTGGACGTCGGATCCTTCCGAGGTGACGGCAAGGCCGAATTCTGTGCCCAAGTCTACGACCTTCATGTCATCAACTTCCAATGAGAAGCCTCGAGCTGCCGGAGGCACCTGTGCTGTCAGGCGTCCATTGAGAACTCGAGCGAGTGTCGAAGTTTTTAAGTCGAGAACAGCGGGGCCTTCCAGGACAACGGTGGCTCCACAGAAGAATTCGACTTGGGCGTATCCGCCATCGATGGCCAGTCGTCCAGGTTCAAGTGCATCACCGATTTCGAGTGGTGTTTGGTCAGCCCCCCATTTGATGTCGACAAGTCGAGTGACCAATGCGATTCCGCTGGACGTTGCTTCAGACTTGACAGTGTCTTCGGCTTGATTCGAAGCGGTTGAAAATTCTAAGTAGAGAACTCGAGCTGCAAGCGACAGAATCAAAACAGCGGCCACGAGGGCCATTCGGCTTCCGAATGAAACTTGTTTCGGTGCTGTCTTGATGTGAGTGTCGGAATCAGAGACGGGCACGTCCAGCAGATGGCTGTCGCCTTCCAATTTCAAAGCGACGCTTAGCATCTGATAGTGAGCGTAGTATGTTCTTGCCTCGGAGCTGGATTTCAAGATTTGTCGAACATGTTGAATGCCTGCTTCGTCTAGCGTGCCTGCCTCCCAGTCGAAAAGCAGTGATTCTAATTCTTCGTGAATTGAATTCATCTTGAGCTTTCTGACTGCTGATTTCTTTGCATGCATTCAGCAAGTTGTTGTCGAATACGCAGTAAGGTCACTTTGATAGAACTGCTTGTGCGTCCGAATGTTTCTGCGATTTCGGCAACCTTCATGGTTTTGAAGTAGCGGTGTTCCACAAGATGGCGATGTTCTGGGGTGAGGCGTTGCAAGCAGGGCCTGAGTGATTCTCGAAGGCTCTCGACTTGCGTGCTGGGTGATTCCAGTTCTTTGCTGATGGTTTCTACAAGTTCTTCATCCAGAAGTAGCCGGTCGCGTTTTGCGTCTCGAAGATAAGCGAGCACCTGAAAACGGGCGACTGCAAAAGCCCATGGCAAGAATGGTTTGCCGATTTCGAATTCGTCGATCTTTCTCCACAAAACCAAATTCGTTTCCTGCACCACGTCCGCTGCTGTGCTGTGTTCTCCCAGCAGTGAATAGACATAGCCGTAGATGCGATTTTGATTTTTGGTCAGTTGGCGAACGAAAGGTTCTGAATGATCAGATTGTTTCATGGATTCTCCCGATGCCAGCAGTTACCGCTGGCTGTAAATTTGGTTACATGAAATCATGAGATTCCGTTAAGAAGGTCTGAAATCGCCGTTTTTTTCGGCCGGAAGCATGGTTCGCGGTGTGGTGTGCGGTGAAAGGGTTGCAAATGACGCTTGAGATTGCCGTCAATTGACGACGCGAATGGTGGCTCATTTCGATAGCATACCGGCTTCTGAAAAAGAGTGAGCGGGAACAAAAACCAAGCGAGGGTGAATGTGAAGAGACTCATGGGGCTTTGGCGAGACACATGGTGGATTTGGGTGATTTTCATCGCTCAGATGGTCGCCTTGGGGATGAATATGAGCAAGTACTTCTTGTTGCCGTTGCTGGGGCTTCCCATTAGCTATGCGTACTTTGCGTTCATGCGTTATGACGAAGATGGCAACGAGAAGTCTGAGTAGGGTTTGGCAATGATTGGTTACTTTGGCAATTCCGATTGTCTTGGCGGGAAGTAGGGAAGACTGAGTGCAATCTGTATGGAAGACCTTTCCTTGGGCGATTTTTATACCGGCGTGCCTTTTGTGCTCGCTTGGTTTGCTGGGCCTCCAACGCGCTGACGAACTTTACGGTGTGTCTCGGCTGTTTCAAAAACAGTTAATCTGGATGGCGATCGCGTTGCCCGTGATGCTCTTGGTGACTGTGGTTTCATACCGGCCCCTGAAACAGGTTAGCCCTTGGTTGTATGTGCTGCATTTGGTGCTGTTAAGCGTTGTGTTGTTTATGCCAGCCGTCAATGGATCTCGACGTTGGATTCCTTTGGGAGTGATCGACTATCAGCCCAGTGAAACGGCTCGGCTTGCATTCATCATGGCTTTGGGGTGGTACTTGATGTATCGGCGAAGTCAGAAAACGCTGCTTGGCTTTTTGCCTCCGTTCTTGATGACGTTGGTCCCCTTGTTTCTGATTTTTCGCGAGCCAGACTTAGGAACGGCCATGCTGTTCCTTCCAATTTTGTTTGCGATGCTGCTGGTGGCCGGGGCGAAAACAAGTCATCTGTTCGGGGTGATTGTTGTGGGCTTTTGTCTGCTTCCCGTTTTGTGGTTGCAGATGAATGCTGAACAGCAGTCTCGAGTCACCACGTTGTTTCAGCAGCGAGACGGTGGGGCAGTTCCAGAGGCGGATGGGTATCATCTGCACC
>JBDWHY010000166.1:0-35767 GCA_039974975.1 Fuerstiella sp. | reverse complement strand
TGGTTTGCCACCTTAACGTGAGTGGAGGATAACGGACTTGAACCGATGACCTTCTGGCTGCCAGCCAGACGCTCTCCCAACTGAGCTAATCCCCCGAAAGTTGGTCTCTCGACCGATGCGCGAAAGGTATCACTCGATTTTCAACCTGTCAAGGGCTTCCCATTCGTGACAGCGTTTTGACAGCTTCCGCTAGCGTTAGGTTCGGACTATTGCGTTTATCTGGACCATTCGGGCTTCTCAAATAAGAACATGAAGACCGCAAATGCAATGAAATCATGCATTTCACCTAACCACTGAAACCAAACCTTTCTTTACCCGGAACCTCAATGGGCCCGCTTCGATAAATCTCACTCGGCAAGCACTGCCCGGCCACAGTCATCCCGCCACAGCCACCCCGCCGTAAGTCTGCCCTACGGTAAGTGCGCCCTGACTGAAGCAAATTCGGCTGACTGTGATCGGGGCACTTTGAGATTTCGTTCCGACAAAAATCTGGAATCTTCAGATTCGCTGAAGAAGTTTCTCTGTCGCAGACGTGTAAAACCGGACGGATGGATTTCCGGTCAACTTGAACACCTCTTCAGCAAGCATTCATTTTGCGGGATGAACTTGAAAACCTTTATCGGACGCATCGCCAAGGATTGTTTTCTTTCGCACTGTCGTTGACGGGCTGTCGACAACAGGCTGAGGATGCAGTCCATGCGGCGTTTGCAAAACTGTGTGCATCGATGCCGGATCAAATCGACGATCTGAAAAGCTACGTCTTCGCCTGTGTCAGAAATGCGGCTTTAGATGCGCTTCGAACAGATCGGCGAACTTCGGATATTCAAAACAGCCTGTTCGAAGACACGCCGACAGACTCTGCAATCCACAAGACAACAAATCCGGAAAACGAACTGAACAACCACGAGCGAAACGAACGACTCGGAAATGCGGTCGATCAATTGGGATCGAATGAACGCGAAGTCGTCGTCATGAAGATCTATTCGGGGCTCACTTTTGATGAAATTGGACGAGTCTTGGAACAGCCAGCAAAGACTGTTGCGACTCGGTATCGCCGAGCACTGCTTAAGCTGGAAGAGAAACTACGAGGCAAATTATGAGCGAATCAAAATTGGAAAGCCGGCTGTCTGAACTCAAACTTGCTGCGCCTTCTGAAGAGCTAGACCAGCTGGTTCTCGCTCACTTATCACAACGATCACAACCAGCTTCCAACATGCAGTCGCCTGAAAGCCTTCAGACTTCGGCAAACCCAATCAAGCATCGGAAGTCATTTTTACCAGCCGCGATTGCAGCAGCATTGCTGATTGGCAGCGTGGCGGGCTTTCTGATTGGTCAAACAACCAATCGATCAGCAGGCAACGCATTGGCTGGATTCAATCCAACGCTGAAAAGTCCGCAGCCAGCGAGTATGAAATCACACAAATCAAAGGCCACCATCACATCTCAACTGGTAGGCCCCAAGGTGTCTGCCGTTTGCGCATTGGTGAATTTCGGTAACTTACCGCAAACGCCACACACAGAATGCCAAGACTGCCATTCCGGGCTAACAGAATCCATCAACAGTTTTCGAAAGTCGCATCTCTTGCTGGCCGAATTCGCAACATGCAGTCTGTGTCATGGAGTTGATGTGTCGTTCAAGTCGACTGCTACAGAAGCCATGTTTTAGTGGCGAATGAAGATCATCGATCGAATCCGACAGATTGATTGTGAAACCAGTGGGATCGAACGAATTGCTTTCGCCTTGGTCACAGCTTTTGAACTTGAGTTGAGTCGATGGGTATCGCAATTGGCCTCACTGAGCCCGAAGTAACCAATCCACGGCGTCCTTTGCAGAGGAATTTGAGCTTGCGGGATGATTCAAAACCACGGGGCTATCCCCCTTTTTGGATCGAGCTGTTTGTACAACAGCCGGAACAGACGGCTCACCAGCAATCCAAAGGGAACCAGACGCTGAAAACGCAAGAGCGGTTGGAAGGTCTCCGTACTTGATGGCTCCGGGAAGAAAATCAACATGTTTCCAATTCGTCAATTCAGCAAATCGAAAGCCCTGCGTATCAATTGCAGCACTGCGAACTGTATGGGCAGCCATGATGCGGGAGACAGCTACGATGGGGCCCGCTGCTTCCACACCAACAAGATGAATGGCAGTTGGCCCTTGCTTAGCCGAATCGACCCAGCAAATCACCTTCAGCACATCGTGGATTCGGCGAGCAAATACGGTGTGGTTGTACCCCAGTGTGTAGCCTGCAAATGGTCGAGGATTTTTTACCAATGGATTTTCGGTCAACGTGCTTCCGTCAGTTGTCAATTCTCCTTGACCAAACAAATCAGCGGTGACAACCGAGAAGCCTTCATCGATCAATCTTTTCGCGTCGGTATGAAGTGTGCCATTTGGAAACAAGCCGCCCTTCCCTTTCCCACTGAACCACAACACCACCTCTTTGTTCCACGCAACGGAAGTGGGATACACGGAAATAACGGGAACTTGTTCGTTGCGATCGACTTCGGTCAGCAAGTCACCGATCAACAAGTAGCCATCTTCTTTCTTCTTCCATGCGGTTGTTCGAGTCATGCTTCCAACATCATTGATGGTTCGACCGACGATTGTGTGCCAACCCGCTTTGACGATATCCAAGTACTGCGAAAGCTGCTGCTGGCTGGGAGCATGATGAAACATCTCTGCAGAATCACGATCAGCCAACTGTTGCATCAGCGCGCGTTCGTAGGCGATACCGCCGGCTGGTGCTGGATGATCGTCGTTCCAAACGGTGTATTCTTGAGAGGTCAGAGGTTGCCAGTCGACTTCGTCCAATACCGCATCTTTGTCCAAGCTCAAATGCTGCTGCATGAACTGGTACATGATTCGTCGAGTCACCGCATTGTAGTTGTGAGGGAACTGCAGCAGAGGTTCGCAAATGACGTTTTCAGGCTTGCCCAACATGCTGTAAAGCTGTTTCAACTGAGGGTAGCCGTCGGTCATCATGTCGACCGTCCAATCTTTGGCGGCCGTCATCCCTTGAGGCTTCGGAGCAAACAGAGCGGCCAGTTCTACGTTGCCAGTGCCAATTCGCAGCAGGCTACAATTTTCACACGTGCAACCACCTTGCATCGACGTCGATACCATTCCGTTTGGGAACACGGCGACTGGACGATCATCAAGGGCTCCCAAAAGAATCGTTTGAGTTCCTCCTCCACTGCCGCCTGTGACAGCCAAACGCTTGGAATCAACGTCGGGCAGCGAATTCAAAAAATCGAGAGCCCGAACAGCGTTCCATGTTTGCAGCCCCATGATGCTATGGAGTCGCCCTTCAGCTTGCCCACTGAAAAACCCATAGTTGTGAAGACCTTCCATTTCTGGTCGCACGGTCTTGTAGCGATGAGCCACGTCTCGAGAAATTTGCTGACTGTCCTCGTAACCCAGCATGTCAAAAATAAAGACAACGCAGCCCATGCGGGCCAAGTGTGCGCAGCGAGCCATCTTGGGGAAACGCCCGCTTTCCGGCAAAGATTCGGCTCCGCTTGCCATGAACTTATTCATGTCCGAATCGCTGTATTCAAACTGCCTGCCTCCGTGCCCATGGGGACTCAGAATCCCCGGATACTGGGCATCAGCGGCTGCTTGGGTGATCGAAGGCCGAAACAACAGCCCGGTCACGAAGTGGTTCGGCAGACTTTCGAAGTAAACCTTTTGCACCGTAAATCCGTCTCGTTCCACTGGTCCATGAATGACGGCGTTCAGAGCACTTTTGGGGGGCATTGGCCAAAGACCGTTGGCGACCAAAACTTGTCGTTTCAATTTCTCTTTACGGCTTGCCCATGCTTCGCTGGAATCTGGCACAACGAATGGGAAATGGCCATTCAGATCCTTGGCAGTGTTCAGACGAACATCTGCAAGCTGCTGACCTTTCATCAAGACGCTCAACGAATTTTGCTGACGTTCGACGCTCACAATTCCTTCAGCGACATTTTGCCCAGTAAAATTTTGCTCGGTAGAATTTTTCCCAGCGCCCGCCTGTCCGTCTCTGTCGTGCTCAACAGCACTTTGTCCGACAACAGTTTCAGCCGTCCAGAAAATCAGCAGGATTGCTGCGACACGAATGGAAGAAATCGAAACGCTGTTGAGATTTTGCATCAGACGGCTTTCGGCGAGACCAGCTTTGGGGAGCGGGAAGGTGGCAAAGCGTCAAAAACGCTTTTGGCCGAAAATTTCAAGCCTCACATTGATGTCGCTGCAGAAACATTGTGGCCGTCTGATGCCGTAAGAAGCAATTCAACGAAGAATTCTCGATCGTCAGCATCAGGAAATCAGGCCGAGTTCGTGAATGGCGAGCGTGGCTTTCGGCTGAACAGCCCGTATAATTTGGAGCCCCGCCTGATGGTTTCCCGTCTTTTTCAAAGCGAACTGCTGATTGCAGCTGCTTAAGTTTGCTTATTTTTCACCGACCTTTTGGTCAACTTTGCCGTGAGATTACCCGCCTTGTCTACCCCACCCCGTCTGAGATTCATTGACGCCCATCGTGCGATTCCGCTGGCTTGGCTGATCGTGATTTGTGGCTGCGGCCCTTCTGGAGAAATCCAAGAATATGTCGTGGATGTCGGCGACCCAGATATCTACACCAGCGACATTTTGAAAAGCGAATTTGGTACCTTGCCGTTCCAATGGGCTGTTCCAGACGAATGGACGGTCGCGGCAAATGATCAATTCAGTAAGGTCGCTTGGGAAGTCAAGCACGAGGGCGAGACGGCTCGCATCACACTGAGCGAATTGGGCATCGGTCCCGGAATTCCAGCTCAAGTGGCTCGATGGCAAGGTCAGGTCGGCTTTGAAGGTGATCCAGCCGACTCAGTAGAATCCATCAACCTAGAAGGTGGGCAGGAAGCCGTGTACATCGACATGCCGGGCATAGAACAATCGATTCTGGGCCTCATGGTGCAGCAACAAGACACTCTTTGGATTCTGAAATTTCGAGGCGGGAACGCCGTTGCAGATGCCGAGCGAAAACGGTTTCGAAAGTTCTGCAAATCGATTTCAGTTGAGTAGTTGAATTCAATCAGGTTGGTTCATCATCGCATGAACGCCGCCGATTTTCATAGCGAAGGATTTGAAGATGTCTTCACCCGCTCTCACCGGTAAATCTTCCGGCCACAACCTCAGCTCGGCTTCTCATCAGGAAGTCGATGATGTCTTCACTTCAGCATTGCGAATGATTGCATCACTGAAGCTGACAATCACGATGTTCCTGATGGGCATGGTGGTGGTATTTATCGGCAGCCTTGCTCAGGCGCGTCGAGACGTTTGGTTGGTCGTTGATCAATACTTCCGAACTTACGTCGCATGGATCGATGTCGCCGATCTGTTTCCCCCCGCCATGTTCCCCAAGCTCATCCCCATTGACTGGGACGCAACCTTAGGCAGCCTCCGCTACATCCCATTTCCGGGCGGATGGACGATCGGTTGGATCCTGCTCGCCAACTTGATTGCTGCTCACTATCTGAGATTCAAAATCCGAGCTAGCGGCGGCAAGCTGCTTGCTGGAACAAGCATTATGGCCATCGGCGGTCTGATGACATGGGCCGTTGTTTACACGGGCAATCAGCAAACCGGAGTCGAAAGCGGCGACACTCTTTTGAGCCCGATTCAAATCTGGTATCTGATGCTGGGAGTGCTTGGAGTTTCAGCCGTCGTCCCGATTGCGACAGCGTTCATTGGTTCGTCATCAACAAAGTACGAACGCGGCTTGATGGCGATGACCGGCTGCATCTTAGGCAGCGTATTACTGTACTTCGTCATTGGCGGCGAGGATGCTCAGCTAAATCTATCTTCCATGCGAATTCTGTGGCAGCTGCTGAAAGGCACCGCTTGCGCCATGGTGATTTTGATCGGAAGCAATCTGTTGTTTGCTCAACGCGGAGGCATCGTTGTTTTGCACATCGGAGTCGCACTGCTGATGTTTAGCGAATTGCAGGTTGGCTTCTACGCCAAAGAAAATCTGCTGACGATGGCGGAAGGCGAAAAAACGACGTTCATGCGAGACGTACGCTCGCGTGAATTGGCCATTATGACTCGCGTTGATGGCAAAGACCAAGTTGTCGCAGTGCCTCAGGACATCTTAGAAGCTGCCGCCTCGCAATCAGATAGCGAAGATCGAATCATCGACTACGACGGGCTTCCATTTAAGCTGCGAGTCGACAAGTTTCTGCGTAACAGTGCTTTGAGAGCTCGCTTGCCAGACGACGAAAAACTTGCCACTCAGGGACTGGGCACATTTGCAACTCCTGTCGAACGAGATCCCGTTAACGGAATGGATAGCACACACGACATGTCGGCCGTGCAGATCACTTTGATCGACAAGGAATCGGGCGACGAAATCCAGAGTCTGCTTTGTGCTCAAGAAGTCAGCGAAATGCGAGCCAAGCCGATCGCCGAAGTGGCAGCGATCAAAGACACAGACTTCCAGTTTTATCTACGCTTTAAACGCAGTTACAAGGACTACGAAGTCGAATTATTAGACACCGATCGAACCAACTATATTGGCACATCCACACCAAAAGATTATCGATCGCGTATCAAGATTCGAGACGCTGGATCCGACGAATCAGAAGAATTTACCGTCTGGATGAATAATCCTCTTCGATACAAAGGGGAAACCTTTTACCAGAGCGGCCACAATGAACTGCCAGACGGAACCGGAATCACCACGCTGTCTGTTGTCCAAAACACGGGATGGATGCTTCCATATATCTCGTGCATGATTTTAGCTGTGGGCATGTTTGCTCAATTCGGCAAAACTCTGGGTCGTTACCTGGCAAGGTTGGAACGACAACGAAACCAGCCTCAAAAGGCCCCCCCCCAAACAGAAAAACCCGACACTGATCTTGTTGCACCTGTGCTGGACGGGCCTGAAGTGCTCCCACCAATGCACAAGCAAAAGTATGCCAATCCCACCCAGTCCCAGAACGACAAAGCAACGGCGATATCAACGAAATTCACCGTCATGGTCGTCGTGCTATCGATCGGATGGTTGGGCAGTAAGCTTCGAGTCCCCGTACCCGCTGAAAACGAAATGCATGTTGGGCAGTTTGCCAACCTTCCTGTGGCGTGGAAGGGTCGGCCTCAACCGATCGAATCATTCGCTCGTTCAGAGCTGTTATTGATGTCTCATAAGTCCACCTTCAAAGGCGAATTAGCGCCTCGCGAAATCGACACAGACTTCAGAACAGCATTAGAAAAACGCATTACGGCAGCATGGCCAGATAAAGAAGTCGACTTCAAACAACTGGCTGATTTCAACGGAGAATATCCCGACTGGATTTCCAAAATTGCGGCTCTGACAAGCACCGGGAAATCTACCACGGAAGAACGAGTCCGTGATTTGTTCGTCAAACGTATGGATGCGACTCGTTGGCTCCTTGATGTTGTTGCACAGCCTGAACGAGGTCAACGGCATCGAGTCATTCGAATTGACAACGACGAAGTACTGTCGCTGCTGAGCCTAGAAAAGCGTTCTGGACTGACGTACTCACCCAGTGAAATTAAGGCAAATATAGACAACCTACAGAAGATCTACCGCAGTGCCGTGGGCCGAGAAATGAAAAACGAAAAGCACCTGATGCTGCCAATCGAACGGCGGGTGTTGACGTTGTTTCAAAGTATGGGACGAGTCGAAGCGTTGCGAAACATGTTCTTAATTGATCGCACCGAAACTTTGACAGAATCGATCGTGCAAACTTGGTGGGTCCTGAAACGCCTTGGCAGTACTCAAGCCATCATGGCGATTCCGACAGATTCGGAAGACGAACAGCGAAGCTGGGAGACTCTTCTCGCGTCCAGTGCGGCTTACAACCTGAACCTGTTGATGAAAGAAACGGGAGTTACCAACCGAAAAGAATTTGACACCTACTTCGCCGACACCATGCCACGCAACATGGTCAGTGACACGGTTCGAGGCAGCTATGAAATCCTGAAAGGTCATGTCGAAGATGTCGCCAAAACGGAAGAACGCGAAGTAAGCGAAACGGATTTGCAGACCAGAGCTAAAGATGCTGCGGCTTCTGACATGTTTAAGAATCAGCCGTACATGCGACAAGTCTTCCAGCTGATCGCCGATGCTTCGGCAGGAGCAACAGTCGATGAAATCATCGCTGATATTTCTGACAATCAGTTTCAAGAAATCGCTGCAGAACGAACGGCTTCTGAAGTGTTTCGAATCTTTGAGGAACTGAACATAGACAAATCTGACCCTCGCTTGAAGCCTCTGCAAACTCGCTTGCGAGCCATGCCATCGGATGACGAAGGTGCGCTCATGATCGCGTTAAATACCGAGCTGGTGCAGATCGCAATGGATGACTTAGACAATCGAATCGGCAACTTAATTTACAGCAATGATTCGACGGAACTGTTTGAAAAATCAACTTCTGCCATGGTGGATACGCTCGCCGCGTGGCGGGAAGATGACGTTGAAGAATTCAATACCTCAGTCGCCAACTACGCCAACATGCTGAACAGTGTTCAGGTTTCACATTTGTCGCCGGATGCCATTCGCTTGGAAAGTGCGTTCAATCACTTTGAACCCCTGATGAAGTCGATGTACTTGTATGTCCCCGTACTGTTGTTTGGCTTCTTCAGCTGGATCATGTGGTCGAAACCTTTACGTCAGGCCGGATTCTGGCTGATGCTGTTAGCGTTCATCGTACATACAGTTGCGCTTGGTATGAGAATGTCCATTTCCGGCCGACCTCCGGTAACCAACTTGTACTCGTCTGCAATCTTCATTGGCTGGGCGGTTGTCGGAGCCTGCTTTATTGTTGAACCACTGTTGAAGAATGGCATTGGAAACATCATCGGTTCATCAGTCGGCATGGGCACTCTCATGATTGCTCACTATCTGGCTCGAGACGAAGGCGATACTTTGGGAGTCATGCAGGCTGTTTTGGATACGACCTTCTGGCTGGCCACGCATGTTGTCTGCATTACCTTGGGCTATGCAGCCACGTTCTTGGCAGGAGCATTCGGAATTGCCTACTGTCTGAATTCCAAATTTGGGTCAGACACCAAGTCGCCCGAGATTACTCAGCTAGGAAAGATCACCTACGGCATCCTGTGCTTTGCTTTATTCTTCAGCTTGATTGGAACGATTCTAGGAGGTCTCTGGGCGGACGATTCATGGGGCCGTTTCTGGGGCTGGGACCCCAAGGAAAACGGAGCCATGTTAATTGTGATGTGGAATGCCGTCATTCTGCATGCTCGCTGGGATAAGATGATTCGCGACTACGGAACAGCCGTGTTGGCCATCTTCGGAAATATCGTGACGGCATGGTCATGGTTCGGAGTCAACGAGCTGTCGGCTGGGCTACACAACTATGGCTTCACAGAAGGGCGACTCCTGGCACTCATCGTGTTTGTCGGAATTCAGCTGGCATTTATCGCAGTCGCAATTGTTCCTGTTTTGATACGAAAGACCAGCGAGAATACGTCGGCAGCCTAGGTGCCTGTCTGCCCCGATCTGTGAAAAATCGCAGGGCGGCTGGCTGCAAGAATCGCGATGATGTCACGCTGCCCTCCCCCAACAAGAAAGTCTCAGAAGTCGGCTAATGACACTCAATTACACTCTCCCAGGGAGACACAGGCCGAGTCGCCACGGGTGAGTCAACTGAATTCGTCTTTCAGATGAAATTGGCCGTTTTTCCGGCTCCCAGCCCCTTGCCGAAAATCAATTTCAGGCAAGAATGGAGAAGTTCAGACACTTGGTCGATCTTGACCAATCGTCTCCCGCCTCACAATGTGCTCGATGGTACGACTGTCGAGTCTATTCAGTCTTGGAGTCCCAAATGAAGATTCTGTCTCACCTCGCTCTTTCTGCTTGTCTGCTGACTGGAAGTATCACCGTGGCTGAAGATGCCAAAACACCGGACACCGTCCACGGCTTCAAAGTGAAGTCCTTGGAAGGTAAGGAAGTTGATCTGGCCAAATATAAGGGCAAAGTGCTGTTGGTTGTCAACGTCGCGAGCCGTTGTGGGGCCACTCCACAGTACCAGAACCTCCAGGGACTGCATGACAAGTATGGCGACAAGGGTCTTGTCGTGATGGGCTTTCCTTGCAACCAATTTGGTTCTCAGGAACCAGGTTCGAATGACGACATCAAGGAATTCTGTTCAACGAAGTACTCAGTGAAGTTTCCAATGTTCGACAAGATTGATGTGAATGGCGCCAAGCAGGCCGAGCTATACAGCTTCCTGAAATCAAACGCTGACGATCACAGCGACATCAACTGGAACTTCGAAAAATTCGTCATCGGAAAAGACGGCAAAGTGGCCGCTCGCTTTGGCACTCGAACCAAGCCAGATGCACCCGAAGTTCTTCGAGTGATTGAAGAACAAATGGCCATCTAAATCAATTTGCGAAAACAGCGAAATCAAAAGGCGGTTCCTAAGAAAACAGGAACCGCCTTTTTTCATGCGCAGTTTCTGGCAGTGATTCCACAGCGAACATTTTGCCTACCGCCGCATTGGCGCTCAACCAGCCGGCGAACTTGTCAGGTCGATTGCCTTCCAGCGTCCACTCAAAAATCGCAACAGCATGCCCAGCCCCATCAAGCTGATATGAGCCGTACACGTCATCCACAGCAGATTCACCGTGCCCTGCCCCGATTGCACCAGCAACCAAGCGGGAACGACCATCACCAACCAACTAGAAACCAACGTCAGAAGCATTGGAAAAAACGAATCCCCCGCCCCTCGAAGAGCAGAAGCAAAAACAACTGCCAAAGCATCAAACACTGAATAGATGGCGACAAAAATCAGCAACTGTTTCACCAACGGCAGCACATTGCGAATGCTGTCGACAGACGACGAACCGTCGTGACTAGCAACGAATGGAAGCAACGCGATGTCCGGAAAGAAGATCAGAAACAGGGCGGCTGGCCCAGTCCAAAGAAAGCCGAGCCGAACGCCATTCCACGTCGTCCGCGCAGCGTCTGCTTGGCATTTGGCTCCGAGATGATGGCCCACCAATGTTTGCACTGCGGTGCCGAATCCCAGCAACGGAATAAAGATCAGTCCATTAATACTAAAAGCAATGTTGGTGGCTGCCAACGAATCAACATTCAACCGGCCGACCAATAACAGAAACACGAAGAAGCCCGAAATGTCGACAAAGAAGTGAACCCCACTGGGTAAACCAAAGCAAAAATACTGTTTCAGTTCCTGAAGGTTTAGCTTCCATGATGTGGCAACAGGCTCGCCATTTTTCCGGATCGCCAAAATAATCAAGGCTCCGTAAAGCACGATGTGCCCCAATTCCGCTCCGAGCGTCGCAATCGCTGCTCCTTGAATGCCAAGCATCGGAAAGCCCCATTGCCCGAAGATCAACGCGGCATCTAATGCAATGTTGATCAGCAAACAGCTGACATTCACCATCATGACAACTTTGGTTTGACGTCGCCCGCTAAAGAAACAGCTTAAAGCCGTGGCGATCAAGGGGATGACACTGAACGCGCACAAAGCCTGAAAGTACTTAAGTTCTTCTTGGATCACAGCAGGAGAATGCCCCACCCAATCAAACAAAGGTTCAGCAATGGGAACGAACGCCACCATCAACAGTCCGGCCAAAACGGCTAACCAAATGGCCTGAAAAAAGGACACCATCATGCGACGAGAATCCTTTGCACCGTCATACTGAGCGATAAACGTATTCGCATACAGCACCGTTCCGAGAGGCACACACAGCAGTGTCCAGTGCAACATGCTGGCCGGTGTCACGGCAGCGATGATATCCAGAGTCGTAGCCGCATCGTCAGCAGCCGGTTCGTATCGGGCCAACATGACTCGGTCGATCAAAGTCATCAACGAATGAGAACCCGCGCTGATCATCAGCGGCAAGCTCACGCGCAGCAGTTCTTTCATACTGCCTTGCTGTGTGGTCGAATCTCTGGCCGCAGCGCTGTTTGACGCAGCGCTGTTTGACGCAGCACTGCTGCCGTCATTCGGCAAGTCAGCAATCGATTGATGGTCTGATTCTGGTCCGGGTTTGGGTGAAACCACAGTTGAAAGCTCCGCGTCGGTCGTTTTGGGAACGCGAACCTTACTAACGGACGGTGAGCATTCCGAGAACAACCAGCAGAATTCCGGCAAAGATCTGACCGCCGACGTTCAACATGGCCGTCATGGTTCGCCCCGCCTGAATCAAATTGACGGCATCCAAAGCAAACGTAGAAAACGTCGTCAATGATCCCAGCAATCCTGTAATCACACAGCGATGCATCCAAGGTGAAAAAGCATCCGATTTTTCAGACCAGGCGATCAAAATCCCGATGACAAAACATCCCAGTAGATTGACGGTCACTGTTCCCCAATGGCTGTGTTCGTTGGGAAGAAACTGAATCACCGCTTCCGCAATCAAAAACCGAGCCACAGCGCCGATTAAGCCACCCAATCCTACTGCGATTACCATCGACATTGTCACCAGCCAGTCAAACCCGTATTCGTTAAGGAAATTTTCTTTGTCGTCGGCCACCGTCAGAGAGCACCGTCAGAGAGGCACCGTCGGGAGGCACTGTCGACGGGCGATGATCACTGAGGAAAAGCGAGCACCGGATAGAAGCGAGCACCGGGGAAAAGCGATCACTGAATAGAAGCGATCATCAATGCCGAGCTCGTCACACGTCCACCGAACTTTTGGCGGCTCAGGCAAACCAAAGCCAGCCTCCTAAAACCCTTTCGTAAACTTCCACATCGTAGAATCGCTACGAATATACAAAGCTCCGTCAGCAGCCGCTGGGCTGCACAAAATGGTGTCCGCAAGATCAAGTTCAGAAACTAACTCGCCTTTTTCAGCCGTTGGCTTCACAACAGAAACCATTCCCCTTTCATTGAAGAAAAACAGGTGTCCGTTGGCAGCCAAGGGAGTCCCACTAAACGGCCCCTTCAATCGAAATTGCCAAAGCCTTTTTCCTGTTTCGAGATCACCAGCCGATAAAGCTCCTGCGCTGTTTAAAGTAAACGTCATCCCCCCCATGACGACAGGACTCGGAGTGGAAGGAGACAGCTTTGCTTCTTGCCAAGCCGTCTCAAAACTGCGGCGATCGTTGCTCACGGTCAGGATGGTGAGACCGTTGGATGGAATCACCACTCGGTCACCAATCACAGATGAAGATGGCGTCGTTGATGCGCCATCTTCAAAGTTCCACACCACGTCTCCCGTCTCTGGATCGACAGCAGTAAGGCCTTTCGAAGATTGCAGCAAGGCCAACGCCGGAGTGCCATCTGAGGCTGGCAGAATCGTAGGAGACGTCCAGTTGGCTTTACGAGGACGATCGATCTTCCATTTGGTTTCGCCGGTCGTCGCATCGACTCCGATCGCGAATGCTTCCGCATCGCTTTCGACCTGAGCAATGACCGTACTGCCAATCACTAGGAGAGACGATGACATGCCCAAACTGTTGCTGGCATTGGGATACTCTGACCCTAGGCCTCGATACCACTGAAGGTTTCCAGCTTGATCCAGACAGATCAAATCGTTGCTACTGAAGAATGCAAAAATTCGCTTTCCATCGCTGGCACAAGTTGGAGTCGCGACACTCATTTTAGGATGGCAAACTGTGCGACCAGTCGCCTGAAACTGGCGTTCCCATTGACGTTCACCCGTCTCTGAATCGAAGCTCAAAACATGCAACCGATCGTCAGCATATCCAGAACTCGCCGTTAAGATCACCTGCTCGCCAACAACAATAGGACTCGACACACCGCGTCCTGGCAAGTCCACTTCCCATGCAATCGAATCACCGCTGAGTTCAGTCGGCAAGTTGGCATCATTTGCGACCGAATTGGCAAGGTTGCCACGGAACTGTTTCCAATCCTCCGCGATGGCCTGAGCGTTGGAAAACGACATCAAAATCGCACCAACCATGAACACGCGCTTCGAAGTTTCAAAATTCACAACATCACCTCAGCAAACGATATAAAAAACAAAAGATGACCAGCGACTACTTTGTGGCTGTGGTGACAGATGGCAAAACGGCAGCTCCGGTCGTGTCTGAGACACGAAGCTGAAACTGATATTTCTGAGCCCAAGATTGAGTCTGTTCATTCTGACAAAGCTTCAACAGAATTCGGTTCTGCCCCGATTTCAACGGGACGGAAATTTGGTACTGATCCATCTTCGTGCTGCGATGATATTCTTCGCGTTCAAACTGCAGCTTGCCATTCACCCACAACTTCCACGCGTTGGGCGTTCCCAAACGGAATTCAACAGGCATGTCTGATGCACTGCGATATGTGGCCGTGACGTACATCACCGAACCTTTGTAGTTCTTGACATCTTCAGCAATATTGATGAGCCCAAAGTCATCGTCCGTTTGAATGGTCTCCCATTTCACGGTCCCGAGTTGACCTTCGTATTCTGCTGAGACTTCAATTTCAGATTCCGGAGGATAATCAGCCGCATAGCCGACTCCTTCTTTATTGTTGAATGGGCCGATGATTTTCCAGTTGGTCAAAAAGCCAAAGTGTGTTTGAAGGTCCACTTCGATGCCAGATCCTCGAAGAGCCTTAGAAATGGTCTTCACTTGATCCTCATGGACGGCTCCCTGAAGTGCTTTTTGATACAGCACCGTCGCCTCTTTCCCGTCTGCTTTCGAAGCGTCAGCCAATAAAACGGCAACAGCGTCTCGACGAAATTCGGGGCTAGGATCTGACAACATGCCGGGAATCAGTTGGTCCTTTAATTCGGGACGTCGAATCAGCAACCATTCGTAAGCCAACCGCCGAGCGGCTGGCGAATTTTTCGAATCTTTGATGAATGCTAAGAACTGATCTTTGGGAAGCGATTGCCCCGCTTTAATTTGGCTGTCTGCAATCGTTTCGAATGTGCTGCGCAACCAATTGGCGGCCAGTGGAGACGCACCGTCGAAGGCTTGCAAAAGAGGAAGTAGGTTTTTCGCTCCGCCAGCCACCAAGGCTTCGCTGGCTTGCTTTGCCTGCCGAGTCCCTTTCGAAAACTGGCCCACAGATTTCAAGGCATCCAAATCGCCGGCTTGGATTTGCCCGGCACTGGCAGCGGTACAGACTGCCACCGTAAAAATGACAAAAACACGCATCACTGCGGAACGAAGACCAGCACCGTAGACCGGCATGGCGGCGGCTGTCGATTGGATTCGATTCATCATCACAGGATCTCAGCAGGAAAAAGTCGATGTCAACGGCTGTTTTGGCAGAACGCATCTGGCACAACGGCAGCTTTTGCAGCTATTCGGTCGACCGTAAAGTCGGCTGCAACCGTTCCGACGATTCCAGAAAGGCTTCGCCTTCTGAATTGCGGCATGCAGGCGTTAAGCTGGCATCCGCACCGTCGCTTGATGCGGTGAATCGTGGTCAAATTTCATCGCCATTGCCAGTCACCGGCTCCATCTCTTTCACGGAACTCACATCATGAAACGCCTGCCTGCCGCGGCCTTGCTGCTGTTCGTCTGTACTGGATGCCAGGGACTTTTGCATGAGCTGCAACCTCACCGACTATGGCGAGTTAACTATCAAGATCCGATCGGGCGAACGGACGGAGTTTACTTTTCTGTCGATGATCCACTGGATGTGCCCGTTCCCAAAAGCGAACTCACGGCACCAGAACCGCGAGCACCAGAACTCACAGACGCAAACTAAGGCGGAAGGAGTTCAACCTAAAAACGGTTGGATACTCGCAAAAACCCGCCTTGTCTCACGCTGCAACCTTCTGAATCACGGCGAATTCCCGTTGCGCCGCAAACGAACATTCACCGCACTTGCAACGGCCAAGACGAAGTGCTCGAAGTCTGTCAGATCGCAAGCTATGCTGCGTTGCAACCCAATGCAACGTCCGTCCGCTTCTTGCTGTTCAAGCCTTCAACATGTCTGACCCGATTCTCAACGTCGTTCTGCACCAACCCGAAATTCCTCAAAACACGGGTAATATTGGGCGGACGTGCGTTGCCATCAACGCCAAGCTTTGGCTCATTCGACCACTTGGTTATCAGCTGGATGATCGCTACTTAAAGCGGGCCGGCATGGACTACTGGCAGCATCTGAATTGGGAAGCAGTTGATAGCTGGGCCGAAGTAAAAAGTCGACTGCCTGATGCCAACGTCTGGTACTTGACCAAGACAGCCAGCCGTCTTGTTTGGGAAGCCGAATTCCAACGAGGTGACATCTTGCTCTTTGGTAGCGAGTCTCGAGGACTTCCCGCGTCGGTCATGGAAGAGCTTCCAGAAAACAAACTGAAGCTACCAATGACTGACCTTGTCCGCAGCTTAAATTTGGCCAGCACCGCGAACACAGTTGCATACGAAGCTGTCAGGCAACTCGGTGGAATTGATTAAGGGCCGCGTCAACCAACTCTATTTCCTTGGGTAAAATTGGCGGCGAGATTGGCGGCGAAATACCACACACACATTTTCAACGGAACCCCGCAATGAAGTTCAACGTCAACCGCATGATGCCCAACTTGGTCGTGTTGTGTTGCTGCATCGCTTTCCCTTTCATGGCAACGGCCAGCGACCAGTCAGAGTCTCATGAAATGAGAAAAATCGAGGGCTGGACCATTCACATCAGTCGAGCTCTCACGGAGTCTGAACCCAAGAAAGTTGCGACGGCCATCAAGTTACTGACCGGCCAACTGCAACGAGTCGTTCGGTCTGTCCCGCCGAAAGCTGTCAACGCCTTACGCACCGTGCCCATCTGGATTAACCCTCAGTACAAACGCGGTACTCCTCGAGCCGAATACCACCCCAGCAAAGGGTGGCTGAGTCGCAATAATCGAAATCCCGCCATGGCGAAAGCAATTGAAGTCACCAACGTGTCAATCTTCGAAGCGGAAAATCGTCGAATGCCAGATTTAATTTTGCATGAACTGGCTCATGCGTATCACGACCAAGTTTTGAGCTTCGAAAACGCGGCCATCAAAGAAGCATTTCACTTAGCAAAGGAATCGGGAACTTACGATTCGGTGCAAAGATTCACCGGTCGCAAAACCATCACAGACAAAGCGTACGCGATGAGCAATCACAAAGAATACTTCGCAGAAACAACGGAAGCCTTGTTTGGCCAAAACGACTTCTATCCGTTCAACCTGCAAGAACTTCAAGCACACGATCCGCAGATGGTGATTGTCCTGAAACGCTGCTGGGGAATCACAAAGTAGACAGCCAAACATCGCCAACTGAAACTCAAAGATTCTTAAACACAGGTCAGACATAGCGTAACCAACGAAGCTCAACCAGATAAAGGCGTCAATATGAATGCGACTGCGACCCCATCCGCAAAGGCTGTCTCGTATGGCCCATTTTTCGATTCAGCTGCGGTAGCCAAGCTGGCATCGATGATGTCCTTGATGCTTTTCGCGAACTTGGCCACTCAGGCGGAAGACTGGAACCAATTCCGAGGCCCCAATCGAGACAACTTGAGCACAGAAACTGGATTGGCAGACGACTGGCCTTCCGAAGGCCCCCGGAAAGTAATGACCATCACTGGCTTGGGCGAAGGCTACTCGACTGTTTCCGTGGTTGGAAACACACTCTTTACAATGGGCAACGTTGACGGGGCCGAACAGGTCATTGCCATCGATCGCAAGACCGGCAAGGTGGCATGGCGAGCCAGAAATGGTAACGAGTATCAAGAAGGTCAAGGCAACGGTCCTCGAGGAACTCCGACCGTTGTTGGCGGCAAAGTTTATGCTCTTGGAGGCAACGGAGATCTTGGCTGCTACGATCAAGAAAACGGCAACGTCATTTGGCAGAAGAATATTCTGAGCGAATTTGGAGGCGAAAACATCACTTGGGGCATCAGCGAATCTGTGCTGATCGACGGCAGTACTTTAATCTGTACGCCAGGTGGTCGCCGAGCCACAGTTGTTGCTTTGAATGCCAACACGGGTGACGTGAAATGGCGGGCTCAAGTTCCCAATAGCCCGCAAGCATCTTATGCGTCTGCAATGATGACTCGAACAGGGCGAATCAAACAATATGTTGTCTTTACCAGCAAAGGCATCGTTGGCATTCACGCAAACACCGGAGCCATTTTATGGGGCCACGACAAGTGTTCCAATGGCACAGCAAACTGCGCCACTCCATTGGTGTTCGGCCGATGGGTCTTCAGTTCGTCCGACTACGGCACTGGTGCAGAATTGATCGAGCTACGATCTTCGGGCAGTCGAGTTGTATCGCAGGCCGCCTATCACACTCGTGACATGAAGAATCACCACGGGGGAATGGTGCACCTGAATGGCTTCGTCTACGGATCGAACGCAGACATTCTGGCATGCCTAGATCTCAAGACCGGCAAGCCCACTTGGCGAGAACGCAGTATGAAAGGATCAGTGGTTTACGCGGACAAAAAGATCGTCTTCCGCCATGAAGATGGAGACGTTGTTTTGTTGGCTGCCAACTCAAGATCGTATCAAGAATTAGGCCGCTTCGCTCAACCCGATCGGAGTGGGCGACCAGCTTGGTCTCATCCGGTCATTGCCAATGGTCAGTTGTACCTTCGAGACATGGACAAGCTGCTGGTTTATGACTTGAAGTAAAGTGAGATTCAGCGCCAAATGAATCTTTGAAGAATCCGAACGAAAAAGTGACTTCAACGTCTTGCCGCGAGCAGTTCTGCGACGGCCAATGCTTTACACTCAGACGCTGAGGTCGCGCCGCGCGCTCGATCTGTGATCAAACGCCCAACCCGCCTGTGAAGATTCCGTGGAGCCCCACCATGACAACCCGCATTGCTTTGCAGCCACTTTGCCTGTTGCTGCTGACGGTCACTTTCTGTTCAGAATCAAACGCACAACAGATCACAGAAGCCAACTATGACCAACTGGTTCCGATTGGGAAAGAAGTGGATGCGATCTACGGCGACTATGTGATCGCTAACGACAAGGTGTCGGCCGTCATTGCTGCTCCGAAGTTCACTCGCAACGCCAACATGACGGTCCGGTACGTTGGAGGCTGCTTGATCGACTTGGCCGCCAACGGACTTCAATCAGACCAGCTGAGCGCCTTCTACCCCGGTCGCACCAAGTTTCGTTACCAAGATGCAGAAGTCACAGATTCCGATGTCAGTATGATTTCCACGGGTGGCGATTCTCGCCCGGAATGCAAAGTCACATACCGGCCATTGGACGGCCACGCGGCGATTGAAATCACTTCAACATTCACCAACACCACGAAATCCGATTGGACATTGCCCCTAGAAGACAGTCTTCGCATCGATAGCGGCAACGAGGACGTTGAGCGATCCAAAAACGGCACGGCCGATCTGTTTTACTCGCACGACATCTACTGGAAGCAGGCGTATGGGGTGATTGCTCCCGGTTACAAGCTACGCATCAACGCGACCGCTCGAGAATCCAGACTGAACTATGAAAGCACGGACGGACAGCCCGTCATCATGAAGCCCGGCGAATCGTTTACCTTTACTCGAATCGCCATTGTGGGTCGCAACCTTCCCGAAGTACGCTCAGCCGCCGCCCAACTTTTGAATCAATCAGTTGCGGTACCCGTTGAGCTCACCATCCGAAATTCAAAAACGCAAGTGGAACAACTGAAGACTGTTGCCGACCTTCGAATCACGCTCATGCAGAACGGCACATCATTCGGAACGATTGTCACAGACAATGAAGGAATCGCTCGGACATCCATTGTCCCCGGTGAATACCAACTTGCATTCGAGTATCTAGGCACACAAATTCCTTCCCCTGTTGTGCTGTCTTTCTCCAAAGACAGTGCCCTGCAACAGTTAGAACTTGATCTAGACAGGATCTCTGCCGGTTGGGTGCAGACGAAAATTGTAGACCAATTTGGAAAGCCAATTCCTGCAAAAGTCGAATTCATTGGTAATGGCAATACTCCGACTCCGGATTGGGGGCCAGATTCTGCCGAGCACTTTGTTCGCAACTTAGCTTACACAGCCAATGGAACATTCGAAGCGGCCATTCCAGCGGGCATCTATGATGTCACCATTAGCCACGGCCCAGAATACGATGCCGTGTTTACTCAACTGAGTGTGAGTTCTGGAAAACTGGCCAAGCTGAATGCCGAACTGAAACATTCTGTACAGACTCCAGGATGGGTCAGCACCGAATATCACAGCCACAGCAGTCCATCCGGCGACAACACAAGTAGCCAGCGAGGTCGAGTACTGAATCTGCTGGCTGAACAAATTGACTTTGCTCCGTGCACGGAACACAACCGAGTTGAAACGTATGCAGACGACATCGCTGCTCTCGGAGCCGAAAAGTTTTTGGCAACAGTTTCCGGCATGGAGCTAACGGGCAAACCGTTGCCCCTGAATCATCAAAATGTATTCCCCATGATTCATCGTCCAAGAACTCAAGATGGCGGGGGCCCGATTACCGATGACAGCCCGGAATCTCAGATTGAGCGGCTGATGATTTGGGACAACCGCAGCCGCAAGCTCATTCAACAAAACCACCCAGATCTTGGTTGGCTCTTCTACGATAAAGATGGAGACGGCACGGCAGACAAGGGTTTTGAACGCAGCTTCCCACACATGGACGTCGTCGAAATTCACCCCATCGATCGCATTCTAGACCGCAATCAATTCGACGATCGCAAGGGAAAACCATTTAACAACAATCGCATGTTGAATTGGCTGCAGCTGTTGAATCAAGGCTTCCGAATCTACGGAGTCGTCAACACGGATGCTCATTACAACTATCACGGCAGCGGGTGGATTCGAAACTGGGTACAGAGTTCGACCGACGAGCCGACAAAAATTGATTCGCAGGAGATGGTGATCGCTTCAGAAGAAGGCCGCTTGATCATGTCCAACGGCCCCTATTTAGAAGCCACCTTCAAAGCTGATGGGCAAACTGCTGTGAGCGGTCAAGACCTGACCGCAAAATCGGGGACCGTGAACGCCACCGTCAAAGTTCAATGTGCCAACTGGCTGGATGTGGACACAGTGTTTGTATTGGTCAACGGAAGGCAAGTTCCAGAACTCGTGT
Source organism: Fuerstiella sp. (assembly GCA_039974975.1). Lineage (GTDB taxonomy): Bacteria > Planctomycetota > Planctomycetia > Planctomycetales > Planctomycetaceae > Fuerstiella. The sequence goes on along the minus strand of JBDWHY010000166.1, from coordinate 14,787 downwards.
TTACTCGAGAAAACAACCCCACCGCATTTGGCAACGACGTCGTGAAGTTCCAGAAAACTCTGGACATCAAACTTGAAGAAGACAGCCACTTGGTCGTCGTGACGGGACACCGAACGACGAAATTGGGAAGCGTCATGGGGCCGTCGGGGGGAGCTCAACGGCCAGCCGCTGTAACGAACCCCGTGTTTGTCGATGTGGACGGAAACGGCTTCAAACCCAATCAAGATACTCTGGGGTACCCGCTGCCTGTGAAGTTCAAAAAGCAGTAGCTGCTGATGGCAGCACGTGCCCACAACTGCGAAGCGTACGACTGAAACCGACACGGCTACGAGGTGTTCGCCTTCCAATGCTTCGCACAGGATTCATCCAGATGTCAAACAACACCAACTTAGCAAAACCGTTTCGCCTGATCACCGTGTTCTTACTTTGCTTGGCGATCACAGACCGCAGCGCTGCACAAGTTCAAGACAAGCCGCTTCACGCAACCAGCCTGACCATCACCAAAGACCTGACGTACGCCACCGTCGGTGATCGCAAACTTCAGCTAGATCTGCACGTTCCCAAATCAACGACGCCACCCCAACTCATCGTTTGGATCCATGGTGGAGGATGGAGACAGGGATCCCGAAACAAGCCCCGTATCCAATTCGTTACTGATCATGGATTTGCTCTGGCCAGTATCTCATATCGCTTTACTCCGGACTTCACATTTCCAGATCAAATCCACGACTGCAAAGCGGCCATCCGTTGGCTTCGAGCCAACGCCCAAAACTATGGGTACGACGCCTCAAAGATTGGAGTCGCAGGTAGCAGTGCTGGAGGACACCTTGCTCTGCTGCTGGGAACATCAGGCGATGTCGCAGAACTCGAAGGGGATCTTGGCAAACACATTGACCAAAGCAGCAAAGTTCAAGCGGTCGTCGACTACTTCGGCCCGAGCGATTTCCCACTTCGTGAAACCACAAATCCAGAACGAGCGCTCACGACCAAGTCTGGCAGCTTTGCTCTTTTAGACGGCGTAAGAACGGGCATGGTGAATCAGACCAAAGCGAAAGCTGCCAGCCCCGTGACTTGGGTTTCAAACGACGATCCTCCGCTACTCATCATTCACGGAAAACAAGACGACGTCGTTCTTCCCGTTCAAGCAACACGAATGAATGCCGTGTACAAGAAAGCAAACCGAGACGTCACTTTGATGCTTCATCCGAAAGCAAAACACGGATCGAAGAGCCTATTTGCTGACGAATTCAAATCTGCAGTGATTGATTTCTTCTCGCGCAATTTAAAGCGATGAACAGAAATAAATCGCCTCCGGTCGCCGTCTCGACAGCTCAGTGACGACAGCTCAGTAACGACAGCCCACACGCCCGAGCTGCTACAGGATGGGAACCGCCAATGGACTGAAATCGGATTCAGATTGCTCGACACCCAAAGCCACTGAACAGTTGCAGAAAACGAAACGCTGTCATTTCGCTTCAATCTGACCGGGACAGTAAGGGCTACTTTTCTGCCCAGAACTGTCAGCGAACGGCGCCGCCGTTTACGTTCATCACTTGGCCTGTGATAAATGAAGCCTGGTCGCTTAATAGAAACCTTGCCATCGCGGCAATATCTTGAGGAAGGCCCCAACGTTTCAACGGAGTTTCGTCCATCACGCGCTGATTCCAGTACTCGCTTGTTGTTTCACCCCACGCCGTCTTGATCCAACCCGGAGAAATGCAGTTCACTCGAATTGCAGGAGCCAAGCTCACAGCGAGCGAGCGAGTAAAACCCATCACGGCATTTTTCGCAGTGGAAAATAATTCTCCGCTGTCGCCGTCCATACCTCGGTCCGACTGATCCCATCCGATGTTTAAGATGCTGCCCTGCTGCTGATCCAGAAAGTGTTGAGCAAACAGGCGAGACATCTCAATAGAACCTGTCACGTCGACATCAAGCAACATCTTCAGCTTGACCGAATAGTCGGCCTGCTTGATGTCTCCGGTCAGCAAATCGGCTCCCGCATTGTTCACCAAAGCATCAATTGGCCCAGCTTGAAGACACTGATCCAGAAACGCTTTTCGAGACGCTGCATCTGCCACATCCACGGCATAGACCGAAGGAGCTTTCGCCATGCTGGCAATCTGTTCAGCCACGGCAATGGCGGCTGTTTGAGACTGCCGATAGCTGATCACCACTTCGGCTCCGGCAATCGCGCATTCTTTCGCAATCGCCGCTCCAATACCGCTGGATGACCCCGTGATGACAATTCGTTTACCGGTAAGATCTGCAAAATTCATTGGCGAAGCTTAGCAGGCCGGATCAGCGTTTTCACCTGTGATCACCACACGTCATCACCAGCCACAAAACACGGCCTCAGAATGTGGCCTCAGACCACAGTCACAAAGATGGCACAGCATGCGACTGGTACAGCACGCAAATGGGCACAGCAAAGAAAATCAACGACGACAAGTCTGCCCGTGATGGCTATTCTTCCCGTATCGGCCAGCCTCGATTCTTCCTCGCAACGGAATCCCATCAATGATTTCCTTCCGCAACTGCTCATCGTTTGATCTTTCCAAATTCAGTATCGCAATCGTCTTTTTGACATCGACGTCAGTCTTGACACTTTTGTCCACAGCGAATGGACAACAAGCAAATGAAAGTACGGACGCCACCGAAGCCAGTTGGGCAATCGCACTGCACGGCGGGGCAGGCAATGTGCCTCGCAACAAAACAGCAGCAGAACTTGCCATTTATCAAGCCAGCTTGAACGCCGCTTTGAAAGCGGGAACAGACATATTGGAATCTGGCGGCACGGCTCTTGAAGCTGTCACGGCGACAGTCATGCTGTTGGAAAATGATCCGCTTTACAACGCCGGCAAAGGTGGAGTCTTTAATGCTCAGGGCGAAATCGAAATGGACGCATCCATCATGGATGGAGCGACGTTGAAATGCGGAGGTGTTTCTGGCATGACGATGCTGAAGAATCCCATCATGGGAGCTCGCGTGGTGATGGAGAAAACAGATCACGTTTTGATGGCGGGGCCGCAGGCGAACATGTTCTGCATTTCGCAGGGCTGCGAAGCTGTCGACCCGAAATACTTCTTCACGGGCTCACGATGGAATAGCTTTCAGAAAAGCATGCGGCAGGGAAAACGATCCTTTCCAGCTGTGCCTTTGCACGGTTTTCCAGAAGGCTTTCAACCTGCCGCACAGCCGCCCGCGACCGACGAGGCCAAGGGCACAGTGGGATGCGTGGCGTTGGACCAAAACGGCAATCTCGCGGCTGCCACCAGCACCGGCGGACGGACGGGCAAGTTGCCGGGGCGTATCGGCGATTCTCCGGTTATCGGAGCTGGAACATTCGCGAACGAAAACATGGCCTTTAGCGGCACAGGACGAGGCGAAGAGTACATTCGCCATTCACTCGCCGCCCGAATGGCATGGATGGTGGGTGAACAGAACATGAGCCTTGAAGCGGCTGGAAAAAAGTGCCTGACGGAAATTTTGGCCCCCAAAGATGGCGGTTTAATCGCCGTTGACCAGGCTGGCAACCTGTTTTTGGACGAGAACACGGGATCGATGGCTCGAGCTTGGGCAAAGTCTGACGGCACACGAAAAGTTGCCATCTGGGAGAATCCACTGTAGGCCTCGCCGCTTGGTACCCAGAATCAGGCCGAATCGGCTGAAACTTCAAGGCGACCTAGTTCAGTGCTTTTCTGACCTCGATCCTCGTGGTAAAAGGCAGTCGAATTCGTGGTCTCGTGCGATCTCGCCGAAGTAATCCGCGAACAACTTGCGCCTTGGAGAATTCGCCATGACTGGTCAGCCGGCAAAACTTGCACTCGCAAACGGTTCTGTTTTTAACGGTAGAGCCTTTGGGGCCGATGGCGAAATCCACGGAGAAGTGGTTTTCAACACCAGCATGACGGGATATCAGGAAATCCTGACGGACCCTTCATACAACGGTCAAATTGTCACAATGACCTACCCGCTGATCGGAAACTACGGCGTCAACACAGACGACGTTGAAAGCCGAGGCCTATTTTTGCGAGGATTTATTGTCAAGGAACTGTGCCAGCAGCCAAGCAATTATCGCTCCAACGAATCGCTGGACAGCTACCTAAAACGCAACAACATTATCGGGCTTCAAGGAATCGACACTCGAGCTCTCGTGCGACAAATTCGCAACGATGGAGCCATGCCGGGGATTATTTCGACAACCGACCTCGACGATGCGTCATTGATCCAGAAGGCCAAAGACGGCCCCAGCCTTGTTGGCAAAGACCTCGCTTGCGAAGTCATGCCAGACGGCCAATCCAACTGGGATGGATCGCTGAGCACATTGGGGCGTCCGGCTGAATTTGGAGAAGAAGCCACTGCCGACAACCAACTTCACGTGGTCGCCATTGACTATGGCATGAAACTGAACATCCCCCGCTACCTTCGAGACGCGGGCTGCAAAGTCACCATCGTTCCGGGCAAAACATCTGCTGCAGAGATCCTCAAGCTGAACCCAGACGGAATCTTTTTATCCAACGGCCCGGGCGACCCGGAACCATTGACGTACGCAATCAGCACCATTCAAGAACTACTGGGACAGAAACCGATCTTTGGAATCTGCCTTGGCCTGCAACTGCTGGGTCTGGCCTGCGGAGGCAAGACATTCAAACTGGCATTTGGCCATCGTGGAGCCAACCAGCCTGTCTTGAACAAGCTGACAGGTAAGGTCGAAATTACCTCCCAGAACCACGGATTCGCATTACAGTCTGAATCACTACCAGACGATGTCGAAGTCACTCACATCAACCTGAACGACCAGACAGTCGAAGGAATCCGACACAAAACCCATCCAGCCTTCGGAGTGCAATACCACCCGGAAGCTGCCGCCGGCCCACACGACAGCCACTATCTGTTCCGCGAATTTGTAGAGCTAATGCAAGGCGTCACGGCGTAGCTTCGCTGAAAAAGCACTGAATGCCTTAGCCACAGCAAACCGAAATCCGGCGACTTCAACCAAGACAAACTAGCAAAGCCGATCGCCTTGCTAGCCAGCTTCAAACTTAATTTTCACAACAACAAACAGCAGCAAAAATCATGGCGACTGAAAACACACTCATCCTTGTTAAACCAGACGGCGTTCAACGAAAACTGATCGGCACTGTTGTGTCTCGTATCGAAAACAAGGGCCTGCAAATTGTGGCCATGAAGATGCTGAACGTGACTTCAGAAATGAGTCGTCAGCATTACGAAGAACACGCCGAAAAGCCATTCTACCCGGAACTGGAAGCGTTCATCACTTCCGCGCCCGTGGTCGCCATGGTCGTATCTGGACCTGAAGCAGTCAGCACCATGAGAACCCTGATCGGAGCCACCAATGGCCGAGCTGCGGCTCCGGGAACAATCCGAGGCGATTTCGGATGCAGTCAGCAAATGAACATGATCCACGGCAGCGACAGCGTCGAATCTGCGGCTCGCGAAACCAAGATCTACTTCAGCGAAAACGAAATCTGCAGCTATGACGTATGCCTGAACGGCTGGATCGCAGCTGACAGCGAAAGATAACCTGCAGTCGCAAATCGCAGCAAACTCACACTGCAAACGCAATACTGCATCAAGGTACCAAACTGCCGTCGGCCTCCGTGAGGACGACGGCAGTTCTTATTTCAAGCCACACAGCCACACAGCCGCCACGTGCGTCTTGGCCTCATAGCCAAGCCAAAGTGCGGGCCCGCGAAGTAAGCCAACACTTGGGCAACTCGGCAACACACGGCAACCGCTGATGCTGGCAGCACCGACCTCCTTCAGCCAAGCGATCTTAAGCGGCGTCCGACAAGGCTCTCTTCAGCGGGCACGAATCCGCGATAGCCGCCCCCTGACGATAGGCTTGAAGACGCTTTCGAGATTCCTCAGCCAGCATTCGCCGAACCTCTCGCCGCTTGCCCTTTACTCGAGCAATCTTCATGTCGTCATAGGCCGTTGTCTGATGCCTCATCCATGCAATCACAGCGGATTCAGCGCGCTGTTCCACTGGAATTCGTTCTGTGCGAGCAACCGTCCCACTACCGACCGGCGTCGCATGATTCGTCACAGACGTTGCCAGCTGATCAGCGATATCATGATATCTTGAATCAAACTTCAAAAAGTTCAGCACAGCGTCACGGAATGAACCTACGTAGAGCTCCTGCTTCTTGTCGCGGCTCTTTTTGGCAGACGCCTGCTTCTTGGCATAAGCATCTGTCGACCGCTCGGCTTCCAGCTCAGCACGAATGCGTTCAATCGTGGCTCGGTCAGCGTAAACGCCCTTCGAAAATGTGCGACGCCCCTTCTTTTCTTTCATCGTCCACGATGGAACGGCCGCCTTGACCCGGCGCGTCAAACCCGCATCTCCGGGAGGCAACAAGTCCCAATCTGCTGGAACTTCTTCAATTCGACCACCCGGAAAAACGACCGTCCGCTCACGAACACCGGGGGACACATCCTTTGATTCTGCCATCGATTTACTCACCAACCAGCAAGACAATTCCTAGAAGACACCATAGCCCCATCACTCTTCGACAGTTGACTAAAACGGCGCCCAATCATTTCGAACTCATCGTGAATGCAAAAATAGAAAACTGCGCATAAAAACGCTTCACCAAAAATTTGGTGAAGCGAAAATTTCATCCGGATCAATCGACCGCTAGCTACCCATGGCTTCCTTCATCGCGTCGCCCATGCCAGCAGGACTGTCAGAAACAATCACACCAGCAGCACGCATGGCTGCCATTTTTTCTGCCGCTGTTCCGCCGCCACCAGAAATAATGGCTCCGGCGTGACCCATTCGCTTGCCAGGAGGAGCCGTTTGACCGGCGATGAATCCAGACACAGGCTTGGTCACGTTTGACTTGATGTAGTCGGCCGCTTCAATTTCTGCGTTGCCGCCGATTTCACCAATCATCAAGATCCCGTCCGTGCCGGGATCGTTCTGGAACATTTCCAGCAAGTCAATGTAATTGGTTCCCGCGATGGGGTCTCCGCCAATTCCAACTGCCGTGCTCTGCCCCAAGCCGACTCGACCAAGCTGCCAAGCAGCTTCGTAGGTCAAAGTACCGCTTTTGCTGATGATTCCGATTCCACCCGGAGTATGAATATAGCCGGGCATGATGCCGATCTTGGCAATTCCCGGAGTAATCACACCTGGACAGTTCGGGCCAACCAGACGGCTTTTCGAGCCCTTCATGGCATCTCGAACTTTGATCATATCGACAACAGGAATTCCTTCCGTGATGGCGATGATCAGATCCATTTCGGCGTCAGCTGCTTCCAGAATCGCATCCGCACAAAACGGAGGAGGAACAAACACCATTGATGTGTTGGCTCCCGTTTCTTCTCGAGCTTCGTGAACCGAATTGAAAACGGGGAAGCCATCGACTTCTTGACCGCCCTTGCCCGGAGTCACACCGCCGACAAAAACATCAACGCCCGGCTGACATTCCTGAGCATACTCACGAGATTTCTGACTGTGAAACAGCCCAGACTTTCCGGTGATGCCCTGACAAATAACTTTGGTGTCTTTGGTGACAAGAATACTCATGATTTTGGCTGAATCAGTGAAGTGTGATGATTGAAAATCAGGAGACTCATCCAACGAACAATTCGCACGATGAGTCTCAACAATCCAGCTTCCAGCAATCGCAAAATTGCGATTCGCAATAGCCCTCGCGAAAGGCGAACGGCTTACACCAGAAGATCTACGCCGACAATGAAGCGACAACCTTGACGGCAGCATCTGTTAAATCAGTTGCCGTCGTAATTTCTCGCCCGCAGTTTTCTAGCATCTCGCGAGCTTTCTCGACATTCGTGCCTTCAAGGCGAACAACCAGAGGCACCGTGATGCCCACCTTTTCATAGGCTTCAAGCAACGCTTCGACAATAATGTCGCACTGCATAATGCCACCGAAAATGTTCACCAAAATGGCCTTCACGTTGTCATCCGAAAGGATAATCCGGAAAGCCTCAGACACCTGATCAACGCTCGCCCCACCCCCAACGTCCAAGAAGTTGGCCGGTTCTGCGCCATGTAGCTTGATGATATCCATCGTACTCATCGCAAGCCCTGCTCCGTTCACCAAGCAACCAATGGTGCCTTCTAGGTTCACGTAGCTTAAACCAGCATCGCCAGCTCGAACTTCGGAAGCATCTTCTTCTGTTAGGTCGCGAAGTTCCTGCAGATCCTTGTGACGGAACATCGCGTTGCTGTCGAATTCGACTTTCGCATCCAAAGCCATCAACTGGCCGTCTTCGGTCAACACCAAAGGATTCACTTCCAACATGCTGCAATCATTCTTCACAAAGAAGTTGCACAGCTTCGGAAGGAACTTTTCTGCGTTGCGAACAGCCGTTGCGTCGAAGCCCAGCTTGTATGCCATTTTGCGAGCCTGATACGGAAAGAGTCCCGCATTCAAGTCGAATGGTTCCGCCAGAATTTTTTCTGGATTGCTGTGAGCCACTTCTTCGATTTCCATGCCGCCTTCAGACGACATGATCAAAACCGGGCCGCCTACTTCTCGGTCGACAACGATTCCAAGATACAGCTCTCGAGCAATCTTCAGTCCCTGCTCGACAAACAAGGTGTTCACCTGCTTGCCATCTTCACCCGTTTGGATGGTGACCAAAGTGTTGCCCAGCATCCGCTCGGCATTTTCTTTGGCCTCCGCAGCAGACTTCACCAAAACAACACCCGGCTGATCGGGATGTTCTTTGAATCGTCCTTTGCCTCGACCGCCTGCGTGAATCTGAGACTTCACAACAGCGATTGCGCCACCCAGCTTTTCGTAGGCTGCTGAAACCTCATCGGCAGTCTTGCAAACAATGCCTTCCGGCACGGCAACTCCGGCCGTCCGAAACAGTGCTTTTGACTGATATTCGTGAATTTTCATATCAATTTCTGACCAAATGATCGCTTTGAAAACAGAAGCTTCATCGTCACCCAAGTTCCACCTCGGGTCTATTCCGGACTATAGCGGGCTCCGATTTCAGGTCGAGTCTCGCGTAGGCGGATGACAAGAATTCCCTCGGGACCGGCATGGGGAATCTCGTAACAAAGACAACGTTCTCTTGAGCTTCAGTCCAGACAAGGCCCTCGAATCCAAAGATTTGCAGTAGGCCCCTTCCGAAACATCAACGACAAACGGCCGCATTTTGTCTGATCAACCAGTAGTTCGTGGCCCTACGAATGAGTTAGCATGAAAAAACGGCCCCGCCCTTCCCACCTCAACGAAACATGATTCACCATGCCAAGTTGCAACATCGTGACCACTGCCTTCATCACCTATCTGACATTTTTTTCAGGTGCCACCTTCAACAACGCAGCCCTAGCAACGGGCGATCCTGAGCAAACAAATCAATGGAATCGGTTTCGAGGCCCCAACGGAACAGGAGTCCACCCGGAAGGCAAATCACCCGAATCATGGTCGGAAACCGACTATCGCTGGACCATCGAACTTGCCGGAACTGGCAGCTCGTCTCCTGTCATCTGGGGCTCAAAAATATTCATCGCAAGCAGCGACGAAACATCACAGGAACGGTCATTGCAGTGCATTGACACCGCAACAGGAAAGCAGCTTTGGAATCAATCCACAACTTTCAAGCCCTACAAGAAACACAAGAACAATAGCTTCGCATCCAGCACTCCCTGCTGCGATGCAGATCATGTTTACATCGCTTGGCATTCCAAAGATCGATCTCCACTTATTGCCTATGACCACACTGGTCAGAAAGTCTGGGAATACGATCTTGGACCATTCCTACACGGTCAAGGTGGAGCCACGTCGCCAATCATTCACAACAACTTGGTCATCATCGCTCACGACCAAAAAGACCCCAGCTACCTGCTTGCCCTCGACCGGATGACGGGGAACGAAGCTTGGAAGGTCACCCGTGAAGGCCAGCGAGCCTGCTATTCCACTCCATGTATTTTCAGTCGAGAAGACCAGCCCGACCAAATCGCGTTTTCACATTGCTTCGAAGGCATCGTGGGAGTTGACCCAGCAACAGGAAACCAACTTTGGCACATCGATGTCTTCGGAAGATCTTCACAGCGAGCAGTCGGGTCCGTCATTCAAGCGGACGATTTCATCGTCGCAACCAGTGGAGCCTTTGCGGGCGAAAGACAACTTGTCGCCATCAAACCCAACATGACAAACGAAGCCACTTCAACCGCGACAGAAGCATGGCGCACAACCAAACAAACTCCGCATGTCCCCACACCACTTGTCTACAAGGACTGGATCTTTCTGTGGAGCGACCAAGGAATCGCAAGCTGCCTTGAACACGCGACAGGCAAAACAATTTGGAAAAAGCGAGTCGGAGGCAACTACTTTGGATCACCGATTTGCATCGATGAAAAACTGTATTGCATTGATGTCGATGGAACCGTCGCCGTGATTGCAGCCAGCGACAAATACCGACTGTTCGGTAAATTTCCTTTGGGGCAACCCAGCAAATCAACTCCAGCTTACAGCAACGGCAGCCTGTACTTTCGCACAGACTCAAAACTGTTCGCGCTATAGCTGCAAAAGCCAGTAGTTGCGTAAACCCAGTGGCTGTGCAAATCCAGTGGCCGTATAAGGCCAGGCATCGCAAAGTCGAATGCCCAGCCGACAAGTCGTTGCAGAATGAAGGCCAACACAAAAGAAACGCACGAAATCTGGACACACACTGCATAACCAGCCTGAGTCCACACCTCACCGCTCGCGTCTCACCGCCCACCCTTTCCAGTCTTTCGCGGTCGCTCCCACCACAGCCCAAGCTCTGCGATTCTCTTCCCTCACTGAAAACGCAACATGCCACTTGCACCAGCCACCACTCGCGCGTCCTTGCTCGCCCTCTTTGCACTGCTGAATTCAACCACCGCTTTCAGCCAAACGCCTGCTGCACCAGCCCCTTCCCAACGACTATCCGGCACCAGCACCACTGCGACTGCCAGCGAAGACACAGTCATCAAAGTTGGCATGATTGGCCTCGACACTTCTCACTGCTTAGCTTTTGCCAAAGTGATGAACGATGCAGACGACCCAAAGTATGTGCCCGGCTGTCAAATCACGCTTGTCTACCCGAAAGGCTCGCCCGACATCGAAAGCAGTACTCGCCGAGTTCCTCAATACACGGTTGATATTCAGAAGCTAGGAGTCAAAGTGACTCACGACCTGAACGACATGATCGAACAAGTGGATGCCGTCTTGCTTGAAACCAATGACGGCCGCCCTCACCTTGAACAAATTCTTCCCGTCCTTAAAGCAGGTAAGCCGTGCTTTATCGATAAGCCCATGGCCGCGTCTCTCACTGACTGCCTCGCTATTTTCACGCTTGCCGAACACTACAACACGCCCGTGTTTTCAGCTTCGTCACTTCGATATGGCACAAATACTCAAGCAGTCAAATCTGGCTCAATCGGCAACGTGACTGGCTGCGATACATACTCGCCATGCAAACTCGAAAAGACTCACCCAGACCTCTTCTGGTACGGCATCCATGGAGTCGAAAGCTTAGTCACTGTGATGGGGCCCAACATCAAGTCTGTCACAAGAACTCAAACAGACAACTTCGATCAAGTCACCGGCGTATGGACCGATGGACGCATTGGAACCTTTCGAGGTATCCGGGCAGGAGCATCTGGCTACGGTGGCATCGCGTTCGGACAAAAAAAGACCAGCCCAGTAGGACAATACGACGGCTACGCTCCGCTGGTTCAAAAAATCGCAACCTTCTTCCAGTCTGGCAAAGCGCCCGTGAATGCCAAAGAAACCATCGCAATCTACGCCTTCATGGAAGCCGCAGATGAAAGCAAACGCCAGAATTTTGGCAGCGTGCAAATCACGAAAGTCATCCAAAAGGCCCAACGGCAAGCCAACGCCAAAGTGATGAAAATCATGGCCGCCGACCAACTCTAGTCTCAAGACAAATCGATTCTCTTGAAACGCCCCATCTTCAGGCGACGAAATCGCACTCGTAGCGACCTCCAAAGACTTTCAGCACAGCAAACTCAAAAACACCCAAAGCCCCGCACTCACCCTAAACAGCCACCAGATACCCGCTTGACGCTCGGCTGAGCGGAGGTCTGAGGAGACCAAAAGGCAACCTGGGGCATAAATTTATGAAATTTCCTATTGCTGGGTGCTCACAAAAACAACGTCACCACGGAAGCAAAACCACGGAAACGAAGCACTCAATTGCTCCGCTAAAAAAACAACGAATCGTTCACTTCAGTAGGCCCATGACTGACAGAACTGTGATTGCCTGAACCCAGCAGGCTGGTTTCAGGCCCAGAAATCAGCCCCCGTTTTTGTTCCGAGCAGTGAAAGTCGTGCTTTCCCAATCGCTGCATCTGAAGAATTGCGTTTAACAGGCGCTGGCATGCAGATGTTTGTTGCATATAGTTCTGACATGAGTCTTCGCAAGCGCTAGGCCGATAGTGTCAACACTAACGACCGAAACGCAACTTTCTTTGAAGAGAGTGCGGACGGCTAAAGACGTGTCTCACACTTACTTTGCTGAGCTCGTTAAGAATTGAGATCCAAGTGTAGTGAGCGTTTCACCGACACTTGGGGATCACACACTCATTTGATCTGGAAAAGAAAATGGCAGAAGGCACAATCAAGCGAATCACAGACAAAGGATTTGGCTTCATCGACGACGGTTCAGGCAAAGACATGTTCTTCCACAGCTCATCGTGCGAAGGAATCAGCTTCGACCAACTGCAAGAAGGCCAACGAGTTTCTTACAACGTAGGAAACGGTCCAAAAGGACCTTGTGCTGAAAACGTAAAGCTTGCTTAATTGCAACATGATTTGCAGGCCTGTCGCTGTCTCAATCGAGATGCGACAGGCCTGTTTTTATGCGCAGACAACAAACCTACCGCCTGCGAACCAAGGCCACACAACACCGCAACATCTGCCGTGCGAAAGCCGCTAGACTCAACAGAATTCAGCGTTCCAAGCCTTGAGCAACTCCAGCACCCGACAGTTACGGCATTCGACGGCTACAGCACTCAAACGGTTCGCGAGATCAACGACCCGAACATCAATCGGTTCGCTATCGCCGGCAAATCAGAATCGAAGCGGGGCGAATTTGGCCCCGCCATTCACAGCGCCGACGCACCACAGTGCCGCACACTACAGCGCCGGTCTTACTGACCAGCACTCAACGCACGGCCCACCACAACGCAATGGCCACAACAACGGAACTCGTCAGCAAAACGATGGCCCAAACTTTAAGTCACTCGAATCGTTTGCTCACGATCAGGACCAACAGACACAATTGATACTGGCTTACCGATCAATTCTGCCGCCGCGTTGACGTATTCCTGAGCCGCCTGAGGAAGTTCTTCGAACTTGCGACAACCAGTAATGTCTTCTGTCCAACCCTGAATCTTTCGCAGCACAGGCTTCGCGATTTCAAGATCCTCACATCGAGACGGCATGTCTCGAGTCACCTTGCCATTCACGTCGTACGCTTCACAAATATACAGCTCATCAAAGTTGCTCAGCACGTCCAACAACGCAATCACCACGCTGTCAACACCGCTAATCCGAGCACTGTAGCGAGTGGCAACAGTATCCAACCAACCACAACGTCGAGGACGCCCGGTCACCGTGCCGTACTCATTGCCAGCGTCACGGATCTTCTGACCAATCTCGTTATCAAGCTCTGTTGGAAAAGGACCTCCGCCAACCCGAGTCGTGTACGCCTTGGCAACTCCGATCATTTCACCAATGGCTCGTTCAGGAATCCCGCTTCCGCTGTGAATTCCACAACCCGAACTATTTGACGATGTCACGTAAGGAAATGTCCCATGATCGACATCCAGCAGACTTCCCTGGGCACCTTCGAACAACAACCTTTTTCCGTTATCCAAAGCATCCAAAAGGTATGTCGTGGAATCGGCAACAAGAGGTCGTAACCGATCCGCACAGGCACTGTATTCTTCAATAATCTGATCAGCGTCCATCTGTTCGCCTTCAGGATTCAAAGCGTTCAGAACCTGCTGCTTGAAAGGCACGATTTCTCGAACCTTTGCCGCAAAAGCATCCTTCAGAATCAAATCTCCGACACGAATCGCATGGCTACGACCCATCTTTTCACGATAACACGTACCAATACCGCGCATGGTCGTTCCGATGGCGTTGCCACCCCGAGAAGCTTCGAACGCTGCTTCCTCCAGCAGATGCCAAGGGCAAATCACGTGAGCCCGGTCGCTGATCATCAGACGACTGCTGATATCTTCGCCACCGGCAATCAAACCATCCAATTCTTTCAGAATGGCGATGGGACTAATGACGACCCCGGGAGCAATCACAGATTTCACATGAGACTGCAAAATTCCTGTCGGAAGCAGACTCAATTTATAGGTGTTGCCACCAAACTTGACGGTGTGCCCGGCATTATTGCCACCCTGATAACGGATCACGATGTCGTGATTCTCCGTTAACAAGTCAACAATTTTGCCCTTGGCCTCGTCACCCCACTGCAAACCAATCACTGAAGTTGCCGGCACGTCTTTACTCACCTGAATTCGAACAAAGCTGGGAGCATCCGACGCGCGAATGCTGCATGAAAAACTACGACCCGGCGATCGTAGCCACTGGCAGGTCAATCCTCGAACGCAGGCCGCTTTGATTTTGTGTTTTCCGTGAAGGCTTGAAAATAACCAGCATTTTCCCGGTTGAACAATTTCCACTGAACGACAACGGTCACCGATGACGGACAGCTGCAGCAATATCAAGAAGACAATTCTTGGCCATCACACTTCAAAAGTGGGGACAC
>JBDWHY010000165.1:0-1181 GCA_039974975.1 Fuerstiella sp. | reverse complement strand
GGGCTGACGCCCATGGCGACATCATGTCGCCACTTCGTGGCTGAGGTTTGGAAACGCTGGGTACCACGGGAAACCCTCGGCGGGAAACGCTCGGTACCACGCGTGAGGGCTTGTCGATTTAAAGGGTGGTTCCGGCCTGGTTTTGGGTCTCTATTTTTGGGAGAAATAGGGATCTCAGGAGGTGGTGGATGCGTTTTTCGACAGTGAAAGAGAGTCGCGATCAGCAGGTGCTGTTTCCGGAACGACTCGACGAAGCTGTGGACGCTGTCCGTGGCTGCTGAGTTGTTCTTTGCAGTTTGGGAAACGAAAAAAGGGAGCCCCGTTTCGGGAGCTCCCTTTCTTAGATTGACTCGACTGTCTAGCGTCTAACTGTCTAGCGTCTAACTGTCTAGCGTTTAACTGTCTAGCGTTTAACTGGCCATCGATTAACTGGCCAGCGCTTAACCGTCAGGCGGTCAACCGGCCAGCGATCGACCGTCTTGACGCTTGGTGGAAACTAGTCCCAGCTGAGTGCTCCACCGGTTTGGTATTCGGTGACTCGAGTTTCAAAGAAGTTCTTTTCTTTGCCCAAGTCAATGGTTTCGCTCATCCAAGCAAATGGGTTCGAGCCTCCGTATTGAACTGGCAGGCCAATTCGTTCTAGGCGACGGTCAGCAACGTGTTGCACGTAGTCTCGGAACAGGTCAGCGTTCAGGCCCAAGACTCCACGAGGAAGACATGATTCGGCGTATTCGATTTCCAGTTCGACGGCGACCTTAATGCGGTCAACCATCTGTTGTTGAAATTCTTCGGTCCAGATGCCTGGGTTTTCAGACTTGATGCCGTTGATCAGGTCAACTCCGAAGTTTAGGTGAATTGTTTCGTCACGCAGGATGTATTGAACCTGCTCACCAATTCCGACCATCAAGTTGCGACGGTGGAAAGACAGCATCATTACGAAACCACTGTAGAAGAAGATGCCTTCCATGATCACGTAGTAACCAATCAAGTTCTTCAAAAACTGCTGCTGACCTCCAAAGGTATCTGTTGTGAAGTCCGGATCAAGGATCTCGCTCGTGAGCTCCATTTCGAACGCGTCTTTGTTCGCGATCGATGGAATCTCGCGATACATGTTGAAGATTTCACCTTCGTCCAAGCCCAAGCTTTCCACGACATATAAGAATGTGTGTCCGTGGACCGCT
>JBDWHY010000164.1:0-51480 GCA_039974975.1 Fuerstiella sp. | reverse complement strand
GGACGCAAAGTTCGTCCTAGCATAAAGCGAATCAAAAACACGCCTCGATGTATAGGCGATGTCGAATGCGTGTACGCCAGACCGCTCATCAAGTACGGGTGAGTCAACAGGCCTTGAGGTGCCCCCGGTTGACTTGACGTCTTTCGAAGTGAATCAACGGGGAGCAGACCGATATAGTCGAGCCCCTTTTGAGCACGACTTCCCGTTTCGTCGTTCGATTTTTCAGCATCACCCGCTGCTTTGCTGGCGGCATCATCACTAGCTTTGCTGGCGGCACTGCTGGCAATTGGAGCCGGCTGCCAAGCGTCTCCATAAAACTTGGCAAGTCTTGCATTGGAATACGACCAGTCGGCAGAAAACAGCTTTCGAAAATCGCTGTCTGAATTCAAAGCGGTATCGTCAAGAAAAGCAGTGAGTGAAGACTTTAAATCGGCGACTAATTCTTGGTCGAAGCCTGGATATGTTGCGCTGTTTTTTGTGATGTCTGTGAAGTGACTTAGGTTCATCCATTCAAACAACATTTCTCGAATCTTGCCTTGGCAACGAAGGTCTCGCACCAACTGCTGAGCCACTTGACGAATGTGCTGTTCGGTTTCCAGTTGCCCCTTTTCAATTCTCTTCAATAGTTGCTGATCAGCAGGCAGTGAATCGAAGAGCGTCAGAGCGATCCGATTGGCCGCTTTTTGCGATGGCGATTGGTTCACATCTAAAGACGGGTACAGAAAACGGGGCGACTTCAAAATCGTAAGCAGACAGCGTTTGATGGCTTCGGAATCGTCGGCCGTTTGATTGATTTGCTGGTGCACATAAAACTGTTTTTCTTGTTCGCTCAGTGAACCACGAAAAGCGACTTGGGCAGCTTCCAGCACAAAGTTCCTCAGTCGTGCTCGATCTTCGTTGCCGTCTTTCTTGTGCTTGCGTTGATAGTCGGGCCACAATTCTTCGGCAGCAGTTGTACCAAATTCGATGGCAGCCGCTGTGGTAGATTCATCCCACTGTCGATCCACAGCGAGACCTCGATCGTATCCATAGCTACGGTCGTCTGAGGGAAGTTTTGTTTGCAGAGCGAACGAGGCGGGGGGCGAAGTGGCGATCAG
Organism: Fuerstiella sp.; assembly: GCA_039974975.1. Lineage (GTDB taxonomy): Bacteria > Planctomycetota > Planctomycetia > Planctomycetales > Planctomycetaceae > Fuerstiella. Next base: position 50,383 of record JBDWHY010000164.1, on the reverse strand, counting down.
GTTGCGACTGGGGATCACTTGCTCGGCACCGTGAGGCGGAACCCAACAGAGGGATGCTTGAACGGGAGGTTGTTCTGTCTTGCGTTTGCGTTGGTACAAGTTAATGTCAAACACGTAGACTCGACCCGCCAACAGATAAACCGATTTTCGAAATTCGGCCTTGTCACCAGATTGCACATGGTTATCGATGAACGTCCGACCAAATCGACCGAGATCCATTTTGAACGCAACGGTTGAACGCATGATGATTTCATAGCGTCCTGATTCCAAAACCTTCAAGCCACCTCGCCAGTGGACATAGAAATCAGTCGCCTTGATATTTTTGGCGGGGCGGTCTTTCTTCCAGTCGAAATTGATCACAGGATCAACACGTTCGAACCTGAGGTTCTCTTTTTTCCAACGAGATCCATCGAAGTATGTTCCGACAACTCCTTGATTGTTGTCTTGCCACATGCTGCCGGAAAAATGAGCATACAAGTCAGCCAAATTTTGACGCAGCTGGTTGGCTGTCAGATGAGTCAAAGTGACTTGAGGCGGGCGATTGCGAATACGGGCCGCCTCGCTGTAGTGATTGTGGTGCAACCACCTGGCAACCGCCTTGGCATCTTCAGCGACGCAAAGCTTGGGTTCGCCTTCAGGCATCGTTGAAGCAATGACGTCTGCCAACTGCCCGATGGTGTCGTCTCCGGATAACGCACTTTCGTAGATTCCAGAAACACCTTCAGCCTTTGCTCCATGGCAATCAGCACACGATTTTGTCCAAATCGATTCCCCCTTCAACATCTGTAGATCAGTTGAAGAAAGCTGATCATCCTCGGGCGGGATACGATCAGCGGCAGACGGCTTGCCTGCAGCCGTATTGTCATCGGCCCGCATGAACGGGACCGAGATCAACAAAATCGCCAGAAACGCCAACCCACCGATCGATTGAAAGCAATTGGAAACTGTCTTCTGTGGGCGGCCTTGTCCATGCCAGCGGCGTACACAGCGACCACTTGTTGAACAGAGGATATCTGGCAATCTGCGGACGGCCGAGAGCCATTGCGAAAAAGTTCGCAGCATGTTCATGTGACTGGAGTCCAGATGAAACACCCTGTGCCGCCGGGGGAGGCTTCAGGACGTCCTGTGGTGTGAGGTGGGAGTGAAGACCAAGGTTTTGGCCAGGTTTGGGGCAGGACGAATGGCTGCTCAACTTCAAAACGGTCATTCGCTGTTCTTAGATTCTACCACTCGAAACATGGGTGGCGACAGCCAATTTGTCAATGTCTTGACGGTGTCCTCGCGTTCTCAAAGTTGGACTTACCAGTAGGGAACTGGGGGAAACCGACAGGAGAAAACCTGATTTTCGGGCAATCAGATTCCGTAACGGCTGTGGCGTTGCCTTCTGTATGCCTGGACGTAGGATCTGCATTTCTTAACGATTTCTTAACCATCTCTTAACAGATGTCTGGCGGCTGAACATTGAACGCTTCTGCACTCATCCAATTGGTTTGTGAACTTGTCGGTGGCCTCGGACTGTTTCTGCTGGGCATGAAAAACATGTCCGAGGGCATGCAGGCTGTGGCCGGAGCCAGCTTGCGCCGCATTATCAGCTTGGTGACTCACAATCGCATTCTGGCCACGATCTGCGGTGTCTTTGTGACGTGTGTGGTGCAGTCAAGCTCCATCACAACCGTCATGGTGATTGGCTTCGTGAACAGTGGAGTCATGCAGCTAAGCCAAGCCATCGGCATCATCATGGGAGCCAACATTGGCACCACGATTACGGGTTGGATTTTGGTCTTAAAGATTGGCAAATACGGTTTGCCGCTGTTGGGTGTCGGAGCATTCGTTTATCTATTTTCTCGTGGCGACAGAGTTCGTTACTGGGCGATGGCCTTGCTGGGTGTGGGCATGATCTTTTTTGGCCTCGAGATCATGAAAGACGCCTGTTCGATCATCAAAGAAACTCCTGCGTTTGAAGCTTGGTTCCAAAAGTTCCGGGCTGATTCTTACCTCGGAGTCCTGAAATGTGCATTGGCGGGTTGCGTGCTGACCACCTTGGTACAGTCATCTTCTGCAACTTTGGGGATCACCATTTCGCTGGCATCTCAAGGAGTCATTCCGTACGAAACTGCAGCAGCTTTGGTGCTGGGGGAAAATATTGGAACAACAATTACAGCGTTCTTGGCGTCGTTGGGTGCCACCACGAATGCTCGACGAGCAGCCTATTTTCACGTCGTGTTTAACTTGGTCGGAGTCTTCTGGATTACTCTGATTTTTGCATGGTACATTGACTTCATTCAGTGGATCGTGGGCGACGATGTCGCCTTGGCGGTTGCTGGCGAAGATGGAAAAATGTCGTACCCAAATACGACTCCGGCCATCGCGGCAACTCATACGATCTTCAACATTGTCAACACGCTGATGTTTCTTCCGTTCTTGCCAGTGTTCGTCAACGCCTTGAACAAGTTGGTGCCGTCGAAGGAATTCAAAGAAAAGCCGAAGCTCACTGACCTTGATATGCGAATTCTGGACACTCCAGCGTTTGCCATCGAACAGTCTCAAAAAGAGCTGCAGAAGATGGGCGACGGTTGTCAAAAAATGCTGGACTGGCTGAATGAGCTGGTACAGCAAGATGAACCCGACAAGGCCTTAGCGGATCGCTTAAAACGTCGCGAGCAAGTTTTGGATTCGATGCAGGACGAAATTACAGCGTTCGTCACGGGCCTGCTTTCTGGCAATGCTCCTCAGGCGGTTGCCGAGGAAGCTAGGCGACAGCTTCGACTGGCCGATGAATACGAATCGATCAGTGATTACATCGCCAACTTGGACAAGTTTGATCGAAAACTGCGAGAGGCTGGATTCCGTTTCACTGAAAAGCAACGGTCTGGATTGGTGCAACTAAACCGCCAGTCGGCCGATTATCTACAAGCCGTCAACACGGCATTTGAACAAGCAGATCGAAGTGTCTTGATTCAAACAGATCCCGCTTGCGATCGAATTCGCAAAGAGATCAAGCAACTGCGGCGGCAGCATCTGCAAGACCTATCAACGGGCGAAATGCCACCTCAAGCCAGCGTCGCATTTTTGGCAACTCTAAATGCTTATTCCAGAGTCCGAGACCATGCACATGACATCGCAGAAGTGGTCTCGGGCGAGAAATAGTCACTGAGCCGCGCCTGACACGCTAGGACACCGAACGTTAGAAAGCATTGCATACAGCTGCAGAAAACACCGAGGTCTGGGCATCCTGATGTGTGGTTTTGGCGAGGTATTAAGCTGAAGTCTGCTGAGAGCCTGTAGCGGGAACTTGTTTGGTACCTCGAGGCCGAACAGCCTAGAATCACTTGGCCCGCTTGGTTCTTTTTCGCAAAGTTTAAACTCGGGTGATCGCGAACTTTGAGGTCTCTGCCCAACACCAAACTCACAGTGTCTGAGCTGGTCCGAAACGGCGTCCCTGTTGGCTTCTATTTGCCGTACAACGACTTAGCAGTTTGAATCAGCTCCTCTTTGGTGGCGATGCCGTTTCCATCGTGATCGAAGTCGTCGAAGTTAAAGTGCCGAACCACGACTGATGTTTCCGAGCGAGCAATTTGGCCATCTTGGTTGGCGTCCATCTTCGAGAGTGCTCGTGCGACATAGCGATCAATTTTTTCTTGTCGCTTTGCCATCTGCGCTTTTGTTCGCGGCTGGGCTTTGTTGCGATTGCCGTTCTTCGAAGCGTTTTTGTTAGACGCACGAGGTTCAGAGACTTGGAAAAAAGCGACCGCCATTTCCTCCCATGTTTGATCGCCCCATGTGACCCATTCATTGGGGTTTGGATTGAAAGGGTTGTCACTGGAATTGTCGAACCCCACGTTGATCTGCAACTGACCAATGTCTGAAAATGGCAATGCGTTTCTGTACGCATAGGTGTGTTGCCAGTTGAAATCGTAGTTCGGAACACTTAGCAAAGGCCGTCCGGTTTTGTCATGCAGCTGAAACGATTTACCTCGGTAGTGCATATGTGGAGCCACAGACAACAGCCGTCCATTTTTTGGAAACCACGGCAACTTGGCTGAAACCAAGTGGTTGGCTGTGCGAGGTGGAATTTCGAATTCCTGCTCTAACGCAATCAACGTATACACTTCGTCGGTCACGTCTTTTTCGTCGGCGAAAGCGATGGCGATGCTTGACGTGTCGGGTTGTTCTGAACCGTTGGGTGTGTAGTGCATTTGGAACACCAACTGGCTGCCCGCTACGATTTTTTGAGCCGCACCATCTGGCAATGGAACAAATTGCTGTCCGGGAACATAGGCAGCCAACAACCCGACTCCACGAAACTGGCCTCCATCCGGAGGACGTATAAATACGATCGCATGATGCACAACAGAGCGAGCACCGGGGATGACTCGAGCCGCCTTGATCCAACGATCTTCGGTCAATCCAAGATCTGCCACGAAGTACTGGTATTCGACGATTCCATCTGCCGACACCACGAATGGCCGGTTTCTCATTTCCACAATCATGTCCGGTGGTTCCGGCAGAGGCCAGCCTTCGAGTCGATCGCCGAAATCTGTGTTTGCAACTTCGGTTGGCTTGGCTGCAATTTGAGACTCGATTGCTCCCGGCTTAAGTCCTCCTGCAATCCAGTCGCGAAACAACTGACGGTCGCTTTCGGGCATTGATCGAGCATTGTGGAAGTTGCCAACGCCAGGTTCGGCGTGCCACGGAGGCATGCGTCCATTGTCGATCGTTTCCAGCATGGTGTCGGCCCAGCCAGCCACTTCGACATAATCTGTCATTTCGAACGGTCCGATTTCGCCCGCTCGATGACATTCAATGCAGTGCTTTTGCAAAAGCGGAATGACGTGTTCTGCATACGTGATGGAGTTTTCGGCGGCCGGCACAGCCGTTGACTTTCCAGCACGACCAATGACGCAGCCAGTCGGGTTAGTTTCAGCCACAGCAACCGGCTTGCCTGCCAAAGCTTCTGTGATCGCAATTTTTAAATCTGCTCGGGTGGGAGCCGATCGAGTGACTCCGGGAAAATACTGATCATCAAAGCGACCGTGATAAAGCAGTTGCAGCTGAGAATCGAGAAGGAAAACTTCTGGAGTTCGAGTTGCCTGAAACTGATCGGCGATCACGTGATTGGCATCTCGAAGAAATTCAAATTCGATCCCGTGGACTTTGGCGTATTCAGTGACGTCGGCAAACGAATCTTGGCTGTTGCTGTTGATTCCGATGACTCGAAGTCGCTGCTGTCCAAATTCCTGCTGCAACTTGTTCAGCCTTGGGCCGTAAATTTTGGCCATCGGGCATTCGGCACCCAGAAACGCGATCACAGTCAAGCGTTGTGACTCGAGATCGGAACTGAGGGCCACTTCGCTGCCGTTGAGATCTCGCGCCTGAAATCCGTCTTGAATTTTGGCCTCAGACGCATTCGCGGAAGCGAGCGAAGCAAAAACGATGGCGGCTGATAGAAAAAGGACCAAAGGTCGCTGTAGGCAATCGGCGATTGGTTTCGGCATCGTTAATTTTCCGTTCGCTGATCTGGAATCGTTTGTGAGTGAACAGTGTGCAGGTTGAACAAAGGCAGGCATAACAAGCGTGCAGGCATAACAGCGTGCAGGCGTAACAGTGTGCAGGCGTAACCGGGGGCAGGCGTAACCGGGGGCAGGCTGAACAGCGGGAAGGCCAATCTTCTCGCCAGATGGTTGCGAACCCGCCTCCATGACTGCTTTATACCGCGAAACGCTCTATCGGCGAACAGATCGTGTGCCATAGAAATTTTGAGACGTCTTTAATTCAGGAAGCCTGCTTAAGCTGACCGTGTCGGCGATGGTGGTGCTTGCAGGAGAAAACGGCATCTGCGATAGTGAATCCGCTGACATTTCTGCGATTTTCGAAGCTTCAATATTCGTTGCCCGACTTTTGTCTACGAACGTAACCTGTTTCAGGGTCGCAAGTTCCAGCGTTTTTCGAATCCACAATCTCCTTCATCCAAAGCTTGACCGAATGATCTCGGTATTGGCGTCTAACTCGATCGCAGAATACCTGCATTCTCCGGGATTGCCGCTGCTTGGCCCGATGAGCGAAGGCACGGCCTTATTAGCCGCTGCGATGTTCCATCTGGCGCTGCTGTTTCATGTGTTCGCCATTTGCCCAGCCGTCTTTATTTGGCTGGAACGCAAGGCATCTGGTCGGATTCAGGATCGCCTTGGGCCGACTCGAGTGGGAGGGCGATTTGGCTGGCTGCAGTCGTTGGCCGATGGCGTAAAACTGGTTCAAAAAGAAGACCTTTGTCCTCCCGCAGCCGATGGCATGCTCTTTCGCATGGCTCCTTATATCGTGTGCCTCTCTTCGTTCGCGGCGTTCGCCGTGCTGCCTTTCAGCGATGGATGGGTGGCCGTATCGGCGGATTGTGGTTTGTTTATTTTGCTGGCCGTATTGTCGCTGGAAGTCTTTGGCATCATCTTGGCCGGGTATTGCAGTGGATCGAAATGGTCATTGTTTGGAGGCATGCGAGAAGCGGCTCAAATGGTCAGCTACGAAATCCCGTTGGCGATCTGTGCTTTGATTCCCATTGTGTCTGCTGGCAGCTTGAACTTGGGTGAAGTGGGTCGCATGCAAGGCGGCCACTTTTTGAATTGGTTTCTCTTCCACGACCCGTTTACCTTTGTCGCATTTTTTGTGTACTTCACCGTTGCGACGGCCAGTTGCAAAAGAGCACCGTTTGACCTTGCCGAAGCCGAAAGCGAACTGGTTGGTGGATTCCACACCGAATATAGCGGCATGAGATGGTCCTTTTTTTTCATGGGTGAGTACGCCAGCATGTTTGCTGTATCGTGCGTGGCATCGCTGTTGTTTTTAGGCGGCTGGCACACCGGACTGCCATTGGTTGATGGATTCCTGACGGGCTTACGAGATTCCGGACGCTTGTCCGATGGGTTTTCCATTTTGGGTTACATGGCGAACGTGCTTGGAGCAGGAGCCTTCGCACTGAAAGCTTCTTTCCTTGTGTTTGTTCAAATTTGGGTTCGCTGGACTTTACCACGACTGCGAATTGACCAAGTGATGACCACGTGCCTGAAGTATTTGCTGCCCATCAGTTGCGTGCTGTTTTTAGGAGCCACGATTTGGCCTTTGATATTGCTCGCCACAGGCCGGACAACCTGGTTACCAGAACCGATTGGCGAACGAGCCGTTTCGGCTGCAACAGCAACCGCTGACCCTTCAGAAAATCGCCTACAACCTGAAATCGAAAATGAAGTTGCGAGTACTGAATTGGGGGCAGAGCTGAAATGAATTCTCTGTTTTTTATCTTCGCAACCAGCACCTGTCTTGGAGCCATCGCGGTTGTTGTCAGCCAGAGTGTGGTTCGCATGGCTTTTTGGTTAGTCGTGTCGCTGGGAAGTGTGGCGGGGCTTTTCTTTCTCGCTGATGCAGACTTTGTCGCAGCCACTCAATTGTTGATCTACGTTGGCGGCACGTTGGTGCTGTTAATTTTTGGAATCATGCTGACGGCAAGTGGTCCCGCTTTAAAGCTGAAGACTCCTCCAGCAGAAATCGCAACCGCTGTTGTTGTTGGCTTTCTCTTTTTACTGACCGTGTTTTCAACGATCAGTACAGTCGATTGGAGCCAAGAACACATAGCGGCCGTACAACGCGAACCGGGTTTCGATGATCGATCGGAAGGCAGTACTTTAAAACCCCTGGGCTTGGCTTTGTTAGGAGTGAGGCCTGACAAGCCGGGGGCATCGGGATATCTATTGCCGTTCGAAATTGTGTCCATCCATTTGCTAGCTGTGCTGATCGGAGCCGCGTATCTCGCAAGAGCGAAACAGAGAGCTGATTCGAGACGATCGAATGCTGCTGGCACGAAAGTTGTAGACACGACAACTGCTGGCACGAATGCTGTAGGCTCTGCAATCACAAGTATCTCTGAAAACAGTTCCACCAGTCGATCAGGAGATGCAAACCATGGCGAGTGATTTGACATCGTGGTTGTTTGTTGGAGCCGTACTGTTTGTATGCGGCATTTTGTGCATGACAACGAAACGCAACGCCATCGGAGTTCTGATGGGAGTTGAATTGGTGTTAAACGCAGCGAACGTGAACTTCGTCGCGTTTTCACGATTTACAAAACTAGGGCTGGATGGCCAAATCTTCAGCTTGTTTGTGATTGTCTTGGCCGCCGCAGAAGCCGCGGTGGCTTTAGCGATCGCGTTAAATTTTTATAACAACCATTTCACGATTGACGTCGACCAAGCCAACCAACTTAAAGGTTAGCGAATTCCAAAAATCTACAGACTGGATCTCGCCGAAGTCGCCATGACTTCGGTGCATCCGGATCACTGACTGTCACTCGGACAATTGACTGAATTCTTGACGAGTTCAGCTACAAATTCAGACACGAACATTGATGACTGGCGAGACTCTCAAATTTTGGCTGATGATTGCTTGGCTACTGCCCCTTGCAGGGTTTGTTGTCCAGATGGCAATCGGTATGACGAGTCAAAAGCCAGCGATTCGCAAGCTTGCCGGCTACGTTGCCATCGCCTGTATCGCCGGAAGCTTTGTTTGCACTGTCATCGCGTTTACCGAATGGGGAACCTCCAGTAATTGGAGCATTTGGCAAGACTCGGCCGAAATCGACTCGGCAGCAACAAACTCTGAATCAAAAACGGTTTGGTCGGGCCAGATCTATGAAGTGGCCGCCTTTGGCCAGTACCGGTTAACGATCGACTATTACATCGATAGTCTTACCATGTCGATGCTATTGATGGTGACGTTTGTCGCAACGTGCGTTCATGTGTTCGCCTTCAGTTATATGCAGGATGAACTCACAGAAAAATACGTCGATCACGAAGTCGTGACGTCTCGTGGAGAACACGTCCATCGAACAGGCCGGTTTCATCGGTTCTTCGCGTTTTTGTCTCTGTTCAGTTTTTCCATGCTGGGACTGATTCTGGCCGGCAATCTGTTTCAGGTATTCGTGTTCTGGGAACTGGTGGGGATCTGCAGCTACCTGTTGATTGGCTTTTACTTCGAACGCAAAACAGCATCCGTCGCCGCGGCCAAAGCATTCATTATGAATCGCATCGGTGACTTCGGGTTTCTGATTGGGCTGATGATTCTGTGGACCTATTGCGGCACGTTACAATTTGGTACCGATGACGCGATTGCACCACAAAGTTCAGGGCTGTTCCAGATTTTTGAAAGAACAGATTCTGGCCACTTCGCCACGGCCAACGATGGAACCAACGTTGCACTACAGAAAGTTACCGGGCAGGGCGTTGAGCCGAATTCAAGCGTTCAGCTGCTAGGCGACAAAACGGCGGGCGTTCAAACGGCAGACCACTCAACCGGGAATTCGATTCCCTATCTGTTGCTCGTGCTAGCCGGCTTAGGCATCTTCGCAGGCTGTGTTGGCAAGAGTGCTCAGTTTCCGTTGCAGACTTGGCTTCCGGATGCGATGGAAGGCCCGACTCCCGTTTCTGCTCTCGTGCATTCTGCCACGATGGTTGCCGCTGGAGTATACCTTGCAGGGCGTTGTTACCCGTTGTTCACGACTGAGGTTCTGCTTGTCATCGCCTATGCCGGATGCATCACGTTACTGGTTGGAGCATCCATTGCCGTGGTTGCCACCGACATCAAGAAAGTGTTGGCCTATTCCACCATCAGTCAGCTGGGCTACATGATGCTTGCCCTTGGAGTCTTCGGGTGGGGGGCGGCATTGTTCCACTTGCTGACCCACGCTTTCTTTAAGTCTTTGCTATTCCTTGGTTCTGGCAGCGTGATTCATGGTTGCCATCATCAACAACAGATGACATCAATGGGCGGGTTGCTCAAAAAAATGCCCATCACGGCGTTCACAATGCTGATTGCCGTATTTGCCATTTCAGGGTTCCCAACGTTTTCTGGCTATCATTCGAAAGATGCCATCATGGCGTCTTCTCTGGCATTTGTGTCTGCAAATTCAGGCCATTTTTTGCTGTTCCTGATTCCTCTGCTCACCGCTGGCCTCACCGCGTTCTACATGTTTCGATTGTGGCTGATGACATTTTGGGGCACACCTAAAGATGCAACGGTTTACAAAGCGGCTCATGAATCCCCTCTCGTCATGACGGCTCCGCTTGTCGTGTTGGCAGGCTTCGCTTGGTTTTGTGCGGTCGGTGGAGAATCGGGTTGGCTCTATTTGTTGCTCACGGGCGATCAGCCCCTGTGGATGGCGGCCGGTGTTGCATCCGCCGATGCGACCGCCTTGCCTTCTGCCGCCGCCGTCGAAGCCGTACATGGCACAGCCGGTTGGTGGGCGCTGGCGATGGTTGCTGTTGGCACAGGTTCGGCATGGAAAATGTACGGGCATGATTCTGGCGACGTCGAAGTCGCCAGCCCATCTGCTGTGCAAGCGTTCTTAAATCACAAGTGGTACTTTGATGAAATCTACGATTCTGTTTTTGTGCAGCCAATGCATCAAATTGGAATCTTCTGTCGCTGGATCGACCGCCATGTGATTGATGGCATCGTTCATGGCCTGTCTGCATTCACGATCAAGATTGCCAAATGGGATCGCTGGGTGGATGAGATATTCGTCGATGGTTTCGTCAACCGCATTGGTGGATTGACTCATCGATCCGGAACTGCCCTGAAAGCCATTCAGACGGGTAAGCTTCGGCAGTATGTGACATTGATCATTGTCGGAGTTGTCTTGCTTTCTGTTCTCGCCTTTTTGACCTTCCCGCATTCTTAAGCGACTGGTGTTCGAACTTTACCAATAAGTTTTCTGCTAGTTCGATCTAGTCCTGAGTGATTCTGTTATGAGCGACGTGCTGCTGCTGTCATTAATCATCTTTCTTCCGTCAATCGGAGCACTGCTTATTGCGATGCTGGTTGATGGCAAGTCGGTGCAGACGCTGCGCTGGTTGAACCTGGGCTTTTCAACGGCCACGTTTGCACTCACCGTTTGGCTTGGACTTCAATACGACAGCGAAGCGGGAGGAATTCAGTTTGCCTCAAAGTCTGAATGGATTCCCGCGTGGAATATTTTCTATCGCCTTGGAGTCGATGGAATCAGCTTACCTCTGGTAGTCTTGACGGGATTAATCAGCGTGCTGGCCGCCATTGCTTCGTGGAGCATCACGAAACAGCACAAGGGATACTTCATTTTATTCTTGGCTCTCCAGTCCGGAATGCAGGGAGTCTTCCTGTCCTTAGACTTCTTCCTGTTTTTCGTGTTCTGGGAAGTCATGCTGTTGCCGATGTACTTTTTGATTGGAATTTGGGGAGGCCCCAAACGCGAATACGCGGCAATCAAGTTCTTCATCTACACACTGTTTGGTGGTGTACTGATGCTGATTGCAATGCTGATGCTGTATTTTCACAGTGGAGCCACCACCGACAGTTTCAACCTGATCGAACTGGGCAAGGCGGCCGCAGGAACCAGCTCAACACTTTCATCAACATTAAGCCCCACTTTACAGGTTTGGGCGTTCGCCATTCTGCTGATCGGCTTTGCCATTAAACTGCCCGTCGTGCCACTGCATACTTGGCTGCCGGATGCTCATGTGGAAGCTCCCACTCCGATCAGCATGATCCTAGCCGGAGTCCTATTGAAACTGGGCGGCTATGGCATCCTTCGAGTCGCCATGCCGTTGTGTCCCTACGGAGCTGCCGAATGCGCGTACGTGATGGTGGCTGTTGGAGTCGTCAGCATTCTTTACGGAGCATTCGCTGCGTTGGCTCAAACAGACTTCAAACGCCTAGTCGCTTATAGCTCTGTCAGTCATATGGGCTATGTGCTCATTGGGCTTGGAGTTTGGAAGATCGGCGAAGCCACGGGCCAAACTGTTCGACCGGATCTGTGGTTAATGGGAATCAACGGAGCCATCTTTCAAATGGTGGCTCATGGCATTTCGTCTGCTGGCATGTTCTTTATGGTTGGAGTCCTCTACGACCGAGTTCATCATCGCGACTTAAATCAATTTGGTGGCCTGATGGGCCGCATGCCAACCTATAGCGGTTTGGCCGTGGTTCTATTTTTCGCCGGTCTCGGACTGCCCGGCTTATGTGGTTTTGTGGGCGAAGCGTTTGTCTTGCTAAGCACTTGGAACTTCGATGGCCCCTTGGCTGTCGCGGCCGCATTCGGAGTCATTCTGACTGCGGGCTATATTCTGTGGGCCATTCAACGAGTTTATCTAGGTCCCGAATATTTGGGGCCAGATAAAGACTTATTGAGCCCCGTGAACGGTCGAGAAAAATTCGTGGCCGTGATACTGGTTGTGGTCGCCATCGGTCTTGGCATTTATCCTCGAATCGTCTTCGATGTCATGCAGGGTTCCACCACCGACTTGGTGCAGCTGATGCAAGCCGGCTACCAACACACTTCCAGCTTGCTTCCAACGATCAACCTTCCCCAAAACTAAACGCGGCGTTCATGGCCTGAACCCTGAAACTTTGCTTCCTGAAACCTTTCCAAGACTGATCGCAATAACGTGCTTGCTGACCTCCTGAACAATTTGATCAACGACACTGTCGGAAAGGGGTTTCCTTTTTTCGCGGCCGAGATCACATTGTCGGTGACCATTGTGGCCATGCTGTTCGCCAAAATGTTGAAAGCCGATCGGATTGCTCCGACGTTTTTGATCGCGTTGGCTGGAGCCGGAATCGCCTGCTGGTTCAGTTTTGCTCAGTTTTCAGACGTCTTCAATGAAGGCAGCCGAGTCACCGTTTTCTTTGGAGGCATGTTGCGACAGGACCTGTTGAGCGTCTATTTTCGCATCTTCCTGACTCTGTTTTTAATTCTGACCATCGCTCTCACGATCCTAACCGGTGTCCCCGACAACGAAGACGGTCAAGACTTTTACACATTGCTGTTCAGTGCAACCATTGGCATGATGATGATGGCCAGTGCCAACAACTTACTGATGGTGTTTTTAAGTGTCGAAATGGCGAGCGTCCCCAGCTATGTAATGGTTGGATTCTTGAAAGGCCGCAAAGAAAGCAGTGAAGCAGCGCTAAAGTTTGTTGTGTATGGAGCAGGTGCTGCCGGAGTCATGTTGTATGGCATGAGCCTGCTGGCGGGACTTCTAGGAACAACCGATCTGACGACCTTGGGAACAGCATTGGCTTCTGCAGACAGCGGAGGATTTGCGAGTGCCGAAATTCGAACAATCGCCTTTGGCATTCTTTTAGTATTCATTGGTTTGGCATTTAAGCTGTCGTTGGTTCCGTTTCACTTCTGGTGTCCGGACGCGTTCGAAGGTGCATCTGCGGAAGTGGCCGGCTTTCTTTCGGTCGCATCCAAGGCAGGAGCATTCGCGTTGCTGTTGAGATTTGTCATTGGACTTTCTGATTCGGTCAACGGCAGCGAGCTAATGACTGCCTTCGGCTTAGGGCTCGGAATCGTGGCAGCCGTTACGGCAACCGTTGGCAACCTGACAGCCTACACTCAGACAAATCTGAAACGCCTGCTGGCGTATTCTACGATTGCTCATGCCGGCTATTTACTGATGGCAGTTTCCGCTGTCGTGGTGATGCTGAACGCTTCCAACACAACCGTTGCTTGGAAGGATATCCACTACGGCATTGGAGCCATTCTGTATTATTTGGCCGTCTACCTGTTCATGAACCTTGCCGCCTTCGCGATTGTGGCATTCGTTCGGAATCAAACGTTTGATGAATCAATCGACAGTATGAAGGGTCTGTATAGGGCTCATCCCATGCTGGCCATCGCGATGAGCCTTTGCTTAGTCAGCCTAATTGGCATTCCTCCACTGGGTGGATTTTTGGCCAAACTCACGGTCTTCGGAGCCGTCTATCAGGCCTGTTCGGTGCACTGGTTGATGTACGTCGTGCTGGGAGCGGGTGGATTAAATACCGTCTTCAGCTTGTTCTATTATGTGCGAATTCTGAAGGCCATGTTCATGCAAGAACGCAGCGAAAACGCTCCCAAGATTCACATTCAAGCTCTTGATGTCAGCTACGCCGTGATTTTGTCGGCGATGGTGATTGTGTTAGGAGTCTGGCCTTCAATCGTACAAAACATCATGGCCATCGCGAACGAGGCAGGAGCATCATCGCTGCTGATTGGGCAGTAAACTGATTCAAGTCACATCAGTTTGCTGAGGCAAGCATCGGAAGAAATCTGTGTCGTGGAACATTCTGCAAGGCAACGTTTTGGTCGCAGAGCAATCAACGACAAACCGCCGGTAAGTGCTGTGGCGATCCGAAGATAATCACAGCAAAAAAATTGTGAGCTAAAACGCGTCTCTCCCTTTTCGTCTTTGTACTCGCAGCAAGATCATTCCAGATGACCAGTGAACTGACCCCCGTTGCCACACATCGAAATGTTGTCTGCCCCGGATGTGCGTGCGTATGCGATGACGTGCAATTAACCATTCAGTCTGGCACAGATTCAGCGGGGGCCAAGCTGGTTGATTTTCAACCAAATTGCGATCGTGGGGCCGATTGGTTTCGCATGAACTTGGAATCTGAAGACGCATTTTGTCGTCATCGAGGAGCCACATCCAGCTACGACGATGCTATTGCGGCTGCGGCTGAAATCTTGGATGGATCAGATGCCCCCTTGATCTACGGACTGTCCAGAAGCGCAACGGCCGCTCAACGAGTTGCCGTGGAACTCACAGAACGACTTGGCGGAGTCATCGATAGCACGGCGTCTTTATGCCACGGACCGTCCATTATGGCGATTCAAGAAGTTGGCGAAGTCACCAGCAGCATGGGAGAAATTCGTCATCGAGCCGACCTCGTGATTTTCTGGGGCTGCAGTCCTGCGGACTCACATCCTCGCCATTCCGAACGCTACTCCGTTCAACCCAAAGGGCAGTTCATACCTGAGGGACGAGCGGGGCGAAAAATTGTCATGGTTGGCGACGAGGCGCTAGTGAATGCGGCGTCCATTGACGACGCAGGAACAGAGCCCGATCTCACAATTCTGCTGCCCACCGGAGGCGATCTGGACGCGCTGCGATATCTGCAAACGGCGCTCGAAGGCAGGCCTCTACCGAATACTCCAGAACCACTGCTTCAGCTGATCGACTTAATGAAGGACTGCAACTACGGAGTCATCTTCTTCGGGTTGGAACTTGCGGAAACTCGCATGGCAGTGGGCCGACCGGGATCTGGCATCGGCCACTTGAATGTCACCGCTTTGCTGCAATTGGTCGCCAAACTGAACGAGGTCACTCGGTTTGCCGCTCGACGCATGAGACTTCAAGGAGATGTTTCCGGAGCTGACAACGTTCTATCATGGCAATCGGGATATCCGTTTGCCGTCGATTATTCTCGCGAATACCCTCGGTACAGTCCGGGCGAATATTCTGCATCTGACTTGCTGGAACGAGGCGACGTGGATGCGTGTTTGCTAATTGGTGCCGAAACTGCAAACTGTTTTTCAACGGTCGCCAAACGTCATCTTGAATCGATCCCCACGATTGTGTTGGACTATTCCGCCGCCCATCAATGTTTCGAACCAACCGTATTTCTTCCATCAGCGGTCTATGGGCTTCACACCGAAGGCGTGATTTATCGCATGGACAATGTTCCTTTGGTGGCTCGAAAAATGACAAAATCATCATTGCCAAATGACGAGCAAATCCTGAAGAGAATCTTAGAAGCCTGCCATTTCGATTCTGCAGCATGTCACTGCCATGCCTGATTCGACACAATGCCATCGTCAGATAAAGCCTGCCACCGAATGATTCCAACGTTTGCCTTCAGTGTCGCTGAGCGCAAGATTTCACCGAGAATAATATTCCCCAACAGCCGTCCGTTCCTTCATCAAAGGAACCCCAGCTTGATTCAACAGACAGAGCAACAATGAGTTTTCAAGGAAAAGCGGCGCTGGTGACTGGGTCGTCCAAGGGGATCGGAGCAGCCATTGCTTTAGAGCTTGGAAAACGTGGTAGCAGTGTGACGGTGAATTGCCATTCGGAAATGGAAGAAGCGAACGCAGTTGCTGAATCGATTCGCAAGGTGGGATCCCGATCGCTGGTGGTTCAAGCTGATGTTTCAGAACAGTCCGCTGTGGAAGAGATGATTGCCAAGACGGTCCAAGAATTTGGGCGGCTGGATTACTTCGTGAGCAATGCGGTATTCAGTGATCGTGAACGACTTGAAAACGTCAATATGGACGGCTTTCGACGCACCGTTGATGTCAGCATGTGGGGCGCATTTTATGGCCTGCGAGCTGCCGCATTGCAAATGATCAAACAAGGTGACGGAGGTTCCATTGTCATTGTGAGCAGTCCTCACGCAGTCATTCCCATCCCCACTGCCATGGCCTACAACATGTCCAAAGCGGCGATCGATCAGATGGCTCGAACAGCCGCGATTGAACTGGTGTCGCATAAAATCCGAGTCAATATTTTTCACCCTGGCTGGATCGATACTCCGGGAGAACGAAAATTCTTCACTGAAGAACAGCTTGAACAAGGTGCCAAAGAGCTTCCCATGAATCGCCTGGGAACGCCGGAAGAAATGGCCAACGGAATCTGTTTTTTGCTGGGCGACGAAGCGGCCTATATGACGGGCAGTACGCTAACGATGGATGGCGGAGTCAGCCTGCCATGGTGGTCAGACCGGGAAGGCGGCGGCCAATAGCCAAACTGGCTTTGAAACCACGGCGGACATTGCCAGCGTCTGCCAGCGTAAACCCTAGGCTCTGTCCCTGAATTCCAACTTCACGAGAAGCTTTTTGAGCCCCACGGCGCTCACCCATGCAGAGATAAACCCTGACCTGCAACCAACGATCAACAACCTGCCACCACTGAGACTACAACAATCACAGGCAGCCGCATTCGCGTTGGTCGCAACCGTATTGCAAAGCACGTCTCGCCAATTCTACTCAGCCGTCAATTCGGCGGGTTGATTGACCACAACGCAGGCCACATGCTGTTCGTCTTCAAGAGCAACAAGGTCGGGGCGTTTCGCATGACAGCGATCTTCCACCAGTTCACAACGAGTCACAAACGGACATCCGGGCGGTGGGTTACGCGGACTGGGAACTTCACCTTCCAGAATGAATAGCTCTGAGCGTTCATTCGGATCATTCACTGGATTCGATTTCAGCAATGCCTTCGTGTAAGGATGCTTGGCATCCTGGCCAAGGTGATCGCAGGAAACTCGTTCCACCACCATCCCCAGATACATCACTGCCATACGATCACAGAAGTGTTCCACAACTTTCAGGTCGTGGCTGATGAACATCATCGTGAGCCCAAATTGTTCTCGCAGATCCATCAGCAAATTCAAAATCTGAGCCTGCACACTCACATCTAATGCCGACACGGGCTCATCAGCAATGATGAATTCGGGCTTAACGGCTAATGCCCGAGCAATATTAAGTCGTTGTCGTTGTCCGCCCGAAAACTCGTGGGGATAACGATTCTTCATATCAGCTCGAAGCTGCACGGTTTCCAACAGTTCTTCGATGTATTTGTTGCGATCCTTAACAGAGACGACGTCATGAAAACGAATCACTTCTTTCAACATTTGAGCAGCCGTCATTCGAGGATTCAACGACGAATACGGATCCTGAAAGATAAACTGCATGCGTCTGCGGAAAGGCATCAGATCATTGTGCCCAAGACCAGTTGTCTCTTTCCCGTCAAAGAAAACTTCCCCTGACGTTGGTTCCAACAAACGAATCATCGTTTTACCCAGCGTGCTTTTTCCGCATCCGGATTCTCCGATGACCCCCAGCGTTTCTCCCTTTTCAATGTTTAGGCTGACATCATTCACTGCCTGCACATTCGAAATCACTTTATTCAGCACTCCGCCTCGAATCGGAAAGTGCTTCACCAAATTGTGAACTTCAACAAACGACATGATCAGACCTCACCTTCCGCAATTGAATGGGCGGGCTGCCTATTTTTCGATGTGGAATGCACGGGAAAATGACATCGCGCTAAATGTTGTTCTTCAATAGTCTGAATCTCGGGCAATTCGGCAACACAGCGGTCTTGACGGAAATCACAGCGATCAGCGAATCGGCACCCTGAAGGCATATCAAACAAAGCAGGGACAATGCCCGGAATCGTGGCCAATCGCTTTCCCTTTTGCTTGCGTCCCGAACGCGGAATCGATTCCAGCAAAGCTTTGGTATACGGATGAGCCGGATCGTGAAATAGCTTTTGAACAGACGCTTGTTCAACCACTTGTCCTGCATACATCACGACCACTCGATCGCATGTTTGAGCCACCACTCCAAGGTCATGAGTAATTAACAAGATGGCCGTACCAGTTCGATCTTTCAGATCTTTCATCAGTCGTAAAATTTGAGCCTGAATGGTGACATCCAAGGCAGTCGTGGGTTCGTCTGCAATTAAAATTTCGGGCTCGCAAGCCAAGGCCATGGCAATCACAACTCGCTGACGCATTCCGCCTGAAAGCTGATGAGGGTATTCGTCAGCTCGTCTTTCTGGGCTGGGAATATCGACCATCTTCAGCAGTTCAATGACTCGTAACCGACGATCTTTCTTCGACAACTTCGTGTGATAAACCAACGCTTCTTCAAGCTGCCAGCCAATCGTAAAGACAGGGTTGAGTGCCGTCATTGGCTCTTGAAAGATCATGGCAATTCGGTTGCCTCGAATATCTCTCATCTGCGATTCGCTGAACTTCAGCAGGTCTTGTCCATCCAGCAGAATTTTTCCGTCGGCAGCATATTCGGTCACCTTGTCGGGCAATAGCCTCATGATGGACTTGCTTGTCACCGACTTACCGCAACCAGATTCGCCCACGAGCCCAACGAATTCTCCCTTCGCCAATTCAAATGACACGTTGCTCACGGCCGTCACTTTGCCTTGGTCGCTCCGAAAGGAAGTGGTCAGATTTTCGACCGACAGAACGGACGAACTTTTTGACTGAATACTGGATGTCGATGCACAGTCATCTTGAGATGACTTGGACGCTTGGATGTCGGTCATCACTGTTCTCCGTTCTGGATACTGCCACCGTTGAAAGAAGAGTGCTTAAACATGCTTGGGATCCAAAATATCTTGCATCGCGTCAGACAGAATGTTGAAGGCCAACACAAGCCCAAACATCAGTGCGGTTGCCGCTCCAATCTGCCAAAAGAAGCCCACCAAGACTTCGTCTCGAGCCGAATTAATCATCAGCCCCCAACTGGCTCCTTTTTGAACTCCAATTCCAAGGAAGCTTAAAATGACTTCCGATTTGATTGCTCCAATGAACAACAGGGAAAAATTGATCAGCATTAAATGCGAAATATTAGGAAGTACATGGCGGAGTAAAATTCGAGTCCGACTGTAGCCCATTACCTGAGCCGCCTGCACGTATTCGCTTTCTCGCAGCTTCATGGTTTCCCCGCGAATGACTCGACAAGGGCCGATCCAAAACGTGGCCGAAAAGGCGACGAATACAGGAATCAACGTTTCATCCATCCGTCCACCAATCAGCCATTCCAATCGATTGCCCGTCCAACTGTTAATCCAGTCATCGATTTCGCCACCGCGAAACATAATCGCAAGAAGCATCAACAAGACAATGTTGGGAATCGATGCAAACGTGGAATACAGCCAAGTCACGAAGCCATCAATCCAGCCTCCAAAATAGCCCGCCATCAACCCCAACACGGTGCCGATCGTCACAGCAATCACCCCGGTCACCACTCCGACAAGAATGGCAACTCGGATGGAATAAATGCTACGTAGAAAAATGGACCGTCCTTGGCGATCTGTCCCCAAGCTCAGGTTAACAGAACGCTTAAACGCAGCTGACGATTCCAACGGCTTGTACAAGCTTCTGGCTTTCAGCAAAGCAGAATCCAAGACCGACTGTATTTGAGCCCCAACTTCGGCATCATCGGCACTCTCCTGATTCATATCTTCGTATTCATTTAACTGATCGACTGATTGCCAAGCAGCATCAACTTCTGTTCGCAACTGAGCTAAAGAAAATTCTTGAGGAACCAACCGACCAAATTCAATCGAACGCAGTTCATCAAGCAACTTGTCGTCCGATTGTTTTTCGTTATTCGCCGATTTCCGAGCGGCCTTTTTTTCTGCTCGAGCCAACGGTTGTTCGATTTGATCGATGTACCATTCGATTGATTGTCGCTGTCGTTCCGGATCTTGCTTCCATCCGAACCCAGAAATATCTTTGGGACCAATTCGACGTTCACAATCATCGATGGTCACCAAGTTGCCAAAGATCACCGCTAGGGCGACGGTGACATAAATGACAATCACCACCGCACTGATCAAAGCGGGCTTGTGTTTTAAAAATTTACGCCATGCTCGAGACTGTTTGGCTGCACCACTCATGACAACCTCACTCTTGGATCAACCAAAGCATAAAGCACGTCCGTCAATAAATTTGACGCTATGTAAATCGCGGCGAAGACCGCTGAAAATGCCTGAACAACGGGAAAGTCGCCTTCAGTCACGGCGGTTAACAGCTGCTTACCCATACCGGGAATCGAAAAGTAGACTTCAAGCAAAAACGAACCCGTGATCAAGAACGGCAGTGTGATCACCACTCGAGTGATAATGGGAATCATCGCGTTCTTTAGCATATGAACGAACATGACTTTCGTTTGAGACGCACCTTTGGCTCGAGCCGTCGTGATGTAATCTCGTCCAGATTCTTCCACCATAACGGCTCGATAAAATCGAGTGTCATAGCCCATTGCCACCACGACGCTAATCAACACAGGCAGCAGGCAAAAGTGAGGCCAGTGATTGAAAAACCACTCACCAGGATTGCTCCAGTCCAAAGCTTCGTAACCACTAATCGCGAAAGGAGACCAGCCGGCCACTTCGTCTAACCACGCGGCAAACAAAAATTGGCCGAACACGATGTAAACCAGAAAGCTGATACTCATACCCATCACAGCAAAAATCACCAACGTTCGATCAATCCATTGACCTCGATACCACGCAGACATCAAGGCGATCGAAATGGAAATGATGGTCGTTAAAACCAACGCTGGAAACGTTAAAGCAAGTGAAGGTCCGATACTGCGAGACATCAGTTCGCCCACCGTCACGCTGGGTTGACTCCAGCTGCCTTCCGAGAAGTCGGCCGTGACAAGCTGTTTCACAAACCTGCCGTATTGCACAAGCAATGGTTGGTCCAGCCCCAGCTCTGATCGAAAGGCGGCAATCGCCTCTTTCGTCTTACTTTTGCCCATCAATCCATTCACAGGATCGCGAACACGAAGCGCCAGCATGACCAGCAAAATAATCCCCAGAAACACGGGGACGTTGTACAGCACTCTGCGAAACAGATAAGCCCACATCGAAGTTTGGTGCCACTGATGAAAGGGAAGCGAAAAATGGAAATCCAAAACACTCACCACGACGACGGTGGCTGATTCTGCATTCTTGCAAGAAACCAAACCTGCCATCGCGGCAATGGCGGGATTATGCCCAATAAGAGCATCGGCGCTAAGCGGAATCAAGCATTCTTCAATTCGGTCACATCGCCACTGAACAAACGTCGATTCAAATTGCGTCTAAAATCACGTTTTCGTGTTCTGATTTCTTCGGAATCGCCACGGTTACCTTCCACAACACAAGTCTGTCGGCGGCAGATCTTGAACGAAGCCTTCGCTCAGCAGGGCGAATGATTCAAACCGCAAAGCAATGATCACAACGCACGAATTCCATTCCCACTTTCCATTCCCACTTTCCGTTCCGCAGAATGAATCAGAATGCTTGCTGCTGAGGTGTCGCAAAACGTGCGTGAGCATCGCCATTTGCAATCGGCAATTTTCCCTGAACGTGAGTCGGCGATTGATATCGACCTTCATTCAGAACGCTCTTAGTCGGCTCTTCGTGAGTCTCGACTTAGACACAGTCCCTCCAAGCCGGAAGGCAACTTGCCCAAAACCTGTCTCAGCGGCAACACGTCTCTACAGACGCCATCACTCATATGCTGCTTGCCGTGCAAAACGACAAGCGTTCGCTGGCACAGTGAGATCATTGCCGAAGCCGCCCGTGACAGCATCACTTAAAAGCAGGCGATCGTTGCAGCAACTGGTGCCGAACGTTCGTCGCCTACTTGCTTTCCTTCACCAACTTCACACCGTAATCGTTGGTGGGGTCACGATACATGGCATGAATATGGTTCGTGGGCACGCCTCCTAGGCGTTGAGGCGAATATTCCATGAGAAGAGTGGGGCCCTGAATCCGAAAGGTTGCGGCTCCCCCTTGTTCCACATCGCCATACCAAGACAACCATGTTTGATCCAAATCACTTTGAATCTGCCGCATACGATTTTTGGCAAACACTTCTTTCATCAATCCCATTCGCTCTGCAATCAGTTCTAAAAGCAGCTGTTGCTGTTTGGGTTGTAAAGACGCCGCATTGATTCCTTCCTGCTTGGGTTGAGCGCCCTCTTTTCCCGGACCATGCCGCATGTCGGTATAGCGATCGCCCAACAGTGTTTGCTTTCGCTGTTCTGCAGTGAACGAACCGATCAATTCGAATGACTTATCTTCTTCTTCCGCCAGCTGTCGTACGGCTCGGCCATCCACAGTAAAGTCGACAGGCTGGCCTCCTGATAACGTCGGAGAAATTGTCATCCGCTCTTTCACCACCGTGATATTGAACGCAAGATGATGGCCGCCAAACTGCAGCATCCATGGTTCTGCCGTTGATGGTTTGCCAAGAAACGAAACATAGTATTCGTCTCGCCCAAACATCGGACCGCCACCACGCCGATTGCGTCCCTGAGTTTTTAGAACTTCATCACCTTCCATGTTGTCAACGATTTGCTGGTAGCCGTTTTGACTCAAGCACGCTTTTAACATCGCGGTAACTGCGTTCTTCTGATCTTGATTCAAGTCGCCCCAACGAAGTCCTCCACGTGGAGCCATTCGAATGGGAAGATTCGACCAATTGTGTCTCTGCTTTTCATCGGTGAATTCGTAAATCACCTTCTGAAGCTGTTGCGGATTAAGAGTCTCTAAGAACGCAATGGCACTCGCCGAAGCGTCTGCTGTGATTTCAGCCGCGCTGAGAACTTTCTGAGCGGATACTTCCTGAGCGGATACTCCTGTCGACACGGTCAGTGTAAGAAGCAAGTAGGCAAACGGTTTCATGACATTCGTCCGGAAAGGATGTTCGAAGAATCACTTCGATCAGATAAAAAGCAGGCTCAAACCATAACCATGGTGGCCAATTTGAATTTAATTTTCTACATCGAAGCTGATTCAAAGCCGAAAGTTGCCAGCATGGAAAACGCGACCTTCGCAAAGCCTTCGGCGACGTCCGCAAAGCCTTCGGCGAAGTCCGCAAAGCCTACGGCGACGTCCATCTCGAACATGAATCAAACAGCCACGGCCAAGTCATGCAAGCTGTGTGCGACCATGCTTTGATCAAACTGGTCGGCCCTTTATTCAGATTCGTAGTCTCGCCACATCCAAATCAAAGTGTCAGCCAACGTGGCTTCAAAGACTTTGCGGTCGCAGTGTTTTGTTCCCGTACTGTAGACGAAACGATAGTCATACCCCTTTGCCTTTAAAGCGGCAGCCGTTCGCCGATTGGCCATCACCCAATTGTGGTACGAACTTTCCTGAGTCTTCGCGCCGTTGTCGAACTCTGAAACATGAGTAAAAATCCGAAGCGGCTTTTTCTCGCTGTTTTCAATCAACTTCAGACTGGAATGGTACTCCCAAGCGCCCAACGGATACTCACGCTCTTCTGCCGCGTCGTCATCCTGCTGATCGACAAACGTGCCAGAATAGGTAATCAGTCGGCGAAATAAATCTGGGCGAAACCAGCCCATCGTCAAAGCGGCCGCTCCGCCAGAACTACACCCCATGACGCCTTTGCCCCATGGATCTTCCGTCAACGCGATGTTGGGGTAGGCGGCTCGAATCTTAGAATCACTGACCACAGCCGGAAGCACTTCATCATTGATGAATCTTGCAAATCGATCTGACATCGTGTCGTATTCTAAACCCCGTTGACTGCCTTTGCTGTCGTCTCCCCCGTTCTGAACGGCGATCGCAATGAATGCCGGAATACGTCTTTCGGCGTTGTCCGAAATCGTCAAGTTATCCAATGCATGGCGAACCAAATCCAACCGGCTGGGCCCATCCAACGTTACCAAAATCGGAGCCTTCGTTCCGTCCTGGTAGGCCGCTGGAATATACACAACCACTTTTCGCTGAGTACGGATTTTCTTCTTGGCGTTCAACGTCGCATCGTCACCCCGAAAAATTTTGCTATCCGCTAACGGCATAAAGAATTCAAACTGTCGCCCTTTGGGATTCCCTAAATCCGTCAAGTCAGCCGCAATCGGATAGTCAGGACCGATCACATGATTGCCGTTCCCATCTGCATCGCCGCTCGGCTTCGAATCCGCAAACACCGATTGGCTCAGCACACTGCACAGCATGAAACCACCAAGAACGACAGCACGAAAACAGAAGACATGATCCATGAAGAATGTCCATGATAAAGGAAGGGCAAAAGTGGGTGATCGACACCGGTGTCTAAGTTACCCAAACGTCTGGGCATGCGACACTGTATCAAAAGCCGCGTGCCAAAATGGTGTCCCAATCACGATGTGGAAACGAACCGTGCGTAAACGAACCGTGCGGCGAAGAACCGTGCGGCGAAGGCCAACAAAACGCGTGCCCTAATTTCCGCAAGACGTTTCCTTACCGAATCTGACTGTCGATGCTGACGCTCTAAAGTTCGGGTAAACGCACGGGTGAAGTCAACTTTCAGGCAGGCTTGCCACGATGAGTGCTCCAGAAAGACGGCCGCAGTGCAATAATTCACCAGCACTTTGATTTTCCAAAGCTACGACTTTCAATACGAGGGATTCGTTCGTCACCTTCCCATGGCTTTGCCTGACGAAATTCAACCAGCAAAACCGGTGGCAAATGCCCTTCGATACATCTGTGCATCTTCGCTAGGTGTCTTAGAATCAAACCACTTTTTCAGGCCGTTTTCACTGACAAAAGTGGTTGCCCCAAAACAACTTTGGCTAGGGTTCAAAATGATCCGAATCTACTACATCAGCACAGCGGCTGAAGGACTGACGTCTTTGGACTACGAAGACATTCTTTCGAAAGCTCGTAAGAACAACCAAGAACTGGAACTCAGCGGACTACTGGTTGTGAAAGGCGGACTCTTCGCCCAAGCAATTGAAGGCCGTGAAGAACGTGTCTCGGCGCTGTTTGAAAAAATCAAACTGGACAAACGACACCACCGAATCGTACTGATCAGCAAGACCGAGATCGAAGAACGCCTCTTTCCCAATTGGGAAATGGGATTCAAAGACATCGATGTTTCTGAAAGCCAGCTAGAAATTGATCTTGCTGACCCGAAGTTCGTCAAACAACCAGAACTCTTAGATCGAGTCTTTCGTCACGTGGTCAATCAAGAATTTGTCACGCAATAGCCCAGCACGAACAAGCGCTCTCATCTAAGCAATTGCGTCTGCCAGCTCACGCACTTCGTCGACACACGTCACTCGGCTGGCGTCTCCAAAACGCACTTCACCAGCCATAAATTCGGGCGTCCGTGGTCGACTTGCGCTGGCATGAACTTCTGTTACTCCAGTTGCCGTGATGATTGCCTTCACATTCGAACTGTTGATTCCAGCTCCAGCCATCACGGCAATTCGACCCGCGGCGGAATCGACAAGTTGTCCAATCAAAGCCATTCCCTTTTCGGCTGTGGTTGCCTGCCCCGATGTCAGTAACCGCCCCATTCCCAAATCCATGATTTGATCAAGTGACTTCAAGGGATTGCTCACCAAATCGAAAGCTCGATGGAAGGTCATTTCTAAATCACCGGCAGCTTCAACCAAGCGTTTCATCGCCGGAACATCAACATCGCCCTCGGCTGTCAGTGCCCCAAAAACGATTCCCTGAATTCCCAAATCCTTCATCGCTGCAATATCATCCAGCATGGTCAGTAAGTCGTCTTCGCTGTAAACAAATCCTCCATCATGAGGACGAATCATCACGACCGCAGGAATCTGACACCGCTGCACACACTGTCGAATCAGGCCCAAACTGGGAGTCGTCCCGCCAGACGCCAAAGCGCCGCAGATTTCGATCCGCTGAGCACCTCCATTCTGTGCGGCCAACGCTGATTCAACGCAGTCGATACAAACTTCTAGCAGCATAAAATTTCTCACAGGTCTAAGACCATTACTCAACGTAAAGTGCGGTTTCGAATCGTCGCTTCCAATCACCCAACGGCAACGTTTTTCGCGAGGCTCTGTGCCGCAATGGGTGAGCGACAATGGGTGAGCGGCAAGGCGTTCGCCAGATTGCCCCGGAATTTTGAATTCAGAGTTCAAATTCAGAGTTCAAAATCAGGGACAGAGCCTAGCCAATCGTTCCTTGCAGGTGAGCAAAGACTAACCCGTAAACAAGTTGCGCAAGAGCTGGATCGTAGCGGTGCCCTTCATCACGCAGAAAAGCGTGTTCGCCATTGAATTCATGCCATTCAAAGTGATTGTTGGCTGCCGTCATCGCATCGTAGATTTTGCGGCGACCTTCGTTTGGAATATGAGGATCTTGGCGCCCCCAAATCATGAGCAACTTGGCACTCAGTTCAGGAAGACGTTCCAACGTATTGTCCTTCATGCCAGCCCCAAGACTCCCTTGGTGAATATCGGTTGCATACAGACAAATTCCGGCCGACACCTTCGGATGCATGGCCGCACGAAACGCGAGATGCCCGCCCAGGCAAATCCCCATCGACGCGATCGCTCCGTTGCAAGCTTGGTCGTCCAAGATGGTCTTCACAACAGCATCGCAATCGGCATCATAGGCAGACACAGACTTCGTTGTCTTAAGAGTATTGCCGCGTTCAGTTCCCGGTTTGTCGTAAGCGAACGCTTCGCCAGGTTCGGCGTATTCGTGATAAACTTCAGGTACGGCGACAACGTACCCATGACCGGCGATCATGGCGGCCGTTCGAGCAATCGGTCCCGTCATCTGGTAAATTTCGGAATACAAAATCACCGTAGGCAAAGAGCGATCGCATTCCGGAGCAAACCAATGCGTCCGCATCAAACCCGATGGAGTTTCGATATCTCGATAAGCAGCTGGGTGAAGTCGCATCGTCAATGCTGTTCAATAAAAGAGAAGTATTTGCGACTCAAGTCACAGCGCAGTTTTGCTGGTTCAAATCGCTTCTGAAGATTTTGGCGTAGCATAAATTGTGTCTCTGAAAACGACATCGACCGCGTGACTTTGTTAGAATCTTTATCGGAACTTAGCCGTCGCGACTCGTAAAGTCAGTCTAATAAGTGACAGCACGATCCATGCTGATGATTCCAGCATCGCTGCCAGCCGCAAACTCGCCTGGCTGACGAGCTCCAGTAGACCTCTATTAACTTCAAGCCTGATCCCGCCAGCCCCGTCCCGCCAGCCAGTGCCGACCGCAGTTTGGACCGAACATCTCAGTCTTCGATCATCGTCGTTGGCTGTCCCCCATTGCCGCTTCAGAGGACAAACAAATGATCTTCCAAACCAGCTTTTCTCATGCCCCCCGTTCTGGCTGCAATCGTGTACAAATTTCTTCAAAACTTTTCCTGTTCGCCGCCTTCCTTTTTGCGGTCAGCAGCTTTGACAGTTTGCTACATGCAGAAGAAGAATCCGCTGAAAAGGACAGGCCCAATATTCTTTGGATTACCAGTGAAGACAACGGAGTCGCTTGGGTCAGTTGCTACGGAGGAACGAATGTTCAAACTCCGGCCATCGACCAATTAGCCAAGGAAGGCTTTCGCTACACGCACTGTTTCGACAACGCGGCCGTTTGCGCTCCCACTCGATCATGTTGGATCACCGGGATGTACGGGATTTCCAATGGAACTCAGCCAATGCGTAGCCGCAACGTCATTCCTCATGACAAGATCATGTACTACCCCGACCTTCTTCGTCAGGCCGGCTATCACACCTCAAACCCGGGCAAAACTGACTTCAACATTGGAGGGCGTGAAGATAAAGATTGCTGGGACTTTGCTGGCGCAAAAGGGAAATCCATTTACGGCTGGAGACAACGCAAAGCGGGCCAACCGTTCTTTGCCATCGTGAACATCGGTGACAGTCACGAAAGCCGAGCCCACGGAAGTGTGGAAGGCACAAGACATGATCCAGCAAAAATGAAACTGTTTTCCTATCACCCCGACCTTCCTGTCGTCCGAAAAAACTACGCCAAGTATGCCGACGCAGTTGAAAAAATGGACGGCAAAGTGGGGCAGGCCATCGCTGAACTAAAGAAAGATGGTCTCTACGAAGACACCATCATTATCTATAACTCGGATCACGGTGGAGTCATGGCTCGCAGCAAGCGCTTTCTGTATTCCAGTGGAGTCCATTGCCCTCTGATTGTGCGAGTGCCCGAAAAATGGAAACAGCTTTACCCCGCCGATCAACCAGGCATGACGGTCGACCGAATTGTCAGTTTCGTTGACATGCCGAAGACTTGGCTTAGCTTAGCCGGAGCAAAAATCCCCGACCAATTCCAAGGCACCATTTTTATGGGCACTGGTGTTGAGCAAGCTCCTGAATATCACCTCGGGTTTCGCGAACGAGCAGACGAAAGACTGGACAACGTTCGGTTGATGCGAGATGCCCGGTTTGCCTATCACAAAAACTACATGCCGTATTCTCCCGCAGGACATCATCTCGCATACCTCTGGAAGGCACCGCTGACACCAGCGTGGGAAGCCTATCACCGTGAAGGCAAGACGAACGAAATCACGGGAAGATTCTTCGAAGCTCGAGTCTCAGAAGAGTTCTACGACAACGAAAACGACTTCGACAACGTCAACAATTTGATCGACCAAGCCGAACATCAAGCAAAGATCACCGAACTAAAGAAGGCACTGCGAGCCAAGCAATTGGAGCTGAGAGATTCCGGATTGATGCCCGAAAAAATGCGCGAGCGTCGAGCAGCTGCCAACAACATGACCTTGTACGCGATGCTCCGTGACAAAAAACTGTACCCTCTTGAAAAATACTTGGATGCCGCAGACTTGGCCTTGGTTCGCGACAAAGCCAATCTACCCGCATTTATGTCGGACCTATCTGACAAAGATGAAGTCATACGTTGGTGGGCAGTTGTTGGGATTCATTTACTAGATCAAAACGCCGCCCAAGCGACCACCGTTTTAAAGCGCGCTCTTAAAGATGACGCTGATGAAATTCGCATCATGGCCGCATGGACTTTGATCAAACTGAATCAACCAACTGATGCAATCGCATGCCTAGACAGCCTTCTGTTTAAAGGAACTCAAAACGAAGTCATGTTGCAAAACGTGATCGACTGGGCCGGCGAACCCACGTTGCCTCTGGTTGAAAAGTTCATCAAAAACGGGGGAACTCGGCAAGGACGCTACGGCATCGGAATCTTTGGCCGAATCGCCGAACGCAATGGCTGGTAACCGCAAAAAAACGGCTCGATGGTGAACCAGCGTTCGAATGACAATTCAAGACCGCTCAGTTCAATACGGCCGAACAAAGATCAGCGTCGTCAGCCCATCGCCCATCGGCGCAGAAACACGCTCTCTTATGGTTTGATGCTGTCATAAAAATCCTGATGCCATTGATGACTGGAATGCCCATTGCGAATATTGTTTTTTGCAAACTGAATCATGGCGTCGTAAAGCTTCGCATCAGGCTTGGCACCATCTTGAACGGCCTTCTTCAGCTGATCGTAAGCGACATTCGGTGGAACTGTCCAAAGAGTTTTACCATGTGACATCTTCTTAAAGGACCACGGAAAGCATCCCGCCAAGTTTTCTTTGGCCCACTTTGTCGTGGCCCGCAAGTTGTTCGAATCTGTTTCACCGCACTCACCCAAAATGATCGGAATGTTTAGCTTTGCCGACATCTTTTCACGACCGATTGTGTCGCCCACTGGGCCATAGTGATGAAGTTCGTAGACAAGGTTTTGATCCCATGCGGCAGATACTCCCGAGGCCGCCTGCACCTTAACATCTGTCCAATCAAGCTTTGCTAAATCAGAACCCCACCAGCTTCCTTCAGCAACGATCATGTGATTCCGATCGACCTCACGAATCAAGTCGCGTATTTTCAGCATTGATCCCAGTAGCTCAAATTCGCGTCCATCCTGAGGAACAGGTTCATTGATCAGATCGTATCCGCAAATCACGGGTTCATCTTGATAGTGTTCTGCAATGTGCCGCCAGACACGACCAGCGATCTGAATATTGTCGTCATCCCAAAACCTGACGGTTTTTCGTGGCTGTGAAGAATTAGAATCGACGTTATCAGCGTGATCACCCGGGTTTTGGTAACCGGGTGCTGCATGCATATCCAGCAACACGTACACACCTTCTGCTCGGCACCATTCGACCAGGCGATCAAGGTATTCAAATCCGTCGTCTTTCAGTTGGCCGTCTGCCCAAAACAGCTTGAAATGGAAGGGAACTCTGACAGCATTAAAGCCAAGCCCTTTCAAATCCGAAATCGCTTTTTGATCCACGTAGTTCAGGCGCCACTGGTGTTGAAATTCTGCGGCCTTCTTTGCACTTCCAAAGACGTCAGTCAATGAGTTCAAAAATTGAGTATGGGTGCGATATTCGAAATCACCCATCATTAAATAGCCTTCCCACAGCAGCCAGTTGCCAAGGTTGATCCCATTTAGGTACAGCTGATTTCCGTCTTCATCCACAATTTTCGTGCCTTCAGTGTGCACGAATTTCAAAAGTGAAGGTTCCGCACGAACTTGATGACTGAAGATCGCAATGGCGACGACAACACAGTATTTGAACCAAGTTGGAAGAGTCATATTGTAAGCCAGTTTCATGTTGTGCTTGCAGCGGAAAGGAATGGGATCAGCCGGCAGGTGTTTTCGCAGCAAATAGCGAACTTCTGTTGGTGAGACGTATCTTGTAGTGCGCTGTCACTTTTTTACGTTCGGCTTGCTTCGCTTCGGTTTCGTTTGCTTTGGTTTCGCTTGCTTTGACCGGCCTTGATTCGGATGTCGCTTTTCTCGCTCGATTGAAATTGCTTTTTCCGATTGCAGATCCACGGTTCCCCAGTCCTTTTCATGGCTGATCACAGGAACGTCCGGGAACAGCGAACCCGTCCGACGTTGTGCGTTTCCTCGCAGCTGAAATTCGCCAAGATCTGCTCGAGCATCCTCAGCCAACTGCATGAGCTCTTTGACAACATCGGTGTGGCTGGATGCCACATTGATAGTTTCGCCTTCGTCTGCGTGCAGGTCGTACAGTACAGGTTTTTGAAGGTTAGAAAAGGCTTGATTCTTGTCCCAAAACGGCAGCTGTTTTTGACTGCGAGGCAAGTGCAGTTTCCATTGGCCTCGACGGATGGCCTGCAGGTTTTCGCAGTTGTAGTAGTAGAACGGTTGTTCTATCGAACGTGTTAAATCACGGCCTTCAATCAGAGGCAGCAGACTTTCACCATCGTAGACGCGATCAGCTGGCAATGGTGCATTGATCACAGCTGACAGTGTCGGAAACAAATCCATCGCATTCACACTGACGTCTGACACGCTTGGCTGTTTGATTTTTGACGGCCAGTGAAAAATAAATGGAACTCGGTGACCACCTTCAAACGTCACATATTTTGTTCCTCGGTACGGCCTTGCATACTTTTGGGCAGTCGGCCCATTGTCCGACGAAAAGACGACAATCGTATTATCGGCGATGCCCGCTTCCTTCAAAGCCTGCATCATCTGCCCCACACTCCAGTCCAGTTCCTGCATCACATCGCCTCGAACACCATCTTTCGAAGTCCCCCGAAATGCTGCACCAGCCTTGTACGGCGTATGTGGATAGTTATGCGAGTAGTACAAAAAGAAGGGCTCACCCGACTTTCCAGCATCACGAATGATCGAAGTGACTTGATCTGTATACAACCGAGTCAATTGATCGAGCGGTGTCGTTGCAAAAACTTCTTTGTCGTCGTCAAAGAACTTTTGTGAGTGGCCGAAGTTGCAGGGCATGCCATAATAGTGGTCGAAGCCCTGAACTTGTGGAAGAAACTCGGGCTCGGTGCCAAGATGCCATTTGCCCACCATAAACGTTGCATAGTTGTGTTGCTGGAACTGTTCGGCGATTGTGATTTCGTCGGGATGCAGGCCCAGAAACCAATGAGCTGTGCGATTCGGATTGATGCCCATGTAAAGCCCCGATCGCTGAGGATACGCTCCGGTTAAAAAAGCGGCTCTCGAAGGAGAACAAATCGACGCGGCCGCATGGAACTTCGTGAACCGGACCCCTTCCGCAGCAAGCTGATCGATATGTGGCGTCTTTACGCTTTTCGCACCGTAGCAACCAATGTCAGAAAACCCCAAGTCGTCGGTCAACATAAAGATGACGTTCGGTAAGGCAGCATCCGCTTTGCGAGTCACCACGGCCTCGGAATTCGGCTCAGTCGCACATACGTGGCCGACACCGATCAACACACTCGCACAAAGGTGGCCGACACTGATCCACACAGTCGCTGAAAGGCAAATTCTAAACATAAGCGTTTTTCTCTGTGACTTTTCACTTCAACGGCACGCATGGTTTTTTAGATCAACCGTCCTTCAATGCGGGCAAGACGGATGCTCCGAAATATTGTTGAACATCGATGGTACAGTCTGCGGATGTCTTTTTCGTCTCCTACACTTTCTGCATCCGTTCTCTGGTCGAATTTTTATTGACCATCTTCCCACAGAATCCTGCGATCGCCTGAAGTACGTTCTGCGCAAACGGATTGCAGCCTGATAGACAGTAGCCAAAACGTTAAACAGACAGAGCATAAAAAAACACATCCGCCAGCAGAGCCAACGAATGCGAATCATCATTTCACCAAGATGATCTCGCGATCATCGTCACGCCAGAGATTCTCCTGATCCCACTTGTCCTACTTCCGTTGTGACCACAGGTCTGTGCAGACCAACAACCGCAAGAACTGCCAGAGCGTTTGCCCAGTAGTACCCAGCGTCAATTCCAGTGAAACCCAAAGCGAACGGTGCGATCAGAAACACAACACCGACGGCAAAATCAACGGCCAGATGGAATGAATAGGGTAGCACTCGGACGACCCCGAATTGATGATCTGTCAACAAGGTTAACAGAAAGGCGGCGATCCCTGTGCCAACGGAAAGCTGCAGTGCAACGGGATGTGATTCGCCAAGCTTCAAGATGAAGGGCATCACGATCAATGAGATCGCAACAGGGTAATCAAGATAAGCGTGAATGGTTTTAGAGATCAATTGAGGGCGCATAAGAATGATTCCTGTGAAATGATTTGGGGAAAGCAGTCAACGCCGCTTTGGACGTTGACTCTTCGTGGGCTCACAGCGCGTTGAGAAAGCTAGAATGTGGTCACCCGACGGGTCAGCGAGGGATGAATCCCTTCGAAACCCTGACCTTCTGCACATCCGATATCCCTCGCTCACGCGTCGGATTCCCTTTGTCAACGGGCAGCTCAGCGTTTTTCGGCAACGAAACAAGACAATCTATTTGCCGTGCTTTGCAGCCAAGCCGGGCCAGTTTTTCGCCGCCTTGGCGATATTGCTGTCGATATCTTGATTGAACATCTT
The DNA here is from genome assembly GCA_039974975.1 of Fuerstiella sp. Taxonomy (GTDB): domain Bacteria; phylum Planctomycetota; class Planctomycetia; order Planctomycetales; family Planctomycetaceae; genus Fuerstiella. The sequence continues at coordinate 16,867 of JBDWHY010000164.1, read as the reverse complement.
CAAGATGCCGGGGTTCAGATTCAGGTACAGCTTGTTGTCTCGCACTTGCCAAGTATTGATGTCCACGGGGAAAAGAGCACCAACGGACACTCCGAACGCACAATAGCCACCACACTGCGGAGCGTACTTGTCCGGATTTTTTTGAAACATCGCTTTGTGTGCTTCACTGGCAAAGAAGTAAGTCGCCCCACGATGCTTCGCGGCAATCTGAAAGTTGCCATTCACCGGCTTCTTGTCTGTGAAAAATGCGACCGGATCGTAGCCGTTGATCGCAACTCCACTGGCGCCAGACGTGTTCACTAAATCGGCCGCGGAAGCTGACGAAGCATGGAACCCAAATGCAGATACAGTGAACGACAGGGCGAGCAACAAGTTGGTATTGATAAGTTGAGACATGAGTGATTGTTCTTTCGATGGAATGATCTTGATTCGTTGGAATTTGAAATTCAGGTTTTACATGCGGCTTCTGGCTCCTTGGACGGCCGCGACTTCATGACAGCTGACATCGAACACAATCAAATTGAGCCCGCAGCACTGCCTGAAAATCAGAGCTGACATGACTCATGAAATTGCTTTCGCGTGAATTCGTTTTGAAACAGTAAATGGAAGCCCGAGTCCTGCATGGCAATCTTCTTGTCGGACAATTCTGTCATAAGCAGTCGTCATGCCAACAAATCACCAAACCCAAAAACAAGATGTAACACGTTACAGAGCAGTCACTTATGAATAACCCACTTTCCATTGTGCCATTTAAGAGCTACTATATTTCGTGAGCAAGTACGAAATATCGTGAATCGAGTTCGTTTTGAAATGGCGTCAATGGATCACTCAACTGAAATACAGTCGGCGGAAATCTTGGATTCCGATGCCACGTTAAGATCCATCATGGAAGGCACGGCCGGTGCAAATGGTGAGCACTTTTTTAGGGCACTTGTTCAGTACCTTTCCATTTCGCTACGGGCAAAGGCGTCGTTTGTGGCTCAGTTTTCTCCACCACGAACTGAAGCTGAAACCCTGGCGGTTTGGATCGACGGCGAGCATGTCCCCAACTTCGAATTTTCCCTCGAAGGCACACCCTGCAAACAGGTTCTCACGGGAGACATTCGCCACTATTGCGATGAGGTCCAAGCAGAATTTCCGACGAATCAGTTGCTAGCGAAGCTTCAGGCACGCAGCTATCTGGCCATTCCCTTAACCAATGACTCAGATGAAGTGGTGGGCCACCTTGCCGTCATCGACGACAAGCCATTTGCTGCAGACGAACGTCAACTTTCGATCTTTCACATCTTTGCCGCTCGTGCCGCTGCAGAGCTAGTTCGTCGCCAAGCCGTTCAGCGACTTGGTGACAGCAAGACAAGAGAAAAACGACTCCGGCGCGAACGAGAGCGTGCGGAAGCTGAGGTCGCTTATTTGCGAGAAGAATTGCGAGGGCGATCGGAACTATCTGAGATCGTTGGCGAGAGTAACGGCATCTGGAAAGTACTGCGCAATATCGACGTGGTTTCAACCACTGATAGCACCGTCCTGATTCTTGGTGAAACAGGGACCGGTAAAGAACTTGTCGCTCGAGCCATTCATAAGAACAGCAGACGCAAGGAAGGTCCGTTTGTTCGAGTCAATTGCGCGGCACTCCCTGAATCACTTTTAGAGAGCGAGTTGTTTGGACATGAACACGGCGCATTTACTGGCGCCACTGAAAAAAGAACGGGACGATTTGAACTTGCCGACGGAGGAACAATTTTCTTAGATGAAATCGGTGAGATGCCGCTGTCTGCCCAATCGCGACTGCTGCGTGTTTTACAGGAACAAGAACTGGAACGAGTTGGCAGCAGTCACACCATTCGAATCGATACGCGAGTGGTTGCAGCAACGAATCGAGACTTGCTATCGATGGCCGAAGACGGCGAATTTCGTGAAGATCTTTACTATCGACTTAACGTTTTCCCAATTGAAATTCCCGCTCTTCGAGATCGCAAAGAAGACATCCCGACGTTGGTCCGATGCTTCCTTAAGAAACTGTCGGCTCGACTGGGCAAGAAAATCGATGCTGTGTCATCAGACGTCATCGCGACCTTGCAGGAATACGCTTGGCCGGGGAATGTGCGCGAACTGGAAAATGTTGTTGAACGAGCGATGATTTTGACATCAGGAAGTTCGCTTAAGCTCCCCAGTGGCGTGATTCAATCACGAAAGCAAAAGCCCGTGCAAACAACCCTGCAGCCGTTGTCTGAAATCGAAGCTCAACATATCCGACACGTATTGCAACACACAAAAGGAGTCATCTCGGGCAAGAACGGAGCGGCAAAAATCTTAGAGCTGAACGCCAACACACTTCGCAGCCGCATGGACAAACTGGGGATCAAAGCGGACCGCATCGAAGACAGCTAGCACTGCAGACGAACGGGCAAACGAATAGAACAGTCAAAGCACTCTGTTCAGGCTTCGTTTCAAACAAACATCACCGTTCGATTATTTTCGATTGGTCTTTTTCTGATACGTTAAGTTTGTCTTTGGCATGGTGGCAATGGCCTTCGTGAACATCGTGTAAACCTTTCGTTGCTCGTCTGTCATTTGCGATTTTGGAAGAGCCTTCTTTTCCTCACGGTCTTTTTTAATGTCATAAAACAGACCGTTGCCATGCAGCTTGTACTGCTTATTTTGGACCCAGGTCAGTTCTTTGTTGCCCAGTTCGTCAGGAATCCAGCTCCACGATTTCGGCCAATAGTATTGATAAATCCATTCTCGTGGACTTCCTATTGCTCCGCAGCATTGAGGCCAAAAGCTGCGTCCGTCAAGCTTCACTTCGGGCAATGCTGCACCTGAAACGTCGGCCAATGTGGGAAGCACATCAGAAAAGTCGATCAAGTCGCCGCATCTTGCACCGGCAGGAACACGATCGGGAGCCCAAACAATCAGTGGGGAATGAGTTCCGCGGTCATGAGGCACGCCTTTTTTCCCTTTGACGATGTTGCCAAACGATTCGTACGTCATCTCACGGTTGGTGCCGTTATCAGTGCAGAATAGCACCACGGTGTTGTCTTCGACGCCGTGTTCCTTTAAGCCATCAATGACTTTGCCAACGCACTTGTCCATGTAATGGACCATGTCCTTAAAGTTGGCCTTCGGATCTTTCCGTTTGCGGATTGGACTGTCAGGAGTCGTGTCGAACGGGTTATGCACCAGCAGCATAGGGTAGTAAGCGAAGAAGGGGACGTCCTTGTTCTGCTTCACAAATTCGAGCAGCGACTGCACGCACAGGTCCGGCCCATAAACATCTTTTTTGTAGACAACATGCTTTCCATTGACGTTGAATTCTGGCCCCCAATATCGACTGCCACGAGCCATCGCCGTGTTCCACAAAAACCAAGAATCAAAACCTGATGCCTGCGGGAGTGTGCCGTCTTTTCCATCAAGCTGCCACTTCCCAGCACAATGAGTCTTGTAGCCGGCTTGTCCAAGCATTTGAACAAAGGTGACTTCACTTGTTGCCAACTTGCCGAAGCCTATGTAGTTGCGAATGCCGCTGCGGCCAGTCATCAATTTGACACGACTTGGAGTACATTTCGGAGTTGAATAAGCGTGTTCGAAAGTGATTCCCTCTTCAGCCATCTGATCAAGCCGAGGAGTCCACGATTCGTTCGGTCCATAAGCACCGAAGTTGTTATCGTAGGCAATGTCGTCCGCCATGATCAGCACGATATTCGGCGGCCGAACTTCAACAGAAGGCTCTGAACCAATTAAACTTGCTGCCTCTGCCAGTTTCGCGGTTGGTACCGCGGCCGGGCGATGCTCATCATCGATCTGATGATTGGCCTGCAGATCATCAGCCCCTCGATCATCACAGGGACCTCCCGAAGTTTCCCACGGTGAACAAACGCCCTGACCAACGCACAGCAATGCCAGAAAGAAACTCAGCAACTGAGCAAGCGAAGTGGATTTCATTTGAAGCCTGACTCGTAAGGATTCCAACAGTGAGCTTCGGCTAAACCGAATTTCCAAACACGAATTCAACGCGCCGGCTCGTGGATCGTGTCTGCTTCAGCACGAGATCACAAGCATCAAAAGCGAGACCACACAGGCGGAATGCTTTGCGGCCATAGTGAGGCCAATCGCACAACTGGCCAGCTCTTATATTCAGACATTTTAGGCTCCACTCAGAACAGTCTGATTAAAACTCACCGACGATCATTCCGTCATTTCGAGCCGACAACTTCTGAAGCAGCCCCGATCCGTCTGCTTTGGATTCAAGGTCGGCGGCGATTGTGCGGACGGAGCCATCGCACAAAGCAATGTTGATTCCACCTTTGGAATGCCGACTTCCATAACTGGTGGCCGACTGATTTAAAGTGGAAGAAAAACTTCCATCAGCCACGACATCCGATTCATTGAAGTTTGATCGTGGCCCCGGCCAAATTGCCGCCTTGCCTGTCACCGAACGTTCTCCAATCATGAACGTGTTGGAAGTACCATCTGTGATGTATCGAAATCCAACCTTGCTGTTGATTGCCAGAATGCCGTTGGCAAATTTTCCTTTTGATGGTCTGTATCTTGAATTGCCAGCTGGCAAACTTGGAACCTGCCCTGGACCGTCGCCGCTTAATGGATCCCATCTTGGAATGGCCGTGCTACCAAAGTTCCCAACATAGTTGCTGGTCCCCCAGCCGTCTCGAAATGAATTCGTTTTCGGCGTAGCGTCTGATGGGCAACGGAGGGCCCTCACTTCTGTCTTCAACATGGCAGTCTGCTGAGCCGTGCCTCCGTGAAGCAGATTGGTATCCAGTTTCTGATACAGCTCGTATTGTTCGATGAAAGGTAAAATCGACACTGTCCACCCCATCGTTGCGTACCCTTTTTCGGTTGGGACTCGAGTATTCCAGCCTGGCGGGAAGGTTCCGTACACGTCGTGGTAGTTGTGCATTGCCAAGCCCAGTTGCTTCAACTGATTTTTGCACTGAACACGTTGACTTCCCATGCGAGCGGTCTGCAAGTACGGCATCGCAATGCTCATCCAAACAGAACATACGGCGGCAACAGTTAAGCTTTCAATAATCGTAAATGCTCGCCGACGCTTGACCAAATATTCAGTCGCAACGTCATCGTCGCGGCGCACAGGTGGTGCATCAGAAGCCACGAAAGACGGACTGCAGTGCGAAGAAGATGCTGACATAAAACAGGCCTTAAGATGGAATCAATGAACTCGAAAAAGCACTTCACTGTTTCGGACGTTGGGTCGGACGCCGTGTCGGACACTGTGTCGAACACTGTGTCAACCAGCCGTACAAAATCACCGCCGCTGTTTTGCGTTAGTTGCATTCGGAATGCGAGTGGGCATGGCCATTAATCGCCATCGATTTTCTGTGAATGTCAGCACAAGAGTGCCCACTTGAGCGGGAATCACACTGGCTGCGATTTCAGAATTCGCCAGTTGTTGATATTCAGTTTGTTCTGCAGCACTTAACCCTGACAGCCTCCAAGAATCTGCCACCTTTACCAGCTGAAGAATGACGCCCGCAGATTGACTTTCGATGCTGACTCGATCGTCCGACTGCCGCTTTGTCCCGGATTGAGCGGCAACTTGAGCGGTCTTCAAGTCGCGAATCATGGCGTTGACCATGGCTGGGTGAGTTTCCAATCGATGCACCCAACGTTGGATGGCAACATCACTGTTCAGTTCGGCTGCTTGTTCCACGGGCAACATCGCTCGACCAAATTTGATGAAGTTTTTTGATTCCAACAGGCCAATGGCTTTTTCCAACACATCATTCACGTCTGCTCCCAAACCCGTTGCTGCTGTTTCTGGAGCCAAACTGGGCGGCACGTATCCCGGCTTTTGGGCGGGCACAACTTCGACCGGCTTGGTTGTAAATTGAATCCACACCAACGACTTATCTCTGTTCCAAGTCATCTTTCCCGACTGAGCGGCTTTCAGTTCACTGACCAATTGGTTCTTTATCTGCTGCGGAAATTCAGTCAAAGTGCTGTCAGGATCGCCATATTTTTGCATCGACATGCGACGTATTTCAGACGCAAAATCAGCTGGCATGAAATCGAAAGTCAACAACTGAAACTGCGAACTTTCCAGCATCTCAATCGCTTCAGCCAAGTCTGCCTGCAGCGCGTCTTCTCGAGACAATTCAGTCTGAGCAAAGCCAACGGCCTGAGCAAAGCCAATAGACGAGCAGCCAAGCAACAGCAGCCAACACGTCGCCAACAAGATTGCCAGTCGGCATCTTTTGAATGGAGCAACTTTAAAACTCATCACGAATTTCACCTTCGAAAAAAGTTGAACAACGCATACCAACCGCAGTCAATGCCACCCGATGGCGTGTCATTATGCACCCCTCAATCGCCATAACAAGCCAGCAGGACGTATGCCCCCTTGCATTGATTCGCGGCACCTCAATGAAGATTCAAAACAATGGTTGTAAGGTCACTCACGATCACTGCGTCCGAAAACCGTTCTCGACTTAGACCATCGTTTGCACCCTTCACGCCAAAGAAACGCTTTTATGCCTTCGTCATCTCCTGAATTGGTTTCCGAATATCAACTGAACGATCAGCCGCTTAGCAATCGAATCGCTTTGGCCCCGATGACGCGAGCTCGATCTGGCGAAGCTCGCATTCCCAACTCGCTGATGGCCCAATACTATGCTCAACGAGCATCTGTGGGTTTAGTGATCTCTGAAGCCACCACGATCTCGGAACAAGCCAATGGCTGGAACCATTCTCCGGGCATTTACACAGACGAAATGACGGCGGGGTGGAAGCAAACGGTGGACGCTGTTCACGCGGCGGGTGGCAAAATCTATATGCAGCTGTGGCACTGTGGTCGAGCTTCTCATCCCAGCTTCCACAATGGCGAAAAGCACGTCGCCCCTTCTGCCATTGCAATCAATGGGGAATACATCCACACGCCCAAGGGAAAAGAACCACATGACGTTCCTCGAGCACTAGAAACGGCCGAGCTGTCTGGCATTGTTGCCGACTATCGGCAGGCCGCCGAACGAGCAAAGCAAGCAGGCTTTGACGGAATCGAAGTGCACAGCGCCAACGGTTACCTTTTGGACACCTTCTTGCAGTCAAAAACAAATCATCGGACCGACGCGTACGGTGGCAGCATCGAAAATCGATATCGCCTTTTGAATGAAGTGGTGGCCGCTGTCACCGAGGTGTGGGGGCCACGGCGAGTCGCCGTTCGACTGTCCCCCAACGGTGCTTTCAACGACATGGGATCGAAAGATTATCGCGAACAATTTCTGTATGCCGCAGAACAATTGAATTCCGCCAACTTGGCCTACCTTCACGTGATGGACGGCCTCGCCTTCGGATTTCACGAGCTGGGTGAACCAATGACTTTAAAAGAATTCCGCAAGGTCTTTGACGGCCCTCTGATGGGCAACTGCGGCTACACTCAGGAAACCGCAGAAGCAGCAATCGTCGGCAAAGATGCAGACATGATTTCGATCGGACGCCCGCTGATCAGCAACCCTGACTTAGTAAACCGCTTCGCGAACGACTTGCCTCTGGCTCCAGAATCAGACGTCGCCGACTGGTATACTCCTGCCGGAGCAAACGGCTACACAGACTTCCCAACAGCATAACCAATTTCAGCAACGGCAGTGATTCGACCACAACTTTCCAATGCCCTGCTTCAAGTTCTGAACGAGGGCGTTGAAAGAAACTGCTTGCCCAATTGGGCTTCGAGTCAACAGTGGTGCAAGTCAACAGTGGCGTAAGTCAACAGTGGGCTCTAAGTGAACAGTGGGCTCTAAGTAAACAGCCCGCTGCGACACGTCGTGTGCATGCCTGAATTGATCCGCATCCGAACATGTCAAAACCTGTGAAAGCATGGTCAGGCATTGACGCTACTGAACCTGTTCAAACTGAACCCATTCGATCTCTTTCGGGTGTTTGTTTGCTTCCAATCGAGTCGAATGCATCAGCTGAACTTTCCACTGGTTGTTCGTTTTCACCATCACCGCACTTTCAAGCCAAACAAGAGTCCGTAGCCCGCTCTCACGACGGATTTCGGCCTTGTTCCAGTAGCTCACCCAAGCCACGTCGCCTTTCTGATGAGCTCGAATTTGTTTAAAAAAGTTCTTTCGCTCGGACGGTTGCCCCTTCGGCTGAACGGCATCGACAAGCTTCTGCATCGTCCAGTTTTCACCATGCTCGAGCAACTGAAAGTCTTCCGTTGCCGCCTGTTGCATTGCCTGACCATCATGTTTCGACATCGCCGCAAACAGTTCTTTCACGGGTTGAAATGCCGGATGGTCCTTCGCTTCCGCAATCCCGCTCATCAATAGAAATCCACAGAACCAAACTCCGAAACACAAAGCTCTGCGAACCAAACCACTTATTTTCACGACGACGACTCCAGCTATCACATTGAATTCGGGACCATCAATCTATTCTACGTTGAGATACGAGCGTGTTTCGACCCGCAAAGAGTGTCATTCATACGAAGAACGCAATCCTGCAGAATCGGGATTCATAATCGCCAAGAATCAACAGGAGAAGATTCACCGAGAACACAATCCAAGGTGACACACTTCGCATGCCACGGATGGAATGAAACGTCGGATCAATGTCTGCCTCGATCACTTTCTTCTAAAGCGAAGTGGCTAGTTTTTTCTGACACGCTTCTGGTATTTTGATCGCGCTGTCACCATTCGGCAACTGCCCCCTTTCTGCTTAGGATAACTTTTCATATGAGCCATCACAGTCCCGGATACAGCATCACAGTTCGCCTCCGCTATCCAGATGAACCTGGGTCTTTGGGCCGGATTACGTCAGTGATCGGAGACGCCGATGGGCTCATTGGTGCGGTTGATGTGGTCGAGAGTCGAGACGATCGCATTGTCCGTGACTTCACAATCAGCGCGACGAACGTTGATCATGGAAAGAAAATTGCAGACGTCTTGAAAGCGATTCCTCAGCTGGAAGTGCTGCATGTTTCCGATCGAGTCTTCTTGATGCATCTGGGTGGAAAGCTTGAAGTCCAGTCTCGAGTTGCCTTGAAGTCGCGAGACGATCTTTCGATGGCCTACACTCCCGGCGTTGCTCGTATCTGCACGGCCATTCACGAAGACCCCGATGCCGCGTTTGCTCTTACCATCAAGCGAAACACGGTGGCGGTCGTGTCGGATGGTTCGGCAATTTTGGGCTTAGGAAATCTTGGTCCTCGGGCGGCGATGCCCGTGATGGAAGGGAAGGCCATTCTGTTCAAAGAATTCGCCGGAGTAGACGCCTTTCCAATTTGCTTGGATACTCAGGACACCGAACAAATCATTGCCACGGTCAAAGCCATCGCACCGACTTTTGGTGGCGTGAACCTAGAAGATATTTCGGCACCGCGTTGCGTTGAAATCGAACAACGTCTGGCGGCCGAATTAGATATTCCCGTCTTCCACGACGACCAACACGGCACGGCGATCGTGGTTCTGGCGGCACTGACCAACGCATTGAAAGTTGTGAAGAAGAAAGTTGACGGTATTCGAGTGGTGATCAATGGAGCGGGTGCTGCCGGCGCTGCAATCACTCGTTTACTCATGGCAGCCGGTGTGTCAGATATCATCGTGTGCGATCGCACGGGAGCGATCCACGGCAATCGCCCGAACATGACGGATTTGAAACAGTGGATTGCGGCCAATACAAATTCATCTGCAGCAGATGGCCGTCTTTCAGATGTGATTGCAGGCGCCGACGTGTTTGTGGGTGTGTCTGCAAAAGACGCTTTATCTGTCGATGATGTCAGCCGGATGGCGAACGATGCCATCGTGTTTGCCTTGGCGAATCCTGATCCAGAAATCACTCCAGAAGATGCGGCAGAGCACGTTCGTGTCATGGCGACCGGCCGATCAGACTACCCCAACCAGATCAACAACGTTCTGTGCTTTCCAGGTTTGTTTCGAGGAGCTCTTGATGTTCGAGCTCGTAGCATCAACCAAGAAATGAAAATGGCGGCCGCTCATGCGATTGCCAGCACAATCAGCGATAACGAACTGCACGCGGAATACATCGTTCCCAGCGTGTTCGACCGTCGAGTCGCGTCTGCGGTTGCCGAAGCAGTTTCACGCACAGCGATCGAAACCGGAGAAGCTCGTCGAGAACCAAAAACCTAGGACCTTGGTACGACTGGACACCTGGGGGAAGTGTGGCCAGTGAACAGAGCCAGTGAAGTGTTTCGATTTGCGACTGTAAACAAATACTGGGATTTTCTGTTGCGCTGTTTGAGTTAACGACAAGGTTTAATGAATGATTGGGGGATTCTGCGATTTTCACCCGGTCGTTCTCCGCGATCCTTTGTCTCATTCGGCGAATTGGCTTGAGCACATCAACCGACAAATTCGAACCCGGCTTCGCGCAATTCGTGGAAGAACACCACATGCAGTTGCGTTCGTTTGTTCGCACGCTGGGTGTCGATCCCGACTGGGTGGATGATCTGGCACAGGAAGCATTCCTAGTGGCCTTCCGCGAAAAAGCGTCGTTTGATCGTAGTCGAGATATTGGAAAATGGTTGCGAGGGATCGCGCGAAACCTGGTGCGCAATGAGATTCGTAAAGATGCTCGACGACGGCGGATTCTGCACGAAGCACTTGCCGAACTTCTGGTTTCCTGTGAGGACCAGTGTCACGAATCTGCCCACTGGACAGAGATGAAAATGCCGGCGCTTCGAGACTGTGTCGAACAGTTGCCCTCGAAGAGTCGGCAATTGGTTTCGGAGCGATACGGAGGCGGATGGTTGGCTGACGAAATGGCGGAACAGCTTCGCATGAGTGCGTCAGCCATCAGGATGGGTTTGACAAGAATTCGCCGACAGTTGAAACAGTGCATCGAACAGAAGGCTGTGGAGGAAGGCACATGAATGACGATCGTTTCGAAGAACTTGTGCAGCGATTCATTGACGACCACGTCACGGAATCACAGATTGACGAGCTGGTCGATTTGTGTCGTGATGATGAAGGCAAGCTGTCCCAACTTCGTGAGCACCTGCGTCTGGCGGACTTGCTGTCTCAATACGAAGCCGAATTGCGCAGCAGCCAATGTTTTGTTGACTCATTGGCGCAGCGGAAAAGTGCTGGCGACAACGCAGATGACTTCGTCGCTCGCGTTGTTGAGTCGGCTCAGTCGACATCCAGCGTGAAACAGAATGGCTCCGATACATTCAGTTCCAACGTTTCCCCACGAACTTTTGGCGACTGGCGATGGAAACTCTGGCTGACCGTAGCATCCATCGCTGCACTGCTGATGGTTGGCTTCGTTGATTGGCAATCTCGACCAGTGGCAACGCTGGCGTCCAGTGAAAATGCCGCGTGGGAAAGCGTCCTTCCGACAACTCCCGGTTCTCGATTGAAGCCAGGGCTGTTGCAGCTCAGGTCTGGTGTCGCAACGGTGCAGTTCGATTCGGGCGCGTCGGTGGTTCTGGAAGCACCAGCGGGATTTGAATTGGTCTCTTCGATGAAAGCTCGCCTGGTTTCAGGAGCTGCCATTTTTGATGTTCCTGATTCAGCGATCGGTTTTACTGTAGAGACGCCCGAAGGCTATGCCATCGATTATGGGACGCGGTTCGCGGTCCAGGTCGAGCCAGAGAAACAACGCTCGGAATTCGAATTAATAGAGGGTGAAATCGCCGTTCATCATCCGTCGGCTAGTGATGAAATCCGGCTGACCGAAGCCGGGAGGTCTGTGTCGATTTCGGGCAATGAACTGATCGTTGAAGATTCTTTGGTTGACCATGAACCTGTTTCGCGACCCACAGTGATTCGCGTGGCAACGGGCGGCCGAATCACGTCGGTGTTGCATGCTGCCAAACGACATCTGAAATGGCACGCACATCCTCTCAGCCGTGAAGTCTTCACTGCGAAGCGAACCGATTCCGGTGCCTTTGACCATTATTCGTTGCTTGAATTCGATGCTTCCGGTGTTCCCTTCGACGAAGTTCAAAGCGTCGAATTGCGTGTCAATCTCGTTCCAAGTTCTCGAGGCCTTGCCGCACGGTTGCCGCGTGTCAGTCGCTTCGGAATCTACGGCCTGCCGAAGGTGAATTCAACTTGGGGCGTGGCAGTAACATGGGAAAATGCTCCGCAACCAAGCGATGGTGTTTTATTGGGCACGTTCGAGGTCCCACGCAGCCAACAACGCGGAAATTTCATGATCGGTGGTGAAAAGCTATTAAGTTTCCTGAGGGACTCTTCGCATTCGCCCGTCACACTGATCATTTCCCGCGAGACGTCTCAATTAGAAGGCGTTGGCCCAGGGCTGACGCATATGTTCGCAAGTCACTCGCATCCAGAGTCTGTGGGGCCTGTGCTGGAATTTACGCTTAACCATTCACGAAAGATATTGCCATGAACCTGACTCGACGATCAATGTTGAAAGGGATCGGTGGTGCACTGTCGTTGCCGCTGCTCGAATCCATGGCGTTTGCGACGCCCGCTGCATCAACAGTCCCGACTCGATTCCTTGTTGTCGGCAACCCGTTCGGTGCGCATCCGGACAACTTCTTTCCGACAGATTTCGGCAACGACTTCAAGATTTCACCAACACTGAAGTCACTCGAATGGCTAAAGAATCGCATGACCGTGATTTCGCACACCGATCATGGAATGGTCAGTGGCCACGGACGTGAAGTGTCATTCCTGAGCGGTGTGTTGCCGGAAACCGCTCAAGCGTTCCCCGAAAAAAACATGTCGTTGGATCAGCTCTTTGCTCGGCACGTGGGCAATCAGGTGCGGTTTCCATCGGTGGGGGCTTCGCTTGAATCTGGCATTCGGATGAGCTGGACGGCTAACGGAGTCGAGAAACTGCCGATCACCGATCCGCAGGAATTATTCGACTACCTGTTTCTAAATCTGACGGAAAAGGACAAGGTTCAGCGACGTAAGATGCTACAGAGTGACGGCAGTATCTTGGATGCGGTCGGCGGTCAGTTTTCCGAAATCCTGAAGACTTCAAGTGTCCGGGATCGCGATCATTTGGATCAGTTCGGCACATCGGTTCGCGAGCTGGAGCGTTCCATGAAGGAGCGCGAAAAATGGCTGGACCAGGACAAGCCAACATTTGATATCTCTGGTCACTTCAATGGCGAAGTGCTCATCGACAATCGCTACGACGCGATCTTTGACATGATCGGCTACGCATTCCAAACCGACCTCACTCGTGTCGCGAGTATCGAGTTCCCTTCTGAGCTCAAGTACACAGACATCAACGGTGTAAATCGCAGCTACCACGGATGCACGCACAACGGAAAAAAAGAAGATGTAACGTCTGAGTTGGTGGCGATTGAATCGTTCCAACTTTCCTGTTTGTCGCGGTGCCTGAAAAAGCTGGACTCGATCAAAGAGCCAGGCACGGATGGCAGCATGCTGGACAACACCATCGTGTTATTCGGCAGCGGTATGGGCTACGGCGGCACACACTCCAACCGCAATCTGCCAATCATGGTCGCCGGTGGAGGATTCAAGCATCTAGGCCACGTCGATGCACGTGATACCAGCGGCAAGAACATGCCACTTTGCAATCTTTATGTGACGCTGATGCAGCGGTTCGGTGTCGAACGTGACAAGTTCAACACAAGTACGGGTAGCTTCGACCTGCTGTCCAGCTAAACGGCGGGCTGTCTGAACTTAAATTGATGGCCCAGTCGTCTTGTTGAGCTCTAAGTTTCATTTGTTGGTTGGTTTTATGAATAAGCAATACGCGATCATCTGTGTCTTTCTGGGCCTGCTTACTCCCGCGACAGCCAGTGCTGATCCGGCTTTGATGAAAACTCACTGCGGGAAATGCCACACAGGTAACGATGCCGAAGGAAAATTTACACTGAAGTCGTTGGGAAGCATCCCGAATCGCGACAGTCTGGAAGACTGGCTGAATTCGCTCGATCGAGTGAAGGCGGGCGAGATGCCCCCCGAAGATGAGAGTGAATTAAATCCTGCAGAGCGTCGCAATCTGATTGCCTGGTTGCGGCAACAGTTGGAACAATTTGATCGTACCGAAGCCAAATCGAAGCCGAATCACCGACCAAGGCGAATGAACAATCGTGAGTTTGCAGCCAGTATTGCGGATGTGTTGATGATTGAAGATGTGGGCACTCATCTCCCCACCGACAATCTCATTGCAGACGCCCTCTACCATGGATTTGACACCCACAGCGAAACCCTAGGATTCAGTAAGTTTCATCTGGAGCAATACATTCGGTCGGTTCGCAAGATCGTTGACGCAACAATTCTACCCGGAACGCGCCCCAAGCAGAAGCGCTACAAGATTCCTCCGGAACGGATACTTTCCGACGTGACGGCCCAAAACATCAAGCGCCCGGATCGGGCAGGGACTCCCGATGGATTCGATTTTCTGGATCCCAAGCAGCTGGCCTATTTTCAGGACTTTAAGTACGTACCAACTTCTGGTCGGTACCGTGTCACGATTCGAGTCATCGGCAAGGACCGCGGCCGCTACGATGCTGAAGGCACCGGTGTGCTTGACGACGATCCCATCCGGTTGCGTGTCGAAATGGGCGATCGGCAATACACCTTCGATCTGCCTGATGAGAAAGTCGAAGAGATCAAGTTAGAAGAGTGGTTGGCCAAAGGCACGCGGTTACAACTCCAAAATCCCACCGATGGTCTGCGATTGGTGGGGAATGGAAACTTCAAATTCCAGAATCGGCTCACTGCCAGTTATTTCAAGAAGTATCAACCCAAACAGTATGCGGAACTCATCAAGACCTTCACCCTGAAGAAGAACGGTCAGAAACGGAATCCAGATGATTGGCACAATTGGGTCGACCACTGGATGGGACCGAGACCTCGCGTGCTGAGTGCGTTTGTCGAGGGGCCTTTCTTCAAGACATGGCCGCCACAGCGTCACGTTGATCTGATCGGCAGAAACCCCGCGATCAAGGATACCAGAAAGATTCTCACTCCAATCGCCGAACGCGCTTGGCGGCGACCTGTTCAAGCAGATGAATTGGATGAGATCATTGCGCTGGTGAATCAGGTTCATGCAAGCAGAGGAATTGTTCCGGCGCTGAAGGAAGGCATTGTCGCCGTGTTGGTATCGCCGCAGTTCCTGTTGCTTAACAGTGAACAGCTTTCGCCCAGCCAGCGGTTTGCGTCGAAGCTCAGCTATTTTCTACAAGGAACAACACCATCAGCGGAACTAAGAACGGCTGCCGAAGCGGGACAATTCGCTTCCTATGAATCCGTCGTGAATGAGGTCAAGCGAGTCGTTAACGATGGGAACGCAAAGTCTTTTCAGGTTGCGTTTCCTTACGCATGGCTGGAATTGAACGACATCAACTTCATGGCGCCGGACCCGGAAAAATACCATCATTATCACCGCAAGTTGGTTAGTCATGACATGATCAATGAGGTTCTGCATTTATTCCGTCATGCGACTGAACAGAACATCCCCGTTCCCGAGCTGTTGCTGGCAGATTACACCTTTGTTAATGCTGATCTGGCAAAGGTCTATGGCCTAACCGATGTGCCTCAAGATTCCAAATTCCGCAAATACACATTCAATCACGGTCAGCGTGGTGGCTTGATTGGCACAGGTGCATTCCTCACTTCAACGGCGGACAGTCTTTTCACATCGCCAATTCACCGCGCGATCTACGTCATGGAGAACTTCTTGGGGATTCACGCGACACCTCCGCCACCAGACGTTGAAATCACCGAACCAGACGTGCGACAAGCAAAGACGATTAAGGAAATTCTTGCGGTACACCGTTCAGACAAGAACTGCGCATCCTGTCATCAGTTGATCGACCCCTTTGGCTATGCATTCGAAAACTACGGACCGGACGGTCGTTGGCGCGACGTTTACACGGTCGAAGCGACGGTGAAACAAAGTCTTGCAACCCCCAAGAAGCAACGCGCGAAGCCAAAGCTGACGAGAATTTCGATTGATGCAAGCTCTGAATTTTTAAGTGGCGCCGCATACAAAGACATTGTCGGATTTCGCAAGATCATGAAAAACGAAGCAAGTCGAAATCGTATGGTGCGTTGCTTTATCAACAAGCTGCTGACCTATGCAAATGGAGTGGAACCAGACAAGGCCGATTTTGCTGAAATTGATCGGATCATGGAGGTGTCAGCCAAACATGATCATCGCATTGTCGAAACCATTGCGGCTGTGATTCACAGCCCATTGTTCCGCGAGGAATAGACATTGGATTCCTTATCATGAAAACCTGTTCGTTCATTGCGTGTTGTCTGCTGTCGAGCACCACGGTGGCACAGGAAGAAGTCAGTCGGCGTCTTGTATTTCAGGACGACTTCGAGCGTGATGAAACCCAAGACGGCTAGCGCCGATATCGGACTGGGTTGGAAAACAAACGCCCACGACTGGCTAGTCCGCAACGCGAAGCGAACTGACGCCCGTGATGGAAACCGTCCGAAAACTTGCCTTGTGCTCTCCCGGATAACGACTGACAAAATCTCTTGAGAAGATATCTGCTGAACGTGGGGGGGAGTGATTTCAGCAAATGGCAAAGCGGCGGACGTCGTGGTCGAAGTTGAGTCGTCGCGTTGCAGGAATCGCATCCAATTCGCGAGTACTGACGATATTCGTCGAGGTGTCGCTTAGCGTCTGATCAATGCAGAGGCTTGCAGAGACTCTTAAAGTGATCATGCGACCTGACAGCTTGGCCACCTCAGAACGGTACTGTGGTCCCACACGTTCAACACAGGCGGCTGTCGAAGAGCTTCTCTTTAAATTCGCCTCTCAAGACGGCCACGTCGACTTGGTGGAAGATTGGTGGGGGCATAAAAAAACTCCTCAGCGAAGTGCTGAGGAGTGAAATGCACCAAAGTCTTTGCTTGCAAAGCTTTGAAAGATTGAGGGCGCAGGGGCTCGAACCCTG
>JBDWHY010000163.1:0-1167 GCA_039974975.1 Fuerstiella sp. | reverse complement strand
TTTATCTCTGACGAGATTTATCACGGTCTCGACTATGCTGGAGAGCAGAAAACCGCTCTTGAGACGACCAATAATGCCATCATCATCAATAGCTTTTCAAAATACTATTGCATGACTGGTTGGCGGATCGGCTGGATGGTGCTTCCCGAATGCCTGGTTCGTCCGACTGAACGGATCGCGCAGAGCCTTTATATCTCTCCGCCTGAATTGTCACAAATTGCAGCAACAGCTGCGCTCGGAGCTGTTCAGGAACTCGAATCTGTCAAAGCTGGCTATGCCGCCAATCGCACACTGTTGCTGGATGGTCTGCCGAAGATTGGTTTCGATAAGCTACTGCCCGTGGATGGCGCGTTTTATGTCTATGCGGACATCAGTCGTTTCAGCAGTGACAGCCTCGAATTTGCCAAGCGAATGCTTCACGAAGCCGGTGTTGCAGCAACACCTGGTGTTGACTTTGACCCGGTGCATGGACGCGAGTTCATTCGCTTTTCCTTTGCCGGTGGACATGAAGACATGAAACTCGCTCTTGTGCGCCTGTCTGATTGGATCTGACAGGCGTTTCAAAATGAATTTCAAATAAAAAGGCGGCCAGTTGGCCGCCTTTTTCGTGCCTTCCCAACTCGAAAACTTAGAAGAATGACCGGCCACGCTGCCACCATCCGCCGCGCTTCTGCTTGTCTTTCTTTTCTTCTTTCGAAGTCTCGCTGGTCACAACCGGTTCAACTGGAGCCGATGGTGTCTTTGTATCTTCGGCGGTCTCAACTGCGACTGGTTGTTCGGACTGAGGTGTTTCGACAACAATATCATCCGACTGTACCTTTGATGCGGATGCATCGTTGGAAGGCGCAGTTTCTGACGGAGCTGGTTCCACGACATCGTTTACAGGTGCGGGAGCAGCAGAGTTGGATTCTGTTTCTGTGTTGGCAGAAGCATCACCTTCAGAAGCCGTAGATCCGTTATCAGCGGTGCTCGCTTCTGTCTGCGCTTCGTCGTCACCATCTTCACGGCGTCCACGGCGACCGCCCCGACGTCCGCGGCGGCGTTTGCGACGCGGTTCATCGTCATCGCTGTCTTCATCACCAGTGCGTGCTTGCTGTGCCGGATCGTCTTCGCCGTCCGCTTTTTCGGCAGTCGGTTCTTCGCTTTCAGACTGGGTCTGTTGGGTGT
>JBDWHY010000162.1:0-58061 GCA_039974975.1 Fuerstiella sp. | reverse complement strand
AATCCGGGACCAATCGTAATTTTGGTCTGTGCACCCGGCACAGATGCCAGAACTTACAAACATACAATCTCAATCAAAGTCAACGCGAAAGCGTCTGTTTCACTTTCAGTGAAGCAGACGCTTTTTTCGTGCGCTGAATTTTAAGCCACGGTTTTGAAGCCGCAGTTTGAAGCTACGGTTTGAAGCTACGGTTTGAAGCTACGGTTTGAAGCTACCGGTTTGAAGCTACCGGTTTGAAGCTACCGGGGGCGGCTGCTGTTTCGGTGCCAGTGAGTCGAAACGACCGCGTAAGCTTCGATTTGATGGGGTGCGCTTCTGGGTGATCTGGTTTTCTTAGAAGGGTGTCCCGTTTTGTCTCTTTCATTCGCTGATTGCTGATGCTGATGCTGATGCTGATGCTGATGCTGATTGGTTTTTGGGCGGCACTTATTTTGGCTCAATCAGGCGTCAGGCTCAACGAAGCCAGTTGTGTTTGATCTTTCGATCTGGTTTCGATCACGAGACAGTGAGGGGGAATAGCTTGTGCGCTGTGCGTTTGGGGGAGTCATCAGTTTCTGATTTCACTTTTTAGTCAAAGCGTGAAGTTTGATGAGGTGTTAGAGCTTTGAATGTTCAGATGCCTTGCTGACGAGTGCATTGCTGAATCCCGTCTTTTGTGAGAACAGGGCAGTTTGCGATGGTGTTCCAAGAAAGGTATTCTGCCCCCATGTTAGGAATCACTTTGACGGATATTTTCAGACAGGAAGAGAGTTCAGGATGCTGCACAGGACATTGAAATCTTGCTTTGGTCGCCGCGTCTTGTTTTTCGTGGCCGTGTTTCTGATTTGCCTCCCTGGGTGTTCTGAATCTCGTAAGGAGCCTGCTTCAAGTGGCAAACAGACTCTTAAGAAAGGTAGCTTTGCTCTGCGTTCGGATGGGCCAAATTCGTTGGATCCAATTCGAGGGTCAACTGTCTATGAAAATAGGTGTGCTAGCCCAGTGTTTGAAACATTGTTGCAGTACAAATATTTGAAACGCCCCTTTGAACTTGAACCTCTGTTGCTATCTGAGATGCCCGTGGTATCAGACGATGGTTTGACTTGGAAATTCAAATTGAAGAAAGGCGTTCGGTTCCACGATGACCCTTGTTTTCCCGAAGGGAAAGGCCGGGAGATGATTTCGTCGGACGTGATCTACAGTTGGAAGCGCATGGCCGACTTGTCTGCGAAGTCGAAAGTGTTTTGGCTGGTCGAAAATACCATCAAGGGGTTCGATGAATATAAGACTGCTCAAGAGGAGTCTGGTACGTTTGACTATTCTGTGGAGGTGCCCGGACTAAAGATTATCGATGACTATGAATTCCAAGTCATTTTGAACAAAGCGGCGACTCGGTTTCAGTGGACATTGGCGATGTTTCAAATGGCGATCGTGCCTCGTGAGGCGGTCGAAAAGTACGGGCAGAAATTTGGTCTGCACCCTGTTGGAACTGGCCCATATGTCATGAAGGAGGAAGATTGGCAGCAAGGTGTCAAAATGACGTTCCGTCGAAACCCTAACTATCACGAGTGTTTTTTCCCTGCAGAGTACATGCCAGCAGATGAGGCCTTGGGGGTGAAAGAAGTTGTGGGCAAGCAGCTGCCGTTCTTGGATGAAATCCAGTTGGAATTCCTGCCTGAAGATCAGCCTCTTTGGTTGAAGTTTAAGACGGGTGAATTGGACTACTGTCAGTTGCCGTCTCCTTATTACGAAGAGATCTTCAACAAGAGGACTCGAAAAATGCTTCCAGCGGCAAAGAAGAAGGGGTTGGTTGCTGCTCCTGTGCCGTTGTTAGATTTCATCTTTCGTGGTTTCAATATGGAAGACCCCGTTGTGGGCGGTTACGCGGAAGAAAAGAAAGCTCTGCGGCAGGCGATCTGTCTTGCTCTGGACTGGGACGAGCAAAACGAAACTTTCTACACCGGCGAATGCGTCATCTATGATGGGCCGGTTCCGGCAGGGATCGAAGGTCATCCTGAAGGCGGCGTTCATTCAAATTCCAAACGCGGGCCAGATCTTGAACGAGCGCGTGCTTTGATGGTGAAGGCTGGATATCCCAATGGTGATGGCTTGCCTCGAATTGAATACTTCACATCGAGTGCTCAAAATGGCAAAGAGCAGTCTGAAATGATCGCTCGGCAGCTATCAAAAATTGGTGTTGATTTGAAAGTCGTCCTTTTGGATTTTTCGACTCTGATTCAGAAACTGGACGACAGGAATGGGCAGATGTTTAGCTTTGCGTGGGGATCAGATTACCCTGATGCTGAAAACAATCTGTCGACGTTCTATGGTCCAAATGGGTCACCCGGTAACAATCACTACAACTACCAGAATGCTGAGTACGACAAGCTGTACGAACAAGTGGCCGCCATGCGTCCGTCTGCAGAGCGGAACCAAGTGATTGATAAGATGATTGCCATTCTTTTGGACGACTGCCCTTACGCAGGTTCGATGGCACGGACTCGCAACTATGTTTTGCAGCCGCGGATGAAGTATTTTAAGCCGGTTGAAACCTTTGAAAACTGGTACAAGTACGTGGACGTGGCTGAAGAGTAAGCGTCTGAGCTATAGGCGGCAGAGACTGTGGCAATGGCAATTGAGTTGTCACAGTCGGTTTTTATGTGTGGTTGGATCTAAGTGAGTGGGATTGATGTCAATTGAACGTGCCGAGGCATTGAAGAAAGAGCTGACTGACCAGTGGGTGCGAGTTGCATCCCCTGCTCCAGAGTTAAAGCGATTTGCGGACTGTGTTGGGCTGGTCAAGACTGTCAACATGAACTGCCAAGCGCTGGTTGAATTTCACGGCGATAAAGATGTCAGCTGGTATGACATCGCTCCTGAGTATTTGACGATCACTGATAAGCCTGAAGAAAAGCCAGCCGCGAAAACTCGCCGGTCAGCAAAGCCGTCTGCGGCGAAGATCTCGAATTCAGTATCTCAATCAGGGGTTCCAGCGGCAGAAGAGCCGAAGTCAAATAGCAGTTCATCTCAAAGTTCGTCCGCTGCGATTCGCTCCGATTCCCAGCAACACAAAGATTAATGCCAGCTCGCAGGTTTATCAGCTGGGCAGAGTTGCCATGTGGTTGGTCTCAGTTTTCCACTTTTGGGTTCCTTGGCAATGCGTTTGCTCCGAATTCAGTGCGATCAGGCAAGAAACCGTCTGGCAATTTGTGCGGTTCTGAAATGTTGTGAGAGACAGTCTGATCTGAGGCCCGTTGTGTTGCGTTGCTGTTTACAGTTGATGGATTCTGCTGGTGGCCTAGGAGCTTGATTTTTGAGTGATCCCTTTCGAACGACTCGATGGAGTCTTGTCTTGGCGGCGCAGGAGGATCCAGAAAAGCCTGATGGGCGCGAGGCGATGGAGACGCTGTGTCAGGCCTACTGGTTTCCTCTCTATGTTTACTTGCGACGCCATTCTTCGAGCACCGATGAAGCGCGAGACATGACTCAGGCGTTTTTCGTGTCTCTGCTAGATCGCAAAACCATTGAGATGGCGGATCCTGATCGAGGTCGCTTTCGCTGCTTCTTGCTGACTGCTTGTCGTCGATTTTTGCAGAATGAATGGCGACGGCAGGGGACTCTTAAGCGAGGTGGTCAGCAGGCGACGTTATCACTGGACTTTGAAGTCGCAGAATCTCGATACCAGCATTCCGCTGCTGGCGCGGAGACTCCTGAGCTTCTCTTTGAACGCCAATGGGCCGTCTCTTTACTGGACGCCGTCTTGGGGAACCTTAGGGAAGAATACCGTGAACGAGGTCGAGAACGCTTGTTCGAGCTTTTAAAGTTCTCGCTCACAGGCGGTGATAAGGTTTCTTATCGCGAAATTGCAGAGCAGATCAAGATGACTGAAGACGCGGTTAAGGTGGCCAGTAGTCGGCTAAAAATTCGTTACCGTGAACTGCTGCGAGCACAGATTACGGCGACTGTGGAATCAGAATCCGCCGTCCAAGAAGAAATCCAGCGGCTCTTTCAGGTTTTGGCTTCGCCAGCATAGTGTGCCCAAAGAGTTTCAGGCAGCTTGCTTGTGTCGGGAAGGCAAGTTGCGGTCTGTCGTGGCGCCTGATATGCCAGTTGAGATGTCACGTGCTTCGTTGTCCGTACTGTGCAGAAGTGCATCGGTTTTGCCGTAGCGGCAGCGTTTGTCCCTAAAAAAGACTGTCTTTTCGTTCATTCCAACAATTGTTGGATTACTGCTGAGAATCCCTGTCACCTTTTCGCTTAGAACGTGAAGAGCAGGATGAAGCGAGTTTTCCAGATTGGAATGATGTGTCGGAACGAAGAGAGGTCGGGCTATGAGCTCTGGTTACCACTGTCCTGAATGTGGCTGTAATTTGCCAACCCCTACGCAAGAGGGGTTATGCCCTAAATGTCTGATGAAGGCTGTTTTGGATGAGCCGATGGACAGTCCTGCGTATGCAAATACTCAACAATCGAACCCCATCTACGTTGCTCCCACCTTGGCAATGCTGATCGATTGTTTTCCGATGGTCGAAATGATCGAGGTGCTCGGGCATGGTGGCATGGGGGCGGTCTACAAGGTCCGCCAGAAGCGATTGGATCGTCTTGCTGCCTTAAAAATTGTCCGTCCTGATGTGGCAAATGATCCGGCTTTCACAGCTCGATTTGATCGTGAGGCAAGGACGTTGGCTCGATTAAATCACCCCAATATTGTGGGAGTTTATGACTTCGGAGACGTTCCGGCCCCAACGGTCTCGGGTGGGTCTTCGCAGAGTCTGTACTACTTCTTGATGGAATATGTTGACGGCATCAATCTGCGGCAGCTGATTGAAGCTCGTCAAGTGTCGCCTGATCAAGCCTTGTCAATTGTTTCTCAGGTTTGTGATGCATTGCAGTACGCTCATGACAACGGAGTTGTGCATCGAGACATCAAGCCAGAGAACATTCTTTTGGATGATGCGGGGCGAGTGAAAATCGCCGACTTTGGTTTGGCAAAACTGGGAGCAGAAGTCGACGACATTCAGCTGACTGGGACCAATCAGGTGCTGGGCACTGTGCGATACATGGCACCTGAACAGATGCAGGGTTCGGGGTCTGTGGACCATCGAGCCGATATTTATTCGCTTGGAGTGGTGCTTTATGAAATGTTGACAGGCGAAACTCCGATCGGCGTTTTTGCTCCGCCATCAAAACGAGTTCCAATTGATGTTCGGCTTGATGAAGTTGTAATGAAGTCATTGGCAAGTGACCCGAATCAACGCTACCAGACAATTAGCGAAGTCAATTTATGCGTTCAGAGATTGGTTGATGGGCAGTTAGATTCGGCGGCCGCTGATCCTTCTGAAGTAAAGTATCGTGGAGCATCCACGATCTTTGAAGATGGTGTGGCTGCGGTGGCGGATAAGTTTCGGGGATTCTGGGGGCGTTCGCCGGCGCCAGCTCCTGAGGCGAAGCCGCCGAAGGCAGCCGCCGGCTATGGTTTCGCAGAGCTGGGGCAAGGGCTGAATGCAATTGGGCGAGAACTTGGCGGTTTTGCTGATGCGTTTACGCCAGAAGAAGACTTGGGTCGCACGGACGTGCTGATCCCCAAAGACAGTTGTCAGGGACACCATTTTCCTGACTGTTGTGTGGTTTGTGGCCAAGTGACAAAGCGAAGGCAGACTCAGGAATTTTCAGTGGGTATGCCGGCAGCGGCTCCGTTTATCGTGGTGTTCATGATTTTGTTCTTCCCCATTGGGATTTTGATTGCGATCCTAACGACGAAGAAAAAGCGTCTCTCGTTGCCAGTTTGTATGCGGCATCGCCATCATTGGTTGTCAATGGTTTTGTTCGCTTCGATCGGCTGGGTGTTAATTCCGGCGGGAGTGTTCGCGGGGCTTTTTGCAGGCGACTTTATTACGGGGGACGGCGAAAATGTGCCCATTCTTCTGAGTTGCATCTTTGCTGGGATCATCGCTTATGTCGGCCCTTTGATTTACTTAGGGCTCACACGGGTCAAGGCAGACGAAATAACGGCGGATGGAATTCGAGTTCGCAATGTTTCGCCACCTTTTGCTGCGACGTTTCAGCACTCTGGAGTGGTGTGAAGTTGTTCTGCCATGCGGGTGGTCTGTTTTCGTCGTTCGCTCATTGAAAGTCGCGAGGCACCTGCGCATCGAGCGGGTGTTTTCATGACAAGTCTGACTTCGTTGCCCCAGTCGTTGTATTCGACTTCGCTCAAGAAGGCGTGCATCAACGTGATCCCTCGCCCTGATGGTTTTTCTAGGTTTGCCGCGTTCAGTGGATCGGGGAGAGACGATATGTCAAAGCCCGGACCTTCGTCTCGAATGACAAATTCCGCCCGGTATCGGTTCAGGTCGATGGCAACGGTGACTCGTCGATTACAGTAAGGCACTGATTTGTTTCGCTGTCGGATCAGCTGTTGGTAGGAATCGTCATCACGGTCTCGTAGCTCAGAGCTGACCTCAAGATTGCCATGGATGATGGCGTTGCTAAGAGCTTCTTCTAAGCACAGTCGCAGATGCATCGGTTGAGGCCCGCAGAATAGATTCATCGAATTAATCAGCTGTTCGACGTAGTCGATTGTGGTGCTGATTTGCTCGATGTCGTTTTTGATTTCAAGAGTCACACGATGTTGTGTCACACAGTCCATCAGATCTGCTTGACGCTGTTTCTGGCTGACGGAATGAAGGACTGAATCGATTTCTTTGATCAGGTGTGATTGTGCTCGAGTCTTGGTGACGTAGCTGTAGGCACCCGCTTGCATAGCTTGCATTGCGGCCGCTTCGCTGCCGAATGCCGTCATGACAATCGAAGGAAGATCTTGATCAAGTTGGCTAATCAGCTCGATGCCACACATGTTGGGCATCATGAGGTCAGAAAGCAGCAAGTCGAACGTCTGGGACTGAAGAAGTTCTAGTGCTTGAATTCCATCGACAGCTTCCGTGACATCAAATCTTCCTGCTTCTTCGAGCAAAGATGAAATCAGGAGTCTGTCGAAGGCCGTGTCGTCGACGAGAAGGATTTTTTTCATGGTTCTTAGGTGCGTCTGGTCGGTGGAAGGCGGCAAGGTGCCGAATCGAAAGTGGGGTATGTTGTTTTGTGGTTTTGTTCCAAAATGTAGCTTGCGGTACGGGTTTGCGGGTAATTCTTCTATTTGCGTTAAGACGGCACGTGAAGTTCGCTGCCTTAACCGCTTAAAGTAATAATATCGGAGCGATGCACGTCTGATTTTCAGAGGAAGTCCCTATCAATACCGGGGGTATCCCACTCGTTACCGCCGGATGTGATCGAGCGACTGATGTGGGCCGAACGTTCGAAGTGGCGTCCCAATGAAATTGTAAGAGGCAAGAGACGTTGATCATACTTTTGGCTGAAGACCATGTACTAAGTCAGGCATTGACTGTTCGGCTGTTGCAGGCTGAAGGGCATCAGGTTTCTGTCGTTGGGACAGGTCTGCAGGCCATCGATTCCTGCCGTGATCAAAGATTTGACGTCGTTCTGATGGACCTGCAGCTTCCAGTTCTAGATGGGCTGACCGCCATCCGTGCCATTCGTGAAATGCAGCAGGAAGCTGGACGATCTGATCATGGTCGCCTATGGATTCTGGCGCTGACCGCCGATTCGGGCGGCGATGTTTTGGCTGCGTGTCTTGAAGCCGGGGCGGACGGACTCTTGACCAAGCCAATTCAGCCAGGACAACTGGTCGAGCATCTGCGAATCGCTGCCGACGCGGACTCTGATGCCAATGACTCTGATGAAACGAATGACCACCATCGAAGCGATGTGAGCAATCAAACTTCGATCGCTTGCCGCGACGTTTTGCTTGATAATGTTGGCCAAGACAAGTTGCTTGCTCAGAGCCTCGTTGATTTATTCTTAAGAGACTATTCGCCTTTGATTGTTCGCTTTACGGAAGCGTTTCACCAACATGACTTTCAAGTGCTGATGAATGAAGCTCATTCTTTGAAGTCACCAGCTCGTGTCTTTGGCGCAAATGCTTTACATCGTCTTTGCGATGAGCTGGAGCAAGTTGGCAAGACCCACGACGCTGAACGGGTTTTGACGATTCAAGATGAGTTTCTAGGCGAGCTCAGAATGTTGAATTCGGGCGTCTCGGCTTTTCGCTTCAAATAGTCTTCGCGATACCAAGGTAAGGCTATGGTTGTTGCACGATCGCTTTTACGGATTCTCGCTTGTGCAGACTGCCCGCCTGTGCAGACTGCCCAGTGGCAAGTCTTGCGGCGGTTCCTGAATGCAATTAGTTGCATACCTGTACGGGAATCGAAGTTTCCAGGTTCAGTGCAGGAATTTCGCCGCTCAGTTCCATTTGGACAGCATCATCTCGGATAGCGACAAACGCATCTCGAATTGGGCTCAATACCTTTGCTGCATTTGCGAAGTTGTTGGCCGAGCCTTCCCAGACTTGGTTGATCGCATACAAGCAGATGCGATGAGTGTTAGCTGACACTTCATCGTGTTCGGGCTTAATTCCATCCAACAGTGCGATCAAGCATCGATAGGCCATCAGCTTATGATTTTCCGCTGCATCTGTATCGTTGGATTCGATTGCCTGCTGAGCCTTTTCGATGGTTGTAATTGTTTTAAAATAGAGCTTAATCAGCATGTCAATTCGAGTCAGGCTTGTGTTGCGAGATTGGCGATAGGCGTTGTGGACGTGGTTCATTTGAAGGCTCTCCTTGGCTGTCAAATTAGAGTGTGGATAGATCAGTGGGACTGCCGTGGAGTCAGCCGTCATGGACCATTGCGAGGTGAGAATCAAATGAAATATTCACCGCGTTTCGTTTTCACAGTGTTTCGTTTTCACCGTGTTTAGTTTTCACCCAGGTTGTTGAGTTGGGCGAATTGTTGAGTCAGAAATGATTGGGTCGACTGCAGTTCACCAAGTGCCTGTTCGAGGGCGACAAATTCTTCTCGGAGTTCTTGTTCCTGAGTGGCGAAGATTTCTTCCTGACGGGCGATGGCGTCGTCGATATCTTCGACTTCCTGCGAAAATCGTTGATTTACAGTTTGTAGTAAGCCTGATTCAGTACTTTGAAAGTCGCCAATCAATTGTCCGAGTGTGGAAGCAACACCGCGAGTCAGTGTGAGTTCGCTTTCGTTTCCTGAGGTGACTTGGTCGGGTGTCAATGTGACACGAAGTTGAAGGTCGTCTGTGAATGGGTTGTCTCGATCGCCGGAAAGAACGCGTCCTCGTCCTGTGGCTTGTTCAACGATTCCATTAATCCGAAAGACTCCATCGACATCGACTCCATCATCGCTTTCGGTACCGCTTAGCCCAAGTGCGGCAAGAGCAGACCCGCCGGTGATTTCAATCTGTGACGATTCACCAAAAGTTTCTGAAGTCAGAGTCAGCAGATTGCCTCCGCCGCCGTCAGCTTGGATGCCTACCAAGGCGCTTCTTCCACCGAGCGACGGGTGAGCATTGATGATCGACTGCAGTTCGGATGCCAAATCTTGGTTGCTGTAAGTTCCAGCTGATAAGTTCACTGTGAGTGGCTGATTGTCGAGCGTGAAAAGCAGTTCGCTATTCAAGCTGTCAATGATCGTGCTGGCCGATAGGGAATTGGTCGAGACGATGGATGCCCGCTCGGCCGCTTGGGTGATGTCAACTTGAATCGGCGAGTCAGGTGCTTGAGTCCGGGTGCTACCCAAGATGAATTCAACACCCGTGTTCGAGCTGACTCCGTCTAAGGTGAATAGACGTTGCACATCTTGAGCAGATGCTCCTTCAACTTCTCCGTTTAACACACTGATGAGTTCAGAGCTGTTGAATGTCAGAGTTCCTTGATTGGTGAATGAAATTCCAATCGAGGAAATGCGATTGATACTGGAGCCAAGGTCTGGAATGACCTGTTGTAGGGCGACTTGCAGTTCATTTTGAATTTGAATGACCGACCGGTCTCCGAGTAGAAGTCCTGCTTCCTCTGTTTCTGATACGAAGCGGGTCTGTTCGTTGATGAAGTTTGTCAGTCCGTTGTAAGAATCAACGAATCCTTGAACTGCTTCGACCGCACTTTCTGTATCTTGCTGAATTTGCAGGGTAATCGTCTGGTCAGGGTCTGCTTGTAGGATATTAAGAGAGACTCCTGGGATGACGTTACTTAGCTGATTGGTGTCGTTTTCGATCGTAATGGCTCCGGGGCCACTTCCCAATCGAACGGCAGCATTCTGAGCAGCCTGAACGGGTACGCCAAAATCGAAACTGGGTTGAACAGCATCACCGCTTGTTGCAGCTAAGGAATTTGTCAGTGTGATTGCGTTCTGTTCGCCCGTGGCGGATGAAGTCAGTAACAATCGAAAAGAATCTGTACCACTGCCGTCATCGATCAAGGTGGCTTGAACATCGCTGTCCGCCAAATTGATTGCGTCCGTTAAGCCTTGTAACGTGTTGTTGGAACCATCAATGGTGACTTCCACTGCTGGGCGATCGCCTTGTTGAAGCGTAAATGTTCCTTGGGTAATTTCGGATGTGTCAGATGCGAACCCCTGAGATGCCACCTGGTGAGCACGGGCAAAGCTATCGATCGTCAGTTCGAAGTTACCAGTTGTTGCGTCTGCACCTGCAGAAACCAATAGGGCATCTGGTGCACTCACGGTGACTGACTTTGAGTCGAATACGTTATTTCGAGTACTGGCCAGGCTGGATGCTGTACTTTGAAAAGCAACAAGTTGAGCTTCCAAGCTTTGGAAGGCCGCCTGTCGACCTAAGATTTCCTGTCGCCGCAGTTCAGTTCGATCAAGCTGAGCTTGTTGAATTTCCAACAGCCCTTCGATGATATTGGCGGTGTCGATACCTGAATTCAGGCCATCGATTGTGACTGATGACATCTGATAAGGCTCCGGAGACGTGGGTTAGGAAACAAAGTCAAAAAGAAAGAAAGGGGGCACAGCTCGTGGTGTCTCGGTTGGGCAATGATTGCTGCTAAGACAAAATGAGCTGTGCCCCCTCTCATGAGTGTTGACGAATCAATTCACTCAGATTCGGTTTACTGCAGCAGAGACAGGATTCCCTGAGTCAGCTGGTTGGCGTTGCCCAAGACAGATGTTCCTGCCTGAACAAGTACCTGCTGGTTGGTGAAGTTGGAAATTTCTTCAGCGAAGTTCGTATCACGAATGATTGATTCTGCGTTGATTGTGTTTTCCAAAGTCGTTCGCAGGTTGTTGGATGTTGAAGTCAACGTGTTCTGTTGGAACGCACCCAAGTCACCTCGAAGTGTGGTGATGTCGTCGATGGCGGCGTCAATCACACCCAGTGCATCCTGAGACTTTGAAGCCGATGTGACTTCGATGTCAGCAAGGCTAGCAAACTGGTTGCCAGTTTCACCTAAACCAAGAGAGTTTGAGCTGACTGCGTTGATCGCAATGCTAGCTGTCTGGTTTTGATTCGCACCAATTTGGAATACCAGTGAGTTGTTCACAACGTTAATATCGCCTTGAGCACCCGTGACGGTATCTGTAGGATCGGTTGCGGCACCAAGAGAGACGGTTAGTCCACGAGCAGCACCATCAGTTGCAGTCAGGACATTGCCCTGCCCGGTTGCGGCCAAACCATCAATTGTTCCGACAACATCAACACCGGAATCGGTAAGCTGAGTCGTGCCGATACCAGAGCTAGTGGCAGCATCAGCAACGCTGGAGACAGCCGTAATGTTGGCATCTGAACCGAATGCTTCGCTACGCAGACGAGTGGAACCACTGTCAATGTCAGCGACGACGCCAGTTTGTGATGTGAATTCGTTAATTCGTGAAACGACTTGAGCTTGAGAAAGTCCTGCCGCCAAAGAGATTGAAACGTCATTGACAGTGACAACTTCATCAGCAGCTAGGTTTGCTGTCTGGGCTGTTGCAGCTGTGACGTTGGCTCGTTCACCAGCGGTTCCCACGTTGACTGCATAACTTCCGCTTGAAGCTTGACCGCCACTTAGAACAGTGACATCAGTGTCATTTGATGTTCCGTTCACACCAGATGATCCGTCCAAGATGCTTCGTTCACCGAACTGAGTGTTCGTGGCAATTCGATTGATCGTGTCCAAGGCATTGGTGATTTCAGCTTGATTGGCTGCCAAGGCGTCGTCGTCGTTGAATCCAGCGTTTGCTGAATCTAACGCCAAGCTTCGAACTTTAACGAGCAGGCTGTTGATTTCGCCCAAAGCACCTTCAGCAGTTTGAACCAGTGAGACAGCTTTGTCGCTGTTGTCGATGGCCTGACGAAGACCTGAAATCTGAGCACGTTGCTTTTCTGAAATGACCAAAGAAGCAGGGCCATCGGCTCCTCGATTTACTTTGAATCCAGATGACAATCGCTCAACAGATTGACCTAAAGAAGTCTGAGAACGTTGCAGGTTGTTACGGGCGTTAAGGGAAGCGACATTGTTTGTGATTGAGAAACTCATGAAACTGCTTTCTGGGTTGGTGATGGCGTTGAATCAGATGTCTTCAGTGACACTAAACAGGCATCGCTTCCGTGCAATATCCGTGATTCAAAACGTCTTGTGTCTAGAAGATCAGGACTGGTGAAGAATGGCGGCGGCGGTTTGTGCTGCTGCCGAGCTAGAGTTGTACTCACCCGCCGCCAGGCGAGACGCTGCTTCCGAAACTTTGTCTGCACGGACTTCTGGCAATGAACTCAACTGGCTCTGCAAAGCTCCAGTGTTGTCAATGGAAGAAGTCACACCGTTTACTGGACCTTCGGTGGCGGGTGCGTTGCCTGTTGAGGCGTTGGCAGCCGCTAGCTTGCGACCTTTGGGTTCGCCGACGGTGTGGGGCTGGACATGAATGTTTCGAATTTGCATCGTTCTCTCCTGTCTCGTTTGAGGACAAACACTTCATCGATTGGCTGCCGGGAAACTTGCTCGCTTTTTCTTCAACTCATTGTTTCTGTTCCGACGATGACTTGCCTAAGTACGTTGACTTTGACGGTTGTGACGATTTCGCAACTAATCGCTCCGTAAGGCTGTATGGTGTCCGACCTCCACTATCAATCAGATCCTCATCAAGGCAGTTCCCTGATGGGACTGCGTCTTTTACTGGGTTTTGGGGCGATCCTGCCTTTCTTTGCAGCCGGTCTGACCATTGTTGTGATTTCAGTTGGCAGCCAAAACAGTCCTCAAGACGCCAAAAACGCGGTCCCCACTGGCCCGCAAGAAGTGCCGATTCGCCTCGTGTCGGCCCAGCAGGATTCCAGCAGTGTTCTTCAAGAAACATCAGATGGTGGGCTGAAGCAGCCCCCAATGCTGTCAACACAGTCCGATGAAACAAAGGAAGTTGTTCAGCACATTGAAAACTGGCAACCCGAAGTGTCGTCCACTGCTGAACCGCAGTCTGTGTCTCAAATATTGAGCACTGCTCAAAAGCAATGGGGCAGCAAGGGGACAATTCGCCAGATTCAAGCTGGCGAGTCGGAAGGTGATGCTGAACAGTTACCTGAAATCATGCAGTTCAGCATGAAGCAAATCGACCGGCTAATCGCTGGAGGCAATTATCCTTTTGCATTGGAGCTTCTTCAAGATGCCTATGCCAATGCGACCAGTCTGCTGAAAGTGCAGATGGAACTGCGGATGGCGTTGTGCGCCGAATTGCTTGCTCGCCCCCAAGAGTCATTGAAATACTATCGAATGGTGATGAAGAGCCCGCTGTCACAGGGACTCTCTGACGCGGCATCACTTTCTGCGTCGCGAGTGCTTGTTGATCAAGGCAGGCAGGACTTAGCTTCTGCAATTTTAGCTCGTTTGTTGATTCAGCGCGAGCAGTTGATGTCGACGTCGCTACGTGGCGAATTAATGCACTCACTTGCTTCGTGCCTGACTCCAGATTCGACTCAGGCTTCCCTATTGCATGCGAACGGCTGGGTGATTCCTCGTTCGCATCGCAGTCCGACTCAGCTGATGGAAAACTGGAACGTTGTTTCGAAGGATACCACTGAAATCGCAGAGCCAGGTCCAGCGTTAACAGTGCGACGTCTGACGAGTTCTGCTGACGGAATCTATGTGAACTGCTACCACAAGTCTGTTTCTGTGATGGCCGTGATTCAGTCTGTTGCCAAAGCGGCCAAACTACGACTGGCAGTTGACAAAGATGTGGTTCAGTTTTTATCAGAACGAACGTCTCCGATCGCATGCCGCGAATTTCCACTCGACGTGTTTCTTGATTCTGTTTGTATGCCGTTGTTGATCGAATGGTCGCTGAAAGATGGCGTCCTATTGGTTGAATTGTCCAATAGTCAATCGTCCTCAAAGAAGAAAATCGAACGGTTCCGCAGAGCTCAACGTTTCTTGCGATTGGCAGTAACGATGGCTCCAGAACATTCGCAAGCTTCGCTGTCGTATCTGTATTTAGGAGTGACCTATGCGGAACTTGGCCGAGTTGACCGAGCCGTCCGCTACTTTCGAACTTCAATGGATCAGTATCCTCGATCAAACGTGCGAGCTGCCGCTCGATTCAATCTTGGCAAAGCAAACCTTGCGACAGATAACCGATCAGAAGCGTTAAGAGAGTTCTACCAAACCGTTGATCAGGTCGCGGGGCCAGAAATCGATGCTGCCGCCTATATGTACATTGGTCGGATCCTGATGGAAAATGACCTTCCTCGGGACGCTGTAAATCCGTTGGCTCGAGCGGTCGCTTTTGCAACAGGAAGCGATCAGGAACCTGATGCTGCTGTCCTCTTATCTGCAGCCTATTTGATGCACGGTCAAATGGAAGCGGCAAATACCGTACTGGATCAGCATCGAGAATGCTTTGATAATCTACTGACTGATCAGCAGTATGCGACTCAAACGCGGCTGCATCTTCGCAAGCAAGCGGCAATGTTATCGAGTCTGGCTCGCTTTTGGGGGACCCGTGGAATGCAGCGAGGACGCGAAGGAACCAAATTGCTGTCGTCGTTATCACCTCTAAAGCTAGATTTGATGTTTGGCGATCATAACGCCTTTTTGGTTGGGGCCGGCTATGGTGCCATTGGCATGATGGATGTTCAAAAGGAAGTTTTTCAGGCAGCTGTCGCGAAACGCCCTCCCTTTCCATTACAGGATCGCATGAAACTGGTTTTGGCGGGCGAGTCTTCGGTTGATGAATGGCTTAAAGACGATCATCGATCACAAATCTTCAGCGCAGAAGATCGACGAAAGTCGGTTGCCACCGTGCCCGCATTGGTGAATCTAAAGTCTCAGTTTTCTGCCGCAGAACAAGCGTTCCGTCGTGGCCAGTCGGAAGAGTGCTTAAAGCTGTGTTCTTCAATTCAAGCTGATTTAGACCAACTTCCCATTGAACTGATCGGAAGTGAATCTGAATCTGCCATTCGTCGAGCCAACCTAAGGTTGTTGGGGAAAGCCCATCAATCGCTTGGGAATCACGCTCAAGCGATCCGTAGTTTGTCTGGAATGATCGACGCCGCAACATCAAAGACCAATCGAATTCCATCTGGTGGTAGTCCGCTTGACAAGAATGAAGTGTCGAGCGAGAGCCAATCTGCTGCGGAAAATCAAGAAATCCAACGATGACCTACATCTATTCAACCATGATTCAGTCTGTACTTTCCCGAGCAGTAACGGGGATGGCTTTGCTACTGTGTTTCAGTGTCGCTCAGTCTTCAATTCTTGGGGACCTCCTTCCAGAAGAAGCTCAGGCTGATGATGATCATGCTAAAGAGGTGTTGAAGTTGCAGGCTGAAAAGCGTGACAGCATGGACCGCCTTGAAAAAAATGCGGCAGAAATAGCTCGAAAATGGCGAGCCCGTCAAGCTCAAGAGCAGGCATCGAAGAGTGGTCAATCGAAGAAGCCGAGTGGCCAAGAAAAACAAGGTAGCGGAACAAAAACGCAGACTGAACCGAATGCGAATCAAGGAATGGGCAAGGCGAATTCAGAACCTGAAGGCCCTAACCCTCTGCTAGATTCGGGCAAAGCTGAAGCCAATACCGCAGGGGCTGATGCAATCGACAATTCGACTGGCTCAGATGACGCAGCTGCAAAGAAGGTCGAAATGAAGGCCGAAATGAAGCCCAGTGTTATGTCGGATCCGGCCGTTCGTGTTGCTTCTGGGACTGGATTTGTTGATGGTCCCATTGATCGTTTGGCGTTGGCGACCAGCTTGTATGCGACAAATCAATTTCGTGAGTGCTTGAAGATTTTAGAGGCCGTGGAATTGCGCCCTCTGTCTACCGAAGATCGCCAGTGGCACGACTATCTTATGGCAAGTTGCTATCGGAAACTGGGGAATCGCGATGAGGCAGAAGATTACTATCGATCTGTGTTGCAACGCTCGTCATCAACATGGGTTTCGGCAGCTGCTCGCTGGTGGTTGGGGCACATGGATGAAAAATCTCAACTGCAAACGAAGCTCGAAAAAGTGCAAATAACCATGGAAAACTGGAGAAAGGAAATCGATGTCCTCAAATCAGCAAATTGAAGAACAGCTTGTTGCCGGGCTGCGTCGAATTGACGCCCCTTACCGTCAGGCACTTTCCATTCTTGATGAGGTTTCACTCAGTGAAACGGGCAGCCGATCATCGATTGCCAATCATCTTAAGATTCCGCACAAACTTCAGCCATCAATGCAAATCATTGCCGCCTGCGAAGAGCAGTTGGTTCCACTGCGTCAACAATGGCGTGATCTTGGCCAGAAGCCTGGAGTAGAATTGCAAGGGTTGCTTTCCAGTCAATCTGATTTGCTGAAGCGATTGATCGAAAGTCTGAATGCGGCAGAAGGACAGATGGTATCGGAGCATTCGGAAATGGGTTTGAAACTGGATAAGTCCCGTACACACGTTGTGGCTCGAGCAGCCTACCAACACGAGTCTGCTTAGTTCGTCACAAGGTGATCAGGGATGAACACCGATCGCAGCAGTTCGGTTCTGACTCTTAAGAACAAGACTGGAGCGGCGTTGAAACGTTTCTTGTCGATGACGGGCACAAGCAGATTGCCCCTTGCGCACTTCGTGATGATTTGCCGTTTTCGATTAGGCAACCGAGAACCGGCAGCAGGCTGCGCAAAGCCGAATCCCATCGCAAATGCCCATTCGAATACCAAGCCTAAACGGTGGCAGGCTAGGTCGCACTGAAAAGTGACCGCCGGCAAGGCAAGCATAGGCCCGCGTCCTCACCAAGCTGAAGCCGTATCTCCGGTTTGGTGGATGGCAGACGTCACCGCCACAAATTCGACTGCTGTGTACAAGCAGATGGCCACGTGCAATGGTGTCTGAAGCTTCGTAAACGGTACCAGCGTGGTCAATTGCTTAACGACCACGATGATCACCAGCCCTGCGATGAACGAAAAGGGCAAGCCAACGATCATAAGAGATGTCAAAGGCTATTCTGGTGCAACCGTCAGCAAGGACGCTGCCGAGTTGTCGTACTGCCACTTGAGCACACGTCACTTGAGCACACGTCGTTTAACACAGTCTTTGATCGCTAGACGGTTTTCAATTCTTGATTCGAGAGTGTTTAGGTTCGTAGGGGCTAAACAGTGCGAGCCAGTTTGAAAGGAGGAAGCGAGGCAAGCGTCAGGGCTGCCAATCGAAACAATGACAACGCCGTCGACAACCAACGGTGGGCTGTTATGAACCAAAGTGACACGGAAGGTTCTTGCTGAGTCATCTGATCAGCGTTTCTGAGCCAGCGGGCATACTCTGGTTTTAAAAAGGAGAATGTTCAGTTGGCAGTTGGCTAAGGGGCTGCGTCGGTGAGTATCTGTTGCGGTTCGCTGGCAAAAATAGCCGATTGGCGTCAGCGATATGACGGAGAACGTTATGGCATTCTGACTGTTACGGCTGGCTGCAATACCGTTCTGATCCCTCAAGCTTGATCCAGTCGTTTAAGTTTAACAACGAAAATCGGCGTGGACTGCCGGAACAAAAATGGGTGTCTGTGAATTGCCTTTCTGCACCGTGTTTTGCATGAGATCCCTTCAACCAAGACCCACTCTTTGATTGGTTTGATTAGCACTCTTTGATTTTTGAAAGACACCCGAAAATTGATAGCAAGTTGGCAAGTTTCTATTTTCAGTAGTTGACTGTCACCTTCAGTTTCCAAACCAACACTCGAAAAGTGATGTTGGATTGAAGGATTCTGTAAATAGGAAGAGTTGTCCTGTTGACCGTTAGAAGGAGCGTTGAAAGTGTCACTAGTCCCCTCAAACACCGCTTCGTCAAATAGCGTTCTTCCCACTTTCTTTGCATCACCGCTCGCAGCAGGCAATGGGCAAAACGCAGCAGTCAATTCTCCCAATGCTGAATCTGATTCGCCCGCCTTTTCTGATGTGCTGCAACAGTCTGGCACACAAACGGATGCGGTCTCATCAAATCAAAAGCCAGCCCTTCGTGAGCAGTCGACCTCACAGGACGAAGTGACTGGGAACCCAGCCGCGACTGGAAGTGTTGTCTTCGGTGAGACCGCACAGACCGATCCTTCGGCGACCGAATCGATATCTGCGGATGGGCAAACTGCCGTAGCTTTTGAAACGTCAGAAGTTGCTCAGGCAATTCGCTTTGGCAAGCTTGATGGCAATGATGAACAGGATGATACCGACGTCACTGCACTCGCAGCGACAGTCATCCAACGAACCGACGGTGCAGCGACCTTGCTTGATTCATCTGAAGAACCGACTGCGATCGATTCGGCAGATGATGATCGTGAGTCGGAATCAGTCGGGCAGTATTTGTTGCAGCCTGAACGGCAGTCACAGAATTCAGAAGAATCAAGTCAAAACGGAATCAACGCGACTGGTGAAGAGACGATTGCGGCGGCACGCGGTGCGTCTGAATCGGATCCTAAAAGGGGCATTGTTGGCTCGCAACAACAGCAATCCGAATCACTCCAGGAACGACGGTCGTCTTTTGAAAACGAATTTGGAATCCGCTCTGACCCAACTCGCCAAGCGGGGACCCGTGCGTCTGTGAATCGGCCGGGTTTGCAACAACAGGCCGTCTCATTAAATCGTCGAGCTTTAAATCAACAGCAGCAGCTTGCGGACTCTCAAACTGCATCTTCTGTTCGGTCGGATGTCACAGCCAATGGTTCTTCAGCAACCATCACTGCTCCGACAGAAGTCACTGCTTTCGATCAGGCCAATTCAGTTGTCGG
The DNA here is from genome assembly GCA_039974975.1 of Fuerstiella sp. Taxonomy (GTDB): domain Bacteria; phylum Planctomycetota; class Planctomycetia; order Planctomycetales; family Planctomycetaceae; genus Fuerstiella. The sequence goes on along the minus strand of JBDWHY010000162.1, from coordinate 38,990 downwards.
TCAATCTGCACTGGCCACAGAATCTGGGGTTGCTGTTGACCAAGTGAATCTTCCTGTGACGAGCTCATCATCAGTAGATGGTGCGACTGGAGAGACGGCGACATTAGGTGGCGCGACGGTAGGTGGCGCGACGGTAGGTGGTACGACATTGGATGGCGCGACGGTAGATGGCGCGGCAGTAGATGGCGTTGCCAAGACGAGTTCGATTAGCGACCAACGTTCGGAAGCTTCTGTTCCAGCGATTAATGGAACTGGGACAGTTGAGACGACCCAGCAGCACGCTCAACTGGGAGCGAGCCATTCTTCTGTCGCCGGAGAGAACCTGACGCCGCCCGAGCAGGCAGCGGTTGAGACTGGTGTTGAGCCTGTGTTGGCGTCCACTGTGTCGCCTCGTACTCAGAAAACGAATTCAGAAGTGAATGAAGATTCATCGAGCGAGAAACTGCAATCTGGTTTGGAGCCCGTTGATTCCATTGATGGGGTTGATCGGCAAATTGGTCGAGTGAGTGGCGAAGCGTTGGCTAGCCAAGTGGGAATCGATTCCGCGAATCGTTTCAACCAAGCGGGATTGGGACAATCTGGCGAGCGGCCTTTAAGTGTTGATCTGGAGCCAGTCTCTGCGAACGCTGATCATGTTGATTCACAGGAAGAGCTGCTGACAGAATCCACCTCAGCCGCCGATTCCGATCTGGACTTATTGCAGCAATTACTGCCTCGTGAAACATCAACTGTGATTGGGCAATCGGTAGAAGCAGACGCGGTTCGACAGGAAGAATCATTGAGTCTTCCACGACAAATTGCAGCTCGAGTCATTGGTGAAGCAGAAGTTCTGGAAACCGGCGATGCGTCTCGTTTTCGAATGAGGTTGGATCCGCCAGAGCTTGGCTCTGTGATGATTGAGATGCAGAAGACGGCCAGTGGGACAACAATTACTGTGACGGCGGCAGACCCGGCGACTCAGCAACTTTTGCAAGATTCGCTTCAGCAACTGAATCAATCTGGTTCTGAAGAAGCAAGCGTCTTTGAGAATTTGGACTTTGATCTTTCGAACGGAGATCAAGGAGACAGTCCCGATCGTGACGGAAAAAAATCTCAAGCAGAAAAAATTCGAATCTCTGGCGGTGAAGTGGCGAAGGCCGATTCTGAGCCAGATTCTCAATCACCAACCGAGCTGGACTTTGTCGCCTGACCGAAGGTCGGCGTTTCTTTCCACGACGAAAAGGAATTCATCATGTTAGCATTTGACCCACAGCAAAGTTCGCAGCAGTTTCTAGATTTGTTGGTTGCTCAAATTCAACATCAGGATCCACTGGAGCCTGCAAAACAGGAAGACATTACGGCTCAGTTGGCTCAAATTTCCACTGTTGATGGAATCAATAATCTGAATCTGCAGTTCAGTGAACTGCTCAACGCAGAAACGCTCTTTAATGGTGCTCAGCTCGCAGGAAAGCGTGTTGAATATCAGCTGCCAGGACAGCTTGAACCCGTGATTGGTGTTGTCGAAGCGGTGAGTTCTCGGGAAGGCAGATTGATTCTGCAAGTCGATGAACAAGAGCTCGGCCTGACGGATATTGATGCCGTTCTTCCACCGCTTTCAGACCTGCCTGCCGAAGCTGCTCCTGCTGCTTAATTGTAAGTCGCATCGCATCTTCGAGCCCGACGCTTGCGTCTTTTTGTTTCGACATTTTCTCGTCGGGACAGATCGACATGAATACATTATTGCTTACCAGCCTTTTCGAATACGGAGCCTTCTCGTGCCAAACACACTTCTTACTGGTGTTTCTGGACTGTCTAGCCATCAGCAATTGATTGATGTTGTGGGACACAACCTTGCCAACCTGAACACGGTTGGTTTCAAGTCTCGGCGAGCCGCTTTTTCTGATGTCTTCTACGAGACAATCCGGAGCGGATCTGGTGCAGTGTCAGCGGGAGGCGTGGGCACAGTGGGTGGTTCGAATCCGGCTCAGTTGGGTAACGGTAGCCAACTGTCCGGTATTTCAGTGAACCATAGTCAGGGTGAATTAGACGTCACCGGAGCTGAATTTGACTTCGCCTTGGATGGTGAAGGTTTCTTCGTCGTTCAAAGTGAAAATGGTCCTCTTTACACGCGGGCCGGAGCGTTTGGCGTTGATAGTGAAGGCTTTTTGGTAGATACCGCTTCGGGCTATCGTGTTCAACGACATGGTACAGTTGGTGAAGGCCTCGATGCGGGACTCAGTTTTCAAAGTGGTGGTTCGTCCGACATTTTGATTCCTCGAGGTGCCGCCATTCAAGGGCAGGCAACGTCTCGGATTGACTTACGAGGTAACTTTGCTCCGGACGCAAATCCTGAACAGACCGAACTACTTGGGAGTGCAGATCCTCTCACGACGGGCGGCGGTGCGGCCACTGTCACTACGACTGATTTGTTGAATGATCTTGATGTCGTGACGAGTGATTTTCAAACAGGAGATGCGATCTCTGTGGTAGGGATTAATCACGATGGGACCGCACTGAACGCGACCGTGAATGTTGATGCCACGACTTCGATTGGCGCATTTCTGTCACAGCTATCAGCCGCTTTGCCAGACGCTTCCGCAAGTCTCGGCCCCGACGGGAGAGTGCAGATCGAATCGGATGTGCCGGGAAGTTCACAACTGCAGGTGAATTTTGACGTGCAAGCAGGCTCAACTGGGACGGCGAATTTAAGTGACGCGCCCTTTGGCCTGATCGCCTTGGTCAATGGTGCAGAACCAGATACGTTTTCGTCCAGTCTTGAAGTACACGACACTCAAGGAACTGCTCATGCAGTTGGTGTCGAACTGCAGAAGATTGAAGATGGATCGTGGGAACTGCGTGCAACCATTGACCCTGATGTCGGCGTCTTGACGGATAGCATCATTTCTGGAATCACGTTTAATTCAGACGGGTCATTCGACAGTATTCTGGGTACTGGCATCAATGGAACGGCATTGGAAGTTCAATTCAATGGGGCCGATGGCCCTCAACGAATTGAAGTCGACTTCGGAGAATCTGGGTCGCTTGCTGGTGTGACTTCGATTGCCGGTGGTACGGAACTCACTTCATTCCATGATGGTCTCTCAACAGGCGTCTTGAATGGGGTCGCAATCGACGAATCCGGCCTGATTGAAGGTGTTGCCAGTAACGGTCGTCGAGTGCCTTTGGCTGAGATTGCGATTGCCACGTTTCGAAACCAGAATGGTTTGACGAGCGAAGGGAATAACTTCTTCAGTGGAACTCCAGCCAGTGGAGCAGCGGAAATTGGTGCCGCCCGATCAGGTGGACGTGGCGGAGTTCTCACAGGTCAGCTCGAAAGTTCGAACGTCGATATCGCCGTCGAATTTACTCGATTAATCATCGCTCAGCGTGGTTTCAGTGCGAACGCACGAACGATTACTGTGGCTGACGAGATTCTCGAAGAGCTGACGAATATTGTCCGCTAATCGCTTCGGAAGGTTTTAGCAATGACTGATAAAGCGAGTCGGCGACTTCGGTTGCCGCTCGCTTAATCATATGACGAGGGCTGATGTCAGGTAAGGCTGTGTGTTCCAGTCGTTGGCGAGTCACCGGATGTCTTAAGTCTTTGTTGACTTCCTTGCGAGTCTCTTCAAATTCCGGCTGATGAGTGATGCCTCGCCAGACTCGTTGAATACGATCGACTTCTTGACCTGTTGTAAGATCGCGAACGATAAACGTGGCCGCCAGTTGCATGGGTCGGTAAGGAGTGAAGTCGTTAACGATGACTCCAACTTCGAAGTTTGAACTGGCGGTTGCAGGGTGTGCTGTCAGTGGCGTGCTGTTTTGATTGAAAGTCTGACCGTCTACTGTTGGCCACGTTGTTGCCGAAAGATTGCCAGCTTCGCTGTACTGCTGAGCTGACATGGTTTTTATCTTTCCTTCTTGTGATGGCTGGGCGTCAGCGATTTCATTTTGGTTTGATGTTGTTTGCCCAATCGAGGTGCCACAAGCGGATGACGCTCCACAAGATTCGGCCGGCAGTCGAGCGACCAAAGCAGAATCTTCCAGCCTCACACCACCTCGAAACGCAAGTTCACTATGGAGTTCGGCGGACAGCAGTTCTAGTTCAGGGAAACTTGCTGGCGGAGCAGATTCGCCGACGATCCTAACAAACGGTGAAATGGAATTCGTCGGACGAACGGCGAGCGATTGATTCGAAGCAACGAAGGCTTCGGATGTGTTGCATTGCCCTGTGTTGCCTTGCCCTGTGTGGTCACGTTGCGCTGTGTGGTCACGTTGCACGGTGGAAGTCGCCGAAGATGGGCGAAAGCGGATTGCCGGTAAGCATCCCGATATTGAAAGCGATGTCGCAATGGCGACTGCAATTTTGTGTTTCGTTCGTGGAATCATAAGTCTACTGCTAGATGGACACAGGCTGAAGCCGTTTCATAACGTGGCGACGATTACCTTGACACGGGTGCAAAAGGATCAGTTGCGATGTCGAAATCCGGGGGACCTTCTTCATCGAGAGTAGAATCGGTTTCTTCCATCAGTAGCGTTTCTAGGACCTTGGAGATTTGATTCAGCGAAGCGATGTCTGATCTGTGTTGAGCCTGCATTGATTGTTCCAGGCGTCGTACTTCACTTTGCCAAAAGTCTGCATCGCGTTTCAAATTACTAATTTCGATCCGAGCCGAAGCCAGTGATGATGTCAGTTTTTTGATCGATTGATTGCTGGTGGAAAGATCTGACTCCATCTTTTCAACACGTTTCACGAGCTGATTGATTTTTTCGAAATCAACAGCCGGAGTTGCTTCTCCACAGCCATCACCCATTGGATGGACAACGTGGTTGGAAAGAGATTCGGGTGGGGAAAATGGTTGCGGTGCTTGCCCCATTGTGTGTGGAGTGATGTCGGTAGGTGATGTTGAAAACGATTGAGTTGTCCGAGTAGACCCCGCAGATTGCTTGTGATCGTCCCATTGAATAACGATGGGGGGGGAAACTTGTTGTTGCTGTCCAACTTGTTGAATCATCTGATTGTGACGTGCTGGTTCGTAGCCTTGGTGAGTCACCCGTTGATGCGAGTAAGTGGGCAGTCGCTGCGGCTGTCGCAAGCGTTCCACAGGATGGCTGCGAAACGGAACCGGTTGACTTGGCGGCATTGTTGCTATTTGAGCAATGTGTTGAAGAGCGGGCTGAGGCACGGGCTGAGGCACGGGCTGAGCACCATGCTGAGCACCGGGCTGAGGCCAGTATTGTGGAGTTCGAACAGAACGAGCCGACTGGTAGGCAGCTGTTTGTCCATGTTGAGCAACCGAATTTAAGGACACCACTTCTCCTTCGATTGCCTTGGTGAGTGCAATTGGAAAAGAGAGTTTTGGTCCACTAGCGCAGCCGCTCAGCACAAGAGTCATGCCGATGACGGCGGTGGTAGCCATTCGATGATGAGTGAACAACATGAGCAGTGTTTTCTTGAGAAGCGTAAATTCGGTTTGCGATGTGTCGAAGAAGGGAACGACTCTCGTTAGCTTGTGACGGCTGGTTCTGCAGCTGGGTTGGCGTATTGGCATTCCAACACGATCAGTTCTCCACACCCGCAGCGAATCTCGATGGAAGAAACCGTGCTGCCCGATCGTTGAACCGAAATTCGTGGCGGCGTTGTGCAGCTTTCGCCTCCCACCACCACGGGGCGAGTTCCCACAACGATTCCAGAACTAGAAATAACAGACTTCATCGTGACTCTCCTGAATAAGCTTCTTGATTCACCCTGATGAATCGCGTTTCAACACATCATCACGTCGGGGGAGTGGAATCAGTTGACCTGGTTGACCTGGTTCGAGCGGCCTTGTTCAGCCGTCAAGTAGCGGCCAGACCCGCGATCAAGCCAAGCCGTGTCATCTTATTGCGACTTGTGATCTGGGGATTCTTCGGATCCAACCAGCACTCGCATCTTGCGGACCGCTTCGCTCAGAATTCGTGAAACTCGCGATTCTGAAAGACCGAGTACTTCTCCAATTTCCTTCAGTCGCAATTCGTCTCGATAATACATGATCACCACTGAACGGTCGCGTTCTTCAAGCTGCATGATTGCATCTTCAAGTTGCTGCTGTTTTTCTTCCTGTTCAATGTCTGACAGCATTGGATTCACTCGGAATCCGAACTCTTCATTCCATTCTTCGGGACGAGTCAGTCGAATGGCTTCCATGCAATCGCTGATGTCCTTGGCGGAAAGCTGCGTGGAGTCTGCCAGCTGTTCCACACTTGCGTAGCCATCGTGGGATTCGATCGCTTTGCGAATGGTGCTCCATCGCTCCAACATGCGTTGGCTAAGAGGGCAATTGCGTCTCAGTTCGTCTAGGATCGCTCCTCGAATGCGATGGTATGCAAACGCCGAAAATTTGACGTTTAATTCCGGGCGGAAATGATGAGCAGCCTCGACCAGTCCCAGCAGACCGGCAGCTTCCAAGTTGTCGCGGTCCACCGAATCTGGCAATGCAGCCACGACGCGTCCGAGAATATTTTTGACGTCGCCAATATGGTCGACGATCAAATCGTCTCGAGACGCTTGATTCGTTGTTGCGCGATAGGCTTTTACGGCTGCATCCATGCATCTATCCCTATTTCCGGGTCTTGCCAGACAGAAACCTGTCTGGCTGCCATTGCGAATTGCGTTGGCACTTTGAAATCAACAAAAGTCCTTTTGCCGATAACATTCCGTTTCAATTCAAACTGACACACAGCAGCATTTCTAACTGCTCTTGAATCAGTCATTGGTTCAGTCTTCGTCTACCATTGTGTGTCGCATGACGGACGAGATTATTCGAAACAACAACGTGACAGCAAAGCCGGCACCGAGTGCTCGAGTGAGGATGGTCTCTGGGCTAAGCTGCATCCAGCAGCCCGATATGACGACCAAGCAACATGCCAGCATGCCGATTGCTCCTGGACCTCCAGAGCTTCTTAGGTTGTCATTTTTCTTAGCGGCCATGCTGTTTTTGAATGTCTATTCTGTGGTGGTGAGTGATTCATTCTGTTTGGTCTAGGCGGCTTGCGTTTGACCGACTTCTTCAGGAAGAGCGACGTCTAGTTTTCCAACAATGCCAACGGGTGCCATTGAAATTGTTTCTGGAACTTCTTGGTAACTGATGACTTCAAGAGGACTGGGCATCGATGCCAACAGGCGTTTGAGAGGGCGACGTAATGGTCGATGCACAATCAAGACGATCGCCTGTTGAGTTCTGACAGAAGACTGCATTTGCTCTACCAAATTCGACACCAATGATTCCACCGTGTCGGCTGGCAGTGCTAAGCGTTCATCTCGAACAGAATTTACGAGGTAAGTTTCCAGGGCAGGGTCTAACCCGATGACTCGAATTGCCCCACTTCGATCCTGGAAACGTTGGCAAATCACTTGCCCTAGCTCCATGCGAACTGCGTCAGTCAGGTCGTCTGCTGTCTTGCTTGTTGCCGCATGATTGGCAATCGCTTCAAGGATCAAAGAGAAGTCGGCGAGTGAAACAGAATCCGCTGCAAGTTGTCTGATCACTTGATGCAATAGTGAATTGCGGACAGATTCTGATTTCAATTCTTCAACAACTGTTGGAGCAAATTCTTTGACGCGATCCAACATGTTCTTAAGTGTTTCACGAGTAATCAGTTCATGCCCGTGACGTTTTAAGAGTTCGCCTAAATGAGTCATTAAGACGCCTGCAGGATCAACCACCGTGTATCCGTGAGATTCTGCCTGATGAGACAGTGCTGGTTCGATCCATCGTGCGGGAAGATTGAAGGCTGGTTCTTGAGTGTCGTCACCAGGTAATTCGACTTGGCAATTTTCTGGCGGGATGGCCAGCTTTTTATCTGGGCGAAGTCGAGACTGCCCGACGGGACGGCCAGCGATAAAGATTTGATACGATTCAGGGTCCAGTTCGAAGTTTTCTCGCACGCGAATAGGGGGGATCCAAAGTCCTCGCTGTTGCGAAAGTTCTCGTCGTAGAATTCGGATTCGTTCCGCAAGACCTTTGGCTTGGGTTGGCTTGACCAATCCGAAGAGCCGGGCGCCTACTTCAATTGTCGCACGATCCTTTAGTAAGAATTTACGTAGGTCTGCTTCGTTTTCGTCACTGGCTTCTTCACTCTGAACTGGACCTGCTTCTTCCGCTTCGGCTTCCTTGGTCTTCGTGTCACGTCTGTGGCTGGCCAATAGGACCAACATTCCAGCAGCGATGGCGATAAACGGAAATTTGGGGAGACCGGGAACAAGAACGAGCAATCCGCAAAAGCCGACGCCGATCATAATCGGCCGGTCGTTCTCCAGAATTTGACCGCCAATTTCGTTACCCAGGCTGTTACCTGAAGTCATCTTGGTAACAAGGATACCAGCGGAAACAGAGATCACGAGTGCTGGTATCTGAGATACCAAGCCGTCGCCAATCGTCAAAATCGAATATGTCTGCACCGACTCCATCAGGCTTAAGCCGTTGTCGACGCCGATGATAATGCCGCCCACCAGATTGATGGCGGTGATGATCAATCCAGCAATCGCGTCGCCTCGAACGAATTTACTGGCACCATCCATGGCTCCATAGAATTCAGTTTCATGGCCCAGTTCGATTCGTTTTTTTCGAGCTTCTTCTTCTGTGAGAGCTCCAGCATTCAAATCGGCGTCAATGGCCAACTGTTTCCCGGGCAAAGCGTCTAATGTGAACCGAGCGGATACTTCGGCGACGCGGCCAGAACCTTTTGTGATGACGATAAATTGAATCAACACAAGGATGAGAAAAATGACAAAGCCGACCACCAGATTTCCACCAACGACGAACGAGCCAAAGGCATCGACTAACGAACCACCGTCAGCAGACAGTAGAATTCGACGAGTCGAAGCGACGTTCAGTGAAAGGCGGTACAACGTCATCACTAACAAAAGTGATGGGAAGACGGATAGGTCCAGTGCTCGGCGGACTCCCAGTGTGATCAACAGCAGCAAGATGGCTCCGCTTAAGTTGATCGCCAGAAGAAGGTCCAACATGAATGTTGGCAGTGGCACCAGCATGATCACGACAATGCCCAGCAACCCCAGCGAAAGGAAGGTTTCGCTGCGTTGGTTCCAGCTCATTAAGTTGGAGCTCGAAGTGGCCATGTCGTGAGATTACCTATGAAACAGAAAGAGAGGGGGAGATGATGTCGTGAGTAAATATGCGGCACAGTCAGTTAAAACTGACACTGAGTGCTCGAGCAATGAGGCTCCAGCCATCCACAAGAATGAACAACAGAATTTTGCACGGTGTGCTAATGACAACCGGTGGCATCATCATCATTCCCAATGCCATCAAGATGATTGAAACAACAAGGTCCACCAGAATGAATGGCAGGTAAAGGCAGAACCCCATGATGAAGGCCGTCTTTAGTTCACTGATGATGAATGCTGGAATGAGCAGTCGTAACGGAGTATCCATGGGAGCTGACAGAGACTGACTGCCCGACATTTCGAAGAATAGCTGAAGGTCGTCTTTTCGAGTCTGCTTCAACATGAAGCGTTTGATTTCTCGTGACCCAAGGTCGAGTGCTTGAGCACCATTGATTTCTTCTTTCAGGTAGGGGCCCAGAGCATTGTTTTCAATGGCATCAATGGTGGGGCTCATGACAAACAGAGTCAGAAAAAGAGCCAGTCCGATGATCACCTGAGTGGGAGGGATTTCGTTTGCTGAGAGTGCACGTCGAACAAACGACAATACAATCACAATTCGTGTGAACGCCGTCATTGTGACTAACATGGACGATATGAAAGCCATGCCGCCCAAGAACATCGCTGTTCTGAGTTGCGGCGATAGGTCTTGCAATGTTTCATTTTGCAAGATCTGATTTACTGTTGAAATTTCATCCATGATGAGTCTTCGATTCCATCGAGAGCTCGGGGAATTGATCGTCTAGCGACGGGTCGACTGGAGCTGAAAACTGATCCCAGTCATTGAGTGCGTTTACTGTTTTGACACCTGATCTGTCGGTCGTTACCAAAAATTGGCGATCAATAATGGTGACAAGGTGCATCGAAAACTGTCCTCGAACCGGCAGGCAACCTTGGTATTCCATCCGATGATTGGACTGTGCTTTCTGTTTCTGTTTTGTCAGTCTGTGAATGCCCATGACTGCTGCGACGACAGCAGTTAGCAGCAAAATTGTCCATTGCAATGTGTCGGCGAGTTCAGTGATTGAGGGCTGGTTCACTGACTGGAGGTTGTCGTCGCTGGTCTCAACGCCAGTGCTGTTTTCAAGCTGTGATTCTTCGCTTTGAGCAACAGCCGGTGCCATTGACAGCAAAGTCAAAGCGGGCTGGTTGGTTGCTGGGGGTGTCTTTGTTTGAATTGAATTCGTTTGCGTTGCTGGTGTTTGTTCCACGAGAAATGGAACAGTGCCCTGCCCCGTCTTGAACAGATTCGTCTGACTTTGATAGTTGATGACTGCGGTGCCGTGGGCAGAATGATCTGACACGGCCACGCATTCGCAACACGTCAACAGGCTGACGACTAAGGCAACGATTACTGGAACCGTTACGTTAGACATCGTTGTTGATTTTGGTTGCGTCATCCTGCGATTCACTGATTTGCTCCTGAACCTTGAGTCGCATCGGCAACAGGGTCTGCATCTTCAATTTCTGTAATCCGCACGGCGTAGCGATCTTCGACAACGACCACGTCACCGCGAGCCAGTCGTACTCCTTGTGCGACAATATCCACGGGTTCGCTGAGGGCTCGTTCTAATTCTAAAACGGCTCCAGCGCCCAGTCGCAGCAGTTCGCCGATTGGGAGAGTGACTCGGCCGAGTTCGACCGAAATTTCGACACTCACATCATGGAATCTTCGCAGAGGAACTCGGCCTGTCGACGCCGGAGCTTCCGTGATCTGTGGAAATTCGGCCGGATGGACGGCCGATTGAGATGTTGATTCTTCGCCTTCACTGGGCGATGCATTATCGGCAACCATGAAACTATTTCTCTTGAAAGGTCAGCTGTTGTGCTGGATGTGTGTACTGTGAAGTGTGTTTTGAGGATCATCTTTTGAGTGACGAGAAGTTAGTCAGGGACAACATCAACAACTTCGTATCCTTGCCGAGGTCCAACTCGGACAGGCTTGCCCATCCACTTGCGTTCTCCGGCGACATAGCCCGTGAGGCCTCGATTGATAGACTGATCCAGAATCAACACGTCTCCAACAGACAGGTTGGAAATTTCGGACATTGTGAGTCGACACCCACCCAGTCGAATCATGATTTCCGTAGCCACTTTATGTACCAGCGGGATCAACTTGGTGTTGACTGGCCGCTCTTCAATATCATCTGGACACTGAGTATCTTCGAGGAGATGTTCGGTTTCTTTTTTGGGCAGCAGCCACAGTAGAGTTTCTTCACCAAAGCGGCTGGTGATTTGAATTTGACTGGTGAACACTTCATCGACGTTTGCGAATAGGCGAGTTCGATCCGGCTTTTCGAAGATTTCTACGTATTCGCATGGAGTTGCCTCTGCGCCGGGGATGCCATCTTGAATGGCAGTGGCAAGCCCTTGCATCAGCACGTCAAGGATTGAAATTTCTGCTCGAGTAAACGGACGTAGCTCCGGCCATTCTTCGCCGGGCATGTTGAGGATGTCTGCCAGCAATGCGTGCAGTTGTCGAGTCGGAAAAACGACAAGTGCGGGATAGCGATTTGGTCCCATTAGCAGATGGGCTGCGTAGGATTCATCAGGAGAATCTAAAATTGCCGTGCGTGAATTGGCGGGTGTGAGTTCTCCGGCCTTCAATGTGATTTCGTTTGGCATCAGGCTGTTCCACGCTTCCGTGGTGAGCAGGCAGATGCTTTGATGCCACTTTGCCAAGGCACGCCATTCAATTTTTGCTGGGCGCCGAGGACTATGAAAGTCGAGCCTTTGAAGTGTTTCAGAGTCGGCCATGATTTTCTACCTATGGATAAGGTTGGGAACAGTCTCGAAAATCGTGATCGAAGTCAGTGATGGACTGACGACTAGAATGTTCGAAATCCGGATGAGATGTCTCATCAACTTGAGCAGGATGATTTCGGTTTATTGAATGTTGAATTCTTCAAACAGCACGTCGTAGACATGGTCGAGATGATCAGAGAACAAGACGTCATTGAATTCTCCTAGTAATTCACGACGAAGCATGTTCAAGCCGGCTCGTCCTCGAATCTCTTCAAGCCCTTTGTCAGAAAGATGACTTAGCATCCAGTTCTTCAGAACGGCTGACTTACTTGTGATGGCTTCTGTGACCATCGTTTCGTCATCCTTTGCAACCAGCACGGCGATCTTTAGTCTTAGGTATCGATTCATCTTTCCGTCATTCAAGTTGACGGTGATGTCACCGAATGGCACAACAGCCGTTTCTTCTGGGGCTGGTATTTCATAAGGAGAAGGTCCTTCTTCTTCCATCATGTCTTCTGCCGGAGCAGACGTGTTGAGGAAGAAAGGAACAGCAGCTCCACCTCCAGCGGCGACCAGCAAAGTGGCAAGCCATAGGACCATTCCAGGTCCTTTTTTTTCTGGTTGTTCTTCTGTGTCTTTATCAGCCATCGTTCGATTCCTCAGGTCTGTAGCCTCATGCCTCGCCCTTACGAGACCATTTGCTACGCATTGAAGTTCGACCAGCTGAAGGAATGAAGTTGCGAACTTTTGCGGGTTAGGCAAACTTTCCGGCTTACATCGATTCCGTATTTGGGGGTTGCTACGGAGCCAGGGAGTAGGGCTCCTCGTAATGAGTGTTTCCTTGCGGTCCGAATTTGAATCAGTCACGGGTTTTCCCCAGCACGTCTTCGGGGTGCTGGGGTGAGTGAAATTACTGTGATGGCACGCAGAAACTTGCTTCATCAGTGGGTTACTTGGCACCCATGCATACGACCACGGTGATGCAAGGGGGATTGCTGCGACGTCGCCAAGAAGCACTTGATTTTGCTTCAAGCAAAGATGACTGGACGAATGCTGTGCCCCCGGTCTTGACATCACGACGAAAGATAATGCGGGTCGTGCAGATTGTGACGACTGAAGGGGACGCAACAGTAAGTTGGCCTCGACATATCACACATGGCCATAGCGGACACCTTCAGTGTGAAGGTAATCGTGAAGCATTCGTTGGCAAAGCAACTTTGCCAAAAGGGGAAACCGAAATGGTTCCGGGACTTTATAGCGCAGCCAGTGCCATGAGTGTGGCTGATCAGCGACATCAAGTTGTGGCTCAGAACTTGGCTCACATCAACATGCCCGGCTACCGCCGTTCTGTTGCTCATCAACAAACGTTTGAATCATCGTTAGATGAAGCCAGCCAAGGAAAATTTCAGTTCGACCTTTTGGGAACCAGCTTCGTGAACGCGGAAGTGGATTTCACTCCGGGAAGCTACGAACAAACAGGGAGAAAGCTGGACCTTGCTTTGCATGGTGACGGCTTTTTCACGATCGAAGCCGAGGGGCAACAGTTGTATACGCGCAACGGCGCCTTTCAGACGGATCAAGACGGTCGACTGATGACGTCGGACGGTTATCCGGTCGTGGGGGAAACGGGTGAAATCGTGATTCCACCAGACGCATCTCCGGGCATGTTGAGTGTGGCGAAAGACGGCACAGCACAGATCGGCGATCAAGTCATTGGCAAGCTACGAATCGTAAATTTTGCGAATCCTGGGCAGTTGCAGCAACGTGGAATTACGTTGTTTGCTGCTCCCGACGGAGTTCAACCAGAAGCTTCAGATGCTTTTGTTGAGCAGGGAGCCCGCGAACGTTCCAACGTGACTCCTGTGTTGGAAATGGTGGAATTGATTGCGATTAATCGCAGTCACGATGCAGCTCAGAAAGCCATGAGCGCCATCAGCGACGCTGTTAAGAAACGGATCGAAACTTAGATCAGCTGCCTGATGATTAAGGCAGTGAGCCCGAACGGACTGAAACCAATCAGACTCTTAAAATCTGACGAACGGAGATGCGAAAATGCTACGAGGACTGTACACCGCCGCGACGGGCATGAAAGCTCAGGAATTAATGATTGACAACACCGCGAATAATCTCGCGAACGTCAATACCAATGGATTCAAACGCAGTCAGGTCGACTTCGCTGACTTGCTTTACACGACACTGCAGCAAGCCGGCACAAGTGCTGCTGCGGGCCAGACGACTCCAACAGGTCTGCAAGTGGGGAGTGGAGTTCGACCTGTTGGTACAACAAAGATCTTTTCCAACGGATCGATGGATCAAACAGACAACAAGTTAGACGTGGCGATTGAAGGTGATGGCTTTCTGAAAGTTTTGTTGCCAAGCGGTGAAGAACGCTACACGCGAGCCGGGGCATTGAGGCTAAACGAAACGGGACAACTTGTAACGGGTGATGGATTTCCATTGGCCGAAGGGATCACGATCCCGGATGGGACCGCATTGAATCAGCTGTCGATTGGAATTGATGGCACCGTGTCTGGGGTGACCAATCAAACGCAGAATAGCCCGTCGGCATTTGGGAACATTCAGCTGTATCGATTTGCAAATCCGAGTGGTCTAAGTAGTCAGGGAAATAACCTGTTTGCGGCCACAGGAGCGTCGGGAGCTGAAGTCGCCGGTACTCCGGGTCAAAACGGATTGGGAACACTGAGACAAGGGTTTCTTGAAGGTTCGAATGTTCAAGTGGTGACTGAGCTGATTTCGTTGATCAGTGCCCAAAGAGCTTACGAGATTAACTCGCGAGCGATTCGAGCGGGCGATGAATTGCTATCAACGGCTGTTGAGATTGTCCGCTGAAGTCGAACTCAACGAAGTCGCAGTTTTGCGTCTTCACTTGGTCTCTAAGCATGCTGTGAGAATGTCTATGTCGCGCGAAGCAAAAAAACGAATCTTGAATCTGCTGTGTGGATTTCTTGTGATGACGGGCGGTCTGTACGCATCACAACAGCAAAGTGACCAAGAACATCGGCTGTTGATTCACCTGCGACCCGTGACGCAGGTAACGGAGGCGAACGTGCGTTTGGCGGACATTGCCACGTTTTTTCGAAATGGAAAACTGTGTACGTTGAAAGACCTTTCTGAAGACTGGCAGCGAAAACTGCGACGAGTCGAAGTCGCTCGCCTATCGAATCCTCGACCAGCTGCCATCCTGAGTCGGGAAAACATTAATCTGCGCATGCGGGTCCTTGGGCTGAAGAACGATCAGTTCGAGCTTGTCGGTTCCGATGTCGCCACGGTTTCAATGGCTCAGAAACAAATGCAGAAAGCGATGATGATTCCCGCAGGGTTTGCGAGCTTGTCTAAGGCGATTGACGAGCCAATGCTTGAACAACAGCCTGATGTAACGGCTCTGTCAGATTTAAGTATTGAGCAAGCGATTCGAGAAGAGCTGGCTTCGCAATTTAGCGTCAAGGAAACAGACCTTCAGGTGCGGTTGCTGACAAGTGTCATTAGTCCCGACTTACCAAGTTTGAAAGACGTGATTGATCCCGTGATTCAGGTCACTGCGCCTGTCAAAATGCCGTATGGTCGTAAGAGCTTGTTGGTGCGGATTTTGGATGGTCAACGGATTGCGTTGATGCAATCGGTCACTGTGGATATCCGTCTGCGGCAGGCGTTGCTGCTGGCACGTCGCCCGGTGTCTGTGGGGACAAAGCTGGATGCTTCTATGCTGACCGAAGAAATTCGATTCACAGATCGCCAGTATGATCAGCTGGTTGCAGAAGACGTAATCGGGATGATGGCCGCGCGTCCGTTTCGATCGAGTGAAATTATTGCGTGGGCCAATCTTCGAGATTCCAGTTCGATTCCAGCGGCACTCAGCAAGCCTCTGGTGAATGCTCGAGACGCTGTCAAAGTGGTGGCCTCTCACAAGACACTCAGAATCGCCGTCTCTGCAGCTCAGGCTCTTGAGTCTGGGCGGAAGGGGCAGTTGATTCGTGTCCGGAATATTCAGAGCGGCAAGGTTTTTTCTGCTCGCGTTGTGCAGTCTGGAGAAGTCCAGTTGATTCTGTGACAGAAGGCAGACCACACGGTGCCCGCTGGATCACGATGATGCGGCCCAAATTACTAAAAGCTTCAGGGACGAAGACTTATGAAAACCAACATGCGAAAAATTGTTGTTGCAGGGATACTGTTTGCATCTTGCATCTACACGGTCAACAAAGTGACTCTCGCAGAATCGTTGTGGAAAAAACGCAATCCTCAATACGCCTATCTGTTCGTCGATTCGAAGGCTCGTCGAGTCGGTGATTTGCTGACCATTGTGGTGACTCAGGCAACCAATGTGAATTCAAGCGAAGATCGAGCGTTGGCTAAATCTTCACAGGCCGGTGCAACGGTGAATCTGGATTCGGAAGCAGGAGGAGGCTTTGGCGTGCAAGCTGCGAACGCTGGATTGAACTTTGCGAAGAATTCCAATCGAGGGTTTGATGGCGAATCGTCCTTTCGAAGTAATCAGGCCTTCACTGATCGTATGACAGTTTCGGTTGTCGACGTTTTGCCAAACGGAAATTTGGTTGTCAGTGGACACCGTAAAGTTCGACTTGTTGGTGATGAACGTAGTCTGACATTGACGGGCATGATTCGAAGTGTCGATGTGGGGCCGGATAATAGCGTTGATTCGCAACTGATTTCAGACCTTCAGTTGCAATACGACACGGTTGGTCCAACGCGAAAATTCATTAAACAAGGCTGGCTTGGTCGAGCCACCAATGTGGTTTGGCCATTCTAAATAGCTTTCATTGATCGAAGTTGTTTTTCTGATTTGTTCACGCGATTGAAGATTTGTACCTCATGACATGGGCTTCCTACGATTTAAGCTGTTTGTCTTTGCTTGCAAAGGTGCGATCATTTTTTGCAGCAGGCTCGCTGCTGGTTTTGATCGTCGTTACGTGCTTTCCAATGGTCGTGATTGCACAGCAAGTGACGGGTCCTGCGACTGGTCCTGTGACCAACTTCTTACCACCTCCTGGGCAGGAAGAAGACGAGGCCGTCATTTTGTTGCAACCTCCCGTGCAGGCATCACCACCTGGGACAACAGGACCGCTTTCAGGGAATTCCGTACCGAATCGTTTGTCGTCAGGTGCTCGCAGAATTCAGAGGCCGGCATTCGGTGAAAATAATGCCGTTGGCTTGGTCAGAATTAAAGACGTGACTGAAGTTCGTGGCGACCGTGTGAATCAACTGACGGGAATGGGATTGGTCAGTGGTTTGAATAACACGGGAGGTCAAAGCCCTATTACTCGACAGCTTGCTTTGGTTTTTGAACAACGCTTGGGGCAGCGAGCGAATCCCGCCGTTCGCCTCGCGTTAGACACGGACACTACTCGTAGCACAAACAACCTATCTGCCGTCACAGTGACTGCCAAGTTGCCAGCGTTTGCAAAAGAAGGATCTGAAATCGATGTGGTCGTAGCGGTTTGGGATGACGCCAGCAGCTTGCAGGGTGGCAACCTGTTGACGACTCCGTTGTACGGAGTCGATGGTGAAGTTTACGCGGTGGCTGCGGGCCCGATTTCGATTGGTGGATTTAGCTTTAGCGGGCAAGCTGGTGCTGTCACACAAAACCATCCCACCACAGGACGAATTCCTGATGGTGCCACGATTGAATTAGAAACCTGTACTGATATTGGTCGAGACGGACGGATTCAACTGTTGCTGGCAAATCCAGACTATGAAACGGCCGCCCGTATTGCAGCTGCGATTAATGTCTTGGCACCAGATACGGCGCTTGCGATGGATCCTGGGACTGTGAATGTCTTGATCCCCGATACCTATCTGGCTCAGCCGTCGCTGTGGGTGGGGCGAGTGGGCAACTTGTTGGTTTCACCAGACACGACGGCTCGTGTTGTGATCAACGAGCGAACGGGAACGGTAGTGATTGGAGAAAATGTTCGTCTGTCTCGCGTTCTTATCACTCATGCAAATCTAACAGTGACTCTTTCAGAGGCTCCTCAGGTTTCACAGCCGAATGCCTTTTCTGATGGTCAAACGGCGGTGGTCCCTCGGACACAGTTAGATGTCAGTGAAGATGGTATTCCAGTGACAGAAGTCGATCAGAATGTGACTGTGGGGGACTTGGCCTATGCCTTAAATGCGCTTGGTGTTGCTCCTCGAGATTTAAGTTCAATTTTTCAGCAGTTGAAGGAATCTGGAGCACTGCACGCAGATTTAGAATTCAAATAGCCCACCAAAATATGGCCTGATTCGTCTGACGATGTCAGCGAAGTCTACCAGTCTGTGGCTCATGATTCTGGAGAAGCATGTTCGCTGACTGGTAGGCAGGCCGTGTTGAGTGCAATGCAAGAAATCAGTTTGGAAAGATCGAATACGTAGAAGCTCGTTCTGATGAGTGTGCTTTTTAGAGACGACATCTGCGGATGTGTACGCTCAGAAAAATTTGGGTAGGCGGTTGGGAGGAAAGAGAAATGGATATTGAATCAGCCAGCATGATGCAGCCGTCTTTGGTAAGGCCCAACTTCGCCCAAGGCGCTCAGTCGGGAGAACCGATGCCCAAAAGGATGGCTCAGGAATTTGAGACCTTGATGCTTTCTCAATTGATCAAGCAAATGCGAAAGTCGTCTGGCGGCGAAGGCTTGTTTCCGGGCGATGATTCAGACACTTACGGCGGAATGTTCGACATGATGATTGGGAAATTCTTGTCGGAAAGTGGTGGCTTCGGATTGGCAGATCAGCTTTCTGGATCGTTTGAAGGCATTGGTTTGGAATCCGCAAGTCAACTAGCAGGCCGTGAAGATGTTTCCCAATCAACGACCGTGCAACAGGCCCAACAAATCTACCAATCAATGAATACAGGTAAGGAGTCGAACAAATGAGTGAAAAGAATCGAGACGTTGATCGGTTGCGACAGCAGCTGACGGAATTTTTGACTGCCGAAGAATCATTTGTAGAAATGGTGCGTTCGGCCGTCAGTCGTATTGGTCGCCATCCAGTTGGCAAATCGTTCTCTCAGGAAGACATTGATGGAATGATTGCTTTGCGTTCCAGTATGAATCGCAGAAGTCAGGATCGGCAGAGTCTGCAATCGGCGATGGCCGCTGTTTCTGGATCTGCAGAGGATTCTGCGATGACGATTTCTGCATTTCTGTCGATCGTTCCCGAACTGGCAGATTTAAAAGTTCGGTGTGATGAGATCAGAAAGCAAACTCTTCAGGGGTACACCAGTTTGCAGTTGGTTCTTGCTCAGCTAAGAGAATCTCATGGAGTCATTAGCGTTGTTTTGGACGCAGCTTTGGGATCGCAAACGGATAGCAGTCGCTACGATTCAAAAGGCCGACCGGTGGTTAAACCGGGGATCGTTGATGGTCGCCGAGTTGCCTAGTTTTTGAAGTTACAAAACGCCCAGTCGTCTGACGGACTGCTGTAGCGTTGGTGTTGGTGAGAGCTTGCTGGCGTGCTTCAGTAAGTTGGTTCCGTTGCGGATGAGTCAGCGGGCATTCAGTCAAGGAAGACTTACAATGTCATATTTGAGTATCGGATCCAGTGCTCTTCGAGCAGCACAGGTGGGCATCAATAATGCGTCTAACAATATCGCCAATGCTGGGACGGAAGGGTACAGTCGTCAGCGAGTCGAACAGGCTGATCGAGCCGTAGACTTTCGTTCAGGAGTCTTCCAGGGGGGCGGTGTTGACGCCGTTCGAATCACCAGCTTTCGTGATTCGGCTATTGAATCCGCGATTACTCAAAGCATTTCTCAGTCAAGTGCTGCCGAATTTCGCGTTCAATCTTTTGAACAACTGGAATCTGTCTTTGTGCCGGGACCGGGATCGATTCACGAAGGTGTTTCAGAGTTCTTTAATCGAGTGGAACGCTTAGCTGCGAATCCCTCGGAATCTGTCCTACGGCAGGAAGTCATTGGAGCGGGCCAAGACCTGGCAGCCAGTATTTCTGAGATCGCAACCGTCTTTCGCAGCTTCGACGGTGATACTTTGCGACAGGCACAAACAGCAGTCGATGCTGTGAATGGCCTTTCAGGGCAAATCTCTGCGTTGACCTCTCAGATTCAAGTGGCGGAAGCCAAAGGCCAGACGGCCCACGGGCTGATCAATGACCGTGGAAGGTTGATCAATTCTTTGGCCGAGTACGTGGATATCAACAGCAGCAGTCTGCAGGGAACTTCGCCTCACTTGGTGGGAGCTGGTGGAGGCCTGCTGATTGGAGCTGCAACAACCACGCTTTCGGTTTCTGAATCTGCGAACGGAGGGATTCAGGTCAATTCATCGAACGGTCTGAAAGGAGTGCCGGTTTCCGGCGGTTCGTTGGGCGGACTTTTACAAGCAGCCGATTCTGTGCATTTAGGTTTGCGATCAGACTTTGAAGAGTTTGCGTCATCGTTGCTAAGCTTCATTGATGAAATTCAGACAACAGGACTTGCAGTGGGTCAAACGACCACTGCGCTCACGGGAACTCGGACAGTTTCCGAAGTAGATGTTCCGTTGTCTCAGGCGGACACAATTTATCCAATTCAGTCTGGCCAAATTGCTGTCACGGTGACTGATCCGGTCGGTAATCGTCGGACAACTCGGATCGAAGTGGACCGAGACGTGGATAGTCTTCGAGACGTGATTGGGCGGCTGAACGGAGTGAATGGCATTACGGCTTCGGTGTCTCCAGATGGGCGAGCCGTGTTGCAGTCTGCCATCGGATTCTCCTTTGACTTCGGAGGACGTCCTGATGAATTCCCAACGTCTGTTTCTTTGTTGGGAACTTCAGTTCCTCGTATCTCAGGCGTGTATTCGGATCAGTCGAACACGACGTTGACCGCTGAAGTTGTGATTGGCGGAACCGTTTCTGTCACGAACGGTGTGACGTTTCAAGTGACAGATTCAGATGGTGCGTCGTTGGGCATTTTCAACGCTGGAGAAGGTTACGCAGCTGGCGAACCCATTGATCTTGGAAACGGTCTTCAAGTGGCTTTTCCTCCTGGCACTTTAGAGTTTGGTGATACGTTTTCGATTCAGGGCAACGGTCGACCGGATTCAACAGGGTTGTTGGGAGCATTGGGGCTGAACAGCCTATTCACTGGTGACGGCTTAACAGATATCAGTGTGAACCCTGATCTTGTCAGCGATCCTAATCGCTTGGCTTTATCGCGGACTGGAAACCTGGGCGACGGCGGACAAATTGGACGGCTAGCTAGCTTCCGAGAATCGCCGTTGTTTTCTGGGGGCACGGAAACAACAGAAGAGCGACTCGCTTCGATTACTGGTTCCATCGGAGTTGTGTTGGAAACACAGAACCAAGAAGTGGAGCAGCGAGCTCTACAACGAGTTGAACTTGAAACTGCCAGAGACTCAGTGTCCGGTGTTGATGTCAACGAAGAGTTGTTGCAGCTGCTCGAGTACCAGCGGGCTTTTCAGGCAGCCTCTCGATTCGTGTCATCCGTCGAAGACACGCTGGATGAATTGTTCCGAATTATCTGAGTGTCTTAAACATGTGCAACCACTTGCCTGATGTTGATCTTCGATTCACAGAAGGTCGTGCTTGTTTGGCAATGTGAATGCAGTTGGGCCCGTGTTGGACACCTCGGGAAGTTCGAGGCGTGTGGTTGTCATTGAAGTGCGAAACTGATTGTTTCGTGATCATGTTTTGTTGCAGAAGAAAGTAAGTCGATGTCTTTGAGAATTACCCCTACACGCCAAATTGAACTGGGGACAGCGCGAGCCAATGATCAGGCGGCGGCTGTGGCAGACCTGAGAAATCAAATTTCGAGTGGGGTTCGCATTAGCCGCCCATCTGATGATCCTCGAGGACAGGAGCTGGTTTTGGATCAGCTGGCAGTCATCGGTCAACTGGAAGCTCGAAGCGAGGTCATTGATGAAACTCGCTTCATCTTAAACGAAGCGAATACTCAGATTCGCAATGCCAATGATCTGGTTGTCAGGGCAAGAGACATTACCTTGCAAGCTAACCAGCTGACCACATCCGTGGAAGCAGAAGCGTTTGCATCAGAAATCGATACTCTCTTGGATTCGTTAGGTGGTATCGCCAATACGCGGCAGAGTGGCCGTTACTTGTTTAGCGGGACGAATTTACAAACGCCTCCGTTTGGAGATGTTTCAAATGCAACCAACTATGAGGGAAGCCAGATCCCGGGGACGACGTTTATTGGAGGCACGGGCGATATCCAAACGTTCTATTCTGGACTTGATGTTTTTACGACAGGACAAGGCGGACAAACGACTGTTTTTGGCACGACAGGAATCCAAGGTGGGACCGGCACTGCAACTGGAATTGGTTCTTCTGAACTTCTTGTTTCACACGTCAGCACATCATTTGATGGTGCCAGTGGGATTCAACCAGGCTTAAGTTCAGCATCTGGTGACACGGTCATTGGGCCGCTGGGGCAATCGAGCGTTGAAATTATTGACACCAGTGGTACGGGGGCCTTTGGCACAATTTCATTGAACGGAGGTTCGCCGGTTGCGTTTACGTCGGCTGACAACGACTTGCTGGTGACGGGCGCTAGCGGAGAACAGATCTATGTCGACACAACTGCCATCGCGGCGGGGACAAATGGTCATATTGATTTACAGGCTGATGGCCAGATATCTCTTGATGATGGAGCATCATTTACAGCGATTGACTTTAGTGCTAACCAGCTCGTTACAGACCCCGATGGCAATCTTCGATACTTTGATACCCGTGAGGTTCAAAGGACGGGGACAGGAGAGGTTGAGCTGAGTGGAAGCACGGATATTTTTCATCAACTGCGGAATCTTCGTGATGACCTTGTGAATTTTAATGAACTCAGCACAGAAGAGCGACAGCGTATTACAGATGACAACCTTGGTGCACTGGACCAAACCATTGATCATCTTTTGGGAGTTGTCGGGCAACAGTCGATCGATCTGGAACAACTTGATACTCAGCAGACTCGCTCTGAGGATATTCAGGCGGATGCGCAAGTGATTTTAAGTGATCTGCAGTCCACAGATCTGACTTCCGCTGTGGTTGAACTTCAAGAACTAGAGCTCCTGAATCAGTTTACTTTGGCAACACTTGCCCGAGCCTTCGACACCTCCATTCTCGACTTCCTGTAAGTCCGCTGGTGGCCAACTGAATTGAGCAGTCTTGTCGTTACACACCCTGTTTGGGCAAAGCCCAGCTTGCCAGATTCTTTCTGTTGCTCAAGTACATGTAAGGAAACATAAAAGTGAGTGATACCGTGTCAAAACCTGAAATCGATTCTGTCCGGCCGCAACAGGATCAGGAACATGCCGACGTGTCTGAGCCCGTTGTTGAAGCCGGGCAGAATACAAAGATGAAACACAGGATCGATCAGCCTGAACGGCTTTCTGCTCCCTATCAACTGCCAGCCTTTCGAGACTTAGAAAGGTTGTCGAATGCGATTCGAGACGAAGAAGTGGACTTCACGAAGTTCTGTGAAACTCTTGGAGAAGTCCCCCAAGTGAAGAACTTGATCTTGCGAGATGCACGATCGATCTTAGCGGGGAGTGGAAGTCGAATTGAAACGACGCGGCATGCGGTTGCCATGTTGGGGCTACGAAGAATTCGGCTAATGCTGTCTCAGCTTGCCGAACCTTATGAAGATTTGACGACTGAAGACCACGATTTGTTCAAAAAAGAGGTAGTCCGCGTTTCCGCATAACGTTTCGCAACGCAGACCAAGAAACTCGCCAACGACTAGCGAAACACTTTCTGAATTCGTTCACATATTCTCCTCGACCA
The DNA here is from genome assembly GCA_039974975.1 of Fuerstiella sp. GTDB lineage: Bacteria > Planctomycetota > Planctomycetia > Planctomycetales > Planctomycetaceae > Fuerstiella. The sequence continues at coordinate 15,334 of JBDWHY010000162.1, read as the reverse complement.
CGTGAGGAAACACTGGGTCGTGAAGATTTTTTCTGCACAGTGGTGGGGTATCTCCTAGTACTGGATACCCCGACTGTCGCCTGTTTTTCAGCAAAGATAGGGAAAACACCTTATGAAAAATTTGTGAGATGGTGTTCTAATCCTGATTCAAGCAAAGCAACCAAGGAAGGTGCTGTTGCTTCAGAAGCAAGCTCGCTTGCTGAAGAGAATTTTCAGGCAGAACGTTTCAACGAATCATGGAGGATGACGATGGAGTTTCGCACGGATACTGGGCACGCCCGAAGTCACGAAGATTTTCCACAACAGATTCCGGTTGCTGCAGGGACAGCTTTCAGGTCAGAGCATGGTCGGGTTGAGAATGGTCGGGTTGAGCATGCGGCCCCAGCTTCTCAATCAGGGCAGACCGCTGTCCGTCGCGAATACGACATCCTGTTGGCCATTCCTGGTCAGCTTGCAGCGGAAGCGATGGAGTGGACTCTGAAATCTTGCGGTCAAGTTCGTCGAGTCCGGTCGGTGCAGAGCATTGAAGACTTGAACGATGTCATCAATTCAGACTGGCCTCGAATTTTGCTTTTGGATGAAGACTTTGCGACTTCTCACCTGCAGGCAATTTCACGCAACCTATCGATTCGCTTGAATGATTGCGTCGTCGGTTTGTTTGCTGATCGACTGTCCAGCCGTCAGCTGCATATCGCATCAAACTATGTTTCGGGGCTGCTTTCTCGAAAGTCGTCTGTTCCAGAATTCATGACAGAACTGGATAGCCTGAACGACGAACGCAAAGTGGTCGCTCGCAGCTTGCAAGATCGAGTCACACTGGATGCTCGACGGCGTAACTTCACAGTCGCGTCGGTCGAAAAAATTCAGAACCTGACAAATCGTCAGCTGGAAGTGCTTGTTCGTATTGCGCAAGGAATGTCTGCTCGGCAAGCCGCTTCTGATATGCACATCACCGAAAAAGCGGTTGAAAGTCACAAGTATCGTTTAATGAGATCTCTGGGGCTGAAAGACCGCATTGACTTGTGCCGCTGGGCAATCCGCGAAGGGATTGTTGATGCATAACCGTAACCGATTCATCGACGCGGCTCTGCTTGAACACTTTGTTCTGGACAGAGTCACGCGTCAAGAATCAACCGCCTGTTGTAGCAGCTCGCTCTATTAGGCTGATGGCTGCATCAGCATTTTGGCGAACTCGGTTAGCACGTTCATTGGGATGGTGTGTCCGCCATGAAATGATTCGAACTGCACACGAAACGGGCCGCCTTCAAGCAACTCTTTTAAAGCCACAGACTGTGAATGAGGCAACACTGTGTCTTCGTAGCCATGAGATAAAAGAACGGGGCACCCGGCTGCTGATTGAGCGGCTTGCTCCCACGCTTTTTGGCACACAATCGTGCCCGAGAAGAGAGCCATTGATTTGGGCTTGAAGTTTTCTCGCAGCACAAGGTCTGTGCTAATCATGGCCCCTTGAGAAAAACCTCCGATCACCGTCGCCGAATCATTCAGTTGGCAATCTTTTTGAATTTCTCGAATGCATTCTGCCAGCAATTTTGTGGCTTCGCTTAACCCTTCTGGTTCTGTTTGGGCCAATTGTTGGAAGTCATTGGTCTGGTGCATTTCGGCAAGTCGAGACATGTTGATTTCCCACCACGCTTTGCCGCCCGGCATTCCCATGCTGGTGAGATCTAACGGTGCTTCCGGAAAAACAAAACGGCACGTTCGAGCGATTTCTTGAACTTCAAGCAACGCGGGGCCGAAACCAGCTAGGTCATCTCCTGATGCCCCAAAGCCGTGACATAAAATCACGACAGTTTCCGGCGTTTGCCCTTCAGGCAGTTCATCCACAGTGATGCACTTCAGTTGACCGATTGTTCGACGAGATGTTGCCATAGTTGCAGATGAAACTAAATTTAAGGGAAGCTGCTGTTGGCCATCAGATTGGTGGCGCCGGGCGAAAAGTACCAGTGCCACCAGCAGATGTCAAAAAGCCAACCTTGAATGAGCTCCAAAATTCTGAGGCTGTGCACCGCGGCTTCGAACGCCAAGCCGCCTGTGATCAACGGCACTGCTTGTGTGAGACCGGTTTCCGGGCGATTCGAAGTTGCTCAAGATGGAATCATTTGTTCAAGCACGCGTCCGATGCGACATCGGAAGAAATCATTCTTCATGCATCCTCATCAGATCCGCTGCAAACAATGATCTGTGAAATGCGGGGCTTGGTATGCTGCGATCCGCGAACTTGTTCCTGATAGCACTGCGTCTGTTTGCAACTTGCAGAATCAGAATGTTCTGTTTGAGGTCTGCGGTGATGGCGAGTGATTCCGGGCGTTCGGTCGCTGGCCAAGATGTGTCACGAACACATGGCGCGGCCGGTTTCGACACCGTGAGACATGTGTGTTCAAGCTGCAGGTCTTTAAATGGCCGCCCAAACGGCAGGTCTGACTTGTGGTTCAGACCCGGCCAAGATCCAGTCAAGATCCAGTCAAGATCGGCTGGGAACGTTGCGTTAGATGTACAAAAAATCACCGCAAGTCAGCCGCGGTTGACCGTTGTGACTCACTGAAAGCCGGAAGGAAGAACGTCGAGTATTTCAGCGGGCGGAGGTTTTGCGGACGGAGGTTTTGCGGACGGAAGTTTTGCGGCAGGCGGCGCTATGTGGTCGGTACCTTTGATTTTCGGTGAGCCAACGCGTCCTTTTTGGTGCGAAACGTTTGGAACTTCTGAACGCCTTCTTCTTGCCAAGTGGCAACCCAACGACCGTACACATTCTTGCTGACGCCCGTCGTGCCCGACGTGTTGTTGGACGCTTTTCGGCGAGGCCCTTTATGCCACTGTCTTTGGCCCAATTGGTCAAGCTGTTCGTCTCGCCATTTTTGTGCCCTTGCCAGTGATTTCTTGATGCCACCATCAGAGAATCGAAAGTACTTAGAATGCTGCTGTCCGTTACGCACAATACGGACTGTCCAGCCGTCTGGGCCTCGGGTGATATTCTTTTTCTTGTTCATGATGTCAGTATAACGTTGAATGAAAGGCTCGGCAACATGCTTATCCCGCAGAGTGGCTTGTGAGTAGCCCTGCTGGTGTGCTGCACTGTTTCTTAGGGAGAGTGCTTAAGGAGAGTGCCTAGGCTTAAAAGAAGACACAGACGGCCGAACCACCATGCCTTTCCGCCGCAGCTTTGCGTTTGTTGCTTTTGCATGCTCAGTGTCGTTTTTGCACGCTAATTGCTGCGTAGCATCCTTTGTTTCTTTTTGCGTCGGGTGGAAATGGGCAGGTACCACAACCACATCCCGGTTCCCCAAAGTCCCAGTAGAATCAATCCGTTGGGAAGAAAAAGCCACAGCTTTGCCGAGTCGGAAAAGAATGAGCCATCGTGCAAGCTTTCGATGAGATCTGATCGGCGATATTCAGACGAAAGGACGTCGTTTGTGGTCAAGTCAATCTGAAGTTCCCAGCGATTCTTGCATTGGATTTTTGCGATGCCTTTTCGTGGGCGAATATCAATTCGGTCGACATCATCCCACGAATGGACATCAGCTTCAGCAACCTTCTGAGCTACTGCTAGCAAATTTTCCAAGGCGACAGGGAACTCGCTCGCGACAAAGTCGCTTTTCTGTGACGGAGGCTGCACCCATTCCAGTTGCTTTTTGACCTGCAGGAGTAGACCCGAAAGAACCACAATCAACAGCGGGATGGCTGTGATAATGGCTCCCCAGCGATGCAGTTTTCGGGTTAACCAGTTCAAGCTTTTCATGGTGTTAGGAATTAAGTTGGCGAAACGATCCTTGGAACCAAGCAGCCCCATCTTGGTTCGCTGCATCTGATGCAAATGGTGGTCGCGAAAATCGTCTCAGCTTTCGGTGCTTTTACACAAGAGCCGAAATTCTTGACCAGTTCCGCTGCTCTGAAATTCAGCTGTGCGAAATCATGAGGCGGTTGCCTTCTTGGCGAATTCGTGAACCCAAACTTGTTGGTTTTGATCCCATTCCATGCCTTGATGCATTTTTTCGATCAGGGCCTGATACATCGCCAAACTTGGATAGCCTTCTCGTTTGGCGTCTTCTTCAGTGATGTCACCCCAACGTTCGGTATGCAGTTTGACGATTTCAAACTGAGTGCCATCTAGCTCAAAAGTTTCTCCGGGATATCCATAGACTCCTGCTCGACGTTGTTGAGTTTTTGAATCATTCAACGCGGCTTCAACAAGTTTATGGTGAGTGACCAAGCGATCGATGGTACAGGTTTTCTCCGGGTACGAATCCGACATTTTTGATTTGCTTCAGATGAAAAAGGAAAGCCAAATTGGCGATTGCCAAGTGAGAGATGGATCTGCGGAATCTGATTTATGTTGCAGCAGATCGTGTGAACCGTCAGCTTACCCAGAAGTCGTCAGACTTGGCAGTGTCCGGCCCTGGAAGTTCAGTCTGTTGCCGTTGATTCGCAAGGTTTTTCTAGGGTCTGCGAATTTGCAGTCTGCGAATCTATCGTCTTCCAAGCGATGACTGTCAGTATCAAATACACGACTGTGGCCAGCCATTCGATTGTGGTGAATCGGTTGTAAAATCGATGGCCTGTATCGAATGCTTCGTAATCTGTAATTTCGCGAGCTGCCACATCGATTACCGAGTCAAGATACTGGTGGACAAAAAACAGACCAATGACCGTGCAAGCAAGAATGCTTGTGCAGATCAGCAAGGCTGATCCCAGCATTGAGTGCTTCCGGCGAATCACGATTCCGTTCATGGCCATCAGTACAACGCTGGTTGCTGCCAACCACTGCAGTACAACGGTGACTTGCTGAGTAATCAGTCCGCCATCCATGTGGCTGTCTAATAGACTGTGTGAAATCCGTACGACGAATCCGGTGTAGAACGTCAAGCCGCCCCAAAATAGGGCGACGATGAACACCAATAGGATTCTTAGAAACACAATCATGGAGATAGGGCAGCTGATTTCGGAGGGCTTTCAAGACCCAGCGCAGTCTATCTGACAGCCGCACTGCAAGCCAACACTTGGTCCTGATTCAGCTTGGTGAATGAAATCGCAGCCAGGTTACATGAACCGTCTATAATTGGGCCTCATGAAAGACCGTCACGAAAACACTGAAGGACGTTCCTTGGCCAGCAGCACAGTGCGGTGGTTTGCGACTGGCCTTGTCGTGACCGTCTTTTCACTGACCGTCTTTTCACTGACGGCCTTTTTCAGTGCTTTTGTGCAAGCCGATGATGCGGCCGATCGTGGATTTCGATTCTTGACGGAAACCCCCTTGATTCCTCCAGACTTCGATGATGAAACCTTCGACGCTGTCTGGCAAGAATGGCCCAAGAGTCTACGCAAATTGGCGGAAGCCGCGAGTCCTGAAGATCGCCGACGGATGGCGTTTGAAAGGTATGGGCTCACAGTTCGACCCAACGATCATTCGGGTAAGCCTTTGCAGTACACCATCGGTGCGAAGGGGGGCTGGTCGATGAATTGTTTTACGTGTCACGGTGGTACTGTTTACGGAGATCCTTTGCCAGGTTCACCGAATAATCGAATCGCTCTGCAGTCGCTGATTGAAGAAACGTTTCAGGCAAAGCTTCGTTTGGGGAAGACGCCAAGCCGCATGGATGTCGGAGCAATGGTGATTCCTCTAGGGACAACCAACGGAACGACGAATGCCGTGGTGTTTGGCATGGGGTTAATGGATGCTCGAGACGCAGATTTAAATGTCATCATGACGCTGCCCAAGATGTTTATTCATCACGATATGGATGCTCCGCCGTGGTGGACATTCCACAAGCGTCCTTATATGTACATTGATGGGTTTGCCGAAAAAGGGCATCGAGGCTTGATGCAATTTACGTTGGTGCCTGAAAATGGCCCTGGCTACTATCGCAAACACGAAGCTGCCTTCAAAGATGTTTTGGCATACATCGAATCGCTTCGGCCGCCCGCTTATCCAAAATCCATTGATGCGACTTTGATGCATCAGGGGCAGCAACTATTTGAAGAACACTGTGCCAGCTGTCACGGCACTTATGGCGATCAAGGCAGCTATCCCAGTCTGCGCATTGCTCTTGATGACATTGGAACTGATCCTGTTCGATTAACGGCTTTGACCGTCGCCGGCAGAACCAAATACGCGGACAGCTGGTTTGCTCATGCGAATGAAGATCAGCATCAGCAGACTGAAGCCGATCCCGATGGCTATGTGGCACCACCGTTAGACGGCATCTGGGCGAGTGCTCCCTATTTGCATAACGGCAGCGTGCCGACATTGTGGCATTTGTTGAACCCCGGTTCTCGACCGAAAATCTGGCGAAGAACTCAAGTTGGATTGAATGAAATTCAAGTGGGTTTGACCATCGAATCCTTGGACAGACTTCCAGAGGGAATTTCCGATCCCGTGATTCAGAGGAGTGTCTTTGACACAAGCGGCTTCGGGAAAAGCAACCTTGGGCATCGCTATCCCGATGTACTGAATGAGCCTCAAAAACGAGCCGTGCTTGAATACCTCAAGTCGCTGTGACATCGGCCGTCGCTGTGACATGGGTCGTCGCTGTGGCGTGGGCCGTCGCTCGGTAAACAGTGGCAGACGCAGTCTAGCCCCCGACCAGCCTGTCCCTTGAATCTGGCATCACGAATCATGAAAGCAGATCTTTGACGACGTGACCATGAACATCTGTAAGTCGGAAGTCTCGGCCAGCGTGGTGATACGTGAGGCGTTCGTGGTCGAAACCCAAGGTGTGCAAAATGGTTGCCTGGAGATCGTGGACGTGCACTGGGTTTTCGGTGACGTGAAATCCGAATTCATCTGTTTGGCCATACGTTGTTCCCCCCTTGATTCCTCCTCCTGCCATCCACATCGTGTAGGCTTGAGGATGATGATCTCGCCCCGCTTTACGCCCCAAGCTGGGGTTGGATTCGACCATGGGCGTTCTTCCAAATTCGCCTCCCCAAACCACGAGAGTTTCATCCAGTAGTCCGCTGCGTTTTAGATCTTGAATCAAAGCGGCGGTGCCCTGCACTGTTGCTCGACAGTTGTTCTCGGTGCTCCCTTTGACGTTACTATGAGCATCCCAGCCTGAATGATAAATGTTGATAAAGCGGACTCCACGTTCGACCATTCGCCGAGCCAAAAGGCAAGCTCGAGCAAATGAAGGTTTTCCGGGGTCGCAACCGTAAAGATCCAGAGTATCTTTTGTTTCCGTCGGTAGGTCCATTAATTCTGGAGCAGACGTTTGCAGGCGCGCCGCCATTTCGAAAGACGAAATTCGAGTCTGAATTTCTGGGTCTTGCAAATGCTGAAACCTCTTTGCGTTCATCTTGTTGATCAAACGAAAAGTGTCTGTTTGAATATTGGCGTTGAAGGCACTCGGAGTCGCCACGTTTAAAATGGGTTGGCTGCCGTTTCTTAAGCGAACCCCTGTGTAAGTTGTTGGCAAAAATCCGCTCGACCACAACGACGTGCCTCCACTGATTCCAGCTCCGGTGCTCATCACCACAAACGCGGGCAGATTTTGAGTCTCTGAACCGAGTCCATATAAAGCCCATGACCCTAAACTGGGTCGGCCAGGTTGCGAAAATCCTGTATTGAAAAACAGCTGGGCCGGAGCATGGTTGAACTGATCTGTGTGGACTGATTTTACGAAACACAGGTCGTCGACAACATCTTGCAAGGAGGCCATCGGGGAACCCAAGACGGCTCCGCTTTGCCCATACTGTTTGAAGGAAAACTGAGGCCCCATGACGGCTGCGTCAGGTTGAATGAAAGCGTATCGTTGATCGCCAATCACGGATTTTGGCAGAGACTTTCCTTCCAAGCGGGATAGTTCTGGTTTGGGATCAAACAATTCCAGCTGGCTGGGCGCTCCCGCCATAAACAAATGAATGACGGCTTTGGCCGTCGGGCGATGATGCGGTCTCTTTTGTTGCGATGGATCTGGTGTGGAAAAATGAGCACCGGCCGACGACAAAGAATTTGTCAGCAATCCGGCAGCCGCCATTTTTCCTAAGCCTAACGTGCAGTCGTTTAGAAAGTACCGACGAGAGTGTGGTTGGTTCATGATGTTGGCCATTGGTGCAGTCGGTCTTGGTAAATCGTGTTGCCGTGCGATCGGCCGTCATATTCAAGCTGGTCTTGTGGGCGAATTTTTTACCTGTTACTGGCCACGCACGAAAATGAATCAACGAAACCTTCAGTTTTTAGTGATCGCTTCATCAAGACTTAAAAGTGCTCTGGCGGTCGCCGTCCAGTTGTTATGTCGACGATGAAATTCGCTGAGCAAGGAAATTTCGTCAGGCAGAGGTGTTCGAGTAAGCAGCCAGCGAAAACCGGTTTCCAGTTGTTGATCTACATCGCCATCAACACCCTTCATTCGTTCGCCGAGTGCTTCTGCGATTTCAATGAACATCGGGTCGTTCATTAAAGTGAGAGCCTGTAGTGGTGTGTTGGATACGTCTCGACGAGCCACGCAGGCTTCGCCCGACGATGCATCAAAAGTGGTGAACATGGCGAATGGAGCCGTCCGTTTTTGATACGTGTAGACGCTGCGTCGATAACGGTCGATTCCTTTGCTGGCCACCCATTTCGATTTGCTGTAGTTGGCTGATGCGGAATCGGGTTGAGGTGGGCGGACAGGAGGGCCGTACATTTTCGACGCCAGTAACCCCGAAGCCGCTAAGGCTGAGTCTCGAATGATTTCTGCTTCCAACCGGGTTCTGGGAAAGTGCTGTAGTAGACGTCTGGCGTTTTGAGATCCTGCCAAGTCACTTGTTGATGAACGACGGTACGTATCGCTGGTCACAATTGTTCGGTGAAGGTTTTTGATCGACCATCCGTTGTTCATGAATTGCACGGCCAAAGTATCAAGCAGTTCGGGATGAGACGGGGGAGCGCTTTGCATTCCGAAATCGTCGAGCGTGCTGACGATGCCCGTACCGAAGAATGCCGCCCAATGACGATTCACGACGACTCGAGCAGTCAACGGGTTTTGTTCAGACACGAGCCATTGCGCAAATTCTAATCTGTTGGTTGGGGGCTTGTCGTTGGCCGGAAGAATGGCGTCTGGCAGTCTGGGCTGCACGGTTTCTTTGGGCTGAGTATATTCTCCGCGATGGTGTCGGCGGGTGATTCGCGGCTGATCACTGGGACGTTCTCGCATGACCAATGTTGGCGTTCCCGCGGGGTAATTTTTTAAGCGATGAATTGCTCGAGACTGTTTTTCTAGTTCCTTCGCATGCATGCAAAACAGTTGCCGCACTTTTGGGTCATGGACGGCATCAGCTGCATTGATTGCCATTCGTTGTGCTTCGGTTAAATCAGAAGCGTGTGGAGCACCGGTTTGTGACGTGAAACTGATGCGGAACTTGCCGAGCGATGCGGCGTAGTGGCGTCCGAAGTGCATGCGAATCGTGAAGGATTTGCCCGGTGGAATTGGATCCTTCAGATGGAAAACGGCGACCGGTTGAATTCCGTCTCCAGCCGAAATTCCCCAGCCTGTTTCGATATCGGAATCGATCGACTGAGCTGCCGTTGCTGGAGCTGAACCGAAACCATTGCGGGAGTAGCTTTCTGAGGCCGACTGAAAAGTGATGGGCGTGCCATCAGACGTTTCTACCTGAAGTTCGGTTAAAAAGAAGTCTCCTTTGCGACCTTCGTAGTACGTTTTCCCCGGCCCTTGTCCGGGCAGTCGTGGGTCAGAAAAAGTTTCTAAGCGAAGCGATCGAATGGGACGTTCGGTGGCCGCAAACTTCAGTGTGTAAACGTCGTGTTTGGAAGTGTCTCCTCCAGCAAAGATTATCCCATCTGTTTCTTGAACTAAAAACGGATAGTTTGCCAGCATCGAAGACGGTTCGATGACCGTCCAAGTTGGTTCCGGTTGGCGTTGAATTTTGATCCACTTTGCGATGGCTTGTTCAAGAGTGGGGCCCTTGTACTTTTCATTTTGTTTGGGCCACTGGCTGGGAAGTTTATCGAGAAGTGTTTGCAGTTTGGTGGCCGTGGCTTGTTTTGATGGTTTGTCTTGCGGCGGTGGGACATGGAAGTCGGGTTCGTCGGCGTTGTTCAAGAAAGCCATCATGCCAAAGTAGTCAACGTGTGTGATAGGGTCATATTTGTGAGTATGGCATTGGGCGCATCCGGTGGTGAGTCCTAGCCAAGTGGTGCCCGTGGTGGCAACTCGGTCTGTCATGGCGTGGAACCGAAATTCCAAAGGGTCGATTCCTCCTTCTTCATTCAGCATGGTGTTGCGATGAAATCCGGTTGCCACAATTTGTGATGCCGTCGGATGGGGCAGCATGTCTCCTGCGATTTGCTCGATGGTAAATTGATCAAACGGCATGTCGGAATTGATTGCCTGAATCACCCAGTCTCGATAGGGCCAAACTGATCGGTCGCGATCTTTTTCGTAGCCATTGGTGTCAGCATATCGAGCCAAGTCCAACCACTTTCTGGCCCAACGCTCACCATATTGCGGCGACTGAAGCAGTTCATCAATGATCGCAAGGTAAGTTGCATCTGATGGGTTTGCAGAGATTCGTTGGGTTTGTTCGATTGTTGGAGGCAAGCCGACAAGATCTAAGGAAGCTCGACGTAGCAATATCAGAAAATCTGCGGCGGTCGCAGGCGTCATGTTGTTGGAACGCAGTGCTCGATTCACGAAGTAGTCGATGGTGTTTTGCTCGGAAGGAATCGTGGCCGCTTGCGGAGGCACAAATGCCCAATGGGCTTCATATTGTGCTCCTGAATGGATCCAGGTTTTTAGAGTTTGGATTTCTGTGCTATCCAATTTCTTGTTGGAATCTGGTGGAGGCATCACGGTGTCAGGGTCATTCGATGTGATGCGGTCCATCACTTGTTGGAAGTCAACAGCGTCACTTTGATCAAGCCTTAAATCAGCCTGCCGATCGTTCTCGTCAGGCCCATGACACTTGAAGCAGTTGTCTGACAAAAGTGGGCGAATATCTTGGTTGAATGAGACTCCTGAACCATCATTTTGTTGTCCGAAGAGCGGTGTCGGATGCACCAGTAACGCTGCCAACATCAGTGGGATCACAACGGCAGAACGTGAGATTTCAAGCATGAAGGGCGGAACCATGGGCAGGGTCACCATCTTGATAGCGAGAAGGGAATGAGGGGGGAGGAAGCCGCTTTGGGCGTTTCAAGGGAAGGCAATCATCGTACACCAGGCTCAGAGTGACTGGAAATCAATTCACTCAGTCACGCTGGCTCAGCCGTTCCTCTTGAACTGTGGGTAAGTTCCCGTACCGAAGCTGGAATTGTTCTGGGTGAGTTCAGGTGCTTGCTGTTTCAGAGCCTAGGCAATGCGAAATTTCGTACTGATGTTTTGCGAGGATTGGCATTATGGGGAAAATGGGGTTTGTTGATTTTTGGGTTGCTGAGTTGGTGGAAACAGAACGAGCGGTGAATGAAAACGCTGACGATTGGCGTCGCGTTGAGTTCGCGGCGATGCACAAACTGTTTCGTACTCAAGTAGGAAGAGCAAAAATGAAAACAGCAATGACCACTGTCTTGGTTCTCGTGATCGCATTCTCAGTTTCCACGAGTGTGGAAGCAGGCAGCCTTCGTAGCTGGGCAAAACGAGAAGCTAAACTGGTTCACCAACGTGGTGCTGGGCACTATCAGCGCATGCATTCTAAGGCTCGGTTTGTCGGCACAGGAACGGGCGATCAGACGTGTCGAACGAATGGTAAAGCAAGACTGACTGTACGCTACAAGGGTTCAACCGTTCGAGTTTGGTAGAACAGAATTCATGGGGCCATCGGTAGAGATCTCGAAGATTCGAGCGTGATGACGGCATTGCGTTACGGCTACTTTGGGTGTGATGGCTACCGTGGGTGTGATGGCTACCGTGGTTTTGATCACCACATGAAAAAGGCGTGTGACCGAAATACGATCACACGCCTTTTTTGAACGAAACCTGTCATACAGCCTGTGTCCCCCGACAGTTCCCAGGATCGATTCACCCCTTGCGGTTTGATTCGACTGACCATCGCTTTGGCGATTGCTGGGTGCCGTAGAGCTCAGTTCCGCTCCAATCTTCCAATCGGACTTATCTGACTCGCGTATCGAATGTGATCTTGCCCGTGGTTTGTCCCTTCAAAGGGGCATCAAGTGTGAATTCTAAAATCTGGCTACCTTCTTTGTTTGGTAGCACAGAGAGATCTCCGGCGTCTCCTCCGGGGATATCGATGACTGCGGTGCCGTTAAGATACACCAGTCGAGGCGTTAGGTTATCGATGATTCGCACGCTGGAAATAGGTCGGTCGCCGACGTTTCGAAACAGCAGTGTAAAGGTGATCGTATCTCCTGCTTTGGCGACACCGGTGGAAGCCCGCTTGGTGATTCGAAGGTCTCCCTTTCGCGACGACTTGTCCATTCCAAGGACTGATTGCACTTTGTACATGGCGTACGTTTGAGTTGCCTGAGACGTTGATTCTGCGATTCCAAGCAGTGTGTCTTGGTTTGCTGAAACAGGGCCGGCGATACGAACAGATGTTTCAAGTAAGTCAGTCATGGCCAACAGGTTTGGTCCAAGTGCTCGAGTGTTCAAGAAGCCTTGGTCAACCTTGGTCGATTGCACGGCTGGTTGAGCCTTCTGGTTTTGAAAGGCAACCTGAGCCATTTCGACTCCACTTGCACCTTCTCGAGTGCGAAGTCCGGTGATCGGAGTATTGGCGACGTTTGCTTCTAAACTTTTTCGTTCGTGCAATGCATCAATGCCTCGCACTTCGCGTGCTCCGGCAGCTTTGTCGACTTTGACGTCGATTCCCGGACCAGTCACCGTTTCCACGGCTCCGAATCGAGGTGCATAAACGGCAACTCGGTTACTGGGGCGGTAGTGACTTTCGCCTGTGTGGTCTTCGAATTCTGCGATGGTGTCTTCTGTATCTAAACCTTCGCGGTATCCACCTGGATAGTGAATGGGTAAGGCTCGATCTCCGCCGTCAAAAATAAACTCGTCGTGATAAGCTTGTGAGGGAGGAGCCAGATGACCTATTCCTGATAGGTTCGGTTGGATGGGAGCTCCTACGCTCGGCATACCGGGAGAGCAGGCTTGGCAACTGTCCGTTCCGTTGCAGTGTTGGCAAGCAATCCGCGGCGAGCTGTGAGTGAATTGAGACACCGATGCGATTCCGACAGCAGAAACCTGTTGGACGGATGATTGTCCGGGAGCATGCGAGGTGACTGAAATTGCTTGAGGTGCCAACGACGGTTCTGGAAGTTCGACTGGGCCACCCGTTCCAAAGAAGATCGGAGGAGCAGATAGCGAAAGTTTGCGTCCGCCAATTCGAATGATGGCCATTGCTCGGCCAAGCCGGTCGGCTTCTTGTAACGCATTCGTCGTGGGGAGTACCGACTGTGGTACTTCACGTCTGAGAGGATCAATCTGCTGAGCCAGTTGAGGTTGTTCCAAGTAGATGACTCGAGTCACCAAGTTGCCCGCCATTGCTCGACGAAGATCGGCTTCGGTGATGATAATTGGAATGGCGAATTCGACTTCTCGACCGGTGGGTGGGTGCAGGCGGTCGAGGAGCTCGACAGTTGGGAAAACTTCGACACCCGGGCTACCCGGAATATTATGAATCTTCAGCCGGTAAAGATGGCCAACTCCGCACGCGACAACAGCAGGAGATGGTCCTGCATTGATAGCAGACGAGCCTTGGTAGACTTCAACATCGCCGCCGCTCGCGACGTCCACTTTTAAGGGTTGTCGCCATAAGTGATCGTACTGTCGGTTGTAGTTTAGTAACGCGGCCAGCTGTCCGGGTGGAGTATGCTGACTGAAGGGTTGATGGTATTCGCCAGCAGGGCCGCCGTACTGTTGAGCTTGGCTTGTTGGAATTCCGACGATCAGCAAAGCCATGGCCGACAGAATCAATCTGCTGCTCGATGGAATTGATCCGTGCATGATGTTGACGTTCCTTGTCATCATTCGGCTCGCTGAATAAGTTTGAAATGAAGACGAATTGAATTTCGTAGTTGAACTCATCCAAGAGCTCAGTCTGATTGCCGATTGCATTGAAAAAGTTGTTACGAAAAAAGGGATGATCGAAAGACAGCGTCTTTCGAATCACCCCCATGATCGAAACCACTTTGTAGTCAGGCTGAGTCTGCTTTCCCAACCGAAAGCAGACTCAATGACTGTTCCACTTCACTGGCTTAGAAGCCACCGCCTGGAGGACAGTATGCTCCGCCACCCGCAGGCACTGAAACTTCGCCCGGTCCGAAGACAGGATGATTTTCGGTGTACTGAATGTGGCTCACTGGCTTTGGAATGCTATAGCCCGGATTGTGCTTCACGTCGATCAACAGATCCCGAGTCGGTTTGGGGATTTTATTGGGCGACAAGTTGCGGATTGTTTGAGACCGCAGACCAGCAGGACCTCCTAGAGGCAGGTGAGCTGGGCCTGGCAAACCGATTGGTGTGCCCGTCATTGGCATGCCCCATGGTGGCATTGGGCCCAGACCAGCAACTGGCATTGATGGCTGACCTGGCAGACCGCCACCGGCAGCAATGATTGTTCCGGGAACTCCGCCGCCAACACCACCTTGAAGGTAGCTGATCGGAGTAGGAGCAGCCGTTTGGCCAGCGTTGCCATCCAGAGTCTGGTAAGACACTTGAGACACACTTCCATCAGCATTCATCACGCTTTGTGATGGCTGCAGATCCTTGTTTCCGAATCGCAGGATCAGCATGATGGTTCCCATCTGCTCGGCCTGCTGAACAGGGTCGACACCCGGATCCAGTTTCGTGCTGACCAAAGTTTCTACTCCGGCGATGGCTCGAGCCTGAAATTCGGGATCTGGTAGGTAAATCACCTTGGTGACCATGTTACTGCTGAAGACGTGTTCAAGGTCTTCTTCTGTGATTTCAACCGGAATTGCATTGTGCTGCAGGTAATCGGTTGTTGTTGGATGTGCAGATCGCACTTCCAAAGTTGGGTACAGGCTGCGAGTCGGCTTGCCGGGCAAGCTGACCCCATCAAACATCAGCTGGTAAACGGCCCCCTGATGGAAGTCGTAATAGTCGCCGGAAATCAGTTGGTTAGGAGCAAAGGCTCCGCCAGCCTGCCAGCCAACAGTCATGTCGGATGGTCCGATGAACTGTACCTGAGACGGCATTGGAGGCATTCCCATGCCGGGGCCCATCATTCCGTGCATTCCGTGCATTCCCATGCCCGGTCCCATCATTCCCATGGGGCCGCCCATCATCCCCTGAGGCTGACTGGGCATTCCTAAAACGCCGGGGCCTGGTCCATCGACCATTGGGCCTGGTCGAGCCATCATGCTGGCGGGTGGAGCAACATGCTCTCGATTGGCTAAAAG
>JBDWHY010000161.1:0-2671 GCA_039974975.1 Fuerstiella sp. | reverse complement strand
GCATCAGCCCGCATCAGCCCGCATCAGCCCGCATCAGCCCGCATCAGCCCGCATCAGCCCGCATCAGCCCGGAGGGCGGTACATGATTAGCCGGCGGTGTCAACCGCCGGTTAGGTGTCACACCGAAAATAGCCCGGAGGGCGGCACAATTTCAGAGCAGCCGGCCTTCTGCCGCCCTTCGAATTCTATGGCGGTACGTCACACTTTCCGCCATCCAGTGCGAGACAACAACAGAGACAACTGATCGGCACCAAACGTTGATCGTAACCTTCAGGAAAGTGATGAAGAAGTACCAACCTGACACACCTGGTACTCAGCGATTCGCCACAATAACGGATGTCAGTGGCTGATTCAGCGATGCCAAGTGGTGATGAATGACGACTACTTTCTTCCATCGTCTGGCTGAAAAACTTTATCCTCCCGTCGTTCTTTCAACGGTCACATGCCAACTCTTTGAACGCCCGGCTTAGGTTTGAATTCAACGACCTGTGAGTATTCTTCGTCAGTGAGAGCATCGGAGAGGCTAACAAAAGTGATATCGTACTTGGTGTAGTCGCGCTGGAGCTTTCCAGCTGGACGAAGAACTCGTTGAGAAACTCCATGTTGAGCGACTGCTGGAGCATTCACAAACTTGGTTGTGCCGTCGGTGGTAACACGATAGTCATTGAAACCGCCTCGTCCAGACGGCACCGAAATGACAGCTCGTCTGACAATCATGTTTCGGTCAATTTCCAGTTCAAAGGTTGTGTTATCGATATCGATATCGAAGACAGCCCCGTCGCCCTTGATAACGATAAGATCTTCAGTCGCCTTAATTGATTTGATGCGGTACATCAGCTTGGCAAAACCATGCCCAGTGCACCACTCGAAAGCGTGCCGTCGCGATCTCAACATACCACCGCTCGACCCCATAATATGCAGCCTTCCTGTCATCGGTGAGTATGACCGTAAGCTGCCACCTACGTTTGTAGAAATATACCCTGTGTTGTTGATCGAACCATATTCCGGGTTTAAACATTTCTCTAGATCTCCAACAACCTTAAGAGTCACTTCCGATTGCCTGACGATCAATTCCATCAAACGACGGTGCGGCTGGTCGTATGCATCTGGAAGTGAATTTGGATCCGGATAGGACTTATTGGATTGCCCGAATTTTAGATCACTGAATTGTATTTGAGCTTGTATTGCCTTTGGATCGATCCGTTCGATCCACCGTTCTTCGATCGTCAGAATGCGATTCTCAATCGACGCGTCACGCATTTTCATCTGTTGCAGAAGCTTGTCTGGATCGGTCGGGGGCCATGACTCACCTTCTACCAAACCAACTTGTGTCACCTTGGTCGGCCTACCGATAGCAGCCGCATCATCTGCGAAGGCTCGACAACAAAACAAAGCCACTCCCAAGGCGAGGGATCGTTGGAGAAACATCGTTCGCGGCCGCAACGCCGATTTAAAACAGACCATCGGAAGTCATCCTCTTCTAGGCTATTTGTTTCTATGTTGTCAGGGTCTATACGTGTGTGTTTTACAAGGCGATCGCTTCAATTCAAAGGCGGAGCACCGGTAGGATTGGTGCGATTTCTTTGACATAGTAGATCTCCTGAAGGCATTCTGGGAAGCGAACCCGGAGTCCACCAGTCATGGGCGATCGCCACGTTCAAGAGAGCAAAGAAAGTGAACAACCATTTCTGCAATCAACGAATCGCAGCCCTGTCTCGTCGCGACGCGCTGAAGTCGCTTTCGGCGGGCTTTGGCTACTTGGCATTCGCTGGACTCGCCGCCGCTCAAGAATCCAAACCGCAATCACTGTTGGCACCCCGGAAACCGCATGCTGAGCCCAAGGCCAAACGAGTGATCTTCCTGTGCATGAGAGGTGGACCGTCGCACGAATGGCACAGTCGTCTGTCTTAAGTTGTTTTACTCGAATGAGTTATCTCCTGTTGCGAGTCGGTCTCTGAGCTATTGTCGTGGCTTCATCATGAGGTTGTAGTTGCTGGCGCGTTTCTTTCTCACACGAGGTTCAAAACGCCCTGGTCGATTGCCGACGACACACCTGCCAATTTGTCTTAATCGGCCCAGACAATAATTAACACGTGTCGAGGATGGCTTCTCAAGAATCACGTCCCAGGACGCCAGCACAAACTGGCAACACGTCACAAAGCTAATGTCTCGTGGACGCTCATCGCACACGCTTGAGGCACCTAGCGCAGTCGTGCGAATCGTGTTGTAAGCCAGCATCGTCACCCAGAATTCCTTGCGAACCATCTCAGGTGTTTTGCAGCGAAGATGGTTCAAGTTTAGATGAGTCTTGATGCTGCGAATATCGAGCTCTACGTTCCAACGAAAACCAAACAGGTCGGCAAGCTCGTCACTCGTCACCGCTTTTTTTCCAGTAAGGTAGGCCGGATCCAGGAGCGAAGCGACGCCGCTCCGGCAATCGGGCTCCGTCTGCATATTGACACAATGCCGGAACTGCGCTTCGCTTGGTCCGGCCTACGAGTTCGGGAGGCTCAGTCGGTGCCATGCACCTTTCTGTACCCCACCAATCAGCTTCGCATGACGCCCCTTCCAAAGGTGCCTTGAGTCGACCGTTTGATCTGCTGCAAAGGCCACTTCGCTTGTGAGTTCATGAAGAGCGTCTTCGGAAAGTTTGGCTCGCGCTCGACAGTAA
>JBDWHY010000160.1:0-14621 GCA_039974975.1 Fuerstiella sp. | reverse complement strand
TGACGGAACACGGTGAAAGCGATATCGCCCCAGACACTCGTGATTACTGTCGAGCGCGAGCCAAACTTTCCGAAGACGCTCTTCATGAACTCACTAGCGAAGTGGCCTTTGCAGCAGATCAAACGGTCGACTCAAGGCACCTTTGGAAGGGGCGTCATGCGAAGCTGATTGATGGGGTACAGAAAGGTGCATGGCACCGACTGAGCCTCCCGAACTCGTAGGCCGGACCAAGCGAAGCGCAGTTTCGGCATTTTGTCAATATGCAGACGGAGCCCGATTGCCGGAGCGGCGTCGCTTCGCTCCTGGATCCGGCCTACCTTACTGGAGAGAATGCAGTGACGAGTGACGAGCTTGCCGACCTGTTTGGTTTTCGTTGGAACGTAGAGCTCGATATTCGCAGCATCAAGACTCATCTGAACTTGAACCATCTTCGCTGCAAAACACCTGAGATGGTTCGCAAGGAATTCTGGGTAACGATGCTGGCTTACAACGCGATTCGCACGACTGCGCTGGGTGCCTCAAGCGTGTGCGATGAGCGTCCACGAGACATTAGCTTTGTAACGTGTTGCCAGTTTGTGCTGGCGTCTTGGGACGTGATTCTTGAGAAGCCATCCTCGACACGTGTTGATTATTGCCTGAGCCGATTAAGACAAATTGGCAGGTGTGTCGTCGGCAATCGACCAGGGCGTTTTGAACCTCGTGTGAGAAAAAAACGTGGCAGCAACTACAACCTCATGATGAAGCCACGACAACAACTCAGAGACCGACTCGCAACTGAAGATAACTCATTCGAGTAAAACAACTTAAGACAGACGACTGTGCCATTCGTGCGACGCACATTATGTTTGCAATCCTTCGTTACTTCCCTAACCTTCATCGAGTCGCGATTGTGTTTCAAGAGATGAGCGATGCCGCGTGTTTTGAGAAACGAGCAGTTTTGTGCGGACGAAGTGGGTGTTGTGTTTGTGACTCAACGCTGCGTTCGACTCGAATTTCAGCGATTCAAACACCACAATCCGCTGACTGCAGTGAAATTGTGCCGCCCTCCGGGCTGTTTTTGTCGCGACAGCTAACCGGCGGTTGACACCGCCGGCTATTCTTGTTCCGCCCTCCGGGCTTGTGCGGGCTCAGCCGGGTTCAGCCGGGTTCAGCCGGGTTCAGCCAGGTTCAGCCAGGTTCAGCCGGAACAGCCGGCGGAACAGCCGGGCCATCCGAAATATCAGCCACGGCAATCGGTTGCCACGTTGTGGTTTTGTTTCAATGTCTTCGGGATTATGTCACCTGCGTCAGTGTACCGCACCCACCCACGGCAAACTGGTCTCCCTCGGCTGCTGCCTTCACCTGCTGCCGCCTTTCAAATTTCTTGACGACTTCCAGCCAGATCTCAGCCGTTGTTCCCAACCGATCCAGCAGCGGAAGAATGCTGCTTTTGATTCTCCCCCGCTTGCGTGAATGAAGTTGCCGTCCCGTCCATTCCACCAGCTGCAGGTAGTCAAGCAACGTCATGGGCAAACAGCCCTCTTCACCCAGTACTTCACGTCGATTGACCAGAGCCTTCGGGCTCCCTTCACGCTGACAGCCGACACGACTGATGACAACAAGGAGGCAAGATTGCCAAGTTCAATCCCAACACAACAGCGATGGCCCTGACTGGTGGTTGGCGGGTTGGTTGGTTCCCTTCAACGCCGCTTTCGTTGGCTAGAGCAACCCACTCACCGATCCTCGACTATTGGACGGTCACCCAAATCAGCCGACTCGTCACATGTTCAAGCTCTCGCCGTTCCTGAGCCTGCTTGACTTCTATAACAGATTTTTGCTGTTCCGCGATTTCCTCTTGGGTCTGGATAGCAAGCTGCTTGTGCTTCTGTGCCTTCACTGTTGCGGCTTAAGCTTCAGCTTGCCTTCAGCGTCGATCAGCGGCAAATGGCCCCCAAGGAGGCCATGGCGATCAACTGCCCCACGACAGAAACGGCAAGTTCCCAAAACCCGTCTCTCCGGGCGATTGGCAGTCAAAAGGTGGCAGTCACAAAAAAAGCCCAGTCAGATTTGACTGGGCTCTTTTCGAGTACACCTACCTGGGTTCGAACCAGGAACCTCCGGTTTCGTAGACCGGTGCTCTATCCAGTTGAGCTATAGGTGCTTGACAGTTGAAACTGCTTTTCGTGCTGCAAACTGTAACCAAAACCGAATACTTTGATCAACAAGTTTCCAACACCAACTTCGGAAACCATTCTTTCGGCTGCCGAGGGGTCGGAACCTTACAGAGTTTTCTCTCTTTATGCTCACCAGAGTGCCCGCCAAGCAGAGAAAATCATCGAAAAAACTTCTTTTTGCTCATCTCCGGGACGATCTCACGCTGCAAATCGACTTTGAGTCTCTCAGAAAGACGCCTTCCGCCCCCACAGGCTTCACCACGACCTTCCACCTCACAACCTGTTTTAGGCTGAGCAATCGCCCCGAAAGCCTAAACCTGCTGCTCGTTGCCGGAACATTTTCAGCTCAATATATTCTCAAGCCCCTACGGATTGGCTGTGTGTCGCCGTTCGCAGGGACGGCAAATCACGTTTGCCGTAAACCTTTGAAAATCGCTGATTGCATGGGGCCGCGTTTAAGTGCCCGCCACCACTTGGAAAAACTGTGTGCAGTCGCCCGAACGCTGTTTGGACTTAGATGGTTTGCGATCAGCTGAAGTTTGAATCACACTTGAAACGGTCTTGCAGTCCGCAAAGACGGTCATCCATTCTTAGAACACAACTGATGCCATTCAACGCTTTAGTCGTCGATCAACTCGGCGACTCCCTCGTCGACAAACTCGGCAACTCCCACGTCACGACCACTGTCCAAGAACTCACCGAAGACCAATTGCCGGAAGGCAACGTCACGGTTGCTGTTGAGTATTCGACTCTGAACTACAAAGACGGACTGTGCATGCAAGCCAATTCGGGTTTGGTCCGCAGTTATCCTCATGTCCCCGGGATCGACTTCGCCGGCACAGTGCAAACCTCTCAAGACGCTCGCTACAAAACGGGTGACAAAGTTGTGCTGACGGGTTGGCGAGTCGGAGAAATCCGTTGGGGCGGGTATGCTCAGAAGGCTCGAGTCGACGCCGATTGGTTGGTCCCTTTGCCCGATGGCATTAGCACGAGGCAGGCCATGGCCGTTGGGACCGCCGGCTTTGCCGCCATCTTGGCGATCATTGCCTTAGAAAATCAAGGACTGAAACCTTCTCGATCCGAAGTCCTGGTGACGGGGGCTGCGGGTGGAGTTGGGTCGATTGCAACCACCGTCTTAAGCAGTCTTGGCTACCGGGTTGCGGCCGTAACGGGAAGGCCCGAAGCGGCAGACTATTTAAAGTCGCTTGGAGCACACCGAATCATCGCTCGATCAGAAATCGATTCTGCCATTCGTAAGCCCATGGAAACCGAAACCTGGGACGGGTGCGTTGATACCGTTGGAGGCGAAATGTTGGCTCGCGTCATTGGGCAGCTTAGATACGGTGGCTCGGCCGCCGCAGTCGGATTGGCAGGCGGAGCTCAACTGCCCACCAGCGTGATTCCGTTTTTGCTTCGTGGAATCAATTTGTTGGGCATCGATAGCGTCATGCAACCCTATGAACAACGAATCAACGCGTGGCGGCGTCTAGCAACCGACTTGCCGCTGCATAAGCTGGAAAACATGATTCGAACTGTGACACTGAACGACGTTCCAACGTTGGGGTTGGAGATCCTGAAGGGCAAGGTGCAAGGCCGAGTTGTTGTTGATGTGAATGCGTCACGGCCATCATAAGATTGTTGCCAACAAACTTCGGACGATCTTAGAGGAAGCACTCGTATTCCCCCATCGGCCCGAACAAAGCCGAGACTTCGAATATCGACATCCAGACTTTTGGTATGCCAATTGCATTTTCTCGTCGCAATCTGCCTGCCATCGCCCGATCAACTTCTGGTAGTGGCACCCAAACGTTGTTTCGCCGCACGAATGATCGCTCGTCCCGTCAACCTCGCCTCATCGCCGGCCACCCTCCGGTCGTTGTTGTCTGCTCAAGAAAACAGCAACGCTGACTTCAAACACCTCAATGACACAGCTCCCATAGACGTGACTGACGAAACTGTAGGATTGAGAATCTCACGCAATTGACCGCCTTAATCCTTTTCTGTCGCAGCGGCAAATGATCAATTGGCGGACTGCCTTTTAGCGATCCATGCCGCTCGGCAAAGCTTGCCAGTTTTCACACCACCAACATCTTCAACCAACCGTCTCAGAAATTGCTCGTCTATGTTTTCTTTGCAACAGTTTTTGACACGTTTCAAACGCCACTGCGTTGGCAGAAGGCGAGCTTACGGCTCACAAAGTTCTGCATCTCGGCTTTGCGAACAACTTGAAGTTCGAGCTCTTCTATCTGCCACAATTCAGGGACAGGCGTGGCAAGACATCAACACCAATGGCCAATTTGACGGCGAAGAAGTGCGGCAAAACGGAGTTCAAATTGACCTGCACGCGCTGAGTGGCGAAGTCATCCAAACGACATCAACTGCAGATGTAGATCTGAACAACGACGGTGTCATCGATGCCAACTTGGAACGAGGCATTTATCAGTTTGAAACGGATGGTTCAGGGGCCTACACCGTTAGCCCAGCGGACGTCGCTCATTCAGCTTTAACAACGCCTTTGCAACAGCGGACAGCAGAAGTTCAAATTGGCAACAGTTTGCAATCATCTGTCCTGAATCGCGTTCGAGGAACAGCCTACGCTGTCGATCGTGATGGCATTGTTTTTGAATATCACATCACATCCAACGCCATCGTACGTCAATTTGAATTTGGCCAAACGATTGCAGACTTAGCTTTGTCTCCAGATGGACACAGCTTGGCGGCCGTCGAACGGAATCTGCGAGACGACTTGATCACTGTTCATCTGGTGGACTTAGAAACTGGAAATATCCAAGCCTGGCAGCACGATCCCTCGGGCGATGCCAGTGGCATTTGGCATGTGTCTTGGTCGGCCGACGATCAACTGATTCTGTTGCTAGGAGCATTGCATCGCCCAGACGATCACCAAATCATGACCTTCGATTTGGAATCCAAACAGTTTGAATTCAACCGATCGGCGACATACGGGTCTAGCTTGACGACAACAGCGAACGGCCAAATCACAGTCTTATCCGGACTTGGAAACACAGAAGATGAAGTCGCCTTGTATTCTGCTGCCGCTGGATCTTGGACCCCCGTTTCGCCCGATGTGGCTTCCGTTCGATGGAATGGAGTCATCGCATCCAACGATACTGCGACTCGCTTCTTGATCGATCCAACCAGCCAACAACAACTTCAGGTCGTCGACGAAAACTTCCAGCCTTTGTTTGACCTCCCGTCAACGTTTCAACCTCGAGGCTTTCGTTCTCACGAAGACACTTTACTGGGCGCCGTCACGAACACAGGAGAGACCGTACGTCTCGATGCAACCACCGGCCAAAGGCTGTCTGTTGATTTCGTGACAGAGACATTCGGATATTCTCAATCGTATCAAGTGAATGGCGAAGAATTCCTGTTTTCCTCTAGCGCCCGAGGGTTCACGCGCAGCGATTCTTCCATCAACCAGACTTCACAAAAGCAGATCTTTGTATCGACGACGGACAACACAACGACTCTGGTTCAGGACATCGGAATTGCGCCGATCGATTTTCTGTTGTCTCCACATCCAAGAACATTGAGCCTCATGGAAGATGGCCCCGCTCAAGAAATCACAGTGCAACTGAATCAACAACCCACGGCTGATGTCGTGATCACTGTGAGTCTCAGTGATCCTACCGAGGTTGAATCTAGCCACCTCGCCATTATTGTGACTGAAGAAAATTGGCGAACTCCGCAAACTGTTCATCTTCAGGGTGCGTCTGACGACTTGGTTGATTTTCGAGTGAATTCGACGGTCACATTCGCCATCGATCAATCTCAAAGTGCTCCAGAATTTTTAGACGTTGCCGCGAAGATCATTCCCGTCGCGACGTTCGACAGCGATACGGCGATCCGTGGTCGAGTCTCTTCGAATGCTCATCTTCCCGGCGTCAGTGTTTCTGATCGAGAATACATCGACGGAATCACGATCGACTTGCTTGATGAATTCAACAACGTCATCGCCACATCCGTGACTCAATCTTTCGACCTCGACAACAATGGATTCATTGATCCGGCCACCGAAGCGGGTTGGTACCGATTTGACCTGCTGCCTGAAGGTTATTACACGGTTGTGCAAAGAGACATCGGGCCAGCCGCTCAGCCGACTCCGCTCATTTCCGGCCCGACCGCAGTTGCTCGCTTCATCGACGATACTCGAAATGAAACCGGAGTCATTGATCCTGTTCAGCCTTACGCCTATGCAACGACTGAAGCAGGTCAAGTGGCCCGCCAGGATACTCGAGCCATCAGCGAAAGCTTGGTCATCGACGTGGGTGAAAGAGCTCAAGGGTTAGACATTTCAGCAGATAGCCAGTGGCTGTACGTCGGAGAAGGGCAGTCTCAAGCAGACGGCTTCAGAATTCACCGTCTGAACACAGCGACTTTGCAATACGATTCCATCGACCTCCCAGTGGCGCTGGACCGAGGCAGCGTGAATGAACTGAAGCTGAATCCCGACGGCCGTTTATTTGCCAGCGTCGTCGATACGATCGGTCGGCAAGTTATCGTCGCCATCACAGACCCAGCCGGCAATCCGACGACACAGGTGATTTACCAGTCTGATTCCCCTCACTCCATCATCGCATTTACTGCAGACGGCCATCGCATGTTGCTGTCGAAAGCTGCCAACGGTGCGGCCGCATTGATCTTTGATCTGCAGACAGGTCAAACAGTGGCCACAGCGGCTTCTGAGATAAGTCCGATTGCGATGAATGCTTCGGGCGACCGTCTCTTTGCTCAGTCGTTCACTCGAGACGCGTTGTTGCTTGATGGTAACTTTCAGGTTCTTCACCGCTTCGGGCAATTCAACGCTGGAGCCGCGTTTTTGAACGACCAAAATACTTTGCTGCTGGGCAATGCTAACACAAGTCGCCTGCAAAGAATTGACCTGGCCACCTATGAAGTGATCTCAGCCGAAACCATTCCTTTGCCAAATTCCGGCTCTCCGATGCATTTTCAACTGAATGCAAACGAAGACGATTTGCTGCTGGTAGATCGCTACACCTATTTCTATCGAATCGATTTAGCAGGCTCCGATGCAGCCGTTCATACTGTCAATCTTGAGCCCAGTCAGATCCTGTTGAACCAAGATTTCACTCGTACGGCGCCTCTGATTTCCGTATCGAAGCCGTTCGAAGGGATTCGCATTGAAGAAGAATCGACCACTGAACACCGTCTGCAGTTTCGGCTATCACATGCACCCACAGAAGACGTCCACGTGACCGTGCGAGGCACAGATCCTTCGGAACTTTCCGTTGCAGAACAGACGTTCGTGTTCACTGCCGACAACTGGCAAACAGATCGTGTGCTCACATATCTGGGCGTCGATGACAACCTGCCGGATGGTCACCAACAATCACTGATTCAGTTTACAATCAACACGTCACTCAGTGACAGCCGATACACAACAGCCGCCGATCGATCTGTTGTTGTGACCACCTTAGACAATGAAAACCGACTGAGCGGTCGAATCTGGTTGGACGCCGATGAAGACGGCATCTTCGACGCGAACGAAGAAGGTCAAAACGGACGGACGGTTCAGCTCTTCGATCGAGATGCCAACGTCCTCGACACGGTGCTCACACAATCGATCGACATCAATCAGAATGGCCAAATCGATGCGGCCACAGAAACCGGATGGTATGTCTTTAACAACGCGCCAGAAGGCGACGTTTTCGTCCGTCATCTTGGAGTCGCCGAAGAAGCACAGACCTTTCCGCAGAATCTTCAGACCGATCTGTTTGAAGAATTCAACCTTCGTCAACACGCCTATTCCGCGTTCACAGACATCATTTACGCACCAGACACAGTGACCGGGCAGATTCATCGGTACCACGTCGGACTGCAGCAACAGTTGAGCTCAATGGAACGAGTTGGCTGGCCGACTTCGATTGATGTATCCGCTGATGGAAAATCATTATGGCTCGGAAACCTTCAAGTCTCAGGCTTAGACAACGTCATCAGACGCTTAGATCTTGAATCAGGAGAATTCACGACCTTCATCATTGACGAAGAATCCCTGCAAGCATCGACGTCCGAATTGGTCGCGATGGCGAACGGACAGATTCTGTTTACCAGTTTGGGACAAGAGCGTGGTCGAGTCTTACGACAATTAGACCCAGAAACAGGCGTGGTCAGCACTCTTGCGGAACTCGACTCGTCCGTGTTCCTATCTCGCAGTGCAGACCATCAAACGGCTGTCGCCGTAAATTATTTCGGCAACAAAACGTTGCATCGATACGACAGCAGAACAAGCCGTCTATCGACAGTTGGGCGACTGCCTGTAGAAGATCAAATTTTGTCAATTGCGCTCAGCAATGACAGCCGCTTTATCGCGATTGAAACTCAGGCGGGCGAAACCACCATTCACAACTCCGCTCTCCAAACGACTCTTCAACTGCCGGGAACTGCTGGAGACTTCGTGTTCCATCCTGCTGATCCAATTCTTTACGTATTAGACGCCGACGGTTCTCATATACAAAGTTTCAACGTCATCAATGGCGACAGCTTGGCTCGTTTTGAACTGCACCGAAGTGTGGTCCGAGAAGGCCGCTTTTCAATGAATATCTCTGACGACGGAGAACACGTTTTTGTTGAATCGTTCTGGGGCTTTCAAGTGATCGATGTCGACATGTCGCCGTCCGATACGGCTTCTGCGTTGCCAGTGACGGTTCAAAATGGCGGCTTGATCGATACAGCGAACTTCGGACTAGCGCCTCCTCAAGTCACACTTTCTGATGACGGTGTAGAACGATCGCTCGACGAAGGGACTACCGGAAAAGTGGGGCGAATTCGATTGTCCGAACAGCCGTTTAGCAATGTCAGTTTGACTGCGGTTCATTCCGACCCAAGCCAACTTGCAGTTGAAGATTCAACGTTTGTCTTCACACCAGACAATTGGAATCGATGGCAGCCTCTGAACGTGACGGCAATCGCCGATGGAGTTCCGGATGGCAATCAATCCGTTTCTGTGACCGTGCAAGTCGACAATGCCGAAAGTGATTCTGCTTTTCACAACCTCACTTCCAAGACAACAACGATCACAGTGATCGATGCGGAATTGCCAGGCATTGCCTTAAGTTCGACAAACGTGGAAATTAAAGAAGGTGCTCAGCCAAGCCAGTTTACGGTGGCCTTGCTTCAACCTCCGTCTGGCAATGTCAGACTTGTTCTTTCTACGGACGCTCAAAACTTAGTGACCCTGCAGACCACCGAATTGCTGTTCACCCCAGCCAATTGGGACCAAGCTCAGCCTGTGCTCCTGCAGGTTGCACAAAATGGAATCGTCGATGAACTGCGCACATCAATGATTGAAATTTCTGTTGATCAAGACAATACATCAACCGAATACGATACCGTTGCGAGTGTCTCTGTCGACGTTGAAGTCATCAATTCCAATGTGGTCGAAATCAACGAGTGGTCGCATCGATCGGACGGCAGTACCCATATTTCGTGGGAAGTTGTGGACCAGCAGTATTCAGGGCGCCCCTTCGAACTGCAGATCGTCGAACTTTCGGGGACTCCTGAAATTATCTATTCAGACGTCTTTTCCACAGACAACAATCGAGTCACCATCCCAGAAAGTTATGGCAATGGAACCTACCGTATTTGGATCCGCGGAACTGAAGCTGATGGTGCTTGGAGCACGTGGTCAAATCGAACGGCCGTTCGCAACCAACGCACGGCAATTACCACCGCTGAATACGCCCAGTCTTCAGACGACCTTGAAGTCACGTGGGAGGCTGTTCCGGGAGCGGCGAGCTATCGAGTATTTGTGTCAAACATTTCCAGCGGCCAGCAAGCCATTGTTGATACCACGGTGGCTGACAACACGATCAGTCTCCAAGGCATCCGCCAACTGGGCACGCTGAGAATCTGGGTGCAAGTTCTTACCGCCGACGGACTACGCAGTGATTGGTCTGAATTTGCCGAATTGTCCCAAGCGCCTGAAGGCATCCAGCCCTTCACCTATTTCGGAGGAAATCAGCCTCAGTTTCGCTGGACGTCGGTCCCCAGATCAATCGGCTACGAACTGTATCTCTCAAACAGAAATGGGGCTGCCGTTCAGCATTTTAAAAATCTGACTGACACAAGCTTCAGCATCACCGAGCCTTTGGAATCGGGTATCTACCGTTGGTGGGTTCGAGGCATCACCGAATCTGGTCGACCGAGCGCTTGGTCGGAACCTTATGAAGTGACCTTGGGTGACCTTACTTTGCTGACTCAGGAATCCATTGATTCCACCGGGGGCGTTCCTGTTTTACGTTGGCACGCGACTCCGAACGCCGTCCAGTACGACGTCACTTTGATTCAGCAATTTGGAGACCAAGCCGTCATTCAATACACCGGCATCACAGAAACGGAACTTCAGTCTGCTCCGCTTGAACCAGGCAACTATCGGGTTTGGGTGAAGGCCATTGATGCCAACGGGCAAGGACAATGGGGGCCCAGCGTAATCTATACGGTGGCTGACAGCGCAGTCCCGTCTGTGCTTCACGACCTTGTCACCGATCCAGTCACCATCAATCAGGACCTGCACTTTGAATGGTCGTCGACTGAAGACACCGCTGGGTTCGACTTCATCATCATCGGCGACAACAAGAATTACTTAAGGACCGTCGAATCGCCAACCAGCCAGGGCGCGGCCAGCCATCAACTGACCTTTACCTTGCGTCTCCCAGGAGGTTCCTACCAATGGGCCGTGCGACACCACACGGCCGACGGGCAATTAGGAGAATGGGTCTACGGCAATCCGTTTGAAAACGACGGACGAATTCCCTTAGATCTGCCAACCACATTCGAAGAAGGTGATCCAATCCAGTTCTCGTGGCCAGCACTGAACGGCGCGACTCGATACTTCATTCAAATCGATAACATCAACACCGGAGAACAAAGGTTTGTTCGTCAAGACGACCTTACGTCAGCCGAATTCCAATCGAATGCAGACTTCCCCAGGGCGAGGTACCGAGTTTGGGTTCGAGCAATTTTGTCGTCGGACCAGATGGCTCCTTGGAGCATCCCGGATGAATTCGAAGTCGTTTAGCCAGCACGCTCGGCACAGATGAAGCGATGGTCGAACAGCGCGGACGCCGACAAGATTCAGCAACACACCATTTTTTGTTGATGAGTCTGCAATTGAAAAACTTCAGTCGCTTACCTACTGCTTGCCTCGTGATGACGGTGGTGGCAGCTTTGATCCAGCATGATTTGCTGCCAGGTAGTCTTGATAGTTTTTTCGTTGAGGATCATCTGTTTGCTGCATATGCCTAAGCAATTCAGAGCGACCTTTACCAACTTCAACTGCAGCATCGGGAAGATCGATTCGATTCTTCAGGGCATTCGGATCGTTCTTGTAGTCGTATAATTCCTCGGGGCAACGATACAGGTAGTGGTGGACTCGGCCAGCAATCACGGAATCCTGCTTCCCCGCTTTGCTCATTGCCGCAAACGTAAGCCCTGACATTGATTCGTTGCTGAACTTGGTTTTTTCGTCGGCCCACCCGTTCCAGATATAGCCATGATCCATGCTGATGATGCCTCGCATCGCAAAGCTCTTCCGTGAAAACGGATAGTTCAGGTGAACAAAAACTCGTTCACGTCCAACGCCTTCGCCATCCACATCTGGATCCAACAGCCCGCGGAAAGATCGGCCGTCGGCACCTTCAAGGTTTTCCAATCCCGCGATGTCTAAAATGGTGGATGGAAGATCGATGGAATTGACCATTGTCTGGCTCACAATTTCGCCGCTCGACGTCTTACCCGGCCAGCGAACGATCAGCGGCGTGCGGTTGGATTGCATCCAACAATTGGTCTTTGCAAATGGAACCGCGATCCCGTGGTCAGAAAGAAAGATCACGACGGTGTTGTCCGCTTGGCCTGAATCATCCAACACCTTCAAAACTTCACCGATGATGGCATCACACCGCCTGACCGAAGTGAAGTATTCGGCCATTTCTACCCGCACCTTGGGCAGGTCTGGCAGGAAGCCGGGCAAGGGGATTTCATCGGGCTGGTAGGGATCGGCAACGTGTGGCACATCTTTCCAAAGTTCCGGATTCTTATCGCGCTTTTCCTGAGCGGCTCCTGCAAATGGACGATGAGGATCATGCATGTTGACGTTTAGGAAGAACGGCTTTCCGCCAACGGCTGCCTTCGCGATTGCAGCAGACGTCGTTTCTCGGTATCGCCTAGGCGATCGACCATAGCCCAGTTCGTGCATGTCGTAAGTTTCATCAAACGCAGTGTCATGCCGACTGGGAATCGTATGCACGGCCTTGCCGATAGCAGCCGTGTAGTATCCGGACTGACGCAAAGCTTCCGGTGCAGTCGGGATGTCTGGATTGATGTGGTCAAAGCCGAGTGCTCCGCTGCGATGAGGATACCGCCCGGTCATGATTGATGCTCGGCAAGGCTGACAAATCGCGATGGTCACGTACGCATGTTCAAAGCGAAGACCTTGACTGGCCAGCTTGTCGAGATTTGGAGACACGCCATTGAGCTGATTTCCGAAACAACCCAGTGAATCCCAATTCAGATCGTCAGCAGTGATCAACAAGATGTTCGGACGATCCGAAGCGACGGAAGCTGGCATCGCAGACAGTCCGAACAGGATCGAGACAACGAGAGGGAACGTGTTGTGCATTGAAGTTCCAAGACTGGAGAAGAAGGTGGGTCGATCAAGGAAGGTCGGCTGAGATGTAGGCAGCACGAAAACGCGGGACATAGGGAACTCAGCTGCTTCAGAACAGTGTCTCTTTCTGAAACAGAACCGTGTCACCAAGCACACAATCGTATCTCAGATGCACAACCAAAGTCACTCAGCCATGGAAATTGTCTATGTCGATGGAGTCTCGGCATGTACGACACGTCATTCAGCATCCTCGTAGGCAAAGACCTCTCAATTCGAACTTCACGGGGAATCTCGTAAGCCGCACGGCATGAGTCACGGTTTTCAGCACCAACAGCGAGCAGCGCCGGGCCTCTCACCAAGGAGCGGACAGAGCCGAAAACGTCACTGCTTGCAGCCGAATTCGGCAGGAACAAAACATCAGATCAAACCTGTGCCTCGCCCCTGCCTCAGCCACGCTGTGCATAGCAAGGTCTGACAACCAGTGCTGTCGCTGAATCGAATCAGCGAACTGAATCTTTCCACAGGACAAACCTGAATCCGTGCATCGAGAACCAGAATGTGTTTAAATGGAAGACAAGTGATCATCGCCTTCTCCTTCTTTCCCCCATCTGGAATCTACACGATGCCCAAACCTGTTTTTGACCGACGACAATTGCTTCAGTCCACCGCCATTGCTGCAGGCGTGACGGCCGCAATGAAGGCAGCACCTGCTTGCATTGCGAATCCAACTGTGTCATCGTTGAAGGAAGGTGACGTTGTTTTGTTTCAAGGAGATTCCATTACGGATGCTGGTCGAGATCGCAAAGGCGAAGCCAACCCCAACAACGCTCGAACCTTGGGCAACGGCTACCCTGTGCTGAT
The DNA here is from genome assembly GCA_039974975.1 of Fuerstiella sp. Taxonomy (GTDB): domain Bacteria; phylum Planctomycetota; class Planctomycetia; order Planctomycetales; family Planctomycetaceae; genus Fuerstiella. Next base: position 962 of record JBDWHY010000160.1, on the reverse strand, counting down.
CGCCAGCGAACTTCTCAACGAATATGCCGCCTTAAAATTAAAGGTTTATAATCGCGGCATCAGTGGTCACAAAGTCCCGGATCTTGACAAGCGATGGAAGAAAGATTGTATCGACCTAAAACCAGCTGTCGTCAGCATCCTTGTCGGAGTCAACGACATCTGGCACAAGATGAACGGTCGCTACGATGGAACTGTGGAAACTTACAAAACCGGCCTCACAGCGTTGGTGAAAAAGACGATCGAAGCATTGCCCGACACCACTCTAGTTATCTGCGAACCGTTTGCATTGCGCTGTGGAGCTGTCAAAGATTCTTGGTATCCCGAATTCGATGAACGTCGAGCCGTCGCGAAAGACGTGGCCCAAGCAGCGGACGCCATTTGGGTTCCGTTTCAAACCATGTTTGACGAGGCGATCGCGGCCGGAACCGAAGCCAAATACTGGGCCGGTGATGGAGTTCATCCCACACTCGCCGGGCACGCTCTCATGGCACAAACTTGGCGAAAGGTCGTCGGCGTTTAATCCCAGACCCGTATCCACGTATGATCACTTTTCGATTTTTCATCAGTTGCCAGCTCCCACCGTTTTCACCAGCGGTGGGAACCGGTCACTCGCGATCTTCTCAAGCAGTCTTCTCAGCATGCTGGCGAGCTTCAGGTCGTCAAGTCAGACGCCGGATTGGCCCAATCGAAGAGATTCCTAACTTGCCCGCTTGATACGAAAACAGTCAACACCTTTCAGTTCTTGATAGTCAAGCAACGCCTAATAGTCGTTGTGACCCCCCCAGTCGAACCGTTCACTCCCAAACATGTACGCTCGGCGTTCCCAATACTTTTTTTGCCGCAAGCTGGCTTCAGTTCGATCGATTGGCGACTGGATTACAAGAATCGAACAGCAAAAAGGGGGCATCAATGAGCGAACGACATGAACGACAACGAGAAGCAGTTTTAGTGGCTGCCGACCT
>JBDWHY010000159.1:0-133628 GCA_039974975.1 Fuerstiella sp. | reverse complement strand
GCGTTTGAATTTGGCGTCATTGCTTCGTGTAAAACAAGGGCTTACTCAAGACCTTTTTCAACCAGCCATTTTTCAGCATCCAAAGCAGCCGCACATCCAGTGCCAGCAGCTGTGATCGCTTGGCGATAATGCTCATCCGCTACGTCGCCCGCTGCGAAGATGCCTTCGACACTGGTGTTGGTACGATGCGCAACCGGCAGGTTGACATAGCCCTTATCGTTGGTATCCAACTGGCCTTTCAAAAAGTCTGTGTTCGGAGTGTGGCCAATCGCTGCGAAGTAGCCTGTCACTTCCAGTTCTTCAGTCTTGGCTTCGTCGACTGAACTGCGAAGCCTGACTCCCGTGACACCATCTGTATCATCACCCAGAACTTCATCGATCACAGAATTCCACTTCACTTCGATTTTTGGATTCGCCAACGCTCGGTCAGCCATGATCTTGCTCGCACGAAAACTGTCACGGCGATGAACCAAGTAAACTTTCGATGCGTACTTCGTCAAGAAGTTCGCTTCTTCCATCGCGCTGTCTCCACCACCGATGACAACCAATGGCTTGTCTCGATATCGAGGCATTGCGCCATCGCAAACAGCACATGCGGATACTCCAGCGTTCTTAAAACGCTCTTCTGATTCAAGTCCCAAGTAGTTGGCTCGAGCACCCGTTGCGATAATGACCGCGCGACTTTCGAATTCATCACCGGCCAAGCTTTTCAACTTGAATGGCGAGCAAGACGTATCAATTTCCACGATGTCATCCGTGAAAATCTTCGAACCGAAGTTCGTCGCTTGCTGTCGCATCAGTTCCATCAGCTCAGGCCCGGATACTCCGTGACCAGCATGAGGAGCCATGTATTTGCGTTTCTTTTCGTCGATCGAGTCGTCCATATAGGATGCCAAATTGCCCGAAGGAAATCCGGGAAAGTTCTCGACTTCAGTCGTGAGAGCCAGCTGGCCTAACGGCAAAGTGCCCTTAACTCGGTTCTCTTCGTTGAACGCACCTTCATAAACAAGTGGTTCAAGGTTGGCACGAGCCGCGTAAATGGCAGCCGTCCAGCCGGCGGGTCCTGAACCGATGATCGTAATTTTGGCTGTCATGATTTCGAAGCTGCCTTCCAACAGATAAGGATGAGATACTAAATTTCGCGTGATGACGAACGACGCACACACTGCAAACTCGTCAATCAACAGACGCCGCGATGATGGCATCCCTGACCGAGAATTTGGAGGACCGCCCCAAAACAATCGGATTCGTTTCGTCTAGGGACGAAAGATAGCGAAGCGACGCTAAGCCAACAACAGCCAACAAACAGGCTTTCAACCTCAGAAACACGCCTTGACACCCGAAAACGGACGATTCACGCCATCCGACGACATGATTCCGCGAATCGCCGGACACTCAACCAACCGTCACCGAACTTCTGTCTCGGGATCAACTCGAAGGCGATGTCAAAAGTCTGGCCCGTTCTATTGAGACGAACTGCGGCTTCCAGATGGTGACGCTGTAATCGGAAAGCCATCAGGCAAAGGCCGAGCGGCCACTCGAAGATCCAGCTGGTGAGCAAACTGTCGCAATTGATGAAAGTGCTCGAAGTCGTCCGGATACAGCCAAATCGTAATCGCTGTTTCTGGATATGTGCGTTCTAAAATCTGCCGAAAGCGACTTCCCAATCTCAAAGCATCCTCAACGGTTTCTGCGACCAAGGTCTCCGTCGGATGGATTTGCCAACGGCTGACTGAGATCCGGTATGGCGACTTGCCGTATTCGAGAGCCTTCAATGGTGGCAAAGAATCTCGTTGAACCACGTACTCCATTCGGAACCCTTGCACGGGGCCGACGGCTCCGTTGTACCGATGGAACTTTGCAACCAAACTGCGGCGAGCAGAGACTTGATCCTTCAGCCGTTCTAAGAGCCCATCCAAAGGCACGTGAGCAATTCGTCCTGCGGCTAAACGAAAATGAATTTCTTCCTCAGCGACAGCTCGGCTTACCGGAGCCAGACGGTGCTTCAGCAAATCAAGTTCTGGAGTATTGTCTTGATTTTCCTTCAGCACTTCTCGAAGTTGTCGAGTCTCCAAACTGACTTGCTTCAATGCGTCATGAACATAACTTTGCCGTTGGTCCAAAGTCGCCAACGTGCCACGATACAGTTTTTCCTGCTTTGCTTCCGATTCAAGTTCATCCTTTAAGTCGGCCACCGTGCTTTTGTTTGCTCGAATTTCTCGTTCCAACGAAGCAAACTGCAATGCAGCATCTTCTTCAGACGATTCAGCTTTGTCGTAGGATTCCTGTAGGCGAGCCAACTTTTCAGCCGTGGCTTTGACACTGTCTAAGGTTTCTTGAGTCCCCAAGGTCAACGCTTCAACCTGCTTCAGATATTCAATCTTTTCAGCTTCTAGCTTAGCAATCCTTTGACGCACCGCGTCAAGCTCTTCATCGCTCACCTTCGGTGCCACGACAGCATCTGGGACAAGTTCCTTGGATTCATTTGACCACGGAAACACGGTTGCAGCGACGGGCTCTGATGGCAGCTGCGGGTCAGCCAACAGTTTCGGAATTTCGTCCAAGCCTTCAGAAAGCTGCACAGCCACGGGATCTCGAGACTCCGCTTGTTGAGCAACCTTGGCACCAGCGACCACAATCAAAATGATCAAAATACCGACGATGTTGGCGATGATGTCCAGAAAAGAATCAGAACCAAATTCTTGGTCAGCATCAGATTTTCTACGACTCATATCGACGTCCTCCGACCATTCGTCGTGGCGGGTTGTTGCAGAGAATCAGTTGGGGATTTCGCAGAGCGTTGGTCAGCCGAATTCTGCTCAGCTGAAGAATGAGTTGTTGGAGGCAGTGCGTCGCTGAAGAACTGTTCAACGCTCAGGTCTCGACCTTCAAGCTGCATGGCTCGAGTGGGGACTTCCAAAACCTTGAGCTGCTGGCTGGTCGACACGGCACGTTGTTGAGAACCCGCTGCTGATAGAAATCGAACGGCGGGCAACGCATCTGCGCGAAGTTCTGACCACACGTCTTTCATCGTCTCGGAGACTCCTTCAAACGCTGCGTCCGCAACCCGTTCGTCAGACCATCCCGTCACGTCAATTGGTTGAAACGGTCCCACAATCAACTGTTTGTCGCTTACGTAAATCCGAATCACATAATAGACCGGTTGAGACTTAGGTTGAGCGGCAGGCGAATTTGTATTGGCTGATGGTGAAGTCGTAGGCTGCTGCAGCTGAGTCGATTGAGACACTGACTTGCGACGTCCAACGATGGGTTCCGGCGGCTGGCGCTCGTCGAACGATGGAGACGCCAAGTTGTCAGACAAGACATCACGCTTGTTTCCTTTTGCTCGATGCAGCAATCGCAGCAACTCGGCGTTCGGCTTGTTCTGCGAACGCTGCTTTTCGACCTCATCAAGAAATTGCTGAAGGTACGATTGCTTGGGATCGACGGGAGGACCACCGCCTGCTGAATGTTGACCGCCACCCTGACCAGCAAATTCGCTTGGAGGAAAGACTGGGTTCACCAAAGGGACCGCTTCAGAATTCAAGCTTTGATCATTCTGTTCGGCTCTGGCAACCGCCTGCTGCTGCTGCTGTGTACTGGCACCGCGAGGCTGTCCAGAAGCAGAACTGTTTGATTGCCAGCGATTCGCGAATTCTTGAAATGCGGCTTCTGATGAATCGAAGCGTGAGGCGGATTGCGGAGCCGCATCTGCGAATTGCGGGCCATCAAACTGAGGGCCATCAAACTGCGGGCTTCCAAACTGCGGGCCATCAATCTGGGAATCGGCCGTTCCATCGGTTGTAGACTTCGAAAGCAGCTCCGGGTCGACTGGGCGGGTTCCTTTAGGTTGAGGTGCGGCCTCAACAAAAGGCCAGTCGACATCCGGGCTGATTCGATTACGAGCAGAATCTGCGGTGATCATTTCACCACCAAACGTCTGCTCGGCAACACTGGGGTTCGGCATTTGGCCTGGCGAAAGTTGACCCTTCAAACCCATATTTCCAGACAATTCCGACGAACGGTCAGAACGAATCTCAGCAGGCACGCCAGACAGTTGCAATTCGTCACCACGGCTGAAATCCTGACCAACAACATCACCGCCATCAGCATCAGATTGCGCCAGCTGCCCTGTCGCGTCAGTAGATTCGGGACCGAAAGGATGTTGGTTTTCACCGAAAGCATCCGCGGCTGCCTGACCACCAACTGATTGATTTCCGGCCTCAGCCTGCGGACGCTGTGCGAAACCCCTGGGCTCTTGAACTGTCGAAGCAACCGAACTTCCGCCGTCTGACCAAGTGCCACGGCCTGAACTTGGCCCGCGATATTGAGGGACTTTAGGTTCGGGCTTAGGCTCACCAGCCGCATACACTCGTCCCAACGCCATCATTTCCTGCAAAGTGCGACCATCGGCTCCTCGACGGTCGCTACTTCTAGAACCTGCAGCCACCTGTCCTCTACCATCACCCGAAGTGTGCGGTTGATCCCAGTCACTTTCTCTACGTTTCGCAGCGTCTTGCTGAGCCGCCAAAAGCGCCCCATAAAGTGTTGAACGGCGATTCAAAGCCTCCAAAATCGCTTGACGCACAACCGTCACTTCTTCTGGGTTCTGAGTTCCCACGACTACCGTTTGGTCTGCTTCAAGCAGCTCATATCCAAAATGGATATTTGCATTCGTGAGCAACTGTTGAATGTGATAGAAGCCGAGACTTCCCGTCGGACGCACCAGTAACAGGACATAAGCATCGTCGGGCAGCAGACCTTCTGAACGAGAAGCGGCTGCAGCTTGAATTCCAGATAACAAAGGGTTGTCGTTCGCTGGAAACCCAATCAGATCTTTCTTTGTGATCACGATTCCAGATGGTTCAAACGTGAATCCTTTGTCGTCAACGTTGATGACAATGGGCACCTTCGATGTACCAGCCGTTCCCGTGAACTCAAGCAAAGTCGCAGAGGATTCTTGAGCCAAGTTTTCTGAAGACTTTGCCACAATCCGTCTCAGACTGACCAACGCAGATTCGCGTTTCGTCAACACAGCTTCTGCGTCATCTGTGAAGGCCGATTTTTCTTCCAGCTCAGCTTGAATGCCTTCCAACATTTTTTCCCGTTGAGCAATCTGCAATTCCAAGTCGTCCTTCTCAGACTGCAACGCCTGCAATTCGGTTTCTGCGTTTTCCAGCTGCCGAACTTCTCGTCCAGACGTCAGAAGTTCTACTTCCAATTCTTGAATCTGATCGTTCAGGACAACAAGTTCTGCTTCCTGCCCACGCAGCACTTTTTCTAAATCTACCTTTTCAGTCACTAAGTCGTCTTGAAGACGTTTCGCCGACTCAAGCTGCTGTTTCAATTCTGCCAATTGCTGGGCAGAATCATCTACTTCCGGCAGCCAGTCATCTTGGAACAGCGCCGCTGATTCGGATTCCACCGCTTCAATCGCATCCGAAGTTGACCTTAATTCGGCAGTCGCCAACACAAAATCGTCTTTGCTGATTTGTTCAGAGTCGGCCAATTCGCCACTGGTAAGATCATCCAGAACATCAACTGCTGCGGTATATCGAGCCTGTTCTTGGCGAATTCTTCGGGTGGTCACAAGCAACAGCAGGATCAATGCACCCATTGTGCAGACTAACACTGCCAGAAACGGGAACAGCGAAATAGACTGTTGTGAATTTCGCCGTGCCATCTTGCTAACACTCATCAATAGGCTGAAAACAACATGGTAGCCGCGCAGCTACCTCAAGATTCGCAAAGAAGACCTGCCAACTGTTCGTAACCAATCCGCACAATATTCGCTGATTTCAACGACTGGCGGTTCGTCCATCAGGCGGCTCGGCGAAGGCCGTCCGTGCGGGCCGTGAGCAAGTGAACGGCCGCAGCCACACTGTTGGCCGTTTGCTCCATCGTGCTGGCTACATCCAATGCCTTAAGATTGTCTACCAGCAGCTGCTGAAGTTGAGCCAAGCGTTCTTCCGATTCCTGAAGTCGCAACAACTTCGCTCCAAGCTGATGCATTGCCTCACTTTGAGCGGATGAAGACTGAGACGTCAGCAGTAACGCGTCCTGCCACGACTGAACACGTTCGTCAAACTGAGACAACACTTGATGAGTTTGCGAGACAATCGAAGATGACGATTCTTGCAAGGCCGCCGAATAGGAATCGCGAGATTCTTCGGCGGCTGAGGAATGCAGCTTCAACGTTGCTTCAACTTCCCGCTGCAAACCATGAGCAAGCTCGGCAGAATGACTTTCCAACATTGAAGTCCACACACCGCGAAGTTCGCTCACTTGCTCGGCCCAAAGTTCGTTGATCGTATTCTGACCAACGGTCGGGGCCACTTCAGTTTCAGCTTCTTCTGCTTTGCTGAACCAAGGCAGCAACGACTGTATTCCAAACTGTTCCACTTCGCCCAAAATCTGCTGCTCGGAACGTTCGACCATGAACGACAGGAACACCATCACGATGGACATCCCTAAAGCCAATGCCGTAGTATCAAAGGCAACGGCAAGTCCGCCCGTCACTTCGCCCAAAGACGTGTCCAGCTGTTCCGGAGTCACATTTGCAATGGCCATCGTGATTCCGATCACAGTTCCGAGGAATCCGAGAATCGGAATCGCCCACGTGATGGTTCGAATGGTGGCATAGGTTTGATGCAGTTGATCACTGGCCAGTTCTGCCAAGTAACGCAGGTGGTCGTCTAAGCCAACTCGTCGGTTCGTCTTCAGATAGCGAATCACTTCGGTGACCCGGTGCATCAACGTCGTATTGCTTTCTCGCTCGTCATCAGCACACCACTCGTCCAAACGCGACGTGAGAGTTTCGTAGTCCGTCACTTCTAAGTTGGCTTCGATGAATTCCGAACTTTCATCCAGCATGCGATTTTCAGATCGCAGTCGCCAGACTTTCTGCAACAGAATGGAAACCCCAGTAAAAAACATCGCCGTGCTGATGTATTCCAAAGGGTGGCTGCAGAAGTAGCGTGTGACGAAAGCACCAATTTGAGGCAGCTCGGGTGCGACAAGATAGAAGCCAGCGGTCAGAAAGGTGGCCAGTAACGTCGTTCTAACAACGCCCGTTTTTGCTTTTCGTCTGATCTTCACGATCGAGCCTCAATCTGAAAGTCGAGGGCACAATCGATAGCGCCAACGATCACCCAAGCTGGTGAGATTGGCCATCGCCGTGACGTAAACGCAGGCGATTCCAAGGATCGAGCCCCCCGACCGAATCCTTAGTAACAGCAGGATCGTCAAAACCAACCCATTTTATTCAGTCGGAACCAGCGGATTTATCCACAACGCCTGGCAGGCCTGAATTCGAACCACAGTTTTGATGTTGAGATCACACGCCAACGGCAAGAACGGCCGCTGGCGTTTCCTGACGCCGTCGCACCGTTAGCGCTTCCCGCTAGCGCTTCCAGTTAGCGCGTGTGTCCTGCGAGCGAGTCCCCAACCGCGCCTCCAAAACGTCCGATCACTGGGAAGATGGACTAGAAACGCTATGGTCTGAACTGCAGATTTCCACAAACACCCAATCTCCATCCTGCCCCTTCGGAAAAGATCTATGATGCAGACATTACGGTTCCTTTTGGCCTTCGCGGCCTCAATCCCCTTTCTGCTGCAAGGCTCAAACGCCATGGCGGATCGAGATCCTATTCGGTTAACTCACGGGCCGATGCTGGGGCACCCCACAGCGAATTCTGTTCGAGTATGGGGGCGGACTTCTGATGCGGGCGAATTTAAAGTTCGCTACGGAACAACAAAGAAACTGCTGAAACAAACCAGTGAAGCAGGCGTTACAACGTCCGAACACGACAACACGGGAGTCGTCACGGTCGATGGTCTGAAGCCCGACACACTGTATCACTACCAAATTGAAGTCAACGGCAGACTTCACGGCCTACCGGGAAAGTTTCGGACTCTGCCCAGCTCTCAGCAGACTCAGAACGCGAAATACAATCCAGACGGTTTGTACAACTTTCGTTTTCAAATTGGTTCTTGCGCCAACCAAAACCCGCTACACGGTAGCGGTCATCAAGCCACCACCTATGAACACCTAAATCGTGATTGGGCCAACAAAGTTCACTTTCACATCATGAACGGCGATTGGCTCTACGAAGAGCTACGAGAATATCCGGCCGAAGCATGGCGTTTAACGCTGGGACTGCAAACGATGCCTTTACCCGTCGCCGTAATGCCCACAGTTGTTGGCGTCTGGGAAAACTACAAGCTGTATCTTTCTCGAGGAATCGAATTGGCGAAGTGGCACCGAAACGTGCCCAGCTTTTTCACCTTCGACGATCATGAACTGGTGAATGACATTTGGGGTTCGTCCGAAGCTGGCAAACGGCATCGACGCACGGTCTTCCGAGACATCGGTACCTATGCTTGGCACGATTACTTGGGATGGGCCAATCCGATGCAACATAAAGAACGCATTCACTTTGGCAAAGCCACGATGAAAGCAGGGAGCGATCTGCTGATCGACGCCAAAGCCGACTTCACAAAAATGCCGCTCAAAACAATGCTGAACCTACACGTTCATTGGGGCACCAAAGAAGCGGGAGTAAACGACATTCGCTACGACAACAACGACGGCAACAAAAATTCGTATGTGTACGACATCGTCAAAGTGATCGACAAACACACTCTGCAGCTACACATGCCCGCCAAGGTTGATGACACAAATATCAGCTACAGCATCGGACGACGAAGCTACGGAAGCTATCGAGCATCCAATTGCGAATTCTTCTTCTTGGATACTCGAGGCGATCGTGATATGCACGATGTACGCGAACGAGATAAATCTGGTGTCAGCATGTTGGGCAAGCCTCAACGCGAATGGCTGCTGAAGTCGATGAAGGAAAGCGACGCTGATTTTTTCTTTGTCATTTCAACCGTCCCCTTCATGATCCCTCATAGTGGAGCCGGTGGATTCGAAGTCGACGCGGCGAACAAAGAAGAAGCCTGGACCGGCTTCTTCGAAGAGCGCGAACTGCTGATTTCAGAATGGGAAAAGCTAGATAAGAAGGTGTTTGTGATGACCGGTGATCTTCACAACAGCTTCGCCGTCAAGGTGACCGACGACGTCTGGGAATTTTGCTGCGGACCTCATAACAGCGTGAATCACGTTCCCGCCCTGGACGAAAGCAATCGACCTGCAACTGGCAAGTTCACATTTGGTCCCCGAGAGTGCGACATTCAATGGAGCAGCTATGTGCTTCCCGACGTGCCTCGCCTTGATCGGCTTTACCCGTTCTTCTGCGTGGTCCAAGTGAACAACGTATTCAACATGCCCAAGACGTTAGATGGTGAAGACCGCTGGGTCGCCTATCCTCATCCACAAGTCATCTTTCAATACTACGACGGCCGTACAGGAGAACTGGCCTACGCGACTGCAGTGAGCACGGATCACAAATAAAACCGAAAGCCCCCAATCTGCACGGGGCCATGAATCACAGCAGCCTGATCACAGCAATCTGGTCACAATCAGCACGGTCACAGCAACCTGATCACAATCAACGAAACATGCCAGCGGAATACTTTCCACTGGCATGTTTTGGTTGTTGTCTATGACTTTGGTCGCCCAGGAAACCCCCTGAACAAAGATCCAGACTTTACATCATTGGACTGCCGCGACGGTGTTGTGAATACACCTAAACGGATGAACGAAAATGGACAGAAGACAACCATCCCGTTACCCCCCGTCACCCCCGTTCATCCTGTCAAGAACACCCGCAAGCGATCGTCAGATCACAGGACGTGCTTCACAACATCTGCCTAAGCGCCATACTTTTCAAGCCGGCCAGCATGAGCCAAAACTTGCAGCATCAGGTACTTGGATTCAAAGATTCCAAGTTCGCCAACTCGGCAAGCTGATTCACCGAATTCTGCAGAACCATCGAAGCGACAACTGTCTGCAGCCAGCAACGTCGGAACCGGGTGGCCACTGTGCCCTTTCATTTTGGCCGGAGTACTATGGTCTCCAGTCACCACAATGACTTCTGGCTTCAACGCTGTCATACGAGGAATCGCCGTATCCAGTTCCTCTGTACGTTGCACCTTGGCATCGAAGTTTCCGTCTTCTCCCGTACTGTCTGTGTACTTGAAGTGGACGAAGAAGAAATCGTAATCGTCCCAGTGCTTTTCAAGACAATCCATCTGAGATTCCAGAGTCGCGCCGGCATCCAAGACATCCATGCCAACTAATCGAGCCAGCCCTCGGTACATCGGGTAAACGGCAATCGCAGCGGCCCGAGTTCCATAGACTTCTTCGAAGGTTGGAATCGGAGGCATCTTCGCGATCCCCCGCATGGTCAGCAAATTGGCAGGAGCATCGTCTTTCAGAATGTCTTTTGCCTGGCGAAGAAATTCAGTGCAAATTTCGGCCGTCTTCTTGGATGCATCATCCGTCCCTACTGCCGCCAGCGGAGGCACGCCTGTTCGCTGAGGATCTGTATCATCGACATTGCCGCCCAAACCTTTTGCTCGGAACACAATGACCAAACGGTATTCTTTCACGTGATGAACAAAGACTTCAACACCCGGAATTTCAATCTTCGCAAGCTTTTCGCACAGAGGTGCTCCGACGTCATTTCCGATTCGCCCAGCTCGACGATCCGTAATGTTTCCGTCGCCATCGATCGTGCAAAAATTGCCTCGAATGGCCACGTCATCAGGGCCAAGTTCAAAATCGATCCCCAAGGCTTCCAAGACACCTCGACCAATGTCATATTCGAGAGGATCATACCCAAACAGCCCCAAATGCCCCGGACCACTGCCAGGTGCAATTCCGGGTAGAACGGGAATGCTCATACCCAGTGAACCTTGCCCCGCGAGTGCATCCAGATTTGGAGTCTTCGCAGTTTCCAATTCCGTTTTGCCGCCGGGCTGCATCGGCAGGCCACCCAGTCCGTCGCCGACGTACATAATAATCTTAGAGTCGTTTTTTCGCTGCAGTTTGCGAGTCAACTTGTGGATGTCAGTCATACCAAAAATTCTTCTGTGGAATGGGCCAGCGCTTGCAAAACTTAATCGATCGCCACGCCACGACTGCCTTGTGCAAGTCCGTTCGGGTGATTCGAAACTGGGTGCAGATTACCGAAATCCCTGCCATTTTTGACGAGCGACGATCACGTTTTCGCCGGACTGTTGGAACTGAGACAATTGTTTCAGAATTCAAAAACGAATCGGTCGCCTTTTACACCCACTTTCCACTGGCCCACCATCAGAAAGACACCGTCACGCCCCGCAGTAACCAGCGGAACCGAACCCAATCAACCCCACAAGTGCACGCACAGCTGGGCGGAGACTCCTAATTGCCACTGGACTTCGCCGCCTTAGGACTGCTGGCCTCCTGAGCCTCTTGGACCTGTTCTCTACTGCTTTGCATTGCACGATTCTGAGTATCAAGCTGACGAACCAGTAGGTAGTTGCCGATCACTTCTCCGAGTTCGACGTCAATCTTTAACCCACTGCGATCAGAGACTACCTGCATGCTGGCTCGATGGTTCCCACCGAGATCGATACAGCGTTGCAGCAAAGGAGTGGGCTTACCGCCATTGCCGAAATTAAACATCATTGGACTTGGAGGAAACTCTTCCACATTGCCATCAAGGTACATCAGCAAACTGGTTATTCCAACAGGATCATCCTGAGGCAACGCCAGCCAGGCTTCACCATCGACTTCTGCTGTCACCAAAGGTGCTCGACCAGCCGCTCCGCCTGATTCACAACGAGCAATGCATGACTTCACCATCTGTAATGCGTTTTCGTTACCAATCGCAAACCAAAGGCATGATGCTCCTTGAGTCACATAGATATCCGATAACTGTAAGCCAGAAGCCTCGGCAATTTGCCGTTGTTCGTTCTGCGGAATTTTGAAGTGCAAAACCGACAAACCGTCGATTTCAGATAGCTCCATCAATCCATCCGGAGGATCAGTCGACTGCAACAAAGTCACAACAGCCTGAATCAGCCCTTCGTTACTCCCAATTCGAAGCCCCCCATAAAATACTCCATCAGATGCCTCGGACCATCCCGCTTTCATACAAAGTTCAAGCGTTGGAGTGTCGGCAAGATCACTTAACGTCAAGGCCAGCTTAGAAGCTGCCAGAACGGCCGTCGCATCAGACGTCAGTTCTTGCTCAACGTATCCCGGCAACCAAGCAGCAACAGCTTGAAACATGGGAGACGCTTCAGGCAACGTGATGCACGTATGAATCGTGGCCACAGCTTCGTCTCGAAGAATCGGAGCAAACCGACTGATGCCAGAGGACGCCGTTTCCAACTGCTCTTCCAGTTCCGCATTGCGTCGAGTCTCAAACAGCAACTGCCCTCGAATCGATTGATCTTCTTCATTCGCAAAGCGAAGCCAACCATGAGCCTCTTGAACATCAAACATCAACGCTTTCACGACGTCCAGGCCAAGCTGAATCGACGTACTCCGGACGTTTGCCTGAGTCGTTTCTTCGTCGTCCTGCTGCTGCATCATTGTGCCAGCAGTGGAATTCAACATATTCCAGCCCAAAGTTTTGATGCCAGCTGGAATTCGATCGAAGTAAGCATCGACCCCCATGTCTTTGCCACCTTGAACACCTCGCACCAATTCCTTTGAACTAGGCAATTCCATCTCGAAAAGATCGTCTCGGCTGCCACTAAACAGCATGTTGTCATAAAACCGATATCGTTCTTCCCAGCTAGTGGTTTGCTTGACCATCTGCTTGCCATCCGTTTCTACCACGGAATAGCTTGTGCGACTGCGTGACCCACTCACCATGTCCGCCTGATTTTCATTTTGCTGATCAACGTATTCTTGAGCTGACTGATTGGGTGCAGAAAATTCATTGGACCAGCTGCGAACAAATCGATAGCGATCTTCGCCTTCATCCTCTACTTTCGATTCCATATTCGATCCTCCCTGTGACTTGCCTCTTGCATTCAGCATTCGTTTTGCATCTGCAACATCAGCCACTTTTCGAAAGAAGATCAAATCGAAACTTGGAATCATCCCTTGCACCATATACCAAGCCTGACCGGTAATTTGCTCGTCGACCTGAGGCACCATCTTCTTGATATCTTCATCCGATGGTGCTGTCTCGAAGAGAGATGAATCAAAATTCATTCGTGACGTTAGCTTCTTCATGTAGTTGAACGCGGAAGCTTCTGTCAAGTTTTTCATATAGCCGACTCCGATCGGCTTACCAGCCATCTTGCCGGTCATCTGACCACTCGCCGTGGGACACAGATCGATCCCAACAAAACCAACGGCACAAAGCATTGCCGTCAAAATCAATCGTCGAGTGGCGGTTCGAAAAAGGCGAGACATCATCAAGTCACCTTGTGCTGGTTGGGGTGGGGTGGGGTAGGGCGGGAACGGGTTTGTAGAAGAACGTTGAACCCACGCAGTGGCTCACAGGTTGTTCGAACAAAACCCGTCAGGCTTTGATTTTCGTCTACGGAATGGCAAAAAAACAAGTCTGCAATGTCTTCTTTCAGACCCTGTTGATCACAAGAAGCTCTTCGATCAACGACATTGCGGGGGCACCAGTCGATACCGAGCTCGGAAAGATGGCTGTCAAAAACACTTCCAGAAGTCCGCAGAGCATGCTCCCCTCGCGGTCTGCTTCAGTCGCTTCCCCCGTGATCACAGACGACGAGGGAAACAAAGCAATTTTTCCAGCCGCCTTGCGACAACATTCAAGCTCCCTTTTGGCTTCCCAAAAAACCGGCCGTTGGGTCCGCTAAATCATTCCGAAAATTGGTCGTTTGATTCAACAAAGATGTCAGTTTTTGATCGTCCTTGGAAATCTGTTCACACGTCGATTCAACACCCGGAAACAAACCATGCAGCAATTGAGAATCGGCCGTGGATTCCGCGAACTGTTCGATCCGCCCCTTTAAGCCTTTACGAAGGCGAGCCGAAAAGGCGGTCACTAAAATCACAGACCAGATGATCAGGAAGATCAACGCGGGAATATAAAAATCGATGGTGAGCAGCTTCGCATCGACAGCGTCGCTGCTGAAAATCGGTTTTAGAAACATGGACCAGAAAAAGTTGATTCCAACTCGCCCCAGAATCAAAACCAAATAGGCCAAGAACAAAACTTCAAAGACATAGCGAATAGACGGTTGAGAATTCTTTTGGGCAAGCTCTTCAATGGTTTGATCGATGACTCGAGTCGCATCGCCAAGGAATTCATCTTCCAAAGTGGCGGCTTGCTTTCTTAGCCCCGACAAGTCTCCTCGATCCAACATCGCCGTTGGATCAATTTCAGCCACTCGCACACTTTCGGAAACCAACATGCGACTCTTCTGCAGTTCACCATCGCTGACTCCAAATGTACTGACTCGAGCCAAACTGCTTTCCGCATCTTGCTCGGCCACCTTGCCTTTCATCCAGCGAGCTCCCTGGACGGCTCCAATCAGTGCCATCTGAGCCGACGTTCGCGCTCGAAAGAAGGTGAAGGAAGCGATAAACGAACCCAGCCCGTTGTAGAATCTTAGCACCGTGCTAAACGGACTGACTCCCCACTTGTCCGCCACGCTGCTTAGCATGCGGCGTTCCCACAAAGTTTGGTTCGCCAAGAGCTCGTCACACAGTTGGCGTTTTAGTGAGTCACGAATTTCTTTTCTCTGAGCATCCAACCGGTCGGCCAGTTCTTTCACCGCTGACAAGCTGTCGTCGTAGTTTGCACGACACACCGTCAATGCTTCTTGAAGCAAATCGATCAAGTTCGCTCTGCGAATAGCGACTCGACGAGCAACTCCTAGCTGAGTACTTAACAGAGACTGCAAACGTGCAAAATCACCTGTCACAGTTGTCCCAGCTTGCTGCTGTTGATAAGCAGTTCGAGAATCAACAAAGAACATTTCAGGTACGTCATACTTCGACGACAGAAAGTCGGCCCAGTCGTCTCGAATGTCTGAATCAAGGTCCGCATGAGTCTGCACAAACACCAGTCGGCAACCAGCAGCAACATCGGCCAATTCATCGATGACGGCCGCGTTTTTATATTTCTGCTGAGTCGACGTGTACAACAACACATCACATTTTGGAACAATGCTGCGAAGCAACGCCAAGTTTGTTCCAGCCTCAGCCGTTTCACTTGTATCTGGGTCAGGGCAATCAATCACAACGATGTCGCGAAGGATTTCGGAATCAATCCGCTTCACATGAAAGTCGTCCGGATCCAAACCGATTGCATCAATCGGAATGTCTGGATGCAGCAGCAACACGGGAATCGTCGTGGTCGGACGCTGGCGGCCTGCAGTAGACACTTCTTGTCCAACTAAAGCATTCACTAAACTGCTTTTGCCGGTTCCCGTGCCTCCAAATGTCGCCACGACTAACGGAGATTCCAAACGAATGCGCAACGTAGCGACTCGGTCTAAAAGATGACTGACAAGCGAACGAGCCTTTCGAGCCGGTTCCCAAGCTGGGCAATCTGCAATCCACGCCTTCAAGCCGTCGGTGAGATCATCCACTTCGGCCAGCAACGCGATCTGCTCGAGTTGATCTTGATCCTTCATGCTGTCTCCTTCAGACGACTGGTCATGAAACGCAGTTCATCGATGGCCGTCTTCACAGCCAAGTAGTCTTCACTGGTCGGAAGATCGGCGGCGCCATGCATATCTTCAATTAAAGAGCCCAATAATTCGGTATGGATCAAATCAGTTAACCACGCAACTCGGCGTTCCGTAAACTGACTTTGCAGCCCATAAAACAGAGCTTCCAAACTCCCCGAGCTTTTCCCGGCGGCAGTCGACAAAGCCGTGTCTCCTGCCACAACCGCCGCTGTGCCTCCCGCCACATCTGTGGCCACATGAACCACCATATTGGCAGCCGTACTGGCAACCATCGGAGCCACTGCTTCACCAGCGGGCCCCATTCCAAAACTAAACAGCACCACACTGGCCATCGGGCGAACCACGGCCGTCACGTTGTTTAACTGCCGATACATTTTGAAAAGCTCAGGACTGTCAACACTGAAGGCTTCCAGTTGCTGATTGACCGTATCCTTCAGTTCATGTTCGAAATCGACTTCGTTGTGTTTGTTCTGAAGCAACAAAAGCAAATCCGACAGCTTGCAATTTTCTAAGATCGATTCGACTCGAGGCCGCACCATTCGATTTCCGTTATCCGCCATCCAGCGAAGCTTTTCGAACAGCTCTTCAACCGTAGTGAGAATGGCCTGCCATTCGGATTCTCGATACTTAACAATCGCAGGAACCGGCTCGCCCTGGATCGCATTTCGAGCCGCCTTAAACGGCCAAAGTACGCCAGCATTAATCGTGTCGTACACACCATTGATTCGCTTCGCCCAACCGTGCTGGCGAACTTTCCACCACCCTCGAATTTCTTCCACAAACAAACTATTCGAAGCTGAAGGCCAGTCACGAATTCGCAAGACGGTTTCTTGAGACAACTGGTCGAAGGATTCAGTCAGCTCTTTACTGGATAGCTTCAATGACTTCAGCCAAGTTTCAGCCCCATCATCATCTTGCAGAACTCGTAACAGAGAACCTCGCAATGTTCGCAATCTGATTTCACGAAACTTCAGTGCCGACAAATCTTCTTTGAGATTTCTGGCCTGTTGATAGGCTTCAGCTTCTTGCGCATTCCATTGATCCGAAACAGGCCAAGGGCGTTCGTAAAATGGAAGCCGAAGCTCGTCGGCCGCGCGGCGATCATTGGGAACCAAATAAACGGCATCGGGGTCGATGCCCGTTTCTTCACAGAAAGTGCCAACCCACTTCGGCCAATACTCCTCATCTTCAGGCAGAAGACACTGATTGAAGACAATCATGACCGACTTTCCTTCAGCACCCGCCTTACGGAAAAATTCTTTCACCACAGCGTCGTTGTATTTCTGCTGAGTCAACACAGCAATCAAAACGTCGGCGCTACGTCGAACCGAATCAGCTCGAACCCAATTGATTCGAGCGGCACTGTCGATATCCGGAGTATCCAAAACCAGCAAAGTCGAAGGCAATTCTGGAGCGGGTCTCCAAAATAAATCATGCTGATCCGTTTCTTCCAACGCTGATTCAGCTGTGGTCCATTCGTGAAGTTGAAAGTCGGGGAAAATGGACTGCAAGTCGTGGCGTTCAGAAAATCCGTCAGGCACAAGGCAAACCGGGTGCTTCGTGCCAGATGCCATCGGACTCGTGCTGCTGGCTTTCAAGCCAGCCAAATGATTAAACGTCACGCTCTTGCCAATATTGGTCCCTCCAACAACCGCCGCCACCAGCCAAGGGTCTCCTCCAAGTTGAGGCACCAGCTTTTGACGCAGCAGCTCGAACCATTCCTGCCCCTCCAGACGGGTTGGCTGAAGGAAGGAAGCGGCTGACTGTAGAGTCTGCAAACCTTGGAACAAGCGAGACACCGCATCTGCGATGGCATCGAATGACTGACTGGAATCGACAGCAGAATCCATGAAATTCCCGATTCGGACGGTTGGGCGACATCTCTGCCGCTGTTGCTTACTGATAATCGATAACGGACCGCAGGATACAGCGGATGAAACAACCCGCCAAATGAATGGCAATTTCAAGAAATTCTGGTGCGAAACCGTCGCTTGGGGTACCAAAAGCAGTAACAGCACCCGTGACGCGACGACGGCAAAGTACGCACAAATCAGTTCTGTCGTTCACGCACTCTCTGGCATGCCACAAACTTTGAGCCCATCGCGCTGCCTGAAAGACACCAAGTCACGACCTCCCTATTGCCAAATCGGTTGCGGTTTCTATGCGAGGGCATTTTGACCCGAAGCGATCATTCCCGCCACATACCCACCTCGAAAACCACCGTCAATGTTTACAGTCACAACGTTCGACGCGCAACAGTTCAACATCGAAAGCAAGGCCGCCAAACCCATAAACGAAGCTCCATATCCGACCGACGTGGGCACGCCAATCACAGGGCAGTTCACGTGACCTCCAAGAACCGAAGGCAATGCGGCCTCCATACCAGCAACGCAAACAATGCACTTCATCTTCTGCAGCATGGGGACATGACTTAGCAAGCGTTGAGGCCCTGCAACTCCAACGTCTTCGATCAACCTCGCAGCAACCCCCATCCACGCCAAAGTCTCCATGGCTTCTGCGGCGACCGGAAGGTCGCAACTACCGGCCGTCACAACAGCGACGGCCGGTTCTAGGTTTGCCTCGTTTGATTGCTCCGATACCGAACGCCGGACAGTTCGAGCAGCCGGATGATAAATCGCATCTGGAAAAGCCTGCTGGATGGCGGCCGCTTGCTCGCTGGAAACTCGAGTCGCCAAAGACGATTGGCCCACTGCTTGTTGACTTCGAAAAACGTCAACAACAAGTTGGGCCGGCTTCCCCTCTGCATAAACAACTTCCGGAAAACCACATCGAACGGCTCGCCCTAAATCAACCTCAGCTCCAGCAATCTGAGACGTCTGTTCCATCGAAACTGTCGCCGACGTCGTCTCACCAATCGCTTTCACAATGCGTTCACGATCAGCAATATCAGTGACGACAGAATCCAAGAGTTCCTGAAGCTTTAGCTGCGGGTCCATGGCGAAATAGATGCTCACGAAAAAAGGAAAGAACGCTGAACGGACGACGACACCAATCCTGGTGCGAGCCTGTCGTGGCAATGCTCGTTGATGTCCGGTTACACATGACGCTCAACGTGGCAGTCAGCCACTCGCACGTTACGGAACCATGGGAAGGTCGGCCCAGCCAATCAGTTCGACATCAACTTCAATCACTTTCGCTATCTCTGCCTGCTCCTTTTCCGCTTCACCCAAGTCGTCCGATTTTGGTAACGGCCGCCACGTTTGAACCATACTGAAGTTCTTCACGACCTGAAGTTTGACCTTGTCGCCCGGCTGGTACAACTTCAAACGATCCACCAGTTGATCAAAGTCGGTCAGCCGATTGGGATTCGAACCATTATCTGAACCATCCACTTTTTCAGGTTTCATCCCTTCCGGCAAAGCTGGAGCAGGGCGGCGAAAGGTTCTCCAACTGTCGGGATCGTATTTCATGGGGATCACTTTTTCTCCCGGAGCATACATGGCCAACAGAAAATCGCCTGGCTCCAATCCCGCTTTGTCTGCCGATCCCCCCTTGGATACTCCGCGAATCAAAACACCTTCAAACAGCCCTTGAGTCATCGGATGATACGTAATGCCCAAAGCCACGACCGAGCGGTACTGGATGCGGTTCGATCCAACAATGTCGATCAATCGACTTTCCTGTTCGCTCGACAACGGATGACCGGTAAGCAAGTAAACTCCCAAGCCATTAAGCTCTTGCGTGATCGGGCCAGTTAACAGTTTGAGCCGCCGAAAAACTTCCAACCCCTTGTCTCCGCCAGACCATGCTCTGGTCATCAAAATTTGAATCGCGGGCTTAGAACCCTGCCGACCAACTCTCGACTGAGGATTTGAAAAGTGGCCATTCTTCACGATCGCCCCCATCGCCTCTAGCTCAGAAAAGGCAACATCGACTCGTGTTTTCCAATGCTTGGTCAAGCTGTGATTCGCAGGGTCGGCTGAGATCAATCGATTTTCCTGAGCCTTCATTTCCAGCAGCCGAGAAGCTTGAAGTTGGTCGGCTTTGGATTCCGCCTGATACCGCATTTCCAATTCAGCATGAACTCGAATCAAAGCCTCGGCACTCGGAGACTCCATCAGCGCCGTCGCCAACTTCCCCATGTCTTGTGTCGTCAAAGTCTTCAACCGCTGCGAAGCCGCTTTGCGAACTTTGAAGGAAACAGCAGCCAAGTCGATTGCTAACTGGTCAAGCTCTTCCGGTGAAGCCTTTTGCTGAGCCGGTAAAGAGATACCTTTTGTTATCGGTGCTTCAGAAGCCGTTTGGCCTGGCAGAATCTGAATTCGCTGACCACCAACTGCTCTTTGAATCGGAAAGATGGGAAGGCCCTCAGGCACCTGATTTATTTCCAAATCCAAATCAAGCTTCAGCTTTAGCTGAGCCATCGTTGCACCAGAAAATCCCACGAAGACAAACACCGCCAAAATGCTGGGAAGCAAATCGTGGAGTGTCTGGGTGAGATTAAGATTCAGTTTGAACATGCTCACTTCTTCCGCTTCTTTCGTGATCAGCCAATCAACAGTCTCTGTTTCTTAAACGTTGCCCAGCACCTGGGCTTGGTCAAAGGTCTGTGATCAGTCAGCAAGGTTCGCAGAAAACCCGTCGCTTTCACCCAGTCGATTTGCCGCACCCAGCAAACGCTCAATCCCGCCTTCAGGATCGACCGAAACTTTCAGGTGCATTTCGAATCCACCATCAACGGTCTGCACGGCTCGCATCCCCAAAATATCAACCTCTTGCTTTGCCATGGCAGTCGATAAATCTCGCAACAGCCCCGGACGATTTTCGCCGCCAAGTCGAAGAGCGTGAATGGATTGCAAAGTCAATGTTTCCGACTTCCCTGCCTCTGGCGCATCTTTGATCGACACTTCGATATCGAATGGACGCCCAGCATCAGAAAGATGTTCCGAGATCACATCATTGGACAGCTTGTCGGGAAACTGAGCACTAAAAATCATCGTGAAGTAGCCACGAACCACCGTCTGGCTGGCTTCGTACAAGTCAGCCCCAAGATCAGACATGGCTCGAGTCACCGCAGACAGTATTCCCATCCGGTTTGCTGCGGTCATCGTGATGATTAATTCGCGAGCCATCGTTGAGCTTACTCCTGTCTGCTGGACGCACAATCTTTGTGTCGAAATCTGTTCCAAGTCTCACAGCCAGCAGTTTAGACAAATTCCGATGGAAAGACACGGGTAACTGCGAAGTCTAGCTGTCACCGATTCGGGGTTTACCACCAGATAACGCACCGCATGTTACCGAAACTGGACACACGAACGTTCATTTAATGCAGCGCAGCTTGCGGCGAATCAAAATTCAAACCCATTTGTCAGCCCGACCGTAAATCTCAACCTAGATTTTCATTGCCCAAGCGGCCAAACAATGCGGCCAGTAAAACGCCTTGGAAATCACATCGAAATGTGCTGGTTTCGGTTCGCCAAACTCACACACTTCAATTCCCCAAATTTAGATCAGCAGGATAGTACGATGAAAATTTTGATCGTTGACGACAGCAAAGCGATGCGAATGATTGTTCGCCGAACTTTAAACCAAGCCGGCTTTTCAGGACACGAAATTGTCGAAGCTGAAAACGGAGCCATTGGCTTGGAACAAGTCGAAGCTGAAAATCCTGACCTTGTCCTCTCAGACTTCAACATGCCAGAAATGAATGGCCAAGAATTCTTGGCTGCACTTCGCGAAAAAGGCGTTGACATTCCTTTCGGCTTTATCACTTCAGAAGCAAGTGTTGAAAACCGAGATCAAGCCAAGGAAAACGGAGCATCATTTGTGATCTGCAAGCCGTTTACTCCTGACATGTTTTCACAACACCTTGAATCCATCATCGTCGGCTAAACCTGCGTTCTCTTGGCTTACCGAGTAGGCCTGTTGAGGATCAGTCATTTCGACATTCAGCTGTCTGCCAAACGCCTCGATACAACATCGCATTCAGCACGACACTGCAAGCAACTCGGCTACAGCATCAGCGGCCATCAAGACAATGGTCGCTGATACTGATGTCGACACCAAACAGACCTGAACCAACAGCACTTCCCCAGTGCAACACGACGAAGTTGCCTTTCGCCAAGACCAAGCTAAGGGCGGCTCACCCCAATCGAATCAACCCTGAAGAGACCGTAAGACCGAACCGTTTGCACATCGACGTGCATCACCAATTTGAATCCCACCTCAAGCGGCGCTGCCGCGACCTAGAAAGCAACAGCTATGACTACCGAATGCGTCTTGATGCCAACCAACTCAGAAATCGAAACCTTTTTCTGTTCGCTTTTTGGCACGGACATCATGGTTAAGGAAACGAAGAACTCGGACAGCAGCGAGCAATACGTTGTCGCAGAATACAGCGAGCCGGATGGCCAACTGCGGTACTTAATCGCCATCGACTATGCACTGGCCAACGGCCTTGGAGCCGCTCTCACCGTGATCCCGCCAGCTGTCGCGAAAGAGTCAGCAGACAAGCAGATCATCCCGGATAACATTCGAGAAAACCTGCAGGAAGTTTTGAATGTGTGCACCAGCATGTTCTCAGTTGGCATGAATGGTCGCCACATTGCCATCAGTGGACTGCACGAAAAATCTTCTACTCCAGAGCACATTACTGAAGCACTGAAAGAAGCAGAAGAATCGGATAGTTTTCACGTCGATCTTCCTCGATACCAAGCCGGCACATTGACCGTGTATCGAATGCACCACGAAGACGAAGAAGTGGCAGGCGAGTAATCAGCTTGGCGTGATTAAAGACGCCAAAGGAAACACGATCTTGGCGTGCAGGAAATCGCCTGTACGACAATTTCTCGATGGCTTCGTGAAGATAAAACACTGGCAGACTTGTCGCATTCTGTGACAAGACAAACGACGATGGCCCGTCGTCGCCCGTGCATCTTTCGAAGCCTTTTTTCTTGCGCGCATTTCCGATCGACATCTTGCCCAAATGCGAACCGTTGGAACGATTAAGATTCAGACGCAGAAAGCTGGAACTCGGGACTGTGCAATAACTGTTGCCCCAGCTTTCGAAGCGTGTCCAGCAAACCAGTTAAACCTTCCACCGTGGTCATGGGATTCATCACCACCATTCTTAGGTAGGCCACATCGTCAATGACTGTCTGCACGATGTAGAATTCTCCGCTCTTCACCAACCGCTCTCGCAACTGAAACTGAAACCGATTCTGATCTTCCACAGCCATGCTCTGAACCGCATCTGGCAAGTGGCGATACACAATAATGTTGGCGTCTCGATGAAACGGGCGCTCAAAATCATCGGCGGAATCGAGTTCGTCTGAAACAATCGCAGCCAAGGCAAACACCTTGTCGATGATCTGCTCAAAGACTTCTCGACCGTATAAGCTCCATGCCCCCCACAGCCCAAACCCGCACGATCGTTTGGTGCACTCGACCGTGCGAATCCCGCTATCGTAAGCCGCCAAATTTGAGTCATCGGAATTGAATAGATACGGAGCATTCTGCTGAAAGGCGGCAAACTGATGGTTGCTTTCGCGATACAACACGGCAGCGCACAATGCAGGAACAAACAGCATCTTATGAGCATCCCAAACAACACTGTCAGCTCGATCAATTCCTTCTGCAAGATGTCGATGAGTATCGCTCATTAAAACGCCTCCACCATGAGCCGCGTCGACATGCATCCAAACTTTGAAGCGTTCACACACATCGGCAATCGCCGGCAGTCGATCAAACGCTCCAATCGGAGTCGCACAGGCAACTGCCACAACGGCGATCACTTTTTCTGAATTCGCAGCACATTGCTCCAAGACAGCCTGCAGCGCCACCGGATCCATTCGGCGATTTTCGTCCAGCGGCACCGAACGAACTTGCCGAGTCCCCATGCCCAAAATTCCGGCCGATCGCGAAACGCAGTAATGAGATTCTGCATGAGCGACAATGACGGCATTCGAGGGGCAGCCATCTTGCCAACTCTTCGGAAAGGCAATGTTGCGAGCAGTCAACAACGCGGTCAAGTTGGCTAAAGAACCTCCATGAGTCAGCAAGCCAGACGAAGTATCAGGATCCCAACCAACAAGCTGCGCAAGCTTCCTCAACAACCCGTGTTCAACAGCGGTGGCCCAAGGGCCCATTTCATAAATTGCCATCGGCTGATTGGTGATGGAACCGACAGCGTCAAATAGACCTGCGGCCGGCATACTGGCTGGAACCTGATGCCCCACATATCCTGGGT
Source organism: Fuerstiella sp. (assembly GCA_039974975.1). Taxonomy (GTDB): domain Bacteria; phylum Planctomycetota; class Planctomycetia; order Planctomycetales; family Planctomycetaceae; genus Fuerstiella. The sequence continues at coordinate 109,837 of JBDWHY010000159.1, read as the reverse complement.
GATGCAAATTCTGGGTGTGATCCAACATCGTCGACATCAACGACTGGAATCGTTCTGCAATCGATTTGTGATCGGCGGATTCTGTCAGCGTGGCTTCCGCCAACGCGACTCCCTCACGGGGATCCTGCCAGTTCAAAGCCTGAGACTGCCCTTGCATCACGGCTTCAAGATGTTGATGCAAAACCTTCGCCCACGATTGGCTCTGCCGCTGAAAGCTTTCAGAACTATAAGCTTCGTCAACAAGAGGAAAGTCTGGCAGACGATTCATCATTTGAAGTGATCTATATAGAGAATTTTTCTTGACGCTCTCTGAGCCAAAACGTCATTCAGCTTTCACTGAATGACGTCTTGCCCATCATCTCGTTTTCACCAAAGCCAAAACCAAGGCCTGATTAGCTTCGGCCCCGAAAATTGACACCGAAAATTGACACCAAAACTTAACACCGAACACTGACACCGAACACTGACACCGAACACTCGGCAAAGCCCTAAAAGTCGTCCGACGATTCTGGTTCGGTGATTCCGTCTCCACTATTCCGGCGCGGCTTCCATGGTCGGATTACTACACAGCGACGAATTTAACACATCCACCATGGCTCTTAATCGACCGACAGCTCGGCGATTAAAGTGCAATTGCAGCCGAGGTAATTGAGCTAAATGAGCATCGTCTTTTTCGAGACTATGAGGACCCGTTTTTTCAATCTTCCCAGACTCCACGATGTCGCCAAATTCGTCGTTCAAGCGTTCGACCATCTGGTCATCGGGTTCGCAGTGCAGTCTTAGGACCAACTTATCGCGCACAAATCTCATGCTGTTATAGACGCTGTAAAAGTTCAGCACTTCATCAACAGCCTCTTCAGCGTCGTCAGTGACCTTGAACAAGTTCAGGTCCCCGGGGCTGATCATTCCAGATTCCAGCAGCTCTTTGTTGATGTATTCCAGCCAGCTTTTCCAATACGTTCCGCCCGGAGAATCTAAGAACACCATGGGCATTAAGTCGCGTTTGCCAGTCTGCACCAACGTCAAAGTCTCAAAGGCTTCATCTTGAGTTCCAAAACCTCCGGGGCAACTCACAACTGCATGAACTTCTTTCACGAACAGCAACTTGCGAGTGAAAAAGTATTTCAGGTTCACTAACTTGTCGGAACCATTAATGATGGGATTGGCTTCCTGCTCGAAGGGCAACAGAATATTCAACCCCATCGCCATGTCACGGCCGCTGCCTTCATGAGCCGCTTCCATGATGCCTCCGCCCGCACCCGTCACAACCATCCAGCCTTCCTCGGCCATCAGCTTGCCAAACTTCGATGCTTGCTCCCAATCGGGCGAACCCGGCTTGGTCCGAGCACTGCCGAAGACAGTGACTTTGCGATTGCGACGGTAAGGAGTAAACACCTTAAAGGCGTAACGCAGTTCTCTGAGAGCCCTTGATAGAATCTTCAGGTCGCCCCGAGTCGCTCCATCTGAATTCAACAGATCAGCCGTCGCTTTGATTTCATCGATCAATTCCGAATGCTGGTGCAATTCCGAAACGTGTTCAAGAACTTCGGCTTCAGAATCTCGTGGATGAGTTCGGTGCTTTCGCTTCGACATCAAATTCTTTCCCTAGAACAGTTTTTCTCTATCTGAAATAAACAGCACGATTTCCCAAGCAACGAAACAGAACGTCACCCACGGTATTCGCCAGCCCTCTTCAACATCCCCGTGACGACTTGCCGCGACGACTTGCCCGTAATGACGGCCTGAAAAGGATTCTCCCTTTTCCAACCATGCCCCAAACGTGACAGAAACCCGTCGCATCGAAAACTCTCGACGTGCAAAATGACTTTGACCTGACGATGATCACTGATCAATGCAAAGTATCAATCACATCGTACGGTCCACCGTCAACCGTCAATCGCCTGCATCGCTTCTGCCCGAGAATCATAGATGGCCCAAATCGTGTCCAGAGCCGTGATTTTTAGGAGCTCACGAGCAGACTCGCTCAAACCACAAAGAACCAATTCACCACCGCGACGCTTCAAAAACTTGTGGCATCTCAGCAGCAAAGCCAAGAAGACCGACCCGAAATAACCAACGTCTTTCAAATCGACCACCACCAAAGGAACTTCGGCGGTCGACAACGGCTCCATGATGATATCTGCTGCCTGTTCTACCAGATCCCAGTTCAACGATTCTACAGCTCGAGCAGGCACAACAACGGCCACATTCCCGTGCCATGTAATTTCAAAGCTATCCAGGACTTCTTCCACGCGCTCGACCTTTCATCACAAATAAAAAGTTCCACCAAGCAGCCAGCACCCCAACAGAGAATCATCCGCTCACGTCACCGCCGCTTATTCGTCAAGAGATGCTACCACAGTCGCCGGACAGCCACCAGACAGCTCAGCCGCGGCAGCCGCTCTTCAACCCGCAGAGATTCAGCTAAAAACGGCCAAGCCGACTGCCGAACACGCCGGATCTTTTAGCCGCACCCGCAAGGAATCAGAAACAGGCTTCGCTGGCCAACTGTTGCGCCACACACTTCTTTAAGCATACACGCCACCCGATTCAGCACATCGAGTTCACTGAAACACAACCGCCGTCCACTTTCGGCTGTTCACAGACACCGCGCGGCACGGCCTAGAAACCACAGCCGAGCCGAAAGCTTAATCGACAGGCAAGCTGCCACATTGCAGTGCAACCCACTCGATCACAACGACCAAACACCGCTGTTCAGGTGTCAACCAAACAAGCAACTGCCGCGCGACTCTTGAAATTAGTTGTGCAGACCCTGCGGATTTCTCAACTCATTTCGCACTGGAAAACCCCAGCTTTCTGTGCAGAAAAACTCAGCAAACCCGAACATCGATGAACCTTTAGTGAACTCGAAAACGGTTGGCACGACCGTTGCTATGCCCACAGAACAATGCAGCAACCAAGCTGGTTGAACACCCGAGATTCATGCTTGTTGTGAGTTACATATTCAGAAACGAATGCCGTGTTTCTGAAGGGCACCATTTAGGATTCAAGAACATGACCACCATCAAGACTTACTGGTTTCCAATCCTGTGCGCAATCATCGTCGGAGTATCCCTGTACGACACTCACCTGATCATCAAACATGCAAGCACGATCGGACAAATGGAAGAAAATCCCCTCGGCCGCTGGCTGTTGAATATCGCAGGCGGAGGCATCAGCATCTTTGTTCGAGCCAAGCTCGCCGGCACACTCACCGTACTGTCGGTACTGATTTACCTCTGGAAAACATCAAGCCGCAAAACTCTTCCCGTTACCGTCTCTCTGGCTGCTTACCAAACAGGCCTACTGGCTTATCTGACGTTGGCGTGAAGCGAACCACAAGCAAAGGCACCCCAATCGCTGAGCCCTCAAGTTTGTGCCTGAAAACGATCGGGATTCCACAGACAAGGCCAATCCCCACAGACAACTAAGGACTTGCCGGATCAACGGCCACCGAACTTTCGCTGCCCGAGCTTTTACCAATCACGACTGCCCCAACTCCCAATGCCGTAACAGTTGCAGCCACAAGCCCTGGTGCCATCGGAGGCCCATAGCCATACTGACCTCGCACAAGATCCGAAGCATCCACAATCGCAGGATCCTTCACTGCTTGAGGCGGTGCGGCCCCAGCAGGCCAAAGGCGAACCATCGATTTTGTATATCCGGTTTGAAAGACGTGTAGGCCGGGCTTCAAGCCAGAAATGCGAACTTGACCTTTTGCATTCGTCTTCGCTGCGGCAACCTGAACGGATCCCGCCAACACGGCAATCGGATTGCCAACCACCGGCCGCCCTGTCGACTGCACGACAGTAAACGTCAAATACCCGGACGAATTCAAAACGACATCTTGGACCAAAACTTTGGTGCTGGCCGAATTCTGTGAAACGGCAGAAGCCGAACCCCGCTTCCCGTCAACGACGCCTCGATGATCACCGCCCCATTTGCTTCCAACGGCCCGCCCACGGCTCGCTGAATCCGAGCTACCTGAATTGCCATTCACGGAACGACCTGCGTTCGATTGGCTTTGCCCCAAAACCGGAGCTGCAATCAACAGCACGGAAACCAAGGCGGTTGATATCAATGACAGTCTTCCAAACTTCACGGCTCTATCCTTCTGAGCATTGCGAATCACTTGGCCCGGCGAATCTGACTTCTACCCCGCCTGTTAGCAACAGCCAGCATCCGCGAAAGCCTAACAGCAACTCACGTTAAAAGCCGCGGCGAAAAGTCGTGAACCTAGCGTAGCGAAATTCGAATTTTTCGAAAATACGAACCCACTTGGTTGGGAATCCGAGGAGCACGCTCTGCCAAATATTCACTGAATGCTCCCGGAGCTTCGCCAATCGAAATCGAATGCAAGTAGGCTCGGAGGGTCATAAATGACTCAGGAGAATCGTTTAACACATAGGCAACCCACGCCCAACTATTCAAATAGTCTTGCTGAGACATCTGGCTTGCAGAAGGAATGCGTTCCAAGCCGGGCAAAGAAGGCTTCCAACCTGTTCGAGCCTTCCATTTCACTGAAGCGAAACGCGAAGTCTTGAGTCGTGTGCCCGGGCGGTCTTCAAAATATTCAGCCAGCCCCTCATCGACCCATAACGGAACATAGGGAAGAACTTGGTGCAACAGGGCATGAGTGTACTCATGCCGCAAGTCCTTGATCAGCTCACGATGGTTCCACGAATAAATCTGAAACGTGTCTCCTCGACGATAAAAAATCGCTCGACGCCGCAACGCTTCAGGCAAACTGCCCTTCAAGTATTTCTGATAGCTGGCATGAGATCCAAAGATGATCAATTCCACTTGAGTCTTCGCGGCAGCCACATTCACAACATTGTTAAGCTCTTTCCGCAAAGACTTCAGCTCATTGGAGATTCCATCCACATTAATGAACGTTTCTGAGAAAAACATCAGCCCATCACGCTGCTCTGAAACGACCCAGTTTTGCCCACAAGCCGTCGACAGGCCCAAATTCCACACGGCCAACCACAAAATGATGGCCTGAAGCCGCGGTCGCGAAGTCGCAAAACTACGCAAGCCAGTGACGCACCCTCTCGTTCGGTGGAGAGACTCAACAGATTGGCCAAAAAACGCCACAATTTTCTCTCTCTTCGCTGAACCGGACGCACACTACGGCACTCAGACAACGTGTGAAATAATGCGATTTGACCTGCTGATCACACAGCGGATTTGAAGCAGGCAATCGGTGTTCTTTCATTAACACGATGGCCGTTTGGGGGTCAAGATCAGTCACGTCACCCCTGACATGTTGAATTCATAGGCCTACAGGGAAAATATTTGTAAAAAAAACCAAAGAGCCTTTCGTAGGTAAAGTCCCTATCCGGAACGACGATCTGTGAAGTAGGCACTTAAGGGCAACCGAGATTGCAGAATGTCGCATAAACACGTGTGTTTTTCATCAGGTGTAACAAATCGGAGCTCAAAAACGTGCAATCCAGAATCGATTCGTTCAAAGATTTTCTGGGGGCATCCACCCAACAAACGTTTTGAAAATCACCAATTTATTCAGCGATGGATTCGCATCAGAGCACCGAGATCGTTGAAACGCAGGGGTTCCCAACGTATAACTCACCATAGGTGGTGGGAAATCCCAACTACCGATCTTCAAGGAGGATTGGATCAAACTTGCTTTGATGAAATCGCATGTCAGTCAGCACGGAGTGTCCTGCATGCATCGTTCAGGGTTGAGGACTCTACTCTGAATGTTTGTGATCGAAGACTTCAATCACGGGGCCATCAGACGATCTGCTTCACCATCCCATACAGGATTTGACAATGCTACAAAAGGGCCCAATCAGCCGTCGCCGAAAGCGAAAAGAGCCAGTTCCAACAGAATTTAAGTCGCCCAAAAAGCGACGCGATTTTACTGTCTTCTTGGTCGAAGATGACCAAGCCATTAGGGCAGTCATGAAGGACTCTCTGGTCGAAGAGCAACTGGTCGTGAACGACTACATGACGGCGATGGAATTTTACCGCGACTTCCGCGAAGTGGTTCCTGGCGTACTGATCTTAGACATTCGACTTCCCGGAATGACGGGAATCGAATTGCAAGAAAAGTTGATGGCTGAGGAATTTCCGTTACCAATCATCATGATTTCAGGGCACGCCGATGTTCCCATGGCTGTTCGAGCCATGAAGAATGGGGCAACTGATTTCTTGTGCAAGCCCGTCCGAATGGACGATTTGGTTGACGCTGTCGGTCGGTCTTACAACGAATACTACGAAGTCGACAACGATATCGACGACGAACTCGACGCGACTGAAGACAGCCTCAGCCGTCTTACAGGACGAGAACGCGAAGTTCTAAGTCACGTGGTTGATGGGCTGTCAAGTCGAGAAATCGCCGAAGAACTTTCCGTCAGCACCAAAACTGTGGAAGCTCATCGTGCTCGTATCAACGACAAAATGCGAGCCGACAATGTCGCTCATCTGATTCGAATGTGCTTCAACTACAACGCAGCCGTCGGCGACGAAGAGTAACCCCTGAGTCAACTCGCTAGCAGCGAGCCAGCTTCAATCGAATACATCAAAACGACTTCGAAACTCAACCGTTTCAAAGTCGTTTTTTTGTGCGCCCCTCAGACTGCAAAAATTGCAACTCATATCGAAACAGGCTGCCCGTCAATGATCTACGAAATTGACAAGCTGCCGTTCAAAATAAGACCACGCAACTGTCAGAAGGACGGCCGTCATCAGAAGGACGGCCGTCGCTGGAAGAACGAGCATTGCCAGAAGGGCAAGCAGCCGCACAGAAGGGCAAGCAGCCGCACAGAAGGTATGCCAGCACATCGTGGTTCTTTCCTGAACTGGTCTGCCAACCACCATCTATTTCGCAGACAGCTCATGAACATAGTCCACAACAGCTTTCACATGAGCCGGATCCATGTCGGGCATGACTCCGTGACCCAAATTGAAAATGTGTCCGGGCTGACCTTCTACCGAATCCAAAACCGCCTTGATCCGCTGCTTCAACACAGGCAATTCTGCGTAGATGGAAACGGGATCCATATTCCCCTGAACCGCAAATTCCTGCCCGAAAATTCGTCGAGCTTCATTCAAACGAATTCTCCAATCAACTCCCATCACCGTGCCTCCAGCCTGCTTTTGCAACGGCAGCAAGGCTGGATTGCCTGTCAGAAAGTTGATCACCGGAGCATCACCGATGACAGACTGAATGAGTCGAGTCGTATACGGCAAAACGAATGTCTCGTAATCGTCGACAGACAAGCAACCGGCCCAGCTGTCAAACACCTGCACCGCTTGGACTCCGGCGGCGATTTGAGCCTTCAAGTAAATGATGACGGAATCAACCAGCTTGTTCATCAAGTTTGCCCAAGCTCCGGGGTCGTTGTACATCAACGTTTTTGTGGCCACGTAATTCTTTGATCCGCTGCCTTCGATGCAGTAGGAAGCCAGGGTGAATGGAGCTCCTGCAAAGCCCAGCAACGGAATGTTGTTCGGCAATTCTGCTCGAATCAACTTCACCGCCTGAAAGACATAATCCAAACAATCGACGGATTCCAAAGCGGTCACTCGATCAACAGCTCCGGGCTCACGCAACGGATTATGAATGACGGGGCCTTCGCCTTTTACATATTCCAGATCGATGCCCATGGGCTCGAGAATCGGCAACAAGTCTGCAAACAAAATCGCCGCGTCGGTATTCAGAATTTCTCGAGCTTCCACCGTCACTTGGCACGCCAATTCCGGAGTCTTACACAGTTCAATAAACGTCACTTTGTTTCGAACAGCTCGATAAGCAGGCAGGTATCGCCCCGCCTGACGCATAATCCAAACTGGAGTCATGTCGACCGGTTCGCGATGAACGGCCTTCATGAAGCGACTGTTTCTAAGAGCAGTTTGAGTGGCTTCAGGCAAATTCGACAAGGCTAAATACTCTTTACAACGATTGGTTTGAGTCAACGGGATAGAAAGCAGCGAACCCGAGACTCAGAGAATTCATTGCGATTTCAAACGAGATTTCAACCCCGTACAGGCCATGGGACCAACGGTTCTGAGGACTCGGTCAGCCCCTCTGCCAGCAGAAGAGACGGCTTCACACCGTCTCTTCCCATAAAGCCCACAGCCTACTCTTTTTCAGTGGCTGGCAGTTCCTTGATTTGCACATTGCGGAACGAGACCGGGTCATTGTGTCCGGCAAAACCAAAGAAACCTGAAGTGCGATCTTTGCCCGGATGAGGACGTTCGGCCAAAAATTCAGTCACCTTCGACAAATCGGTTTTTAAAATGACGTTTCCGTTTAGCTCAACCGTAATCTTGCTGCCATCCACGGTGACTTCCTGGAAGTTCCATTCGCCCGCTGGTCGCTGAAAACCTCGAGCCGCAGCCGCCATTCCATAAGCACTGCCGTGGTACTGTCGATCGTCCAGCTTGGCATACTTAGCAGCTTCGCTATCCAACACCTGCAGTTCGCACATCGCAGAATAGGCCGGATCCCCCTTGCCCGGTGATCGAATCGCCAGACCGTTGTTGCATCCCGGAGGAATCATAATTTCCATCCGCACAACAAAGTTTGAGTACTCTTTTTCGTGCAACAACAGACCGCCTTTGCCTTTTTTGCAACGAACAGCGCCGTCAACAACTTCGTAGTCGTCAAGCGGTCCTGTCCAGCCAGTCAGGTCTTCTCCATTGAAGATAGAAGTAAATCCCTTGCCACCATGATTGGCTAGAATTTCATTGGCTTCTTCGGTGCCGATTTCTCGCACACCCAAATTACGCCATCTGATTTCACCGCCATGAGTTTGAAGCTCGATGGGCCCTTTGGCAAACAACGGCTGAGCTCGATCCCAGTAGTTTTCCATGACCGCATGATCGACGACCAATTTGCCATTTAAGGTGACTGTTGTGCGAGCCCCCACTTGGCGAATCTTGAATTGATTCCATTCTCCAAACGGCTTATCCGCCAAGCTCGAAGGATTTTTTCCTGGCGCACCTTTGCTGTTATTCCACAAGCCGCCACTTCCCAAATTCGCGTCGTGCTTAAATTTTTCTTCGTCCGTTGTATCCCAAATTTGAACCTGTGGAGTCCACTTTAGGTAGATGCCACTGTCCGCTTTGGCGACGGTTTTGTATTCCAAAACCAGTTCATAATCTGAATATTCTTTTTCGGTCACCAGGTAAGCGCCTTTGCCATCGTTCACCAGCTCTCCGTTTTCGACGGACCAGTGAGCTTCCGCATCTGCGTTCCACTTTGCCAAGGTGGATGTGCGTTCAGCTTCGGGCATCGTCTTCAATTTACGATGGTCGAAATGAGGCATTCCGTACCAGCCTGACAGGTCTTTCCCGTTAAAAATGGGAGTAAAGCCTTCAGGAAGATCAGCTGCAAAAGTCGTGGCCGCTGGCAACAGCAACAACATAGCGAATGTCGAAAAAGCGATTCTTAAATTCATGGATGGATCCATTGAAGGAAGTCAAGGCGGGGTGGAATCAAGGAGACAACGTCGGCAATCCGTATGCCTAGCTGACGGTTCAAATTTTGATTCGCGAGTTTGGTTGAACAACGATATTGCTTTGCTGGGTCACTGTAACAGTTCCTAACCCAGAAAAAGAAGAACGAGTCCACACTGGATTTTATGCCCTATCGTGGAACGTCTGCCGCAGTTTAACACAGCCAGCGTTCTGCGGAAACGCACTTCGCCACCTTGAGATTTCTCACCATCAGTCCCGCAATCAGCCGGCGTTTCCCTGCCCACCGTGACCGAATAGCCAAAAACTTGCCCGTCAAGTTGCCCGTCAAGTTGCCCGTCAAGTTGATCGACAAGTTGATCGACAAGTTGCTCAATAAAGGCTTCCCCTAGGAACGTTGAAACGCACCACAGTGTGAAACGAGGCTATCTGGGGAAACCTTTTGGGTTACTCCGGATAGTCCAGTGTTGCCTACCGAACTACTTCTAACAGGTATAGGAAACGTCCGGTTGATTGATTCCTGCAACCGTCAAAAGCCGAATCTCTGAAACAGAACCACGTTCTGATTGAACGACACGATTCGTTGTTCAGTTCAATCGGTTTTGAATCTTTAGTAAACGGCTTAGCCAGTGCGACTGGTCCGGACTAGTTTTGGTCAGCGGACTGCTGCCGGGGCCACCAAGGGGGAAGCGATGCTTCGCAAAAGTATTGTGGCAGTAACTTTGAGTTTGCTGACCGTCAGCGGACTACACGCCGAAGATGAAAACAAGCCAGGCGCTTTGATGAAGTGGCTGCAAGGGCCGACCATTGGTCGACCGGCCGTCAAACGAACAAAGCCAGCCGACAGTGGCATCCGCCATGCGGTCATCAGCGACGCCGCAAAGCAGGCTCCTGAAATCCGACAGACCAGCAGCCAGCCTCAGCAGTCAAATCTGAAACCTGCTGTTGCTGCTCCAAAGCCAACTCCGACCGCTCAACCGAGTCAACGTACAATGTTGGCTCCGATGAGCGACGTAAGAACGGCCGCGTCAGCTCCGGCTCGAACGGTGTCTCGCCAAGTCGCAACCGCTCCGGTTCCAGACCCAAATGTCAATTCAGTTTCAATGGGGCACCCCCCAAACGGACCGATTGCGCATCAGCAGCCTGTTCACTACGGACCTCATATGCAAGGTGGATGGGCCGGACCAGGATCTTTGTATCCCGCTCCACGTCCCGGCATTCCTCATCAGTTGGGTGCCACAGTGATTCCTCACCAAGCCTTCCATCCTCACGAAATGCTTCATGCTCATCGTTACAAATCGATGTACGGCCCTTACTACTACAAGGTCAAAGGCCACTGGATCGTGACACCATACGGAGTTCTGTCGCAGGAAAATTGGCAGCTGAAGGGCACCACTGTTGATGTGAAATACAAATCTCACATCAGCCCATTCGCTCTGTTTAGCCGCCCCGTGATTCGCTGACGAATCACCTGAAGTTTGGTCCCGACGCAACGGGTCGGGACCACAACTGATTCGGTCACAAGCACATGAAGTGCGACCCTTCCAATCAAATCGCCAACCCTCGAAATATCAAACGGAATTGACCCATGCGAGCAATCAACACCAAAATCGGGTGGATCGCGACTGCATCCTGCCTGTTGGCGATCTCAAGTATCGCCCAAGCGGACGAAGGCGTCGCTCGGATTTCCGACGTCACCAATCAGTCTGGAATCACCCAAGCCGGTTCATCTGAACTGACTCAAGAACAACTCGAACAACGAGCTGCCTATGCTCGAATTCGATCTCAGCTGTCTGGCCATTCAGCCGCACCGGCGACCGGACAGTTCCAGCAAGTCGGCTATCGCAAGCAAAACATGGGCATGATGTACCCCAGCAGCTACGCTTCTCAAGGATGCAGCACCGGAGCATGCGGTGGCTCTTCATACACCGGCTGCGATAGCGGCTGCCCAACCGGCCACTGCAACGGTTCGTCTTGCAACTCTTGCAACTCTTGCAACTCTTGCAACAGCGGCAAAGGCAAACGAGGTCGCAAATCAAGCCAATGCGATTCGTGCTACGGAGACGGCTACAACGATCGAATGTGTACTCTGTTCGCCAAACCTTCTCAAAACGCCTGCGGCACTAAGCAACGCGGTGCATGGTGGCACGCTCAGACAAGCAACTATCAGGCTCGAAACCAAAAACTTTCAAACCACCTCTTTGGCTGGTTGGTTCCAAGCGGATGCGGCGGACAAGGCTGCCCTCCCTTTGGCAAATACCACGTCACCTACGCAAACGATCCAGGCTATGCTGACGGTCGAGACGGACAAATCTACGGAGCTCAAGGTTACGGACACCACATGAGTATCCCGATGGCTCCAAACGTTCGACAATCGTACAACTATAGCTGGGGCACACCATCAAGTCGGATCACTCCGATCGGTCAGTACGCTGGCCCCGGACCAGCAACTGTTGGACCTCATCAAAGCTGGTAGTGCGAAGGTTCAACCTGCCACAGCTTCACTCACTTTCAGTGCATCAAGCTGTCGGCTGGCGACCCCGTCTGTTCACTTCATCAATCATGCAAGTGAAGCAAACGCCGTCTGGCAAACATCCCAATGCTTGCCAGACCAACAGTATCACTCGCCCCCCGCGTGGAAGCTTTCCCGCGGGGTTCGCCAGAAAAGTCGGGCCGCAGGATGCGGCAAAGCAACTGAAACCAAAACATTTCTGTATCAAGAGCAGTCGACCGGCTTTCAAGGTGACTGTCGAAGAGAGGGATCTCATGTCTTTGACGACTCGAAACACGGCCCTGCTGGCAGCAATTTTGCTTTCCGCCACAACGATGGCCGGAGACATCCAGCAAGTACAATGCACTCAAGGCGGCTGCGGATCTGCAGGCTGCTCGAGCGAAGGATGCAACTCAAAAGCAAAGCACACGCGGTGCCAGAACTGTCGCAATCAGAAATCACAATGCCAGACGTGCAACGCTTGTGATTCGTGCAACAGCTGCGATTCTTCCGCTGGCCAATGTTCCATGAAAGATCGTCAGGACGCATTCGCCTTAGACTGGGCTTCAAAGTGCGGCCCCATTGGTCGTGGAGCCGCTAAGGGGCGACCTTTGGCCAAGATGATGCACTGGCACGCAACCACCAAAGCGTTTCCTGATTCAGGTTGGGCTCCGCCTCAAACCGTTCCGGTAACTCGCATGGGCGGAGGCTACACCGCTTACAACAACTTTGGAATGGGCGGCTACCCTGCGGCAGCACCTATGGTGTATCAGCCAACCGATACGACTCAACAGGGTTACAGCTACGCCAACGTGCCACAGTGGCAACCGAACCCCAACATGATTCCCCCCGTCCCCAATCCGTCACAATTCCACAACCGATTTTGCCCGAGCAGCCGATGTGGTGGACAGTGTGGCGGCTACCATTCTGGACAGAATGTGTACTACCAAACAATGCCCAGCTCATGCCCATCGTGCAACCTAAGTGCTACGAGCCAACCTGTGCCACAACACCAAATCGCAGCTCGACCAGTATCACATCCAGTGGCCGCGGGAATTGCCAAGCCGGCTCAAACAGCAGCCCTGAAGCCTGCAGTGTCAAAGGTAAGAGCCATCACTCCTCCGCCTATTCAGATGGACACTTCAAGCACAACAAAGACACCTCAACTTAGACAGGTGTCTCAACGCCAAACGGTTCGTCCAACGAATCAAATGGCCCAACAACGAGTTCGTCCGACGAACAACAATCGACGAACAACTCAAAAACCAAGCGGCGGATGGTTGGGCCTTCCGTCTCTACGAGACATGAAGTTCTAACTGATAAATCGAAACGACAGCCGTCGCCTCGAAAAATTCGGCCATACACAAAAAAGAGGCAATCGGTTTCAAATCGATTGCCTCTTTTTTCGTTGACGGGTTTCACGAAATCATTCCGCACAAAACCAAGTCAATCGTTCGCACGGTTCTAACGTCGCTCCTTATCGAACGGGAACCCCGGACGAAGCTTCTTCCCTCGACGGCACGGCACCGTCGCTGTTGCTCTCATGTTTTGACGAGAACAGGTTTTCCAAAGCCACACGACCACACTTTTCCTGGAACTGAGCTGCCGTGGCTCCATCTGCTTCTCGCACGATTCGCTCTTGAGCCACCAAGTCGTCGGGAAGAATGCGAGCTGCAATTGTTCGTCGAGCTTTTTCCGACAGTGCTCCTAAATACAAAGTCTGATCAATTCTTCCTGGTCGAGAACTATGGCCCGTTTCATCGGGAAGCCCCAAAGCGGGGTCGATGTGTTCCAGTTTGTTTGTGGTGATTACAACAAACAGACCATCACATCTTTCGATTCCATCGAGGCAATTCAGTAAACAGTCGAACGTCAAATGCTGTTCTCGACCAGTCACATTGTCTCGCCCCTTGAACACGGCATCAATGTCTTCAATCACCGCCATACAGGGAACCTGAGACAGCATGGCAGACCATTCTGACTGCAGTTCTTCATTCATGAGGCTGGCCAAATCATAAACAAACACGGGCAGGTCGAGATCTTCTGAAAGAGCCCGGATCAGCGCCGTTTTTCCTGTGCCCGGAGGACCATGTAGCAGCCAACCGCGACGCCAAGGCACTGCGCGTTGCCGATACCAGTCTTCGTTGTCTCGCCAAAAGTGAGCCTCACGAACCAAAGCTTCAGCTTCCTCAGAAAGTGCCAACTGGCCAACAGCTGTGGTCTCTTTTTCGTTGGGGTGGCCCAACTGTTCCAGCTCCCACCCGACCGGACGATGTTGCATACAGGCTCGAGTATCATAGGCCGATGCAGGAGTCGAATTACCTCGGCTTTGCATCTGCATATGGGCTTGAGTATGGCCAGCCGTCCCGTAAACGTGCCGGACGAAATGGCGGCGGCGATGAGGCACGTCGGCATCGTCAAACGACGCCATCTTCGTATTAAAATGTTCGGCCGCTTCATACACCAATTGATCGGAATCAAACGTGCCTCGCAGAAACATCAGCTTGATGACGTTAGAATTCCAGTCACGTGAAGTCACACCCTCTTCAACGTCTTTTTCACCGCCGTCTTTCATGACCCAGATGGGCCGCCGCCCTCGCCAAAAAATTCGCCCCGCTCCACCAAGAGTCTCCATCGCTACCAGCTGAGTTCTTCGTCGAGATGGAACGTGTAACAGCCAGCCAATGTATTCTCGAGAACCCAAACGAGACACACTGAACCGTTCACGAAGCAGCAACTGCAAAGCCTCAGACTGATAGCCACTGACCTGAATTGTCACAATCAATCGACTGGTCACTTGAGACCAAAAGCTACGGATGTAGCCCCATCCCGACGCTAAAAACGTCAACAGGGCGGCTCCACCCGCATAAAACAAAGCATCTTCCGGCATAAATTTTCTACTCAATCTTGGTACTGCAAAGTTTCGAAAACCAATCCCGAACCCTTTGCGAGCTGAATCTGTCAAACCAATCGTAACCGATCACGCTGCATTTTCGCACGCCGACGGCGAACGTCTAGTGTTGCTGACTGCCTTATTTCAGTCATCGGCCTTAACAGCCAACAAAGCGGTGGCACCAAAGACACCAACGAAAAAACGAGGTTCACTGATTCAGACGCACTGCTCACAAACCCGGTTGTTTGCGGCCTGCACACACCCGCTGTGGTTCCGGAAACCTGGACACCATGCCAAGACTCACTGCCGGAACCGCGACTGTCGCCGGAATCCCTTGCAGTAAGCCCGATCGATTGCCACCATGCCGCGGCACACACTGAGTTCTTCACTGAAACAATTGTCTTATGAGCATCCTGTCGACACTTAAATCTCGATTCGCAACCGCCTTGGCGACTCTCACCGACGACCCAGATTCCCTACTGGACATGATCCGCCCGTCTGGCGATCCTAAATTCGGAGACTTCCAAGCCAACTGCGCCATGCCGCTCGCCAAGAAGGTCGGCAAAAGCCCTCGAGACATCGCGGCAGACATCGTCTCCGCCTTAGACGTCGCCGATATGTGCGATGCTCCAGAAGTCGCCGGCCCAGGCTTCATCAACCTGAAACTGAAAGACGGTTGGCTGTGTTCACAAATCAACTCCATCGCTGGCAATGATCGATTGAACGCCGTCACAGCCGACGAACCCAAACACGTTGTGGTCGACTTTTCGTCTCCGAACGTCGCCAAACCCATGCACGTCGGGCATCTGCGAAGCTCGGTCATTGGAGACAGCATTTGCCGAACTTTAAAATTCGCAGGCCACAAAGTCACCAGCGACAATCACGTAGGAGATTGGGGAACTCAGTTTGGAATGATCATCTACGGCTATCGCAACTTTCTCAATGCCGATGCGTATGCCAATCATGCGGTTGATGAACTGGCCCGGCTTTACAAACTGGTCAATCAACTCACCGACTACCATTCCGCCAAAACACAACTGGATGACCTGAAAGCCACTCTTCAAGAAAAACAATCTCTGCTGACACAAACGGAAGCCGACGCAGACCCTGCCGACAAGAAAACAAAAAAGACCTTGAAGGGCCTTCGCAAGAATGTTGAAAACGCCACCAAAGCCATCGAATCGGCCGTCAAAAAAATTGGAGCCGTCGATGCCTCTCCAGAACTCAAAGCACTGGCCGACCAACATCCCGACATTGCCAAACTGGCTCGGCTTGAAACATCAAAGCTGCACGCCGGTGACAGCGACAATCAAAAACTGTGGGACGAATTCTTACCCGCCTGCCTGAGCGCACTCAACGAGGTTTACGATCGACTGGATGTCAGCTTCGATCTGACGCTTGGGGAAAGCTATTACAACCCAATGCTGGCCAATGTGGTTGCCAGCTTAAAAGAAAAAGGACTGGCGACGGATAGCGATGGGGCAGTCTGCGTCTTCCTTGAAGGCAACGATGCGCCGTTCATCGTTCAAAAAACGGACGCCGCGTTCACCTACGCCACAACAGATTTGGCCACGATTCAATATCGAGTCGAAACGTTGAACGCCGACGAAATTCTATACGTCGTCGATCAACGCCAATCAGAACACTTCAAGCTGCTGTTTGAAACCGCCAGCCGTTGGCAATTCAAAAACCTTCAGTGCAATCACGTCAGCTTCGGCACGGTGATGGGAGACGATGGTCGACCGTTTAAGACTCGATCAGGAGACAGCGTTGGGCTGGGCAGTTTGATTGACGAAGCGATTAGCCGAGCCGGAAAGATCGTAGCCGAAAACGACGAACGACGAAACGTACCGGCTCTGGATTCAGCTCAACGCAGCCAAGTGGCTCAGATCGTGGGCACCGGAGGCATCAAGTACGCAGACTTGCATCACAGTCGAGACAGCGACTACAAATTCGACTGGGATAAAATGCTGGCGACCAGCGGCGACACGGCCGCGTATATGCAGTACGCATACGCCAGAATCTGTGGAATTTTTCGAGAACTCGACGTCGACCGCAGTACCATTTCGTCGAATTCAGCGGCCTTCGAAATCACAGACCCGACAGAACGCAGCTTGGCTTTGCAGTTGCTGCAGTTTGATTCTGCCATCGAAGCTGTGCTCGCCGACTATCGACCTCATCTTTTGACAGGTTGGTTGTTCGAAACCGCCAATAAGTTCAGCTCATTTTACGCCAAGTGCAGCGTGAAAGACGCCGAAAGTGAACAGATCCGAAACAGCCGCTTGGTGCTTTGCGACTTGATGGCTCGAGGTCTCAAGACTGGCTTGAATTTGCTAGGCATCAAGACCGCAGAGATCATGTAAATCAGTGAAGGCGCGCCGCCACACCAGCGGCATAGTGCCAGTTGCTGCTGCACCAGCCGCACAGTGCCAGTCACACAGTGCTAGTCGCCGCTGCACCTGTGGCCACTGCACGAGCGGCTACTGCATGAGCGACTACTGCATGAGCGACCACAGGTGCTGAAAAACCACGGCCAGCGGCGTGCGACTCACCACATCCGCCCCCTGAAGCTCGAATGAGGGGCAGAGCCAAAAGAAAAAGGCGGTTCGCAGCCTAGACGAATGAGTCAATGAAACCATCTTGGCTCCCAAGTTTTCGCAATTCTACCGCCTGATTGCCAACGAACCGCAAGTTAAAAAATCAATCCCAGGGGATGCCTTTGCTGTCACATCGAAGGCTACGGAAGTGACGGTCCGCGATTCAAAACGGCACATCGCTTGAATTCGGCCCACCGACCACGAAAATGGATCTGAGGCTTTGTTGAAAGCAATGCCCGTCTTCGTTCCACTTCCCGCCTCAGATTGGTTTTCAATGAATCGTTTTGTTCGTCACGCCGCCGTTTGCTTTCTGGCCACCGTTTGCTTTCACGCCGATCTGTCTGCGGCCGATCAGCCGAATGTCATCTACATTCTTGCTGACGATTTAGGTTATGGAGATCTTTCCTGTTACGGTCAAACCAAGCTGAATACTCCCAACATCGACCGCCTCGCAGACGAAGGACTGAAGTTTACAAACCATTATTCAGGCAACACAGTTTGCAGTCCTTCTCGAGCTGTCTTAATGACGGGCCATCATTCAGGTCGCTGCTATCTTCGAGGGAATCTGAACGGCGAAGAAGGAGCCGCATTGGATCCGGAACTCACCGTTCTTCCAGAAATCTTCAAAGCTGCGGGCTATGCCACCGGATGCTTTGGCAAATGGGGAATGGGTCCGACTCACCTGCCGACCAACGCCAACCCTCTGCAGCACGGTATTGATGAATTCTACGGCTGGAAATCTCAAGTCATTGCTCATACTTACTACCCTTCCACTTTGGTCCACAACGGGAAAGAAGTGCCCGTGGAAAAGGGAACGTTTGTTCACGACTTGATCATGGATCAAGCTCGCAGCTTCATCAGCAAAAACGCCAGCAATCAACAGCCCTTTTTCTGTTACATCCCCACCGCCGTGCCTCATGCTGCAATGCATGCTCCCGCTGAACTGCATGCTAAGTGGAGAAAGAAGTTCCCTGAATTCGACAGCAAAGTCGGCAAGTATGGTGCCGGAGGCGAATACTGTCCCGACGTCAAAAATCCGATTGCAGGCTTCGCAGCCATGATGGAAAACTTGGACAATGAAGTCGGTTCAATTTTAGAACTTTTGAAGACATTGGACATCGACGAAAACACCATCGTGATGTTTAGTAGCGACAACGGTGCTCATAAAGAAGGTGGACACAATCCAAAGTTTTGGAATTCAACCGGAGGTCTTCGAGGACACAAACGTGATATGCACGAAGGTGGAATTCGAGCCCCCTTATTGGCTCGTTGGCCTGGCACAATTTCACCTGGCACGACGTCAGACCACATCAGCAGTTTTCAGGACATGCTGCCCACCATCGCAGAACTCACCAAGCAACCAGTCCCCGTGCCGTGCGACGGAATTTCTTTGCTGCCGACGCTGTTGAAAAACGAAAAATCAAACCAGCATTCGCCCCAACAGCAACACGACTTCTTGTACTGGGAATTCTGCAAAGGCAACGCCCAAAAAGTGTTTTCAACCGCCATTCGCAAGCAACACTGGAAAGCCTATCACCAGGTCGGCAAACCCATGGAACTTTTTGATCTGAACAACGACCCGTTCGAAGAAACGAATATCGCCAAGAAACATCCGGACGTTATTCGCCAGATGGAAGCCATCGAAAAGGATTCACACTACCCGCTGCCACCCAAATCGTCTTCAAATCGCGGACGATAATGACTCGAACAAAGGCGAGCCTGAACATGTCGCGAACGACGGGCCCTTTACAGGGCACCGTCCTCACTGACTGAAGCTTCAGAACTCGATCCTTGATGCTAACCACGTTCCTTTGAAATAATGTCCTTCAATAAGTCCGCATACAACGGATGCCACTTGGTCCCACTGTCGGCTGCCCAAATGGGTCTAACGCCCTCCAGTTGTTCAACGGAATACTTAGCCTTCAACTGCCCCAGCGACTTCGGATCCAAGGACTTGCCAGACGATTTTACCCAATCAAAAATCAGGTCCGAGTGAACATGGTTTTCGGCTTTCGCGATGCTCGCCAGCCGGATCAGTTCGGCCACTTGGTAAGCGCCGTCTCTTCGCTTCAGTTCTCGTTCCGCAATTCGTTTCAATGCATCCTTCAGCAACTCAGCTTGCGTTTGGTCCAGTTGATCGGCAGCCAACGAATTCAGAATGATCATCGAGTAGCCGCGACCAAGATCCCCAATTCGACTGATGGCAGATTTCCACGCCGGGTGATCCGGTTCACCAGCCACTGTGTGTAGTTTTAGAATCAATGAGGGATGATCTTGATAAGACACGCCCAGCAAAGCCGCCTGTCGAACGGCAGCAGATTCGCTTTCATCATCAACAATCTGAAGGAAGCGATTCGGACGTTCGCCACTTGATTCGGGTAACAGAAACGAGTGAGCCAACATGGCTTCAATGCGAATACGCTCGCTAGAATGATCGATCAGTTTCCCGATCTCCTGTTTTCGCTGGTCACTTCGGCGACCACTAATCGCCACAGCACGAATAACGCGAACAACTTGGTGTTCGTAGACCACTCCAGCTTCCGCCTGAAGCCGATCACCAAAGACGGCAACTTTCTGCGGCGATTCCAAAAGAGCAAAAACTTCCTTCGGCTGAAATGGGCCATCGTAAGACGACGAATCCTTCGCCGCGATATCGTCTGATCCCAGCTGTCCGTAAAGCGAGTTCAAGGAAGGCTCCCAGTTATCCAAATTTTCGCGGTGCGTCGTAATCCAGTCTTCAACGACGGCGGGATTCGCTTCCAACAGCATCTGCCCAGCCTGTTGACGCCCGTGTCCCATATACGGACTGCTGTTTCTGTGCCACGCCGCTATTCGAATCCATCCCGGAGCATCGGCTGCTAACAGCGCCTTGCCGACTCCATGAGACTTAAAGGCATCTGCCTGATAAATGGCCAACCATTCCAGCAATTCAAACTGTTTTTCCTGAGCCAACCATGCAACCCAATTCGAAATGGCGGCCGGATCTTCATCTAACTGAGACATCATCAAAACCCACCGTCCTTCAATGTCTCGCTTTTCCCATTCCGATTTTTCAACTGGGGAAGTCACTTCGTCAGCCGCGGCCGTGAACCAGCGGTTGCGCCGTTTTTCATCGGGACCTTCCACAGCGATATAGCCATCATGTCCCAAGCTTTCCGTCTGCAAATCGACAATCACCCCGTTCCGAATTCGATAACGACATGACAAACGTGGCTGCCCATCAATAATGACCGACGTCTGCAGCCAATCGCTTGAACTTGATGACGTGTCCACATGAATCGACAGAGGCAACAGTCCAGATTGATGTTGAAAATCAATCTCACCACTCGCAATCACTCGCCGTTCCGTCAGTCTTCCGAATTCCCCCGCCGTGATTCGCCCTTCGATCAAATCTCCGGTTTCTGTTCGAGTCAACACCACAGATTCGTGCCGTCCCCGAAGCACCAAGTCGAGTTCTTCGGCCGTATAACGATTCGAACCTTGAATTCCTCGAAACCCACCGATGGGTTCAACGTCTGGTCCAATGGCTCGAATACTGATTCTTAAAGATCGGCCCGTCGCTTGATCCACTGAAAACTGAAGGTCGGCAAGTCGACGTTGGTCATCATCATCAATGTAGGAACGGTTCAAGGTCGTCGGGCGATCATCCGCTTCGGCCACCGCACAGCAGGTCGCAAGCGGTAAGACCATAAGCAGCGTAAGCTGGAAGGAGCAAGCAGGCAGTCGGTTTCGCATTTCGTGGTTCTCCGAAATTGATGACAACAGAACGGGCACATCACTGTAGTGCTTTCTGTACGCCAACATCAGCAGACTTCGGGCTGCAAAAGCCGTTCTGACACACTTCTTACATTTCTAAACCACAACGGCACCAAAGCCCCATCAGCAACGCACAACAGCCGCCTTGTTTCTGGAAGGCTCAAAACGCAACTTAAAATCTCAACCGCCCGACCTACTTGGCTACTGCAATTTGAGCACGACCATTAACGATCGCCAGAATACCAATCGTCTTCCCAGTTGACATTTGCACCACAGCCGCGCCTTGCCATTCAGAAAAATCAACCGTGTCATCTTGGAAGATCCAACGATCTCCTTGAAACGCCATCTGCTCTAAATCAATCGTCTGCATTAATGGAATCGCTTCACCGTCGATCACAGCGCTACGAAACAGGAGGCAATCTTCGGCAGATTCTAACCCTGTGAGTTCATTCAACGAAATGCTGGCTGCCCCCTGTGCGGGAAGCGATACCAACCCACTTTCAGAAACATGATCGGCCAAAACGCTGCCTTCTAACACATCGGTCGCCACTGCGACGGCCGCTTCGCCGGGGCTCATGATGGTCACTTCCAAATTCTTGCTCAGCATCGCGTCATCTGACAAAGCTGCTGTCACAAGCACTGTGTTTGATCCGTCTTTTGCCAGAATACCTTGTTGAGAAAACGTTTGTGTTCGACCAATCCCCAAAGTGGAAAACTGATACTGCGCGGACACCAAAACCGTTTCAGGAAGAGCAAAGTCGACCAATGGCACGGCAGTTTTTGATTGCAGCCAACCCGGAGCCGCTCGTTCCGATAGCTGAAACACGTGTCCACTTCGAATGGTCGCACCGGGCTTCGATTCCGACAGCGTGGCAAATGAAACTCCGCCATTCAAGATCGAAGCCAAGGACTCGGCGTCCAATTTGACGCCCGTTAATCCCACGTCGACGGCAAAACCACTGGTCACCCAAAACTTGGAAGATTCATTCAGCAGACGGCGGTAACTGCGTTCAATCAAAATGGTTGTGTGAACATGGCGACCATCCGGAGACAAGTTCACCGAAAGAACTCGACCAACATCAACTCCCCGCCAAGACACAGCGGCTCCACTCACAAGACCATGTCTGTTGTCGCTACGCAGCACCACCTGTAATCCACCTCGGTCCAGTTCATCGGCCGGAGCCACCGCTAAGCCTTCAAACGTACCGAGCGGCTGATCAATCGATTCACTGTTCATCAGTCCGGGACTGACTGCGATGTATTTTGCCCCGACCGCTGTTTCAAGCCCTTGAACCTCGGTGAGGCTTAGTCTCGGCCTCACAATCCAAAAGCGACTGCCCGGCGAATACAGGTTTGCTTCACTGGGGTTCAGCATCACATCAACATCAACACGATTCAGGTCGGCACTTAAACGCACATCAACAACGTGCCCCACTTCGATCCCCCGATACCTCACAGAATCTTCGGGCTTCAATCCATGCCCTTCAGGAAACGCTATTGTGAACACAGGACCCGTTTCGGGCACAGATTGATAGGCAAGCCACGCTGCCAACAGTAAACACGCCCCGGTCACCCACCACATTTTGGAAGCCAGCAGCAATCCCGTCGCCTTGTCTTGAACCACAGCCGACGGGAATTTCGAATCAGCAGCGGACGGCTGCGGTTCTGACTTTGGTGGGCTGGTCATGAATCTTCCCAAATGGAATGAGGATCAAAGGATAGCGACGCAATCATGCTCATCGTGACACAAGCAATAAATGAGATTACGGCTGGCCCAAATTCAAACTGAACTAAGTTGCCGAGCTTCACTAGCATCACCAGAAAGGCCAGCAGCATCACATCCATCATGCTCCATTTGCCAACGTGTTCCATGATCCTCAAAGTGACTGCTTTATGACGCCGATGAAGAAACTCCAACAGGCTTAATTCCAGCAGCATGATTATTTTTGCCAATGGAAAGATGATCGAAAACAGCAGCACCACCGATCCAACAAACCAACTTCCGTGATGCAGCAGATCAAAGATGCCACTCAAAATACTGGACTGTTGCACGTGCCCCAACTTTTCGATGCGCAGAATCGGGCACAAAACGGCGGGCCAAAACAAAATGAACGCTGCAACAGCGGCAGCTGCCGTGCGACTCGCCGATTTTTGACGACAGCCCGGCTCGGCAATGCCTGAACCACACCGACAGCAGGCCGCTTTCTGACCATCCGTCAGACGTGGCAACTGCTGAATCTGTCCGCAGCAATGACAGGCTCGATAGATTTCACCGGTGTCTGTCATACGGAACCTGTCGTGAAAAGTCGATCGCCCGCACACTCCAACCGGACGTCATGGCAACTGGCAACTGGCAACTGGCAACTGGCACAGCGTCTAGGTTGGCAAGCAGTCTGAATTCAATGCTTCTGGTCCAATCGTGACCAGAGCCATTGATTTCGGAGCATACTCGATGGCGAATTCAGTCACCTGCTGAACGGTCAGCGAATCGATTTTGCTCTTCACTTCCTCAAGTTCGACAACTCGATCCATAAACAACATGTCTCGAGCCAACGAGCCGCTGCGAGACATCGTGGATTCTTGCTGCATAATCAAACCGCTTTTGGCTCGTGCCTTACAGCGGTCCAATTCTTCGATCGTAATATCCTGAGCCAGCCGGCCGATTTCGGCCACCATCACGTCCAGTGTTTCTTGAGCTCGTTCATTCGTGGTGCCCGCGTATCCGAAGACTCGAGCATGTTCCTTTTGAGTATTAATCGATGCGTTGATCGCGTAACACAGGCCGCGCTTTTCCCGAACTTCTGTGAATAGCCGAGAGCTCATCCCGCCGCTTAGCAAGCTGATTGTAGCCCATGCTTCGAAGTAGCGTTCATGAGGATACGGAACAGAATCCCACGCCAATCCGATGTTAGTTTGAGCAGAATCGTGTTCGATATGCATGGGAGATGAAACAACGGAGCCCAATTCCATTGAAGGCACTTCATTGTTTTCCCAGTCGTTAAAGTACTTCTCAATCACCGGCTGTAACTGTTCCATCGTGACGTTTCCGGCGAAACCCAAAACAGATTCTGATGGTTGCATATAGTGTTGATGATGCTGTCGAATGTCGGCCACCGAAATTGCGGGCAGATCGGCTAATTCGCCATCCGGAGGATTTCCTAACGGAGCAGGGTAGCTGCATTGCCGCAACAATCCTCCTAGTTTTTGACGAGGGTCGTCTTCGATTGCCATTAACGACTGAACGGCAAGTTCTCGGGATGGTTCGAATTGGTCATCGGCAAGATGAGGTTTTAACATCATGTCGGCCAGAAACGGAACCGCTTCTGTAAGCCGATCGGCGGTGGTCGCGGCAGACAAAGTGACATAGCCAACTCCGGCACCCACACTTCGTTGCAGACCCAAATTGTCCATCACCGAAGATAGTTCCCGAGTCGAAAGTTGTCCTGCTCCGCGAGGCAACATTTCAGCCAAAATCGCGGCCGTCCCAAACTTCCCCTTCCGATCTCGACAGGCTCCGGCCGGCGACATTAATGTCAACGCGGCAGATTGGACTCCAGTCATCGACTGCACGATGACTCGTAGACCATTGGGTAATGTTAAAGTTTCGAATTGCTGATCGGTCATTGTGTTGCGTGAGTCTGGCGAGGTCAGAAGGCAAAGTACTGCGGGATTGCAACGAAGCGACCGCCAGATGTCCAGCCATCCCGACGATTCTAAAGCGATGGGATCAAGATGCAGTGAATGTTTACTGAAGGTCGGCACTGGCAAATCCTGACCAACAGGCCTGACTGCGATGCGGCGAAAGCTGCCAACGTCCCAACGCTCTAGCGCTCACCCCCTCAAATCGCCGTCTGGTTGACCGGGTTTTAAAAATTGAAAAATAATGACTCCTGTCAACACCGTCACCGCCGTCCCCACTGCTTTGCGCGGGTTTCCGTAGCATGATATCCCCGCAATCAAGATCGACGCCAAAAAGTAGACCCACGTTGCCAATCGAACCCAAGCCCGAGCTTTCGGAAACACTCTGCCGTCTTGATCTCTCCGGCAAAACAACACTGTGCCCACTGTCCCCGCACTACACAAAGACAAAGTCATGCTTAAATACGACAACAGATCTTGCAGTCCTGCAATCAATGTCACCACAACGATCGCCGCTCCTTGAACGACAATCGCCAGTCGAAAATGAATCCCAGCTGGAACCAAGGCCGAAGGAAAAACTCCGTCATCAGCCATCCTGCGGTAAACCCGAGGTCCCATCATCAACATCGATGAAACACTGGATGCCAGCCCAAGGCAAATAACGATTCTGAGCAAACGCGGCAAAAATTCAGACCCCAAACCTTCCACGCACAACACGGCCACGTTGGATTGACCAGCCATCGCAGCCGGATCCGCCGCGTACAGAAAGATGACGTTCAACACCAAATACAAAACTGTCACCACGACGGTGCCAACAATCATCGAGCGGCGAATTCCGGATACTCCTGTCACCGATTCTCCGGCAACGTAAATTGCAGAATTAAAGCCCGTGAAGCTAAACGAAATCCACATGGTGCTGGTCGCAAAGGCGAACCACGAAAACGAAGCCAACGGCGTGACCGCCCGAACCAGCTGGTTCGCAGGCGCGGCTGGTTGTTGCTGATTCACGAACCAGTTCGGCCACAGCCAAAACACCCATCCAATCAAACCAACCAACGCGGTCAGCTTAGCGATCACGACCAAGTTCTGGCTGATGGTGCCCGTTCGAATTCCAATCGCATGAAACGTGGTCAGCAACACCACCAATCCGACAGCCCAGCTTCCCGGTGGCAACCATTGCACATTCATCCCGTCGGGAACAGCGTATTCTTCAAACGTCACGGCAGCCAAGGCGGCTGCCGCCGTAAACCCCGCCAGAGCGCTGACCCAGCCAGCTAGGAATCCGGCAAGAGGGTGCACAAACTTGGTCAAGTAAAGATATTCGCCCCCGCTTTCTAGAACTCGGTTCGCGAGTTCGCCGTAACTAATGGCTCCGCAAATCGCGATCATTCCAGCCACACACCACGCCAACAAAACGACTTCGGCAGACTGAAGGTCGGCCAACGCATAACCCGTGGTGGTATAAATCCCAGATCCAATCATCCCGGCGACCACCAAGGCCGTCAAAGACAGCATTGAAAGATGGGGGGCTGGCGACGACGAAGTCGGCTGCTGAGAATTAGAATTTTCTAGGAGCATTTGCGCATCGTAAAGAATTTGTGATTCACGCACATCTGCCCAACATCGCCATTTGACAGGTTAACGTCGGCAATTTGGAACATTGTCGACGTGCTGCGTCCGCTGGAACCAACAGAAATGTCGCCAGATCATTCAACTTCGCCTGGCCACAATAGATTGACACCGATAAAATCAATCTGTCGGCGAACTGCTGCGGAACCTGAAAAATAAGAACCTGTGGAGCCTTTGTGGTGAAATTTTTGACCAGCGTAAACTCACTTTACCTATGTGCCGTCACCCTTGCCGCGTTCACCGCAGGCTCTTCGTCGGCTGTGGCTCAAGTCCTAGGATCTCAGAAAAGCAGTGCACTGGCTCCGGTCGCCACTGAAGTCGCTCCTGACACAAAGGATGCTGCAGCTGAACAAACCACGGCTGCGAAAGACAAGGAAGCGGAAAGCCCAGAATACGTTCGCATTCAACGTAACGAACGGCGCTTGGCGACCGCTTTGCAAACTTCCATCATTCAATTCACCGATTCAAAGAAGTACCCCGGCACAACGGTCGACTTGATCGGAGCGATTCACCTCGGAGAAACCAGCTATTACGAAGAGCTGAACAAGCGATTCAAAGACTATGAAGTCGTTTTGTTTGAAGCAGTGATGCCCGAAAAAGCGGTCGCTCGAGACATGCGTCCCGGAGTCGGCAAACGAGGTTCGATTGTCTCTGGTGAACAAGAATGGAACGAAGCCAAGATTGGCTTGGCGGCGATTGGAGCATTGCAAGTGGGCATGAAGGATGCTTTAGGATTGGACTTCCAACTGACCACTGTCGACTACAGTCCTCGAAACTTTGTACATGCAGATATGACTCAGGAAGAATTTGAAAGCACAATGGCTGCTCGAGGCGAATCTTTTTCACAGCTACTGGCTCAGGAAATGGCGAAGGCCAGTGTGGCTGGCCAAAAATCAAATCCGATTGCTCAACAGTTAGACTTCATGCTGTCGATGATGACCAGCGACCGAGTCTATCGAGTACGTCGGATTGCAGCCGTTGAACTCACCAAAGCCAACGAAGGCACAGCATTCGCCGGCAGCGATGGCACATCAACAATCATCACAGAACGAAACTCGAAGGCGTTTCAGGTTCTTCGAGATCAATTGTTCCAAGGCAAAAAGAAGATCGCCGTCTTTTACGGAGCCGGACACTTTCCTGACATGGAAGAACGCTTGATCGAAAAGTTCGGCTACCAACGCAACAAAGAAGATTGGATCACAGCTTGGGAACTGACAGCAAAGAAGTAATCATCCAGCACGACGTGACGGCAAAAGGAGCCATGACCGTCACTCAGTGATCAATGCCCGCGAAGCGAACACATCAAAACCGCCCCGCTAAGACTTTCGGATCAAGACCTTCCAGCTCAAGCACTGCTAGGTCTTTGCTAAACCTTGACCCCGATTGAAGTCCCCAACACGAACAAAACCAAGTCGGTCTGTGCACTCCGCCTCAACACATTCTAAGCACAAATAAGAATCACTTGGGCCAGTCTCCACTGCCCAAAGGAATTCCCTCGTTCACGACAAAATTTTATTCAAACACAGAGAACCTCTTATCGAAGTGCGTTTTTGACTGTTCAAAACCTGAGTTTTGATTAACCTCACCGGCATGAAAACGTTCCTTAAAGTCGTAGCGATTCTGTGCTGTGTGTCTACTGGCTGTTCGAAACCTGACGCGGGTACGAACACGTCCGCAGCTGACGGACGACTCAACGTTGTCTGCACCACGAACATCGTTTGTGATTTGGTCACTCAGATCGGAGGCGAACGACTTGTGGTTTCTGCCATCATGGATGGCCCCGGCATTGATCCTCATACCTACACGCCGTCTCCAACCGACACAAACAAACTGACAGCCGCCGATGTCGTTGTGTATTCTGGATTGCATCTGGAAGGTCAGATGGATGAAGCTTTGGAAAGTCTTCGCCTTCGAGGCATCCCAGTGATCTGTGTGACGGATCGACTGACCAATGACTTTCCCGATCGCTTGTTGACGACAGCTGAAGGACTTGCTGATCCTCATGTCTGGTTCGACCCCGAGCTCTGGGCCGAATGCGGCCAATCGGTGGCCGACCAATTGGCCAAAGTTGATACTGAAGGAACGGCAGACTTCGCAAACAATGCGGATACCTTCCGAATATCAATGATGAAGCTGAAAGAAGATGGCTTAAAAGAACTGCAGCAAGTGGCGAAAGATCGTCGAGTTCTCGTGACGGCTCATGACGCCTTCGAATATTTTGCTCGTTGCTTTCAATTTGAAGTGCAGGCCGTCCAAGGCATTAGCACCGAAAGCGAGCCAGGATTGAAACGAATCAACAATCTGGTGAACCGGCTCGTAAAGCAAAAAATAGCCGCCGTGTTCACGGAACAAAGTGTTTCGGACCGCAACATTCAAGCACTGATTTCCGGTTGCGAATCTCGTCAGCACGAGATCAAAATCGGAGGCAAATTGTATTCAGACACCATCGGAATTCGAGGTGGCCCCGAAGGCACATTGCAAACCGGCTTGATGTACAATATCAGACAAATTGTTGACGGGTTGGCCAACGATTCATCGGAGGCAGGCAATTGAACGGTGGAAACGCAAACAGCCAGCCTCCTTCCGAGCCTCTGATTTTAGACGTCCACGACGTCACGGTGGCGTACGATCGCCGTCCTGTGCTTTGGAACATTGACGTCGAAATCAACCAGCCGGGCTTAACCTGCATCGTGGGCCCCAACGGAGCTGGCAAGACCACGTTGATCAAATCGGTAATGGGGTTAGTGCCCATCGTCAGCGGTGAAGTGTTGGCGTGGGGCCAATCGGTAGACCGCCAACGACACCGAATTGGCTATGTGCCTCAACGAGGAAGCGTTGATTGGGACTTTCCAATTAACGTTTTGGAAACTGTCATCATGGGAACCTACGGCGACGTCGGCTGGTTCCGCCGTCCCGGCCGTCGTCATCGAGAATTAGCCGAAGAATGCTTGTCTCGAGTCGGCATGCAAGACTTTGCCAAACGGCAAATTGGCAAGCTATCCGGAGGCCAACAGCAGCGAGTGTTTTTAGCTCGCGCTTTAGCGCAGAAGGCAGATTTGTACTTCATGGATGAACCGATGGCCGGAGTCGATGCGGCAACAGAAACGATCGTCTTTGACCTATTGAAAGACCTCGCCGATCAAGGTAAGTCAATCGTGGTGGTTCATCATGACCTTCGCACAGTCAGCGATTATTTTGACAACGTTATCTTGTTGAATGTACGAGTCGTGGCAAGCGGCCCAGTTGACACCACTTTCAACGACGAAAATCTTCAAGCCACCTACGGCGGCCGCTTAACCGTCTTGGACACGATGGCCGAAGCCGTCCAAGGGCAAAAAGAAACACGTTAAAGGTGCTGTCAGCAAAGCTGAGTAGATTGGCCCACCGTCTGTCAAAACCGAATTCAACAAACCGAATTCAGCAAACTGTAGAATCGCACGCTAGACCGCCGCTGAGCGCCGGTGAACCAGCGAATACACGCATGGTACAAGCACGAGGGTCAGCAAGGTCGAAACCACCATGCCTCCCAGTAATGCCCGAGCCAACGGGATCATGGCTTCATTACCCGGAGCCAACTGAAACGACAGCGGCAACATCGACGCAACCAAAGTTAAAGACGTCATCAAAATGGGTCGCAGGCGAACCTGAGCCGCCGACAACGCAGCGTCTCGAGCGTTCAAGCCTTCTGCAACTTTACGGTTGGCGAATTCAACCAGCAGAATACTGTTGTTCACGACCACGCCGATCATCATCAAGGTGCCCATCAAAGACTGAATGTTGATGTTGGTTTTTGTAAAGTACAAGATCGTCAACACGCCCCCCAAACCCAAAGGCACTGCCAACATGATGATCAATGGGTCGACGAACGATCGGAACTGAGCCATCAAGACTAAGTAAACCAAAACCGCAGCAACAGCCAAGCCGTAGCCCAGAAGACTCATTCCCGTCTTCATCGTTTCCACAGGTCCTCGCAGAGTCGTAGCGACGCCGCTTTCAAATTCCATTTCCGCCAATGCTGCTTCGATGTCTCGAGCCACCGAACCGATGTCTCGACCGGACACATTCACATGCACATCGTTGACTCGAGAAATATTATAATGAGCAATCTCACCAGGAATCGTGACTCGCTTCACGGTCGCCACGTTCGATAAAGGAATCGTCACGGGGCCCTCAGCCGTATTCAGCGACAACGGCATGTTGCGAATTTCATCCAATGATTCAAACTTGTTGTCTTCGTACTGAACTCCCATAAAGAAATCGACTCCGGATTTCGGATCGATCCAAATGGTGGGCGAGTAACCCACACTGGAACCGAGAGCAGTCAGAATGGTTTGAGCCACTTCTTCTTGATCCAATCCCAAATATTGTGCTCTCACTCGATCAACTTTCACGTCCAACTGAGGGTAATCCAGAGATTGAGCAATCTGGACATCTCGAGCCCCCGGAATTTGTTGAACCACATCGACAATGCGTTCCGCCGCATCACGGCACTTGTCTAAAGTCCCGCCAGAAACCTGAACGCTGATCGGAGTTGGAACGCCTTCGTTTAAAGCCATGTTCACAATCCCCCCGGTGACGAATAAAAAGTCGTCCATCGGATAATCGTTGGCCAACACGTCTCGCAATTGATCAACGTAGGCCTGAGTACTCGTGGATCGCCCGGTCTGCTTCAGATTCACAATCAGATACGCAGTGTCTGGCCCCGAATTCGAACTCAGAACTGTTGAAAACCCGGCCCCTTTCCCAACGGGTAATCCGATGTTGGCAATCAGAGTTTCAATTTCGTTTTCTGGAATGACGCCCTTGATCGTGTCTTCGATGCGAGCAACCAGTTGTTCGGTGTCTGCCAGTTTGTTTCCCGGAGTCGTCTTGATGCGAATTTCAAATGTTCCCGCATCGACACTTGGAAACAATTCACTGCCCAGCATCGGCCACAACGTAAACGTTGCGCCCACAGCAGCAATAATCACAACTGCTGCGATTGCCGGAACCTTCAAAGCGAAGTCTAAACAGCGGCCGTAAAGCCCTATCGGCTTCACGCCGTTTTCGGCGGTTTCCTTTCCATCTTCGTCCTTGTTCTGAGCCGCCCGAACTTCGCTGTGTACTGCCTTGTTTTGCACTCCCCCGTCTTGCACTGCCTTGTCTTGCACTACCTTATTTCGCACTACCTTATTTCGCACAAACGTCGCACAGAAAGCGGGAACCACTGTCAGAGCAAGCACATACGATGCCCCAATGGTAAACGTCGCCGCGATTGATAGCGGAGCAAACAGGTACTTGATCATGCCCGATAAAAACACGGCCGGCAAAAACACGGCCAAGGTAGTAATGGTACCGGCAAGGATCGCTCCAGACACTTCTTGAGTCCCCTCGCGAGCGGCATCCAGTGAACCCTTCCCCATCTTCTGATGACGGATAATGTTCTCAACCACTACGATTCCAGCATCGACCACCGTTCCAATCGCCAGAGCAATTCCGCCTAACGTCATCACGTTAATCGTCTGCCCTGTGAAAGCGAATGCCAACCCCCCGATCAAGATCGCCAGCAAAATCAAAGACACGATGACCAACGTTGGTAGGAAGCGTCTTAAAAACACCATCACAACGACGGCCACCAAGAGTGCTCCAAGACCAACTTGACGATACAGGTTCGACATAGCGTTGCGGATGTAATGAGACTGATCAGAAACCAGCTTGACTGTGGTCGCTTTGGGAATGTCGCCGCGTTCTTTCATCAACGGAATTTCCGTCGCCAGCCCTTTTGTAATTCGATCCACGACAGAGATCGTGTTTTCGCCGGGCTCACGAAGCAAAGGACAGTACACGCTGCGTTCGCCGTTGACTCGGACGATATTGTACTGCAACGATGAATCGTCTTTGACGTACCCCAGATCTCGAATAAAAATCGGCCGGCCATCTCGAACGGCCACTGGAATCGCTTCGATTTCTTCAACCGTGGGCAGAGTATTGCGAGGATGCACTTGGTAGTCAGTGCCTCCAATTTCGGCTGTTCCTGCGGCTAAAACCAAGTTCGATTTTTGCATCGCATCGACAACGTCAGTCGAGCTGACATGAAGAGCCTGAAGTTTGCCCGGGTCGACATACACCATCATTTGACGAAACTTGCCGCCGAACGGATGAGGAATTTGCACTCCCTTTAAACCACCCATTTTGTTTCGCACGGCGTAATAGCCAATGCTGTACAGTTCTGACTCGCTGAGTCCTTCACCGGAAATCGCAGCCAAAACCACAGGCAAGTTGGCCGGCTCGCTGCGTAAAGTAAACGGCCATTCAATACCGGGCGGCAAGTGAAACATATCACTCGCTTCCAAGTTCACGATGTCGTTCATTGCCGAACTTGCATCGGCTCCGGGTTGAAAGAAGATTTTGATGACGGCGGCACCAGGAACCGTTCGAGACTCTTGATGTTCAATTTTTCCAGCCAACGTCAAAGCTCGTTCGACTCGAGAACTCACCGACTTTTCCATGTCCAAAGTCGGCAGGCCCGGATACGAAAAGAAGCTGACCACAACCGGCTTT
Source organism: Fuerstiella sp. (assembly GCA_039974975.1). Taxonomy (GTDB): domain Bacteria; phylum Planctomycetota; class Planctomycetia; order Planctomycetales; family Planctomycetaceae; genus Fuerstiella. The sequence continues at coordinate 76,845 of JBDWHY010000159.1, read as the reverse complement.
TTAAAGTCTGGAAGAATGTCCACCGTGATTCCAGGAATCACAGCCGCTCCCAACAGACACAGCGCGATGGAAGCCGCGAGAACTGCGAATCGATTCTTCAGCGAAAAATTAATGAGACCCATGTCGTTGACGCTCTTCGCCTAAAAAGTCGGCAGGTGCCGTGATGATAAGATGTTCTGATTGGTGGCCGCATGGGCCATGGCCCAACGACTGCAAGATGGTGCGAGCCGAAAAGTGGCAGTGATCTTGGCAAATGTTGGAAAATGCCAAGGCACTATTTAGCCATCATTTCAATGGTCTGTCCGTCCTGAAGACGCTTGCGATGAGCATCGACAACAAGCTGTCCATCGACGAGTCCTGATGTAATTTCAATCGAATTTCCATCATCAAACCCAGTGTTCACATCGGTGATGGTGACCTTCTTGTCTTCACCAACGACATAGACAAATGCGTCGCCGCTGCTCGTAAACCGCACGGCTCTGGCTGGCAAAATGTTCAACGCCATCTTGCTGCTCAGGTCCACAGATGCTTCCCCGAACATACCAGGCAAGTAGCGGCCATCTGAATTTTCGAGTTCAATTTCGACCTTCATCGTTCGAGTGGCCGGGTCTAAGTCGCCCGTTCGGCGAGTCACCGATGCCACAATGGGATCTTGGCCCGGGAACGAAGGAAACTTCAAGGTGACAACATCTCCGGGGTTGATCATGGCGGCGTCTGCTTCCGGAACAGGAACGTGAATTCGAACTTTGGAAACGTCGCTAATCACAAACAAAGGCTTCCCCATGCCGACTTCACGAGCTTCTCGAACCAGGTTTCCAGGCTCAACAGATCGCCCCGTCACAAGACCGCTGAAAGGAGCTTTTAATACGGCGTATTTCATCAAAACTGACAGCTCTTCAAGTTCTGCAACTGCGATTCTTGTTTCCGCTTTGGCAGCCGCGACATCAGCTTTGGCTGATGCCAACTTGGCTTCTGCGACCCCAACTTCCGCTTCGGCTGATGTGATTGCCGACATCATTGCCTGACGGCTGGCTCGAGCTGCATCGCGTTTTTGCCGAGCCTCATCAAGCATGCGGCTTTCCAAAGAGCGACGATCGACCAAGTCGGACGTGCGAGAAAATTCAGACTCTGCTGCAGCCAACATCGCATCGGAACGGCTGACTTCTGCGGACGCTTGTTTTAATTGAGCTTTCTGGGACGCAACGTTGGCTTCGGCTAAACCGATCCCGGCGATGGCTCGAGATTCTTCTGCCTTTTGGCGAAGCACCTTGGCTTCTAGCACCTGCTGTTGCATGTCCATTTCTGGCATAGAAATCACGGCCAAAACATCACCAGCATTCACAACATCACCGATGTCGGCCTTCACTTCAGCCACGTATCCGCTGACTCGAGCACGGATTTCAGCTCGGTGGTAGGCGTGAACAGTGGCAGGTTGCCGAGACGTCTGCTGGACCTCCTGCTGCACCACAGCCACGGTTTTCACGAAAACCGGCTTTTTGACGCTGTTTTCAGACACAACTGATGGCTGCGTCGAGCATCCGATGTTCAGAGAAGACATCATAACAGCCGTCAGGCCAAGCGAACGCCAGTGATTTCGAAGCACGAACATGAAAAGCAGCACCGTTAGGGTCAGGCAATCTGGGAAGCACGCGATTGTAACTCCTTTTCTAACGTCACCACAGCATAGTCAAGACGTGCATGAGATTAAGCCTGATGCCGTGTGATTGATAACCGGCACAACCCAACTGACAGCTTCGACCCACGCGTGTCTTCGATGCAGAACGACGAACCATTACTTTCATCCAATTGCGACGATCCCCATCGTCGATGCTGATCGTCGTAACCCTGTTGACCGAGAAAACGGGGATGGTGACTTCAAGGATGATGTTCCATGCGTTTTGATTCTCTCCGTACATACATGGCCATGGGTCTGCTTTCCGTCATCGCAGGATGCGTTGGAAGCTCAAGCTATGTGTCCAACGATCGCGTTACTCATCCCCCCCGGGCTGTCGATATCAAGTCCTCGACAACGGAACCCCCCGTTTCCATTGCGGCACTGGATCCGTGCATCGCAGATCGCATTTCGGCAAAAGCACGTCAGGCAACTTATCCGAAGCAACCTAGCAATCATGTGACTGCTCAACCAGAAATTCGGCCGTCCGCTTCCAACATTCAAACAGTGAGCCACGCTCCTGAATGGGACCGCAAAGACGCACCGATTGCCAATGGATCTCTGACAATCGAAGGCCGCACCTATCGAATGCAGTTGCTGGACGAAAATCAGCCGGATGCAACCGCGAAGAATTCCAACGCGGCCACCCTGCACACGGTATCAAGTCGCAACGCAGTGGACTTGAATATTGTTCCACAGGCAGCACCTCCGGCTCTGAATTCGATTTCCAATGGGACCATCGCAAGCAACGAAGTTGAAGATCCAATGGGTGCGATTTCGGCCATCGACACCAATGTCGTCGAACTCAATCTTCCCACCGCCTTATCCATGATTGGTGGTCAACATCCTGCCGTTGGCTTTGCTCAGTGGAAAGTGCAAGAAGCCTACGCGTCCTTAGAACAGGCAGAAGTCTTGTGGCTTCCATCCATCCGAACTGGCTTTAGCTTTCATCGACATGATGGCAACTTCCAAGCCAGTAACGGAGCCATCGTGGACGTCAACCGAAACTCGTTTCAATACGGGCTTGGATCAGGATCAACCGGAGCCGGCACGACTCCAAATCCGGGGATCGTCGCTGAATTTCATCTTGCCGATGCCATCTTTCAGCCCAAAGTCGCTCGTAAAACAGCATGGGCGTCGGGGCACGCGGCGACCGGAGTGGTCAATCAGCAGCTGCTAAGTGTTGCTTTGGCATATCTTGAACTTCTCGACGCAGAACAAGATTCGCAGATCATTCAAGCGAGCTACGAAAACACATCGACGGTTGCCAAGTTAACCGCAGACTTCGCATCGACAGGCCAGGGCCTTCAAGCAGATGCGGATCGCCTTGAAACTGAACTGATGATGATCAAGAACCGCATGGCAGCCGCCCAAGAGCGAGCTCATATTGCATCTGCTCGCTTAGCAGAAGTTTTAAGCCTCGATGGAGGTCGTCAAATCATGCCGTTAGATCCCACGGTCGTGCCCATCGACTTGGTGGCTTTGGATCAAGACAAAGGTTCATTGATCAGCACGGGACTTTCGAACCGTCCTGAATTAAAGGAAGCTCAGGCGTTGGTCGCTGCAGCCTGTGATCGATATCAAAGACAAAAGTATGCACCTTTTGTGCCAAGCGTTCTTTTAGGATTCAGCACTGGAGCCAGCGGCGGAGGACTCGGCAATAACTTAAGCAACGTCGATAGCCGTTTTGACATCGATGCGATGGTCAGTTGGGAAGTTCGAAATTTGGGCTTCGGTGAACGAGCCGCACGAAAGCAAACGGAAGCTCAGGTACAACAAGCCAAGTTCCAGAAAATTAGATTGCTGGACCAAGTGGCTCGTGAGGTTTCAGAATCGTACTCGCAAGTCACCCACCGTTCTCAACGACTTTCGATCACTCAGGCCGCGATTCAATCAGCTCAAAATTCTTACGATCGAAACGTAAGCCGTATTCGAGACGGGCAGGGACTTCCGCTTGAAGTGCTGCAGTCTGCTCAAGCTTTAGAAGGCGCCCAGCGAGCCTACTTGCAGTCGGTCGTCGCCTATAACGAAGCTCAGTTTCGCCTACAGTGGTCCTTGGGTTGGCCCGTGTTCGCACCGAATTCAGGGAATTAACCTGACAGCGACCCGGCCCAGCACCAGCACCAGCACCAGCAACGGCAACGGCACCAGCAACGGCAACGGGCAACGGGCAACGCAAATGCAAATGCAAATGCAGATGCAGATGCAGAGCGCTTGTTAGAGATCCTCGAATATTGAAATTCAGGACCTGAAATACCAGAATCGATTCACGTGCTGGCCACGATCGAGTCAGTTTGCATTCAACTCATTGGCGTCTCTTGAATACCAAAGACGAATGCGATGCGACACTTTGCCATCTTATGTTCAGTGCTGCTTTCACGATCTGTTGTTGCGGCAGACAAACCGGGGTTTGTCAAAGAGCAACCCGCTTCAAATCGTTTCGTGGAAACAGATTCAGGCTTTATGGTCCCCTACAAGGTGACCATTCCCGGAACGACAGTTTCGTTTTGGATGGAGCCCATCCCCGGCGGCCAATTCACAATGGGAAGCCCCGATACTGAATCGGGGCGACTTAACCATGAAGGACCTCGCAAAAAAGTTAAAATCGCACCATTTTGGATGGCTCGCCTTGAAGTGACTCAGGCCGAGTACCATCAGTTTGAGCGACTTTATGACGCCTTCAAAACTTTTGAAGAAAAAGGAATGCGAAAAGTCACTGACGCAAACCAAGTGGATGCTGTCACCGCCCCCACCCCGCTCTACGAACCATCGTTCACCTATGAATTTGGTGAAGACCCGCAGTTGCCAATGGTCACGATGACTCAGCACAGCGCAAAACAGTACAGCAAGTGGATGTCGGCGATTACTGACATGCAGTTTCGTCTCCCGACCGAAGCGGAATGGAAATACGCCTGCCGCGCCGGTGCCCAAACAGCCTATCACTTCGGCAACGACGCTTCGAAACTAACCGACTACGGTTGGTTCATCGATCACTCGGGGAAGAGTGGCCAACGAAAGGGCGGGTTGAAAAAGCCGAACCGTTGGGGCCTCTTTGATATGCACGGCAACGTCGGTGAGTGGGTCTTAGATAATTTAGAAAGCTACGAAACAACAGAAGCACCATTTGATGGTAACACGTGGGTAACGAGGCCGACCCTTGATCCTCGAGTTGTTCGAGGCGGTTGCTGGCAATCTGAAGCCCATCAGTGTCGCTGCTCTTCCCGTCTTGGCTCTGATTCCAGCCAAGACGAATGGGGTTGGCGAGAATACGACCCTTGTGTGCCTCCCAGCCCATTTTGGTACACATCGGGCCCGTCGCGAGCCATCGGCTTTCGGCTCATCCGTACACTGCAGGAAGTCCCACGGCAAGAAATGGAAAACGCGTGGAAGATCGATAATCAAGAAACGTTATATGATGTCACTGATCGACTCATAGAAGGCCGGGGGGGCTCAGGGAATTGTTGACAAGGCCCTGCCTTCTGCCATTAAGGCTTTGGTAGACAAGTAGATCAAGTTCCATTGCCAAGACTCAAGATAAGATATCTTGGCCAAATCTGGTGGTCGCGTAAAAATTTGACGACAGTTCGCGATTACCTCGGGAACTCTTCAGACCTTTTGAACGTCTTTGTTGAGATTCGTGATTGTGTACGCGACAATGAACGTCCTGCGTTCGTTGTTCGTAACTCTGATGGTCAGACTTATGGACGCTGAAGAAGCATTTTGCAACTTAATTGCAACAACTGATCTTCTCAGCCTACACATCTTGTCTCTTGCCGAAGCTGGTGCTCAACATGAAGAAGCTATTGTCCGTCTTGACCCTTTGCATGTTGACGGTGTCCGTCAATGCCGCAGAAAAACCTGGTCTCGTTTCTGAAAAGCCGTCCGAAGGCCGATTTGTCAAAACTGACCAAGGCTTCATGGTGCCGTACAAGGTCACCATTCCTGGCACTGAAGTTGCGTTTTGGATGGAACCCATCCCCGGCGGCGAATACGTGATGGGAAGCCCCGAAACTGAATCTGGTCGAGAAGACGTAGAAGGTCCTCAAAAGAAAGTCAAAGTCGCGCCGTTCTGGATGGCTCGACTAGAAGTCACGTGGAAAGAATACAATCAGTTCATCAGCCTGTACGACGCCTTTAAGGCATTCGAAGAAAACGGACTGCGCCCCGTAACCGAAGCCAATCAGGTCGACGCAATCACCGCTCCGACTCCACTGTATGAACCTTCGTTCACGTACGAATACGGTGGAGACCCAGAACTGCCCGCCGTCACAATTACTCAGTACAGTGCCAAGCAATACAGCAAGTGGATGTCGGCGATTACCGACATGCAATTCCGTTTGCCAACCGAAGCGGAATGGGAATACGCTTGCCGAGGCGGAGCAACAACAGCATTCCACTTCGGCGACGACGCCTCAAAGCTGGGAGACTATGGATGGTTCCTCGACAACACAGGTGACGGCGGACAACGCAAGGGTGGCCAGAAGAAGCCAAATCCTTGGGGACTTTACGACATGCACGGTAACGTTGCCGAATGGGTCTTGGATAACCTAGAACCTTACGAAGTCACTGACAAAGTTTTTGACGGAGCCACTTGGGTGACCAAGCCGGACCTTGATCCTCGAGTTGTCCGTGGAGGAAGCTGGGAATTTGAAGCTTACCAGTGTCGCTGTGCTTCTCGCCTTGGATCGGATTCCAGCCAAGACGAATGGGGTTGGCGAGAATACGACCCCAATACTCCTGCCAGTCCATGGTGGTTCACATCAGATCCGGCTCGTGGTGTCGGATTCCGTTTGATCCGCACTCTGAAGGAAGTTCCGCGTCAGCAAATGGAAGAAGCGTGGAAGATCGACAACGAAGACACTCAATACGACGTTGCCGACCGACTCAGCGAAGGCCGTGGAGCTCAAGGACTTGTTGACAAGAGTCTTCCAGCAGCAATCAAAGCACTCAACGACAAGTAAAGGCGTCACTGAACTCAGTCAGTCATGCTGACCGTGGCTGATCTCCACTGGTGTTCAGTATCAAAATGTCCGGCAAAACAAATTCCGCTGGAACCAGATGTCTTGGCGGCTTCGGCTACCAAAAAGCAAAAACCATAAAACGCCACGGTATTCACCGTGGCGTTTTTTTTTTTGCAATCCCAACGCTCTATTCACCGAACTCAGAATGCACCAATCAGTACCAATATCGCCCCTTTCCCAGCACATCATGAAGGCCGGCCACTGCCTGAAGCGCTCGGACGCACGAGCATTCTTCACCAAGCATAAATGAGGGCGACCTTGCGACATTCCCAGCATGTTGGAAAGCCTCATCCTCTGCCCCAGAGACGTCGATCCAGAGTCACACCGTAGAGCTCGCCTTTAAACTGGTCGGGGCATTCAGCGAGCGTACCGAAAAGTAAAACGCGCCTCGCCGTTTTCGTGCCATGCGAAATTTTCGTCGTCATGGCACCACACATTTCCGGCCTGATTCAGCCGATAACCAGCAGTGGCGACATTGCCTACGGCTATCGTCGGCGGCGCTCCTTGATGACAGAGCGAGCCTGCCGGTACAACTCGCCGCGCACCCGAGACATGGCCATCTTCAAATCCACGGCCGACCAGCCAAGATCTGCACTGGCTCGAATCAACAGTCCCTTTTCTTTTCCTGTCACGCGACCATCCACCAACGCTGCTCGTAACAAATGGTCCATAAACACGATAGCTTCAGACTTGTCTTGAGGCAGACTGATAGGAATATCGTCTGCAATCGCAGTATCGAAAATTGCCTTCAATCTTTTGCTGCTCACACCTCGCCGTTCCGCCAGTTGCAAAATCAGATCCTTTTCCTTCCGATCCAATTGACCGTCGATCGTCACCATCTTGGAAAGCGCCATCAATAATTCGGGCTCATTCAAAAACCGGTCTGTTTCAAGCCGCTCAACTCCACCCTGATCTTCAATCACGTGATCCATTCGGTCTTCACGGAGCAGATCCATAATCATGTCGTGCTCCACGACATCTTCCAAAACCCAGTCTCCAGAACCGTCATTGATTGGCGCTCCACAAAATTCGCACTGATCCGCCTGCCCCAACGCCAACGGAGCACCACAGCCTGTGCAACTAAACGACGAGAAAGCCAGTTCCGCTTTGCTACTGGTGCCGGATTTCCGCTTCAAAATCAACACGTGAGAGTAGATTCTTTGGTGCCCCTGAAGGCTTGGATTACGACGGTCTCCCGCAGCCTTCGTGGCCGACCAACGCACCAACACCATCACTCGATCAAACTCATCTTTCTTTGCCGGCACGCAACTGACCACTTCGACGACTCCGACTGCCGGAGTCTTCCAGAACGCCTTGTCGCCTCGACGCAGTCGTTGAGGAACTTGGTTTTCACTGGTATGCAAGATCGGAGCGGCATACACAAAGTCATCGAAGTATTCAGCCATCAAACATCTCCAGAAGATCACAGAAGCGCGATCTTCAAGATGTTGAAAGTTCAGACCCGGATCCTTCCCCTGAAGACGATTCCAACGCTTTACAGAATGCTGAGCTGGAGGAACGACCCATTCTTCATCCTGAGTAATTTCGGACAGAACCCAATCGTGCTGCCCCGCGTTCACCATGGTCCCACAACTGTCACACTTGGCTTTGTCAACAATTCCGACTGGAGCAGCACAGTTGGGGCAGCGGCCTTCTAACAGCGACGAATTCTGATTTGTGGCAACTCCGGGACGTCGAGAGAACGACCAAATTTCAGTGAAGGTAATCTGAGAACTCACCGACACACTGCCGCCAACCTTGCGGCCCGTCGTGAGGTCTTCGTTGTAACTGGTTGCAGCCGCAGTGATTCGAACGTGAATCGTATCGAAATGATGATCTGTGGTGATCGACACGATTTTCTTGCCCAGCACACGCACGTTCTTCATTCGGTTACGAATGTTTTCCGCTTGCTGCATCCGGATATACAAATCGAAACGCTCGTGAACCCCATCTGACAAAAATGGTCGGCATGGCCGCAAGTCCTGCTGGCTCCATGCATCTTGAGTCACCAAGAAGGCCCGTTCCACTCGATCCAAAAATATCTGCACGTCGAACTGTTGATCTCGCTGCTGAATCTTGGCCAACGCAGTCGTTCTCAGATCATCCTCCTGAAACTTGCGGCCTTTGCGAATTGTGCGAGTGATTCGATAATCGTTGCCTTGCTGCTGACCAAAGTAAAAAACAGCAGCAATGACCAAGATCAGGGGGATGCCAAACTGAGGGTAATGGAATGTAAAACGGATCAACCAAAAAAGGGCTCCACCACCGCTCCCGCCGCCGCTACTTCCGCCACCCCCGAATCCACCGCCGCCGAATCCACCTCCGCCGCCACCTCCGCCGCCAAAATTGCCCCCACCTCCGGCTTGAGCAATCAGCTTCGCAGCGTCAAACAGACAAATCAGGATCGTGGAACACAGCATTAAGAACGCCGAGAAAAACAGGACATTGGGCAGACGCAGTCAATACGAACCACTTGGTGAGACAGATCAAAATTTGTTGCCAGCGACATCCTGCGTCACTGAAAAATGCCGTCCGTTTCACGCGGCACTGGTCGTAAAAACGCTGCAAATTTCGCGGGTTTGAACGCCGTCCCGTTTTGCATCACCGAAGTGGTCATTCTCTTTGACTGTTTCAACCGCTGAGAACTGAACTGTGATACGCCCAGCTCTGCTACGACCAGCCTGCTACGCCCAGCCTGCTACGCCCAGCCGTAATCGTCACAGATGCCGGCGTTCACACGGCAGATGCATCCGAAGTCCCTTAATTTCAAAATCCTAAAACCACCAGAACTGACGCTGTACAAATTCGACGATGTCACCAAACAAGTAAAACGCCAAACTGCATTTGCCACATTGCAGACGCACGGTGACTTCCGTTCCGATCCGTTGCACGGGAAGGTCACTATCGGAAACACAAATCAATTCCAAAGCAGTGCCAAGTTCCTGATCGGTGGTCGAGCGAGTTGAAATGACGGTCAGATGGCAATCGAAGGCTTCAGAGTCTGGCAAACTGACCATGCGAAACGTGCCCGGAATGTTGACATTACCGCGTTCGCGAATCGTTCTGAGGATGTGTCCCATCCGTTTCTCTTCGACCAACAATTCCAAGTGCCATTCCCCCTCAGGATCATCGTCCATCACATCAAACAAATGGTCGCCCGCTTTGACAGGACGATCAATCAGAATGTCCATGCGTTTAAAATCTGCCACAAGCCCGTCCGCTGGTGCTCGGACCGTCAGTTTTTGAGTTCGTCGTTCCAGAAGTTTATTCAACTGAGTTTCTGCGATCGTTTTGTCGGTCAAAATCTGAATGTGATCAATGTTCAATCGACTTCGAGCTTGCCGAGCCTGGTCACTATCGTCTGTTCCCAGCTGACGATGTTCCAAACGATTGTTCTTGCTTCTTTCTGTATGGTTTCGAACTTCGACTTCTGCAGTCGTAATTTCTGAATTCAGATCCTCGTTGGTCATCTTCAGCAGTGGCAGAGCATCAGTGACTCGAAATTCATCGTATTGATTTGGCTTCACCAAAATATCATCGATCGTTCCGTCGTACTGAGCAAACACAGCATACTGATTGACAGGCATCAACTTGCCTTCGGCTTCGACCGGGTAGTCCATCTCAATCAAAGTGCCAGCGGCAATCAGTCCGCCAATCACAGCAAGAACGGCGAGTGTGATCGCCAGTTTTTTCCCTTGGAACCATTCCAGTACCGTCCCCATCGCCTTAAAAATCGACCGGCCCAAAATGCGACCGTGTTGACGAGCATTCCAAGTGGCCGCTCCGATGTGATCGGCCAACAATTCGGCTCGACGCTCGAGTTCTGGTGCTGGTTCAGATTCGCCCACTTGCTCCACGACTAAGCAGCCAATGGCCTTGGGCTTCTTCAATTTGCGTTTGCGTTCTTCGTCTTCACCCTGCTTGCGAACCAATTCGTCGCTTTGAAACAAAGGCACCATCATGATTAATCGAGAACCGCTTTCTTGGACAAATTCAGCCAGCGGTTTTTCGATTTGTGGAGCCAAGCCTTCCATGCGACCTGTGTAAACTAAAGTCTCACCCATATCGATGACTCGACGAGACAACTTTTTCATGGCCACCACAAGGTTTGCTCGAGCATTCACTGTGGATTGACCACTGACCGCGCGAACCTTGACCTTGCTGCCCTTCTTTGTCACGACAGACAGTCGGTCGCAATCCAACAAAGGGCGGCCATCACTTGCCGATGCGTCGGCAACTTCTTGCTCTTCCAATGATCTTTGGATGCGCAACGTGAACTGTTCAAAATCAGTCCACCATTGACTTTTCATGTCGTCAGACATGTTCGCATTGCGACGCTTGCCTTCCAGATAACGAGACGCATAACCGCACATCTGTTCCAAAAACTGCATGTAGCCCGAACGAGCTTTATCGGGCACGTCGCTGCGTTGGAATAATTGGACGACTCCGACGCACTCTTTTTCTTTATGCAAGGCAGACAGCACCATCACGTGCTCTGTCGGAAGATCAATGCCTTGATTTTGAGTAATCGTTTTGGCTTCGCCAGTTTGCAGCACGTCAATCAGTAACTTCTGATTCGTCTGCATGGCTCCCGGGATTTCTTTAAGCCCGGTTTCCTCCAAACCATTTTCGGCGACAAGCATAAGCTGACCACCGTCGTTCATCCAGACAGCACCGGCCTTGGCACCGATAGCGGACACAACTCGAGTCAGGAACTCAGAGAAAAACGTCTGCGGAGGAATATCTTCCCCAGACATCGTTTCGATCTCACGAGCCAATTGCATCACCTTCTCGCGGACGCGACGCAGATTCTCTTCAGACGACACCTTGACTCCAGACATTCTTGCGTTTGACAGGCAGAGACGATTTTTGAATCCACAATGGTCGGCCGAAAATCCAAAACTCACAGGACCGCCCGTAATCAAACAGACGCCACCACCGAAGGCTTCTCACACAGCTCACCGGTTCACCCAACGACTTAAAGACTTTCAACCAATCCGCAGTGTTGCACAGATGGCAGTACAGAGCAATATTCGACACAGATTAGGCGACAGTCATCGGGATCGCTGGCCAGAATTGGGAGGAATGCGACGGCTGGGCGAAATGGAAGCAGCGTCCATGCAACGTCTACTGATACGAAAAACGATTTTTCCGGCGTGTTGAAAATTCAACTCGTGTGAAATTTCAAGCAGCACGTCATGACTCGCCAGACTACTCTTCACCATCTTTTGCTTCGACGGCGGTCTCCCGAAACGGATTTCTCCACAATACGCCCGTCCCGTCGTCGCTCACTGTGGCAACATCTCCCTGATCGGTGACAGAAATTGAATTGATGGGTGCCTGATGGGCTACTCGGCTTTTGCGGCTCAAAAACTGAAACGCCTCATACGCTTCAATGGGGCGTTCGGCGGATCGTTCGGGCATCCAGTTCCAAACCAAACACGCTCCATCCGCACCAGCAGTGACCACGTAAGGAGAAGTTTTCAAGAAACCAATCCCCTCCATTCCACCCGCTTCATGCCCATCCAAACGACAATGCACCACCAGTTCTGCTGTTCTGATTTCTTGGTCCGTTAATTGTTGGAAAATCCATGCGGTACTGACGCCCCCGTTTTGCATCTTGCCGCACACGGCCAAAAACTTGCCGTCCGGTCGTAGACACAAGTCGGCTGCTTCAAAATTCTGTTCAGCAAGCATGTCGCACTCCAGAACAATGCTGCCGTCTTCGGCCAACTTTTTCAGGCCGCCATTCTGTTCGACTACCCACACGAATTTTCCATCTGCCGCCCAGCAAAGATCAACGATATTCGTTTTGGCATCTCCCACCAGTACTCGACGAGTCAACTCGGCATTCTTCTTGCCCTCTTGCCATCTCCAAAAACAAATCGCCCCGTCCGTCCCGCCGGAAGCGAACACATCATGCTTCATCGGGTGAAATTGCAGAGCGTTGACGATACCCGAATGAGGATCTTCAATTTTGAAGACGCAGCGGCCAAATCGTTTATCATCAGCTGAAGACTGAAACAAACGAATCGAACGATCTCCGGTCAGCAACAAAGGCAATTCGTGTTTCGATCGAGCCAACGACGCCACTGAAAACAGAGGACGAAATTCGGCCAATTGGCTTCCCGTTTTCAAGTTCCACAGATGAGCGGCAACTCCATCAAACGTTGCAATTGTTTCTGAAGACTTTCCATCCACGATCGAAGGAGAAAAAATGGCGTCCGAAATTCCCGTGCCAGTAGCTCCGACAACTCGAATCACTTTCCAACTGGCAGAATCCAATACCTGAATTCTTTGATCGATCACCACAGCCAGTCGATTACCCTGCGCCGAAAAATCGACCGACGAAATCCTCACGGGCGGACGACCTTCAATCATCGCTGGATTCAAACGTTGAACCGAATCTTGTTGACTTATGTCCCAAAGGTGCAGTTCATAGTCGATTTTTTGAGTCATGCGATTCGTGCGAATGCTGATCGTGACAAACTGATTGCCATCGGGATGCACGGCCACACGTTCGATCGGAATGCGATCATGAACAAACCTCTGCAGCACATCAAACGTCATCGCTGCAGTATTCGGTTTGCCAACTTCACTGGCCTGCAATAGCAAAAGACGCCCGTCGTAGCCCGAGCTCAAGATCCGCCCATCGTCAAACAACTTCAGATTACTGACGATCGTATTTTTAGCATGAATCCGCCCTGCAGCGATCAGTCGGCCATCCGCGCACGACCACAAAGCAACTCGCCCATCTCGACCACCCGTTGCGGCAAATTCTCCCGCAGTATCAATCGAGATGGCTGAAATTTCACCCGTGTGAAAGCCAACCAATTCCGAAACAGGACGCGGATCATCGGCGTTCAATAAATCTGCCATGCGATAAACTCGGCAAACTCCGGGTGACTGATCCTCGGCCAATGCCGACATGATGATCGATTGACCATCGGCAGAAGCAGAAATCGCATTCACTAAACCAAGACCCGGCATTCGCAAAGTTTGGTGCCCGGCTCCCGCCTTTTCGGTATCCGCATTCCACACACATAAGTTGCCATCGAAGCCGGTTGTCAGCAGATGTTTTCCATCTGGAGGAAGAAAGTGAAAACGCGACACATTAAAGTCGTGCCCCTCATCAAACGCCGAAGCCGTTGACGCCGACGCTGCCACTGAAGTTAACGGCAGGCCGCTTTGAGTATCCCAAATGACGGCGGTGCCATCGCTTCCTCCGGTCGTCAGCAGTTTGCCATCCGCCGACACTTCGACTGCAGTGATCGTGCCCTGATGAATCCGAGGTGCATGATTAAACCTGATGATCTGATCTGCATCATCTTTTGAACTGTTCGCAGACGAAAAAAGATCTTCACCCAGCATCGCCGCAGGCAAACTGAATAATGTGTTTGCCACGGTCGGCTGCATCAAAGTTGCAGCCCCGCCGACGCTCGCAACCTTGGCAAGGAAGTCTGCCAACAACGTCGGTCTCGCCGTGTGCAGCGCGGCCATTCTTGTTGAAGACACACCGGCCCAATTTCTCCCGAGGACCGGCCCAGACTGCCGCTCCAATTTCGACAACTTGAATTCTGCCTCCAGCTTCTTCTTGTCTGACTGATAATTTTCTACATCCCAAAACCTGCAGTAGCGATCTGCAGAAATCGACACGATTTCGGTCCCGGCAAAGTCAGTAAATGCGGCCGAATTGACTCGAGCCCCATGTCCTTCCAACCGTTGCAACAACAGCGGGCCACCTTCTAAAGTCAGCTCCCAAACTCCAATCGTTCGATCATCAGACGCAGTACAGAATCGACTTCCATCAGCACTCCAAGAAATCTGGTTCACAGGTCGCTGATGCCGATCAGCCACCCAAAGTTCACTCTGCTGGCCCGCCGCTAAGTCGGTGACGTGCATAAACGGAAACAGGTCTCGACCAGACATCTGCCCAGCATCTCGACGTGGCAACACCAGCACGCGACCATTTCGAGAATTCGATATCAGCAGCCGTTGCCCATCCGGCGAAACTGCGAGAGATCGCGGGGGATCATTTTGATTGCGTGGAAACTTAAGCTGCCCAAGTCGTGTCGGGCGCTCGACACTGTCAGCCAACCCCGCCAGTTGATAGGCCAGAATATCCGCCGACTCGCCACCTCGGCTTCCAGCGTAGATGAACATTTTTTCTTCCGGCAACAGCACTAAGTCGATGATCCGACTACTGCTTCTGATCGACCAAAGTTGCTGAGACGTTTTTAGCGACCATGCTCGAATAGACCCTCCGGCATCGGCTGAAATCACGAATTCGCCCGAAACTCGGATCGTCGTCACCTTGGCCTGATGGCCCGAGAGTGTCGACATGTCGCCGGCAGCAATGTCCCACACCTTTACATTGAATCCATCCGCTGCAAGAACGACGTGTTCGGTTTCAGCGGCAACCAACGAAGAAGCCGTCTGATCAAGCTGAACCTCAGCAACGACTTGCTGTGAGATACCTTCTTGTCGTGAATATCGTCGGACCTGAAGTTTGGCATTTTGATCAGCCCAGACAATTTGCTTTCCAGATTGACTGATCACTTGGCTTTGAACGGGCACGTCCACCCGAACGGCTCGTTGCATCAATTGACGCCGTCGAGCTTGCAATTCGATTCGCCTTTGCTGCTGCTCGTTCTCTGGCAATGAATTCATTTCAGTCGATGATTCTAAGTCGATTAAAAGCCGATCCACTTCTGTTAGTGCATTGCTGTAGTCGCCGTTTCGAATCAAGCTGGCGATTTCTGTGTTCTTTAAATCGACGGCCGAGCGAGATTTTTTAATCTGTAACTCGCCCACCTTTTGTTCTGTTTCTTGCAACGTGTTGTTGGCTGCCAGCAGCTTGATGTCCGCTTCAGCAAGCTTATTCGAAGCAGCCTTCAAACGACCGTCTGCGACGTCCAGCTTTGCATTTGATTCGATCAGCTTCTTATCGGCCGTCGCCACCTTCAAAATTGCGGCATCTGCTTCGTCCGCTGCTGCGAGTGCTCGTTGTTCGGCGGCAATCGCTTTCCGATCAGCCTGCTTCCGTTTGACTTCGGCATCGATAATTTCATCCTTCGCTGACGAAATATCTGCCTGCAAGGATTCTCGAGTTCCATTTAACGCGATGATCTGATTATTCTGCTCTGCGATTTCTCGACTTTGAATGAACGAGAAAATCCCAACAGCAACAATGATCGCGGCAGCCGCGATAATGGCAGACTTTAATGTGTTGCGAAGCCGCCGACTGCGTAACAGCTTGCGGCGAACTTCGATGAAGGCAGGGCCTTCTTCCAAAGACGCGATTTGCAATCCAAGATCATAGTCGCCCTTTTGATGTGCGAGTCCCGCGTAGTGCAGTCGAGTGTCTTTGAGCCCCTCGGTGGCATCTGGATTTTCGGCCCAAGCAGCCTGAGCTTCTTCAAACAACGCGGCCGCCGACTGATAACCAAGGTACCCTGAATCTGCTTGCGAAGTCTTTGCTGTTTGTAAGGTGTCGGCAGCACGACCGGCCAGACGTCGAGATTCCTCATGATGTTGAAACTGTTTTAAAGCCTCTTGAAACTTCAGGACGGATGCGAACCGATTCTTCGGCCGAGTTTCCATGGCCGTCAGCGCAATTTGCATGAGCTCGCCGTCGTGTTCGGTCGGCCGAATACTGTTTTGACGCACAACTTTGTCAATCACCATCCACAAGCCCGTGCTGCCTGCCTTCGCTGATGGTTCCGCAAATTTATGAGGTGCCTTGCCCGTGATGATTTCGAACAGGATCGCGCCCAGCAAATAGATGTCGCTCCAGTACCCAATAATTTCTTCTGGACCAGTCCATAGTTCCGGAGCCATGTAGGCCGGAGTTCCAGCGCCAAAAGGTGCACTGGGTGAATTGAATTTCTTCTTATCCGCCGCTGACGACGGCACCGCTAAGCCCCAGTCTAAAACCAGCACTTCGCCAAATTCACCCAGCATCACGTTTTCGGGCTTTAAGTCTCGATTCACCACACCGTTGTGATGTGCGTATGCAATGGCATCGCAAACCTTCATCAACACTTCAAGATTTTCATCCAGCTCCATCTCTCGAATGCGTTCGCACCAAGGAATTCCGACGACACGCTTCATCGAATAAAACGGAAGACCCTCTGCTGTTTCGCACAGGTCGTGAATGGGAATAATATGTGGATGAACTAAGTTTGCCGTGATTAATGCTTCGGCAAGAAACATGTCTCGACGCTGACGGTCGGCCGACGAAGAATGGCGACCGGAACTGCCCGAATAGCGTGCTCCGCTTCGAGGAGCTTTCAGAGTCTTGATAGCAAGCTGCCGGTCCAGCGACGTCTGAGTTGCCAAGAAGATGGCTCCCATGCCACCTTCGCCGATCTTTTCGACAATCTGATAGTCTGGCTGGTCAGACGGACCATTGGCTGTTTCAAACTGAGCATTGCCGGACACCGGGCGACTACGAATTGTAAGCGATTGGTTTAAATCTGCTCCAGATTGTCGAGCCCACAACTGTGTTGCATTGGCGTTCAACTGCCTTGTTGCATTGTCTGGTAAATCAAGATGGATCGTCTTCCCGGCTTCCGAATCCATCATGGCCGCTGGAGGAAGATCACTGGAATCCAAGGGACGGCGCATTCCAATCGTTTTTTGGAAAACATCGCCGCCGTCAGCCGTCGATTGATCATCGTTTGCGGGTGAACCACCTGCTGGTTGAGATCGTTGGCCTTGTTCCAATTCAACCGTATCTTCGACTGTCGGCTCTGGCACAGACGGCGAAGCGCCGGCTTGAATATCAATCGTTTCCGTGAGATCAACAGGCATCTTGGGCTGAGGCGTACCCGCTCGAGTCGGAGCCGTCGAAGGGACCCAAGTTCCCGATCCGTCGTCTTGTGAATCGGATTGATCGAAGACTCCATCCGGCAGTGCAGGCCGTTCTGGCATCACCCATGTTTGGTCGACGCCACAGTTTTCGTCTCCCTGATCATTCTCATCGCCGTTGTTTCGCTTGCCCGTGCTTTGCTTTTCGGTGCCTTGGTCATCGCTGTTCGCTGCGGCTTCGTCAGCGATGCCGTCAGTGGTCACCGAGCTAGTGGGAGCCCAAGTTTTGTTGGGATCTGAAACCTCTGTTTCGTCTTCCCGAGACGGGACTTCGGAAAAGTGATCGTCCGAACTCCCGTCTGAATCCGGCCCACTCGGAATCACCCACGTCTTTTCGAAGAGCTCAGCGTCCGCCGCAACGCTATCCTCTTCCGAAGTGCTCGAGGGAACCCACGTGCGATTCGGATCACACTCGTCGGCTTCGTCGTCCGAAACAATGCCGTCTGCTGTCGGAGTGCTCGACGGAACCCACGTGCGATTCGGATCACAATCATCGGCTTCGTCGTCCGAAACAATGCCGTCTGCTGTCGGAGTACTCGACGGAACCCACGTGCGATTCGGATCACAATCGTCGGCTTCATCGTCCGAAACAATGCCGTCTGCTGTCGGAGTGCTCGACGGAACCCACGTGCGATTCGGATCACACTCGTCGGCTTCATCGTCCGAAACAATGCCGTCTGTTGTTGGAGTGCTCGAGGGAACCCACGTTGCATTAGGATCAAAGCTGGTTGAATTCGCTTCAGAATTCTGAGCCGGCAAGTCAGCTTGATCGGGAGGCACCCAAGTATCATCAATGCCTTCTTCACGTGGCCGCACTTGCGGATCATTCTGCGTGGCTTCGTCTTCCAACGTTGGCTCTGGAACCCATTGGGTCTCCGACGCGTCCTGCGAATCCGCAGCATGTTCTGATTGCCCAAACGCATCTCGCCCTGACGGCCCAAAGGGCACATGAGAATCTGACGCAAATCCCATGTCAGGATCTTCGGGAAATTCGTCCGACCGGTCAGAAGACGAATCCGAGTTGGAATTTTTATTCGTCATGATGTTTACACGTACAGGGCGAATTCAGAACACAGAAAACGAGCACAAATTAAGAAACCATTTTTAGCCCGCTGGCTAGGTTTGATCTTCTTCTACAACACAACTTGACAAGGCAGAACGGCTTCGCAAACTTTTCATCGTTCGCGATGTCATCGAATGATTCGAACGAGCGGCAGAATGACGAGCACGAAATCTCGACACAGCCCCGAATGCAGCTGCTGCAACACCGGCAATCGCAGTAGACTCGGAGATTCCAGCTTCGACAATCGCTTTTTCATCACCCGAGATTTCGTCGTCGTTCGAAACGGTTTGGGCAACCGTCAAAATTTGCACATTTCCGCTGCCAATGTCGCCAGCTGAGACGGCCTGAAATTGGTCAATGGAATCTGTTGATGGCTGAACAAAAGACTGCAGCTTGTTGCCATCATCCGGAACGCCCTCACCTGAAGTCGTTGGCAAGTTGACGGCTGGAACTTTCTGGCCCGGCCGTGCGGCACGCTCACTGTCGCTTCCATCACCTGCATTTTCACTTGATGGCTGATCTTGCTGGACACCATCAGCCTGTTCAAATTCCACATCGATCAATTCAGCCGGCTGGCTACTATCCAACAATGATTCTGTTGCGGGGCCCGGACGTCCTCCCGTAATTTCAAACTGAACCACGGGTCGCTCGACTTGCTGGCCTCCGGTCTCTGTGACCAACCAAATTTCGTAACCCGCTCCATCTTGAAGCTCTGAGTTTTCCGCGACGAATTCCTCAAACGCTTCTCGACTGGTAATCAAGTCACTGTCGGTGATTCGAGCAATCACGACTTCCGCCTGAGCATCCAATTCAAAGTAGCGGCGAATCTGCAAGTACACATCCGTCCCAACACCAGCATCTGATGCTGCTCCATCGCCAAAAAATGCATCTCCAGAAATGTCAGAAATCACAACTCTGTCCGCAGGGGCGATTACTTCGGGATAGTCAGCAATAAATCTCTCTGATGGCTGAAACCTGACAATTCCAGGAGGCGGTCCTGCGATGAATTCAAATTCAGCCAAACCAATCGGCTGACCAGTCGAAGTGACGGCCAAGTTCTGCAGCGGAAAATCGGCCGATGCTTCTGCCTGTAAATTTCGCAGCCCGTTCGTATCCGTCGAAGTCAGCAATGAAAGGCCAGAGGTCAAAGGGGAAACAGAATTACCGGCGGCATCCGTGACCGCCGACACTGAACCAGTAAAAGCAGACGCAGTCGCGACCGTGGAAGTCGTGGGGTCTACGGCCCCTGTTCCAAACACATTGATCGATTCATGCTGAGCCACACTGAATCTGACTCCGATAATGTTCGGATTAAACTGCCGCCCATTGCGATCGTTTGGAGTCGTTACCAAATCACCCGTTTCATACAAATGAGAGATCTGGTAACGCTCGCCACCTTGATCAATCAAGAAGATACTTTTGTCTCGATCAGCTTCGCCGAATACGAATTCACCCGACGCTTGTTGCACTGCATCCCCCGCAACTCCGTTTGCCGTCAGGTCGGTTAAAGTGATGACTCCCCAATCCACAACCACCTCAAGATTTTCTTCGCCTGCGACTCCGAAGATAAAATCAAGTTCTCCCAGAAAACCTTCACCGGTAAACGTCAGGTTTTGGCGGCTACTGGCCGCATCAGTCAGTGTCACAAATGCCGATTCCGCTGATGTTGTCGGCACTGTTGTGAACCCAGATGGCCGTGGAGCAATTTGTCTGGCCACGCCACCATCTGTTCTTAATTCAATCGTCGTGGGATCTCCAAGATCAACAGTCCCAGCCGCACCGGCCGTACCAGCCAGAATCGTGATGCGGTCTCCCGTTGTATCAATGAACTGCCCCGGAGCCGGATTCTCGTCTGTCGAAATCACGGTTCCGTCAGCCAAAGTAAAATTGCCCGAGCGGCTGATCAAAGTAATCATTTCATCAATGGCGGCTGTCGATGTATCCGACGCCGCGTTGATGGATTGATTCACCATCAAATCGCCCGTTGAACTGACGTTGATATCACCCGCATCAGAATCAATGCCACCGAAGCTCAAGATGGAAAGATCGCCTACATCGACAACAGTGACAGTATCCACAGCCAGATCAGTGACGTCATTCAACACAATGGCACCACCTTCAGACTGATTCCGAATGGCAACATTCGACACATCGTTATTCGCTGCCCCCAAATTCACATCCAGGCCCGCTTGCTCAGCCTGCTGTCTCACCAACAAATCCGAAGCGGTGATGGTCGCATTCGCTGCCTGAATAATCTGTCCATCGGCCGTGATTCCAATATTCGCCGTGCCCGACGAAATTTCAGCGTCCAACTGAATGGCACCGTCTGCGGCCGCTGGACCGTCAACGTTCAATTGAATGGTACCGTCGTTCGTGGTCAGTCCCGACGTTTCAGCAAACTGCAGCGCGGTCGCATTCGGATTGGCAGCCACCGTTTCGGCCGACACTGTTCCAACAGTCACGGACTGTTGGTTTTGAAACCCGATCGCACCTGAAGCAGCCAAGTTTTCAATCGCCAACACATTCACTGAATTCGCGTCGTCCAAAACAACGTCCCCCACGCCGCCAATTTGCCGCACAGACAACTGATCCGCCTGAATCACGCCCGCCGCATTCTGATTTAAGTTTCCATCGACCAATATTCTCACAGTGCCTGTTGTCGAAACGACTTGAGCGTCCAGTCGCAGGGAATCCGATCCTACCGACGGGCGACCAGCAGCAATCGTAATCTCACCGCCGTTTGCCGAAATTCCGGTGGCTGCTGCGAATGTCGCATCAGGAATCGACAACGCCGAAACAGTCCCCACGACGATTTCATCAACATCTTGAAACACGACGTTTCCGCCAGAAGCTGCATTCGTGGCGGCAAACGTGTTGACATCATTTTCCGCTGCTAACACAACGTTTCCTGATGCTGCCGAATTAACAATTCCAAGTTCATTGGCGGTGATCTGCCCGCTGGCACCTTGAATCACACTGCCGCTCACACCGGCCGCACCAACAGTCACCCTGGCATCCCCTGTGCCCGCATTCACTTGCTGTTGCAGATCAATGGATTCAGCAACATGTAGTAACACATCTTGATTCGTTGTTGTGATTCCATCAACTGAATCGACTGTGGCAATGGCGATGGTATCGGCATCAGAATAGGCCACAGAACCATCTACATCCGCGGCAAAATTGGCGATATTGTTTGCCGTGTTTGTGAATTCAAAGGTTCCAGTTCCCGTCAGCAGCAACGAACCAGAGAGGATGCGAGAATTCTGATTGGAGTCAGCAGGCAATTGCTGAATGATTCGCCCGCCTGTCGTTTGATTCAACGTCGCAATCGCACCATTGGTATGGATCGACGTAGAATCGCAGTTCAGATCAGTCAGTTGCAACAAGGCAGAATCGCTACTGACTGTCAGATCACCATCGGTCTTGCCGTCGAATTCCGAAGCAGTAATCGAAAGGTCGGCCGAAGACGCAGATACAAACAGAATACGAGTCGCATTGAGATCAATGGTTGGGCCGGGCACGCTGGTTACGTTGGCCCCTTCAAGTCTCAAATCATCAGCCACGGTCACCGTGCCTGGTAAAACCAAGTTGCCCGCCGCGATGATTGATAACGAATTCGCCACAGGATTGGCCGACGCCAAATTGATATCTGCCAACCCTTCCACAAATACGTGGTTGCCAACCAAAGTGTCGATCGAAGTATTCGATGCCAATTCCACCGAAATCACGCCTTCGGGATCTGCACCTGTCGCTGTCAAATTTAAGCGATCCGTATCAATGCTGATTGCAGCAGCAGTCGTCGGCTTGAACACGTTGCTGCCCGCTGTTCCAATATTGGCAGCAACCAAGGTCACCGTGCCGTCGACCGCCGATAGATTTTGCCCCGCTGTGCCAGCGTCTAAGATGTCGGCGGACGCTGTCACAGTAATGACGGCCCCAGCTTGATTCGCAACGGCATTCACCAGCTGCACGCTGCCATCACTTGCCGTCACTGCAATGCCAGCACCTGTTGAAACAACACTTTCAATTTCAACGTTTCCCGTACCGGCAGCCAACGTCACTTGCCCTGACCCAACCACTGAAGTCGAGACAAGTCCTCCGGAGTTTGTACTCAGAGAAATCGAATCTGATGCATCTGCCGCCGCAACGACAGAGGTGGCAATCAGCCGCCCGTTCGCGCTCACAGAAATCGAACCATCAGCTGTCGTCACACTCTTTAAAGTAAGAGCATCCACTTCAGCGATGGATATGTTTCCCGTTGATGTCACGGCGGCCGAAATTTCGGGCAGATTGGTATCGACATCAATGCCGGTCGCAGCCGTTAATGAGGTCACCCCGGTCGTTGTCAGATTCGTTGCCGCCGCATTGCTGTCGCCGATGAAGCCCACTGAATTCGAATCGGAATCCGCCCGGACATTCAGATTTCCCGAGCCGCTGACCAACGCTGCCAGTTGCACGTCATTTGTTGCTTGGACCGTGATTGACCCCGAATCTGTTGTCGTGATTGCGGTCGACAACATGTTAACATCGCCAGCCGTTGCTTCGGCAAGAAGGGTGCCTCCGGCTGCTGTTGTGACGGTTGAGCTTTGCTGAATTGATTCACCTGTCAAAACCAGATCACCAGCATCGCTGGAAACGCCCGACGTGATTTCTAAACGCCCGCCGGCAGCAGAAATCGAAATATCACCGGTTGCCGAATCCACAACGTCGTTGATTTGCAGATCTCCGGATATAGCCGTCAGCTGAATCGAACCCGCACCAAACGTCGTCACACCAACAGCACCGTCGAACAATGCCGTTGAACCGATGCGAGAGACTTGAAATCCATCAGCTTCGATTAACCGAAGATCTCCGGCCGCTGTCGTCGCGGCAAATGATGTCACACGATTATTGGCCGAATTAAGATCAATTCCCGTCGCCGCTGATACTCCTAGCACATCCGCAACGATCGCCCCTGTTCCCGAATCGATGACTCGGCCAACTTCCGATTGCAGCAACACGGTTTGCCCAGCAGCTTGAACAGATCCAGCAACAACCACATCACCAGTGTTGGTTTTCAGCTGCACATCATCAGCGACGACTGAATTCAAAACTTCAAGGCGGCCGCTATTCACGACTCGCGAAATTCCAGCTCCTGTCGTCGTGATCGAAACTTCGTTCACAGTTGTTTCCAACGACGAAACAGCCCCTATTCCATCACCAGCCGATAACACTAATCGATCTGCCACCACGTCGGCATCGCTGTTTGAAGCGTCGCCAAGAATGCCTGCCGAACTGGAAATCGTCACCACTTGGCTCTCCGCAGACACCGTGCCAGCCAAGTCAATGTCTCCGCCCACTGCTGATAAAACGACATCACCCGACGACGCTGTCACAGCTCCACTAATTGTCAGGCCCGATGCGGAAGTGCCGAGATGAATCTGGCCTGCTACGTTTGCAACGTTTTGGAAGTCCACATTGCCGCTTGCCGTTTGCACATAGTCAATCTGACCTGAAGCAGTCGTCAGGTTCTGAACAACAGTGGCTGCTGTTGAAGCATTCGACACATCGATCGCAGAATCAGACGTTGCAATTGATACCAGCACAGTATCAAGTTCCAACTTAGCAATATTGCCGACTCCAGATTCAGCGGTCAACGTAACGGCGGCGGCGGTGATATCCGACGCCGAATCAGACGAAGCGTCATTGACACTGCCCGTTGATGTCAACTGCACCAAATTCGAAGCAACGACCGAATCAATCGTGGTATTGCCGGTTTCCGACAGTTCCACGTTGTCTGCATTCAACGACAAATCGCCAAAGCGATTGGCCGAATTGCTTAACACAACATCGTGTCCGACAGCGGACACGATTAGGTTTCCAGCAACTGTCCATGCAGCATCCTGGCTGACATCATCGGCTTCAAACACGGTCGCTGCCGCAGCCGTAATCGTGAGATCTCCGATCACATTCGCTGCATCACTCAGGTCCACAGTGCCGCTGCCAGAATTCGCAACAACCGATATTCCACTGCCAGAAATCCGTCCAACGACAATATCACCAGCACCGGCTCCGGTCGTTAACATGGTGCCAGCGGCCAACGACGTTTGTCCCAAAACCAAATTGTCAGCGGACGTTTGAATCGTCCCCTGAACTAAGTTTGAAGCCACGACACTGGTGACGCCACCGTCAAACGTCTGCACATCGTTGGTCGAGTCTCCGAAGGTCACCAATCCTGAATTCGCAAACACCACCGCGTTGGTGATCGCCGTGTCTTCCAGCAGTCGAACAGAATACCCTTCAGCCGTCGTCAACAAGCTGGTGGCGTTGACGTCATTCTGAAACGTGACACTGCCAACAGTGTCGCTGAGAGAAATTGTGCTTGCGGCAACCGATCCGCTAAACACGGTCGAAGCAGATTGTTCGACCGTCAGTTGCCCGCCAGCCGAAAGCGAATCGACCGTCAGATTTCCAGCGGTGCCCGCATTCAGATTGATATCGAAGCCCGCAGAATTCACATTCTTGATTTCAACGTCGGCTCCAGCCACGTTTCCTGAAGCCGTGGATCTGAAAGCAATGGCTGCCGTCTGAGTCAACGCAGACGCGAACGTAATCGCATCGCCTGTGGTGACAACGTCAGCTCCCGATACAACCACCCCCAGACCCGCTTGCTGAAACGCGCCGTCTAACTGAAACGTCGTACCATTCGCCAAGCTTAACTGACCGCCGTTGTCTAAATTCACCGCACCGCCATTGGTTGTCGTCACGTTGCCCGCGAACACAGTCGTAGATGTGCTGGCAACAGCCAAGCCCTCGTCGTCGACTTGAATCGAAGAATCAAACTGAACGGTGGATGCCGTCGTGTTCAATCCCGATAAAGCGGTCGTGCCTCCGATCGTATCGTCGAATACAATCCCAGAACCACTGGCGTTCGCCGTCAGCAGCTGATTGCCGTCCACGGTATCAAAAAAGCGAATGGCATCGGCTGTCAAAGCAGAATCACCTGCTAGCGATACGGCGTCGCGATAATCTTGACGGCCGGTGGCCACCACGTCACCGTTTAACGTTGATGAACCGGCCACATTCAAGTCAGCAGTTGCGGCGATGTTGGACTGCAGATTCAAGTTGCCGTTAATCGTTAGGTCGTTGCCACCTGAAGATGTTCCGCCCAGCAACGAAACCGTAGCCGCATTCAAGATGGTATCGGTTGTGAGGCTTACCGCATCACCAAACGATTGAAAACTCGACGTGGTCACGGCCCCTCCGGAAACCGTCGTGGTTCCCGTCGCATCTGTCGTCAGAGATGCCAGAGCAGCTGTGCCTCCGACGATTCCGACAAACTGACCGTCACCCGACGTATTTAGCGTCAAGCCGAATGCACCATCAACAGTATCCAAAAATTGAATGCTGCCGCTGGCAGTGCTGGTTAACACGGCATTGCTGGTCAACGTGACCGCATTTGCAAACGACTGTTGCCCGGTAGTGGTTACGTTGCCGTTTAGACTGGTCATGCCACTGACTGACAACGTCGACAGCGAATCGCTGGTGCCAAGATCGCCACTGAAAACCGCGTCCCCCGTCACCGACACAGAATTGGATTCACCGGTTGAAGAATCCAAGCTCCCCACGATTCTGACCG
Organism: Fuerstiella sp.; assembly: GCA_039974975.1. Taxonomy (GTDB): domain Bacteria; phylum Planctomycetota; class Planctomycetia; order Planctomycetales; family Planctomycetaceae; genus Fuerstiella. The sequence goes on along the minus strand of JBDWHY010000159.1, from coordinate 50,599 downwards.
TGCTACCCGTTAACTGAATGTCTTGATCAGCAAGCACATCCGCTGTCAAAACTTGATCACCCGACGCCGCGACGGACGCTGTGTTGAGTGACAACGTCGTGGTGGTGAGATTGAAATTCCCATCGACATTGACCGCACCTTCCACACGAATTTCATCGAACGCAGTGCTGCCCGTATTGATCGTCAAGTTCGAGTTTCCATGACCACCCGCCGCAGATGAAACGGTAATCACATCAACTCCATCTGATCCCGAAGCAACGGTATCGATCACTAGATTCGCGTTGTCGAAAAAGGCCACCGTTTCAATCGCAATTCCGTCAGACGTCCCGGAAACTCGAAGAGCTTCTTCGGTGCCGCCTGCGAAGAAGTCAGTCCCATCACCAATCGTCAGCACATCGGCGGCTCCGGGAAGATTCAACGTTGCAGTCGCGAAGCCAGAAATATCAACTGGTTCAAGTCCCACAAACTGAATCTGACTTCCTCCGACGGTCACCTGCCCGTCTCCAAAGTTTGCGGCATCCGGAGTATACGTCGCGGTTAAAATGCCATCACCAATCACAGACAACCCGTCCCCGTTGCCTCCTGCGTTTTCCGACCCACCATCAAATCTTAAACCGCTCCCAACAATTGGATTGCCGTCAGTAAAGTCCACCGTCAGCACGTCATCGCCAGCTCCGCCTTCAAGAATGATTTCCTGAGTAATCAACGCAGCGTCAAAACGGAGTTCCGAAGCGGCAACCGCTGAACCCGTGCCAAGATTCGCCGTGTCGCTGGTGAGAACCACTTCGTTGGTCGCACTGTCGAACGACAGCGACCACGAATTATTCTGGCCAGCAATCGTCTGATCGGACACGATCAAACGGCCAGAATCAATGACCGCTAAGCCTTCCGTATCATCGTTCGTGATACCAACGCGAAGGTCTGCTCCAATGGTAAACGCGGCGCCAACATCAATCCCTGCGTTGCCAGCAGTCACACTTCCCAGTTGTAAATCAAATGATTCATCGCCTTCAAAAAGTGTTTCCCCAGTGATGTCCACGGTCACCAATAACACTTCGTTTGCAGAACCCGTAAATGACAGGCTGCTGGTTTGCAGAACGTAGTCTGTTCCGTTGACCGCTTGAAGATCGTCTGCCGCAACAGCAATCGAAAATCCTCCATCCACTGCAGCAGATGACGAAACCTGATACGTCACGGTGGAGATACCAGAATCGCCTTCCGCCACCGTTGTGGCTGCCAGCTGAAATTGAGCCGTCGTGACATCGTCATTTACAATCGTCAATGTCGCTGAACTGGCGGCGGAAACAACAAAGCCATCTGCGGGTGCCACCAATGTCAGGTTCAAGCTTTCATTGGCTTCAACAATCGCATCGTCTGTAATGTCAATCGAAATCGAGGCAGACGTCGCCCCCGCTGCAAACTCGGCTATCAGCTGACTCGCGGAACCAAAGTCGACTCCTCGAACAGCCGTTCCCCCGGCGATGTTGACAACCACAGATTCCGAAACCGAAGTGTCTCCCGTGCGATTGATCGTGATCGTTTCAGATCCGCCGACAACATCCTCTGAGACGCTTTCAGAGGTTTCAGCAAACGCAAAAGTGGACGTCAACGCAGTCAACTGCACATCGTTCCCGCTGCCAGCCGCATAGCTAATTTGATATCTTTGCCCACTGGTTCCGGTGACTGTGGCGCCTTCCGCAAGCCCTGCAAATGTTCCCGACACAGCCGACCCGTTGTTGTCAATTAGACGAATCACAGAGCCGTTCGCCAACAGGTTTTGATCTGCAATGGTCAATGCGGCGCCGGCAAGACTGACAGAATCCGAAACTTGCCACTGGTCGAAATTCCCTAAGATTGCTCCGCCCGGCGTGGCGGTTGATTCAATCCGAAAAGTGATTTCAGAAGTTGACGATAAACTGACATTCGAAATCATGGCGTCTGTCGAAAGTTCGACATGATCTGAAACGATCAATCCGCCCGTAATTCCAGCTCCTTCACCAGTAAATTCGCCTTCATTCAAATTGATGGTTGCAGAATTCTGACCATCAAACAAAGTCGACGAATCGACGGCCGTTAACGTTGAAAACTGGGTCTCAGAACTCGATGCTAAAAACTGATCTCCATCGCTTTCAGTCGTAATAGTATCGGCAGTAAAACGAAGGCTTTGGCCACTTGTGCCGATGCCTCCTTCTGATACCAAAGATTCATTGGTGGTCAGAGACAGGGTATTGGCGGTGAGTTCTGCAGTTGCCGCAGATTGAATATTCCCCGACACTTTTAGTTCAACGTTTGCTCCGGAACTATCAGCCGAAATTTGCAGATCACTGGCTTCGTGAATCGTGACATTTCCCGCCGCAGAAAACGTCACACTGCCGAAGTGATTTTCACTGCCAGCCGCTTCATTCAATTCAATCGAAGAAGCACTCAAGACAGCATCTGCTTGCACATTCAGAATCGACGCCGACGCATTTGTAATTGACGCGTTTGAAGTCAAGGTCAACGAATCGGCCGAATTTGTTCCCGTAAGTTGGGTGGCAGAATCTTCGTGAATCGACACATCGCCGGTCGACACAAACGTCAATGAACCAAAGTTCGTCGTGTCACCCGAATGGTCGCCCAAAGTAGTCGAATCAGCTTCGAACGAAGCGACTCCTGAAACACTGATTTCACTGTTCAATGAATCGGAAATAGATGTCGCATTGATCGTCGTGTTACCACTGACCTGCAGATCGCTTAAGCTGACATCGCCACCGTTGTGGATTTGCAACTGACTTAAATTCAACGCGGCGTTCGCATCAATTCCGCTCAAGGCGACATGACTGGAATTGATATCCAGCTGTTCGAGATCTCCGACGTTGGCAGCATCAACTCTGAGCGTTTGACCAGAATTGATCACAGACAATCCCGTGCCAGAAACGCTGCCCCATTGGCCGGTGGATAGGTCGAAATCCAGATGACCGCTGACATCTTCATTGATCGCCAGAGCCTGCCCGGCATCGAAGCCATCTAACATTAATTGCCCGGCCAAAAAACCGGCCGTTGCATCCAGAAGCCGGCGGTCTTCAAGGCTCATGACGCGCAACCGCCCCTGCTGAGACTGTTGAACAGATGCTCGCAGTTTCAGAATGCGTTGCTGCAGTTTCTGGATGAAAACCTTGACGGACATGAGCTGCCTGATTCTTCCCTGAGCAATAAAAGCTCGTGCTGATGTGTGACCCGCTGCGACTTCAGACGATTTCGAGGGGCAAAATCGAACACATTGGTAAAAACACCAATAGCGCTGCTTCGCCTATCGGCACAAACTGCGTGTTGTGACACAGTCCGAAAACCCCCATCGAACGCATTTTGTGAAGTCAGGTAGTTCACAGCAACCGCACCGGTCGTGAGGGTTACGTCAAGTCGACTCCACGCAATCACCGCACCCGTCAATTGACGCCGATATCAATCAAAAACACTCGTCAAACTGCGGACCTGCAAAGCGGCGGTCCAGATGACTGCCGGAAAACCTCCCATGACAAAACCGATCGCTTGGTTCAAATCAACTCTTTGCTGCCTCGTCCTGACCATCTGCACACCTGCAGTGATGGCACAGCAGAACCTGAAAGCAGACGCCCCCATTGGTTCCGCTGATGAGGAAGCCGTCGCGAACGACCTGCCGGATCTTGTGAAATGTTGCCCACTCAGCACCATTTCGTTGGCTCAAGCATCCGCAACCGAATCGCTCAAACACGAAGCTCTGCCAGTACCTCCGAACGAAGCGGCAGATTATCTGCAAAGCCAAGGATCACAGTCTGCAGCATTCAGCCATGCAACGCCCACCTTGTCGTATTCATCTGGCTTGCATTCTTCTGGCGTGTATTTTCAGCCGCTGTACTTCGAAGACCCCAACCTAGAACGGTGCGGAACTGGACACGGCATCGCAACCGAACTGGTTTCAGCCGTCCGCTTTTTCGGTCGAGCTCCGTTGATCCCTTACTTAATCGGCAGCCAACATCCTCATCGCTGCGTGCAATCACTGGGCGACTGTAAAGTGTGTCACAGATATGGCAAGGCCGCCTACCTGCCGAAACTAAACGCCAAGGGAGTGGCCTTTCAAACGGCAGCGACTTTGGGCTTAGTATTTCTGTTTCCGTAAACGCTGGCTGAACGGGCAATTAGGAAACCATTCTTAAGCGGGCCGATTTTCCGTCACTGCAGACACCACTTTGTCGTGAAACTTCCCGTTCGTCACCACCATTCCTTCATTGGAATTCAGTGTTGCGCCGTGAGTCAGATCAATCGACCTGCCAGCGATGTCCGATACCATGCCGCCCGCCTCTTCCACGATCAAAATTCCGCCCGCATGGTCCCAGATCTTTTCAACGTAACCGGGCCGAGTTGGAAGTCTTAAATAAATATCTGCTGCTCCCATCGCGACTGCCAAGTACTTGCATTGGCTATCGATTCGGAAGGGCTCATTCGTGATGCTCAACGATTCTGCGATCTGCCCCGACCAGCTATGAGAACTGTGGCCCGATTCAACCGATTCACAAAACTTCGCGTTGGAAGGCTCCCTGGTTCCTGCCACTCGCAGAACTGTGGCCGTCACATCTTGCTGATCTAAGGGCAGGTAAAAGCTACCTCGACCTTTGACAGCCCAAGCCAAAATACCTTTCGGAGCATTGGGATCGTTCGCCACGGTCGGCATGTTGGGGCACCCCAAAATTCCAATTTCAATTTCACCGTCAACCACCAATGCCAAAGAAATTGCGTACTGCTCTTTCCGCAAAAAGCCTTTGGTACCGTCAATAGGATCTAACGTCCAAAAGCGATTTCGGTATTCCTGTAAACCGCCTCGATCAATCCAATCACAAACTTCTTCACCAGAACCCACACAGCCTGCATTGGCACATTCAGCCACCACCTGATCCAAAAACGAAGCTCCCTTTTCGCTTCGCAAATCAGCTGCCCCTTCTTCACCAATCACTGGGTCTTCCGGGAAGGCATCCATCAACGCTTTGCAAATCACTGCCTGACTCGCGAAGTCAGCGACGGTCACCGGGCTTTTGTCTTTTTTATCTAACGCAGCCGTTGTGATTCCGTCCTGAACGGAACGGCACGCAATCGCTGCTTGGCGAACTGCCGCAAGGGCAACTTGAAGTTCATTAGCAAATGGAAAGTGAGTCATCGTGTCGACCTGGTTGGCGATCTAAAAAAACAAAACGTGATAGTAAAACACACTCGGCAAAACGGCTGAACAGAATTCTGGCACCGGCAACACGAGCATAGCAGGGGTGGAATTCAAAGGTTGCAAAGTCTAGCCGGTCTTCAACAGTTCATCGACCGATGTTTCCTGCTGCAACAAATTCAATCGAGACAAATACTGTTGCCGTTCGGCGGACGCCTGAATCCGACGCACAGCAGGCTCAAAAGATGACCGAGCTTCCTCGCCGCCTCGCGCGTCTCGTTTTATCGCAGATGCCAACCAATCGCCATGTTTTTGTAACAGTTCATCTTCAGATGAAACGAACGTTTGGCAACTCCCCGGTTGCCCCTGTCGGCCACAGCGACCTGTGAGCTGACGATCCATGCGGCTTGAAATCTGACATTCGGTCACGATCACGTGCAGGCCGCCCACCGCCAAGACTTCTTCTGAAATCGCAATATCTGTCCCTCGCCCCGCCAAATTCGTGGCCAAAGTGATCGAATAAGGCCGCCCAGCAGTCGCCACCACTTCAGCCTCTTCCGCAGATTGAAGACCATTGAGAATCTGAAATGGCAATCCAGCCGCTGCCAATTCTTCAGCCAAAGATTCACTGTCGGCGATCGATTGAGTCCCCACCAAAATGGCTTGGCCTGTCGGATGACGTAAACGAATTTCGTCACAGATCGCTTTAAATTTGGCAACCGTAGACACAAAACATCTCATCGGAAGCACGTTCCTTTGAGATGGACGATTCAAGGGAATGGGGGCAATGATTCGACGGTAGATTTGCCGAAACTCGGCTTCGCAGCCTGTCGCTGTCCCCGTCATGCCACACAAAAAGTCATACTGCCGATACAACCTCTGTCGACTGATTCTTGCCAGAGCCACCATTTCGGGCTCGATCACTACCCGCTCTTTCACTTGAATCGCTTGATGGAGACCGTCTTGCCAAGACCGGTCATCAAAAATTCGCCCCGTGCTGCCATCGACGATTTTGACACTCTCATCCTGCACGATGTAGTGCACATCTCGCAAAAACAGATACTCAGCACGCAACGCCTGCTGAAGATATTCTCGCCAAGGTCGAAGCAGTTGATTGGCTGGAACAGTTTCACTGGCAGCCTTTGCCAATTGCTTACCAGCTGGCAACAGCTTTAACACGCCACTGGATGGCTCGATGTGAAAATCAGTTCCCGATTCCATCGTCAGTACCAACTGCCGAGCCTGTCGATGCACTTCGGCATCCGGTGCTTCTCCGGGAACCGAAGCGCTCAATACCAACGGGGATCCCGCGTCGTCGATCATCACACTGTCGGCTTCGTCAACAATCGCATAGTTCAAGCCGCGTTGCAAAGTTTCTCGGTCGGCCAAATTGCTAGCCACCAATCGTTCCAACAATTGACTTCCCGGAACTGCTGCGGCCTGTTTTTTTAACGTCACTTGGTCTCGAAGATAGTCGAACCCAAATTCATGCCCTGTGCCATAGGTGACGTCGCAACAATACGCCCGATATTTGTTTTCGTCGGAATCCTGTTCAACTGTCAGCCCAACATCCATGCCGAGCACAGACAGCACAGGAGCCGCCTCTTCTGCGTCTCGTTCAGCCAAGTAGCTATTCGGAGTCATCACGTGAACTCCTTGCCCTTCCAATGCTAAAACTGCGGCAGATGCAATGGCTACAAACGTCTTGCCTTCCCCCGTTTGCATTTGAGCGATTCGCCCCTGCGCCAATTCCATGGCGGCGATAAGCTGCACGTCGTAAAGTTGAATGCCCTTGCTTCGCCGCAAAGCTTCACAAGCTAAAGCAAGACCGCCAACCAGCAGATCCAAAGTGCCCACTTCACCCACGACGCGACGAGCCGTTTTTTGTTCGTGAACAGCCTGTAGCAACTGCGAATCTGTCTGCATCGAATGCGAGTCAGCAACTTCGCGAATTCGTTGCAACAACTTCGCGCGGTGCCCCCTCGGATTCAACCGACGAAACAAGCGTTCAGAAACAGTAGGCACAGCTGGCATGGATTTAAGCAGAATCCTCTTGAGCTCTCGTCATACACTCCGACAGCAAACATTGCCGGCCAAAAGCATCCTTCGAAGTGCGGCGAAATTTGGCTGGCACGAAGGCCATGTTTACTGGTTTAAAGGGCTACGCTTCCAAGTGGTTGGGTGAGCTGGAATCGGCTCACCCCGAGGCACGTATAGGCTTTCATATTGCTTCGCTGACATCTGCTGAATCCCAGACTTCGCCGTTGCTTCAGCACGCAACCGACGAATTTCTTCGGCAGATCGCGGAGTCGAACGGGCCGTACTTTTACGCAAGCTGCCGCTGAACGACGCTGGCCCTACAGCTGTGGTCGCCCCGGCACCCGAAGGCGCGATGTTTGTAGGCGCGATGGTTGTAGGCGTTTTGGTGGAAGGAGCGATCGCTGAAGAATCAGCAATGGCCGGCTGATTGTCGGCAGCGGCTGGGGCATGAGTTCGCAATCGGTCTTGAACCCATTGTTGATGAGCACCATCGATTGCTGGCCGATCATGACGAGATCTTAGCAAGGTTCCCATTTGCTTCTTCAAGTCAATCAGCGACAAAGCATGATCCACCTGAGCCCGCACAAAGGCCGATTCTTCATCAGCCAATCGCTCGAAGGACGCCAAGAGATCTTCCAATAACAGTGTGGCCGAATCTTCGGCCTCCGGGAAGACTTGAAATCGATCCTTCAGGTAAATCGATTCCTGATTCGCAGCCGACATGCTGTGATAACGGCTGGTCATTTCCGCATGAGATGTTTCGACTTCTCGACGCCCAATTTCGACATCTGTTAACGACTTTTCCACGGTCGCTCGAAACACATTAATGGCACGTTTTAGTTCCCATTGACGCTGTTCGTTTCGAGCTCTGGCGGCTCGATTCCCCAGTGGCATTTCAAATTCTAAGCCAACGCTATAGCCGGGACGATTGTCTAAGTACTTGCCTCGAATTGCCGAACCTAAATCGGAACCCCCAGAAAGGTCGGCGACGTATCCCGAAACAAGAACATCAAGTCTTGGCAACAATTCTTGCTTACTCACGCCCAACCGAACTCCAGCAGATCTCATCTGACGGATCGCGGCGGAAATATCAGCTCGGTTAAACAAGGCTGTCTGCAAAATGGTACGTAGATCGGCGGATTCTGTGGTGCTGACGGGGGCTTCAAACGGAAGCAATTCTGTCGGCCCGCCATTCAGCATTCCCGGAGAATTTACCAATAGCCTTAACTGAGCTTCCGCGTCTTTGACTCGAGCAAGAGTTCGACGAATTCCTGTTTTGGCTCGAGCAACGGCAGCTTGAGCTCGAAGAATCTGACGCGGAATTGTGTCAACAGCGGCTCGCCCTGTAAGACGATCCAGAACATCCTGAGACGAAATCAACAGTTTTTGGCGCTGAAAGAATTCTGAGCGAGCTCGGTACAATGTCCAATAAGCTGTCGTCACTTCAATTAAATGATCCTGCAATGCGTCTACCACTTCGTCTTCTGAAGAATTCGCTTCAATACGAGCCAACACAATTTCACTTTGATTGAAGGCCTGTCCCGCACCATCCAACAGCGGCTGACGGTAGCTTAATTCAAGCCGAGACGATGCTTGGTTGTTGGGGATAAAGAACCGCGAATTCTGGTTTTCGTGTCCGAAGTTTTGAGTCGCTTGGAATTCACCACCCACTGAATTGCGGCGACGGACTCCACTGGAAAACTGCCATTGACGAGTCAGCAAGCGATCTTGGCCATTGCCAGTCGTTAGCTCATTACCAACAGGCTCATTTAAGTCGTTGTATGTTGTTTCCAGAAATGCGGTCCAGTCAAAGCGAGCCGCTTCTTGAGTAATGATGCGATACTTCACTTCGGGCTCAGCCTGGATGGCGACTACCTGAGGAGAATACAACAAAGCATCTTGAATCAGATTGCTGACATTCACTTCCATCGTGGCTGCCCGAGGATTCACTGCTTGGCGAACAATCGAATCCCACCAAGGCCGAAAAGTGGCGGGCATCGCTTCAAGACTGGGCACGATGTCACTGGGCAAAGCAACCACTGTCTGATCAGCTCGAAGCGCATAAGGCGATATCCAATCGCTGGCATCTTTTTCAACGGTCGCGCGAAACCCCGACATTCCGGGCTGAGTTTGACTGAAGGAATGGCCAGATGTCACGGAGGGCGAAGCTGGTTGAATGGACGGGATAGAATGAGCACCCAATGGCGCATTGGAATCATGAGAAAACGATGGCTCGGAGGCAGAACCGTGAGCAGGAAATGATTCGGCGGGCCCGCCTAAAGACAAAGGATCACGACCTCCAAAATCGGTGGCACCTTCATCCATCAACAACGGCGGTTGAGGCAACATTGAAGGGGATGGCATTTGAATCGGCTGCTGTGGCGGCAGAGGTGGCGTAGGTGGAATCTGCGTGGGAGGTCTTTGCGCGGGAAATCCTTGCGCGGGAAATCTTTGTGTCGGTGGCTGCTGTTGAGGCGAAGGTGCTCTGCCGGCTTCAGATCGAACACCGGGAGACGGCTTGATATTCGAAGCATTCGGTTCCGGTTCGTCAAAAAACGGTATGCGTGGCAAACGCATCTGAGATTCTTTATCACCTTCGTCAGACGGCTTTGTTTGCTGCTCAGCAGGCTTTCCGGAACCTTCAGGCGTCTCGTTGATTCGAGTCGCTGGTCCATTCACGATGCTTTTCCAAAACTCGTCCGCTTTCGCCGGAGGTGTTTCAGTTTGTGGAACGTTCGGATCAGCCTGCTGACTGGTTGAATAAAACCGGTTCTGTCCAGCAACGGCTCCCCAAGTTCCCCTTCCAGCTGTCATGCTGGCGCCGTTGGCAGAGCCAGCTTTTCTGGGCATGATCTGAATTTGACCACGCTGCTGACTGGTTCCCGGAGTAATCTGGATGGCTCCAGAATTTCGATGACTGCTCGGCCAAGAAAAACCAGGCTGCTGCGCAGAATTGCCTTGCTTTGATCCCGATTGGCTTTGGTGCGAAATCACAACAAAGTCACCATTGCGTTCATCTTCACGGAATGCAAACGTCGGCAAACCAAGACGAATTGATGTCGCCGCTTGACCGTCTTCTTCTGGCGTCGCCAGCAACGGCTCTGGAGAAAAGCAAGCCAAGTAAACGAAACCAACAATGCATCCCACAGCAACCACGGACAGGAAAAATGCTCCTGACCGAGTTCTGCGATCTACTGATCTGTGCGTACACTTTGGCATTGTCACGATGAACCTTCGATTGGCCCAGTTGTTTGCAAGAAACCTAACGCTACGTTGATCGGCCGACTCAGGTCAGATCGGTAGGATGTTCCCCTTACGCGCATCCGTTGAATACAGAAAGTTCCGAATGACCGTTACAGCTTGCCTGCTTTAACGCTGCAATAAAACGTTCTACGGGAAAGCACTCAAGTACGAATGAAACCACTCCAGCAAATCGTAAACGGGCCACCAACGAACGACTGACCTGAGCCTTCCTCATGAGCAACGCAAGTCGACTTCAGCTTCGACCATGGCAGACTCAGCAAACCGGATCAACGCAGCAAATCTGATCAGCGCAGCAAAAAACCACGCCGAAAAATCGCGGCGTGGTTTGATGCAATTGTGTCTTGCCAGCAATCGGCAAACAGGCGGTTCACCTTCAAAACATAGGAACCACATGCTTCGACCAGGGCCTACTTCATGAAGAAGTCGGTTGGGCCTCGAGTTGTGTAATACGGGTATTGATAGCTGGCTGGAGGTCGATTTTGCTGAGGATACGTCAGACCTTTGGGCACATCGTACGTGTGGAAGTTGCGGTGAACCGGATGGAACGGCAACGTCAAGCATTGCTTTCCGCCTCGACCACATCGACCATCAGGACACGCACCACTCTGGCAAGCACCACTCTGGCAAGCACCGCTCTGGCAGGCTCCGCTGGGACATCCGCCACCGCCGTACATGCCCGAGTGGCATTGGCCGTTTTGACACATTCCACCGGATTGGCAATGACCATTTTCGCAACCACCGTTGCGTCGAGCTGAACGTCGACCGCTTCCAGTGTCACAGGCTCCGCCACCTTCACCACAGTTGGATCCCCAACTTACAAACTGAGCATTCGGACTTTGGCCTCTCGTCACTGGAGAAGTCGCCGAACATCCCGAAAGGCACAATCCAATGGCCCCCGAAAACAACATCATGACTGCTTGATAACGCATAAAATCAGGCTCCCTCTTCCCTGATACTGTTCATTTCAGCGGTTACACATGCCGCAACCCCAAATCATGGCCAACTGCGATCCTTGGGATGCAACAACAGTGGCTTGTCAGCTGTATCGGCAGATTGAGCGTTGCAGCACGCAAAATCCGTCTAATTCCTACAGATGCTGAAACAGGTAGTTTGAGAGATCTTGCGGGAATTGAGCTGGGCAAATACAGTTGCCCCACGGAAACGAGGCAGAGGAGACAGCCTTGATCTACCGTAAGTGCTTGCAGAATAAGTCGTTACGAATCTGAAACCGGGTTCAATCACCGCTAAAACCGCAATTGCACTCAGTTCACCGGCGTGGAATCGTCGGCGGAATTCGCTGTTCAAAAAGAATCGAAATCGCTCAAAGGGAGTAGTGCTGTGCATATCGCAGCTTCAACGCGTAGTTTGTGGGAAATGCCTTTCGCTGGTGCTTGTAGCCAGTTGCAAGATCTCGGATTCGATAAGGTCGAACTGTACGTCAGCAATCAATTGGACCAGTTGCGGGTTGAGCAAATCACTCAAAACATGGAATCAACGATTATTGAGTTCCGTGAAGCCAGCCGGCTCAGCCCCGTTGCTTTGTTCATCGATGAAGAACTATCGATCAACGACTTCGCCGCCATGGTAAAATTTGCGACTCAGCTACGAATTGCTCAAATCACAATTCAATCTTCAGAACTGGGCACTCCGTTCAATTCTGAAATTGATCGACTGAAAGAACGCAATCGCATGTGCCTTGAAGAAGGGATCCGATTGTCGATTCTTACCAAATCTGGACGACTCACCGAAGATCCTCACACAGCCCTAGAACTGTGCCAGTCTGTGAAAAGCTTGGGAATCACTCTGGACCCTAGCTACTACACCTGTACACCTCGTGGAGTCATCAATCACGACATGGTGTATCCGAAAGTGTCGCATCTGCAACTTCGAGATACCTCGGCGACGGAAATCCAAGTCCCAGGCGGACTGGGCGAAATCGACTACAACCGAATTATTTCGATGCTGGAAAACGAAGAGTTCGATCGAGTCCTTTCTGTCGACCTGCTGCCTCGCACTCTGGAAGGCGAAGAGCGCCTGCTGGAACTCAGAAAACTGCGACTCCTGCTAGAATCTTCACTGTAAGCCAAACTCGAAGCCTGTCAGTCGCGAACGTCAAGCGTCGCGACTGACAGCTGAATTCGTGAGCGTGAATCGCTGGCCGAAACCAAGAGACTGGTGCGAACTGACTTACAGGTGCGAATCCAGGTACTGGTGCGAATCAAGCTGCAAGCACCTAACCGCATCCACTTAACCGCTCACGCTTGCGCGGCACAATCTCGCCGCCCCGCCCGAAACACAACGACAAAATCGTTGTTGCAGAGCTCAAATTTCGGCTCGCAAAAGCCAGCCGCCGTCAGCGACTTTAGAATCGGCCGCTCACCGAGTAAGCTTTGGCACCTTCCTTGCCACTGCCTTCACGACAGGACGCCGCCGTGCCACAATCCACCTTCCACCGAGTCTCTGCTTTGTTTTGCGCCATCATCTTTGTCGTCGCAATTCCCAACTTCGCAATTGCCCAATCGAATGCCACCGATTCGATCCAGACAAAGGCCGCAACGGCCTTGAATCCTTCAAAACTTGACGACGACCTGCCTGCTGAAGTCATGCCCTACGTCGATGCGGCAAAGGAAAAGTGGGAATCTGCGATTGCCAGCTGGGAACAACAAGATCAGACCACCGTCGATCCCAAGGACGCCATTTTACTGATCGGCAGCAGCAGCATCCGACGTTGGGACACGGCAGCCACCGACCTGTCTCCTTACAATGTGATTGGTCGAGGATACGGGGGCGCGAAATTCACAGATCTCGCCGTCTTTGCAAAACGCTTAATCCAACCTCATCAATACCAAGCCGTTGTGATCTTTGTCGCCAACGACATCACCGGAGGCGACAATGATCGACCTCAAGACGTTGTCCAAGCCTGCGTGAAACACGTCGTCAATGTGGCTCAAGCTCATTCACCCAACAGCCCCGTTTTTCTGATTGAAGTGACTCCAACAAGCAGCCGTCGCAAAGGCTGGCCTAAAGTCCGCCAGCTAAATTCATGGTTGCGTGAATACAGTCTCACAACGGCAAACGTATCGTTCGTTGCAACCGCGGAATGGTATCTTGACGACAAAGACGAAGTGCGAGACGAATACTTTGTTCAAGACAAACTGCACCTAAACCGAAAAGGCTACGCTGTCTGGGGCAGCTTAGTAAAACGCGAACTGGATCGAGTCCTTAGACCTCGTCAGCAGTAACCCAAGCAACACGAAACCTGCGGCTGACACTCAGATCAGCCGCGCGACTGACCGTGACACGACTGACCGTGACGTGCCTGACGGCAGCCTGCTGAATCCGCAGAAGAATGGGTAACGCCCGTTCAGTCTGGCCCAAGCGCCGTATTCTGGCCGAACAAAAAATTTCGGCCTGAACCTGCTAAGGCGGCATAAGTTCCAAATGGCACGAACTTCGAATGAAGTCAGTTCGGGGCCGCACAGTTGCAATCAACGAGAAAAAATGGCCTTCAAACCAGATGGAGTTCCCCCAATGATTCGCCGCCAGTCGCTTGGTCAGTATGATTCGCGGGAAACACCAAATTCTCTGTCGCCTTCTCCATACAATACGGTCACAATCTGAGATTCAAGGGCATTCCCGACCGTCAAAGCTCAGCGACGCATTTACAGTAACCGATCGACTCTAAGATGAAGCCCGTGAGACACGCAGTATCCGGCAAATGGTTGCTGTTGTCGCTTGTCGTGGGGCTCGCTGCGGGTCTCGGAGCCATCGTCTTTGATGTCATCGGCCAAGCGGTTTCTCACCTCGCACTGACAAAGTGGGCTGGTTTTCAGTCTTCAGGTGCTCGAGGTGAACATCATCTGTTTCACTCGACGGATGCCGCATTCAGTGCGGGCATGCTGCTGCTGGTCTTAACCGTAGGAGGCCTGCTCTCGGGACTCATCGTTTACACATTTTCCCCTGAAGCAGAAGGCCATGGGACGGACGGAGCCATCGATGCGTTCCATCGTCAACGTGGCAATATCAGCTTTAAAGTGGCGATCGTTAAGACAATTTCTTCGGCCATTACCTTGGGAAGCGGAGGTTCAGGAGGCCGAGAAGGACCGATCGCTCAAATTGGAGCCGCCCTCGGATCCGCCGTCGGGCAACGCCTCAAACTATCGGCTCGAGATCGTCGGATTCTAATGGCTGCCGGAATGGGGGCCGGAGTCGGAGCCATTTTTCGTGCCCCATTGGCTGGAGCCATTTTTGCTGGCGAAATTCTTTATCGAGAAGCCGACTTAGAATCTGATGTGATTGTCCCATCGGCCATCGCTTCGATTGTGGCCTTTTCTGTCTTTGGCTTGTTCTTACCCGCCGACCGCACCTTTGGACACGTGTTTGGGCAACTGCCCGAATATCCAATGAACTCGTTAGCAGAACTGATTCCATACGGCCTGATGTCTGTGTTGCTCGCAGTCGTGGGCATCGCCTATGTGAAATGCTTTTACGGAATTCATGATCTGTTTGCGAAGCTGCCCGGACCTCCGCACATCAAACCCGCGATCGGAGCCGCCTTAACGGGAATCGTTGGGCTCGGTTTGTTTTTCGTGTTCCAGCAAGACGCCAATGTGCTGGCCGTGTTTGGCACAGGCTATGGCTTACTTCAGAAGGCTCTAGAAATTCCCTCTGGGCCAACAGACATCACCATCACTTTGCTAATGACGGTCGCGGTTGTCAAAATTTTGACAACGTCACTGACGATTAGCTCAGGAGGATCGGGAGGCGTCTTTGGACCGTCAATGGTCATTGGTGGATGTGTTGGAGTCGCATCTGGTCAGATGTTTCAGAAGCTTGGCTTCGCGTCGATTAGCCCCGGAGCATTCGGAGTCGTCGGGATGGCGGGGTTCTTCGCTGGGATTGCTCGAGCCCCCATTTCAACCATCATCATGGTTTCAGAAATGACGGGAAGCTACCAATTGCTACTCCCCACCATGTGGGTTTGCACACTGTGCTTTTTGCTCTGTGGTCAAACGACTTTATACCGCAAACAAGTGAAAACTCGTTTGGAATCTCCCGCTCATCGAGGTGATTTTTTGGTCGACGTGCTCGAAGGCATCACGGTCGAAGACGTGTACCGTAACGACCGACATACCGTCATGGTTCCAGAAGCGATGACCTTGGCCAATATTGTCAAGCTGCTCAGCAAGACTCATCAGCACTATTTTCCCGTGACTGACGCCGATGACAAAGTGGTGGGCATTTTTTCCGCCGATGATGTTCGGTCGTACATTTATGACGAAACCATTTGGCAACTGGCTGACGCCGCCGACGTGATGAAAGCCAAGTTCTTAAGCGTTCATCCCGACGACGATCTTAACGTTGCGATGAAAAAATTTACCGCGCTCAATATCGACGAAATCCCCGTGATGGCTCGGGAAGAAGATGGCAAACTATTGGGCATGCTGCGCCGCAAAGAAACCATCGCCGCGTACAACCGACAATTGGCAAACCGCCAAGAAGACGTCCGCCAGCAGAACGAGTAACCAAACCGCCACGCGTGAGGCGGTTACCATGGCCAAAATTGTGGGCCCCAAACGCCGCTGCGACCCGCGAATTCTGGCGTTGATCGCCCGTGGATCGGCGATAACGCAGGGGTTGGTCGAAAATCGGGTTCGGTCTGATTCAGTGACCGGAGAAAACCCATCCTAACATGGCACATCTGAGAATTTGCAGTGTCAGCAGATCAGCCGACCTGAATTCCCAATGCAACGGCTGCTATACTTTCAGGTGCAGCGAGCTGCCACGGCCAAAAATGCAGGTCGCCACCTACCACACTCTCACACGACCACACTTTCACACTGCCAAAAAGTTGTTTTTTCATGTCCGATCGACGCAATCTGTTCAACAAAGTTTGGGACCTGCACGCGGTCCGTACTCTTCCAAATCAACAGACTCAACTGTTCATCGGGCTGCACCTGATTCACGAGGTCACTAGTCCTCAGGCGTTCGAAATCCTGCGTGATCGCAACTTGAAGGTGGCCTACCCAAAACAAACTGTCGCGACAGTGGATCATATTGTCCCCACCGCCGACCAGTCTCGACCATTCCTTGATGGACTGGCCGAGCAAATGATGTCGGCCATCGAAAAAAACTGTGACGAATTCGGAGTCACCTTGATGGACCTGAAAGATGGTCGGCAGGGAATTGTTCACGTGGTGGGCCCAGAACAAGGCCTGACTCAGCCCGGCATGACCATCGTGTGCGGCGACAGCCACACCAGTACCCACGGAGCATTCGGTAGCATTGCCATCGGCATCGGCACCAGCAATGTGGCTCAGGTCTTGGCAACTCAAACGATGTTCCTCGGCCGACCAAAGGTTCGTCGAGTTGTCGTGAATGGCGACCTGGCTCCGGGCGTGTACGCCAAAGACGTGATCCTGCACATCATTCAGCAACTGGGAGTGCAGGGCGGAGTCGGCTATGCCTACGAATACGCGGGTTCGACATTCGACGCCATGACCATGGAAGAACGAATGACGGTTTGCAACATGAGCATCGAAGGTGGAGCCCGCTGCGGATACATTAACCCAGACCACAAAACTGTCGAATACCTGAAGGGCAAACCATTTAGCCCAGCCGGAGACGAATTTGAAAAGGCGGCTGACTGGTGGCTTTCATTAGCATCCAGTGAAGACGCAGAATTCGATGACGAAGTGGTTTTCAACGCGTCCGATATCGAACCAACCGTGACTTGGGGAATCACGCCAGCTCAGTCTGTCGGCATCAGCCAGCCTTTGCCCAAAGTTGCAGAATGCGATGCTGGCGAACAAGTGCTGCTGCAAGAAGCCATGGACTTTATGAGCCTGCAAGAAGGCGAACCGGTTAAAGGCACCAAAATCGATGTTGCCTTTATCGGATCATGCACGAACGGTCGGATGAGCGACCTACGCGAAGCTGCTCGAATCGCGGAAGGCCATCAGGTGGCAGCAGGAGTCAAAGCGATTGTCGTACCGGGCTCACAACTGGTTCGAAAACAAGCAATGGAAGAAGGCCTCGATAAGATCTTTGAAGCAGCTGGATTCGAATGGCGTGGAGCGGGCTGCAGCATGTGCTTGGCGATGAATCCCGACAAACTGCAGGGACGAGAAGTGTGTGCCAGCAGCAGCAATCGAAACTTCAAAGGCCGCCAAGGAAGCCCCACGGGAAGAACTTTACTGATGAGCCCCGCAATGGTCGCAGCAGCAGCCATCGAAGGCAGCGTCACTGATATCCGACAGTTCGCTGGGGCCGCCGTTTAATCACGCCGATTGCCGATGCGTCCTGCGTCGCTGAAATCACCAAGACTTCAGCGACATCTCAGCTGCTCAAAATGATCCCAGCAGCTCGCTTCATCCCAACATCAAATCAAAGCTTAATTTCATGTCAATCGAAATCAAATCTGTCACTGGCACCGCCGTCCCCCTCATGCTGGACGACATCGATACAGACCGCATCATTCCTGCTCGTTTTCTACGATGCGTGACCTTCGACGGCTTAGGCGACCACGCCTTTGAAGACGATCGAGAACAGGATGCCAACCATCCGTTTAACCAAGACAAGTTTCAAGGTGCTAGCGTCTTAGTGGCCGGCCGAAACTTTGGCTGCGGTTCTTCTCGAGAACACGCGCCGCAGTCGCTCATGCGTTGGGGACTGAAGGCGATCATCGCAGAATCATTTGCCGAAATTTTCCAAGGCAACTGCAGTAGCCTCGGCATCGCAGCCACAACGGCCAGTCGAGATGACTTGAAGACTCTGGCGGCAGCCATCGAAGCCAACCCAAAGGCAGAAATGTCCGTGTGCCTGCAAAAGCTTGAAGCAACAATCGGCGACACAACCGTGGCCATTTCAATGCCAGAATCATCTCGAGACGCATTGTTGACCGGCGAATGGGATTACCTAGGTCAACTGCTCAGCGCAGCCGATCAAGTGGCAACTCACGCGGCTGCAGTCCCCTACCTAACCGGCTTCAAAGGGTAGCTCCCACAAAGCCCGACGACCACTCAAGCAGGCATCGAGATACCTTTTCAGCCACCACGCAGGACTCGGAAAACACGAAAACCTAAGCCCAAACTTTCGTGCTTTTCGAACCCTTCGTGGGCTCAAAACTCAACCGTAAAAGCATGCCAGAACACGTCACCTCGCTGACGCTGTTGCGAGCATCTTCGCTCGCCCCAACTTCGCTGCTCGATCACAGGAGCGGCCAGCACAACCAGCCGAACGGGGCAGGTAAAACAAATAGGCTCGGCCATTTCGATCGGCAAACGTTTGCCCCCCAGCTTCCCTGCCGCCCCCGATTCCTGAACAACAGCCTGATTCTTGGCCAAAACCCGCTTTCTAAAGTGGTCTCGATCTGAATTCACTGAATTTGCTACGATCTGGCCAAATCTGCCAGTCGAAGAGATCGGCCGGCTCTTGACGTTGTTCGAAAATGGATTTTCGGAGATCCCTGTTGTGACGGTTCCAACATTTCGCATTCGCTCAGAGGCTTTCGCAAGACGTGTCAATGTCTTCATCATATGGGGATGCTGCGCGACCATTGCCGTCGCTTTCCCCAGCACCTCGACTGGCCAAGAAGCAAAGACCACCGCAACATCTACCAAAGTAGAAGCCGCTGCTAACAAAACAGCTGCCAACAAAACCACTCACGTGGAAACACGTGCGATCGAAGCCGCCACGACAGAAGCCGCCAAGACAGAGGCCGCAGCACCCAGCAAAAGCGAAGCAATCAAGCCGGCCGAAAACACGTATCAGCTCAGATACAAATTCCAGCCCAACCAAACTTTGAAGTACGAAACAAAACAGACGATTATTCAAACCGGAGTTGCCCCTTTTGGACAGCAGGTTGAAACCAACAAAGTTGAACAGCGGCGAGTTTACACCATCACAAATGTCGCGGATGCGGAAAACGCAACGGCATCGATGCAGTTCGAATATGTACGAATGGAACGAGACATGGGTAAGAATGACCCCATTGTCTTCGACACCAAAATGAAGCCCGACGACGTGCCAAAGTTCTTTCGCATGGCCGCCAAAAGCCTCAAGAAAAAAGCTCCGACTTACGAACTGCAGGCCAATGGGATCAACATCGACGAAGAACGGGTTGAGCAAACTCCAACTGGCGGCCAAGCCAGCTTTGTTGTCCCCATGCCAGAAACTGCCAAATCCATCGGCGAATCATGGACAACTTTTGTTGAAGTCAAAGTTCGTCTTGCCGAACAGATGTTTCGGACAGTGAAGTTAAGAAAAACATTCCGCCTGCAGTCTGTTGATAATGGAATCGCAGAAATCAGCATGTCCACTTCAACCGTGGGGGCGATTAAAGACACTCGAGTTCAAGTACAATTGCTTCAGGCGACTCCTTCCGGAACAATTTGGTTTGATGTAGATCGAGGACTCGTCACGAAAAAGGAAATCCGCTTCAGCAACACCGTGCTGAATGCAATGGGCCCCAAAACAATGGTCAGCGCCAAAGGTCGGACGATCGAGCGTTTGCTTTAAAAAAATCTTCACGCTCTCAACACACCATGGAAAAGAGTAAACTTTAGCAATGTCCTCTCTCTTCCCTCTTCCAATGACGGCGTCTGCAATGTCTGAGCAGTCGATCAACCAAGCGACGGCCACCAATAATCGTAAAACGGTCGTGGCTTTGGGCTTTCTCGTGTTTTGCATGCTGGCAGTTGCCGCAGCTTTCACCTGGCCGGCCCCCAGTGAACCTCGAACTCGAATCATTCCGCTCAAGGCTGTCCGCTCTCTCCCCCACGATCCGGCATCGTTTTGCCAAGGCCTCATCGTGGAAAATGGACAGATGTACGAAGGCACCGGGCACTACGGCCAATCTCGGCTTCGACAACTGGACTTAGAAAGCGGGTCACCGCTAATCGATGTCGCGATGCCAGACACTGTTTTCGGTGAAGGCATCACCATTCTTAACGGAGTCCTGTATCAGCTGACTTGGAAAGAAAATGTCATGCTGACTTACGACCCCAAAACCTTGAAACAGACAGGCGGCATTCCGTATCAGCAAATCGATCGAAGCCTAAAAGAAGGCTGGGGCCTGACTCACAATGGCCACCAATTGATCATCAGTGATGGCAGCAGCTACATTCGTTTTGTTGATGCAAAAACCATGAAGCTGGTTCGCCGAATCAAGGTGAAAGACGGATTCCGATCGATCAAAGATCTGAACGAACTGGAATACATGAACGGTCAGATTCTGGCCAACGTTTGGTATTCAGACCAGATCGCTGTCATTGATCCTGCCAATGGTCGAGTACAATCATGGCTTGATGCAAGCAAGCTTCGGCCGGCATCCGTGGCCAAAGATCGTGAAGCTGCGTTAAACGGAATTGCATGGGACTCCAAGGCAAAAAAACTGTACATCACGGGCAAAAACTGGCCCACGATGTATCAAGTAGCGTGGTAACACCAGCCGCACACTCCTTCCGAATGCTTTTCCTACGCTTAGAATTCTGACATGCCCAGAACCAACGCGAAGCCCATTCAAAAAGCCTGGAAGCATTGCCCGAGATGCTCTGCCAAGCCGACCAGCACCAATTCAAATCCATTCCAATGCAGTAACTCAAACTGCAACTATCAGTTCTATTTTTCTCCCGTCACGGCCGTTGGAGGACTGATTGTTGACCCTGATGGACGCATGCTATTTATCGTTCGAGGAAAAGACCCGGGCAAAGGTAAACTGGGCTTGCCCGGTGGCTTCGTTGATTCAGGCGAAACGGCGGAAACAGCGCTTGTACGAGAAGTCGAAGAAGAACTTTCTTTGACGATCACCGAATATCAATACCTCGCATCATTCCCCAATCGCTATGAATTCGCCGGAGTCATTTTGCCGGTCACAGATTTGTTTTTTGCCTCGTGGGTCGAATCATTCGCTCCGATTCAAGGTCAACACGGCGAAGTCGATGGCTGGCAGTTCATCATGCCAAAAGAAGTCCGCAAGCAGCAACTGGCTTTTGGAACTCACTACGACGCCATCAAAGTGTTTCGAAGCTTGGGCATGTAAACCCTCTTCGTCCGCCATCAAGAGCCAAACTTTTAATCGCAGCAACTCGCCTGATTGCAATCGCATCGCCAACAAAACTGGCAAAGCAAGATGCCCAAGTGAAGACCCGAACGCGTCCTCAAGCCAGCGTGTGAGATTGACGGCGACGTCATTTCAAGAACCAAGCCTGCCTGCTACAACGTCAATCTACGCACAACAAACTTCGACGTTGCAAGAAACGATCAAAATGGATGCTCAAACATTGCGAGACGGCTGGTCTCAGCAAATTCTGGCCGGACGACCGACGGATGTCTTCGTTCCCAAAACTGTTATGCAGCCCAAGGCGGCCGTACTATTCCTTCACGGCCATGGGGGAATTGGACTGACCGCAAATGAAGTCTTCACAGAACTGCTTGAACAACATGGCTTGGCCGCAATTTGCCCAGCCGGAGCACAAGCATGGTGGCTCGATCATGTTTGCACAGACTTCGATCCAAACATTTCACCGATGGATTGGATCGTCGAGCAACTGCTGCCTGTGATCGAAACAGAATTCGGAATCACCGAACGGCGAACCGCGCTGCTGGGCGTCAGCATGGGAGGGCAGGGTGCTTTGCAAATGGCATATCGACATCCGCTGAAATTCCCCATCGTCGCGGCGATCTCTCCAGCGATCGACTTTCATCAACTGCACGGAATGGGCCTGCCTCTTGATCAAATATTTGCAAACTCAGAAGATGCTCGACAGGCAACAGCCGTCTTAAACTTGAACCCCATGAACTGGCCTCGCCACCAATGGTTTTGCTGTGACCCCAGCGACGTCGATTGGATTGATGGCAACCGCAGACTCGCGATGAAGCTGTCATCTTCCGGCATTCTCCACGAGCGACACTTCGAAACGACATTCGATGATCCCGAAACAGCCCACTCGTGGACGTACTTCAACGCAGTTGCGAAACAAGCCTTCGGCCACATCAGCAGCGGACTTGGCAAACTGTAGCGTCAACCGAAATAACGGGCTTGAAGCGTTCCTGAATTCCTGAAGATCCCGAAAGCAGACGACCAACTGAATTCGAAATCCAGCGACGATCTTCTAAACTTGGTGCAGTCGCGGCAAGCAAGCCAAAGCGGCAGTGTTTTGAACGGTCTCCCCCTTATTTCGGTAGTCGCTATGCAGCTTTTAGAATCGTTGACTCAAACACCTTCTGTCCCCGGTCGTGAACAGCGGATTCGGAAAGTGATTCTGGACGACATCAATCAGCGTCAACTGTTCGACGACATCAAGGTCGATGCGATGGGTTCGATCATCGCACTTCGAAAAGCTCGCCCCGCTGATGGAAAACCCGTTGAAAAGCCAGTCAAGGTGATGTTGGCCGCCCATATGGACCAAATCGGATTCCTTGTGCGACATGTCGACGACAAAGGATTTCTTCGAGTCAATCCGGTCGGCGGCTTTGATACTCGAAACCTGTTTGCTCGAACCGTCAAAGTCTGTACTGCAGACGGAGATCTGCGCGGAGTCATGAATCCCGGCGGACGCCCCATCCACATCGCAACCGAAGAAGACAAGAAGAAGATCCCCGTGATCGGCGACTTTGTGATCGACTTAGGGCTTGATGCGGAAACAGCCAAAGACAAAGTTCAAATTGGTGACATGGTGGTACTGGATGGTCCACTGTCTGAAGTTGGCGATTACGTGGTGTCTCAGTGCCTAGACAACCGAGCCGGTTGTTGGGCTCAAATCAAAGCCATCGAAAACTTAACTCACCATTCTTGCGACATCTACGCGACGTTTACAGTGCAGGAAGAAGTGGGACTGCGTGGAGCCATGCCGGCTGCGTTCGAAGTTGCACCAGACATCGCCATCGCCTGCGACACCACTTTGTGCTGCCAAATCCCGGGTGTCCCCGATGAAGAACGAGTCAGCGTGGCCGGAGACGGGTTGGTTTTACACGTGATGGACGGCAGCATGATTAGCGACTTAGGACTCCTTCAAGAAATGGAAGCCGTTGCCAATGCCAACGATATATTGAACCAACGAGCCATCTTGCCTCGAGGCGGGCAGGACGGAGCAGCCATTCAGAAAAGTCGCAGCGGAGTCCCCACAGTCGCGATTGCTTGCCCGATTAAAAACATCCATACGGTGACGGAAATGGCTCACAAAGATGATCTCGACGCTTACCACAAGCTACTCACAGCGTGGCTGCAGATCGAAGACATCGGCAAAGGAGCCGGAAATCCAGCCTAGGTTTTTCAGACCACATTGGCCCCCGCCAGCGGCCGTACCCACACGAACATCGGTCAGCTGGCGTGTTGCTCACACTGGCAGAGATGAATTCTGAAACCACGAAACGATGCGAAAGTCACAAAATCAGGCTCTTGGTTTTGTGACATTCTCGCTTTTCGTGGTCACCATCCGGCAGGCTCATGCATTGCTTCGCCCAATGTCAGCGGCTTAGCAAACGACAAGATGTCGTTCAGGGAAATCCGAAGCAAAACATGACCGTCGGCCGCAAATCACCCTACAAACACAAAAACCACGACGCATCACGACCAGTTTTGCCTTGTCGCTGCCTCATCGGTAAGAAAGACCGGCAGATTCTTCTCGTTGGCAATCCGACGATCGAAACTTCGTCAGTCTTCTGGTCCACTTCAAAAATGTCATACTTCGGATTGGCACTCAAAATGTCGATAGCCAATCCAAATGCCCTTACAAAGCCGTAGCTCACACAGCATGCGGGACTGAGTCATGCAGAACGAACCGACAACTCAACAATCCACGGATCCCGGCAAACGATTTCGATGCGTGCTGCTGTTTGGACCTCCTGGCAGCGGCAAGGGAACTCAGGGCAAAATTTTGGCCAACATCCCCGGCTTCTTCCACTTGTCTGTCGGAGACGTCTTTCGATCCATCGATATCGGATCCACGGAAGGCCGCGAAGTTTACGACGCGATCAGCCAAGGCCAGCTGGTCCCCAATGAATTGACCATGAAAATTTGGCTCAAAGCTGTCAAAGCCTATGTGGCTTTGTCGTGGTACAAACCTCGAGAAGACCTGCTGGTCTTAGACGGCATGCCTCGAAATATCGAGCAAGTCGAACTGGTCAAAGAATACCTCGAAATCTACCGTATTATCTTCTTGGAAGCGTCAGACCAAGAAGAAATGGTTCACCGAATTCGCCGACGAGCCATTCGTGAAAACCGAGCTGACGACGCCAATGAAGACGTCATTCGCCACCGCTTTGAACTGTACAAACAGGTCACTGCCCCTGTCTTAGAACAGTACGATCCAGCGATTATCAATCGCATCGACTGCAATGGGTCTCCTGCAGAAGTGCTGCGAGAAATCCTGAAAGTGACGATTCCCGTGCAAAACGAACACTTCCACGGCAACAAGTAGCGTCAAACGCGAAACGTCGTGCTCTCACCTGAGCAGACGCCACCAGAGCCCCAACCTGCGCACGTGACTCTGCGCCTGTTTCGACATGCCCTTGTCGACGTGCATTTGTCGAATCAGGCCCTTTAGATCGCCAGAAGCCAACCTTCAGGCCCTCTCACCGCCAAACTCGCCACGATTCAGTCGCCCTTTCCCTCGAATCCCAAAGTCTGGCACTCCCGGCTCCCTACCAAGTTCCAGCCGGCCACCTTGCGTCAGGCGCCAGGCGCTTGGCCTGCCCTCAGCCCCCAGCCCTCAGCCCCCAGTGGCAGCCCAGTGGCAAGTCTCAGCAACCTGCCGTCGCTCCTTACTTAGCTTCGGCCCCCTGCTGCTTCATCTCGCCAGATGTCAGAGCCGATTCAGCCGCTTGTCCGAAACACGGCCAGAGCCAAAGCCAAAACCATTGGCCCAAACAAGCTCGCATCAGGCCGTCATTCGCCCAATCAGTCGGTGTAAGGCCGAAATTCATCCGATTCTTCACCCAGTTTCCGTTTAAGTCGGTCACCGCATAGGCAAAAACACGTGGATGCTTGACGCTGCGCTACTGTGACTTCTATCTTTTGCCTAGGAAATCTGCTTCCAGACCATGTGTCTGTTCAAAGCTGAAGCGTTTTGCTTCACGACCTGACACGACAACCAGCAGGCCTCCAAAGAATCAAAACGACCAATTGCCGTTCAGAAGTGCAAAACCAGAGCAAGTCTGCTCACACGCAGCCTGCCGAAAAACCGAACGCAATACACAATACCCTCACCATGACCCCCATCGTTTGTCGCGACACACGAAGCCGGGTCGACAGTAGAAACTAACCGGGAGCACCGCATATGTCGGACTGGCTGCAACGTTTTGTGGACGATGGATCGATTGGGCCGAGTCAACTTGAGGAAGCTCGAAACCACGCCGCCAGCCTCGGAATCGCGGTTGAGGACGCCTTGGTGCAGCTCGGGTATATTTCCGGAGCAGACCTAGGAAGAGCCCAAGCTGCTCAGTTCAATTACGACTTCGTCGACCTAGAAGGCATGCAGATTCCGAATTCCGTCATTGAAAAAGTGCCGGAATCAATGGCTCGCGAAAACATCGTGATCCCCGTTGATGTCAAAGGAGAAACGGTTGTTGTTGCGATGCACAATCCCAACAACATCGAAGTGCTGGATAAGCTCAGGTTCATGCTGAACACTGATATCGAAGTCGTCATGGCTCAAATGGAAGCCATCCAAGGGGCCATTAATCGCCACTATGGTCAGACCGAAACCGAATCGGTCGACACAATGATTTCAGAATTCACTGAAACTCAAATCGACTTTACCGCCACCGAAGCCGAAGCCGCCATTAAGGGCGATGACGACGACAGTGCTCCCATCATTCGATTGTGCAACCTGATCATTCAGGAAGCCATGCAGATGCGAGCCAGCGATATCCACGTCGAACCATTCGAAGATCGAGTCCGAATTCGATATCGAGTCGACGGAGCACTGCTAGAACGAGACAGTCCGCCAAAACGCCTGCTGGGAGCCATCCTCTCTCGCTTCAAAATTATGGCGAAAATGGACATTTCAGAAAAACGGCGGCCTCAAGACGGACGCATCAAAACTCGCAGCGGTGCCAAAGAATTTGACCTTCGAGTTAGCATTTTGCCCACCAACCACGGCCAAGCGGTGGTGATGAGAATTCTGGACCGAGACAACATCAAGATCGGAATCCGGAACTTAGGCTTCAGCGACGAAAACTATCAGACATTCCAAAACATCATTCGCCGACCCAACGGTATCTTTTTGGTGACAGGTCCTACGGGGTCCGGAAAAACCACCACCCTCTATAGTGCTCTCGGAGAACTGAATCGCCCTGACCGAAAGATCATCACAGCCGAAGATCCGGTCGAGTACTACCTGCCAGGCATCAACCAAGTCGAAGTCAAACACTCAATCGGGTTCGACTTCGCCAAGATCATCAAGTCGATGCTCCGTCAGGCACCCAATGTGATTCTGGTGGGTGAAATCCGAGATACAGAGACCGGTGAGATGGCAGTTCAGGCCAGCTTGACTGGACACTTAGTTTTCAGCACACTACACACGAACGATGCGCCCGGATCCATTACACGTCTGATTGACATGGGTGTGCAGCCTTTTCTGGTTGCATCATCTTTAATGGCCGTGATGGCGCAGAGACTTGTGCGAGTCGTCTGCGACAAATGTCGCGAACCCTACCAGCCAACTCCAGAAGAAATCGACTTCTTCACCTTGTCCGATGAAGAATTGGATGGGGGCGAATGGGTGAAAGGAAAAGGCTGCTCGGCTTGCCAACACACGGGCTTCAAAGGTCGACGAGCTGTATTCGAACTGATGACAATGAATGCCACTCTTCGAGAAATGGCGTTTAACAGCGAACCATCGCAAAATATCCGAAGACAGGCCCGTTTGTTTGGAATGAGAACCATTGTGGATGACGCACGAGACAAAGCGATGGCCGGGCTGACCACACTTTCTGAAGTCATCAAGTTATCAAAGGGAGGTCACTAGGCAAAAACGCGGCCAAGCGGCTCTGACAACGCCCTCGGGCACTCAGACCATCACAACAACACCACGGGCCGCAACTGCCAACAAACGAACACAAAGCTCGCTCAAACGCCACCTGTGACCAGCCATCCACAACGAAGCGGGGCCGCCGAAACCACAGAAACGGGCAAAAAGCTCGAAACACACCCCAAGCAAGGCAGGGCTGCAAAAAGCACGGCTTTCCGAAGTTCCTTCCCTTCGAAAGCCCAAACCACGAATGATAGGACGTCAACAGAAGCTTGCGATTTGACCACAAGTTGAAAAAACCACTTTCGCTTTCCCATCGGGCGTTCGCCCTTGCGAAGAGGCTTTTCAACTTCAGCAAGCCACACGAAACAAAACCGGTTGTCCCCTTAGGGACAACCAAACACATCTCAATTCAACCGCCGCAAGTTTCTTTGCGGCATATCCCAATTTCTAAATTTGATTGCCATCTTTTGCTAAGCAATATCCTTGTTGATGTTGCCAGCGGAAGCATGGGGTGCCGGAGAACCTGAATGGCTCGCCAGATCCAGATTGACAAACTGCTGGAAACCGTCGTCCGAGACGGCGTGAGCGACCTGCATATCACCGTCGGCCAGCCGCCCGTGGTTCGCTCAGGCGGCCACATGGTCAGACTGAAAACCAAGAGCCTCGAAAAAGAAGACACGACGGCGCTGATGAAAAGCATCACGCCCGAACGAAATCAACAGCAACTTCAGGAACGAGGCGGCACCGACTTCGGATTTGCCTTCGGAGACAGAGCTCGTTTTCGAGTTTCCGTGTTCAAGCAACGCGGCATGATCGGAATGGTCCTGCGGCGAATTCCCAACGAGTTCCTAACGTTCGAACAACTGGGCCTGCCTCCCGTTGTTCGCGAATTAATCCAAAGACCTCGAGGCCTATTCCTAGTGACCGGCCCAACCGGCTCGGGAAAGACAACCAGCCTCGCCAGTATGATCAACTGGATGAATCACAATCTCGACCATCACATCATCACGATGGAAGACCCGATTGAGTACTATCACGATCACAACAAGTCGACGATTAACCAACGTGAAATCGGAGTGGACTGCCCCACCTTTCCGGAAGCCTTGCGTGGAGCGTTGAGGCAAGACCCGGACGTCATCCTGGTGGGGGAAATGCGAGACCTTGAAACCATCGAAGCGGCCATCACCGCGGCAGAAACAGGTCACGTTGTTTTCGGAACTCTGCATACAACGGGTGCTCAAGGAACGGTCGACCGAATCATCGACGTATTCCCGACGAACCAGCAGGCCCAAATTCGTACTCAGCTTGCCAACGGAATCATCGGCATCCTGTCTCAAGCCCTCATGCCTCGAAAGCCCAAGGGCCTAGTCGCCGCTTACGAAATGCTAGTGGTCACCAGTGCCATCAGTAACCTGATTCGAGAAGGCAAGACGTTCCGAATCAACTCATCGATTCAAACCGGACGCAAGTTTGGAATGATCTTGCTAGACGACAGCCTGTTCAACCTTTGGAAGAATGGACTGTGCGAAGAAGAAGCCGTGGTGATGAAATCCAACAACCCGGGCGAACTTCGAGCCCGCATTGAACGAGCCAAAAAGGGTGTGTTTGATGAAGGCGATGACGACGACGACGATGATGATGATCTGTACGACGACTAGTCGCGCAAGAAACGCCCTGAACCGCAATGCCTTTCGTCGAAACAAGAAATCACCACCAAACTCGCCCCATCCCAGAACTCTGACCCCCAACCCTCAAGCGACTTATGCCTCAACGTAAAATCGGACAAATCCTGGTCGACCTCGGTTACCTGAACGACGACCAGTTGTGGGATATCCTCGAAGAGCAAAAGCAATCCTCGGGACTGCTTGGTCAAGTCGCGGTACGCATGGGCATGGTGACTGAAGATCAGGTCACAGAAGCCCTTGCCGAACAATGGGGCATGCCAGTCATCAACCTTGCGGAAACAAACATTCCTCCGCAGGTCCTAGAAATCGTGCCAGAAACCATGGCCGAAATCTACAAGATCATGCCGGTGTCCATGCGCGACGACACACTCACAGTCGCCATGGCCGACCCGCAAAACGTGGCCGCTTTAGACGACCTTCGCAACTTCCTCGGACACGAAGTTCGAGGAGCAGTGAGTAGCCTCGCGGATGTCGAAGAAGCAATCGCCCGATACTACGCTGACCGCGAAGAAAGCATCGAAGACGTCATCGATGAAATGCGAGATGACGAAGACAGCGATGGTAAAATCAAAGGCTACGACCTCGCTTCAGACGACGAATTATCCGACGCAGCTCCTATTAAGAAGCTGCTAAACATGGTCATCTTGCTGGCCATTAAAGACCAAGCCAGTGACATCCACTTCGAACCCTTCGAAGACGAATTTAAGATTCGAGTCAAAGCGGATGGAATTTTATACGAGCTGGTTCCACCACCTCGCCACATGGCAGCCGCCATTGTATCTCGAATCAAAGTGATGGCGAATTTAGACATCGCCGAACGCCGCCTCCCTCAAGACGGCCGCATCGAATTGAACGTCGGAGGAAACCCAGTTGACCTTCGAGTCAGCGTGTTGCCCGTCCTGTTTGGCGAAGCGGTCGTCATGCGAGTTCTCGACAGAACGGTCGTCGCCCTAGACCTCAACAAAATTGGCATGGACCCCGCCATCCTGTCACGCTTCCGCCGCATGATCGACATGCCGAACGGCATCCTGCTGGTGACGGGACCCACCGGTTCCGGAAAAACGACAACCTTGTATTCAGCTCTCAATGAACTGAACGACATCGCCACCAAAGTCATCACCAGTGAAGACCCCATTGAATACGACATCGAAGGCATCACCCAATGCCCCGTGAATCCGGATATCGGAGTCACCTTTGCCAACATTCTTCGAGCCATCTTAAGACACGACCCTGACAAGATCTTGGTCGGAGAAATTCGAGACTACGAGACAGCGGAAATCGCCGTGCAAAGTGCCCTAACCGGTCACCTTGTGTTCAGCACATTGCACACAAATGATGCTCCAACTGCCATCACTCGAATGCGAGACATGGGAGTTCCCGCTTTCCTAATCACGGCCTGCGTGGAAGGAATTTTGGCTCAACGACTCGTTCGAAAAATTTGCACCGAATGCCGAACAGAATTCGAGCCATCGGACGAGCTACTCATGGAACTTCAACTGCCACTTGATGTCGCTCGAAAGTACAAATTCTACTTTGGCAAAGGCTGCAGTCGCTGCAGCAACAGTGGATACAAAGGACGAATTGGCCTTTACGAATTGCTCACCGTCACCGACGAAATTCGAGACGCAGTCGCCAGCGAACAGTCGGCAGATGAAATTCGAGACATCGCAAGGAACCAAGGCATGACAACTTTGCGAGAAGCAGGCCTGAAATTGATTTTTGATGGAAAGACAACCATCGATGAAGTGGTCAGAGAAACGGTGATGGAAGACCTCGACTGATCAAAGTCACACCAAGAAATCGTTCACCCACCACAACTTACGCAGCACTCATCGACTTTGATTTTCAGAAACGACCAAAGCCACCAAGCTTCAAACACAAAAGCAAATTGTTTCATTTCAAACCAGTCAACCGATGGCCAGAAATGCTGTAGATTGTTGACCACACGCCATCAAAGCAAATCATTTCAACACACAAACTGGCGAATCCTGAAACACACATCACCACAGAATGACTCGGCAATCAGACAGTCGAGTCAAACCAATACAGCAAAATGAAACACTCTTTCACACATCACTGTGAAGGAGGGGACTAGACAACCTCAAACCGATGGCTCTAAACGACTTAGGGCTTTTATTTAAAAGACGGAACGCAGATTGCTGAACTTACTGAGTACTGCAAGCGAGCACAGACATGTTGAATCGAACTGATTCGATTTCAGCAAAATTTTGCTTTTTGCAACAGCAGAGTAGGTTTCAGCAGAAGCACCGAGATGTTGAGACGCGGAATGACCGTTCCGCTGACATCATCGCCTTCTGACGAAACGTCAAACGGAGAACGAATCATGCCAGTCTTCCAATATGAAGCGATGGACTCGTCGGGTCTTGAAGTCAAGGACACGATCGAAGCGTCAACTGAGGGTGAAGCTCAGACGATCATTCGTGAGAAGGGTTTCTACGTCACGAAGATTCGTGAAAAGGAACGCAAGAAAAAGCAAAAGGCAGCCGCCAAAAACAAAAACACCAAGGGTGGCAAGACGTTTGCCATCGGCAAGGTCAAACCGAAGCTGCTCACCACGTTTACTCGCCAGCTATCAACTCTCCAAGACGCGGGCCTGCCTTTGCTGCGAAGCCTTCGAATTTTGGAAGGGCAAAGTAAACCTGGTCCTCTAAAAAACAGCTTGATTGATGTGATTGAAGACATCGAATCAGGGAACACGCTTTCCGAAGCCATGGGCAAACAGCCCAAGACGTTCGACAACTTGTACGTCAACATGGTGAAAGCGGGCGAAGCCGGCGGTGCGTTAGAAATCATTCTTCAACGCCTCGCAGAATTCAAAGAGAAGGCTCAATCGCTTAAGCGAAAAATCACCGGGGCGATGATCTATCCTGCTGCCGTCATTAGCGTGGCGGTCTTGATCGTGTCCTTCATTATGATCTTCATCATTCCGAAGTTCCGAGACATCTTTGAAGGCTTTGGAGTCACGTTACCAGCGGCCACTCAGTTACTGATTGACATGAGTAACTGGATGTTGAATTACTGGTACATGTTATTCGTAGGGCCGATTGCCTTCTGGCTGTTCATTAAGATCGTCAAGAAGAATAAAACGGGAGCCTTCATTGTCGACTGGCTGTCGTTACGCATACCGCTGGTCGGGAAGATTTTGCACATGGGTATTATTGCTCGTGTGACCCGAACCTTAGGAACTTTGATCGCTTCAGGTGTCCCCATTTTAGAGGGTCTGTTGATTGCCCGAGACACTTCTGGAAATCATGTTTTTGAACGAGCATTCGACAACATCTACACCGCGATTCGAGAAGGGGAAACCATTTCGGTGCCTTTGAAAGAAGCGAGAATTGTAGACGACATGGTTGTGAACATGGTGGACGTTGGTGAAGAAACGGGTGCCTTGGATGACATGCTCTACAAGGTCGCTGATGTCTACGACGAGGACGTTGAAGTTCGAGTTGAAAGTATGGTGTCGTTGCTCGAGCCGATCATGGTCGTTGTTTTAGGTTTGATCGTCGGTTTCATCGTCATCGCGTTGTTCTTGCCGCTGATTAAGCTTCTGAACGACCTGTCCTAATTCCACACCACAAACCCTCGGGCAATCGTCCGAGGGTTTGCGGGATTGGCTTCCAGCCTGTCAGAACCACAAGACGAAAATGCTGAAACAAGTAGGCCGGACCAAGAAGCGAAGCGACGCTGTTCCGGCATCAACAACTTGAAACGAATCCGTAGCCGAAACCGTAGTCGAAATCGTTAAAACTTCGGTGTATATCACAGGCAACGAAACAAGTCCGCGTTAACGCGGTGTCACATAGAAGCGAAGACTGTTTCGGCAGTAGATCACGCGTTAATTCACTCGAGGCATACGCCAAGAATCACCCACTGAAAATCAGGGGCTGACATTATGAAGCGATTATCTAAAACTCAGTACACGACAACCGATCGTTCGGCATTCACCCTGCTGGAACTACTCGCAGTCATCGTGATCATCAGCATTCTAATCTCACTGATCCTGCCTGCTCTAAGCGGTGCATTCCGGAACGCCAACAACGCCGAAGTGTCCGCCGAATTCACACAGATAGATTCGGCCATCCAAGCATTTAAGCAAGACTTCGGTGGGATTGAGCCTTGGAGTGCGATCACGCTTTACGAATCAGGCACATGGGATACTCAAAGCAAGACGCGTATTCGCCGACTCTGGCCTCAGTTCAATTTCGGCTTGGATCGAGACATCAACGGAGACGGAGATACCTCAGATAGCATCGACTTAACAGGCGCTGAGGCGCTCGTGTTTTTCTTAGGCGGAATGCACGACCCTGGTAATCCGTCTGTGTTACGTGGGTTCTCTAAAAACCCAGTGAATCCTTTTCAGCTCACAGGGGATAGCCGCACCGCGATCTATCACGAATTCGACGTCGACCGTCTCACGGATTTTGATAGCGATGGATTTGCGTCATACATCGACACAATCGGCGAAGGCGATACTCCCATCCTGTACGTCAGTAGCAACAACGGACAAGGCTATTCCAAGGCTGATGGCTCTTTAAACTACTA
The DNA here is from genome assembly GCA_039974975.1 of Fuerstiella sp. GTDB lineage: Bacteria > Planctomycetota > Planctomycetia > Planctomycetales > Planctomycetaceae > Fuerstiella. The sequence continues at coordinate 16,904 of JBDWHY010000159.1, read as the reverse complement.
CGTTCAAGAAGACGGAACAACTCCTTGGAACAAGTCAACATTCCAACTGATTTCGCCAGGAGCTGATGGAGAGTTTGGATTTGCACCTTCTCCCACCCCCTTCGACACTTCAGGAACTACATCCGACGACCGACCACGGTTTGGTGAAAATACGGACGTAGCAAGAGAACAGGCTGACAACCTAGTCAACTTTAATCCCAGCGGCACTCTTGGTAACTAAACCAGCTCGAAGGCAACGCAATGAAATTGACAAAAAAACAATTCATACGACGCGGCTTCACACTGCTGGAACTGCTGATCGTCGTGTCACTGATCGCTGCACTGGCAGCGCTATCAATCGTTGCGATGAATGGCGTGACAGAGCAGGCAGAAGTCGCAGCTTCGACGGCAACAGTCTTGAAGGTGAATTCACTGCTTGAGGAACGCATTGAGGCATTTAATCGCTCGTTCCGTGGTGCGCAGAGAGACTCTTTCGTTATCGCAACCGTCGGCTTACTGAAGGCTGTTGACGGCCGATTTGACTATTTCATTCAAAATCCTGATGAGGCCCCACCAGCGATTCGTTTGTTAGCTTACAAGGCGGCGTTTCGATTCGAAATGCCTCAACGGTTTGCTGAACGCACAGCGTCGGGAGACACTTCATCCGCGCCGCCCACGGGAATGCCTTTGTCTATCTATCAAACAATCGCCGTACCGAACGCGATCGGAGAGCTAACTGCAGACGGCGGTGCCACTCCAACATCAGCAGAAGTCGACTCGCTCGTAGCATCAAAGTTTGCTCAACACACGCCCGAAACTGAAAGTGCCGAATTATTGTATTTTGCGCTGATCAAGTCCGGAAATTTCGGAGCATTCAGTGGAGGCGCAGATCAATTTTCAAGTGACGAAATCGCTGACACTGATGGAGACGGCTTGCCAGAATTTGTTGATGTATGGGGACAACCATTGAGATTTTACCGATGGCCCACTCGACTCTTCGACCCCAACGCTCCGAATCCATTCACTCCAGTCTTTGCCACCGTAAACGACAATACAGAAGTGGACCCAACTCCTTTGGATGATGACGGCGATCCAAGCACAGTCGAAGACACGGATGACCTAAGAGAAATCTTGCCATTCGAACGCGACAACGCGGGGCTAATGGTAAAAGGCTTGCCTCCATCGCCCGTCCAAATTGGCACCTCAATTCAAAGAGATTTGCTTTTGGTGGACCCAGACGACCCAGTGGGGATCTTGTACACATTTATCGAAGACCCACAGTTTGTCGCCATGGGCATTGACCTTACGGAAGAATTCAACGAGGCCAAGTACCACACACCAGATACCTATCACTCACCGTTGGTAGTTTCTGCTGGAGTAGACGGAGTGCTTGGGCTCCGTGAACCAACTGATGTTGTGCCGGCGTCTGGGATCTACGGAAACTTGGCACAATTTGCTGACACAACAGCAACCACCCCGATTCCGAGTGCTGCCACGCTTGACGCAGTATTTGACAATCTCACCAATCGCAATCGAAGAGCGGGAGCAACTCGGTAATGAACGCAGCTCCTTCACATCCTCGAAAAACAAACCAGCGATCGGGCTTCACGCTTATCGAGTTGCTGATTGTGATTTCTATCATCCTCATCATTTTAGGAATGACAGCATCTGCAATTAGCTATTCTCGCGAGAAAGACCGTGTCAGCAACGAAGCGGCTCGTGTTCAATCATTTGTATCGGGCGCAAGGGACCGAGCGATCTTCGAGAAAGACATGCGAGGAGTTAGGCTTTTTGTGGAACCGTCACCTCCCGGCTCACCACTTGGCCCTTCAGCATTTAGTCGAACCGTCGCCTCAATGGCGTATATTGCGCCAGGCGGCACATGGGCATCGCCGAAAGACAGTGCTGGCATTGACCTGCTACGGCAAGACTCTAATTCTGATGGTGACTTCGAGGACAGCACAGATTTCGTCAGAATTGTTCGTGGACAAAACAACCCTGGTTGGTGGAATTTGAAACGTCGAGGTTGGTTAGTTGATGGGCTGCGGATACGAATCCCTGCTGGCCCAACCGGTAACTGGTACACGATCAACACATCTCTCATTGATACATCAGTAGCCCCCACCGACGATCAGTTTCTACTTCTGGACATTCCATTTGCGGACGGTGGTAATCGGGGGCAAGAAATTGCCCAAACGGATCTCACGTATGAGATCGAACTCCCTGCCCGTATTCTGCCACTACAGCCACTGCTCCTCGCAAACGGAGTCGTGATCGACTTAGACGGTTCTGATGTGCCTGATATCTGGCGGCCTTCAAGCACCGGAAACGGTCAGTACTCAGGCTACATGGATCTTTGGTTTTCTCCTCGCGGCAGTGTCATCGGAGACGCCGCAGCGAATGGCTTGCTGCATCTATATGTTAGCGACAATGAGGACTCACTTTTCCTTAAAGAACAAATTGTGTCTTCCCTCGGCCTTTCATCCTTTGACAGTTTGGTTGGCGGCGGAGCATTTGTCCCGACCGACGAAATTGACGCGGCAACCACACCATGGCTTACTGGTGACGAAGCTTACATTTTGAAGGATCGGAAGGTGGTCACCGTATTCGGCCAGACCGGCGGAATCACTGTGAACAACGTCAACGCGTATAACGCCGCGGGTGGTCCGGATGATTCAAGCTTCGCCGGGGTCTGCAATGACCCGTTTCTCTTTGCTGAAACAGGAAAGGAAGCGAAATGAAATCTCAGTATTCACTCACGCCAAATAAATCCAGCCGACGTCAGGGCGTAACGCTGATTGAAGTCCTGATGTCTCTCATGATCATGAGCATCGGAATCTCTGCGGTTGCAGTGCTGTTTCCGATTTCAGTTTTGCGATCAATTCAGGCGACTCAACTTACAAATGGTGCCATCGTTAAGCACAACGTCGAAGCCATTCTTGATGCCCGTCCTGACTTGATCTTTGACCCAGACGGCGATGGAGATTTGGACGAACACTTTCGCTCTGCTGCGAGCCGCAACTACGTTGTTGACCCGACAGGTTTCTATACGAACTTAGCAGATTTTGGCACAACACTAGCCGGCGAACAGAACTTTGGAAATGCGGTCGTCAACGGAGTGTATGGCACCTCTACACCCATTCAAAGATTTGGCGGGGCAGTTCCTCTCTCAAACGGAGTCGTCTTCGACCCAACGTTGGGGCCGTCACAGATGGCGCTTGATGCTTGGAGACTCGCGGCACTCGACCTTGCGAACCAAGGTGATGGCTGGGACACGGTAAGAGACCTGACTCCAGCGGCACTGGGCACAGGTTTTGTACAGTTCTCCTCCGACGAGGACTTATCGGACATCCCGACGACTGTCACTGCACTGCCTTCTGACGGAGCGGGTGGCTACCTGATCGCGGATCCAGGTTTGTACCGAATGATATTGATTTCAGAGAACGGCAAGTTCAGTCAGCCCGTTCCTTTGGTCGCCCTCATTAATACTGCAACAGATCCCAATCGATGCTATTTCAGCGAAGATGTGAACGGCAACGGGACCTTAGACAATAACGAAGACGTCAACATGTCTCGTACGCTTGACGCTCGTACAATCCCAGTGGAATTCAGAGTCGATCTGGATCTTGATGGGATCAAGGAAGCCGGTGAAGAAGTCGTCTCAAGAGTGATCATTCAGTCACGAAAAATCAGTGACTACAGTTGGATCCTAAACGTACGTCGTCGGGGTGATGGGCTCGTCAGAAATATTGACGTTGTCGTTCGATTCAATAACGGTGTTTCAGCACAAGATGAAAAGCTCTACGAAGCAGCCGTTGTGGCTGGTAGTAGGTTCGTTTGGGTTCGCCTTCCCTCTCGAGCTGATGCATCAGACTCTGTAGAGCCCCCACTTCAAAAAGGGGGCTATTTGTTCGACACAGCAAATGGCAAATGGCGGCGTGTTCGTGATGTCCAAGAAGCACCACTCTTCCCGTCTGGAACGTTTGCCAATTTCGACTACCTCGTCACCGTCGAAGAACCGATCGGCACAACCGAAGGAGCGGGCAGCCTTGATGCTGCTGGCCCCTTTACTCCAGTCATGGTGCCTACGGGCGTAGTTGACGTCTATCCGATGGGATCCCGAAGTATCCCGGCATCATTAGCAGCACGTCAATTCTGACGAGACAAGGCTTGCTGAAATTACCACGGTGTTCCAAGTTCGGAAGTTCAATGAAGAAGAGTTGGTCATGAAACGTAACTCAAAACAGTTTCAACAATCGACACGACGTGGTTTCACGTTGGTGGAGATGTTGATTTCAGTAACGCTTGTGTTACTCATGATGACGTTGTTCAGTGCCATTTTCCAAATGGCAACTAGCAGCATGACAGTTCAACGAGGAGTCGCCGCGACAGATCAGAAGGCTCGATCGCTCACAACGAACCTGCGAGCAGATCTTGCTAAGCGAACTTTTCGCTATTGCCAACCTTACTACCCAACAGAATCAGCGGCCATAGGAGCGACCGCATTCGGGGATCGGGCGGGTTACATCTACATTTCTACGAACGACCCATTCAGCGAACAGGACGACCTGCTTCAATTTACAGTGAGCGCCGACCAAACAGCTGAGAATGTTGACGACTCACAATACTTGGGTCGGTCAGAATTGCTGTACGATCTTGCCGCAGACCCAGCGTTTGGAAACAGTGTTCGAAATACAACACTAAGGTTTAACCCAAACCAGCCTGATGCAGACGATGCCGATTTGTTCTCAAACAAAGTCGCCTCTTCACCGGCAGCAGAAGTGACCTACTATGTTCGAGGTGGCAATCTTTATCGGCGTATCATGTTGTTGCGAAGCCCTTTGCCCGTCGCTGGTGAAGACTTGACAACCGAGCCTGCAAGCTCTGCAGGGAACAACTACTTCCAACCCGGCGTCGCACACAGCACCTCAGAATTTGGTGGTGTATTTTCTTATGTCAACAGCCCGCTCGCCGTCAATCAGACAACACCGGGCGACACCAATCATTTCAATTTGGCTGCGGATGAAGTTGCTCCTGACGATTGGCAGTTGACAGCAACAAACGACTTCTGGCGACACTTTGATTTTTCAGCAGTGCCAATAAACCCAGCCGGATTCACAGTCCCAAACGACGTCGCTTTCGTCGGAATTGGAGCTTTGGATAACGGCAACACAGCCCCAACTGCCATCACCTTGGGAGACCCCCGATTTCGATTTGGATTCAACGCCCTCAATGGCTTATCTCGAGAACATGACAACAGTCTCGAGTGGCAGTTTATTGGTCGATTTACACATGCCGAAACATCACACCGCTACTTCAATTGGCCGCTCGCAGCAGCTCGGGTTGAAGCACTCGGCGAAGACGAACATGTCATCAATGCTGCTGGTACAACTCCCTTGTCTGTCACTGGCGCACTTGGAAATATTAATGTCGGCACAGACTTCCTCGGCGATGATGGTTCGGGTGGGGACGGCAACGGTAACCCAATGGATATCGCTGGAACCCAGCTACACCTGAACACAGACTCAGGTGTCATTTCAGAACTCATTGAGTCAGTCACAGGACGAGGCGGAGAACGTGCTGTTGAAGATCTGCTATTGGCCAACGTTCAAAGTATGAAAATCGAAATTTGGGACGAGCGACTTGCTCGGTTTGTCACGCCGGGGCATTCGACAGCCGGTGCCGTCACTGGCTCAACAGTTGCAATCCAAGGAGACTACCATTTAGGTCGGCGTGCGAACGTCAACTATGGACCGCGAGGCACGATTGCATCGCTGGGCAATCGTGTTTTCGATACTTGGACTCCACGCGGAAGCACATTTAACTTCGACGGAAATGCCACTGCGGGCGAAGTGGGCGAACGGCAAGCTCCATTCACACCATATCGATATTACCCACCCAGACTCAGTGATTCACCCAGTGGCCCATCACCTGACACTATGACGGATCCCGCAACGGAAGTAGATTCTGAAACAGGCGTTGCAACGAACTTAGCTTATTGGCGACCACTTGACACCGCTGGCACAGCCCGAAACACATACGCTGTCGGTGACGTCGTGTTTGCAGTTCCATCCCAATTCGTTGCCCGAGGCGTCACAGGCTGGGATGCTGACGATGATGGATCTTTCAGCTGGGATTTAGATCAATCCACTTTCCTATTAGACGGTATTGGAACGAGGACAATCCCTAATCCCGGATTTCCACCGCAGGGCTTTCAAATTGCTTATCGATGTGTGGCTGCCGGTAGCGTTGGCGATGCTCCGCCCAACTGGCCCCGAGTTCCCGGGCAAAGGTTTGCTGAATCCGTACCTGTCGGCTTCACTCCTGCTCAGTGGATCTCGATTGATAATCGTCGTCCGCTGAAGACTCTGCGAGTTACAGTGCAGTTCTTCGACCAAAATACTGAAAAACTTCGCCAGCTCAGTCTGACTCTCCCGTTAACAACGGAACGTTAAACACATCGCGCAGGTCGATCTGCGAATCCATATCAACACACTTCTCGTCGACGTTCTGTCGGCAACAGGGTCGTGAAACTTTCATCATTGCCCACCGGTCACTCATCTCAAGGAGCCGGACTTATGCGAACCATAAATCGAACTCTGCCTAGGCAAGAAACACAACGCCGCGGTACCACCCTACTGATTGTGGTAGCCCTCCTTGGGCTATTAATGTTCACGGGGATGGTATTCTTCACGTTCGCAGCTCAAGAGCGCGCAACGGCTGAGTACTTTTCTGAGGCAGCCAAAGATGCCGTTTCAGTGAATGATGATCCGTTTCCATTTGCTCTTCGGCAAATTTTAGTTGGTCCAACAGACAACGAAAAGCAAAGTATCCTGTGGTCACCGCGTCGAAGACTTTCATTAGTCACAAACGCAGTCGGATATGACAGCGTTCCATTCAATGGCGTTGGCCAGAATGTCGTTGCGAACGGTGCCGGAGTTCCCTTTATCGACAATGATTTTGACGGAACTGCAGACAGTTTTTCCGCAGCCGTCGCAAGTCCACTGAACTTCGTAGATGCCTTAACCGCGTGGAGTAGCAGTGCCTCCATTCTACAGACCAGCGAAGGGCAGCTTCAAAATTTCCGTGGCCGAACAACATCATTCCCCGCACCAGACGTCGACTACACATACCCAGACATCAACAACCCGCTTATCGCCTACAATGGCTGGGCCATTCGTGACAACGGTTCCGCTCATGTGCCCACTGTCAGCCGTCCCAGTCGATTTGAACGAGTGCCTGTATTCATTCCTTCAGGAATGCGACCATCGCTCTTGAAGTCAGGAACAGGGAATGGACCGACGGGCAATTCCACATTGACCGATGAAGAATGGTACGACCATTCCGTAGCCACTGGAAATCCGCTGTTTGGAGTGCGAAGTTTACGCCCCAGTGAGTTGCATATCGCAGGGCTCGATGCATCTGGCACTCCAGTGCGTCGGTACATCGACCAAATGAATCCAGCCGATGCTTCGCTCATTGCAACATACGGCTCGTTTCCTCTGCGTCCCAATGAGGATGTTAACCCGGCAGATTTTGGTCAACTTGGCGTCTTCACCGGACACGACCCCGGAGCGTTTGGCGCACCAACTGGATTTCGACTCGATTCAGATAACACTGGCGACGGCGTTTTTGAAGGCATCTGGTGGGACCTCGGCTACCCCGTACAAGAAACTGCGGGCGGCGAGGTTTATGGAACAATGTTCTCATTCACAATCGTGGATGCTGGTGGACTGCTGGACCTGAACAGCCATGGAAATCTTGCAGAACTTCGACGTAACGAAGATATTCTTTCACAAGTCGCTGGTGGCGGAGGAAGTTCTGAAATGAACACCACTTCACTTTCAGCGTCCAACCAAGGACTGGGCCCCAATGAAGTCAGTCTGCTTCACGCCTTAGCGGCCGAAGCTTTTCATCCAACCGACGCAGCTGGCACGGCTGCGTCTACCAACGCGGCTTTCTCAGATTGGTACAATGCACTCCCGACCAACGCTCGTGAACAGGCCAACATGCAACTGCTTTGGTTGCTGACGGGACGCGTTGACTCAGGAACAGAAGAAGTCTTCGACGGTCGCTGGGGTGATGCGAGCGCGTTGTGGTTTCATCGATTTGGTAACGATGGTTCAGCAACTGACGGCGATTTCGAAATTGCGTCCTTGCCGCGTCCGGGACGCGCAGGAAATTTGGTGCAAGCTTCCACAGCTCCTATCAACTTCGGAGGATTCAATGGCTTCGATGACAACGGAAATGCACTGGAAGGAATTGCGAGCACTCGTTTCGGCCGCGTTCGCGGTTTTGTCCATCCGCTTGACGTTGGTGGCACAGGACGTTTTCACCAAGTCAACGATCCTCGCCTTCCACAACTCGTCCAACCTGACATGATGGTACCTGGCAACTGGCCGGGATACATCAATTACTCAGTTGTTGGCTCAACATCGAATATCCTGTCCGATGACAGGTACCTGTCTGGCCCCGACCAAGACTTCACAACAACGACCGACAATCTCATCACCGGCACACGGTTCAACTTACGTTTTGAAGACTCACTCGAAACCGTAATGGACCTTGACCTTGCGATACGTCCGGACGATTCCATTTACAACCCAGCTGATATGCTACCCGGCCACTTAAGCGCCACGGACGTTGGTTCTGCGACAACTCAATTGTCAGTTCGACTCACAAATCTTGGCGTGGAAGCATTCTCAACCTCCTCCGATATTGGTGATCGCTTTACAACCGTACTGAATAGCTTGCGATCGGTCATTCATCGACAGGATCTGGGCGTCGACGGCCGCCCCGGCGATCCCTTTGTTGACGATGACGGCGACGGCACCACCGACGAGCTAGATGAAGTCGGCACGGCTGGCACTGACGACGGACCTCGAGCATGGGAATGGAATGCCGACTTCGATGGTTTTGATACGGACAATGATGGTTTGCCAGATGGAGATGGCGTGCCAAACTTCCCACCAACATTCGGTACCGTGGGAGCCTATATTCAGGGAGATCTAAACAACCGCAGGACTTCTCCTGCCGATCCATTTCGTCCCGTCGTCCGCAACTTGCTGAGATCCGCGTCGGGATCAACTCGAGAACTGATTTTGCAGTTGCCACTCAGCGTGAACCAAATTCTGGACGTCAATCGGACGGCCGAAACGCCACTCGAAACCAGCTCACAATTTCTACGCTACATTCAGCGTGCGGGCATGAGACTCCGTCCCCTTACAGAACACCCAGATGCAGATGAGACTCTGGATTCAGGAAATACTGTTGCCGCAGACGTCACAACGATTCCTCAAGTTGGCACCACAAATGGCACGACGGCTTTGCAAGAATTTCCACCTCGAACAGCTGCCCGGCGTGAGTTTTGGGCTCGTCGAGACCGTCAGCAACTCGCTCGAGACATCTACGTTTTACTTTACACAATTGGCGGCGGCGAAGTCACTGCGACAGGCAACATCGTTGACGCTACTGGCGACAACAGCGGTCGCGCCATCTATTCCAATCATCAGTTAAGACGAATGGCACAGTTCGCTGTCAACATGGTCGATGCGATGGATACGGACAATGTCGTAACGAAGTTTGAATACGATAAAGACCTGAACAGTGGCTGGAATCTTGACGACGACCCTTCAACGGACGACGGTTACACAGCCAGCGTTGCGGGTACTTTCGAGCCAATTCAAACTGGAAACAATGGCAACGGACTTTACCCAGAAGACAGCGCTGACGATCGCGGAGTCGTATACGGGGTTGAAGCTCAACAACTAAGTTTATCTGAAGCCCTTGCCATCTACTCACCTCAAGAAACGGCTGATCAATCATCCACCGTGTACGACGATTCAGTCGCCCATCGTGCGTTTTTACACCTCGAAGTGCAGAACATGCAGCCGTACCCAATTCAGCTCTCACGAACTGAAGTTGGAATTGCTGACGAAGATAAAGCGCTTTGGCGTTTCCTTCGGGTCGACCGAGACGATCGGACAACGAATCCTTCCGCAGCGAATGCCCCACAGGATGAAACGGTGGCCCCTAAGCTATCTCTGATGAATGGGAATGCCGATGTGTCTGGTGGAGATGTCTTCACCATTGGAATCGCTGCCACTCAAGAGAATCCGACGGATACGAATCCCAATGGATTCTCATCATCTGACATCTACCTCGACGACGACAACGACGGACAATTCACGTTGATTTCCCCTGACGTGGGACTTCAGACAGCAACCATCGCTGCTGGAACAACTCCAGCGCCGAATCTCGACCTAGACACCATTCACACCACTCACCAAAACCGATTCCTTGTTGATGGAGCAAACAACGGTGGTGCATTCCTTGAAGAAATCCGAGAGCCCATGTCAGCGGCTCCATCTTTACCGATGTATGCCGGCAACGACAATTATGGCTTCGGAGCAGTTGGCAACGGCTTTGAAATCGTCATGCAACGAAGGCAGAACCCAAATCTGCCCAATCTTCCGCTGACCGAAAATCCCTTCATTGAAGTCGATCGAATTTTTGTACCACTTGAAACTCTCACACCAAATGCCGTGAACCTAGGAGACCTTCGAAGTACCGAACGAGTTGAAGCACTTGATAGCCTTTCAGCCACTCAGGGCAGCCACGAACCAATTGCTGCTGCAGTCAACTCTCGAAGAAACTCGATTGGCGCTCCACTCAATGACGCGACGGACACCAGTGGTGGCCCTGGCTCAGGAGTTGATGGAATAGGCTCATTCAGTCTTTGGCAGCCACACTTCGATCGAGACTTTGGTTCTACCGTGGAACTATTCCGATTGCCTGTTATTGGACCACGGCTTCTAACCCAGCGGCTAAACCGTATGCGATACGCAGCGTATCAACAGGCCTTTCCAAATCTCTTGACTCCCAACCCGGGTGATGAAGACGAAACCCTTCTCAGCAGTGCAGTTTCAATGTTCCTGCAACCAGACTTTCCTGAAGGCGCTGGAAACGACCCAACCACCAGTGGAGAAGCGGAAGACAACGCGTGGTATCGACTACTACAATTTGTCGAAGTTCCCAGCCGAGTCAACACGATGCTGGGCAACTACCTGACTCGTCAGAGAGTGCCTGGAAAAATCAACATCAATGCAATCCGCCACGTCGAAGTTTACGCTGGTCTGATCGATGATGAGACGTTGGCTAGAGTTCCACTTTTCCTAACTCCTGAAAACACATCCTCGACGATAGACACAAACAATCGGTTCATGCCTTTCATGGCAGAAGCGACCGCCTTTGCCGGATCTGGGGCAACAGCCATCACTGGCGTCGCATCCACTACTCCAGATAGTCATCGAGACCGGTGGTTTGAAATGGTAGCCGAACGTGACGGAGTCAATTTAACTTATGACCCAATCAGTAACGGCACTCAAAATTTCTGGATCCCGAACAGCATTACATCTCGACCGTTCCGGTCACTGGGCTATCGAAACCCTGACGTCGGATCGAACGGAGCTGATATGGGATTGGACGAGACCATTCTCCGCCAGTCGTCATTCGATGCCGCGAGTGCAGACCCTGCCGACAACCGCAGTTGGCTTGAGGTAGGTGATCGTGCTGGCCACCGAAATCCAGCTACTTCATCTACTCAAGATCAGCGGCATCAAATCGCGTCGAAAATCTTCAACAATACGACCACGATCAGCAACACCTTCATCATCTACGGAACCGCGGCCTACTTTAAAGCGTTCGAAGATCCAAGCGGCCTATATCGACTCGGACGCCGCATCGGATTGGATACAGATGGCAATGGTACGGAAGAAGATGATCCCGGTTGGGAACAACGAGCTGTCTTCGTTATTGATCGTTCAGATTTACTGAACGCCTATGATGAAGCCTCAGGCAATTTTGATTGGCAAAGGTTAATCAAATACAGAGCAGATCTGCAATCTGATGGGCAGTAGCGACTGCGATCAATTCTCGTAGTGAAACACCCATAACCAAGCCGCAACTGGAGAATTCAGATTCTCTGGCTGCGGCTTTTTTCTTGCCAGCGTCGTGTCACAATAAATTCCAAGCTGCGGCCTTCAACGCGAAGCATCGTTCTTGGTTGAGCTGTATAATTCCGGGCGACTCAAACAGTAGCGACATCTTGCTGCTGGCTTGACCTGCAAACTGACACTCATTTTTACCCAAACAGTTTTATCCCAAACTGTTCGCTCCACCATAAGGATATCCACCATGGCACGCAGCCAAGGGCTTTGTATTGCCGACTCTCTCAAACTGACACTCGGCTATGCCGAACGTCTACTTAAAGGCATCAACGCCGACCAGTTTGCTCGACTGGCCAATGTCGGCGGCACTGTCGTGAATTCAAACCACCCAGCGTTCATCTTAGGACATCTGGCACTGTATGGTCCTCGAGTCGCCCACGAACTAGGCGGAGACGTTGTCGCCATTCCCGAATCATTCGAACCCGTGTTCTCTCATACCGTCACCTGCGTTGACGACCCCGATGCCAGTATCTACCCAACCATGGACGAAGTCACCAACGTCTTCTTCGAAGGCTACCAAAAAGCTCTCGCAGCATTGGAAACCGCAACCGACGAACAGTTTGCCGCCGTGAATCCAACCGAAGCAATGATCCCCAAGTTCCCCACAATCGGATCGATGCACGCCTTCTACGTCGGTGGACACATGATGATTCACCTCGGTCAACTGAGCGCGTGGAGACGCATGATGGGCATGGAACCAGCCTAGGTTTCAGCCTACCTTTACGGTCACTCAATGAACGCTTAGCCTTACTCAGCGACCTGCAAAGTATCCGATTGCCTCACCCGACCCATCGGGAAAACCAATCACGTGCACCAGCAAACGAGCGAACCACCTAGTGCATTCTTTTTGCTGTCAAGGACCGGTTGAGAGACCACGAGAAACTCGAACAGCGCGAAAATTAGACTCGGGCTGTTCGATTTCGTCGTGGTTGCCACACAACAGGATGATGCTTGATGTTAAGTCCCGGCGGACTGCTTGCCTCAGCATACTAAACCTTGCCGACGGGGCGGGTGAAATGAAATCTAAGCGACGTCTCAGACCTAGCGAGGTGAATCACCGGGCTACGTGAAAAACGGGGCTACGTGAATCACCAAGCTACGTGCGACACCGGGCTACGTGACTAACCGAGCTTCGTGAAAGGCCTGACGCCAGATCACCTCGGCCCACGAAACTGTCACCATCGAAGATCTCAAAAGATCCAGGACGAAAGGGCGTGTTTTGACTGACTTCTTGATGCTGCCAACCATGATTTTTTGCTTGTCATTGACGGGGCTTGCCCCAGCCTTGCCGGGCCAAAGCCAGCTCGATCAGCCCGGTGCCACTCAGCTGCAGCAAAACCCAACCGCTACGAATCACGACGCCGCACAGCTCACCGTTAAAACAGTGGCCGGAAACGGCATCGATGGATTTAGTAATGATGGTGGGCTTGCAGTGAATGCTGCGGTCTCTCAGCCTTTCGGAGTCGTCATTGGGCCAGACAAAAGCTTGTATGTTTGCCAAGTGGGATCTCACGTCATTCGTCGCATTGATCTGGCTTCTGGCCGCATCAGCACCGTGGCCGGTAATGGCAAAATGGGGCTAAGTTCTGTGGGTGAACTGGCTACCGAATCTGCACTGAACGAACCTTATGAAGTGCGTTTTTCATCCACTTCAGAAATGTACTTTGTGCAAATGAAAAACCATGTCATCAGCAAGGTGGATCGCACAACCGGTCGATTGGTCAGAATTGCGGGCACCGCAGAACAAGGATTTTCTGGCGACGAAGGTTTGGCCATCGACGCCACCTTCAATCGACCTCATTCCATCGCGTTAGATTCAGAAGACAACGTTTTTGTCTGCGACATTGGCAACCATCGGATTCGCAAGATCGATTCAAAAACCGGACTGATTTCGACGTTTTGCGGAACGGGAAGCAAACAGCCCATACCAAGTTCGGCACACATTTCAGGAACCGCTTTGATGGGCCCTCGAGCACTCGATATCGATTCAGCCGGTGATCTCATCCTAGCGCTGCGAGAAGGCAACGCGATCTACCGAATACAGATTCAACAAAACCGAATCCAGCATCTTGCTGGCACAGGCAAAAAAGGTTTCTCGGGTGATTCTTCACTGGCAACAGCTGGGCAACTGGCTGGCCCAAAAGGTGTGGCAGTCGCCACTACAGGAGACATCTATTTTGCAGACACAGAAAATCATGTGGTTCGACTCATCCGCAAAGCAACTGGCACGCTTCACACGGTTGTAGGAGACGGAACGCCGGGCGATGGTCCAGATGGCCCCGCTCGGAAATGCCGACTGAATCGCCCCCACAGCGTTTGCCTCGACGAAGCCGGCAACCTGTACATTGGCGATAGCAATAATCACCGGGTTCGAGTCCTGTTGGCGGCCCCCTAGAATCACAGCATCAAAACATGCCAAGCGAGCCACTTCTGATTCTGCTTGAAGCCCATCGGAATATCCGAACGGCTCATCTCATCGAAGCCCCCGCTGGCAGACTTGTCTACAAAAACACCCGATTGTTTCACTCTGCTCATCAAAAAGGCCCATCACGTTGTGACCAACTTGCTGAAGCAACCAGCTGACACGCCCTTCATGTTGCCATCGACAAGTTGAGAGAACATAAAAGGCACGAAACATCAGGCTCTAGGCTTTCGCATTTTCGCAACATTCGCGGTCAACGCACGGCAGGGCGATGCTGGTGTTGGGGCAGCGTAAATCACAGTTGTGTGGCACAATCAGCCCACGATCAAATCACGAAATGGTCGGGCTTGACGGCAGCGGGGCAGCGGCAGGATTTGCCGAACGGCAGTGTGAAATGCCGACATCGCGCCGCACGACATACCTACGGACGGTTGTGCCGCCACCAATACCAACTGGAGAACAGCGAAGACCTGCGCGTTTTTGATGGCAATGTGGGGGTGTTTGAAACCGCTTCGTCAGCTAGCCTGCGAATCACGGTCCTACAAGATGTCAATGGCCGATAGGTTAGGTAGCTCACACCAGCTAAGATCGCTCAGCTGCGAACCGCGGCGTAAGCGAATTCAAAGAATCTGCATTGCGTTGGAACTGATCACCATGAAGCAACAAATCGATGCCATCATTCTAGGAGCCGGCCCGGCTGGCAGCACTGCCGCCACCCTCTTGACGGAAGCTGGCTTGAATGTCGTGGTGCTTGAAAAGGATCATTTTCCGCGTTTCCACATCGGCGAATCTTTACTGCCCGCCACAGTCAGAATCTTTGAACGACTGGGAGTCCACGATCAAATTCGAGATCGTTTTATTCGCAAGCCCGGCGGCAAATGGCTGTATGGCGAACAGGAAGTTCCTGGCGATTTTGCGGTCAGCGATTCCAAAGCAACCTTCAAAGATACTCCGTATTCGTACCTGGTCGAACGGGCAGACTTTGATCACATCCTGATTCAACGCAGCCAAGAAGCCGGAGCCGACGTTCGCTTTGGCTGCGAAATGAAAGACCTGCTGAAAGACGGCGATCGAATCGTCGGCGTTCGCTATCAGGACGAAGCAGGACAATCGACCGAACTTTATGCTCGTCAAGTGATTGACGCCACTGGCTTGCGTGCCGCGATTCCGTCAAAGCTTCGCATCCGCAACCTCACTGAACCTCATCGCATCGGCATCTATGCGCAGTACTCTGCAACGCCAGCTCGCGAGGATATCAAAGCCGGTTGGTTCCTTGGACAAATGTTCTTCGACGGTTGGACATGGCTGCTGGCCTTGCCAAACGATCGATTCAGTGTAGGCACGGTGATGACTGTGGATCGATTCAAAAAGTCGAATTCTTCCCCAACTGAATTGCTCGAAAGACTGATCGAAGAAAACAGCTTGCTTAGCAAAGGCATGGCGGCAGGAGCACAGCGGATCAGTGACGTCATGGTCACAGGCAACATGGGCAATTCCTCTGAACGACTCGCTGGCGAAGGCTGGGTGGCGGTCGGCGATGCGGCCTACTTTATTGATCCGTGCTATTCATCTGGAGTTCACTTGGCGATGAAATCAGCGGAACTGGTGGCTGACAGAATCATTGAACTGCCGAAACAAGCCGACATTCCAGCTTCAGCATTCGATGCTTACCAACAGCAAATGCGACAGCATGAAAAATCGGTTCACAACATGGTGGCCGCTTTTTACATGGCCAGCCGCAATACGACTCTTCAAAAAATCATCACAAAACTGCAGGGCGGTTTCTTTTCAAGGAAGTTTGTGACGTTCGTTGGAGGAGACTTCGATAAGAATTCTGGGTTCATTTCACGCCTTCGCTATTACTCAAAATTCATCAGTGCCTTTTTCCGCAACGATAAACAGCAAACCCCCGGCAACCACCCATCCTATCTGCACTCGCCGGTTGCAAACCCAACAGCAAATCTGATGCAGCAGCCCGCGGAAATGCCGCGACGAAAGGCGGGCTAGCTGAACGGCCGACCAAGTCGTCCCACACAACCGCAGATCGCCCAAGGCTTCGTCCTCGCCGACGTAGGGGATACAGGGAATCTCTGTCTGTTCGGTTTTGCTAAGTAAGTCATGAGGCTTTGCCCGAGAACTCGCTGCACCGACCAGAACGCACAACGTCGACACGTTCGAAAACACGTAAAGACGCCAATGCGACGGTCTAGGCATGTGGACATAGCGACATCGGAGGCCACAGCAGACACGACATGCAAGTGATTATCACTCTTGTGATTATCACTGACACGATGAACAAGATGGAAAGCAAGAAGGCGATCCTGTGCATCTTGAAGCTCCGGTCAAGAACACGAGCCAGCGATCAGGTGAAGTCCGGAATTTGCCTTGAGACAGCCGGCAAACCAGAATCTGAACCTGAACCTGAACCTGAATATCACAACAGGTCAAACAGCGCGGAAGGCCGCAAGCTGGAACTCGTCACAAAAAAACGCCCG
>JBDWHY010000158.1:0-191749 GCA_039974975.1 Fuerstiella sp. | reverse complement strand
ACTCGCTTTGTCCATTCTTAAGATGGACACTACGATCAAAGACAACGTTCGAGGAAAACGCATGATCGCCGGATGGGATTTGACGAAGCTCGAAGGCATTTTACTAGCGTTTCAAGCGGCTTGAACATGCGATTGCCCTGGTTCATACATGATACCAGCAACGGTACCAATAGTGGTGTTCGTACATGGCACCTACCAGCACGGACCGTACCAGTTGCCGATACTTACCGGTTGTCGCACCTTGTGCCAGCCTTTTGAATCTGTAGAATTTAGCCGGCTATCGCTTGTGAAAATGTCTCAACTGCATCACCGCGCCGACCACCGGGAATTCCCAGGTTGGGGAAGGAAAGTTAATACAAGCCTGCCTGCTTGTTTTGGACTTATTCAGCAGCGAGATTGTCTGCAAACGACGATGACATAAATTGGCAGTGAATGACTCTGGACCGTGGTCAGATTGAAAAAACGGCCATCTTCTACCTCGATCACCTTTGTTTTCAATTCACGGTGACACTTAAGACAGTTGGAATAAGCCCATTTCGCCCCTTCAGAAAGAACCCAAGGAATTTCTTGGCTACGTCCATTACTTTCGAGCGATCGCGATAACCTACGTGGTTGGTGGCCATGCGATTGATGCTTTTACTTGGGCTGAATCCAGTCAACTGGAGCGATTGCTGAGAATCCTGTTCTGCAATGGAAGCACACTGTTTGTATTTATTGCAGGCTATTTGTTCCAGCACCTGTCCGGCCGCTTTGTCGCTGGCAAGTACTTTCGTTCAAAGCTTAAGAACGTCATTCTGCCCTATGTGGTCGTTTCCATTCCAGCCATCATTGTGTTCGTTGCCTTTCGTCAGCGAGACGACCTATGGCCGGGGTTTTACGACGCGCCGCTGACGACTCAGGTTGTCATGTTTTTCTTGACTGGTACTCACCTTGCGACGCTTTGGTTTATCCCGATGATCAGCCTGATCTTCGTTCTCGGGCCAATCTTAGTGCCACTGGATCGCAACGGTCGGCTGTATTGGCTGTTGCCAGTGGCAGTGGTCGTTTCCGCGTTCGTCAACAGAGGACTTGCTTGGCAAAGTGCCATTCACTTTTTCTCTGTCTACTTGCTTGGCATGGCCTGCAGCCACTTTCGACAGCCGGTGAATAATTTTCTAAGTCAACGTGTCGTACTAATAGCGATTATGGCAATAATGGGCTTACTGATTGGTGCCGAGCTATTGCTTACAAATCAGACAATGACTTACTTGAATTACTTTCAAAAACTGCTGCTGTCATTGTTCTTTATCGGCTTTCTTTTCCGTCACAACGAATCTCTGACATCAAGATTTGTCAATGGTATTGCAGATACCAGCTTTGGAATTTACTTCCTTCACGCGTACGTCATTTTCAGTTTTCGTTTGGCCGCAATAACCGTGTACGGTGGGTTACCAGCAGCTCAGATATTGTGGATTGTCATCTACACGCTCTTGGTGATGTTGGTATCTCTCGCACTCGTTCGGTTCATTCAGCGGCTGCTCGGAAAGAGAAGTCGCATGCTGATTGGCAGCTAGTGCAGCGTCACAGCTTAATTTTCGGATTGATGGCCTTTAGCTGCTTTCGCGCATCATCAGTTTTCATTCACCAGCCGACGCCGCGCTGGGTGTCGTTGAAATTGTTGGCCCATCCACTTGTCTGGAATCGCGAATTGACATCTCGCATGCCGCAGATATCCCATGCCAAAATGATTGCAGTTCTTGCAGTGCGGCAGGCAGAAACGAATAGCCGACACTGCATGTTGCAGAGGGTGGCAGACACGAGGTACAAATCAGCCCTGACGCAGATGACGTGAGCCCGACATCTAAAACCAAATCGCCACGGGGCAACTTACTTAGCTTGGTTGAAATCTTGGCTGACCCAGGCTGTCTGTACTGCAAGAGGATCAAAGTGAGCAGGTTCGTAAAAGACAAAAACGCAGAGGCGCGGAGAACGCAGAGTTTTTATCCGTGCATCTCTTCTCGCGTTTCTGCGTTTCGGTAACCAGGCGGGGTCAGCGACTGTCTTGGATCGGTTCAATTGTTCCTGTCATTTTCCTGAAGACAGTGGTTGAGAAACAGCCAGTTGTTGGGACGGAGCCCTTTTGGTTTAAGATTCGAAACGAACGGTAAGGCGATCGAGCTGGCCCACAGAGTCTTGCCCGAAATCATTTCACCGAAAGCCACTTGTGAATCATCTGGGCTAGCCAATGTACGGCTTCAGTTGTTGCAGAATACCGTCAAGAATGTCCAGATCGCTGCTGGGACGTTCTAAGGCTGACGGATGAGTCTTATGAGTGGCAATAAAGTTCTGCAGCTTCAAGAACATGGCACACGTATGTTTGTAAGCCGGAACAGGATCTCGAAAAGCAAAGAAACCAAGATACTGCAGCACATCGTTTAGTTGATAGAATTCGGGATCACCTATTTCCCACATCGCGTCTCGTTTGGCGAACAGCTCTGGGCAAAAACTGCTCAGCCCCAGCAAGTAGTCACTGCCGTAAGTCACCATATCAATTGCTAAATCGTTGCCTGTGAGCACCATAAAATCTGGCCGATGAGCGTCTCGCAGTTCAAGCCGTTTCCATTCGAGATCTCGTCGCAAAGACGAGTGTTTTGCTCCGACGCACTCTTTGATGTTCATCAATTGAACATAGACTTCTTCGCTGTAGATTTTTCCGAACGGCAAAAACATCGTGCCCAATTCAAACCCGACAAAGCGATCACACGTGGTGGATAGCTGTTGGTAGCTGGTAACGATGTCGTCGTCAGATTGTCCGGTCAGTCCAAAACTTTGAAACAGAACAGGAGTGCCTGAGTGAGCACAAATTTCTTCAATGCGTTTTGCGTACTGATCAAAGTCGAAGTTTGCTCCTTCTCCGTCTGTAACAAAGGCGCCGGCGACAAATTGACGGCTGTTGCAAATCGTTTCGGTGCGCTGCAAGACTTCCAACCGAGTCGCATCGTCCAGCAGGTTGATGTAGCCCGTGTCCATGTTGACGGCAGGAATCAGACCAGCTGTCAGCGTTCGTTCGACATGAGCATCAAACGCAGACCAATCGATTTCGTGTGCTTGTGTGAACGGCAACAGCACGGCCGACATGCCCGTGATTTTTCGTCTCGGTTGAACTGTTGGGAAAGTGGCAGACGATGAAACTGACATTGCGATTTCTGCTTCAAAGAAGATGAGTCACGATAACTTTTTCGTACATTAACAAGACCTGTTCAGTGGGTCAGTGGAACTGGCCATCCGATTCTCGCACTTTTCAGGTGTGGTGGTTGCACACGACAGGGGTTCGATTTTGGAGCCAAAAGCGTCACCAAATGATGCCTCAACCGATTTTTCGGCGATTTTGCTGCTTGGTTCCGGGAGCCCGAGATGATTCTGACATTGGCGGTTTGACTTCGGGGTGGGCCGCTCGATAATGCGAGTCTGCCGATCGGGTAGGCTTTTCCGAGCCGATGTACTTGAAAAGTTGAGTCATTTTTGACCGATGGGCAAACATTTCGTCTGGCGAATGCTTGGCGAAACCAGTGTGACACGCTCAACACTTACGGCCGGGGGGCCCATCATGAAACGGAATTTTGTGCTGATTGCAGCCTTTGCTTTGACGGCCTTTGGATCGTCAGCATCTGCGTGCTGCCTGTTTCCATTCTTTCCAACGTATTCGGCCGGCTACCCGTCGTTCGGAGTCGCTCGACCGTTTTACCCGGCAGGAAACTTTTACTCGGCATCCTTTGCTCCGTCGTACGGCTACTCGGGTGTCCAAGCATTTTCTGGCAACAGTTGCGGAACGGGATGTTGCAACACCGGCTACACGGCCAATTACCCTTCATTTGCGGCACCGAGTTCATTCGGGCAATACAACGCCGGTTGCGGTCAATGCAATTCGGGTTGCGGTCAATGTAATACAGGCTGCAGTCAATGCGCTTCTGGCTTTGGATCATTCAGCGGATGTGCCAATGGCAACTGTGCTGGTTCAGATTGCATCGGAACAGAAATTCGTAGTCGCCCAGAACCTGACATGGACTTCGATCGTCAAGACCGTCGAACATTCGACAACGAAGATGGCCGAAACCGAGATGAGCGTGACGACCTTGACTACGATCGTCGGACTCCAGACAACTCACCTCGTTCAAACCCAATGGACGATGATTCCTTCGGCAGATCAGACTCAACTGATTCACGAAATGATTGGAATCCATCCGAAAGTGATCGCCGAGACTTTGGCGGACGCGAAGTGGATCCACTTGAAAATGGCTCACGCCGAACTGATCCCATGGCGGACCCACTGGGCGGCGATGACCTGAACGGTGGAAGACGAACACCAGGTTTCGACGGATTTGAACCGTCAACAGATTTCCTTGGTCGAAAACCTGCCATCGACGGCGGAGCGATCGATGAAGGCACAAATCCTTTGGACGAAGCGATTAACCGCAGTTCAAGAAAGCCACCAATTTCTGCACCTGTTGGTGAAGAAACGGCACCTCTCAATTTAGACCGAGATCCAACAGACGTGTTGCCAAAGGCAGACAATTCTGATTCTCAAACGACATCACTTCGCGAAGGCCGGTCGTTTGTTCGTCTCGCTGGTCATTCTTCGTATCGTCCGAAGCCTGTCACAAGCAAGATTTCATCCAGTAACAGCAAACAACGAGCTCCACGCTGGATCAGTCTTCCTGCACCAGTTGGTCGAGTACGACTATAGATTGACGCTGAACCATCGCTCAAAACAGAAATGCCTCACGGAATTCCGTGAGGCATTTTCGTTGCCCCCCCAGTCATCGCGGTTTCCAATCCTGTTAATGTGATTGATCGCAGCACAATGCAAAAGCAACTTGCACGATCGCTTTTGCGATTGAGAAACAGCGATATCCTGCAGCGAAATTTTGTCGCAGAAACCACACAACAAGCCGTTCACTATGTCCGTCCATCTTGATCACGGAATCTATCTCGACAACGCAGCCACCAGCTTCCCAAAGCCCGACGTCGTTTATTCAACCGTCGATCAATGGATGCGACGTGCGGGAGTCGCTTATGGACGAGGCAACCATTCTGGAACACTATCCACCGATCGAATGGTTCAGGAAACTCGGCATGCAATTGCAAAACTTCTGAACGCCGAAACAGCAGATCGCATCGCGTTTACATTCAACTGTACGGACAGTTTACACCTATTGCTTCGAGGCATCGTCAAACAAGGTGACAAAGTTGTCTCAACCACCTTGGACCACAATTCCGTGCTTCGGCCGCTGCACCAATTGGCCATTGAAAAAGACGCGTCAATTGATCGAATCGAATACGATCGCGAAACGGGGCTCATCAACGTCGATCAGTTTGTGACTTTGGTAAACAAGCAACAGCCTCGCATTGTGATTTTGAATCATGCGTCCAATGTGACGGGCGTGGTTCAACCCATTCAAGAGCTCACAGAAATTGCTCATCAAGCAGGAGCATTTGTGATTCTTGATGCCGCGCAAACTGTCGGCCACTTTCCTGTCAATCTTCAAGCCTTGAAAATTGACTACATGGCGGCCGCTGGCCACAAAGGACTGCTAGGCCCATTAGGCACCGGCATGATTTACGTGGCTCCCGATATGGAACATCAGCTGGCCGCAGTCCGCACGGGAGGCAGTGGTCAGCAAAGCGACAGCATCGAACACCCAAGCCGGATGCCCGCTCGACTGGAAAGCGGCAACATGAATGTCCCCGGCATTGCTGGACTGTGGGCTTCTGTTCATTGGCTGCAAGACGAAACAGTGGAAGCGGTTCACGAGCGAATTCGTGACTTAGAGCTACGTTTATTGAGTGGCCTATCCACAATCAAAGAAGTTAGAATCCACTGCCGACCGGCCCATACAAATGAAGATCAACAAGGGTGGCCGCAAACAACGGGCACCGTCAGCATTTCGATCGGCGAAACAGACTGCCGAGAAGTCAGCGTGATCTTAGATCAATCTTTCGGTATCCAAACTCGAGCAGGGCTGCACTGTGCACCGTTGGCCCACCAGCAGTTAGAAACATTTGACAACGGCGGCACGGTCAGAATTAGTCCGGGCCCTTTTAACACGGTACAAGAAATTGACGAGACGATCGAGGCGATCCGACAAGTCGCAGAATCGCTGAGCTTTACCTAGTGCGATTTGGCCAAAGACTCGGCAATCTAGCGAAGGACAGCAGGAGCGACGTGAATAAATTTTTCTGAACCGCGTGAGCAGGGTACGATTTCTGAGTCGGCAAATTGCTTCTGAGCCCAAGGATTGCAAGAATGTCTGGGCGTACAAAGAAGCGACTCGTAAGGGACAAAGAATGAGCAGAATTATCCAGTGCCCGTCATGCGAAAAACAGCTGAAGCTGGGGGAAGCAACCTCGCAGAAATCTGTGATTAGCTGCCCAGCATGTTCGCAGAAAATTCGTATCAATAGCGAAAGCCCACCACCGGTGGCTGCTCCTGTTGAACCAGCCCGGCCGCGAAAACCGGCTGCTCGCCAAAACCAGCCCGCTCCAACGAAGCGCAAGCAAGCAGCCTCTGCACGTCCTTCAAGCCGCCAATCGTCGCGTCGTTCTGCGGTATCACAGCACGATGAGTACGCAGACTACGACGATTACGATGACTACTTGCCTGATGATTCTGCTCGTCCCTCGCAAGCAAAAAGCAGCCGGGGTCGAAAGAAGCAGGCATCCAACAACCGTGTCATGGGTGTTATTTTCGTCGCTGGTAGTGTGGCTGCGGGCATTCTCGCATTAGCTGGAGCAATCTGGTGGGTTGTCAACACATTGGGTGACGATTCTGCAGACCCAAACAACCAAAACATTGCTGAAACCGATGACGGAAATCAGCCTTCATCAGACAATAAAAATTCATCAACCGGACCAGCGACATCAGGTGGGCAGCCTAAAAATAGTCCTCCCACCTATGCTCCAGTGACTGTCGCAAAAAACCCGGCTCACAAGTTTCGATATCGGCTGACTCCTGGAGAAACTCACGTATACACTTTCGAACTGGATGCAGAAGTCGATCGAAAAACTCTGAGCTTTCCAGGTTCCGTCACGATGACCGTTGCAAAAGGCCGCTCGGCACTTCCCGATGAAGTGCAGTCTGGCACAGGAACGGGATTTGTTGTGAGCTCCAACGGTTTCTTAATTACCTGTCACCATGTCGTGGAAGATGCAACATCTGTTGAAGTCATTTTGAATGGAAAGACTCATGTCGGCCGAGTTGTCGCGGTGAATAAAGATCAAGACTTGGCTCTGGTAAAAATCGATGTGAACAACTTAGCTTCCGTGAGTCTTGCAGACTCTGGTCGAGTTCAGTTGGCGGAAGATGTTCGAGCAATCGGTTTTCCTCTCACTGACCTGCTTGGCCAAGGCCTGAAAGTCACTCGAGGAACCATTTCGGGGATCAACGACGACCCAGAAGGCCGACGATTTCAGATTGATGCTAATATCAATCCGGGCAACAGCGGTGGGCCGTTGTTCAATGAACGCGGGCAAGTGATTGCGATCAACAGTGCCAAATTAATTTCCGGAAGTAGCATTTCATCGGTCGGTTTTTCTGTCCCTGTGAACTATGCCAAACAACTGTTGCAACAAAACCGAGTTCCGTTTCAAGCAAACGAGGGAGGTCCCATTCTGGCTGGACCACAACTTGTCCAAAACGTGAAACCTGCGGTCGCACTTTTGAAGGTGGAATCTCGTCGAAAAATCAACCAACAGTACGTTCTAAATTACAATGGATCGTACACCGATCCCACCGCCAACACGGGAAGCAGCATACGCGGCCCCGGTGGAATGAGACTGCCACCGGGAATGCGATTTGGTCCCTCCATTTCGACCAGCAGCCGGACTTACAGTCGAGGCAAAGTGATCTTGGACGAATATGGAAGCGTTAACAGTTTCGAGGATCAACACCAACTGCCGTTTTCAACCGGCAGCATGGCAATGCTAATGATCCACGAATTGGATCCAGATGGATCTCAAACGTGGAGCCACGAAAACCGTTTTGTTTTGACGAAACCGAAGGAACGAAGCAACAACCCCTTCGGCTTTCCGGGGCCTCGCTTTGGAGGACCATTTGGCGGCGGGCCGTTTGGCAGTCAACAGCAAGAACCCGACGAAGTGTTGACCGGTGGTATTGAAACTCATCGCTATCGTATCTTGGAAGCCAACGATCGCGAAATCAAGATCTCACGAAAGTACGAGCTGCGAACGCTGGACAATCCCTCCAAACCGATGACAAAAATCACGGGCGAGGGCACAATCGTGTTTGACAGAAAATTTGCATTGCCAAAGTCGATGAGTTATCGGCAGACCTACGAAAGCAATTCGAGTGGTGAGTCGGTCAAGATTCCCATTGCGATCAGCTATCGCATGCAGGACCCATCGATTCTAAAGAATAGAAAAGCCGAAATCGCAAAAGCGGCGGCTGAAAAGAAGGCAGCCGCAGATGCTCAAGCTGCAAAAGAAGCGGCCATGTCACCTGACGAACGCCTTGATTTTTACATCGCTGAAATCAAAGCAAAGCGAGGTAAAGCCATCTTCAAAAAGTTGTCTGAACTGGAAGTCGATGAATCACGACGTGAAGAAGTTTCTGAACTGCTGGCTCCCTGCTTGGCAACAAGGCGCCCTGACGGCAATCAGTTGCTGGCTCTGGGCCAATGGGCCACACCAAAGACAGTGGGAGTCATGATCACGAAGCTTGATTTAATGGACGGCGGCGACTGGCCTTCCGGAAGAACTTTAGTGACCGCATTGGGCAGAACCAAAGACGAACGAGCGATCAAGCCCATTGTAAAAAAACTGGCCGCATCACACCCTTGGCATGACGCCGTACATAAGGCCCTGATTAACTTTGGAGCCAAAGCAGAAGATGACGTGCTGGCGTTACTTGCAGTGAACCCCACGGCTGAAGCAGTCAAAGTCCTCGGAGCCATCGGCACCAAGAAATGCATGAGCGTCCTGAAGGAACTTGTGAACCACAGTGACCACTGGATCAAGAAGGAAGCTAAGGAAGCCATTACGCAAGTTGCCGTGCGTAATAGCTAACCTTCAAAGATCAATGTCAAGTTGCTGGACTCATCTCAATCACTGGTTACGGTTGGTCGGATTCATTCTTTACTTCGACGGCACTCAATCCAATGCCTGAATAGTAGAAGCCGCGGCGAGCCATCTTTTTAGGATCGTAAAGATTACGACCGTCGAAGATCACCGGGGCATTCATTTTTAGTTTCACGTAGTCGAAGTCTGGGTTACGGAACTCATTCCACTCAGTCAAAATCGTCAAAGCATCGGCTCCTTCGATCGCGTCATAGTGGTGTTCGCAATATGTGACAGAATCGCCAATTTCTGCTTCCACGTTTTCTTTCGCCACTGGGTCGCTCACCTTCACGATGGCTCCGGCGTCTAATAGATTTCGGATCAGCACCAACGCAGGAGCTTCTCGAATGTCGTCTGTTCGAGGTTTGAACGAAAGTCCCCACACGGCAATTGTCTTGCCAGCAAGTTGCCCATCGAAGTATTTCGCGAGCTTGTTGAAGAGAACCTGTTTTTGTTGATCGTTGGTTTCGTCGACAGTTCGAAGAATTCGAGGAACAACTCCGTTGGCTTCGGCCACAGCAGCCATGGCTCGAACGTCTTTCGGAAAACACGATCCACCGTAACCAACACCTGGGAAAAGAAACGAAAAGCCAATTCGAGCATCATGTCCGATTCCTTTTCGCACGGCGTTGATGTCAGCTCCCACTTGTTCACAGATGTTTGCAATTTCATTGATAAAGCTAATCTTGGTCGCCAGCATGCAGTTAGCGGCATACTTCACCATTTCTGCGCTTTCGATGCCCATCGAAATGAAGGGTTTCTCTGTGCGTAAAAACGGCTTGTAGATTTCTTGCAAAGTATCGGCTGCTTCCTCGTGATCGACTCCAACGACAACTCGGTCGGGCTTCGTAAAGTCATCGATCGCAGCTCCTTCTTTCAGGAACTCAGGATTGGAGGCAGAATAGAATTCGGTGTCGGTCTTCGACTGAATCCACTCTCGAACTCGGCGATTCGTACCAACGGGCACCGTGCTTTTGCAAATCACGACAGCATTCGGACGAAGGTAGGGAGCCATCTGTTCGGCACAAGCTTGGACGTACTTAAGATCGGCTGCTCCTTGTTCATCCTGCGGAGTGCCCACACAAATAAACACGCACACAGAGTTGGTGATCGCATCTTTGTAGTCGGTGGTGAATGTCAGTCGACCGGCTTCACGATTGCGGTTCACCAGTTCGGTGAGACCGGGTTCGTAAATCGGGATTCCACCATTGTTCAGCATGTCGACTTTTGCCTGATCAACATCAAGGCAAACGACGTCATTGCCGCTTTCGGCAAAACAAGTTCCAGTGACAAGCCCAACGTAGCCTGTTCCGATCATTGTGATTTTCATAATGCTTCTTCGTTTTTTGCTTCGAATGTCAAACCGCCCCTCACAAGAGAAAGGCCGTCATTGCATGATTTTGGAACGTCACTTCTACCGAAGGCTCAACTTCCGAATTCTTCGGCGAAAGACACGGTTATCAGAGTTTGGTCAAATTTTTCTTGCCCGCTTGCACTTCAGCAACATCGTCAAGAAGTCGTGAAGCTTCTGGATTTTGTAGATATTGATCCGCTCGATCATCGATCTTCTTTCCCGTTTCAACACGTTGTGTAATGTAAAGCGGACGCTGACGAACTTGGTCGTAAATTCGAATGACATACTCTCCAAGTACGCCAATCCCCAGAGCATTCAAAGCCCCAAAGAATGAAGCAATCATCACAATGCTGGTCCACCCTGGAATCGCATCTCCTGTGAAGAGTCTGTGGTAAAGCACAAAAGACATGCAAAACAAACACAGAGCTCCTGAGCCGGCGGCAATCCCGTTGAACAAAGTCAACGGAAACGAGCTGAAGGAAAAAATGGCTGTCTTGGCTAAACGAAATAGTCCTCTTAGAGAAACTCGAGGATGTTCATCATGCCGAGCAAGGCGATTCACGGGAATTCCAGTTTGACGAAAACCCGTCCAACTACGAATCCCCGGTAGATAGCGATCGGATTCTGGAAGACTTAGCATTGCGTCGACGACTCGACGATCCATCAGCGAGAAGTTTCCCGCGTCCGATGGAATGGGGCTGTCTGAAATCGAATTCAGGACTCGGTAGAAACTGTGAAACAGAAATTTCTTAGGCAAGCTCTCTTGCCGGTTTCTGCGTTGAGCATAAACGACGTCGTTACCTGCTTCCCATTCAGCAAGAAACAGGGCCAAGGCATTGGGGTCGTCTTGCATGTCCGAATCCATCAGGACAACAACATCACCGTCTGCGTACTCCAACCCTGCTTGAACGGCTGGTTGGTGACCGAAGTTTCGTGACAGATGCAGCACACAAACTTCTGGAAAAGCATTCGCGAGTTGATCCAATGTTTCCGTACTGCCGTCTGTCGATCCATCGTTGACGTAGATGATCTGAAGTTCAGCGCACTCATCCACAACAGCATTTCTGACAGCGGCCGTCAGAGGCTTTAAAATGGCAACTTCATTGAAAACCGGCATGACAACCGACACTTTGCAGCGCTGGCGATTGCGTTCAAGTCCGGCTTCCGGAATGGCAGAAATCACTTCGTCAGAACTCCTGCAAGAGACAATCCAGCTGGGACAGGGAGCCCCTTCATACAAAACCGCTCGGCGGCAGCCGCCGTCAAAAGTGCTCGATTTGTCGTTGAGCTTACTTCTGGAAAATCAGGCTGTTCTTTCTTGGGGAACAGTTTTTCCCAACCACGAACTGCAACTGCAGCGGGCAACGTAAAGCTATTCCAATGACTTAACCAGTTGACTCGAAATCCGGCTTCCGCAGCTTGACGACGAAATTCACGAACCGTGTATCTTCGAAAATGACCAAGCTGTTCATCCCAGCGGCCGAACAACCATGGATAGGCGGGCACTGTCACCATCACGGCGCCGCCTGGTTCAAGTGCTTCGCCAGCATGACGCAGCACCTTAATTGGATCTTCAATATGCTCCAGTACATCCAACAGCACAACGGCTTTCAAACTGGCAGCTTCGACAGGCCAAGGTTGTTGAAGGTCGTGAACTCGAACATCGTCGATGCCACGACTGCGTACATGGTCCACCGATTCTTGCATGATATCGAAGCCGCAGACTTCATACCCCAACTGCTGAAATTCAAGCAGGTTGCGTCCGCTTCCAATTCCACCTTCAACTAATTTGCCAGGAGCAGGCGCGTATTCCAGAAGCAGCTTTTCGACCAGTTGCCGCTTAGCAACGTGCCACCAATAGCTGTCTTCCAGATCGACCAGTTGCTGCAAATGGCTCGCCTGCATGCCGAATATCCGTGATTTGCTCGTGAAGGGAAGGACAATGCCAAGGGGAATTGGCATCACGTGGACCTTATGAAATTAGCACGTGAGGGTCGTGTGGGTGGTTTTTCCGGAATACAGATCTACGGAAAACCTGAAGGCCCTGGAAAGGTGTAGCGGTCATACCTTTCCTGTCGCCAATCCGGCTTAACAGGCACAATCACAACAGACTGTATCACCGTCATCGTGATCGTGATCGCCGCGTTCAGGACTGAGGTTGCGCCTGCAAGCTTCAGCTCAGATGAAATCAGCCGTGGCTGCGATACTTATTGATCAGCAGACATCTGCAATGGATTGAGCGAGTGTTGTTTTGCGAGGGAATCCGCAACAACCTATGCTGAACGATAAACTTGAGGAACCGCAGCCCCGCCGTACCCCAAAGCTTTCAGCACCGAACGAACGCAATGTGCATCGTGGAGCGGCACAAATCCTTCACGAACTTCCTGCATGGATTCATGGCCACGTCCGGCAATGACAATCGTATCCCCGGCCTCAGCTTCTTGAATGGCGATGGCGATCGCAGTTTGACGTTGCACGACTGGCTGCACGCTTGTCGTGGCAGAAATGCCAGCAACAATGTCCGCTATAATTGCTTCCGGTGATTCAGAACGAGGATTATCACTGGTCACGAAACAGCGATCTGCGACAGAAGCTGCAGCTCCCATCTGGGGTCGCTTCGAACGATCACGATCTCCGCCTGCCCCAAACACACAAATCACTCGGCCTGTGGTAAACGATCGAAGCGTCCGCAAACAATGCTGGAGCGCATCTGGCGTATGAGCATAGTCGACAAACACCTGAAAAGGTTGCCCCAGATCAATGCGTTCCAGCCTGCCAGGTACGGACGACAAAGATTGAAGCCCTTCCACAACAGCATCTAAATCGACCCCCATTTGCTCTGCTAACCCAGCAGCAATCAGGCAGTTTGAAACATTATGATCCCCAACCATTTTTATTCGCACGTCACAGTCGCCTTGAGCCAATCGAAGACGTGCGGTGGTGGAGCGATGATTCTGCCTCAAAATTGAGCCAGAGATTTCACAGTCCCTCTTTTCAATACTGCAGGTGATTACAGGAACGCTTTCCGAAATATCACTCAGCACCTGTTGGCAACCAACATCGTCGACGTTTAGCAGAAGAGGACCTTCTTGATGAAGCAGACGAACAATGGAGGCTTTCGCTGTCCGATAGGAATCAAAGTCTCCGTGATAATCAAAATGGTCTTGTGTAATGTTCGTCAGGGCGGCGGCTGAAAGCTGCAAGCCAGCTGCCCGATTTTGAACCAAAGCATGACTGCTGATTTCCATCGCACAGTGAGACGTTCCCTGGCGACTCATCGCGTTAAATAATTCTCCAAGAACCCGAGCATCGGGTGTGGTCATATCAGAAGGCAGTTGGCCCACACCATCATGATGACAGATCGTGCCGATCACTCCTGTTTGCCTGCCCGCTGCTTGAAGAATGGCTTGCAGCATCCAAGCTGTGGTCGTCTTGCCATTTGTCCCAGTGATGCCGGCCGTTTGGATCCGGTTCGTCTTTCCAAGAGCCAATTTCAAACACAGTTGACTGTACGTACTGGCAGGACAATTGACCTCAAGTTGCGGCAGCGGAAGATCAGGATTGCGATGGCGAACAATCGCAAAGATGGCCCCCGCTGTTGCAGCCTCAAACAAAAACGTGTGGCCATCAGTTCGACTTCCGGGGATCGCGACGAATACTGTTCCCGACTTCACCTCGCGACTATCACAAGTCAGGTCGGTCACCTGCAACTGACGAAGATCAATGGGGTATTCGGCGAGCTCTGAGCCTGAACAATCGGCGAGCTGCAGCAGTTGTTGCAAAGTTAAAGCGTGACGAACCACGTTGAGGCATCCTGCCAAATAAAATTCACAAAGAAGCGATTAACTGTCGCTTGATAACAACCAGAATCGCAACCTTACTTAATCCTGTTAACCAACAAAACATCGCGGAACGCGCTATTGATCGCTTGTCTGAACAAACAAAGACAATCGCGTGGCAGATGCAAGTCTTCTCAACAATTGTGTCGAGCGCCCACTGCCGCGTCAACAGCCGTCCGGTTGCATGACGCATGACACGAAACGATACTGACGGAAACAAAAAAAGGTGGTGCGATTTATCGCACCACCTTTTCTTTTAGATTTGGCTCTTCGAACGAAGACCGCTCAGATTTAGCTTGAGATCTGCAAGCTGCCCAATTGCTTCAAGGCCTGCATTGCAACGTCTTTGTCGCCACCACATGCTTCGAGAAATGCTTTTGCTGATCGCAATGCTTCAAAATCCAAACTTGATGCTTTCGCAGCAGTGACTGAAGGCATTTGCTTGCGAACAGTTGTTCCTTTTCGCTTTGGAGTCAGACCAAGCTTCTTGCGCGTGTTGAAGAATGCAACGCCCGCGCTGTTTTTATTGAGCTTCTGCTTTGGATACTTAGCTTCCAAAGCTCGAAATGCTTCTCCGCTTGTCAATGAGCTATTTTCCGCAAGCATGTCACGGAATTCAGCGGACATATTGAAACCAGACTTCTTCGCCATTTTGGCACTCTCTTTAACGCAATGAAAAACAGGTGGGAGTCGTTGCCGACTTTGTTTGGAATTCAGACAAACTGGGTAACCATCTTGCGGCGAACACAGTCGAGGAAATCACGCCTGATGTTGAGTCGTTGAACATCCTTGGACGTCGCATACATCAGTGCATTCCACTCTTCGAACGAGGGCATCGATCCATCACCAATCGCACATGATGAGATTAAATCATCAAGCCATAAACACAAGCCGAAAGGTTATGTGATTTGATTCGTGGTCAGAATAACGAAAAATTTCTCACCTACGCATTGGGGATCAATACCCACCCAAACCATCCTCTCAAGGACTAGGATAGCCAGCCACAAAACCCTTCAGGGGTTTTTCCGATTATAACGAGTAGAAGCCAACCGCGAACGCCCTCGCCTTAACCCGTGATCGTGGTCTTCTGTGCTCCTTCGTTTACAAAAATCATCGTGCGAAAGAAGGGGGGGTTATGTCCACCTATCAATATCGTTGGACAATCAGTTTGTGAGACACAAATCACTTGATGCCGAATAGGCAGGCAGCGTTGGACGGTTGTTAAAACAAACGACTGAAGACCGTATCCAGCAAAACCTTCTCTACCAAATTTGATTCGGTTGACCGGCTAAAACATTGCACGACGGTCGATTGCGAAGCGGGATCATGCAGGCAAGGAGTGAATAAGCACAAGGCTAGAACTGTGCAGGTCAGCAATTGTAAATGCCTGCAACTGTAAATGTCTGCACCCGTAAATGTCTGCAACCGTAAGTGTCTGCAATTGTGCAGATCGCTGATTGACACGAGCCGCTCTGTGAGGCGACTAACAACTTCGGGCACGCCTTGGCTTTGTTTAAAAAACAACATTGCGCCACCAATGCATGCAGTCGTTGAGCAACAGCCTTGCTTATGGCTACGATCCAACGACCGATCGTTATATTCAGCCTTCAGTCGCCAGTTATATGTTACGGACTGCGGCTAGAAATCGGAGCGTCGAGACAGCCGCTTATCAGCAACTTCGCTAACGGCAGTGTTTGAATTGCCGCATCATGAAGCTCGCAACATATCACATCGATTCAGAAAATCCGCCTCGCAACGTTCTTCTGACAGTCATGAACACTTCAGCAGCTTCCATCATGCATTGATTCCCCCACGACCCAGCTCGATGTTCGAGCGATTTTAATGATCGAGGATGAGGATAGTCCCTGACTTCGCTTTCATAGCATGCCATCGCATCCAACTTTTGCTGCAACGTTGAAGTGATATCCACCCAAGTATCTGGAATAAACGTACGAGGATAGGCCCATTCGGTGCTGCTGGCCGTGTCGAAGGCGTACACGGCTTCAATGAATTCTTCCATGGGGCGAGTGGCGACCAACATCGCCTTAAACAGCAGTTCATGGTCGCGATTGATATCGCCACCGTACTGTGTGTAAACGATGTTGGGCCTTAGCTCTTCTACCAGCTGCTCCAGTGGTGTGATAATGTCCGTCAGAGTCACCGTATCCAGTTTTTGATCTGGAAAGCTGAGCGTTCGAGTCGGTTGCATGCCTAAGACCTTGGCAGCATTCTGAATATGCTGGGGCTGGCCGACACCTTCTTCGCCATAGCGATGAGATTCGCCTTCACACACAATCACCGAAGTGACCGTATGTCCCGCCGCAGCATGAAGGGCAACGGTCCCTCCGCAACCAAGTAGCTCATCGTCGGGATGAGCGGCAATGACCAACACGTTTTTATGCGGCATTGGCCAACCCTCGCTGTGTCCAGTTCTGCTCGCAAAGTTCTCGCCCAGTCAGAACCCGCCCAAGCCCATCTTCTGCTTCTAAAATCAGAATGGCTCCATCGCCCGTTGCAACAAGTTGACCACAGCCTTCAGGCCGAGGGCTTCTGACAGGCCCAATCGGCGTTCCTGGGGGCAGCCCTGTCTTCAATTCGGGCATTGCTGCCGCCGTCCAAATTTTCAACGCTTGGCCACGAAACTCGGTTGTCGCTCCGGGGTACGGTCGAGTCACTGCACGAATCAAGTTGTAGATCTGACTGGTTGAATTCTGCCAGTCGATTGCACCATCTCGAGGTCGTCGTCGCGGGAGCAATGGAGCATCGGATTCTGGCTGAGCAGATCCCAGAATCACTCCGTCTGCAAGCTTTGGCAATACAGACAGCAACATGTCTCGATTAGATTCTGCAACCGCATCATAGATGGTACGGCAGGTGTCGTAACTGGAAATAGGGAACGATCGTTGGTCAATCACGTCTCCCGCATCAACATCTGGCACCAACCAAATCAACGAATTTCCGGTTTGCGCTTCTCCGTTGATGATTGCCCAATTCACGGGGGCGCTGCCGCGATTTCGAGGCAGCAACGATGCATGAGCTCCCACAGCGCCGATTTTAGGCAGTCGCAAAACTTCGGGACTCAAAATCTGCCCCCAGCCCAAGACGACCAAAACGTCGCAGTCCCAAGCTTTCAATATTTCAAGACTCCTGTCATCGTTGACATGCCCAACTTCATAGACGGGAACATGGTACGGACGGCAGATGTCGGCATAACAAGCCGAGCCAGCTCGGCCTGTCGCCGCTTCTTTCGCCAACGTCATGACTCCCTGAACTTGGTATCCCGCGCTACACACAGCATCCAAGGCCGGAATACCTTCTTCGTGAATTCCAATCCAACCCAATTTCACAGCAGCCTCCGTGCAAATCTTCGTAGCGATCCCGCAGTATGAGTCATATTTCAAGAGCACAGACGGTGGGAGCGTCGATCACCTGACAATGAACTCGCAAGTGTGTTGTTCTGGTCAATCGCGTGTATTGAACGACGAATTCGGGAGACCGGTCAACGCCAATCTCAAAAGCGGCTACAGCTGAGAAACTGTCCTGAACACGAAAAGAAGTGATTGCCTCGCAATTTTCCTTCAAATCAAGGGCAACTTTGGCCGCTGCGGTGATCCTCGCACCACAACATGTCTTTCCCATGAAACACCAACCACGTCTTTTCTGCGGCGATTCGCACTTTTAAACCAAGCCGCCCCCGATCCATGAAGACGAAAACCTGAGTTATTCGACTTCATCGTTTGGCCAGTGGGTCGACGCCTGAGTCTTCCAATTGCACCGTGTCACGGCGGGTCAGATGGAATTGCATCAGAGACTGCATCAGCCGGATTTGGTCTTACGCTGCACGCTGTTGAATTCACGTTGCTGACGGTGAGAGCAGACAAATTGAGGGATTTCCCGAGCCGTCGAGGATCCCAAATCAAATAATTGTGATCCAATTTTCGCTTCAAACCCAGACTTAATGGCCGACAGTGATGACCAAGAACGACAGGACTTGACAGCCAACGACCATGGGATATCGTTGCCCAGCAATCCTTGGGGGGGCTTCAGAGGTTTAGTTCCACGCACTTTCCCACTACCATTATCCCAAAACACAACATCATTCGTCGGTGAAGGCCTATCCATGTCGGACCAGAGACTTGATATTGAAGAAGTGAACGGAGTCACAGTGGCTCGTTTTCTTGATGAGAAAATTCTGGACGAGGCGAATATCGATCGAATCGGCCAAGAGCTGTTTGGCTTGGTAGATCAAGATGGACGCACGAAAGTGGTCCTCGATTTTTCGCTCGTCGAATACCTTTCCAGCGCTGCCTTGGGAAAACTGATCACGATGCACAAAAAAGTACAGACGGCCGGTGGAACGTGTGCTTTGTGTAACATCCAAAAAGACATTCTAGACGTCTTTAAGATTACTCAGCTTCACAAAGTCCTGACTCTGTGTGACGATTTAGACGACGCTCTCGCGAAGTTTTAGTGGTCGAGCCAGACTTTTTTTAGAGCCTGTCTTTGCCGAACCAAAGCCTGTCTGCACCATGGCTAAAAAGATCGCGCTGGCCATGAGATCTCGGGTCAAAAGATCTCGGGCCTCAAAATCACAGGGCCTCTAGTTTTACAGCCACGATTTTCAATTGTCGTTCCTTCTCAGCATCAAGCGTCATGCCCGAGCCTTCTCGTATCAACGTGCAGATTCCCAGCGATACCAGCAAAGGGCTGGAGATCCAGGAACAGATCGTCACGTTGATGGAGAAGTTCGAGTACAGCATGCGAGACATTTTCGCGATGCGATTGGCTCTTGAAGAAGCCGTAACGAATGCAATTCGTCACGGAAACAAAAGCGATCTCGACAAAAAAGTGACAATCGAAGCCGAAGTCGGCGTCGATCGCATGCACGTCGAAGTCGAAGATGAAGGCGAAGGCTTCGAGCCCGGAGACGTGCCAGACCCGACCGCCGACGATTACATCGATCGACCGAACGGTCGAGGCTTGCTGCTGATGAAAGCGTATTTAAACCGCTTTGAGTACACTAAAAACGGTCGTCGGCTAAGAATGGAACGAGAACGAAATTCGGAATTACCGATTATCGAAGACGACGAATGAAGCTGATGTGCCAAAACTGAATCGAATTCAACAGATTCAGCCGTTCAAAATACCGGAACACGCAAGTTGTCGCCCGGAACCTGGAATCGACCACGGAACGGCCATCCCTTGTTTCCCCGATAAAAGCAGCCGCCTATACTCGTCGCCCGACGTTGGCCCCGCCGGTTCACTGCGGGCTTCGGAAATTCGAAACACCAAGGATCGAATATTCTGCAGACCAGCCATTCGTTAGAACGCGGCAAAAGGATGTCGCAGCTCTCAAACTTTCACCAAACGGTTTCAATCAAAAAGCCGCCAAAGTGGAAGCAATCAGGCTGCCAATCCCTTGGCCCTCCGACTAGCCATTTGAATTTCAAGTAACGGACAACATTGTGCTTCGAACACATAACTGCGGCGAACTAAGACGAGCTTCCGAAGGTCAAACCGTCACACTGGCGGGCTGGGTCAACGTCTATCGAGACCACGGCGAAAATCTTGTGTTCATTGATCTTCGAGACCGCTACGGAAAAACTCAGGTCGTCTTCAACACCGAAGAAGACAGCGAAATCGATGCGATCGCTCGTAAATTGCGGCGTGAAGACGTGGTCCAAGTCGAAGGCGAAGTTCGCTACCGCGGAGACGATCTGGTTAATCCCAAGATGGATACCGGAGACATTGAACTGCGAGCACACAAGCTGAAAATTTTCAGCAAAAGCATGACTCCTCCGTTCGAGCTCGATGGAGACCTGCCAAACGAAGAGCTTCGTTTGAAGTATCGATTCGTCGATTTGCGACGCCCCAGTCTGCAACAAAACATCATCATGCGTCACCACCTGACGTGTGCTGTTCGAGACTATTTTAACGAACGCGATTTCCTTGAAATCGAAACCCCGATCTTAGGTCGCAGTTCTCCGGAAGGTGCCAGAGACTATTTGGTGCCCAGCCGAGTTCATCCGGGTTCGTTTTACGCGCTTCCACAATCACCTCAAATCTATAAGCAAATTTTGATGGTCTCCGGCTTTGACCGGTACTACCAAATTGCTCGGTGTTTTCGAGACGAAGACTTGCGGGCCGATCGGCAGCCAGAATTTACTCAGATCGACGTGGAAATGTCGTTTGTCAGCCGAGACGATGTTTTGGAAACAGTTGATGGGCTGCTTTCATCGGTCGTGAAGAAGGTAAAGAACATCGACCTGCCCACCCCTTTGCCTCGGTACACGTACGCCGACGTAATGGAACGCTTTGGTACAGACAAACCAGACCTGCGGTTTGGAATGGAATTAATCGACATCGGTGACGTTGGAGCCGCCAGCGACTTCGGAGTCTTCAAGTCAGTCGTCGAAAACGGCGGTCGAGTTCGAGGAATCAATGCCAAAGGTGGAGCTGACAAATACAGCCGACGCTTGCTGGATAAGGATCTGAAGGAATTCGTCGGCGAATACGGAGCCAAAGGCTTGGCCTACATGAAGGTCGTGGGTGGCAAATTGGAATCCACAATCGCCAAGTTCTTTTCTGATGAACAACAGCAAACGATCATTCAACGAATGGGCGGCGAAGATGGCGACATCTTGATGTTTGTTGCCGACAAGCCCGAGGTCACGTCTGCCGCTTTGGCTGCTTTGCGAAATCGCATCGCCAAAGAACTGGAAATGTATGACCCCTCTGAATTCTGCGCAATTTGGGTGCTGGAATTTCCGATGGTGACATGGAATGAAGACGAAAACCGCTACGACGCCGAACATCATCCGTTCTGCGAGCCCAACGAAGAAGACGTTGAACTGCTGAAAACAGACCCCGGCAAGGTGCGAGCAGACAGTTACGACCTCGTCATCAACGGCTATGAGGCAGCCAGCGGAAGCGTGCGTATTCACGATCCCGCCGTCCAACAGACTGTCTTTGACCTGCTGAACATCAACGCCGAAGAAGCAGAAGCTCGATTTGGCTTCCTGCTGCAGGCCCTGCGATACGGAGCACCACCTCATGCGGGAATCGCTCTTGGCTTGGATCGGTGGATTATGCTGCTGGCTCAAGACGACAATATTCGAGACGTCGTGGCGTTCCCGAAAACTCAACGAGCCTCAGATCTGCTATCCGGAGCTCCGTCTGTGGTCGACGATCACCAACTGAAGGATCTTCGCATCCTGATCGAAGACGAAGACGAGTAGTTTTTGAAAGAGGCCGTTTCACCGAAGATTGGCTCGGAAGCGGCAAAAATGGGCCTGATTTGACCTCGAACCCTATCCTTGAACTCGGAAATTCCCGGTTTGCCCGCTGAAATCAGGGAATCGCTCTGAACGCGGGGAATGCTGGGTTGATTCCCGCAACGAAAAGCGTCATCCTTCGCCGCTTCAGAAATTTCTGGAACGGATTCAATTTTAGTGTCTCGGCAACCGATCGACTCTGAACCGTTCTAGTTTGATTGGCTTTTTTCAACCTGTTTGCAAAGTATTAGCGATGAAGATTCGCAAAGGCGATAACGTCGAAGTGATCGCAGGCGACGACGCGGGGACTCGCGGAACCGTTCTGACTGTTGATCGCAAGAATGGCAAGTTGGTCGTTGAAGGCATCAACAAGGTGTATAAGCACGTTCGCAAAGGGCATCCCAAAAGCCCTCAAGGCGGTCGCTTGCACACCGAGCTTGCCATCGACGCATCAAACGCCATGTTGATTTGTCCTGAAACAGACAAACCAACTCGAGTAGGAATTCGTGTCTTGGAAGACGGCAGCAAAGAGCTCTTCGCTAAGCGAAGTGGCGCTCGACTGCGTCAGATTTCTCCACCCAAGGCAAAATAAGATCAATGACCCGCCTCCGGCATTTGGTTCGGTCGCAATCGTGTCATTGGTCATAGCAAACCGGATGATTTTCTAATCCTCCGGTTTTTTGCTGCGCTTAAAACCAAATAGGACCGCGACTGTGACTGCACCCGCGACTGTGATCGCGTCTGTGATCGCGTCGCAGCCAATCCGCAGGGTCTCCAATCCGCACGCTCGCAAAACCACACGCTCGCCGTTTCAGCCAGCCCATCGTTTCGGCCGGCACACAGCTTCAACCGTCATTCAGCCTCAACCGCAGACGCAACGAATTGCCAAAACCGACCATCTCCTGTCCGGCAGGCAACTGGCTTGTCGGCCACCATTGATTTCACTGGCAGCACAGCAAGAGCGTAGGTCAAATCATCATCAAGCTTGGCCACAGACGTCACCAACGGCCACTTTTCAGCTCCATCAGGAATGTCGTCCGTGTAAAGCTGAATCGTGCCAGAATACAATTGACGATTGACGTGCCCCATTGCATCCAGACGAGCAATCGGTTCTTGACCTAAGTAACAACCTTTGGTGTAACAGATTGCCGTTTCATTTCTTCCGGCTTCTGGAGCCATATTGGAATTGGACAGGTCGACGGTAATCTTCGGAAACCGCTCCGCAATTCGTAGTGCGTCGAAGGCAACTTGGCCCGCCCCCTTGCTTCCAACGGGATTCAACGCTCGCCATGCACCGGTCGCTTGCTGGCTGGAATTCAAAGACACCAACAACAAAGACCGCCCGCCCCATTGAACACAAATTGCCGAAAATGATTCGGCCTCAACGCATCGCCCCGCTTCAAGTTCAAAGCCCTGTTGCCATGAGGCATAGTGCGATAGCGCATGGGGCCCGGCCAAGGCCAATACTGTTGTTGAAGGCAAAGCTTCTACGTTCACATCTTCAACAATCACATATTTTTGTAAGTGGCTGACGACAGCGTCTGCACTGCCCGGCAACATCCAAACTTCAACACAATCTTCAAACGCGGCAACGTAGCCATGGCCAAGAATTCGAGCCTTCACGTCGGTCAGGAAAGCCTCGAAGACATCACCAGTGGCCATCGCCTTCACATTGGCTGTGCAAAAATTGTGCAAAAACTTGACTCGGTCAACACCCGACAAGCGAATCCTGATCAGGTCCGAAAGAACAAACAAAGCCACGTCGGTTTCAGCCAACACGAGCTCATGCCTGGGGTCGCCAAATGAAGCAATTTGCGAATCCTCGTCAGCAAAGACGGCTCCTTGTGAATTCAGGAGTTCGCGAAGGTCTGGTGTCATCATAATGCGTGTTTCTGCAAGCAGCAGTTTTTCGTTGTACGAGCCATGTTTTGTTTGATTGCTAGGATACCAAACAGAAAGATCAAACGGAGGCCAACGACACCGCTTGTTCAGAATCAAGTTTGCTCACTGTACTCTCCAGAACTGTACTCCCCAAAACTGTATTCTCCAAAACTGTGAGCCCCGACAATCGTGAGCTTCAGAATCGCGAGTGCGAATACACGCGTGCATTCCGCCCGACATCCAACTTTCGGATTTCCCCCGACAACTCAAGGCCCATTCAAAATGAAAGCTGAAAACAGTCGGGCGTTTCATTCGATTGTTCGACAAGAGTGCCGTAAAAACGGCTGAACGCCCCGAGGCAAGACACGCACAAACTGATTTGACCACAGATACAATCAACAACCGCCCTGTTGTGGATTCACAAACCAAAACGAATTGCACGCCCGTTCCCGAACAGCCTTCAGTAGAACTGATGCATTCACATGAACTGCTTTCTTAAATCACTGAGCGTACGTTTTACTCTACTTGTCATCACCGCGTGTTCCGGACAGCTCGCTGCGGACGATGTGTCTTTCAACCGCGACATCCGGCCCCTGCTGTCAGATCGCTGTTTTTCTTGCCATGGCTTTGACGAAGAACACCGTGAAGCCGATCTTCGCTTAGATCGACGCGAAGGTGCGGAAGATTGGCTGGCTCCCGGTGAACCTGACGATTCTGAAATCCTACGACGAATCATCAGCGACGACGATGATGAAGTCATGCCTCCGCCGCATGCTCATAAACCCCGCTTTACCGACGCTCAGATTGAATTGATTCGTACATGGATTAAACAAGGCGCACCGTATGAGACTCATTGGTCATTCGTACCGCCTGAATCTGAACTGCCAGCCAAAATGAAGATCATCACAGACGATGGAAATATTCCACGGCTGACAGAAATTGACAGTTTCATTCTGGATCGCCTGAATCAAGAAGGGCAGTCCATCAGCAATATGGCTGACAAAAGAACACTCTTTCGACGGCTTAGCTTCGATCTCACAGGGCTTCCCCCAAACGCTGATCAGCTGAAGCGATTCCTACAAGATGACTCAGAAATCGCCTACGAAAAAGCCGTCGATCGTCTCTTGGAATCTGAGCGGTACGGCGAACACATGGCTCGGTACTGGCTGGACCTTGTCCGATTTTCAGACACCAACGGATTGCATCACGATCACTATCGAGACATGACGCCATATCGTGACTGGGTCATTGATTCATTCAACAAGAACCGCCCCTACAATGAATTTGTGATCGACCAAGTCGCAGGAGACCTTGTTCCTAATCCGACAACCGATCAGTTGATTGCTTCAGGCTTCAACCGTTTGCATCTGATTATCGATGTGGGAACTGCGTTGCCGGAAGAAAGTTTAAATCGCAATGTGATCGATCGCACCACAGCCGTGGGCACAGCGTTTATGGGCCTTACCGTTCAATGTGCAACGTGCCACGATCACAAATACGATCCGATCACTCAACGAGACTTCTATCAACTGTATGCATTCTTTAACAACTTCGATGGCCAGCCGGAAACGGGCCGTCGTGGAACTTTGGATTTCAAACGAGGTCTTCAGCAGCCATATATTAACTTGCCCAGTGACGAGCAAAAAACGCAGCTGGCAGCTCTTGAACTTGCCATCGCAGCTGCCCAAAAACTGACGAGGGCCACGACAAACGAAATCAAAGTCGCCCAAAGAAGCAGCATTGATTCTGCAAAGATCACACGTCTAGAAAATCGTCTGAAGGTCGAAACGAAAAAACAAAAAAGCCTGCAGCAAAAACGTGATCAGCTGATGCTGAAAATCCCGGGAGCTCTCGTGATGAAAGAGCGAGAAAAAATTCGCCCAGCGCATCTGTTAGTCCGAGGCCAATATGATCAGCCGGGTGAAGTCGTTGAACGCAACACTCCTTCATTTCTGCCCCCCATGAAAGACACCGAGCTGACAAGAAATCGCTTAGATCTGGCAAAGTGGCTTGTCTCTGAAGAAAACCCACTGACTGCGCGAGTCACTGTGAATCGATTTTGGCAACAGTTCTTTGGAACAGGCATTGTTCGCACCTCAGAAGACTTCGGAGCACAAGGAGAAGTTCCCAGCCACCCCGAACTTCTGGACTATCTTGCCGTCCAGTTGACGCAATCGAACTGGGACGTCAAAAAATTGGTGAAGCAAATCGTGATGTCAGCCACGTACCGTCAGTCGTCGGCCGCGTCCCCTGAAAGTTACGCCAATGATCCCAAGAACCGATTGCTAAGTCGTGGAGCTCGATTTCGTCTCGATGCAGAAGTGATTCGCGATCAGATTTTAGCCGTAACCGGACTACTTAACGACGATCTGTTCGGCAAAAGTGTAAAGCCTCCTCAACCAGATGGCCTCTGGAAACTGGTCGCCATGCCGTATTCCTATCCCCGAATCTTTGAAGCGGATACGGGAACAAAAATCTACCGGCGAAGCCTGTACACCTTTTGGAAACGAGGACTGCCGCCACCACAGCTTACGATTTTTGATGCCCCAACGCGTGAAGCCTGTGTGGCACGTCGAGAACGCACCAACACGCCATTGCAAGCATTGCTGCTGATGAACGAACAACAGTACTTTCAAGCGTCGATGCACTTTGCACAGACATTGCTGCAACGAAAACACGCGTCCGATTCACAACGCCTGCAACATGCCTACGAAGCCGTCACGACTCAGTTGCCGTCCCAGTCAGCTCAAAAACGGCTCTTGCAAGGATTGCAGCAATTCAAAACTTTGTACGCTGATGACGAAAAGCTGACCGCTCAGATGCTGACTCACAGCCTTAGCCCAGATCAGCTTCCAACAGATCAAGCAGGCAAAGTTCAATTATCCGCATGGACAATGTTGATTCACTCTCTGTTGAATCTTGATACGACTCGAGCTCACGAATAACAGCCCGATCAGCACTACCGTCATTCAAGAAACGCGCGTTTCATCTTCATCGAGGCAAAACAAAATGCACTCATTGCAACAGCTGAGCGATCGACAGAATCGTCGACGATTTCTAAAGCACAATGCCATGGGATTGGGAGCCACAGCTCTCGGATCATTGCTGTCACAACAACAAGCAACCGCCGCTGAACCAGGCCTTCATTTCGCCGCGAAGGCAAAGCGAGTGATTTTTATGTTCATGGCGGGCGCCCCAAGCCAGATCGATCTGTTCGATCCAAAGCCTGAACTTGATGACATGTTTGAACAGCCGTTGCCTTCCAGCGTCAGCAATGGCCAACGCGTGACGGCTATGACAAAAGGCAAGGCTCAACTGATCGCGCCTTCCATGTTCAAGTTTGCTCAGAAGGGCCAAAATGGCGTCTACATGAGTGAGCTTTTGCCTCACCTTTCAGACGTCGTCGACGACATCTGCTTTATTAGGTCGATGAACACAGATGCAATCAATCATGATCCTGGCAAGACCCTATTCTGCACGGGAACAGAAATCCCGGGCAGCGCCAGTATGGGAGCATGGTTAAGCTATGGCTTAGGACGCATTAACGAAAACCTGCCCGACTTCGTTGTCTTAAATTCCGCATTCTGGACCGGAGGCACAGGCAACGTTCAAGCGTTGTACAGTCGGCTCTGGGGTTCAGGATACTTGCCGTCAAAACATCAAGGAGTCGCCTTTCAACCTGCCGGTGATCCTGTGCTATTTTTATCGAATCCGAATGGAGTCAACCGAGATAGCCGCCGAACAATGTTGGACCTCGTGGGCAAGCTGAATGCGGAACACCACGAGCAAGTTGGCGATCCAGAAATCCAAACGACGATTGCTCAACAAGAAATGGCGTTCCGCATGCAAGCTTCGGTTCCCGAGCTGACAGACCTAGACGGAGAACCACAGCACATCTTAGAGATGTACGGCCCGGAAGTTCAAAAGAGCGGCTCGTTTGCTCGCAACTGCCTCTTAGCTCGA
Organism: Fuerstiella sp.; assembly: GCA_039974975.1. Taxonomy (GTDB): domain Bacteria; phylum Planctomycetota; class Planctomycetia; order Planctomycetales; family Planctomycetaceae; genus Fuerstiella. The sequence goes on along the minus strand of JBDWHY010000158.1, from coordinate 164,327 downwards.
CGCATGGTCGAACGCGACGTTCGCTTTGTGCAGTTGTTCCATCGCGGATGGGACCATCACGTTGGCCTCCCCGGAAAGATAAAAGGACAAGCGTACGACGTCGACCAAGCGGCCGCCGCGCTTTTGAAGGACTTAAAACAACGAGACCTACTGAAAGACACTCTGGTTGTCTTCGGTGGAGAATTTGGGCGAACAACATTCTGCCAAGGCAAATTATCTCATACGAACTACGGTCGAGATCATCATCCCCGATGCTTCACCGCGTGGATGGCTGGCGGCGGCGTGAAGGGTGGCATCAGTTACGGCCAAACGGATGAATTCAGCTACAACGTCGTGGAAAATCCAGTGCACGTTCGAGACTTCAACGCCACAATCCTGCATCAATTGGGCATTGACCACAACAAATTAACGTTTCCGTATCTCGGACTGGATCAAAAACTAACGGGCGTCAAAGAAGCTCATGTTGTTCATGATATCCTGAGCTAAAACCATGCCGGATGCCATTCCGTCGTCGGCCGCCATGACGTCGGCCTGTGTTGCCGCTCGGTGTGAGGGCGAACCGGTGTGAGGGCGAACCGGTGTGTTGCCGCTCGGTGTGTAGGCAAACCGGTGTGAGGCTGACCTCGCCTATCACAAACATCCCCTCAACGCCGATCGCCACTATTCATCGTCGTCCAGTGAACTCCAAAAGTCTTCGCTGTCCACAACCGAAGCCTTCCGAGCATTCGCTGCTTTATGCAGTCGATGGTCGCTGCTAACCACCAAGATTCGTTTGGGCACGCTGTGAGTCTTCAAGAGCTCTTCGATTTCAGAATCTGCACATTGTCCCATCGGCGCAAATCGAATTTTCATCCCATTCGCACGAAAGCTTCGGCGATCATTCGATGCAGATTCAAACGCGTCGTACACAACTGTGGTCATGTTCAAGACAGTTTCATCCAACACATTCGCCAGTTCTCGCTGCATACGATTTCGACAGCGTTCCAATTCCCCGTCAGCGTATTTCTGCTTCGCAATTCCCATCGAATGCATCAGGTTATAGCCATCAATGATCAAATAAGGATTCATGACCAATCAGCCACTGGACCAGTCGCGTTGCTGAAGGAATCTGCTTCGATCCCCAACTGCCGCAAAATCGACACATAAACGTTGCCCAACAGTTGCTCGTCGTTGGCCGACGTGTCTGCCGAAAAGTGCTGGCCATGCTGCAAACCGCCGCCAGCAACGAGTGTCGGAAGGTCGCGGTTCGAATGACGGCTGGCATCTCCCATTCCTGTTCCAAACATCACAACCGTGGAATCCAAAAGTGGCTGCCCGTGCTCATCCGTTGTCGAACGAAGATCAGCCAAAAACCGATTCAAGCACTTCATATGCTGCTGCTCGACTCGAATCAAATCACGAATCAGATCTGGGTCATTGCCATGATGAGACAACGCGTGATAGCCAGCCTGCAAGGTTTGCCCATCCAATGTAAAGACTTGCCCCAAGCCTGCAATGAATAATGTAGAGACTCGAGTCGCATCGGTTTGCAATGCCAGCTTCATCATGTCAAACATCATTTGCTCGCATTCCAGCATCAAAGTGGGAGCGATCGGATCAAACGCGGGCAACTTGTAATCAACTTCAACTGAATCGTTGGCCAGGTGGTCTAGTTGCTTGGTCATTCGTTGTTCCAATGATCGCAAGCTCGAAAAATACTCTTGAAGTTTCTCTTTGTCTTCTCGCCCAACAGACTGTTCCAAGATGCGAGCATCCTGTCGTACCAAGTCCAATGCGCTGCGGCCAGACTTCAACAAATGCTGACTGCGTGCTCGATCTTCATCACTGGAAAACAGACGGTTGAAGATCACGCTTGGCCGATTCACCATCGGCAACGGAACTCCGGCTTCTGTGAATGCCATTTTTTGTTGAGGGATATCTCCGGCACACAACTGCATTGACGGAATTCGATTCGTCGCGCACAGTTTGTTTGCCGCCATTTGATCCAAACTTTGGCTACCCACTTCCTTGCCGCACAGATAGTTGTCCCAATTTTTGTGCCCATTGCCGGCTCGATGATCAAAGCCGCTAAAGACGCTGAAATGTTCCCGGTGCTCTTTTAGTTCAGCCAACAGCGGGCTCAGCTGATAGTCGGCCCCCGTTGTCTTGGGGTAAAACGCTGGTCGATACAACCCAAGATTCGACCCCACGCAGATCAACCGCTTGGCAACATTTGAGCTCTCTGGTTCAAAAGCACATTCGTCAGCCGCATCTAATTCAGCCTGCTGCATCAGCGGCAAAGCGACCGTCAGGCCACTGGTTTTCAGAAAAGCTCGTCGGCCGCAATAATAAACTGACATTTTGGTATCTCCACCCACAACCGCATCTTGCAGCACCAGTGTGTGCCGCCATCGCAAACGATTTCGTCTGATGTCAGTATATCAGCTGCCGTCGATCAAATACGCACCAAATCTCTAGAGGACTTCTAGCGACGGATTTCTTTTGATTTCGTTGCTTGATATGCCTCTTCCATTTGCTGCAACGTGGCATCATCCATGGAAATATCCTGCTGCTTCATGGCGGCTTCAATGCCCTGAAAGCGTCTTGAAAACTTCGCATTGCTCTTTCGCAACGCTTCTTCAGGATTGATTCCCCAACGGCGAGCAATATTTGCCATCACAAACAGCACATCACCCAGCTCACTTTCCGCTCGAGCCTTCAAATCCAAGTCTTCGATAGGCGCATCCGGAATCACGTCCGTATCTACGGCAGCTGGAACATGAGGGGCGTCGACAGCAGCAAACAGTTCTTCGTTCAGTTCTCTTAGCTCTTCTTGCAGTTTGTCGAACAACATCCGTCGATCGGGGAAGTCATATCCGACGGAAGCAGCTCGACCTGCAATCCGATGTGCTCGAGCCAACTGAGGAAGATCTTTGGGAATGCCTTCCAGCCGAGATGTTCGCTCACTCTTTTCTGAATTCTTGGCAGCATGCCAATGCTTCTTGACGTCATCCGTCGTTTCAGCGACCTCGCTACCGAACACATGAGGATGTCGGCGAATCATTTTTTCGGTGATCGAACGGACAACATCGATCAACTGAAATCGTTGCTCGTCTCGAGCAATCTGACTGTCCAAAATCACTTGCAATAAAACATCACCCAGCTCTTCTTGGATGGCCGCATTGTCGTCAGCGTCGATCGCTTCCAAAAGCTCGTAAGTTTCCTCCAATGTGTACGGCTTAATCGTGGCCAATGTTTGCTGGCGATCCCACGGACAGCCGTCCGGTGACCTCAACTTCGCAATCACTTCGCACAGGTGCTGAACGGCAGGCAAAAGCTGATCGAAGTCTGGAGCGACTCCGAAAGTGGCGGGGTCATGAGCATCGGTGGCGGGCGAAAAGTCAGAGGACATGACATCGGATTCGGTTCAGAAGTTCAAGACAAGAAATTGGCTGACAGAATGTTTGTCATTCAGCTGTTGAATGCAAGAAGCCCGACTTCTTCGTTTTCAACTTCATCAATCGTCTCATCTTCTCCAATTAACTGGCATCGTCATCTCGATCAAGTGCTTGCCATAAGGCCACTCCGCCAAGAGCCAGAATTGCAAGGCCATAAAGCTTTTGAGTCGATTTCAAAGCCGAGCCAAAGCCCTGACCGCGAACCTCTGCAACAGCATCCTGCTTGATCACAAACGCTATGCTTTTCAAAGACTTCGGAGGTGCTGTTCCATGCTTCCAGACTCGACAACCATACGTGTAATCACCGGCGATGATCACCACGACTCCGGGCTTAGCCACCGGCACAACAAACTTTCCACTCGCGACATCTCGATGCTTTTGCGGTTTCTGATCAGCAATAACAATCGCCGTAGCATCAGCCAACGTTCGACCAGTGGAATCCACAAAGGCAAATTTCAAATTTCCTTCCGCATCCAGCTCCACGTTCTTCGGAATCACTCTTTTCTGAGACACGGCATTGGAAGCAACTGGCTTCAACTGATCATCCGCGTGAACTGACAAAGGCATCATCGAAAAGATCATGAGTGTGACAATAACGCGCTGCAAAACCATGGCCATTCTCCTGCTTCAACTGATTCGTTCTAATAAGGTCGCAGTGACTGTTTTGGCATGAATGCCTTCACGCAGCTACGCCAATTTTTTGAATTCGACCATTCCGACGAACAAGTGAACGTCTTCACTTAGGTCGCACCCCACTGAAGCGGATGTGATGTGGCTCACAACCTATCGATGTTGCAGATATTGCCGGAGTTTGAACACAGCCGCACAGCCGCACAGCCCGATGTCGATGTCGATGTCGGCGGAACAGAGAACAGAGAACAGAGAACAGAGAACAGGGAACAGAGAACAGGGAACTCGGAACTCGGAACTCGGAACTCGGAACACCAGACTTTGAGATTGCAGGTCATCACAGCTGAAGCCTAGACAGTCCGGCGACGGCGTAAACTGAACATTGATTCCTGAAACCTAACAGGGTTGCGAAACCTAACAGGGTTGCGAATCCTGCATTCTCCGCCCTCTTGATCACTCAAGAATCCGTGTGTGAACTGGCTGACACCCGTGGCGATTTTCGTCGTGGACCAAAGCGAGCCAACAACGCGGGCAGAAAAATCAGATCGGCTAACAACGCAGCGGAAATGGTGAGAGCTCCCATCGTGGCAAAAATTCGCACGTTCCGCGAATCGCTAAAGATCACTGTGCTAAATCCAGACACCAACACGATCGTCGTCATAATCAGTGCCGTGCCCACTCCCGTGAAGGCTCGACGAATCGATTCATCTTGATCAGAATTCTCTTGGTATTCTTCCAGATACCGAGTCAGAAAGTGAATGGTGTCATCAACGGCAATCCCTAAACACACCGTGAAGCTGCACACCATCACAATTTCGAGATTGAATCCAGCCACAGCCAAATATGCTCCCGTCAGAACCAAGGGAAACAGGTTGGGAATCAGTGAAATCAGTCCAATGCGAATGCTGCGATACACGACCGAAAGCACCAGAAAAATAATCAGCGATGCCGTGCCCAAACTTCGAGCTAAATCGACAACCACCTGATACAAATTCTTCCATCTCCAAACAGCATTGCCTCGCAATTCAAATTCGAATTCTGGATGCAGAAGCTTCAGTTCGGCCAGCTTAAGATTCAGCCGTTCAAACACCGGGCCATAGGTTGCAATGCCCAAATCTTGAACTCGAAAATTCACCTGAGCATAGTTTTCTTCAGGAGTATAAAAAGCACGCTTCAACGGTGGCGGCAAAAGCTCGACCATGGTCATGCGTTCTTCAGGGGGCCCTGTGCCGGGTTGAGCATCAATCAAGTTGCGAATCGAAAGTGGATTGCCAATCAGCGGTTCGGCTTTCAACAATTCATCAACGGCTGCAACCGTGATCAAGACTTCTGCGTCGTCAGATGCCACCGCATCGTTCCAACGAACGTCAATTCGAGAAAATTCCAAGCCGCCAAAGGCAGCATCCATATGCTGTAAAGCCTGAGTCGCTTCGGCAGCTTCAGGAAGATCGTCTTGCTGGCGTTGATCGGGTTTCAAAGTTGTGGAAACCGCAAACAGGATCAAAGTCAGCACGATTCCCGCCGCGCTAAACGTGGTGCGCCATTTCAAAACCGTATCAATGATCACCGTGATGCGATTCAAATTGCGATCAATCAAGCTGTTTTCATGTCCGAGATGAATATTGCGGCCCAACCATGTGGAACACAGCAAAGGAATGACGGTCACCACAGACAGGAAGGTCAAACAAACTCCGACCACACAGCACATGCCAAATTGCTGCACCCACAAACTGTCGGCGATCGTCAGCGATCCAAACCCAATGGCAGTCGTTAAAGATGTGAGAAAACAGGCCATCCCAACCTGCTGCAACCCTGTTTTCGCGGCATTCGCAGGCGAAAGACCGGCTGTTCGTAATTTGCGAATTTGCACCATCAAATGCACACCGTCCGTCAATGCCACCAAGCTAATCAGGATGGGCACAATTACATCGATCAACGGATTGTTGTGGTATTCAAAAAACTGAATGATTCCCAGAGTCCAAAACACTCCAAGAATTGGAGCCACCGACACAATCAGAACGGCTTTGATTCCGCGAAACAAAATGATCGTCATCACCAAAATGACACCATAGCCAACAAGTTGGTATTTCAGCTGACTGCTTTCATGAGCATTAATCGCAGCGATGGTGGAAGGCACGCGCCCTGTGATTCGAATTCGTAAATCAACGTCACCAAATGGTGCCGCTGCATCGATCGCCGTTTGCCGGATCAAAGTTGTTGCATCATCGTCGTCGAAGACATGGGCAAAATTCAGGCCGATCATGATCAGCAAAGTTTTGCCATCGTTGCTTAGTAGCTGACCTTTGACCAAAGGATGCTGCATCGCTTTTTTACGAGCAGCCGCGAAACGTTGTGAGGACGCTTCACTGCGTGGAAACAAGGGTTCCGGCAGGCCGAAAATATTCAGCATGGGAATTCGATCCATCCAGATCAAATTGTCCACCTGATCCAAATCTTCAACAGCTTTCACGACGGCTCGCAAAGCCTTCGCCGCGTCAGAAGTGAAGAAGTCATCGGATTCCACCACGATCACCACGTCGGATCGAGATAAACTGAAAGGGCTGACCTTCGGAAGATCTCGAACTTGATTGGAATCGATGGCCGGTGATCGACTCTCTTCAACTTCTGCATCACCGAAGGATTCGATCCAGTCAATCACGAGACGAGGCTGCACGTGCCCCACGACAGCCACGCCTGAGATCACTGCCAGCAAAATGGCGACGATGGCCCGTCGTTCGACACTGAAGACCGCAAGTTTTCCAAACAAAGTGTTCATAACGCGGTTGTAGTGCTTCTTGGCCTATCTGGCGAACGAAAAAGCGAGCAGTCGGAATGATCGCCAGTTTTCACCAGTTGAATCAGGCAGTGGCCCTCGTTTCAACAAGGAACAAGGAAAACCACGGCACATTGCCACCTAGGAATCTCATGGCGAAAAGACACAGGTGCTTCCTCCGCAGATCAGAAACGGCTGCCCAGTTTGAGACTCAGCTGCATCATAGGAAGCTGTTCGCCAGCACTGATCCCATTCCCTTGGCGTTCCCCTCTTCGCGATGCACGCCTTTCGTCGATAGTTATGAACCGCCCAACAGTGCCCGCACCGATGGTATTCGCCGTTGCATCATCTTTCGCTCTATCTTCACAATTGCCAAATTCCGAGATACACTGACATTGAATTTCCAACAGAGACGACAGCTTGTCGTCCATACCCTTGTTAGGCGACCTAGTGATCCGTGAGTGAAACCGTTTTCCAATACGACCGCGTGATGCGAATGGCAAACGATCTTTGGGCCGACACCGAGTTTCGCTTCCTGGGCAACGTGATATCTGGTTCCCTGTCGCTAAGCTATACCGTGCTTGTACCGGTGATCCAATCCCGACGACCATCGGCCGGTTCACCGAAGACTTCACGCAGGAATGGTTGGGAATGCCGTTCTACGACTTTGTTGAACCAGACTCGATTGCTGAGCCCTTCTGTGTGTGCCTCAACGGTGCTCCGTTGGTCGGCAAGTTGATAGTGCCGTCCGGCGTATTCGTTGCGCGACCGGTCGCCTAACATGGTTTTTACGCAAGACCGCGGCTTCGTCCTTGGATCATCGTTTGGTTTGCTAACTCGTTCGCTCCGCTGTCGCGTGTTGGTTTGCCACACCGTGGACACCGCCTCTTTGGCAACGTGGTTTCTTTTTGGTAAACTGGTTGCTGTTGCGACGCTTGTTGGCTTCGGAGAGAAGCGGTGTCGTATAAACCTTCCGTTAGCCGCCCCCATTCATATGGCGATTCGACGCGAAAACAATCAGACGTTTGCTGACTCGCAGGCCGACATCCGCGCAGAACTCATTCGTTACAGTAAACTCAATGGCTACGCCGCCCAGCACTTCGCGGATGCCTGCTGCGACTGCGGAGCAACCACGTTCAAGCTTGGCCTCGACGAGGATGCCGGTGTAGCCGTCCGATTTTGCCAATCCTGTAGCGGCGAACTCGGCATGGGCGATTCCGATGACTACTTCGCTGAGGCCGAAATCTACATCGCCGAATGCACCTGTGGCGCCGATATCTTTGAGATCACTCTTGGCGTTGCCCTTTACGCAGGTTCCGAAGATGTTCGCTGGCTGTATGTCGGCTGTCGATGTCCAGCTTGCAATTTGACCGGTTGCTACGGCGACTGGAAAAACGAATTCCTCGGCTATCAGAATCTACTATCCAACGTCTAGCCAGATCGTCTGGGGCGTGGAACATGGTTTTCACGCTGATGCCTTCGGCACATCTTCGGCGTAGGCAACGAGCCATGACCTTGGTCCAATTTCATGTGACTCAAACATCGCTCGCTTCGTTCAGGGCGGTGTCGTAGCGACCTTCTAACGCGCCCGACGATTTCGACCGTGCGCACATAACAAGTATGGCTCGCCGTATCGACGGCTGCGTCACTGAACTCGATCGAAGTGTTCGTTCAGTTTCTTTTGAGACACTGTGATGGCCGTGCCAAGCTTCTGAGCAAACAAACTGACTCGAAATTCTTCTAGCATCCAACGGTAGTGATCAAGCATCGGGTCTTTCACCTGCTGAGCCAAATGCTGCTGGCGACGATCCACATAGCGTTGTTCGAATTCGGCATACTCGCCCAACAACTTCTGCTCTGTCTTCAAACCTCCAGATTTCAGTCGAGCAATTCTTAGCTGCATGCATTGAAAATAACGTGGGAACTGAATCAACCAGGGCCACTGAGTTTCCTTTAAGAAACCTTTGCAAACCAGCGTATTCAGCTGAGCCTTCATATCTTTTAAAACGATGTCTCGGCCAGCTCCTGCCGCATTTTCAATGGCCGCCCTGGCTTCATGGTACTGACGAAACAAATTCGGAATCAGCTGCACCAATTCCTGCACGACAACTCCAATTCTTTTACGTCCCTGTTCAAGAAACGCATCAAAGTCTGCCGCTGTTCTTGGCAGTTCTTTGACCGAAAGATAAGCTCGCTCAACCAACAACAACTGAAGTTCAGCCTCAACCTTCAAGCCCTTAATTGACGAAGCCAACAATCGAATTTTTTTAATCTCTGGCAAGTGTTCCACTTGTCTGCGAATACGTTTTGCATCCAGCAACAACGTTAACCTGCGAAGTCCTCGACGATGTACGGCAGCCGAATCTGCAGCCGTCTGACATAAAGTCAAACCCACACTGCTATCGTCATCCCGGATCGCCGGAAACATGGTCAGGCTCATGCCCGCTCGTTTGGTTGTTAAGGTTGCTGGCACATCAGAAAATGCCCAGCTGCTGAACCCCGTCCGATGCCACTGTTTTTCTTCGGGCGAAGTCTTTTGTTCGGCCACCTTTTCGGGCGCCGCATCAAGCAACGATTGACGCAAACCAACAAGGTCGCGGCCCTCAGACACCGCCTTTCCTTTGTCATCGACAACTCGCACATTCATTCTCAGATGATCGGGGATGCTGTCGACATTAAAGTCACCCACTTTAACGGGTTCGCCGGCGATCACCGACAACTGTTCGGCCATTGCCGTCAGCAGGTTCCCCTGACCAAAGGGCAACTTGCCAACGATTGTTTTTGCCGTATCAGGAGCCGGCACGAATTGACGACGCAAGTGCTTCGGCAAAGCTCGAATTAACTCGGTCACCTTTTGCTCCAGTAGCCCCGGAATCAACCATTCCAACTGAGCCGTTCGTAACTGAGCTAGTCCTTCTGCGGGAACCGAAATTGTGACCCCGTCTGCGTCTCGACCAGGATCCAATTGATAAGTTAACGGCAACTTCATCGACCCCATCGCTACAGTTGCGGGGAAGTCGGCAGATTCTGAATCGGCGTCTGAATCCTCCGTGAACATCTTCACATCAAATTGCAGCAACGCCGGATTACTCTTGATGGTTCTTTGCAGCCACCGCTTTAGCCGAGTTCTTTCGCCGATATCTGCGGGAAGCTGTTTGTCGTAAACTTCGAAGAGTTCTTCTTCGCTAGGCAACAAATCGTGTCGTCGAGTTCTGGCCTGCAGCTCTTTAATTTCCCTCAGCACGCTCACATTGTGCTGCAAAAACGGAAAATCTTTGCCCCAGCCTTTGCGATTCGTTGAATCAGATCGATAGGCGGCTGCTGACGCATCGGGCCGAGCAGCCACGCTGGGTGTGCTGGAACGGCCGGGAGTGATGCGAGTACGGCGCCCCAGCATCAGTTCTTTTTCTTCATCTTCATATTCAGAACTGGCTTCACCTTCTGTCTTGCCATACAGCAAACCCAATTCGACAAGGCCGTATTGGATCAGCATTTCTCTCGCCTTCACCCGGTCGACCTTGAAAAACAAAGTCTTTCGACGAGGCACAATCGGCAAGCCCCACAGCGACACTTTTTCGAAGCACATCACGTTGCCCGCTTTGGAATCCCAATGCGGCTCGGAATATTCTCGCTTGAGTAAGTGTTCGGCAAGAGGCTCAATCCATTCGGGTTGGATCTTGGCCAAGGTGCGAGCAAAACGTTGAGATGTTTCGACCAGCTCTCCGGCAACGAACCATTTGGGCCCTTTCTTTGCCAACGCCGACCCAGGCCACAACGCCAATTTATTGCCTCCAGCTCCCGTGTATTCTCGATCAGCGCTGCGGTATCCCAAATTGGCCAATAAGCCCGTCATGATCGAACGATGTATGGCGGCGAAATCATTCTTGCGATCTTTCACCGGGTGTAAAGCGGCCGCTTTCTTTAACTTGTCGTCCCCACTATCGGCCAGTAGATCTTTTAACTGACGATGCACGTCCACCCATTCTCGCATCCTCATCCACGACAGAAAATTCTTTTTGCACCACTTCTTTAACTGGCCACCAGATAGCTTCTTCTTATTTTCAAACCATGCGTCCCACAGGTTCAGTAACGTTAAAAAGTCGCTGTCTTCGTGCTTGAATTTTTGATGAGCTTCATCTGCCATCTGCTGTTTATCGATCGGGCGTTCTCGCGGATCCTGAATTTCTAACGCCGATGCAATCACCATGACTTCCACCGCAGCATGCTCATCGATGGCAGCCAAAATCATACGGCTGATGCGAGGATCAACGGGCAAGCCGGCCATTTGCCGCCCGGTATTCGTGAGTCGAAAATCAGCTGCCTGACGCTCTTTGCCTTCTTCGGGAACTGCGATGGCTCCCAATTCTTCTAAAGTCTTGTAGCCTTCTTTGACCGTTGTTGGGCGTGGTGGATCCAAAAATGGAAACTCGTCTAATCGACCCAATCTTAAATTCATCGTCCGCAAAATCACGGCCGCCAAGTTTGTGCGCTGAATTTCTGGAGCCGTAAACGCTTCTCGGCCGTTATAGTCTTCTTCGCTATACAAACGGATACAAACTCCGGGACCAATTCGCCCACAACGTCCCGCTCGCTGACGAGCGGACGCTTGAGAAACGGCTTCCACCGGGAGCCTCTGCATTCGAGATCGAGCCGAATAGCGACTGATGCGAGCCGTGCCGGTGTCAATCACATAGTGAATTCCTGGCACCGTCAAAGACGATTCCGCGACATTGGTTGCGAGCACAATACGGCGATGCTGATACGTCTGAAAGACCTTGGCCTGATCAGCCATCGACAACCGCCCAAACAGCGGCACAATTTGAGTCGGCAGCTTGGGCGAATCACCCGGATAACGCTGACCACTTAAACGCTTGTCGACTTCTCGGATATCACGTTCCGTCGGAAGAAACACCAGCATGTGCCCGTTGTCCTTCGATGCAAGTTCATGAGTTGCATCAACGACGGCGTCCAACCAATCTCGTTCAATCACTTCTCCGTCTTCATTGGTTCCATGTTCTAAAGGCCGGTACTGCAGATCAACAGGGTACGTTCGACCTTCGACCAAGATGACAGGAGCTGGCTTGCCGTTGGTTGAAAAATGTTCCGCAAAGCGTTCGGCGTCGATCGTTGCCGACGTAATAATGATTCGCAGGTCGGGACGCTTGGGGAGCAGACGCTTTAAGTAGCCCAACAAGAAGTCAATGTTCAGACTTCGTTCGTGAGCTTCATCGACAATGATCGTGTCGTACTGTTCCAGAAATCGATCAGACTGAGTTTCCGCCAACATGATCCCGTCGGTCATTAAGCGGATCAAAGTTTGAGGCCCAGATGCATCGTTAAACCGAATGCGATAACCCACCTGCTTGCCGACTTCACACTTCAATTCTTCTGCCAGCCGAGTGGCGATCGACCGCGCGGCAATTCGACGAGGCTGAGTATGCCCGATGGTCCCTCCGAGACCTCGACCCAATTCTAGAGCAATTTTGGGCAGTTGAGTCGATTTACCAGAACCCGTTTCCCCGCAAACAACAATCACTTGATGCTTGTCGATTGCTTCGGCAATTTCATCCTTGCGACCCACAACCGGCAGGTCGGCCGGATAGACGATCTTCGGAACAGATTGGGCTCGTTGTTCACGAAGCTTGACCGATTTTTCCAACCGAACCTTCAGCTTGTCCAAACTGCGATCAAACGGTTTTTTCGCCTTTTGAGCATTCTGAATAGACCGAATTGATCGGCGCAAAGCGAACTGATCGACCAGCATCGCCGACGAAACTTGCTTCTGAATTTCCTTCAAATCTGACATGATCGGGGAACACTGATGGTTTGCCGCCGCCAATGCAAGTGCGACATTGCCGCGCAAACGATTCGGGCAAAAATCGTCGTAACACAGGTCAACATTCTGGACACCGGTGCGTCAACGGAAGTTCGTCGCCCTCTCTTTCCACCCCAAGGCCACATTCTAGGCTGTGCCCCTGAATTCGAGCGTCACGGGGAATCACGTTCGCCGCACGACGCTCGCCGCCGTTTTTCAGCATCAACGGCGGCAAACGCTGTGCCGCTTAACAACGCAGAGACAGAGCCTGGTGCAGATGGTCAAACCATTTCAAGACAAACTTTTGTTCATGAAGCGGTCCTTACGGAGAGCCGCTTTTTTTCAAAGTTGTCAACGACGAATAGAAGGAGACAACGTCGATGCCAAAGTTGGTCAAAATCATGGAAACGATCACAACCCTCTGCATTTCATTCCTGACAAGTCAATGCGTTGTATGTGATTTGATCTGCTCAACCACCTTTTCACAGCCACAGCGAAGAACGAAACCCAAGAAGCTTCAATAAAAAAATGACGAGCCCGAAGACTCGTCATTGAAGATTCCTAACCTCACCAACGTGTGGCCAAGGGTTGATTGCGTGTCTACTAAGTCGCTGGGGGCGACCGAGTAGATTTTAGCTCGCTGGGGGCGACCGAGTAGATTTTAGCTCGCCACTGGCTGTCGTGTGCTGAGCACCTATGAATACACCTTACCCGAAGGGGTTACCTGTGCCCTCAATCACGTTCGACGTCCGGCCATTGACTTCGACACATCGCCATTCAGGGGCAACAGCAGACGCATGAAGCCAATAGAATCGATGGAGACGACTTTCCGAAGCGAAGACCGATGGGCGGCCTTCGAATTCTGGACTGTCCATCAGCTCCGGATGCTGCACAAAGAACAGGCCTAAAGTTGCCTCTTCTTCAGCCCCCATCTCTCTCACCTCCCAGACCGTACCGTCGGCCGTAAACTGCTTCGGAATGTCAACGGAAACTTCTTGGATGATCACGGGCTGCTGATAGCACCCAACGCAAGTCCAGAAGATAGGCAACACAAGACACCACAAACAAATTGGCCGCAATCCAGATATCATTGAGACACCTCAGCATCTGAACCTGCAGTGCCAGAAATGCAATACAAACGAGTTCCCGTTCTGATGACCATGGTTCCCGGAACAGCAGCGACTCCGTAAACGATGGGATCTCGTGCAGATTGACGCGAGTTCTTTCGCCGCTCTGCAAAGCTGCGAGCCATCGCCTCCAGCTCTTCTTTGTCTAGCGAACCATCACCATTCGTGTCGACTCGAGCCAGCATCGGACGAAAGTCTGGACTGATTTCGTCAGCCGCAAGGATACCGTCCAAGTTACTGTCTCCTCTCATCATTGCGGCAATCATACCGCCGCGGCGACCGCCTGAAGTTGACTTGCCTTCGGCTGCTTTGTGAGCCCCCGAACCCGCCTCGGCTGTTGCACCGTGACCACTAGCACCATGACCACTAGCACCGTGGCCGTGACTCTGATCACCCGTTGTCTCTGTGTAACTTTCAGGTGCGGGCGCCTGATCGGCAGGCCAGAGCCGGCTGGTTGAAACGACCTTGAATTCGGAACCAGTTGCAATCGTTTTGACAGATCCATCCTTTCCAAAAAAGTGGATTCCGTTTTCAGCGACAATCGGTGTCGCCCAGCATTCAGTTCGCAGACGTTCGCGATACATTTCTTGGCCAGTGTCGGCATTCACGCAGGTCAGAACTCCCACTTTATTCAGAAAGTAGGCGTGGTCGCCGGCAACAACAGGACTGGCATAATCGCACACAGCATTCTTAGCCTTCCACAGTGTTTCAACAGAATCTGGGCCCACCTGCACACAGCGGTTCGACGGAGCAGCATCTCTTGCCGCACCAAATTCAGGGATCCGCGCTCCCACAAAAACTCGATCCTTCATGATGCTCGGCGACGGCACAGTGTTTCCCTCAAGGCCTTCCACCTTCCAAGCTTCTTCACCCGTGTCGATGCTGTAGCCTGCGAGGTGTCCAGCGGATGAAACGATCACCTGACTGTGTTCGTGCATCACGACAGGAGTCGTCCAAGAACTGCCTTGCGGTCGATCTGTTTTCCAGCGAGCTTTGCCATCGGATTTATTGATCGCCAGCAAACAAGATGGCCCCTTGTGTTCAAGATTCATAAACAGAAGCTTGTCAGATTGAGCAAGAGAAGAGCCCAAGCCGTGATTGCTTTTGAATTCTCCCATCTCTTTCGCAAGGTCCCGTTCCCAAAGCTTTGTGCCCTTGTGATCAGCTGCCAAAAGCATGCCGGATTCATAAAAACAGTACACTCCAGAATCGTCTGCAACGGGCGTTGGGGCCGCCCGAGCATTCATGTAGTTCGATGGCCCCAGCTGACTTGCCGTGGTCTTGCATTGCCAAACCATTTCACCGGAAGTCAGATCATATGCTGTCAGGGCGCACGTCTGTTTCATATCGCCAATCACACTGCTGATCACGACATTGCCGTTGACGATCAGCGGGGCAGACTGCCCATACCCTTCGGTTTCGTGCTGCCACTGGATCCCGTTGGTCGGAGAAAAATTGACTGGTAAGTTGCCCGCAACCGCTGACGATCCTCCGTTGCGAAACGAAAGCCAACTGTCTGGTTGATCTGCTGCCGATACAGCGTTGATGACAAGAGTAAGCGTCAGCCCGATGGTGGCGGACGTTGAAGAAAAAGACATCACGATTGACTCCAGTGATAAAGATTTGTTCAAGGGAAATGCGTGCTTAGCTTTGCCTACCATTCACCAAGAACTTCTCCATCATTGCGAGCAAACGTATTGCGGAACGTACCAAGATCGATGTTCTCGCTGATGAATCGAACGCTGCCATCGCTTAGCACCGCTTGAGCTCCACCAACATGCATGCTGCGTGGGCCGGAAACCACTTCTCCGTGGTGAGCCATATCTGGCAGTTCTGAATTCGGGGTGAAATAGGCGTGCACCAACGAGTGGTAGCCCGTGCTAAGAATCCAAGCTCCCGCTCGACGCCCTTCGAAACGAGAGGCCGCCATCGTCAGCATCGAATCTCCGGTGAGAACACAAGGTGCACCGCCCGAAACTCGCTTCATCTGTCGCTGAGCATTCTGCAAAGTTGTTGTATCGGCTCCTCGATCTCCGAAGAGACTTTCCGCCATAAAGACGGTGTTGCTGCTACCGTCAGTGATGTCACGAAACTTGGTTCGTGAACCTCGCCAAAACAATCCGTCGTTTTCGCTTGAGCAATAGTTGATTCCGCCTCCCGAACCGCCATTCAGCAGATAGTTGCCACCTGCCCAAACATCACCATTGTCGGCGACGTACAGCGGATCGCCGGATTCGCTGGGACACAGCATGACACTTAGCGGCCGCGAGGCCACAGGTCGAATGGTGGGATTCATTTCAGGCTGCCAAGGCAACCCAATCTGCGCGGGTAAAGTGAAATCAATCAACGCATGCAGGTTGCCCTGTTCGTGAAACGGAAGCAGTTGGGCATGTGCCGAATAGCCGTAAAGTGAATCTGAAGCATTCAGCGGAAAAGAACTGTGTGTGTCGTGGTAGTTGTGAGCTGCAAGTCCAAGCTGCTTCAGATTGTTTTTGCATTGAGTCCGTCGCGCGGCTTCTCGAGCTTGCTGAACGGCAGGCAAAAGAAGGGAAACCAAGATGGCGATGATGGCGATCACCACAAGAAGTTCGATCAGTGTGAAACCACGTCTTTGACGGGAAAAAATATGCATCGTGTTGCTTTCGTGCTGACTTAAAAAAATTGCGTGCATCGGCAGTAACGCTGTCTGAACAAGACGCGATGTGCCTACAGAAGTAAGTGCGAAAACGGAATCTCGGCGAGCCCTAGACACCAAAAGAACTGGTCGGAACTGAAGCGTGCTAGAGCCGCTACCGAGATTCCTGATCGCACAGTCCAGCAGCCAAAACGATGGCGCTGAGAACGAAAAAGAATTCAGAATCACAGCGACAACGACGCTCAAAACGCACCGCCCTAAAGTGCTTCAATCATGCAGACAGAAGCGTTCGCTGGATTCAGGAAATGGCAGAGCTTCGCGGTGGTCCGCGGCTCTTGCTGCAGTAGGGAGAGGCCAGTTCGGGGACTGCCACACGAAGCTCGGAAAGAACCGAAATGGTCCCAATCGCAGTTAACTGCGGCCGAAAGCAATCAAATGTGAAAGTTGCAAAAGCCGCCTGGCAGATGCGACACGAATGACTGTCGTGCGGATCGTCAGAACCCGATGAATCACCATGGGGGTCTGGCGCATCATCATGAGCACAACTGCACGAGTGCCCTGAAAAACACGAGGCGAATGAGCCACTGAATGGCGATGCCGCGTGCTGATGGCTTGTGGAGTGGTCACAACCTACGTGCAGACAATAAGTGGCTGGAACAGCAGCAAGCTGCAGCAGTGCCACAAAGCACGCGAATGATCGCATCAGGTTGTCAGAAATTTTGGACATCGGGGTCACGTAAAAGACGCCAAGTCCGACCAGTGTCAAAACTATACCGCACATCGATAAAGAACACGAAGGCCGACTTCCAAGTCTTCACAACTTCTCATAAGAAAACAAAAATCAGAATTCAGCTCTCTATCACAACGCGCCTGAATGACTGACTGCAACTGATGAGCGCCCCATCCGAATCATCTGTTCTGAGATTTTTTGGGGCAAAGGAAATGGCTAAAGAACTCAAAAGCAGCGTCCGCGAACAGCAAACTGGCAGAGCTGAACAACCGTCGATTTGATGATTTTCGAGACCTCACAGTGAAGCGAATCAACAGCCCCGTAACGAAAAAATGACGAGCCCGAAGGCTCGCCATTTCTTGATTTGGAATGCACAGATTATCGCGACGGGCAACGCGCGACGGGCAATTTATTCGCCGCCTGATATGTCGATCACTTCGACTTCTTCAAACTTTCCAATACCCATGTTCGCTCCGCCCACCACAATCAACTGCTTGTCTGATAGCGGCAGCAAGCGATGGAAAAATCGAGGACTCACGGATTGCCCTAAGGCTTCCCACTGGGATCCGTCGTCTGAAAGCCGCTGCACGTCTCCTTGAACTGTGGTGACGTACAAATGACCTCCGGTCGCAAAAGCGGATGCCCCAAAACCTGTCATCGCACCGGAAGACATACTGCGTCCGGAACCTTCACCCCGTTCTTTGTCGCCATCCGCCTGCTTGACTGCCAAGGACGGGCCTTCTGACCAACTGTCTGATGACGGATCGTAAACGGAAGTCGCGGTTGTTGGGCCGCCTTTTTCCTGCATTCCGCCGATCACATAGAGCTTGCCATTATGAGCCGCAATGGCGATGGCCCTGCGTTGAAATCCGGGACTCTTCACAGGCTGCCAATGCAAAGGTTGCCCCTTCAAATCCAACTTCCACGCGGTGGAATGCCACGTTGATTCACCATCCTGCATGGCCCAACCACCGGCCACGTAAATTGTGTCTCCCACAACCGCAGCATCATGAGAAGAACGTCGTTCGGGCAAGGCGGGCAATTCTTCCCACTTGCCTTCAGCTGGGTTGTAGCTGGCTACCAAATTCTGAGACAGCAAATCGTGTTCTTCGCCTTCGGCATTCAACGCTGTAAAGCCACCGATGCGGTACAATTTTCCGCCATGAGCCACTAGAGCCAAACCCTGCAGATGAGGACCTTCAATCACGGTGTCCCATTTGCCTGATTGCAAGTTCAAGCGAGTCAACTGATTGGATTGTTCCTTCGTCGAATACGAATGAGCCGAACCCGTGTGACCTCCGTACATATACAGGCTGTTATCAACAACGGCTGCTCCGAAGCTAGTGACTGCTGCAGGAATGTCCTGAAACGTCACGGCTGTTTGAACTGCTGAATTATCTGAAACCATCAATGACAGAGTGCTGTAGTGCCGAGTTTCATCAAAAGCTTCTTCCTTCAGTTTGCCGGCTCCGGGTTCAACATGCCGTGCTCGGATCGAATAGAGCCCCTGATTTGAAGCGGGGATTTTTGCCTGCCCGTGCTTGTCTGTTTCAACTTCGAAGCTTTCCAAGTTGGGCCCCATTGCGCTCAACTGAGCTGCGACGACGGGCTCTTCATCGAAGCGAACCGTGACAACAATTTGGCCCGCATCGTGCCGCGGCTGAATATCCAGCCTTAAGTCATCTTGACTGACGGCAGACTTCCATGTTGCAGATTTTGAATGCGGACCCGTCTTGGCGTAATACTTCAACTGAAAAGCTGTGCCAGAACGTTCCATGATTCCAAGATCATGAGACGTGATGTACACGCTGGCATCGCTGAAATCGACGGTGGTCGAAATCGACTGCTTGGACTTTTGCAGAGTCAATGGTTGGGCAGCTTCCGTTCCTGTAATGCGAGACACAACAACGTCGCTGACTCGATTCAGGTATTCGGCATCGCCATCTGTCGCCGCTTCGCCAAAGTAAACTGACACCGTTCCCGAGCCACCCGAATGAGCGGGGCTCAACCAAATAAAATGGGCGAAGAGCAAGTTTGATTGCAAAGCAACGCACGCTGCAAGCGTCGTAAAAATAATGCGTTTCATGTGATTCGTTGTCCTAAATTTCATTGGCCCCACGGCAGTTCTGACGCAACCAAGGGCAGCATATCAGGAAAGACTTATTCTGTGGTCAGGTGAAAATTAATCAGGTTGTCGACTGAATCAGGCTGAACGTCTGCAGAGACAGAGTTAACTGAATGGAATATCTTGCAGGGATCTGAATTTTCGTGAAGCCTGTCTTGCGAGTTGTACGCTTGTTTCGAGCAGATTCGAATTCTTCCAGTTCGATTTCTTCCGGGTAAACGTCGACTCGTGCGATTCCAGCGATCGGCCCATTTTCAATTGCGAATGCATCAAAACCATTGCTGATCGATGCGGCGGCCGTCACTTTCCGGCCCCCTGATCGCAAATGGAAATGATGCGGCCAGCTGGAAGATTCTCATCGTCCAAAGTGACAACCCCTTCGACCGCCACTCGAATCCCACGGCTCTCATTTTCACTGTCACTGCAACCGATCAGCAGCAAACACCCCAAGGTCACTCTGAGGTCACTCCGAAGATCGGATGGCCAAAACAACCAGCAACTGACCAACCCGCTTGCCCATCGTTCTGAAGAAAGGGCATGCCCAGAATTCTTCGAACACATGGCCATCGCTTCGAGCGGGAAGGGCTCTCTTTGCTGGCGAGAGTATTTGCAAGCCATGATTGACATTGAGACTCAGTCGCACTAAGTTAGCAGGCGACAAGAAACGCTACAAGACAGTGAAAGACTGATATTCTCGATTTAAGACATTCATTTTGGCCAATATTAAACCGCTAGCAAATCCAGAAATCGTTCAATGAGTGAAGCAGAGAAGACCCCCAAAATCGGCCGGACGGACGATCCCCAGCAGCCGTCAGCCCCACCTTGTGTCGTGACATTCAAGCAACTAGCTGATGGAAAAAACGAACTGTTGATTGAGCACAAAGGGCAGAAGTATTTGCTGCGAGCAACGAAGAATGGAAAGTTATTGCTGAACAAGTAGAGCACTATTTCACAGCGCCCAGATCACAGCGCCCCTGAGCACCACACCCCCAGAACACCACTCCCCCAGAACACAGTGGCTCAAAAAGCACAGTGGCCCCAAAAGCACGGTGGCTCAAAAACAGAGAGCCATGGCGCCAGCGGATCTCCCAACGCATTCTTCACGCGCTGCGTTCCAAGGGCCGATGAATACACTTGGTTTTACTGCCCCCTGGTTACTTTGTTTTGCCATTTCTTTTTCCTAACTCAAAGGACGCCGTGAAGCCAAGGGCCGCGTGCATCGAAGGGGCACCCGACCTGGCTCTCATACTGATGTAGAAACGAGCGACTTGAAGCCGTAGGATTGCCGCTCTGCTTTAACAATCACGAGGGCCTTCCGATGTTACGCTCAATCGCACTGCTTCTTTTGCTTTGTCAGGTCGCTACAGCACAGGATGAACTGGGGGGCCAAAATTTGTTTGAGCCAACTCCAGCGCAGAGACTTGACCATGATGAGCCTGCTGCTTTCGAAGCACCTCCGGCACAACCTGTCATAAAGAAAGAGGACTGGAAACCGAAGCTAGCGATCACGCTCACCACCTCACCCAATGGACATTCAATGACTCAGCACCGAGTCAGGCGCGTGCCAGTTTTAGAAACCGCTTATGAAGTTGCCGAAATGCATCGTGACGGTAAGGAGGTGAAGGTCAATGTCCCGATCCAAAAGCGGAGCTGGCGGGAAGTCACGGAAACGATTTCCGTGGCCGGATCCAATCAGCTGCTTTGCGATGACTTCAAGCTCGGCATGGAAGCAACCGACACGGGAACAAATTACTCATTCGAATCCACCGGCCGTCTCATCTTGCAGAGACAGGGCAGTTCCATCGAAGCCGAATCAGGAAGCTATTCCAATGGGAAGCTGAGACTGTTGAATGCAAAAGTGCAGCTAGCCGGTATGAGTATGGAAGCCGATACTCTCGTGATTTCCATGAGAGTCTTTGGTGTGTCTACTGTCCCGACAGCCGATTTACAGCCCAGAACTGGAGACGACCGAAATCGCGTTCTAAGGCCCCAGCCTGATGGGGCATTTACAAATCGCGAATTCCGTCAAAGCCCGCCCAAAGAAGATGGATTCGATAGATTCGATCTCAAGGTCATCGAATAAACGACAGGATCAACGGCCAATCGTTCGATCGGTCGTCGATTCTGAATTGAAAGTTGTCTTCACAAACGGTGCTTATGCCAGAATCAAATGCAACCACAAAACCACCGTCTAGCGCGGCGACTAAGAATGCGATGCTGATCACCTACTGGCTGGTCGGCATCGGCTTGGTGATGACTATTGGTCTCGCTTTAATGGGTCGACATGCTTGGTGCCCGCAGGCCGACTACATCCTTTGGAGCTGGAATATCTGGACGGCTCATTGTTCTCAACACTTTGTCGATCCCTACAGCTTGTCTCACTTCCAGCACGGCTTGGGCTTGTTCCTGTTACTGAATGTGTGTTTGGGAAAACGTATTTCACTGGTCGCGAACATTGCCACGGTTGCAGCGATCGAAGCTTGTTGGGAGCTGGCGGAAAACACCAGCTTCATCATCAATCGGTATCGAGAAGCGACCGTGTCGTTGGACTACTACGGCGATTCCATCACCAACTCGCTGGGCGATTATGCGTTCTGCCTGCTGGGAGCTTACGTCGCCCATCAACTGCCTCGCCGATGGGTGGTTGGCTTGTTCATGGCGGCGGAAATCGTGAGCCTCATCTGGATAAAAGACAGTCTTCTGATCAACATCTTGATGTTGATAGCGCCGATTGATTCAATCAAACAATGGCAGATGCCGGTTCAGTAACTGGCGCAGCTTGGGCTTGGGGGCGATTCCCAGGGCCGCAATCTGAGGCCGCAATCTGAGACCGCAATCTGAGACCAGGGGAAACTGTTATGGCTGCAGGATTGCGGTGATGCCGTTCTGCTCAAAACAGTCACGTTCAAACAGTCTCCATAACGGAGTGGGCCGTTAGCCAGCATCAGAGCTGGTGTGGTCATGTACGATCACCCACGTTTCATCAACCTTCTTCCAGACCAGCGTAAAGTTGCCGCTTACAGGATTGGCTCGTTGCAACTTCCAACGCCCCAACATCATGGCGGCAGAATCGCTGAGCGAGGTGACTTCCAAATCAGAAAACGTAAGCTGCCCCATCGTGGCTTGATCTGGATAGCGTTTTTTGTAGCCGTCAAACGTGGATTGCCAACCTCGCGTGACTTTGCCTCCTGAAGAAAACGTTAAGCCGTCGTCCTTCCAGTAAGCCTGCATAAAGCCGGCAATGTCTCCGGAATTCCAAGCTGCTTGTTGATGTTCCAAGATGCCCGTCAGACTCTGAGTCAGATCTGTGTCAGTTGGCATGGGGGCAGGTGCTCCGGCAAAAAAGGCGAACAAGAGAGGCAAATATTGAAGCGGCATAATGCTTGACTCAAAGCTTTAAGTCGTGAAGCGGAAAACAACGAAACGCACATCATGCAATTCGTTCCGGTTTTTGGCTATCGATTTGTTCCATCAATTTGAAGGCTTCTGTTGCAAAAAAACGGCAGCGGCAACTTGGCTGCTGGTCTGAAAAACCTTGTCCGAAATCCACAGACCCTCAATCGAGTGACCGAGACGGTGAAAAGGAACTGAAAGCGCTAGAAAGCCTCACTTTGTTTGTTATTCTGCGGAGGTCAAATTGTTCGGCTCAACAAGAATTCAAACCTATGAAAACCCCCGATGCTTCTCGTCGCGACTTCCTAAAATCCTCTGCGTATACCGCAGGAGTTCTTGGCGCGGCGTCTCAGCTATCTGCGGCCACAAAACCTGCTTCTCACAATGCCAAACTGCGAATTGGTTTTGTGGGTCCCGGTGGTCGAGGCTTCAGTGCTCACGTCAAACGCCTGACCAAGCTTCAAGTTGAAGGTCAGCCGATCGAGCTGGTTGCTGTGTGCGATGTCTACAGTGTGCATCGAGACAAAGCGGCAAAGCACATTGAAAAGGAAACCGGCGGCAAAGTCGCGAAGTACGACGACTATTTGGAAATGTATGAAAAGGAAGATCTCGACGCTGTCGCGATTGGAACTCCGGATCACTGGCACGCAAAGCAGACCATCGACGCCTTAAACGCCGGCTTGCACGTGTACTGCGAAAAGCCGATGACAAAGACGGTTGAAGAAGCCATCGATGTCATGAACACGTGGAAGAAGTCTGGCAAGGTCATGCAGGTCGGAGTCCAGTCGACCAGCCTTCCCGTTTGGAACCAAGTCAACAAGCTTTTGACCGACGGCATGTTGGGCAAAGTGCTGATGTACCAAACTGAGTACTTCCGCAACTCGGCCCAGGGCCAGTGGAGATACTACAAGCTGGAAGAATCGATGAACCCTTCCAACATCAATTGGAAGAAATGGCTGGGCGTGGAAGAAGGCCTCGCTGCGGATGAACCGTTTGACCGAGCCGTGTACCGACAGTGGCGTCGATTTTGGCCATACGGATCGGGCATGTACACCGACCTGTTCGTTCACCGCACAACAACCATGTTGAAGGCAACCGGTCTTCGATTCCCCGGTCGAGTTGTCGGAGCCGGCGGCTTGTACTTGGAATACGATGGCCGCAGTGTGCCAGACGTTGCAACGGTTGCTGCCGACTTCCCAGAAGGTGTTCACGGACTTGTCACAGCCACCATGGCCTGCCAAGAAACTCCGATCAAGCAATTGATCCGCGGTCATAACGGATCGTTTGTCTTCGGCAATGGTGAGCAATTCGATAGCTTCGAATTCATTCCCGAACGTCCTCAGGTAACTCGCAACAGCAAGCTCAAGCAAGAAACCATTTCAACAGAAGGAGTTGAAGACACAACCTACGCTCACTTTAAAAACTGGGTCGAAGCCATGATTGCTGACGACCCATCGATGTGTAACAACGACCCAGAACTGGGAGCCGCTGCAATCACAACTGTGATCCTGGGTGCTCAAAGTTACCGAGATGGCAAAGTGTTCCACTTTGATTCCGACGAGCATTCAGTGAAAGACGGAGATTCTTCTTGGGCTCAACAGTGGGAGAAACGATCTGCGGATCGAGGGACTCCGAACCACATTCCCGGTTGGGATGCGGGCACCACTGGAAGCGTTTTGGAAGAACCTGATTACATGAAATTGGGTGGCCCGTGGAAAGACGGCAAAGATCCTGCGAAATAGCCGCAGAATTTCACAACACCTTTTCTGTCTTTGAATCTGACTGGATCGTCATCATGAAGAACAATCTGAATCTGTGGATCATTTTTGCGGCGATTTCGATCTTCGCAATGGGATGCAGTGAAGAACGATCTGTGGCTCCAGCAGGACAAGCTTCACCCACTGAATTATCATCGACGGAACCATCATCAACAGAAGAAACGGATGACGGTTCGGCGACCAAATCAACGGGCGACGTAGATAGCGAAGCGGGCAGCCGTTTGTAACTCGGCAGTCGATGAATCGACCGTCCTGTGACATCAGTTTCGATCAAAGCGTGCTCTGGCAACAGAGCACGCTTTTTTCGTTTCGATTACCTGCAGATCAACGGCGTGGCGTTGGACTTGCCAAGAATTCAGTTCTACCGATCCCTAAACCGTTGGCCTGATGCCCTCGAGATCTCAGGCTAAATCGGCTTCGTGATCTACTTGGACAGGTGGTCGCCGATAAATCCAACAAGCTGTTCGGCCACTCGAGACTTCAGACCGTCAAACTTTGCGACGGTGTCTGCTTCTGGTGACAACACTTCAATCGAATTCGTCGCCGAAGAAATCGCGGATGTGTCGTTTAAGACAATGTAATTGCAATGCTTCATTTTCAGCTTGCGCATGGCATTGTTGCGAGGGTCCTGAGATTCCAAAGCGAAACCGACCACCCAGCGGTGCTGCTTTTGCTGCCCCAATTCGGCAAGCACGTCTGATGTTTCGACCAGTTCCAGCACGATCGGCTGGCCCGTCTTGGTCATTTTTCCGGCGACTCGTTCCAGTGGTCGATAGTCGCAGACGGCGGCGGTCGCAATGACTCCGTCGCATTCAGGAAACAGTGAAACGCACGCCTTTCTCAGTTCATCTGTGGTTTCGATGGGAACGTTATGAACGCCATTGGGGACGGGCAAATCCACAGGACCTGTCACCAAAACAACTTCGTGACCCGCTGCAATGGCCGCTTCGGCAATGCAGTATCCCATTCGCCCGCTACTGGCATTGGAAAGAAACCGAACGTCATCGACGTATTCCCGAGTCGGGCCAGCGGTGATCAAAATTTTCATGGCGACTGTGGTCAAAAACCTGAAATGTTTCAGCAGATGGTGTCAGCGAAAAGCGACAGAATAGCGTAAAATGTGGGTTTTGCTGACATGGAAGCAACCCTGTTTTTGAAAACAGGTCTGGAGATTTGTGGCGAGGTACATATAAATCAGTTCAGGAGCATCTCCTGATTTTCAAAACCACTACAATTTTAACCGTATGTGGAAGCAGATTTACTGAAGGCCTCAATGGGCTGACAAGCTGCTTCCTGATAACAAATCGAATTTGGGAGCTGGCTTAGACCACTCCAAGGAGAACACTGATGCGTAGATTTTTCATCATTGCCTGTGCACTTTTGATGGCTCTTCCCCTGCTTCCGATGCCGGAAGCTGAAGCAGGACGATCTGTTTCACGAAGAGTCAGCCGCAGCTTCAATCGAGGATTTAATCAAGGTGCTCGCACCGTCCGACAGTCAACTCGTAACCTAGGTCGATCATACCGAACTCCCGTTCGATACTCGTCTGGCGTGCGAAGTTCGCGATACCAATCTCCTTACAGCTCACGGGGTGTTTACTTCGGCAGCGGTCGAAGCGGTGTTTTTCTGCGATTCTAATCGTGAACAGAATCCGATTTCAGGAAGGCTTTCGCCAGATACCACTCGGGCCAGATACCACTCGGGCCCAACACCATGCGGGCCGATGAACGGCAACGCAGTTTGCTGAGGCCATTTAATTCGGCTTGAAGAACATCAAAGCCTGCCAGCGAATCATTCGTTGGCAGGCTTTTTTTGTTGAACAGCCCAATTCGAGAGCTCAAAACGTCTGCCTCAACGACAGCGGTGGTGGCCATGGAAGTTTGGGTTCGCCAAAACAGACTCATTAAAAATTGAATGTCTTCATTCCCGCCAAAGACAACGGTGAATTCTCGTCTTGAGCGGTCTGTTGTGGGTTTTTACCGTCTTCCCTACACTTTCTGGTCAGCTGAGTCCGCGTCGCGAACATCTTTTTTGAGCGGCTGAAACAGTCGTCCAAATTTCACTTCATTCTGTCCTGAAGAAACTTCACGAATGCCAAACTACTTTTTTACCAGCGAATCGGTGAGCATGGGGCACCCCGACAAGGTGTCCGATCAGGTTTCCGACGGAATTCTTGATGCTCTGCTGGCTCAAGATCCGATGTCTCGCGTCGCCTGCGAAACCATGGTCGCCACAGACTTTGTGTGCTTGGCTGGTGAAATCACGACAAACGCCAAGGTCGACTACATCGAAGTGGCCCGAAACGTCATTCGCGAAATCGGCTACACAGACGAAGGCATTGGGTTCAATGCTGACACTGCAGAAGTTCTCTGTCGCTTGACCAGCCAGAGTGGCGATATCGCCATGGGTGTCGACCGAGAAGGTGCGGGCGACCAAGGCTTGATGTTCGGTTACGCCTGTGATCAAACTCCAGAACTGATGCCATTGCCGATTGCCTACAGCCATCGCATCATTAACTTGTTGGCTAAGAAGCGACAAAGCGGCGAAGTCAACTGGCTGCGACCTGACAGTAAGTCTCAGGTCACCGTCGAATACGATGGAGCCAAGCCCGTACGAATCGACGCCATCGTTGTTTCGACTCAGCATTCAGAAGATG
This sequence comes from Fuerstiella sp., assembly GCA_039974975.1. GTDB lineage: Bacteria > Planctomycetota > Planctomycetia > Planctomycetales > Planctomycetaceae > Fuerstiella. The sequence goes on along the minus strand of JBDWHY010000158.1, from coordinate 137,228 downwards.
TTTCACAGGATGAAATCTCTGAATACATCCGCAAGGTCGTCAAAGAGGCGATCGGAGAAGATCTGCTCGACGAACAAACCAAGTGGCACATTAATCCGACCGGACGATTCGTTGTCGGCGGTCCTCATGGTGACTGCGGCCTCACCGGTCGAAAAATCATCGTCGATACCTACGGTGGTTGGGGCCGTCATGGGGGTGGAGCATTTTCTGGCAAGGACCCAACCAAGGTCGACCGATCTGCTGCCTACATGGGGCGCTATGTCGCCAAGAATATCGTTGCAGCCGGACTGGCAACAGAAGCCGAAGTTCAATTGGCGTACGCGATTGGCGTTGCTGATCCCGTCAGTGTTCGAGTGGACACAAACGGAACTGCAAGTGTGGCTGAAGAAAAGATTCAAGCGGCCGTTCAAGAGCTATTCCCGCTGAGCCCGAAAGGCATCATCGATCACCTTGAACTGCGACGCCCCATCTTCCGAAATACGGCTCACGGCGGGCACTTCGGACGCAGCGAAGCGGAATTCAAATGGGAAGCCACAGACATGGCCGACAAATTGAAGGCCGCTGTTAAGTAACCAGACTGTTAAGTCAACGGGCTGTGAATCACTCAACTGTGAATCACTCAACTGTGAGGCCCACAAGTGACGAATACGAAACCTGCAGATCTGATTGGATCTGCAGGTTTTCTTTTTGCGCCGCCTTTTTTGTCGTTTCAGACCAAAGATTCAACAGACGGTGACGAACTGATTTCACACTGTTCTCCCAAAAGCAAACCACTGAACTCTTAGGGCAGGCCGAAAACATGTTCAAATCACTTCGAAAAACGGGCTGCGATTCCTCAAAAGCCAACGCGTTTCCAATCGTGACGAATGCTCTGGTTTGGGCCGCAATGATGCTGGCCTCCGCTTGGCTGACCGTCCCTCGAGAAGGCGGAAATTCCAACACGATGATGATGATGTTGGTAGCAGGATGGTTTGCCACCCATTCACTGATTGCAAAATCCACAAGCAGCAACGATTAGACAATTCAGCCTGAACAAGTCAAAGGCAGCGCCAAGACTGCCGTGGCGGTCCCAGCAACGACGCTCCACTGTTTCAATAGCTCACTGTTTCAATAGCTCGCTGTCTCGATAGCTCGCAGTGCCAAAAGCAACAAACACAGTCGGCTGCTCAGCTCTTGAAACATCCCACAGCCGTCTTAGTGACCGTTCAACGTCGCCGCTCCTGACCAACCAGATGCTTTGGCTCGAACGCCGCTTTCCGCCTAGCAACAACTGACGACTCAACAACCTCACTGAGACAGTTTGGGCGAATTGAGTGCGCTCACTTTTCGATCACCAATCGGATTTAACGAACGCCATTCAAAGCTCGGTATTCTGACACAGTCGCCATCAGAATTTGATCAATGGCTGTCCTGTCTTTCAGCGACAGATGCTCGTACCCTTCAACCGCATCTTCAGTCACTAGCACGTCCTTCAACCGCGCTAGAATCTTCGAGCGAACGATATCGGGGAGGCCAGAAAACGCGTTCGAATAGATCAGATAGCTACACGGATACCGAAACAAACGTTTGCTTAAATCGAATTGCCTTAACGAGCGGCCACCAGAATCTGACACACCTGTTGCTTCAAAATGTGACTGAAAGGCGGATGTCCCCGTCACGTTCGAGGTCAGCTGATACTCGTCACAAAACAGCAGGTGCTGAACCACTTTTTCAGACACTCGAGCAATGCGTCGTTTGGTCGTGTCGCTTAAAAACCCTTCTGGCCGATCAAGAATTTGATTCATTTGCAGCGATTGGTACACGGCTTGCCGACTTTCATAGTTGGCGGCTGCAATCGCGTTGTGCATTTGAGTCTGATGTTGCAACACCATCAAAGCCACGATGTCGCTGTGTTCAGTCAAGTAGGGTGTCGTGCGGAACAAATCGCTTAACGACGTCCGATTTGCATGAGCATTGCGATCGATGTCTTCTGTTTCTTCACGATACAACGCATTGCCCATGTGCCTCATGCTTCCATGACTCCCCGTTACATACCAACCTCCCCAACGCTCTTCAAAAGGGCTGCGGTCGGTCGTTGTAGATGTGCCGTTCCCAAACACAGGGCGACCAGAAGCTTCGGTTGTCACACTTCTCATCAAGTAACCGGGTACGTTTTGAGTCCGTCCAGATGCGTGGCAGCTTAAACACTGTCCTTTGTCTCGAACAAACTTCGGCTTGCGGCTTACTGATTGCTCGAGCGTGTAAAACATGGCTCCTTGCTTTGCATCGGTCGCTGCAAGTTCCAACACGTCACCTCGCTGGCACCAGCCTACATAAACATCATCGTTGAAATACAATGCTCGTGGCACGCGAGGCGATATGCGACTTAACTGAAGGCTGGTTTTGGAAAACACCAACGTCTGTGATTCTGGCGAAATCTGCAATGCCTTCAGAACGGCAGACAAGTACCCTTGACGATCATCAAACTGAAGCTGAATAGAATCGTCATCCAGCTTTGCTTGCAGTTGAGCCACCGGATCATTGACGTCTGCCGACATATAGTTGATCGGCGGTCCTCCAAAAGAATCTTGTTGGCCAACGGCATCTCTTAATGGACTTAACGCCACAATCACAGCAGTGAAAATCAACGTGCATCGCTTGAGGGCGCCGTCGAAGAATACGATCTGACGAAGCGCCATGTCATGTTGCCGATTCATAATTGCGATCCAGTCTAACTGCCCGTTGACAAAGGTAATCCGACGCGTGAGCGAGGGAGATCGAATGTGCAGAATCTCAGGGTTTCAAGGGGATCCAACCCTCACTGACGCATCGAGCGACCACTTTCTGGCTTCTTCAACGGGCTGCTAAGACGGTTTTGGACCAAAGAATTCCATGTGCTGCCGAGACGCATCGACACTCAGTTCATTCATTAACGATGTGACATGGTCTAAGAAAGCAGGAGGCCCGCAGCAATAGAATTCGGCGTTTTCAACGTCCGACCATTCCGCCAACTGATCTTTTGTCAGATGACCCGTTGCGTCGCCACTATCGGAATCTTCGTAGAGAAAGTGGCAAGCCAGATTTGGATTTTCAGATTGCAGGACAGCGACTTCATCTACAAATGCTCGAACGCTTGCAGAACGACACGCGTGTATCAGACTCAGCTTGCGAGTTGTCTTGGCATGCAACGTCGAGTGGATCATCGATAACAACGGAGTGATGCCAATTCCGGCAGCCAGAAAAACCAATGGTGCTGCGTCTTGAGAGGCCGCGTCCAAGGTGAATTCGCCACACGGAGGACCAACTTCAATCACGTCTCCTTCATTCACTTGATCATGCAGATGGTTGGAAATCAATCCAGCAGGTGCGGCCGCTTTCGCGGGTTCTCGCTTAACACTAATGCGATAGAAATCCTGTCCGGGGCGATGGGACAAGCTGTAGTTTCTAGGAGCAGTCGGATCATCTGAAAGATCGAACCGTACCGTCAGGTACTGCCCGGGAAGGTAATTGGGAATCGCACCACCATCTGTGGGCTGAAGATAAAATGACGTGACCTCGACACTTTCCACCTTCTTCTGCTTCACGGCAAACTGCCGTGATCCATTCCATCCGCCCGCCCCTTCTTTTTGCTGCTGATAGATCTGGCGTTCGCGTTCGATGCAGATGTGAGCCAGTAATCCATACGCTTCACCCACTGCAGCAACCACATCATCGGTGACGGCGTCTCCCATGACTTCGCCGATCGCATCCAACAGATGGCCTCCCACAATCGGATAATGTTCCGGCTGGACACCGAGCGAACAATGCTTCTGAGCAATCAGTTCGACAGCCGGTCCTAGGACTTCCAGTCGATCAATATTCGAAAAATAGGCAGCCACGGCTCCGGCCAAAGCCAGTGGCTGACGTCCGGATTCCTGATTGGCGAAGTTAAAGAAAGCCTTTACTTCAGGATTTGCTTGAAACATGCGACCGTAAAAATTGGTCGTAATTTGCACGGCGTGTTCGGCGACTGCAGGAGTAATAGCCTGAATGATCTGAATCGTAGATTCAGAAAGCTGTGGAACAGCGGGCTGAGATTGAGCGGGATTATTGCCTGACATGACGGCCCTTGAAGAATCTGAGTGGAAAACTGGCTGCGACTCGACTAAATAGACACCTGAAGGTACAGAATCATATCGTACACATCAACGTGTAGATTTCACGCTTTTCCGAATTGATCTGAAATGTTGTCCAAAACCGCGGAATATGCGCTTCGAGCAGTGATGTGTTTGGCGAGTGATGGAAGCCGCAGCACATCGGCCGACGTTCTGGCCGAACGAACGAAGGCTCCGAGACGGTACTTAAACCGAGTTCTTCAAGATCTCGCCGCGGCAGGGCTGGTCTCGTCCAAGTCTGGTCCGGGTGGAGGCTATTTTTTGAATGATCAGCCCGCCCAGATTTCCTTACTAAGTGTCGTCAACGCGGTTTCACCGGTCGAAAGAATTCGAGAATGTCCGCTGGGATTGAAGTCGCATAAAAAGCTGTGCCCCCTGCATGCGGAACTGGACAAAGCCTACGCCGCCACCGAAAAAGCCTTCGCTGGAGTGACGATTCAAGACATGCTGGAATCCACCAGTCCCGTGATTCCACTTTGCGAAGCTTGACTTTTGGAAATTGACGTTGACAGTAAACGTCAAGTTTCTAAATTGTGTCGAGTTAATGATTTCAGCTGCTTTTCGGTCGTCATCGAATGGCAGCAGTGAGATCATCATGCCTCGAAGACTTCGCTGTTTGATGAAGCAGTCACACAGGCAAGGGCCAATTCGGTTGGTAGATGTCAGGCAATTCAAAGGCTTGAACACCTGCTCTGCCACTGGTTTGATTCGACATATGCTGAACTTGTTACAGTGACAAGTTTGGCTTTTGGTTCGTCATCGCAAGCAAGGAGCGACCATGACCACGGTGGGAAAACGTATTCGAGAAATCCGCAAGGCCCGCAATTTGACTCAGCGTCAACTGGCCGAAAAAGTGGGAATCAATTTCACGTATTTAAGTCGAGTCGAAAACGACCGATTGGACGACGACCAAACTCCTCGAGAAGACACTCTGCAAAAAATCGCCGAAGCATTAGAAACCGACGCCGACGAACTCTTGCTGTTGGCTCGACGAATTCCGGATGCCTTTCGAGATCGCATTTTATCGAAGCCCGGCATTTTTCGGCGCATCCTGACGTTGTCTGATCAAGCGTTAGAAGACCTATTGGACGATGTCGAAAAAGACCCCATCGCGAACGAAACTGAAAAACCTCGCAAAGCAAGGTAGCTTAATTTTCTCAAGTCGATCGCACTCAATTGATTGAGTGTGATTCGATGACATTTTCTTTCAGGGCAATCGCCCAACAGTCCCATTACGAAGACGGCAGGGAGCCTGAGTTCATGAGACGGTTTGATCTGGCAGAAATCACGACCGAACAGATCGACGAAATTACAGCGCTGCGAATCCGTCAGTACGAAATTCTCAGTGGTACGTCCGTCACGTTTCCGATTCCTATCGAAAACGTTGTCGAGCAAATTCTGGAATTGGATTTCGATTGGGTGGATATCGAAGAACAGCCTGGAGAGCAAATCTTGGCAGGGCTGGTACCAGAAGAGCGTCGAGTCGTACTAAATAGTCGGCATGTGGAATTGTTCGAAAGCAAGCCAGGCCTCGAACGCAGTACGATCGGACATGAAGCGGGACACTGGGACATCGATATTGATCGCACCAGTTTACATCACCCGTCTTTGCCAGGCATGGATATCACTCCGGAATTAGTCTGTCGACATTCGTCCAACAGCGACATGCTGGCGAAAGTTTTGGACCGAGCCGTCCATGACAGTCGCTACTATACGCTTTATCGAGAACTCACAGCCGGACTGGACCCACCCGAAGTCAAAAGCGCGGTCGATCGATACCAGTCTTCATTGTTGATGCCCGACTGGTTGATCCGCGATGCAGTCAGCCAAATCGATGTGACTGACTGGACCAATTTATACGACTTAGCCAATCAGGCTCAGGTCACCATTTCGAATTTAGTGGTGAGACTTCACCGTCTGGATATCATTTACATCCCCAACGGCACCAGTCAGATATTTCCGGGCAAAGATGCCTTTCTGGGCCAACTTAAATTGTTTCCCACGGCTGCTTAGTGAACGGGCAAAAACACGACGACGAAGCACGCGTTCTGCAGCAAGCGAAGCACCAAAGTCGATCAAAGAGAAACGCGGCAGCCCACCTGAATTTTTCTTTGCTGAAAAGTTCATTCAAATGTGACACACACTGACGACTCATCAACCATGAAAGCCATTCAGCCAATCAAAGCCTTGGTCACAATTCTGTTGACTTGGCAGATCGCCTGCCCCGTTGTCGGGGCTGCGGATCTCACCGATTCTGAAATCGCGTTCGAAGCTGTGCAAACAGGACTTCAAGAATTTCAAGCTGGCAACTTAGAAATCGCCGCTCAAAAGTTCGAACAAGCGATCGCTTTAACGGCCGACGATACCGTCATTCAATTTAATCAAGCATGCGTTGAATTGGCAAAAGGGCGGCAGGATAACGCCAAGCAAAAACTGCGGCAGGCGATGACGGGGACCAATCCTGAAGTCGTCCAAGCTGCTCACTACAACCTTGGCTTTCTAAAGGTCCAGCAAGTAAGAGCCAAGTTGCAGCCAGATCCCGCTGCTGTCCCCAAAAAAGATCGAACCGAAATCGTCGATGAACTGGAACAGGCCGCTCGGTACTTCCGCAACACTCTTGAAATCAACGCCGACCATCAAGATGCAGCTTACAACTTGGAACTGATTCGGATGTATCTGAAACAGTTGCAAACGATGTGGAATCAGCAAGATGACCAGCAACAGCAGCCCGAAGAATCCTTGGCTGATCTACTGATCAGACTTCACTCAGCGTTTCGAGAATCTGAAATCCTGATGGCCAATCTTCAAACTGAAGCTGCATCGGCCAGCCATCAAACCGCTGTCAACGAATTCCAAGCAAAGCTGCAAGAAATCGACTCAGACGTTCAAACAGTAAGGCCATTGTTTGAGCAGTGGGTCCAATCTTTAAATCAAGCACCCGCTGTTCAAAATCAACCCCCGCCTCAAATGTCGGCAGATGAATCGGCAGCGATTCAAGCACTCACCGAACTTGTTGAGCATTTGGAAGCAGCCTCAGAAAACACGGTTGCCGCAATTGCCACCCAAGACTGGGGACTCGGCAAACAATCAGCCAACGAATCCATTCAAAAAGCTCACCAGCTGTTCCTAAATGTCGCTTCGTATCAAGAAATTTTGCAGGCAGCACTGACCCGGCAAACCAAACTAAAATCTAAAAGTTCTTCGCAGACCCCCGTAAACTTACCCGCGGACTTACCAGTCGATGGGCCAGTCTCCGCAACAGTCCAAGACCAACAATTCATTTCTGACTTCAGCCAAGCAATCAGTATTCAGGCCGAACAACGGCTGCCTCAAATTCAGCAACAGTTGGAACAACTCCAACAGAAACCGCCAACAGCTGCTCAAAATCAACCGCCCCCCGGTACCTCACAAGCCGCTGCCCCTGCTGCATCTGTGCTTCAGGCTGATGAGCAAGAAATCATCTTGCAAGGACTGCGGGAATCGATGCAAAGAGCCATCCAACTGACGCCAGATGCGATTCTGTATGCCGACAAATCGGCGAACATGATGCTGAATCAAGCTCAAACTAAAAATGCCCAGCAAGACCACGCTCAGCCACAAACCCAAACCTTGCAGTGGGCTCAAGGTAAAGTCGAATCACTGCTTCAAGACATTGCCGAACCATTGCAAGATCCAGATTCTGATCAGCAGCAGCAGCAGCAATCGGATGATCAAAACGATGATCGTTCTGAAGACAGTGAAGATCAATCCGAAGATCAAAGTGAATCTGGCGAAGATTCCTCTGAATCCCCCGAACAGCAGTCTGAAGATTCAACGGACGACGCCGAAGAAAGCGCCGAAAGCGAATCGACAGATCAAAACGAAGAAGGTGATCAACAGCCTTTGCCAGAAATGGCTCAGCAACAAGCAGAAGCCATTCTGCGAAAAGCGACCGAGCGAGAGCAGGAATATCTTGAGCTAAAAAAACTGCAGCGAAAACAACAAAGCAAAGCAGCAGTCAAGAAGGATTGGTAGCCAGAGCGAAGCGCCAGATGGACCTCTGATGATGAAGGACTCTGCCAGTGCCGCTACGTCCTAGGTCAGAACGAAATGAACTTCCGGACCATCGGACTCAATTCAAAGTACAACAGCGTCGACGAATTCTCACCAATTCAACACAGCTCGACTGCGTTCGGCAGGCCCCGTTCGGCAGGCCCCGTTCGGCGTTTGTTACCGATCACTGCTCTCGCATCTTGTATCGTGGTTTGTCACAGAAACCGCACAGTGCAACAGTGCGTTGACGCACACGCTGAGCCCCCATGGCACAACATTGTGGCACAGCATCGCAGCGTACCGTGTGTTCGATACAAACTAAGTTCAGAAAACGTCGCCCAAGACAACCTGAGCGTTGCCCACCAGTCGGCACGTCGCCAAGACACCGCACATGACGCTGCGTGCTGCAGATCACACAAGCGACGTGAAATGGTGACTGCTTAAAAAGGGTGATTGGCCGTGCTTGTTGTGAAAGACGGAACATAGAAACGAACGGCCATCAGTTCGCAAATTTGAGCAACTGAATTGCGGCCTCGTATCTTGGCACGCTGATTGCGTTCTGGATCTGCCAGACTCATTGGGATGCCATGATCATCGGCGACAAAAGCAGATGAATCGATCCAAGTGAAAGTCTGTTCTTCAACTGTCTTGTCGTTCATTTCCGGAACACAGTATTCGCCATGAATCATGCCGATTCCCCTCAGGTGAGTGCAGCATCTGAATCTGCTGCCGAATCCGATGCCCCACAACAAAACGCATCCTTCATGGATTCCTTTTCGTATGACGATGGGATTGTGCGTTTGTTCTTAACGGCGACTCTCGTTTGGGGGTTGGTCGCTTTTGCCGTGGGTCTTTTTATTGCCCTGCAACTGGTGATTCCGTCGGCAAACTTCGGGTTCGACTTTCTCACGTTTGGCCGCCTTCGGCCGTTGCACACCAATGCAGCCATCTTTGCATTTGCCGGCAACGGTATTTTTGCGGCGATCTACTATTCGACTCAACGACTGTGCAAAGCTCGGATGTTGAACGACTTCTTAAGCAAAGCACACTTTTGGAGCTGGCAACTGATCATTGTGCTGGCGGCCATCACATTGCCATTGGGGATAACTCAAAGCAAAGAATACGCAGAGCTAGAATGGCCAATCGACCTATTGATTGCTGTGTCGTGGGTTGGTTGTTTCGGAGTCAATTTTTTTGGCACGTTGGCTCGTCGTCGAGAACGTCATTTGTATGTGGCTTTGTGGTTTTACATTGCGACGATTGTCACCGTGGCGTTGCTTCACGTCTTTAACAACTTGGTTGTGCCCACCGGGTTATTCAAAAGCTATCCGATTTATGCAGGCGTTCAGGATGCGTTCATGCAGTGGTGGTATGGTCATAACGCTGTGGCCTTCTTCTTGACCACGCCTTTTCTGGGCTTGATGTACTACTTCTTGCCGAAGGCCGCTGATCGTCCCGTCTTTTCTTACAAGCTAAGCATCCTGCATTTTTGGTCTCTGGTATTCATTTACATCTGGGCCGGACCTCATCACTTGCACTACACCGCATTGCCAGAATGGGCATCTTCCTTAGGCATGGTGTTTTCTGTGATGTTATGGATGCCATCATGGGGAGGCATGATTAACGGCTTGCTGACTCTTCGAGGTGCTTGGAGCAAAGTCACAACCGATCCTGTTTTAAAGTTCTTCGTGGTCGGGATCACGTTTTATGGAATGGCCACATTTGAAGGCCCATTGCTATCCGTCAAGATTGTGAACGCGTTGTCTCACTACACCGACTGGACCATTGCCCATGTTCACAGCGGAGCACTCGGTTGGAACGGCTTTATGACGTTTGGAATGATGTACTGGTTGTTGCCACGTGTCTTTCAAACTCATTTGTACAGCAAGAAGTTTGCTGAGTGGCATTTTTGGCTGGGGACAGCCGGCATTTTGCTGTACATCATTCCCATCTACTTCGCCGGCATTCTTCAGGGAGCGATGTGGTTTGCCTTAACCGACACAGGCCAGTTGGCGTATCCCGACTTCATTGAAACGACTCAACGACTGATGCCATTCTATTGGGCTCGAATCGTTGGAGGCTTGTTGTACTTTGCTGGCGGAATTTTGTGCGCTGTCAACTTTTATAAAACGTGGGCAAGTCGACCAAGCACATACGAAGTGCGTGTCTATGAAGCTCCGGCATTATCCAACGACTATATCGATGCCCCCTTGCCGAAGTCTGATCTGACGGGTGTGCTTGAAATTGGTAAAAAGTTGGATGTGTTCACCAAGCTGGATTGGCACCGCCGTTGGGAACGCCTGCCATTCTTTTTTACCGTGTGCGTGATTGTGGCTGTTGCTTCTGCGTCACTGTTTGAAATCATTCCCACATTCTTAATTCGATCGAACGTACCGACGATTGCCACGGTGACTCCGTACACGCCATTGGAATTGGCTGGTCGAGACCTATACGTGGCAGAAGGTTGCTACAACTGCCACTCACAGATGATCCGCCCGTTTCTGTCTGAAACGAAACGCTACGGAGACTATTCAAAGCCAGGCGAATCTGTTTACGACCATCCTCATCAATGGGGCTCTCGCCGCATCGGGCCCGACTTGGCCCGTGAAGGAGGCAAGCAGTCGCACCTGTGGCACGTTCTGCATTTTCGAGATCCCGGAAGCATGACTCAGGGGTCCATCATGCCAGCGTATGGATGGCTAGAAGCCAACGAGCTGAACTTCCGTTCGATCCCAGATCGAATCCAAGCGGCGGCGTTCTTGGGTGCGGAATACGACGAAGAAACTTTGACCAACAGCATCGAAATCGCAAAAGCTCAGGCTCAAAAAATCGCAGACCAAATTGTTGCTCAAGATGGCCCCAAAGGACTGGAAGACAAACAGGTTGTGGCCGTCATCGCCTACTTGCAACGGTTGGGAACAGACATTTACAAGACGGCTGATACTGCCGTGAATACAAGTTCGCCCAAAGCGACGGAGAACAACTGATGATTCGCGAAATTCTAAAGACCGTCGACTACAGCAGTCTCGCCATGATCGCCTTGGTGCTTTTTGTACTGGTGTTTGTTGCCGTCACCATCAAGACCTTCTTCACCAGCCATCAAGTGACAGACCAGCAAGCAGGCATTCCCTTGTCGGATGGAAAGCGAGTTCAACGATGAGAGACGATGCGAACCAATCTGAAAACGAAGTGAGCCTCGGCCACAGCTATGACGGTATTCAAGAATACGACAACCCCATGCCGGGCTGGTGGAAGTTTGTCTTTTTAATCAGTGCCCTATACGCCATCCCCTACATGGCTTACTACCACAACGGCTCCGCAGACCGCACCATCCACTCAGATTATTCCAATGCTGTCGCTGCCAACATGCGTTTGCAGTTTGATGAAATTGGAGAACTCGCAGCCGAGCAAGCAACCGTCATGAAATACATCGATGACGACAAATGGCTGGCTGTCGGAAAATCTGTCTTTACAACTCATTGCGCATCGTGTCACGGAGCAGCGGGCCAAGGCAAAGTGGGTTTTAACCTGACAGACGATTACTGGAAACATGTGAAGCACGCCGGAGACATCGCGAAAGTGGTCATTGAAGGTGCGAACAACAAGTCGATGCCCGCGTGGAAAAGTCGATTGCATCCGAATGAAATCGTACTGGTTTCGTCTTACGTAGCCTCTCTTCGAGGCAGCAATCCATCAGGAGCAGCAGAACCGAAGCCAGGAGAAAAAATCATTCCCTCTTGGAAGGAATCTTTCGCTGAAGTTCAAGCGGCCAATAAGCCAGATTCAAACGATGAATCATCTGACACGAACTCAGCCACTGAACCAGAGTCCACTGAACCAGAAGCCTAAGGCACTCACTGTCATCGGACGTTGTGAGCTCGCCCCTTGTGCTGTTGGCAATTGCGACCAGTCAACAGCGGGGCCAACACTGAAAAAACCTAAAGTCAGTGAGCGGAATTCAAACACGAGATCGCCGTTTTGCTTGAAGGCAAAGTGCCATGACTTCTCCAATCATGAAACCCGAACAGCACGTCTTGACGACGATGGAAAAAGACGGTTCACGCAATTGGCTTTTTCCTCGCTTGTCCAAAGGCTCGTATTGGCATGCTCGAAGAATCGTGGGCTATCTCTTGATCGCCATCTTCGTCGCATTGCCGCATCTTGAAGTCAACGGCAAACCGGCCATTCTTCTCGACCTTGTTCATCGCAAATTCAACCTGATGGGCATGACTCTGCTAGCAACCGACACACTCCTGTTTGGCATGTTCACGCTCAGTATTTTCCTGACGGCATTTTTAGCAACCGCGTTATTGGGTCGAATCTGGTGTGGCTGGGGGTGTCCTCAAACGGTTTACATGGAATTTGTATATCGTCCGATTGAACGACTGTTGATGGGAACCGCAGGCAAAGGTGGCAAGCCTCGTAAAGCTGTCGCAGGCTGGAGACATGTGGCCATGTATTCCCTCTTCTTCGGGATCTCCATCGGGTTGGCTCACACGTTTTTGGCATATTTCGTTGGCACAAAAACTTTGGCCGCATGGATGCAAACGTCTCCGTTCAGCCACCCAGGGCCATTCTTGGTGATGGCCGTCACGACGGCCGCCATGATGTTTGATTTCGCGTTTTTCCGAGAACAAATGTGCCTGATTGCCTGCCCGTACGGAAGATTTCAATCAGTCTTGCTAGATCGTCACAGCCTCATCGTGACCTATGACGAGCGTCGTGGTGAGTCTCGAGGAAAGGTGAAGAATAAACAGCGAGCGACAAGACAGATCACACCAACGACAGCCGTCCATCAAATCGCGGTGAGCACTGACGTCACATCCGTTGCCGATCTGCTGCCTCAGCTAAAAACTTCGAACGCGAATGATGCAGCCCAGCTAGGAGACTGCGTCGATTGCGATGCGTGTGTTCGCACGTGCCCGACAGGAATTGACATTCGTGACGGATTGCAAATGGAATGTCTGCACTGCACTCAATGCATCGATGCTTGTGATGTCATCATGGAAAAGCTGAATCGGCCAAAGGGACTCATCAGATACAGCAGTCAATCCGCGATTGCCGGTCACACGCAGAAACTGATTCGCGCTCGAGTCATCATTTACCCCGCTTTGCTGCTGATTGTATTGGCAGGATTAACATTCACTGTTGTCACGAAAAAGTCATTCGACGTCACCATACTTCGTAACTTGGGGCAACCCTACGTGATCGCAGGTGACGGGCGAGTCGAAAATGCGATGAGATTAAAACTGGTGAATCGACTCGAACAGAAAGACCAGTTTACTGTCCAAGTCCTCTCGCCCGATTCTGTGCAAATCGATTTCAATGAGTCAGTTGTGCTGCAGTCTGAAGAATCACTCACGGTCGGCGTGCTGGCATCAGCGAGCCGCGATGCTTTTCACGTGGGACAGATCGATGTCAAATTGGAAATTCAAAGTCAACTTGGAGATCGAAAGGTAGTCACGTGCAAACTGCTGGGACCGTAGCAACACCGACCGTAGCAACACCAAAGAACACAACCCAAAAAAACACAGGCGCAGATCAACGTTCCGAAACTGTCAGCCGGTTCCTCTGGTGTGGCGTCGTCATGGGATTGTTGGGGCTGCAAATGACAGGCTGTCTGTTTGCACTGTTCATCGCCACGACGTCGTCGTCGATGGCCGTCATTCCGAATTACCACCGCAAAGCGATGGAATGGGACGACTACAAAGCTGAGCAACAAGCGACAGCCGATTTGGGATGGAACGAATCCATTGATGTCAGCCCTCCCATCGACATCATGGAAAATCGCTTAATCACAATTCGTGTTGAAGACACCCATAAAAAACCAATTGAAATCGAACAGATGACAACCATGGTTTATCACCATGCTCAAGCCGCCGAACTGCATGAAGTGACGATGAAACGGCTTGCTCCCGGAACCTTTCGAGGCAAGTTGCGAATTCGGAAAGCCGGTATTTGGCAAGTGGAAAGCAAAATCACCACGGCAGATCGGACGGTAAATTTATCCACAAAACATGTTGTCAAAGACGAAAAACTTCCTGCCTTAAATCTCCAGCAGCCGGGCTCTTTGAGCTCAAACCACAACAGTCGACCTTAAAGCGGCCGCCTACAAAACAGAAACAGGCAAATGAAACACAGTCAACGTCGCTTTACACTTTTTGAAAACCCAAATCTATGACACTCGCCGAAATGCTCCCCGTGTTCTTTGCCGTGTTGTCAGCCAGCCTGATTGGCAGCGCGCACTGTGTGGGAATGTGTGGGCCATTTGCGATCATGGTTCTGGACGACAAAGATTCGAACTCTCGACGACTGCGTTCAATCAGCTGGTACCATGTTGGGCGAGTCATCACGTATATGCTCATTGGGTGCGCTGCTGGCCTCGCCGGTTTATGGCTGGACCAAAGCACATCCTTAATTGGGTGGCAACAGTCGGCCGCCTGGCTGACGGGTCTTAGCATGATCGCGTTTGGCGCGTTTGCTTTGCTTCGATTAGCCAACGTCGGCTCGATGCACTTTAAGCCTCCTGCAACGCTGCAAAACCTTGTCCGATTTAGTTTCCGAAAAGCCAATCAGCTTCCTCAACCTATTCGGCCACTCGCAATTGGATCAGTCACCGGATTCCTTCCCTGTGGTTGGCTGTATGCCTTCGTGTTGCTAGCCATTGGAACATCAAGCCCACCCATCGGAGCACTCGTGATGCTGGCCTTCTGGATGGGAACGGTCCCCGCGTTGTCTGTGGTTGGACTGGGATTTTCAAAGATGTCACAGTCGTGGAAAGACGCGATTCCTCTTTGCACGGCCGTTCTCATGATCATCGCAGGGCTGTCAACGGTGAGTGTCAGAGCACACGCTGAATTCTCCAGCATGAAACCGGCAAGCACAGACTCTCAGTGCATCACAGACACGATTCAGGAAGTCACTCAACAGCCGATGCCTTGCTGCGACGACAGTCGCGAAGTGGATGGATCAAGCCTGAACAACACTCTCAAGCTTCAGTCAGAACAGGAGCAGCCTGTATGTTGTCAGAAGAAAAAATAGCATCTCACCTCTTGAATAATGTCTCAGCCGCTGCCAATCCCGTCTGCATTCACTGCGGTCTCGACGTCCCTGAATCTGGTCGCACCACCTCAAACCACGAAAGATTTTGTTGCGCTGGATGTGAAACGGCTTGGATGATTCTGCAGGATGATGACGAACTTCGAGAACACTTTCTGAATCAATCTCGCCACAACGTCTGTTCAGATTTTGTTCAGATGGATCATACGGTTTTCCACGATCGCTATGTCCGCCCATTGTCAAATCGCCACAGTCGTGTTCGTCTACTGGTGGAAGGCATCACGTGCAACGGCTGCATCTGGGCCATTGAAAAGCTACCTTCGTATCTGAGCGGAGTCATTCAGGCTCGAGTCAATTTATCGACCGGTTTCGTAACGATTGATTGGGACCCAACAGCACGTAACCTTTCAGACATTGCTTTGACGCTTAATAAACTCGGCTACCGTCTTCACCCCGCAGACGAATGTCTGAAAGACGATTTGGACCGAGCCGACAACAGAAGGCAATTGATGCAGATGGCTCTCGCCGGGGCTTGTGCGGGCAACACGATGCTGATTGCGTTCGCTCTTTACTTCGGAGTGACCAGCGGGATGGCGTTGAACGACATGCAATTGTTCCGCTGGACGAGTGCGGCGATCGCTTCCGTTTCCTTGGCGTTTCCGGGCCGGATTTTCTTCCGCAATGCATGGAATTCACTGCAGGCCAAAACACCTCATATGGACCTTCCCGTTGCCGTCGGGCTGACAGCGGGCATCTGTCTGGGAATCGTCAACACGGTTCTTGGTCGTGGAGAAGTGTACTTCGATTCGCTGACCTTGTTAGTGTTTCTGTTGCTGGTGGGACGTTACATCCAGTACTACCAACAGCGGAAGGCGATCCGCCAAGTATCCTTGCGAAACGCGTTGATTCCTCAAGCGGTTCGTCGCTGCCTTCCTTCCGCCGCTTCCATCAGCAATCAAGTTGCAAGCTTTGATGCGCAGGTTGAAATCATTCCACCGGAAGCGATCAAGAAAGGCGACCAGCTGCAGATTCGCGCAGGAGATCTGGTGCCGATTGATAGCGTCATCCGAGAAGGGCATTCATCCATTGACGAATCGATCCTGACGGGGGAATCAGTCGCGGTCGCTCGAGGCCGAGGTGATTCAGTCAGCGCCGGAACGACCAATTTGACCGGACTGTTGGTGGTTGAAGCGACGGAAGTGCTGGGGCAAAGTCGAATTGATCGGATCGCAGAACTCGTGGAAGCCGGTCTTCAAGCCAAGACCCCCATTGTTCAGTTTGCGAATCGCATTGGTGGTTACTTTGTCGTCGCCATTTTGGGATTGGCAGCGGTGACCTTTTCCCTTTGGGCTTCCACAGGAATCGAAACTGCCTTCAACCATTCGCTGTCACTGCTGGTTGTTGCATGCCCGTGTGCCTTGGGACTCGCCACTCCGTTTACCATTGCGATTGCTCAAGCTCGAGCAGCTCGAAGCGGAATTTTGATCAAAGCAGGAGACGCGTTTGAACGGTTAAACGGTGGTCACATAATTTGGTTAGACAAAACTGGAACGATCACAAGCGGCCGTCCAGAACTTCACGATTGGCACGGTGACCGATCGATCATTTCAGCCGTTGTCGCCATCGAAAGTCAAGTGGTTCACCCACTGGCCGAAACGTTAGTGCGTGAACTTCGCAACAATCAATCTGAAATCGCGATTGCAAGCCACGTCAAGGTCGTCGCCGGGAAGGGAGTCTGCGGCCTCGTGAACGGACGGCGAATCCTAGTTGGATCATTGCAGTTGCTTGAATCAGAAGACTGTGTCATCGACAGATCGTTTATTGAACAAACCAAGCTGTCTCATCAGCTTGCAAGAACCAGCTTGATGGTTGCGGTGGATGGAAAGTGCGTTGCTGTTTGCAGTATTGGAGATTCCATCCGCGAGGATGTGGCTGAAGTCGTTGCGGATTTGCAAGATCGTGGGCATCAAGTGGGACTGCTATCCGGAGACCATCCAGACGTTGTGTTGAAGGTGGGGCAGTCCATTGGAATCGAAGTCGAACGCTGTATGGGCTGTGTGAGCCCAGAAGGCAAGCTGAAGATGATTCAGCAATCTGCGGAATCTAGCAATGTGGTGATGGTGGGAGACGGAGTCAACGACAGCGCGGCATTGGCGGCAGCAGGAGTTGGGATTGCCGTAAAGGGTGGAGCATCTGCTAGCATGGAAGCGGCCGACGTGTCGATGAAGGAACAAGGACTACGAGGAATTGTGCAACTGTTGGACGCTGCCACGGTGACTGTTCGTACAATCTGGATAAATTTTGCGGCTTCACTGGCCTACAACGTGATTGCCGCTGGCTTGGCGATGGCTGGCTTGATCCACCCAATTCTTGCCGCCATTTTGATGCCGCTAAGCTCTCTCACTGTGGTGTTGATTGCCTTCTTGAACCCCGCCTTTCGAAAGGCGAATCGATGAGTGTGCTGTACTTGGCTTTGCCACTGGCTTTGATTTTAGCGGCCGTCGCAGTCACTGCCTTCGTTTGGTCGGTTAACGATGGCCAGCTAGATGACCTGGACACTCCTGCCGTTCGGTTGCTGAACGATGATCAGGATGGATTGAAACAGAACCAAACCTCACCGACCGCAACGCCAGCGGCGATCAACGAACTAAGGTGCACGAAGGGCAAAAATTAGGCTTTCGGTGATTCAGTGACAGATATCAGAATTTGCCAGACGAAAGTGATCTCTTCTGTGATCGAAGCGTTTACACTCAGAAGCAACGATTCTGAAGAAACCATGATTCACGAAGGTACTCGGTCCCGTGTTTGGCTACTCGGCAATTTCATGCATCCTATTGGCAGTGGCCGCTTTCTTATCAGCCTGCCATGCTGATCCGCTGTTGCAGCAATCTAACGTCGGCACTGATAAACAAAAAACTGTTCAGCAAAAAACTGTTCGGCAAAAAACAGCCGAACAATCATTTATTCGGCTGAAAGAAGCGGGGCTGCCGAATGCTATTCAAGTGCGGCCCGACTTGATTTCTGGGGGCCAACCTTCATCCACAGACGGTTTTCGTAGCCTTGCAAAACTTGGCATCAAAACCATCGTCAGTGTCGATGGAATCTGTCCCGATCTCAATTCCGCCAAGGGGTATGGATTTCGATATATTCATCAGCCGTTGGGGTATCAAGGAATCTCGGCCGACGACACACAGACGCTTGCCCACATCATTTTGAAGTTCGATGCCCCCATTTATATCCACTGTCATCACGGACAACACCGCAGCCCGGCCGCCGCGGCGGCTGCTTGCGTGACAGCCGGACTGATGACCAACGAACGGGCCGTCAAGTTCTTAAAGAAGGCGGGAACAGGTTCTGAATATCAAGGCTTGTTCAAAGCCGTGGCTGATGCAAAACCAATCCCGGCAGCACAGTTGATCCAGCTAAAACCGACTCTTCCGGAACGGGCTGATGTCGCAAAGTTGGTCGACGTTATGGTTCAATTGGACAAGAATCTATCCCAGTTAAATTCTTTGCTGAAAAGTCCCTCCACACTCTCTGCGAACCAACGTTCAGTCGCGTTAGAACGAGCGACTGTGTTGCACGATCACTTTACAGAATTGATTCGAAGTCCGCAGCACTCGGCATCTGATTTGAGATTTCGAAAGTTGCTCCTGACGTCACAAAAAACGAGCGAAAAAATTCGGCAATTCTTGAAGGCAAAACCAGCCAGGGCTGTCAGTCCACAACAAACCGTCGCAGTCACTTCGCTGTTAAAGCAGGTTTCCGACCAGTGCAACCAGTGTCACGGAACATTTCGCCATTGACCTGTCAAACCACGGCTGTTTTAGGGACAGTTTGCTGTCTGTCTGAGGGAAAAATCTGTTCTGCCATTCGGTAGGCTGACACGATCGTGGCTGCTAACATAGGATCACATCAGCAGGCAAAGACAAACGGTAGCCGAAGTATTCAGCGACAAGGTGGGAAACGCTTTGACGGAATCATTTTTAATTGTAGACGACGATGAAATCTTAAGAATTCATTTGTCGCGCGCGATTTCTAGTCGAGGGTATTCGGTGGTGTCGGCTGAATCCGGAGACGAGGCGGTTCGGTTGCTGCATGACTTTCAGCCCACAAAAGCGGTTTGCGACTTAAAAATGCCGGGCATGACGGGCATTGAATTTCTAAAGCAAATTCGCGTGCTCTCTCCTGAAACTCAGGTCGTCGTGCTGACGGGATTTGGCAGCATCTCAAACGCTGTTTCTGCGATTCACGCCGGAGCCATCAATTATGTGACAAAGCCAGCCGACGCCACTGAAGTGTTGGCCGCCTTTGAATCTACTCCTGCGTCCTTTGCGGCGGACGACGATTCTGCCATTCAGGCCCCGTCATTGGCTGAAGCGGAATGGAATCATATTCAGAGAATCCTCAAGGAATGTTCGGGCAATATTACTCGCGCTGCCGCGCTACTAGATATTCCTCGTCGAACACTTCAACGCAAGTTGAAGAAGCGAGCTCCCTAGGCTCTATCCCTTCATTGGTGAGCGGCAAGGCGTTCGCCGCCGTAGGTGCTAAAAAAATGCGACAAGCACCGTGTTGATTTCCAGATTCCTCGTGAAGTTGGAACTCAGAGACAGAGCCTGGTGCAATTGGAACGTGGCACGGGATTCCGTCATTGAATACGAATCTGTTAACTGCCCCTGTCTTTGCCAAAGAAAATTGGCAATGATGCGAACTGGGCTACGAACAGTGCTTCATGACATCATCAGATGGCAGCAGTTTAGCCGACTGTAATGTCAGTGTTGGCTCAAAAGTTCCGCAGCATTGATTTGGTATCGTTACCGTTCGCAGTCCCAGCCTGCTTCCCTTCACACAGTGACCCCATGCGTTTCTTCTTCAGACTGCTCATCGTATTCGCGGCTCTTGGATGCCTTGGCTATATCGGCTGGATCAAAGGGTCTGCGTGGATGAAGGAACGTAACAAACCTTCGTTTCGTACTGCAGAAATCGAAAAAGGAAATATTCGGATCACCCGAAATGCCACGGGAGATGTTCGCCCCGTATTGCCATTTCAAGTGGGAAGCTTCGTATCCGGACCAATCGAAGAACTTTATGCTGACTTCAACGACGAAGTCACCAAGGGGCAACTACTGGCAGAAATTGACCCTCGCATCTACAAGGCGGCCGTGGCAGGTGACCGAGCGGCATTGGCCAGTCGGGAAGCCGAAGTGCAGCGAGTTCAAGCTCAGCTGCAACGAGCTGTCAACGACGAGCAGCGGTCGCTGCAACTGCAAAAAGAAAACAAAGATTTTATCTCAAGGACCGAAATGGATCAGTTCCATTTTGCACGCATTGGCTTAGATGCACAATTGGTTCTTGCCCAGGCATCTGTCGACCAAGCCAAAGCCAATCTTCAGAATTCAGAGGCCAACTTGGCCTACACAAAAATCACTTCGCCCGTTGATGGCATTGTCATCGACCGAAAAATCGAACCGGGTCAAACTCTTGCCGCTCAGTTTCAGGCTCCCGAACTTTTTGTGATTGCTCCGGACATGAAAGAAAAGATGCACATTTTTGCATCAATCGATGAAGCAGACATCGGCCTGATTCGAAAGGCTCAAGAACTTGGCAACAACGTCGTGTTTAAGGTCGACGCCTATCCCAATGAACTTTTTGAAGAAGGCCAAATCGAACAAATTCGGCTTAGTTCAACGATGACTCAGAATGTCGTCACCTACCCCGTCATCGTGGCCACTCCGAATCCCGGAATGAGACTATTGCCGGGAATGACGGCCGAACTGACATTCTTAGTTGAAGAAAAACAGGACATCCTGAAGGTTCCCGCAGCCGCCCTTCGCTACCTGCCAGAAAACAAGGAATATGTTCATCCCGATGATCATGCCAAACTAGACCTAACATTCAGCTTGGAAAGTCAAGACGAAGAAGATCGCACCAACCTTGAAGACAAGCCATTGGATGAAGCGGCCAAAGATGCATCGTCGATGTCGCGACGGCATGTGTGGATCCAAGACGGTGAAAAATTGAAGGCCGTGGAAGTGCAGGTAGGAGTCAGTGACTATCTGTTTCGCGAAATTGTTGGTGGAGACCTGAAGGCTGGCGACAAAGTCGTTGTCGGATTGCAAACCAAACCATAGAAACCACACCCAGATGGGTTTTCTACTTACCATTTCCGTCGCTATCCGAGCACTCGGACGCAACAAGATGCGGGCCACACTGACTGTTCTTGGTGTCGTCATCGGCATCGCCGCTGTCACCACCATGGTCAGCATCGGCACAAGTGCGGGGCAACTCATTCAAAACGAACTGCAATCGCTGGGCACAAACTTTCTGTTCGTGACAGCTCGCAGTGAACGCCGCAACGGAGTGCGTCAAAGCCGGCCCAGTCTGACAGAAGCAGATGCAATTGCGATTCGCAACGAACTGGATTCCGTGCTGGCCGTCAGCCCTTTAGTCGGAGCTGGCAAGCCGGTGGTTCGAGGAAACAACAACTGGCAGCCGCAAGAGGAATTCGGCGTTGGAGTCGACTATCTGACGATCCGCGCTTGGAAGCTTCAGGCAGGCAGCTTCTTTCAACCGTCAGATATTCAATCTGGAAATCGAGTATGCGTGTTGGGCTACACGTTGGTGAAAGAACTGTTCCAAACAACAAACCCTCTGGGAGAATCGATTCGCATTGGCAACATCCCCTTCACTGTCATCGGAGTTCTGGAAAAGAAGGGAGCCGGACTAACGGGTGAGGATCAAGATAACGTACTGCTGATGCCGTACACGACCGTTAAACGACGGATCCAAGGTTCCAGTTTCGACGATGTGAATGCGATTTTTGTGGCTGCGAAGTCTCCCAAATTAGTCATCACAGCGACTCGAGAAATCCAGCAGTTGCTGAAAGACCGCCACGGGATTGCGAATGGCGAAAAAATGGATTTCGAAGTTCACAGCAGCGAAGAAATTGGCAAACTAATGGGCACAATTACGGGCATGATGACAGCTTTATTGGCTTCGATTGCTGGAATTTCACTGCTTGTTGGCGGAGTCGGCATCATGAATATCATGTTGGTTTCTGTCACCGAAAGAACGCGTGAAATTGGGATTCGCATGGCGGTCGGAGCTCGTGGCAGAGACATCTTGATTCAGTTTCTGATTGAATCAGTGGTGCTATCTTGCTTCGGAGGTGCCATCGGAATGTCGCTGGGAATCGGAGCATCTGTTGGCTTCACCAAGCTGATCAATGAACTGAGTCCCGGTTCTGACTGGCCCGTTGTTGTTTCCATTCCGGCAGCCATTGTTGCCATGATTTTTGCAGCCATCGTGGGGATGGTCTTTGGTCTTTATCCCGCTTGGCGGGCCAGTCGCTTGGATCCGATTGATGCATTGAGATACGAATAATCAACGGCCTCGTTTATCTTGACCTGAAACCGCACATCAAAGATCACAAATGGCGCTCATCGAGCTAAACGAAATTCAGAAGACTTATGACCTTGGAGAAATCCAAGTTCATGCCCTGCGCGAAACAACTTTAAACATCGAAAAGGGCGAGTTCGTTGCGTTGTTGGGCCCGTCAGGATCTGGCAAGTCGACATTGATGAACACCCTCGGATGTTTGGACCGCCCAACTTCTGGAAGCTATCGCCTAGCCAACACAGAAATTGCGACGATGTCTCGCAACGACCGCGCTTTGATTCGCAACAAGCACATTGGCTTTGTCTTCCAGAACTTCAATCTTTTAAATCGTACGTCTGCGGTCGAAAACGTCGAACTGCCACTGCTGTATTCAGGAGGAATGTCGGGGCGGCAGCGTCGCAAGCGATCAAGAGAAATGCTGGATCTCGTAGGTTTAGGGGATCGCTTCGACCACCACCCTAGCCAGCTATCAGGAGGTCAACAACAACGAGTTGCCATTGCTCGATCACTTGTGAATTCGCCTTCCATGCTGATGGGAGACGAACCCACGGGAAACTTAGATTCAACGACCAGCAAAGAAGTCATCCAACTGTTCCGACGCTTGAACGAAGAAAATGGGATCACCGTTATCTTGGTGACTCATGATTTAGGAGTGGCTCGAAACGCCAAGCGGATTCTGGTTCTACGGGATGGGCGGATTGAAACGGATACACCTGATTTTGACGAAGCATTCCAGTCGTTACATGCGATAGAGACTGAATAATCTACAAGCGCAATCCGTAGATCAAGCACCGCAGTTGAAACCCGATCTCGTGGTTGACCGATATTGTCGATCAATCTGATATGAATGCTTCAACCTCTCGATCATGGATAATCAGCGGGAAGCTCACGCGGCCGCTGCGCATTGCGTCGTCTTGTCGACGTCATCGATCGCAGACCAGCGTTCGGCTGTTCACATACTTAGTGCTGGCAGCGATGTCGACCGCCAGTTGGCCGTCGACAGCTTGTGCTCAGCGGTCTGTCCCAGATCAGCATTCGATCCGCTGGCATTCTGAACGTGACCTGCCGCTGACAACACGCCCCGCTAGCCTTGCTCCAGTCACCGTTCACTCCAAAGACGTCACTGCGATTGAGCGTCTGTTGCCCTTGGATGAGGCGATCCGCATTGCCCTAAATCACGCTGAAGTGATTCGAATTTTAACAGGAATCTCCGCATCCAATAGCGGACAGAACATTTATGAAACCGCGATTGCCACCACTGCAATCGATAACGCAGTAGCCAATTTTGATCCCGTTTTTCTGGCAAACAGCTCGTGGCGAAAATCAGAACTCGCTGGCGCTGAGTTCGATCAGCTCGATCCGTTGAATGCCCTTCCGAACGGAAGTCAGACAGGAGGAAACGATTTCACTTTGCAACTGCAGCGAAGAAATCGGCTTGGCGGGACAGCGACGATGCGGTTTAACAACCAGTGGCGATACGACGATTTTGGTCCGCTGTCGCGTAACAACCGACCAGAGATTGAACTGGAATATACTCAACCACTGCTTGCAGGTGCAGGCACAGCATTCAATGAAGCGCCCATTGTCATTGCTCAGCTAAACGTTGATCGCTCTTTCTTTTCCTACAAGAGTCAAGTGCAACGGTTGGTGCAAGGAGTGATTTCAGGCTACTGGTCACTGGTTGCCGCACGTACTGAACTGTGGGCACGGGAAAAGCAAGTCGAACAGGCAAAAGTTGCATTCGATCGTGACCAAGCTCAGTTTCGAGTTGGCTTGATTGATATCGGAGACGTATCTCAACCCCGCCTTGCGTTGGCCAACTTCAAGGCCAACTTGGTTCTTGCACAAGCCAATGTGATTCAACGTGAAGCCGCGCTTCGCAATGTGCTCGGCATTCCGCCAGAAGATGGACAAAGATTGGTACCATCGACTCCTCCGACGCGAGATCGTCTTGAATTCCAGTGGGTGGAATTGGTGGAAACCGCTCAACGTCGTCGCCCCGACTTGATTGAACTGCATCTCGTGCTGCTGGCCGATCAACAACGCCTGATACAAGCAGACAATTTAGCTCGGCCCGAACTGAATGCTCGGGCCATTCAAAGCTGGAATGGTCTTCGAGGTCGTGCGGCAAACAGGAACATTGTGAGTAGCCAGCTGAATGATAATCCCAACTGGACGCTCGGGGTGACTTTTGAAGTCCCAGTGGGACTTCGATCTTCTCGAGCGTCCCTAAGGAATTCACAGCTGGTGATTGCTCGTGATCGAGCCAATATTTCTCAGGGACTGCATCAAACAGAACACGAATTGGCGACCACCGTTCGCAGTCTCGATCAGCTTTATGCTCAATATGAAGCATTCAAAGAAACACGAGCCGCCGCCCGTCAGAATCTCGATGTGCAACTGAAAGCCGAAGAAGCCGGACTGGTCATTTTCCTGAACGTCCTGCAGGCAATTACCGCGTGGGGAGACGCCGTATCCAGTGAAGCCAATGCATTGACTCAATACAACACGGCACTCGCGTCGCTAGAAGAATCGACGGGAACAATTCTCGACACCCACGGCGTGGTGTTTAGCGAAGAACGCTACGCTTCCATCGGACCGGGCGGTCGAAAGTTCGAAGACGCCTGCTATCCCAAGAGTCTCGTCCCACAAGAAAACAGTCGTCGATACGAAAACGGATCAGTGCCTTCCGAGCAAGCATTCGATCTAAAAGGCTATGACAGAAAATCAAACGCCCCCTCGCTGGTTCCAGACTCGGAATTACAACCAACCAATCCGCCAACAAGTGCGACTGGTCAGCAAGATGCAGCCAATGTTTTCCGCGCAGCGTCGTTCCAAAACCTACCGCCAGCGAACACTGCGAAGAACAAACTCATTAAGTCGAATTTGAAACCCGCCGCGGAATCAAGGTCGCTGAAGAACAGAATAAAATCACTGTTTCAAAGAACTCGTTAAGTGGCTGTTGGCAGCTGCAGCTGGCACGCCTGAATCTGTTGAGCGAACGAAAGCTGGAAAGCTCTTGGGAGACTCAAGCCGTATCAAATCACTCACTTGTCGTGGCACGACGAGCAAACTGATCTCGTTTAATGATCAGCAAAACAGAGTACTGAACAACTTGAATCAGATGCTCGAGAGACAGCAACGAGTACGCGATGATTCGTCCAAGCGGATACCGTTCGTACAGCTTTGGAAAGACATAGATGTCTCCAAACAACGGAGGGGCCACAAGGCATAGGCTCACCACAGAAAAGACAAGTCCTGCCCAAAACCACTTTCGGTGACCACGTCGAGTTTGGTTTCCGATGTAGATCAGCGGAGCCAGCACGACAGAGCACACAAGCAACGCCTGCGGGATCATTTCGGCCGTCACGTCTGCTTCGAGACCTTCTAAGACGACGGCAACCAAAATCATGAAGATCCAAAGAGGGGTTGCTACGCCGATGATGATGGACAAAAAGCCCGTCTCAATCATCCGCTTCGGCGACCGTAACCATCTCATGAGCCGGTCAGTTCTTGATGGACGATAACTGTGAATCGGTTCACCATTGATAAACCGTTTCAATTCCATTGCCAGTTCCTGACAGCTTGCATACCGATTCGCAGGATCTTCGCTCATGCATTTCAAAGCAATGATCTCAAGTTCTGCAGGTATTCCTTCCTGTAGCAAAGATGGTGCTTGGGGCGAGCAATTTCGAATTTGATCGACGACCTCGATAAACGATTTTCCGTCGTATGGTTTCTGTCCGGTCAACAGTTCGTAAAAAATCACCCCAAGGCTGTAGATGTCGGATAGCTCGGGATTGCATCGAATAGAATTGCAGAACTGTTCGGGAGCCATATAAGACGGCGTCCCGACAAGCTGGCTGCTTTGAGAACGAGATTGCTGGATTTCAACGATTCGAGCCAAACCAAAATCGGTGATGCGTAGTTCGGGGACAAAATCTTTGATGTTTATATCATGAGGTTCTGCCAACACAATATTGGCGGGCTTAAGATCTCGATGCACAATCCCACGCTGATGAGCATGCTGCATTGCATGGGCCAACTGCTCGATCATCTTGGCAATCGTTTGCCAAGAAAAAGTGGCCTCGGATTCCAGCAACGCAGCCAAGTTTCCTCCCGAGCAATACGTGGACACCTGATAGCACTGTCCTTGCACCTTGCCAGCATCGTAAACTTTGACGATGCCCGCGTGATCCAAACGAGCCACTGCTCGAGCCTCCATCAAGAACATGGCTTTGGCTTCGTCGTCTGGATAGTCTCGAGGAACCTTGATTGCAACGGTTCGTCCCAACACAGTATCGATCGCTTGATACACAATTCCGAAGCCACCCGTCCCGATCACGTGCTGCAGTTGAAAATGGCCAATGCGTTCAGGCTGGAGACGAAACGTTGCTTCTGAGATGTCGCTATCGTCAGATGAAAGTGTTTTGGTCTTAGCGTTCATGGAATCAGAAGAGGACGAGTCTTCTTCCAAATCGCTGGTTTCATCACTCGCTTCAGCTGCAGACATTTCCTGTTGGCTTTTCATTCTGATACTTCAAACAGCGACAAGCAAAAGCACGTGTCACTGAAATGATACGCTCATCAAGGCCTTCAACCATAGTCCCAGCTGAATAGAGAACAAACTTCTACCCGCCGCACGTCGAAACAGAGAACTCGGTTTTAGCTCGCCGCACTACCACTACGGCGGGAAAACTGATTGCGTTTCACCAACAGTAGCAAGGCGTACTGAGTCACTTGAATGCTGTGTTCGATCGTCAAAAGTGAATAGGCAATAATTCGGCCCAAAGGGTATCGCTCGTAAAGGCCTGGAAACACATAGACATTTCCAAACAAAGGAGGAATCACCATGCAAAGACAGACAGTGGAAAACAAAAACCCGCCCAACAGCCACTTTCGACTGCCTATCCACGTTTGATACCCAAAGTAAGCCAGCGGCGCTGCCAGCCCGAAACACACAAACAGCGCCTGCGGGATCATCTCTGCAGTCATGTCTGCTTCAAGGCCTTCAACCACAACAGCCACTAAGACCATGACAATCCAGACCGGATTCGCCAGACCGATAAACATCGACAGGCCGCCCGCTTCAAGCATTCGTTGAGGAGACTTTAACCATCTGATCACACGGTCGGTGATCGTGGGACGATAGCTTTGAATCCGTTCGCCATTCGCAAAACGTCTTAATTCCAATGCCAATTCCTGACAGTCAGGGTAGCGATCTGCAGGATCTTCACTCATGCACTTCAAGGCAATGATTTCAAGATCAGCAGGAACGTCTTCTCGAATGCTCGAAGGCGCTCTGGGTGAGCAATTACGAATTTGGTCAATCACACCGACAAACGATTTGGCTTCGTATGGTTTCTGTCCAGACAGAAGTTCATACAAGATGACGCCAAGACTGTAGAGGTCAGAGGCTTCGGGGTTGTGGCGAGTCGTATCAGAAAGTTGTTCGGGAGCCATGTAGCAGGGCGTCCCCACAAGCTGACTGCTCTGTGAGCGTTCCTGTTGCATTTCGAGAACTCGAGCCAAGCCGAAGTCTGTGATCCGTAAAAGGGGAACCGTACCTTCTGTTTCAACGGGTTCCACAATCACGATATTCGCAGGCTTCAGATCTCGATGCACCACTCCGCGTTGATGGGCATGATGCATCGCCAGAGCCAACTGCTCCACCATTTCACTTATTGTCTTCCACGAAAAAGTGAACCCAGATTCGATCAATGACGCAAGATTGCCACCAGAGCAATACGCTGAAGCCTGATAACATTGCCCATCAATCTCGCCAGCGTCGTAAACCGGGACGATGCCCACATGGTCCAAATTCGCAACGGCGCGAGCTTCCATTAGGAAGGCCGCCTTTGCTTCGTCGTCTGGTTCGTCTTTGGGAATCTTGACAGCCACCGTGCGGCCCAAAACTGTATCCAACGCACGAAAGACGACTCCAAATCCGCCGGTACCAACCACCTGCTGTAGATCGAAGGCACCAATGCGATCTGGCCTCGCTCGAAACGATGACTGCATCGCTGTATCGCGGTGTGATGAAAACGATACTGTTTCCGCTCGAGTTTCATCGACAGATGAATCCACTTCTTCAGCGTCAGTTGTTTCATCGTTGGCGCCAGGTAATGACATAATCCCTCAGCAAAACTTACCACACAGGTAGTGTGTCGTGGCACGGATCATCAGTAGTCAGGTTGCACAATCAAGGTGTCGACTTATGTCATACTAAAGGGAATACATCAAAGCGAGTCCCATACGACTTCAGTTAGACTGATCACGGAATTCGGGTGATTCCAGCACCAACAGCGGCCAAATACTGCAATACTTGACACCTCAAAATGAACGTTTCTAAAAAACCACCGGATCGTAACGGTGTCCATGACGTCCGCGTTTTACCATGACAGGGCCAATTCCATGTTAGAACCAGCTTCGGTTCCAGATCAGCAAACCAGACACTCAGGCAGTTTCCCCGTCGCTTGGATCGCCAACGATTGTAAAACCAACTTGGATCAAGCCGTTCAATGGGTCATTAAAAACGTCGAAGAGCTGACTCAATCAGCCAGTGAAAATGGGGCCGTGCTCTTCCGAGGACTGCCGATCCACACGGCAGAAGACTTTGATCGATTTGTTACGGCGTTCGGGTACGACAATTTCGAATATCGAAAATCGCTATCAAACGCCGTTCGCACAAACTTTACGGACCGAATCTTTTCTGCCAACGAAGCGCCCGCTGAAGTCACCATCTACCTGCATCACGAGATGGCGCAAACGCCCCTGTTTCCTTCAAAGCTATTTTTCTTTTGCCAGAAGGCCGCAGAATCTGGCGGCGCGACGCCTCTTTGCCGGTCTGACTGGCTGTTCGAAGCCATGCAAGAACGGCTTCCTGAATTCGCGGCCGCATGCGAAACCAAGGGACTGAAGTACACGACTGTGATGCCCGGAACCGACGACGCGAAATCGGGAATGGGGCGAAGTTGGCCAAGCACTTTTCGAGCTGAATCGAAGGCCGACGCTGAACGAAAAATGTCGGACTTAAATTACAGCTGGGAATGGCTGGACGATGGGTGCCTGAAAGCAACAACGGCCGTGCTACCCGCCGTCCATCAGCTTTCATGCGGACGCAAAGTATTCTTTAACCAACTGATTGCAGCCTTCAAAGGTTGGAAGGATGGCCGCAATGATCCCGCCAAAGCAATCACGTTGGGAGACGGCACACCTTTGCATCGAGACACCGTTTTACAGGTCGCCGATCTCGCCGAAACCTTGACCTATGACATGAACTGGCAGACCACCGATGTTGTTTTGATCGACAACTATGTCGCGATGCATGGACGGCGAACTTTCACTGGGACTCGGAAAGTCCTAGCGTCACTGGCGGACGCTGAATCTCATGACGAATGTCATGGCTTCATCTGAGCCGAAGTCGCCAGACTTCGAGATTCCATCGCAACAACAACTGAACTGCCGTTCGGTCTCAGGATCATTGAAGTCATAGTTTGATTCCTGACGCTGAACCTGAACGTCGTCAGGCATCGGAACTCAACATTCGCTGTGCACTTGAAGGCAAGGTTTACTCAGTGGAATCGTTGGATGGTCCACGTGCGATTTGAGCCTGGCTGGAGCCGCTGGGCAGCTTATTCAGATTCTCCTGAAGTTCTTCAATCAGCGTTTCTCGCTCTTCAATTTGCGACAGAATCTGACGACGTAGCGTGTCGACTTCAAGAGCCAACTGATTACGTTGTTCTTCTGTTAACTCGGTCACCAGTAGCAGACCGTCTTTGTATTCAGGACGGTTATCGATCGCCACGTTCGACGCATTGCCAAGGAGTTCGCCTTTGCGAGTTGCCAGACCTGACTGAGCCGATTCCAACAAAGATTGTTGTCTTGTGGTACTGGCTGTCAGTTCTGAAGTCAGTTCACCCAGTCGACGGCGTTGGCGATACAAGCTATCAAGTGCCGTTCGATCACCGGCGGGGATCAGTGTGCGAAGTCGCCAAGCGGCATTCACGTCCCACAGTTGAACAAACTGAGGCGGATTGGTGTGCACTGGCTGCAACACCATGCTGGCGGCTGTGATATTTGTGGCGATAAATTCACCCGCATACGATTCGCCGTTGGCTCCACCGTAAAACGCGTGGATCACTGGCTGGACAAGCTGTTGCTGCCCGTTCACCAATTCTGTGGTATCAGCAATCCCCTGATCAGAACCAAGGTTCGAAACAATCAACCGTCCGCCTGCCTGCTTGGTGATCGTCGGAGACGTTTGATCGCCCTGTCCTCGAGCAGGCACAGTCCAAAATTTGTCCCAGCCAAAGGTCACGGCTTGGACATCTGTAATTGCGATGTTTAGGTCCTGTCGAGCAGTTGCTTCGGTCTTCACAATTGCTTCGGTTGCCGCCTTGGCCGTGCGAAGCTCGGCCGCCCATTCATTATGAGCAAGTAACAGCTTCGGAGCCCAGCCGCCCCAAACGCCCGGAATGGGAGCCAATAGCATCAGCCACAGAATCAAAGCAATCGAAAGACAAACTTTTCCGGTTATGCTCATTTGATTCCTCAAGTCCCAAACTGACACACAGCTGATGCGTCAAAAATGTCCTACGAATAACGACACGTGCCCTTGTTTCATCGGCGAAGTTCAGGGGCCGCCTTGCAGCAATTCCCGCCTTCAAAGACGGTCAACGTTGCCTGAACTCATTTTGCCGCCGTGGCTTACCCAGTTTCACCATTCAACATCCTAACAACAACCTTTTTCGAGGCTGTCTGCTCCAAAGCCCTGAAAAACCAACAAATGTCAGGCCAAGCATGAAGCTCTGGCATCAAAACCTAAGGCAAGTTCCGGTTAGGGCGACTTTAGGGATTGCGGACATCAGACATCAGACATCAGACAGCAGACAGCAGACATCAGACATCAGACAGCAGACAGCAGATACGAACTTGCGAAAACGACAGTCGTCATGCTATTTGGCCTTCGTTTTTTTCAGAACAAAAACCACGTCTTCGGTCGCCGAATCAACCTGAATGGGTTGGTCGATGTCGTAAGCAAAATCGTAGGCCGCTTCGACTTCCAGTTCGGGCACCTTCTTCATCAAAGTTTCAAACTGTCGCTTGGTGTACGTGCGATAATCCATGTGGTCGACAATGCGTTCGTGCTTCGTCGGAGTATAGATATCCAGAGTGATTCCCAGAGGTTCGTTGCGGCCCTTGGTATCCAGCCCTTTGCTCCACATGTACGAATTGATCTGCAGGTGTCCCCGTCGAGCCGTCCAAGCTTCTTCCTCCATCCGCTCACCTTTGGTTGGCAGCAGATGAATTCCCAGACAGTAAACTCCTCCGACATTTAACGCGTCCGCCATGCATTTCAAATGAGAAACCGCCATGGCTTCCGTCGGAAGGTGTCGAAACGTGTTAATCAAATTGAAGGCGGCGTCGTACTTCTTTCTGACCTTAAAGTCCGACATATCTGCGACGACCGTTGATTTGGGATACGACAAACGAGCAAACCGAGCATTGCAAAAATCGATCGCCTTTTCATTCAGATCGTTGCCTCCCACTTCGTACCCCGACTTGGCCAGCTTTACCAGCAATCGCCCAGTGCCACACGCGGGTTCAAAAATGCGCTTCACCTTTCGACCACAGTGCTTCGGAAAGCAGGCCTCAAGAAAATCGAACTCCGCTTTCCAATCTGACCCAAACAGCAGGTCATAATACTTGGGATAGTCGTAGATACTGCCTTCGATGATGTCGGTCATGAGTCTTGGTCAGGGCGGTGAAAACTGGCAGAAATTCAAAGCCAAAGTGTACTCACTCGCCGCCGCTCATGCGTGGCACGTGAGAGGGAAACCAACACAGTCACCAGAATTTCGGCTCAATTAAAAAATGACCCGGCCCACAAACACTGCGAACAAAGCTCTGCGAACAAAGCGTCTCAAAAAAGCGGCTGACAAAAGCACGTTCACATCCGACATCTTTAACAACCACAATGGGATGAGATGAAATCGACCGCAAATGTGAGGCAGCGAAGGAATCAGACAGCGCGGAAATCAGACAACTCAGAAACACGGCCAAGCTAAAAAGTTCAATCGTTTTGTGAATCCACTTTTTCTTCCGCATAGCTGCGACGCACATACACCGGTTCAAGAGTCGCGATGTCGGCAAAACGTTTTTGGACCGCCCGTTGACGCCCAATCGCCTGCACCCAGCGTGCCTGAGGCAGCCACACAGAAGATTCAGTCACAGCGCAATTCTGCAGTTGCTTGGCAAACTTGCCAACAGCGGCGCCGGTCAAAATTCCATGGTGCCCCGTCGAAAACTGTTGATTCAGCCGTTCCACCGAAACAATTGATAGTTCGTCCAAAGCATGACGAATGCCAAATTCATCCGGAGCCGAATAGCGGTTCACAAACACTTCAGAACGCTGAGCATCACTGATGGCAGTGACAATTGATTGCGATGGCTTGGCCGCACAGGCCACAGTTTGCAGACTATCCACGTCGACGAGCCTCGCGTTGTTCGCCCAAGCCAAGGTCTTGGCGAACACCGTGCCAACTCGCAGCCCGGTAAAGCTGCCGGGCCCGTTGCTGACGGCAACGACTGAGATTTCGGATGGGCGGATGCCAGCGGTTTCCAGCAAAGCCCCCGTTTCAGCCACCAAAGTTTGAGCATGTCGGCGGCCGTCGATTCCGATGCGAGATTCAAACACGGAACCATCGGCTGTGCAAACCGCCAGGTCGCCTTCGACACCAGACGTTTCGATCGCCAGAACAATCTGCTGCTGATCAGACATTCATCATTTCCGGCTGCTTGCCCGTGTCGATGTGGTCCGTCATTTCACCCGCGTGATAACTGCTGCGAACGAATGGACCGCTGGCCACCATTCGAAAACCCATCTTGCGACAGATGTCTCCGATTTCATCAAATTCTTCAGGAGGCACATAGCGCTCCACTGCCAAGTGCTCGCCCGTCGGTTGCAAGTACTGCCCCAAAGTAATCATGTCGCAACCGTGAGCTCGCAAGTCGGCAAAGACATCCAATAACTCTTCTCGAGTTTCCCCAAGCCCCAACATCAAACCGCTCTTGGTCGGCATGTCTGGAGCTTCATCCTTAACCTGCTGAAGCAGATCCAAAGTGCGCTGGTATTCCGCGTTGCGACGAACTTTGTGATACAGCCGAGGCACTGTTTCTGTGTTGTGGTTGAAGACGTCAGGAGCCGCCTGAATGACTCGCGAAATCGCCTCTTTGTTACCGCGAAAATCGGGAGTTAACACTTCGACCTGAGCTCCCGTTCGGTTCCGAACTGCCAGAACAGTTTCGTACCAGTGTTCTGCTCCACCGTCCGCCAAATCATCTCGAGTCACCGATGTGATCACGACGTACTTAAGACCAAGCCGTTCGGCCGCCTCGGCAACTCGATCGGGTTCATCAATTTCTAATGACGTCGTTTTGCCTTTTGGAACCGAACAAAAACCGCACGGTCGTGTGCACACGTTTCCGCCAATCATGAATGTGGCAGTTTGCTGACTCCAGCACTCCGTCCGATTCGGACACTTGGCACTTTCACAAACCGTTTCCAGCTTCAGATCTTCGATGACATCATCGGTGTAAGCCATGCCAGCCTGAGGCAGCGGGCGTTTCAGCCATTTGGGCAGGCGTCGCTTAGGGGGTTCCGGAGTCGATTCATCGATGATATTTAGTAAGCTCATGACAATCTCTTGCTGCAAATCGTATTCATAAACACTCACCTTCAGAATTGCCGCACCATGCTGATTTTTTGAATAAGATCAACAGATTCGGCAGACGAATTCGATCTCATGACAATCATCGAAGTCGCACATTTTGAGGCCACAATGAGCAGGGCCGCAAGATGCTTCAACAGGAGGGCTTTCGTTCAGTTCGGCGAAACCGTCTTGTAAAACGAAACTTGTCTACAAAACGGAACGAGTATCTTAGCCAGGATCCGATCTCAAACCGGCTCGACCACCCATTTTATCGTTGTTGGTCGCTGGAAAAGTTCAATAGCGATTCCGCATGCACCGATTCGCCCGTGAATTTACGAGTTCGAGCAAGGAAAGGGTGACCTGTGTGAATGTGGTATTCGGAATAACCCAACTGCTCACACACCTGTTTAGTAACAGAGGCCCGCACATCAGACATCAAAGCCGGTCGATTGCGTTCTTTATTCAACGATGAAATTCGCTGCCCCTGTAGCCCTCGTCCCGCCACTTTCGCTAAATCCAGACGGCATCCCACATTCAGGAAGGCACCAAAGGTCGTGACGGCTTGATCGGTTCCAATCCCGAATTCACATAGCAATCCCTGCCGTCCCCACAGACACGTTTCATCACCATCCCTACTGGCAGCCTTGACCTGAGAATCTTGACACACGTTCACCATGGCCTGCTGAAGTCGGCGACGATACTGCGGCAGATCGATTCCACATTCTTCCAGCGACGCAATCACATAGACGGCCAATTGTCCGGGTTGATGCAGCAATGTGCCTCCGTCTCGGTCAACTCGCAGCACCTGAATCAGCTTCGCTTCCAGTTCTCGTTTGTCTGTCGGTAAATCCAAAATTGTGCCGTCTCGACCGACCGTCACAATCGCCGGATGTTCACAAATTAAAACCGAAGCACTTATGGTTCGTTGCATCCGTACGTCGTGCACCATCAGTTTTTGCAAAGCCAACACAGACATCGCATCCGTCAGCCCCAGCAAGCGAACTTCTGCTGCTTCGATCGTTCGATCGGTGAATGCTTCCCAGTCTGCTTTCATCTTCTGTTTTTGCTCCACTCACAACGAAATAAGTTAAAAATTGACCGTGGATTCCGCCTTGACGTCGCGTTTACAAGAACCACCGAATTTCTCGAAAAGCGGTTGTTGAGCCCAGCAGTGCGATTCTATCAATGAGGGGCTGCAACGACTATCACGAATTTCACTGGCGAGCCGCGTTCGGCGACTTCTACCGCAAACTGGGCTTACCGCTCCGATTGCATGCGACACATGGGCAGAAGGCTGAACGATTTAAAATAATGGGGCAAATGGCACTTGCTTGCCTAGTGACGTTTTGGCACCTTCTGGTGTTCATTGAAGACAGCATCCGTCGCACCGACGTGGAATTCGAAACCTATGAAAGTCATTCTGGAACTGAAAAAAGGTAACACGAAAGCCAAACGCATCAACGTACGGCAGGACGTCGTGATTGGCCGTGGTTCTGAATGCAGTTTGCGTTTGCCATCTTCTCAGGTCAGCCGCAAACACTGCTCGGTGACTTTCAAAGACGATGTTGTTTATGTCATGGATCTTGGCAGCAGCAACGGCACTTGGTTAAACGGAGTCAAACTTCCAGCGAACCAAGCGTTTGAAGTTGGCTCAACCATGAAATTGGCTTTAGGGCCCATCAAATTTTTGATTCACGTCGTCAAAGACGCCCCGTCACAGCAAAGCACTTCGAGTCAAGGTCAAGATTCAGAAATCACCAGTATATCGCTCGCTCCTCCAGTGCCAGTCGTACCAGTGGCTGCTGCACCAGTGGCTGCACGTGTAGCAGGCTCGGCCTTGGCAGACGACACCGCCGTCGAAGATGTTTCAATTGACGCGGCTGCAATAATTCGCCAAAACCGCGAACCTTCGCCTCAAGCAAACACGGCCGCCGATTCACCCGCCCAAGATGCGGCAACGGCAAACGATTCCATTGGACGACTGCAACCGATCGCGAAAAATGATGCTGACGCAGTTCAAGATGCCACAACCGGCAATTCGATGTCAGATGCTGGCATTCTTCAATTTGGCGAATCGATGCTTGTGGAACAAGACGATGGCAACTTCCAACTGCCGTCGATTGACGAAGTTGACAGCGAAGAAGATGTCGACGAAATTCAGATGATCGAAGCATTCGATATCGTCGAAGTCGTCGATCCTCCCGCGGTTGTCGACGACATCCAAGTCATCGAAGAACCAGAAGCATTGCACGATGTCGAAGTTCTGGATGACATTGAAGTCTTAGACGAGATCGAAGTGATTCAAGACATTCAGGTTCTTGATGACATCGAAGTTCTGGACGATGTCCAAGTGCTTGACCAAGTGGATGTGCTTGATGATTTCGACGACGTTGAAGTCTTAGACGACTAACCCATCGTGTGCCTCGAAAAGCGAGGAACGCATTGGGCAGAGCTCTCGCATAAAAAAGTGGTTTGAAGACCACGCTTTTTCGACCGACTTGAAACAGTCAAAATCGCAGCGTATGTCATCCACATCAGCGGAGAATCCCTGATGCGATGCAGCTTTTTGCTCTGCTCGGTTTAAATTTTCACAAAGGTCGTTAACCATACGCCCTCAACTGGCCCTCTCCTGCGGGAGAGGCAATTCTTCGACCAACACGCAGACTTTCTCAGTCTGCAGGAGCAACTTGATGACTCGTTTGATTTCTTACAACAGCGACGCGGCTGTCGGCTACTTGGCTGACGGACGTCTGGCAGGATTGAAAGCCGACATCGAAGCGGCTCGTGAAGAAACGTTGGCCGATGTTGAACTGTGGCAAAGCGGCGGTGATCTCCCTGCTGAAAAAGAACCATTGGACGCCGGCTTTATTCAGTGGCCTGAAGAACTTCTTCTGAATCTTAAAGAGCAGGGCGACGACAGTTTAGTGGCGCGACTCGAAAAGTGCGCCACTCGAATCCGCAACACTGTGGATTCCGTTGTGGTCCTTGGCATCGGAGGTTCCTACATGGGCATGCGAGCCATGATGGAAGCTTTGAAAAGCCCGTACCACAACGAACTGTCTCGAACTGAACGGAACAACTGTCCTCGAGTCTATTTTGAAGGCTGGAATGTTGATACCGACAACCAAGAGGCGCTGTTAAACCTACTGAAACAA
The DNA here is from genome assembly GCA_039974975.1 of Fuerstiella sp. GTDB lineage: Bacteria > Planctomycetota > Planctomycetia > Planctomycetales > Planctomycetaceae > Fuerstiella. The sequence continues at coordinate 99,734 of JBDWHY010000158.1, read as the reverse complement.
CGTGCCGAAAATGCGACCGACAAGTCTTCTCCAGAAGGCAAGACGGCCGTCATTGTGATCAGCAAATCGGGCGGAACTTTGGAAACCGCTTTGGCCTTTCGAAACTTCCGAGACCTGCTTGAACAAAAGTTTGCAGATGAAGTCAAAGAACTCATCGTGCCTGTGACCGGAGACACAGGGAAGTTGCGAGACCTCGCTGACGCCGCTGGCTTCGAAGATATTTTTTCCATTCCAGATGGCATCGGAGGACGCTTTTCGGTGTTAACTCCTGTTGGCCTGTTGCCAGCTGCTATCGCGGGAATTGATATTCGTCAGTTGCTGCAAGGTGCAGCAGACATGACAGAAAACTTCCGTTCAGCAGACTACGGCCAAAACGTGGTGCTCGATTACACCAGTTTGGGCCACGCGTTCGAAGTGGATCATGGCATGACCATTCGTCTACTTTCCACTTGGGGCAGCCGCTTGGAAGCCATCGGCCTTTGGTACGATCAACTGCTATCAGAAAGTTTGGGCAAACGAGAAATCGGAGCAACACCTCTGACGATCGTGAATACTCGAGACTTACACAGCCGAGGCCAACAGCATCAGGAAGGTCGTCGAGACAAACTGATTACCAATTTGTGGCCCGGCGAACCTATCGGAGACCCATTGTCGTTGCCGAAACGAGAAGACGATTTCGACAATCTGAACCGCTTTGCTGGATTCTCGTTGCCAAACATTTTGAAGGCGGCCTGCGATGGAACCAACAAGGCCTACGCAGACGACAAGCGTCCGACGGCAACCGTACACATGCCCACGATTAACGAACACACGGTGGGGCAAGTGTTCCAAATGCTGATGCTAGCCACTGTGGTCGAAGGCCGATTAGTGAAGACCAATCCTTACGGACAACCAGGAGTCGAAGCGTACAAGCAAAACATGAACGCCATTCTTTCTGCAGCAACTTAAGTTCAGGTCAAGCAGCAGTAGCAAAGGAACGCACACGCCAGAGTCCGACACAATTCAATGTTGTGTCGGACTCTTTTTTGTGATCGACTGTTCAAATGCATCCTCAGTCGCGTCTCTCGTTACGGCGAGCATTGTGCCGGAGCCTACGAGCGCGGCGGAGCCGAACGTAGCGATACCGAACGTAGCGGCACCGAGCGTGGCGGCACCGAGCGTGGCAGCACCGAGCGTAGCGGAATCTAACGTAGCCGACACAGCGAACGTCCCAGCCAGAAGCTTCGCACCAGCTTCGACACAGGCCCTATGATTCTGTGAGCTCTAGGTAGGGATCCAAGCCCATGTTCTCGTACTGTTCCAAACGCATTCGCTCTTGCTTCAACAGACTTTTGCGTTGTTTGCGATGTGATCTGACAAGGAACTTTTGCACTTTGGTAAAGAAGCGGTGATAGCGTTTTCCAATTTCTCCCGCCTTGTTGGTGATCGCCATCTTTTGGCGGCGGCGAAGTTCCTTGGGTTCACGACACCTTAGCAATTCATCTTCCAATGACAGAAAGAACTGGTAGGAACCAGGGTCTCCCTGTCGAGCCGATCGACCAATCAACTGACGATCAATTCGCTCTGAACTATGCATTTCTGTGGCGATCACATGCAAGCCGCCAGCTTCGCGAACTTCGTTATTTAAAATCACGTCCGTTCCGCGGCCCGCCATGTTGGTCGCGATTGTCACTTTGCCTGGCTTGCCAGCGTCTTTTACGATTTCAGCTTCAACTTCGTGATACTTCGCGTTCAAGACCTTTGATTCGATGTTGTGAGTCTGAAGCAGTTCGGCCAATGCTTCCGATGCTTCCACAGAAGGAGTCCCCACCAACACACAGCGTCCTTGGTCTCTCATTTTCTCGATCGATTTCGCGATGGCGTGACGCTTTGCATCCTGCGTCTTGAAGACTCGAACGGGCAATCCTTTTCGTCGGCCCTTTTTATTCGTTGGAATGATGGTCACCTTCAGACGATAGGTTTTCCATAGCTCACGTTTGGCCGGTATCCCGGTTCCCGTCATACCACACAGATTGGTGTAGTTGCGAAAGAAGCTTTGCACCGTAATTCGAGCCGCCTCACCGGTTGCCGCAGTGATCGGAACAAGCTCTTTGGCTTCAATCGCTTGATGCAAGCCATCTTGCCACTTACGTCCATCCATGATGCGTCCAGTGCCTTCGTCCACAATCATGATTTTGTCATCGACAATCACATAGTCACGATCTTTTTCAAACGCATGCTTGGCAGTTAACGCTTTTTCTACCTGAGTATAAATACGTTCCGTATCCATACTGTTCATCAACGATGGCTTGGCCATTAACACAACTTTGCGACACCCATCATCTGTCAGCCAAGCCGACCGCTTATCTGGTTCATAAACGTAGTCTTCTTGAGGCTGCAATTGAAAGGTTGCTCGATTGCTCCAGCGAAACAGATTCACTGTCCCCGGGTCATTGGGTTGAGTCAGTCCGATGATCAGTGGAGTTCGAGCTTCATCAATCAGAATACTGTCTGCTTCGTCGATCAAACAAAAGTAGTGACCTCGCTGAACGGGCTCTTCCCCACCTTGCAATGTGCGAACAAACTTTCGAAGCGACGGGCCATCATCGGGACTGGCCCCCATGCGAAGCCTGTCTCGAAGAAAATCAAACCCCATTTCTTTCGACGTGCCATAAGTGATATCGGCCGCATAGTTTTCACGACGTTCATCGGGTTCCATGGGTTCCAGAATGTTTCCGACAGTCAGCCCCAGTTTGCGGTGCACGGGGCCCATGATTTCGCAGTCACGTTCTGCCAAGTAATCATTCACTGTGATCACATGGCAGCCGCTCCCCGGCAATGCTCGTAAAAAAGAGGGCATCGTTGCTGTCAACGTCTTGCCTTCACCGGTTTGCATTTCTGCAATATGCCCTTCGAATAACGCGATCGCCCCCATGATCTGCACTTCGAAGTGAGACATCTTTAGGACTCGACGAGCAGACTGCCGAACAAGCGCGTAAGCGTCTGGCAGAAGCTTTTCAAGGCTGACTCCAGATTTCGCTTCCCAGCGAATTTTTCGCCCCGCCGTTGTGAGCTCTTCGTCTGTCAAAGAATTCAATTTGTCACTGCGTTTGATGATATCCTTGGCCATCGCGCGCCAACGAGAACGACGGGCGGCCGGAGCGACTCCTGCCGTCTTGCCATAGTGATAAACTTCTGTCGGTCCAATCATAAATTTTCAGCCCGTGCTGCGGCTTCGATCGATTACGTGAACAGCCTCACCTTGCCGTTGACAATGATTTCCACGAACAATCATTTTCCAGTGACGATTCTCAACCCAATTTCCAAGTTCATTTTCAGCGAACCAGCCGCTCATCCTATCGCCTTTGCTGCGTCTCGGGAATCAGAAACCGGCTGAGCTACCGTCAACAGTGTCTTAAAAACACGCCTAGTTCCCATAGCCGGTATAAACAGCCGAAGATGACGCAGAAGTCGGCAGTTCCTCACAGATGTCATGGGCGAGCAAGGCAGTGAAGGCGACTGTCGACAAAGCCCAACTGGCGATGGATTCTGCCATGTTCAATCAATCACAATGCCAGCCACATCGTCGGCTTTGGGGAACTTGGGGTCCATGTCTTTTAAAGTTCTCACAAGCACCTTCATGATCGCCAGATCTCGGTACCACTTTTGGTCCGAAGGAATCACGTACCACTCAGCTTCGGGTGTCGAACAATTCTTCAGCATGTCTTCAAAGGCCTCCTGATATTCATCCCATTGAGCTCGTTTCTCCAAATCTGCGGCTTCGAATTTCCAATGCTTTTCTGGGCGATCAAGGCGGTCTTGAAATCGGTCCTTCTGCTCATCCTTGGAAATGTGCAAGAAGAACTTCAAAACTGTTGTTCCGCTTTGTACCAAGTGATTTTCAAATTGGTTGATCACTTCGTAACGAGGCTTCCAGACAGATTTTGGCACAATATCGTCGACTCGAACCACTAAGACGTCTTCATAATGAGATCGATTAAAGACACCCACCATGCCCTTGGCGGGGCAACGTTGATGAATCCGCCACAGGAAATCATGGCTTAGTTCCAGTGAGGACGGTCTTTTGAAGCTGGTGACCTCGACTCCCTGAGGATTTGCGCCGGCCGTCATTTTTCGAATCGCGCTGTCTTTGCCTCCCGCGTCAATGGCCTGCAGCACAATCAGAAGGCTCTGCTTGCTTTCGGCATACAAAACAGATTGCAATTCAATAAATTCTTCTCGCAGATCTGCAAATTCACGCTCTGCGTCGTCTCGATCCTTGCAGAAGTCCTTTCCCGACGTCGATATCTGTGCAAGATTCACACTGCTGCCGGGTTGGATCGAATGGCGATTGGACATAACTTGCCTCTGATGCTTGCTGATTAATGTGTGCGGCATTCTTGCTCGTTCCCTCACGGACAACAACCCTTGACCGTTCCTCTTGAACAACTCAAAAAATGCTGGTTCCTCACCGGTCCCACGGCTTCGGGGAAAACGGCAACTGCTCTCCATCTGGCAGAGCAACTGGACGCCGAAATTCTGTCTCTGGATTCTATGGCCATCTATCGGCACATGGACATCGGGACCGCCAAGGCATCAGCCGAAGAACGGGCTCAAATCCCTCACCATTTAATTGACCTGATTGAACCCCACGAAACATTTAGCGTCACCGACTATATTCAACACGCCGAAGCGGCCATAAGCGACATTCTGGGACGCGGAAAAGTGCCCCTGTTCATTGGAGGCACGGGGCTGTATTTGCGATCGCTCCTTCGAGGAGTCTTCAATGGCCCAGATGCGGATTGGGATTTCCGAAACGCTCAAGACGAATTTTTATCGCAATACGGCAACGCAGCATTGCATGACCGGTTGAAAAATGTTGACGCCGCCACCGCCAACAGACTTCACCCCAACGACACACGAAGAATCATTCGAGCTCTCGAAGTTTATCAATTAACAGGCCAACCACTTTCGCAACAACAAAATCACAATCCTTTGCCGCTCGACAAACGACCTGCCGCTGTCGTTTGGCTGGAATCCGATGTGAATTGGCTGGTGGAACGAATTCACCACCGAGTGGACATGATGATGGAACAAGGGCTTCTTAAAGAAACACAAGCTCTGATGAATCAAGATCCGGCTCCCGGACGCACGGCAAGACAAGCGTTGGGCTACCGTGAAATTTTGCAACATCTTGAAGACGGCGAACCGCTGGAAGCCTGCGTGCTGCAAATCAAAATTGGGACTCGACAATTCGCCAAACGTCAACGCACATGGTTTCGCAACATGGAAGAATGTCTTTCGGTGAAACGAAAGACGGATGAATCTGCCGAACAACTTGCCGAACGTCTGCTGCAAATGTTTAACAAGCCATCCCCCAAATCTGAACCAGAAAATGATTGACGGCTGTGCGAAAAACATCAGACAGTTCCATCAAAGCCTTTATTCCAATTCACATCTTTCGTCTGCAAATGAAATTGAAATGAAGTCTTGTCGACTTCAAAGACTAAAACACACTCACCACACGTTGCTGAACGTTGATTCAAATTTTCACTTCCGGAGACATCACAAGTGATCTGGCCTTTTCGCCCTTATCCCCCTCTTTCGCTCACACATAAAGTTCAACTTGAACGACAATTTCGAGCAACCGCGGCAGCAATCGGAGCCTTTTCGAAGGATGTCCCAAGCATCATCTGCCCTCAGGATCTAGACCCTGTGCTGCAGCAGGTGACAGAAGATCTCTTACCGCAGACCCTGTTCGAATTCTTCGCCAAACGATTTTTTAGCACAAGCGAACCAACGCCTGCTCACCCATCAGTCGAATGGGCTCCCATCAGCCTTCTGAATACCAACGGGCAAGCTCAACCCTTCCAAAAGCATCTTGACGATGAAGGAAGAATTTCAAAGATTCAGATTGATTCAGAACTAAAACAGTTTCCCTATCGAATCGCCTCAATCGCCGCTTTAGCGTGTGCTGAATGTTGGTTCCGAAACTTAGATCAGTCGCAACAAGTGACTCTGGAAAAAGTTCCATTCGACGTCCTGCCTGTGTTCTTTGGAACGACTCCGATACTGGCCAATGCGGCCCTGTATACTGACGAACAATTAATGGGCACAATGCATCAGATGGAATCCAGTCAACTGGGGTCATTGAGCGCATTAGAACATGGATACCTGATGTCCATGGCTGAATACAGTCTTGGTTTTGACTACAGCACAGTGATGCATTTGCTTCGCCCCGATGCCAGCAAGTCGCTGAAAGCAGGACTGAAGTTTTTGCAAAAAACAAAAGACACGATTTTGCCAAAGGACCTGCGCTCTGATGCCAACCAATTGCAGCAGCCCCCCACCGAAAATGAACTCTCCAGTCGCAACGATACCATCGTGTTATCGAGCCTCATGGACCTAGGAACGACGGGCACTTGCCCAACCCAGTTAACACCCATTCTTTGCCGACTGCTGGGGCATTCCGAACCAGAAATTCGTAAGTGGACTGCTTCAACCCTACGCTCGGCAACGGAACTCAACGACGAACAACTCAGCGACATCTATGCCTCACTGGGTGACAGCAGTACGACAGTACGAGCCCAAGCGATTCTTGCATTGAAACCGGGGTTTGATCGAGATGAAGATGTTGTCGACCGACTCGTTGATTTTCTATCCCGCCCCGAACGGTCAGTCGTCGAAGCCAGCGTTGTGAAACTGGCCGACTACGCAGACTTCCCAGACCGCACACCCGAAGCCTTATTGAAAGCTATTCACACTCTGGTGGTCAAAGGAGCAGCAGACAGCGTCTTTCCTATTGCCTTGAAACTGTTAAAGCACTTTACAGAAGATCCGGAAGGACTGCTGAAAGAACGCTTCGCCGACGACCCCACGATCTATTCAACTCTCTTCTCTAACACAGATCCTTCCGCTGATGAATTTTCAGCCACGGATGACAATGAATAACCCAATTGGGCCACATGTGTTTTGAAGCCACTCACCATTCGCAGCAATGTTGGTCTCATCGTGACGGGCTCTGCCAGCGCCCTCGTCACAACCACTGCATCGTTCATCAGTAACGCCTACGTCAACTGAAAGCCCAACCCTTCAATCTGCTCACGCACGGCTACCAAACTGGCTTTCCAATTTGATGAATCGGAATCTTCAGGAACACCGGCTTCCAAAACCTGCCACAGATTTTGCCACGCCGACAGCAATTGATGGGCATCAGCTTTTGTTAGCAAAGGAACAATGGTCTGCAACGGCGATCGACTTCCAGATTCCAACAACGCTGGAAGGCGTTCGCCTAGCGGCACTTTCTGAACGGCTCGTAACCGCAATAAAAAGGCACTCACCTGCAACAGTCGGCTGGTGCGAAGCTTCAAATTTTCGATCGCGGACTTTGCGGGCTTATCGCGATCAACCCAATACGCCCGAGCATGCAGGCTATGCCAATACCTCAGCACATCCTGTTTCAGCCAATCAAACGGTGGGCAGCCTCCGTAAGCTGATGTCAATTCAGCTTCACTGTACCACTCCAAAACGTCTGCCTGAAGTCTTAAGAAAGCATCGGCTCCAGATACGGCCACCCCATCCATCAACACATGCATGCGATGGCCAAACGTGGTCATGTCTTCATCCACGACTCCACGCTGTCGCACGTCGGTCAACTTTTTCCAAGAAGCGCATTCGGTAAATAGGCCGCCAGACATCGGAGCATCAAGCGCGTTCAACTTGGAATCCTGCCTTACGATCTCCCACACCGAATCTTGAATCTGAGTTTTCTGCAGTTGCGGAACATTTTGGTGGCGATCATCGATCACGACCATCAAATCCAGATCTGATCTCGCATGAGCTTCCATACGTTTCACTGAACCGCACACCACAACAGCGGCCACTTGTTCAGGCAGAACACGAAAGGCGGTTTTCAAATCTTCAGTCACCAGATTCGAAAACCGCCACGCTGATTCTAAGGCGTCAAAACCATCGAACAATGTTGCCAAAAAATCGTCCTTGTGAATCGGTCGAAACACTCAACATTTCGAAATCGTCTTGCGAGTAAGCTTCGCTCGTCAAGCTACGGAACCAAATCAGCAAGAACTCCGCCCTGATCCAGTTGCGAATGAAATTTGCTTGGCCCTTTATCGAAGATGATGGGACCTAAAGCCTGATCGAACTTGTACAGCAGAACCGTATCACTGGTTGCCGACAGACGACGTGCTGGTGAAAAATCGGTTGAATACACGGCCGCCTTGCTTAGGCGAAATTCATCCAGCTGTCCGTTAAAGAAAGACCCCGGTGTGCCTCCACCATCAGGATCAGCTCCGATAAACAACGGCAACTGATTCACTGTTCGCTTAGCGTTGGCAGGAGCATCTTTACGATCGACTTCCTTACCGTCGACAAACAAGGCGACAGATTTACCGTTGTAAACCAAGGCCACATGATACCACTGATTGGCACTGACAGCCTTCGGATTGCGAACCGAAACGTAGCTTCCATTCAGATGCACGCTTCCAGAGGGAACTCCTCGTGAAGCAAAGATGCTGTATTCGCTATTCTGAGTCTTCGCGAACACGGCCGTTCGATCTGTAAAGCTTCTGGCGTTCATCCATCCTTCGACTGTAAACGGCCCTTGAGGAAGCTTGGCCTTGGCCGCCGGAATTTCAAACGAATCACTTCGTCCGTTCAGTTGCAACGCTTTGTTAGCAACATCCGCCGCGGGTTCTGTAATCTGCAGATCGAATTCAACTTTTGTCGATACATCAGGAATGCTGTATCGAGTCGTCTTTGCCAAATAGTCTTGAGACAAAACAACATCGATGCCACGAAAAGCGTTGTCCAAACCAGCCGTACTGTACTCGGCATTCACCCTGATCTTCTGAGACTTGCCGGGTGCTAACTTTCCGTGAATATGAGATGGAAATAGCATCCAATGGCTATCACGACTGGTGGGGGTAATCGTGAATTCAATGGGCTGTGAGGTTGGATTGTTCACTTCTGTTTCTAGCACGGCAGCTTGGGGACCGTTGTCCGTGATGACGATTCTCTGAGACAGCTGTAGCTTCGTTTTTGCTAGCTGCACTGCTTCAGCCTGCATGTCCCCAGTAATTTCACGAACATTCATAGCAGCACCAACCGGGTAAGCCGTCATTGCAACCTGCTTGGGTCGCACGGTGACCAAGTGATACTGGTGCAGATAACCCGCTTCAGGCACAGTGCTTTTGATGTGAGCCCCCACGGAAGCCAAGGTCACGTATTCGATCCCATCCGCTGGATCGTAGCGCATGTAGTGAATGTGGCCTGCGAACACAGCCGTGACGTTGCCTGTTTTCTTTAGCAACGGGTGAACTCGTTCCGTCCAATCATTGCCGTAGTTGCCTTGCAACCAACGAGGATGATGCAAAAAGATAAACTGATGGTCACTGTCTTTGCCTCGCTCCAATGCCGCCTTCAAGAACTCAAACTGTTCATCACTCACCTTCTGACAGTCCGGGTTATGGAAGTTCTTTTCACCTGTTTGGGGATCACCTTCATCCGAATACAAAGCGATGAAGTTGCAATTCTTGTGCTGAAAAGAATACCACAGTGGCCCAAAGTGCATTTCATAGTTGGCATCATGCTGGCCAGTGGGCTTTCTAGGATCATTGGTTGGTCGCCAATACACGTCGTGATTCCCTGCGACTGGAAACCACGGGCAAACAAGGTGCTTCATGATGGCCTTGTATTCTTTCATCTGCACCATCCATGCTGACGTCTGATTGTAACCATTGATCAAGTCACCGACGGTCATCACCATGTCAGGCTCAATCAAATTAACGTCTCGAACGGCATCAGCCAGCACGTTCACGCCCGATGCTGGTCCTCCAGTGCGATCTCCAAACACGGCAAAGACAAAGGCATCTTCTTCCTTAGCCAGGGGAAGCACAACGTCGCTGTCACGTGTCGTAAAGAACCGTTTGTCAGTCGGAACTTCCGTCGGATGAGCAGCATTGTGCCGATGCTTATGTCGAGAATGAACGAGGTTCTCGCTATCAGGGTCTTGCCCGAACGCCGACGGCAAGCAGCCGCCCATCAGGCACAAGATCAAACTGTAAAGTCCAAGAGTTCGCAACATCAGGCGGGTATCCCAATTCACTAGGGGAGGGGGGAGAAGCTGAACATTTTTTGAAACCGAAGGAACAACAGCCGCTTCAGTCACTGTGACGAGACTTAAGCTGCCGTTGCTGAATGATCAGCGGTTTCGAATCATGTTGGATCGTAGTGGGCAGTGTTAAACTTTGATGAGTCTACTGACAAAGCTTCTGACATCAATCCGCACACGTATCTGATCATCTTTCCCATGACTCAAGAATAACCATCGCGATCCGCCGTGCTGAGCGATCTTGCAAGACAGATCGTAGCGTCAACCGAGTCGACGCTACGACCACATTCAGCAGCAGGCTCTAACGCCCCAATCTGGGCCACGATCCCCGCCGCGATCTACGTTCACCGATCGGCTTCCATGAATTGCTCGTCAAGGCGGAGCATAACGGTTCCATCTGCAACAACACCTTCCGCTGATTGCAATCGGCGGTCGCTGCGTTACTGTTTTGAGAACCCGCGATTCACCATCAATCTAGAAAGTCTGCCATGTCTTCAATCCCAAGTGAACGCGATTCATCGCAGCCTCGTCTCCAAAGTACTTCTTCAGACTTAGCCACGTCCGCTGCAATGTCTCGACGTTCTCTGCTCGCCGCGGTTGGATTCGCTGCCGCAAGTTGCTTGCCGAAACCTTCGCAGACTGCTCAAGCCGCTCTCGTCCCAGCCATAAAGAAGACTCGTCCCAATCGCATCGGAGTCTCTTCGTATTCGTTCTGGCAATTCAAAAACAAAGACTTGCGGTCTGTCGCAACCTGCATCGATCTGGCCGCAGAATGGGGGTTCGATGGAGTCGAAATTCTTGAGATGCAAATGACGGATGTCAGCAACGGGGCCCTGCAACGCTTGAAGCAACAAGCTTTCGTCAACGGCCTAGATCTTTGCGGATTCTCGACTCATCAAGGCTGGGTCAGCCCCGATGTCGAAACACGAACCAAGAACACAAACAAAACCATCAACAGTATTGAACTCGCCTACAAACTGGGGATTCCCACGATGCGAATCAACACCGGCCGCTGGGGAACCAGCAAAAACTTTGATGCGTTGATGGCAAACCGAGGAATCGAACCTCGAATCAACGGTTACTCTGATGACGACGGCTTCAAATGGGTGATCGATGGGATTCAAGAATGCCTACCCACTGCAGAAAAGTGTGGTGTCACCTTGGGACTCGAAAACCATTGGGGGCTCGGGATCACCGCAGAAGGAGTCATGAGAATCGTGAAAGCCATTGATTCACCGTGGCTAAAAACCACATTGGACACCGGAAATTTTCTTGAAGATCCTTACGACCGACTCGAAGTGATGGCAGATGACGCCGTGCTGGTTCAAGCCAAAACGTATTACGGTGAAGGCATGTGGTACACGCTCGATCTCGACTACAACCGCATCGCCCAGTTGCTAGCAAAACACAACTACAACGGTTACGTGTCGTTGGAATTTGAAGGCCAGGAAGACCCGCGAACCGCCATTCCCAAAAGCCTTAAGATGCTGCGAGCCGCGTTTGCCTGACACTGCGAAATTCAACCGCTTTGAGGCAATTCCATTCGCCAGAATCAACCATCAAAGATGGCTATGCCGCTTTTCCCTGTTGCCCTGATGGCTGATTGATTCTTTGAGCCTGATGATCGGCAATCTGATCCAGAAGCTGCCGCACGACAGATTCATGGGTTTTCTGAGCATCATCGAACTGTCGCCCGGCTTCAGTCAGTTCTGCTTCAAGTTCACTAATACGGCGACGCAATTCGTCTGAGCGGTTTGACACATCCGCTTCGACAACCTGCTGTTCTTGTTCGGCGAACCAGCGTTCAAGTTCCACTCGGTCCGTTCGAAACTGTTCCTGCTTAGCTGTTAAATCTTGAAGCTGATCGTTCAGGCGTAAGCCTTCAATCTTCAATCGCCCATGCAAGGTTTCAAAGAATGTTTCCACGGCCTGTCGAGCCTGATTGATCGCTTCCTCGGTATGCTCACCCGCAACCATCGGAATAGAATTACGTTCTTCCAACAGCAAACGCTGTTCAAGGATGTCGCGTTGCTGAGCATCAAGTTCAGATCTCATCTGATTGATGTGCTGCAGACGCTGGTCGGCTTTGTTTGCGTTTTCTGATGACGATTGTTCAAGCTGCTGCACGTGTCGGTGTCGAGATTCGAGATCTTGCATCACGGCATCACGATGTTCATCCAGCCGTTCTTTTTGACGGCGAATTTCTAACTCGCTACTCATGCGTTCGCGATCGATGACTTTTTGCTCACGAACCAGCGATGCTTCTCGATCAGACAGAACTTCTCGAAGGCCACTTAACTGACCAAAACGTAGACGGTTCTGTTCTTGAAACGTACGCCGCTCTGTACGAAACAACTGTTGTTCTTTTCGTAGTTCACGCAGTTCTAATTCGAAGTCTTCACGAGCGCGAGCAAGATGTTCAAACTGAAACCGGTAGCGTCGTTGCAGATTGTTTTGTTCTGTCAGCAGCATTTGACGCCGCTTTTCAATTTCTTCTTTCAGACGATTTTGTTCGGTATCTAATTGCTGACCGAACATTTCACGCTGCTGCTGCAGATCGTCTGCCTGCTGCTGCACTTCTTGTGCTTGTCGCTCTTTTTCTTCGTCCCATTCCAGACGTTCGCGATTTAACTGCTGAAATTCAATCGATAGATCACGACGCAAATCGTCACGCATCGTTTCGCGTTCAGCTTTAAGATCCAGTTCGACCTGCTGTAAACGAGCACTATGTTCTTCTTCGAGCAATTGATTTCGCTCGACAAATTTTTGACGCTCTTCGTCTAGAAACGCCTGTTGTCTTTGCAGCGATTCTCGCTCACGAGCGAGTTCTTGATTGACCGTTTCGCTGAGGTGATCTTGCTTTCTTGCAAGTTCATCTCGGTGCACTTCAAGTTCTTCAGCTTGCTGCTCAAGCTTAATCTGCAGCTCAGCCTGCTGTTGTTTTTGACGCTGAATTTCGGCCGTTGTTTCACGCTGCAAAGCTCGTTGCTGAGCAACCTCGTCAGCGAAACTTTTGGCTCGGTTTTCAAACGTCGATCGCTCGGCTGATAACTGTTCTCGTTCAGCCAGAACTTCTGTTTGGCGGCTTTGCAGTTCCTGAAATCGTCCCTGCAACGCCTCTGCCGCAGCACTAGCTTGCAGTAAAACTTGAAGGGGATCTTGATCAACGGCCTGTATCTCCGCGCGCTCGCTGGGCTGCTGCTGCAAATTGGCAGGCAAATGAGAGCTAGGATTATTGGTCGGATCAGTCACTTCGGGAGTCCATTCCCAGTACGGTGACAATAAATGCGGTCTTTAGCCTCGGCATCGGAAAGTGATTCCATTCACCACCGATCATTGAGACTTTGACTCGCTGGCCGTCATCTTGCTGAATTCTGCCGAAACTCTCAATACGACAAACCGCCGCAGGTTCAAGAAAACATGCGGCGGTCAGTGAGTACGAGGATGGATCGGTGAAATCAGCCGATCGCTCCGTTCAACATGGTCTGGAAGTGATCCTTACCAGGTGCGCCGACGACCTTGTCAACAATTTCGCCGTTATTGAACAGGATCACAGTCGGAATGCTGGTGATTCCGTAGCTAGCAGCAATCTGCTGATTTTCATCAGTGTTCACTTTGCCGATTTTGACCTTGCCAGCGTATTCTTCAGACAATTCTTCGATCGTCGGCATCAGCATTCGGCATGGGCCACACCAAGGAGCCCAAAAGTCAACCAGTACCGGACCGTCCGATTTCAGAACATCGGCGTCGAAGTTTGCATCGGTGAATTCGTGAAGGTTTTCAGCCATCGTTTGGTTTCCTGTTTCCTGTTTACCCATCTGTTTGAATCGAATTTGATTTTCAATCCAACAGACAGGACGGTCTTTCAATGGCAGACCTTACCTGATTTTTTGACGGTTCGCCCGGGGAAGTCCCCCCAGCCAAAAGAACCGCGGTCGCGCGGCATTATTGAGCCTTAAGGAATACGTGTCAATGTGGGCCGTTCTGCTGAGCTAAGCTGACGGGGCTGTCACCGCCCAATCCAGCCAAATTCTGCTTCAATTTGTCATCCCAACTTCAACCTTTGAAGCACGTTTCGGCTGGTTCTGAACCGCCTCCAGCATCAGATCCTTCAACGTAGAAAAGTCCCGAAGGTCTCCCGTAAGCAGCAAAAAACCTAGGTTTGTTGTGAATCGCAACTGTGAACCTCGCCCCGGCTGAAACGTGACTTCCCGAATTTCCTGCAAGGGAAGCTGAAATTCTGGGACCGCCCTCCCCAATGACCAGAACTTTTGCGTGACTCGCCAATCAAACGCCGTTAGCACTTTGGTTTCTGGGTCCCAAATCACTTTTCGATGATCGGGCTTAGTCCAAACATAAAGCGTCAGTGCCTGAGCTGCTTGAGCCGTGGCGAGCAAAACCAAGGCCGTGATGACTGTTGCTCCGGAGAATTCCTTCCCATGGAAATACGCAGGAGCAGCCATGACCGCCAGCATCATCAGGGCGCTGATCCAGATCGCAAGGCTTCGAACAATCATCAAAGCCGTATGGCGTTTTCCAAACCATTGAGACAAAAAAACGACTTGCTCAGACACAGTAATCAGTATTCGAAAGAAGGAACAAAATTGGCCAACACAAGCTCATCAAAAACTCGCGTGTAACTCTCAGCTGAATCAGCATTCCGGAACAGTGTTGAAGATTCCATGGATCATCAGAAATCAATCTTCGCATTCCACCGCAGCTGCACTCACTAAAGCTCAATTGTTATGACGCTGAAATCCCGATGCCTGAAGACTTCAACTGACCCCTTATTCTAGGCTGACAGGCCACTAGCTGCTACTGGCTGCTCGACGCCAAAGTAACAGCACAACCCAAAACGCAAAACACGACAAAGCAACGCTGGTGTCCGCATGATACGTTTCGATGACTGCTTTTCGAGACGCCCATGATGCTGGATAGATTCTTGCCAACAGAATATCGTTTTTTCTGAGTCGATAGCTTCGTCGAAACACGGCTTCGGCTTCCAACAGCAAAGTCTGATCCCCGACGCAGATTTCGACCGAGCGAGAGAAGGGGCTCGTTTTTCGAGCGGTTGCCACCGCCTGGCCTGCCTGCTGCAAAACCCAGTGGCCCTTCAACCAACCTTCCTTAGTGATTGCAAAACTCTCACCATCAACTGTGAGGCTCCCTGATTCCGACATCGACTTCATTCCGATGTCTGCCTGCCGACCATTGCCGATCACCGAATAACTCCAGCTGAACCAGCTTTTGGGCTGGCAGTGAAATTTCATCACTTCAGAATCGGTGGAGTGTGTCATTGGGTTGCCTTCAATATCTTCGTCATTCAAACAATCAAGTCGGCTGAGTCACCGTTGGGCTGAGTCACTGCTGGGCTGAGTCACCGCTGGGCTGCCATTTTTCAATCGTCGAACAAGTACCAAGCTTTCTTCAACCGTTGCTTATTTTATCCAACACCGACGAAACGCCGTGTCACCCCATGTTCAAACCAAGAGTCGCAAATGGGCAGCAGATTCAATCGATTGTTTCGAATCCATTCGGTCGGTGATATGATCGGGGCCTCGCCCTACGATCAAAAATTGCAAAGTCCGTTTCATGACCGTCTACTTTCCGATGTTTCAAGTCGCTTCCACTTTCTGGCTTTGCTTACTGATCGGAACGACCCACAACGTATTTGCTCAAAGTCAAACTGACGCTCGAACGACGACGAATTCTGCGGCCAATCGATTTCTAAGCAACTATTGTTCTGACTGTCACACGGGTGAATTCGCAGAAGGCGAATTTATCTTTTCAGAATCGTTGCCAATTGAATGGAATCAGCCAAAAAAAGTTGAGCACTGGGAACAAGTGCACATGATGGTCAGTCGCAAGCTGATGCCTTACCCAGATTCGGAACAACCCACGGAAGCTGAAAGAGCTCAATTTTTGAGCTGGCTGGATAACAAGCTGATGCAGCACGGACGTCTGGGCGGCACCGTTCTACGCAGACTCAGCCGTCGCGAATACGCGAACACGATTCGCACCGTCTTTGGATTTCAAAAGTTCGAAGTTTCTGATGACTTCCCGCCCGACAGCACCTATCAAGGCTTCGACAATCACGGACATTCCCTGTTTACCGCTCCCAGCCACCTTGACGCTTTAGTCACAAACGCCGTCGCTGTTGCAGACCGCATTTATCCCCCCCAGACTACTGCTCACAAGCCGACCACAACTTCACTTCGTGCCGACGATCTTGTCATTAGTTACTCGTCTGCTTTTCCTATTGATGGAACCATGAGACTGGCATCATCGGGCAGCAACTATGTCCGTAACGCAACTTGGCCCAGTCGTTTTGAAGCTCCGATCAAAGGCGTCTATCAAGTTCGAGTCAAAGCAGAAGCCATCAACCCAAAGCAGGGCCATCTGCCCGAAATTCGACTTGGCACAATGCGAAACAACATCAGCGTTGATGAAGAAGCGGGACTCAAGTCCTTTTTGGCAGAAGGCATCCAAGATGTCGACTTCGAAGTCACGTTAGACGAAGGTCAGACAATCTCCTTGCTGTATGCCAATGGTGCTTTTAATTACGACGACAAGCAGGCTCTTGCTGCTTTCCTGACAACCTTTTTTGCTCGGCAACCAAAAATTGCTGCCGCGTGGGATCGGATCGGCCAGCCTGCTCGAGGTGGAAGTGGCTGGAAGCAAATTCAGCAAGAAATCCAAAAAGGGGATTTGCCCGTCGAAGACTACGTTGCAGGATCAGCGAAATTCGAAAAGCTTGTGAAGCGTCTCAGTGGAACAAGAGTGAACACGGGTGAAACATTGGTGTATCATTTCTTCCAAGAAGGCCCGGCGATTGCCATCCATGAAGTCGTGATCGATGGCCCCATCAAAACACTGCCATCCGCATCCCAAACACGGCAACAGCAGGATCGCGAAAAATGGCTTCAGCAGCTCACGCAAGCCGCTGGCTCGCCGACAGTAAAAGCACGCATGCGAATTCTTTTAACGAAGCTGTTCCGGAGACCAGCAACCGATGATGAAGTCAATCGTTACTCAAGGTTAGTACGGCAAGAAACAGCTCGCACAACATCAGATTCTGAAGGTTGGCACTTGGCTCTTCGCACGGCGTTGATTTCACCATCTTTCTTGTATCGCACGGTCGGTCGCGAAACACAGATGTCACAGCAGCATTTAGCCAGCCAACTGGCCTACTTCTTAACTTCTGGACCACCCGATGACACACTCATGTCGCTGGCAAATTCCAATCGAATCAGCAATCCGAAGATTCTTAAACAGCAAGTTCGACGCTTAATCAATGACGATTTCGTGGAAGACTTTAGCCGGCAATGGCTCCATCTATCGGCGCTAGATTCGCTGATGCCCGACGCTCGCCTGATTGCCAATTTCACCGAACGCCACCGTGAATCAATGCTTCTCGAAGTCACAAAAACGTTTCGCCATGTGCTGAATAAAAACCTACCGGTCACCGACTTGATCGCTCCTGACTTTGTTTTCACCAATTCAATTTTGGCGACAGACATCTATCAGTTAGATGAATTTCAGAACAAGCGGCAAAGCAGCAAGGCGAGCTCGTGGGCCAAAGTTTCAGTCGACCGCACTGGCCGCCACGGAGGACTCATTTGTATGGCGGCGGTCACCACGGCAACAGCGAATGGCGTGGATACTCAGCCCGTTCTTCGAGGTGTCTGGATGCTCGAAAATATTCTCGGCACACCTCCACCAGAACCTCCCGACGCTGTCCCCGCTCTCACACCCGATACATCAGCAGCTGTCACAGTCAAAGAACGGCTTGCCGCACATATGTCAGAAGACACCTGTGCATCTTGTCATGCAGAAATCGACCCGATCGGCTTCGTACTCGAAAACTTCGATCCAGTGGGGCGATGGAGAAGTCATTATCCTGTTTACCAAACAATTCAAAAGGGCAAACGGCAAAAGGTGGTCCGCAAAGACGGCCTGATGGTGGATGCCGCTGGAGTGCTGCCAGATGGAACACCTTTAAGTAGCATTTCTGACCTGAAAAGCTGGCTACTTAAGCATCCCGAACACTTCGCATGCTGCATCAGTGAAAAATTAATGACGTACGCAACTGGCCGAAAACTTAGCTACCGAGAACGCTCGATCATTCGAAAGATCGTGCTGAAACAGATCGAAGCCGCGGATGGTCAGCAACTGCCGTTCAAGAACTTGCTTATCGACTTGGTTGCGAGTGAAGTCTTTCTGACTCCGTAGCCAACCGTCATTCCACTACTTTTGCACACGTTGCTGATTTTGACTGAGCAGCAATTCGGGAAGCTCGCTAGAACGACTGCCTGCAATGGGTGGGTTGTGGAGAGACCGAAATGTGAACACAGCAGAAAATTTTGTATTCTGACTGTTGTTCCGTGTCGCGGAATGAAAGCATCGTGCGTGAAAGAACAAAACGTCGCCCGCCTTCAAAGTTGCCGTGACTTCTTGACTTAGCAAAGCGCGATTTTCTTCCAAGTCAGTTCGGAAAAACAGCCCATCATCCAGTTGGTGCTTTTGAAACGTTTGGGTGTGAGATCCAGGCAGCAGCTTCAGACAGCCGTTGCTGGGAGACTCATCGCCGAGAGCCACCCATATGTTTACCAAGTTCGAATTTTCGAACGACCAAAATCGAATGTCTTGATGCCAGCCTGTATCGCTGCTGTATTCTGGATGCTTGGTCATCACGCAATTATGATGAGCCAACGGCATCACAACTTCTGGACCAAGTAACTGCTGCAAGCGATTCAACAGAAACGGTTCTTTCACAAGCTGCGAAAACACGGGATCCCGACTAAACGCTTGACGCAGTCGACGAATGGTACGGCCACCCTGAGCATGCAACGAAACAGGCGCTCCGGGATACTGAACGTCTGCTTCGTATTCAATGTCTCCCAATTCTCCAGACGTGTCACGTTCGGCAATCTGCAGAATTTTTCCGACGTAGTTCTGCGGCACCAAAGATCTACAAATCAAGTAGCCGTCATTTTCAAACTGATCGACTTCTTGATCTTGAAACCGACTTTCAAAAGCCTGATTGGCATGGTTCAAACGGTCGCCGTCGTGGCCAGAATGGCTCTGCGATGAAGTAGTTTCAGAATTCATAGACAGTCAACTTTATCACGCAAAAAGTGGCCGACGTATTGTCGACATCTTGCGGTTTCTGAATCTAGAAACTCGCTGTGCGGATTCTTACATTGACTGAGTGGAAGACAAGGAATCGAGGCACCGATTTTAAAGAAGACAGCCAGCTACCACAGATTCTCGGTAAGAGCAGCTGAAAACAAGTGCGCCGAATGCCAACCGGACTGCCTTTGATTGTTCAGCAGTTCACTGCAAACGACAGTTCACTGCAAACGACGGGGCACCAGGAACGACAGGGCACTGCAAACGACAGTTCACTGTAAACGACGGGGCACTGCTACTGCGTTCTGCGAACCAGTAACGACACAGACGGGCGTTTCAGATCAGCTGTATGCCACGGGCCAGCCATTGCCTTAATTTTCAGGCGATCCTTGCCGCTCAGCTGCAAAAATTCGGGAATTCGACGCTGCAGCTCTGCAGCTTGGGCGGCAGCTCGCATCCACGCAGAAGGGGCTGGCGTCGTTGCCCAAACCTGAACCTGCATTTCGTATCCTGGCCGTCGCAGTGCCGGAGACAGCGTCAGCAGTTGCTCTCTTAGATCCTCAATCAGAATGTCTTCCGTTTTGGGCAGAGGCTTCATCATGTCAAAGGCCACTTCGCCTTGAATAGAATCTTCCGGATCGACCAAGTTATCTTCCTGCATCTGTTTCAGGAAACGTTCCAACTGATCCTGCTCATAGTCCCTGACGATCACTTCATCATCAGTGTCGTCAGGCCCCGTGCTTTGATTATCTACCGTTTCAGATTCATCATCCCCAACGATGTAAATTGGAGACGCTTGATGCATCTGAACGGGATAGGTCGACCGACCGCTGGCAAACAGCCCCGGTACTCCCATGCCTTCAGACACGTTAATAAACGATCCTGTTCCAGAATACAGATCCGCACCTGTTTGATCCGTTGCCAACGAATTCATCACGATGAAAAACGCCAACAACGCCGTCATGGTGTCGCCGAAGCTAATCAAGTACCCGTTATTGGGGCCGGATTCTGGCTTTTTCTTTCTGCCCACGTGGACGACTTTCAGATTCGGTTCACAATGACCAACGATTCAAACACACGACGACGACGAAATCGCGTCTCAACCAAAACCACGGCCAACTATTGAGAATCCAGTTCACGAATCAACGTGAAGTGGACCAAATCGCGATTGCCGTACGCCTTCTGTTCTTCTGCACCAGTGACACCAACAGCAACAGTGCCAACAGGAACCCCAAACGTGTACGTCATATCGTGAGCCAACTGAACGACCGGTCCAAGATCACTTGTACTAGGAACAGTCACAGACAACCGCATGTTTCGCTTGCTGAGATGGCGAGCGATCATCCCCACTCTTTCCAGCCCCAAAGCAGTCAACTTGCCCTGAGAATTCAGCAGCGAATTCTTAGACGTACTGAATCTCAATCTCTGAAAATCAGCGAGACCACTTGGATCTTCAAGATCCTTCATTCCAGCACTCGAGTTAGTGGTGCTAATATCGCTTTCAGTCGGAGCCGTTTCAGAACCATGTCGAGTCAGCTTGGCCTTTTCCGGGCGGTAGCGAAACGTCGACGATTCACGATCCAATGAATCAGATTTTTTGCCAGCAACGCCGTCACTTCCCCCGGCTCCAAACGCCGTGATCTTCATTCTCTCAAACTTTTCGGGCTCGCTACTCGCAAACGTCAACAGCAAGATGAAGAAGGTCATCAGCAAGGTAATCACATCACTATACGTCATGAACCACGGGGGAATTTCTCCCGACGTGTCCTTTGGTGGTGCTTTTTCCTTAGGCATTCCAGAACTCCTTTCTCTCCCCCCGACAACCCATTTCGAGATCGACACGTCAGAGAACCAGATCCCATTTCAACGCACGATCGCTATCGCCACTCAGCCACTCAGCCACTCAGCCACTCAGCCATCGACGCCACTACGCCACTACGCCACTACGCCATCGACGGACGTTTTGACGAAGACAAAAAGGCGACAAGTCGCTCTTTCACCGCACGAGGCGGATGGCCATCAACAAGAGCCACCATTCCAGCCATCATCAGCTCGCGAATCATCACTTCTTCTTTGCTACGAGCTTCTAGTTTTCCCGAGAGCGGAAGGCAAAACAGGTTAGCGATCACCGCACCATAGAACGTCGTCAACAACGCGGTCGCCATACCAACTCCAATCTGACTGGGGTCATCAAGCTCACGCAACATCTGAACCAATCCAATCAAGGTTCCAATCATCCCAAACGCCGGGGCCGCGGCTGCAACAGCGTCGACAATTTTCTTTCCACCTGTGTGGCGTTCTTCGATGTAGTTAATTTCGGTTTCCAGTACGACGGTCACTTCTTCCTTCGACACGCCCCCCATGACCATTTCTAGGCCACGGACCAAGAATTCGTCATCGATTTTTTCCACTTCAGATTCCAACGCAACCAAGCCGTCTCGCCGAGCAATCGTCGCGAGTTCACCAAATTTTTCAATTGTTTCGTTTGCTCCCGGAACCTTCACCAAGAAGCATTTCTTCATCACGTTGAACGACCCAAAGACGGCCGACATCGGAAAGTTGATAAACAGCGCTGCAATCGAACCTCCAACCGTAATCATCAATGATGGCACATTGATAAACGGCCCGAGGCCGCCTCCCAAAAGAATCGAACCTACGACTAGGCCGACTCCTGACAAGAGTCCAATAATCGTTGCAATGTCCATCGTCCGGCCTCCCTGCCGTCATGCCGTCTTACTTCAGACAGCCTAAAATAAAAGTCTCACGCGTGTGTCTCTTCGCACGCTCAATCGGCCTGCCGATATCGACAGATTCACGATCTGCATCACTTAGAAACATGATCATTCTACCTGAAGCAGACTTGACCAATCGGGCCGACCATCTGATCGCCAAATTTCCCGGCTCACAGACATCATCTGTTCCGCCCGACATTCTTATCGACAAGTTGCCCAACGACCCAACATTAAGTTATGTCAAGGTTCGTGAATTCTTATTGAAACCAACCCATCATTTTGCAACTTACTTCGCACTCGAGAAGATAAACAATTACGCAGCGTTTGATTTCTTCTTCCGGTAAACTTCGGCCAAAATTTCGGCAACCGCCTGGTACAGCTCTAAAGGAATTTCCATCCCCACTTCCGTCAACGCAAACAGTGCTCGAGCCACATACTTTTTACGAATGACGGGGACACCATTTTCCTTGCCAGCCTTAATGATTTGGCGAGCAAACGCATCTGCTCCCTTCGCGAGAACAATCGGTGCAGACGGATTCGCCCGGTCATACTTGATGGCCACTGCGAAGTGAGTCGGGTTGGTGATGATGGCAGTCGCCATCGGAACATCCTTCAGTGACTTTCGCTTTTCAGACTCTTGACGAAACTGCCGCATTCGCTGCTTAACAGTGCCATCACCTTCCATATCTTTATGCTCGTCCTTGATCTCTTTAACACTCATCTTCAACTTAATTTCGTGCTGCATTTTTTTGATCACATAGTCAATCACTCCGAAGACCAAAGTGGTTAACGACAGGATCACAAGCAGTGTTGAAAGATAAGAAAGTGCAGATCGAGTGGCCGGATGAAGACTGCCTCTTAAGTCACGTGAAATATCTTCAGTAGAGACATACACGTAGATTCCTGACACAACAATCACTGTCAACAATCGCAACGGGGTGACAATACTTTTGACTCCGTTTTCCATCGAGAAAACTTTGCCAAGTCCTGATGCAAATGAAAGCCGTGACAGTTTGGGCAAAATCGGTTTATTATTGAATCCTGGCCCTGCCTGAATGGCGGCGGCAATGGTGCCCAGCACCCATGCAGCAGCACAAATAATCCCGCTGAGCGCTAACAGCTTCTTCCACATCCAGTCAACGCTATCGAGAGTTTCTTGGGTTCCCCATT
This sequence comes from Fuerstiella sp., assembly GCA_039974975.1. GTDB lineage: Bacteria > Planctomycetota > Planctomycetia > Planctomycetales > Planctomycetaceae > Fuerstiella. Next base: position 76,592 of record JBDWHY010000158.1, on the reverse strand, counting down.
CGCGTCGGCGCAGGTCTGTCAAAGGCTCTGTGATCACGCCGCCAATTTGAGCAAACCATTCCGCTCCGTACATGGCAAATGTTGCGGCCGCCATGAAGAAAACCATTCCACCAGTCAGGTCTGCACTTAATACGACCTGCCCTTCTTCCCTCGCCTTTTGACGACGATGGAATGTTGGTTCCTCTGTTTTTTCTTCATCAGAACCCGACGACATCAGTTGCCCTGCGGAATAAGGTGATGGTGATCTGTATTAAACGTGAACTTAAAACTGGCTGAGCAGCCCGTTGAAAAAGCGAGGATGGTCACCCGACGCGTAAGCGAGGGATGAAACTCCTCGAAGCCCTCTGCTTCTGTACAGTCGACATCCCTCGCTCACGCGGCGGGTTACGTTTGTCAACGGGCAGTGAGCACTGCGACGGGGACTTCTGATTTGCCTTGTGTTTCAATCTGATTTCATTTTTAGCCGGTGATGTTTAAGAAGGTTTGAAGGTGGTTTGTCATGGCGGCCATCAGATCCGGGAAGAACAACAAGATCGCTCCCATGCCTGCCAGTAAGCGAAAGGGCATGCCGAATGTGAATAGGTTAAACTGAGGTGCTTGTTTCATCGCGAACAACAACACAATCGTAGCGATGGTCATGAACAGCGCCATCGGGGCTGCAATCGTGAGGCCTTGCGCGGGAAGTTGAGTGATCAGATGGACAGTTTCATGAGTCATGCCGCTCTTCCACATTCCACCGACTTGAAACGTGTCCCAACAGCGGTTGAAAATCAGCAGGAATCCGTGATGAATATCGAGTGCAAACAACATGAGGACTCCGATGGCCTCAAAAAACACGGCAAGAACATTTCCCGAACTACTGTCTGCTCCTGATGTAATCGAAGCGATGGTAATCCCCATCAGTTCGCCCAACCACGACCCAGCAACTCGAAAGGGAATCAGGATCATTCCGAGAACCCAACCAAGGGACGCTCCTAACAGTGTTTCTCGAGCTCCAAGCCATGCCCACAGCAGCCATGGACGCATTGAAGACCGGTCAGCTGCCACCTGAAGACCTGCATCGGATGGTTCCACGCCCATTTCAGTTGCCGCTGAAGAAGTTTCAGAAACCCATTCAGAAAACGCGATGTTTGGTGCCCAAAACAAAGTGAGTGCCATGGCAAGACCGACCTTCACCGTCTTTGGCATGTGCTGCCCACCGAAAGGAGGCAGAAAGGCGACAAACGATGCGACTCGAAAGAAGCACAAAATCACGGGTAGCAGAATCGCGTCCATTACTTCGCCGTTTCTGCAATACGAGTGACCATGCGAATGGTAAACGCAGATGCTGTTTGGAGAGACCAAGGCATCGTGATAATCATGACCACTGCCACGGCGATAATTCGAGGAGCAAACGTCATTGTCTGTTCCTGAATACTTGTCATGGTTTGCAGAATGCTGATGATCAACCCAACACCTAAACTGGTTAACACGGCAGGCAGTGACAAAATGATTACTGTCAGCAGCAGGTCGGTTGCGATAGCAAGAACTTCAGAATGTGTCATAACGGAACCAGATTCTGTCAGAGAAAGCGAGAACGTTACTTGTCTTCAGCCGTTGTATTTTTCAACACCCGCGTTCTTCGAATCAGCTCGTTCACAAGTTTCATGTTGTCGATCGAATCCAGGATTTTGGCGGCTTGGCGGTCGTCAAAATGACGCAACAGTTGAGCGGCAAAATCCAGCTCGCCATTGTCGACGAATTCCTGCAATGAAGCGGCCGCTTTTTCTGGTGACATGCCCTGCATTAAGCTTGAAATCCGCTTGTCTTCAGATTCAAAGCCACCATTCACTTCGACTCGTTTGTCTTCTAGTTCTTTCTGAGCCATGACAACCTTGTCTTCTTGAGCCTTCAAATCGGCTCGCAAAGTGTTCAGCTCGGTGATCAATGATTCAGCAACCGTTAGGTCTTTATCAAGCTTTGTTTGCAGCCCAGTGATGGCATCTTGTTCTGTTTTAACGTCTGTCAAAACCAGCTGCTGCTGTACTTGCCGTTTTTGGAATTCATCTTCCTTGGCAATCAGTTTCTTATTCTGTTCTTTCAGTCGAAGACTAAATCTGACAAGTTCTTCCACTGACATCGGATCATCTCGAACGGCCACGGGCATCAGCCGCGAAGCTTCGCCTTCTTCTGCAGGAGGCGTGTCGGCAGGGTCCGCCATGATATCCGTGATGTCGGTCTCATTGTCCTCGATGGGTGGATAAAGAATTTGAGTCTTGACGTACCAACTGCCTGCTGCAGACGCACCAAAGATGACCAATCCAACAATTGCGACGATGACCATTTTCATGATTTTGGATTCCCTTGAGTAGCTCGATGTTTCACGAAATTAACAGAGCGTGCTCCGTCTTCGAGATCTACCTGTTGTTTTCTAAATGATTCCAGCCGGTGGTCTTTAAGCTGTCGTTCCAGCAAATCATCGGTCCCTTGAGACCTTGCCTTCAGCTGCCGAAAGTTGTCTTCAAACACCAAAACTTGCTTCTGTAATTCTTCCAGTTGATGACGTCCAACCAAAGTTTGTTTTGCGGTGACCTGCTGTTTCGCAAACGTTGACTTGAGTGTTTCCATCGAAACATTTTGCCCCACGTTTTCAAATTGCCCTTGGACAGATTCCCGTCCCCGCTCAGCTGATTGCTGAAGTTGCTGAAGATAGTTCTCGCAATCAACGACTTGCTGACGAGCTTGCAGCAACGCAAGTTCTGCAAGTCGTAACTGCTGGTGTTGCAGTCTTTGAATTTTCTGCAGTGGTGAACGAAATTTTTTCATGAACGACGCCGTTAACTTCCAATGGAACGTAAAGAGCCAACGGTTGCTGCCCACTCGCTATGTTCGTTTCGTGACTGTTGCAAGAACGCCTCAATCTTCGGCACTTTTTGGATTGCCTGATCGACGGCGGCAATACTACCGGGCTGGTACAGCCCAGCCTGAATCAGTTCTCGCACGTCTTCGTATGCCGCAAGGTGTCGGCGAATATTAACAACGTGTTTCTGCTGTTCTGATGAAGTCACTTCGTTAAACAAACGACTCACACTGTGAAGCACATCCACCGCTGGATAGTGACCTCGAGCGGCCAGTTTGCGATCCAGAACCAAATGCCCATCCAGAATCGATCGAGCTGCATCTGCGATTGGTTCTTCCATGTCATCGCCATCGACCAACACAGTGATGATTCCCGTAATACTGCCTCGATCGTTGGTCCCGAGTCGCTCAAGAGTATTCGCGAGGATGTTGTGAACCGAAGGCGGATACCCGCGAGGCCCAGGCGGCTCGCCTCTTGATAATCCCAACTCACGTTGGGCGTGTGCAAGACGAGTGATGCTATCCAGAAAGAACAGGACGTTAGCACCCTGATCGCGGAAGTCGGATGCGATTTCGATTCCCGTTTTAACCGCCTGAATTCGCATCAGCGGAGTCTCATCAGATGTTGCCACGACGACAACCGAACGCTTCAGCCCTTCCGGGCCAAGGCAGTCGTGAATGAATGGGCGAACTTCTCGACCACGTTCACCGACAAGCACAATCACGTTCAGGTCGGCAGACGCATTTCGAGCGATTTCGCCCATCAAAGTACTTTTGCCGACTCCACTACCTGCAAACAATCCAACGCGTTGGCCTTCGCCCAGCGTCAGCATCCCGTCGATGACTCGCTGACCGGTGATCAATGGTTTCGTGATCGCTTGACGGCTGAGCGCGTCAGGAGTTTTCTGACTCACCTGGCGATATCGGCAGGCCGATAGAGCGTGCTGATTATCGATGGGTTCACCCAAACCGTTAATCGTACGCCCCAGCAATCCGCGGCCAACAGGAACCTTTAGCTGGCGTCCGGTCGCAATCACTTCCATCCCCGGACGAATCCCAGTGGGATGACGATAAGTCATGATCTGGGCTTCATTCGACGAACTTCCCACGACCTCACCCAAGATTGTCCGATGTTGGGACAAAGGCGCATTGGCAGATGGCTGTGTGAGATGAATCTTACACAGTTCACCGACGCCTGCAGAAAAGCCGGCGTGAAGGACATTCTGAACGCTAAGCAGTTTCCCGCCGATCTGGATATCGGCGCACCTGTTGAGCATCGGTCGGAACATCTCTGCGCTCAGTCTGAGCGTCATCCAAGTTCTCCATCCAAACGTGTTTAATTTCTGAAAGTCGTGACGCCACCGTTGACATCACAATGCGGCCGGATTCACCGACCAATCGAACGGTTCCTCGATCCAGCCCCGGATTGCCGACAAGCTGAATTTGTCGAGGATTAAAAGCCGTTTTCAAATCTGCCATCTGTCGCTTCAGCAGATCCAAATCATCTGGGTGAAGCTGCAATGCAGCAGCTTCGTTCATTCCTAATTGCTGCACGGCCGTCTTGACCAAGGCATCTAACCCGAATTCACCGGATTCGATTTTTCGATGAGTCATATGTTCGGCGGCCATCACGGCAAGCTCGACAGCGATCTGCTGCAGTTCTTCCAGACTCTGTGACCGACGCCCTTCCATTTCGGTAAGAGCTTCCTGAATCCCTTGGATTGCTTGCAACGTTTGGTCGCTGCGTTCCAACAGCTGATTGCGTCGAACTTCTTCAATTTCAGCTGGTGTCAAAATCCGCTGACCAGTACCGGCTGTTGGAGCCTGAAGATCAGAAATTGTGACGCCCGTCATCGGCTGATTCAGTTGGATCAGTTCACGATGCATGACTATTCAGCCTCCTGTTCCACTTCAGCAACCGCATCACCAACGGCTTCCCGAGCAGTCTCGAGCTGAGAATCTGGAACGTCAGCCATAAAGCTCAGTTCCTCTTCCAGTGTTGTACGAGCTCGCTTGGAAAGGTTTGACTTCACAAGTTCAAGGATCTCTTCATCAGCTCCAAACAAGGCTGTGGAAAGCGTGGTTGTATCCACTTTGCCAAGAACTGCTCGCACTTTGCGATCATCTAAGTCAATGATGTCTTCAAAGCGGTACAGCAGCTTCAGAATACGGATGCTCATTTCTTCATCCTGTTCCTTCAACGTGTCCAGCATGGCCTTGCGTTTCTTCTTTTCTGAAGCTCGCAGCACTTCGGCAATTCGCTTCACAGGATCAGGGTCCTCTGGACGTTCCTGAGGCAAGTTGGCCGCTCGCTCGACGGTTGTACGAGCCATTTGTAACAGCAAGATCGGTGGAGCACTGGGGCTGAGCGAAAGCTCGCGAACAACAGCGTCTCGAAGCTCATCTTTCATCAAGCTAAGAATGCCCGCGTTTCTTTCCGAAGTGAGCTCTTGCATCAGCAATGCGGCTGTACGAGGCCCTTCCTCTTCCAGAGCAGTGGTGACTTGAAAGACATTCATGACCTCCAAGTCTTCCATGGAATCTCCCGTGGAAACAAACGGTTCAATGTCCGCCTGACCATCGCCTCGTCGAATAGGATTGCCAGATTCGTCTAAACCATCTGGATCATGAAGATTGAGAGGCTTGTCGGCATAGTTCACTGCGAAGCGAAAATACCGCTCGAAGTCGTCCAAAACCTGCCGCTGTCGAGCATGCGAACCGGTGATCGCCGTTGGATCTTCCAGAGCTCGACGAATCGGCGCGGACACCTCTTCCGGTAACGCCCGAAGAGTGTGTTCAGCGACATCGTCGTCGAGCATCTTCAAGAACGTAATGGCTCGATCTTGGTCCGTGATGGTGGCGTCTGTTGCCACTTGAAGCTCCGAATAAAAATCTGGGGGAACGAAGATGACTGATGGCAGCCGTTAAGCATGTTCAGCCAAATATGTTTTGTGTAAGCCGGGCCGCAGGTGCTGCGACGCGACGAAATTTTGAATGCCCGACCGTTCAGCTAAGGCAGACGGCTAGGCGGCTTTACGTTTTTGCTTACCACCGTCTTTCTCCGCAACACCTTCCATCCACGTCGTCAAGACCGTCGACATGGCGTCTGGTCGTTCTCGAATTTCATCGGTGAGCGTTGCTAAGCGTTCGCGAACTTCCGGAGACAGTGACTTTCGACGATCCACTTCCACCAACACAGGCTTCAGTTTCTTGACCGTCATCCAACCAATGATCAAAGCGACGATGGCTGCGATGCCCAGTGACGCACTTCGCAGCAAAGATTCCAAACCGGTGGGTAGGCCCCCAAATCCAACGGGTTCAGACAGATCAGGCATGCCCAAAAACTGGCCAGCAACGACAGTAATTTGATCGTTTCGTTCAGCACTAAAACCAACCGCCTGCTGAATAAGTTTTTCCACGCTTTCCATGCTGACTGGAACAAACGGAGCGGCTCCTTCGGCTGCTTCACCTTCTGGAGCAACAGGAAGCTGCACGGTGGCAGCGACAGTGACTCGTAGAATCGCACCCGGAGCGACTTCAATCGTGTCGTTGGTTTCTGAATTAATGTACAGTGTCGTAATCGTCTCTTTATCGGAGGACGATCCCGTGCCACCATCGTCCAGAGTCAAACCTCCTCCGACATTGGAAGCCGTTCCCGCCGCCCCACCCGCCAACGATGCTCCACTGCTACTTTCTGATTCAATCGTTTCTGATGTTTTGGCTTTTTGATCTGGATCGTAGGACCTTATCTCCGACGTCTTTCTCGTAAAGTCGATGTCCAGTGAAACTCGGATTACAGCCATATTTGGCCCGAGCAAAGGAATTAGAATGGCTTCGGCCTTCTGAGCCAAATCGGTTTCCAACTGTTTCCGGTAGGCCAACTGACCATTCGTATCTGCCGCCCCTTGATCCGCCGCTGAAAGTACTCGGCCAGATGTATCTACGATGATGGTGTCCGCTTCACTCAAATTCTGGACCGAGTGCGACACCAATGAAATGATTCCACGTGCGTCTGCAGAAGAAAACATTCCACCTGGGGCCAGATCTAACACGATGCTGGCCTTCGCTGGTTCTTGATCACGAAGAAAGGGGCTATCGTCTGATTGACTAATATGAACGGTTGCAGATTTCACAGATCGAATCTGAGCAATCGAAGCGGCCAATCTTCTTTCCTGCATCCGCTGAGCTTGGCTTTTCTTTTCAAGCGGGTCCATCCACATCCCACCAATCGATGATTCTTCAGAATCAGACATGGGACTGATATATTCGCTGGCCGCCATTCGCGCTTTCGCCATTTGGCTGACGGGCACAAGCACCATTGATCCTGCTTGGTTTTGCTGAAATTCAATTCCTTCAGCTTCCAATGTACTGATAATTTGGCGTGATTGTTCCACCGTGAGATTGCGTTCCAGAGCCACAAATTCTTGCTGCGTTGCCCATGATCCAATCAATCCAATACCGATAAGGCACAACAAGGCTGCGATGGCGAAGCCGATGCGTTGAGACGCATTCCAGCGTTTCCAAATCGCAATCACTTGAGTTTGAAGTTGTTGCAGAATTTCCATGACTGTCGAGCTCAATAACGTGTCGGTGATGTGATCGTGAGGCGGCTGAATCTGATAGAAAACCAGACTTTAATTTTCAGACCTGCATGCGGATGACTTCACGGTAGGTTTGAATTAACTGGTCTCGAAGCTGCATCATGAAGCGAAACGAAAGATCGGCATTGGCAACCGCCAAAGACACTTCGTGCATGCTAGACGTTTCACCGGAAAGCACCTTCTGGACTTCAATCCCCACTTGGTCCTGTTCCAGCTCTGTGTTCACTAACAGCCCTTCCACGAGGCCTGCAAAGTGACTGCCTTCTGTTTCCGATGATTCAACTCGTGCCGCCGGGACTGAAGTTGATGCCGCGTTGACCGCGCTTGAAATTCCTGAAAGATCCATCACTACGTTGTCCTGAAAGATGATTGGGCTTCACTGTTCACTGATGACAAATTCAGCAGATGTCACGACCGCTTTAAGTCTGGCGACAAGAAACGTCTGCACGTCAGATGGCGAGCCATCAACGAGGCGACATTAATCCGAGTGCCTGTTCGGCCATTTTGCGAAAAGTTGTCATCGACTTCAGGTTGGCTTCGTAGGCTCGACTGGCAGACATCAGGTCAACCATCTCTTCCGGAATCGCGACATTCGGCATCGTGACAAAACCATTGGCTTTCGCGTCTGGGTGCCCCGGCTGATAAACTTCGACCAAATCGGACGTGTCTGCTTCGACTCCAAGAACCTCAACACCACCCAACCCATCCGCATTCGTGCGGCCGCCCAATGTTTCCGTCATCACGCTTCCAAAGCGAACAACCTGCCGACGATAGGGGCCACCGTCTTTCGTGGAAGTGGTGTTGGCATTGGCAAGATTATTTGCAGCCACTTCCATTCTGAGGCGCTCGCTACTGAGCCCCGAAGCGGAAATGTTTGTTGAACTTAGAATGTTTCCAAAACCCATGATTGCCCCCAAGCAAATCTTCAAAATGTCAAATCGCGAATCGATTCTTCTTTAACAAGATGTCAAAACCTGTGGCCCGCTAACGTCAAACCTGTCGTCACGCTATGGCACTTCCATCGCCTGCTGCATCGAACGGAACTGACTGTTCAAAAGCTCTGTGTACATTTGGTAAAGCATGGCGTTTTTGCCCAACTGACCCACTTCTTTGTCCACGTCGACGTTGTTCCCGTCAGCGCGCATTGATCCGGAATTGTCTTCTACAATTTGTGGCTCAAGTGAATCTGCAGATTTTTCGCCAGCCATGACTTGGGCCAACTGCTCTTCAAAATTCACATCAAGCCGATGGTAGCCCGGAGTATTGGCATTGGCCAAATTCTGGCTGAGCACCTGATGCCGCATTTCAGCCGCTTTGAGGAGACTGGGGAGCTGTTGGATTTGTTTTTGAAAATCGATCATGTAGAGCCTATCGGAATAACTCACATAACCGCCACAGTCGTCAAAGTCTGCCAAACCCACAAAGTCGGTTTTGAGGAAGTTCCCTTTGCCTTGCGTGAAAACCCGTGGGGGCGGTAGGGCGGGTGGTCAGGTCAGAGAGATTACGCAAGCTAATGGGAGAATCGACTCAGCGACGCGTCGATTTTTTTTTCCAGCACGCAAGTCCACTCAAGTGCCGTCGATCTAAGGATTGCGGTCCAATAAATCCATCTCGGCTCGACAACCCCGCCTAGCGGACTCCTTCGAATCAGAGATTTGCTGCACGAGGGTCACATTATGATCTACCGTTACAGCACACCTTCTCTTTGGAACATCGTGTTAGACAACTCTGAAACCGATTGAGAAACAACCATGCCAGTCTCGACATCCCTACCGTCCATGCCAGGAGCCGTGCTCCGCCTACTTCAAGTCTTTTCTGACCCAGAAGTTTCAGTCGATGACGTCGTTGACATTCTACGAACAGACCCAGCTCTTGCATCACGTATTCTGAAGGCAGCCAACTCTTCTATGATGGGAGCAAGTCGGCCAACAAGTGAATTAAAACGCGCAGCGATGATGCTGGGCAAAAAGACGGTCACCACATTGGCCCTCAGCTTTTCGCTTGAAGACAGATCATTGACCGATGACAGTCATTCAAAACTGTTTAATCAGTATTGGATTCAATCTTTTGTCACGGGTATCACGTCAGCGGTACTGGCCAAAAAGTACCGCTGTGTGAGCAGCGACGAAGCATTTGTTGTCGGCCTGTTGTCTCGAGTCGGGCGACTGGGAGCCTTAACGTTTGCGGGAGACCAGTACGCCGCAGCCATGAATCAATCCGAAGTGTCTGGGCGAGAAGTCGATCGAGTTCAACTGGAAAAACTTGAGGCATCTTGCGAACAACTGACTCAAACGTATCTGGAAGCATGGAAACTTCCCGAACAGTTTCGCGACCAGATCAGTGCCATGACAACTTCGGCCGACGAAGATCGCACGGGTGCAGTCGACCGCCGACACATCACAGCCGACCTGCAACCATGTGAGCTATTTCGAATCGCCAGTGCCGTGGGCAACCTTTACGTTGGAGAAAACGCGGGCATCGCATTGGCAATGCTTCACGAGCTTCTGGAAAAGCTGGGAGAAGACACAGAACACCGTCTTGACGAACTGATGGCAGAAGTTCTGGAAGAATTCTCCGGGTATTCGGACATGCTAGACATGCCCGCTGACAGCATTGGCAGTGCAGCCAACTTGCGAGAACGAGCGACGTCTCAGTTAATTGAAATCACAATCCGTGCGGAAGCACCGTCGAGCGATGATGAAGAGCAACGCGTTCCCGCCTCACCAGACGGCGTAGAAGATCGCTCTACAGAATCGACTGACGAAGCTCCTAGCGAACAGATGCATTCCGAGATGGATTGGTTGCGTCGCCGTGTGGAAGACTTGGCTCGCCAGTTAACCATCGACCCAATGACAAAAGTCTTCAACCGGCAGTACTTTGACCGGCACCTTGAAAGCGTCATCGTTCGATGTCGTGCAAGCGAGTTGCCAGCCAGCGTCTTATTCGTTGACGTGAACAAATTTAAAACCATCAACGATACATTTGGCCATCAGGTGGGTGATTCGGTCATCTGCAGTGTTGCCGACGCACTCGCAGAAAATGTTCGCGAAGACGACATTGTCGCGAGATACGGAGGCGATGAGTTCGTTGTACTCTGTCAGACCACTCAGCTGTCGGGCTTGGATGCTCAAGCCACCCGATTAGACGATCGGCTTCAAGGGCTGTCTGTCAATCACGAGGGTCAAGAGCTGCCGATCTCACTTGCAATCGGAGGAGCCACTGGAATTCCGGGGACCGAATCCGATTTTGATCGTAGACTACTACACGAAGCAGACTTGGCGATGTACGACGCCAAGCAAGCGAAAGAAGCGCCCGTCGTGAGAATTTTGGGGTGCCTCGAAACCTTCCAAGAAACGCCAGACGAATCAATGCATTCCGCATCGCTTATTTCTTGATTCCCCCTTCGTTCTCCGAAGAGATTTATGATTCACCAGACTCTGGCTCAGGCAACAGTTGATTCCATGTCGTACCGTTCAGGAAATCAAACGAACGATGGATGGTCGACGCGACTTCAACGCCGTCAAGACTGTGCGTCTGAGACTTTCACAGTCTGCGACCAGCGGAGGGTGCAGCGATGAATTCAACGCCAGAAAAGAAAATTCGACTGACAAACAGTCAGCGTCTAGCGCGGCTCAGCGAGATTGACTGGAATCACAAGTTCGATCTTCCCGTACCGCCTCAGGCTGTCATTGAATTTTCGAAACTGTCTCGTGTCACCGACATTCGCATTCAACACTTAAGCAATGTTGTCGAACAAGAGTCTGGGCTGACAACAGAACTTCTGAAAAGCGTTAACAGCAGTGTTTATAGTTTTCGCAGGACGGTCGAATCTGTCCCTCAAGCCATTGCTCTATTAGGAGCCACCAACTGCACGTCACTGTTCTTGACGCGAGTCATGGATCAAACCATCAATGACGTCGAATCTCCACTGATTTCAAACATGGAGTCGCGACGACAAGCCTTAGAACGTGCTCGATTTTCCCGAGTCGTTGCTCAACGGTTGGGGATGAATCCGCTACTCAGTTATACGGCGTCCAATATTCAAGACATCTTGCTGCCGTTGCTCACGGCAGAATACCACGACGAGTATCGTAACTATCTGTCATCGACAGAGTATTATGATCTCGAGCAATTCGAACGTGAGACTTTTGGTTGGACTCATTCGGAGCTAACAGCCCACACCTTGATGAAATGGGGATTCCCAGATTCATTGGTCATGAAAGTGCTGAAGCATCATGATCCTCCGGAAGAATTATTTCTTCAAGAAGGACAGTTGGACGAAGCGACTCCGAATTCCATTGCTTCGTTGCTAGGAGACGTCTTGAATCAGGCACCCTGTGGAATCACCCGCTTGGTCGACCTGCAGCGTTTTCATCCACGCATGTCCGTCCTCGAAATGGCGGAAGAAGTTGATCTGCAGAATCGCCAACAAGACGAAACGTCGTCTCCGGGCATGACTTTGGTCAGTCGCATTCAGGCCAGCATGATCGAACAGATTCAAAGGCGACGCCGAGAAGCCATCGTCCCAGGGCGTCAGTTTGGCAACTATGTATTGGAAGACAAACTGGCCGAAAGCAGCATGGGAGCTGTCTTTAAAGCCAAGCACATCATGCTACGTCGAGCAGCCGCAATTAAGTTCTTGCGAGTTGATCGAATCAGCGCGGAATCGATTCAACAATTCGAAACCGAAGTTCAAGTGACGTCGACTTTAAGTCACCCCAGCACCATTTCGATCTTCGATTACGGAAAGACGTCGGACGACCTTTTCTATTACGCTATGGAATATGTCGATGGCTGGACTCTGCAACAGTTTGTAGAAGCGGACGGTCCAGTTCCAGATGGTCGAGTGCAAAGAATTCTCTTACAGATTTGCGGCTCGCTTTCGGAAGCTCATGCCTATGGGCTGATTCATCGTGACATCAAACCACAGAACATTGTGCTGTCCGAAGGAATCGGCGGTGAAGATCGAGTCACCGTGTTGGACTTTGGACTTGTCAGTCAGGCAACTTCAAGCAACGTTGAAAAATGCGGAATCAAGGGAACTCCCTTGTACATGTCACCCGAATGCGCGGCCGGCCAACAACAACTGGATGGGCGAAGCGATCTGTACAGCGTTGCGGCTCTCGGATACTTCCTACTCACCGGCAAGACTGTGTTTGACGGAAACGTCATCGAGCTACTCGAGCACCACATCCATACTCAACCAACACTTGCCTCTCGTCGAACAACCAATCGTATTTCAAGCGATCTTGAAAAGCTGTTGCTGAGAACACTGAGCAAAGACCCAGAGGAACGTCCCCAATCAGCACTCGATATGATCCACGAACTGACGTTGTGCAAAGACTTGACTCATTGGTCCAGTGAGCAAAGCAAAAATTGGTGGATGGCCGGAGCTCGAGATCGCATCGAACAGCATGTGAGCCCAGAGCTGGACGCCGGAGATGCAACCGTCATCGGAGACGTGTCGGGCAGTGCCACATCGATCGGAAAAATTGAAGACAGTTCGGATCCGAACTTCCAGCTTACCCACGGTGGGAGCTCGAAGGACGCCAGGCCAGCCAGTTCAACTTCGGATAGTGCTTTGCCGAATGCCACCTTGGCGGACGGAAGCTTACAGGATGGTCAGCCTCAGGACCGCAAGCCATCCGATCACTGTGTGATGCAGTACCAACGCACTCAGGACGAAATTTCTGACGGTGCCATTACCGCTCATTGAAAAAAGGAATGGCCGAAACCCGTTCGGCCATCCTTCATCAATCGACGTTCTGGTCATCGACATTTCAGCCATCACTCTTCGACGGCGCAAAGCAATCTTTGGGTTACGACCCGACCATTGGGTTACGGAATAACCACTTCAGCACTTCTGTGATCTTCGGAGTCTTCCCTTGCCACAGAATTCCAACTTGGAAAATCCGAGATGCTGCCAGCACGATGGCCGCTGTTCCGATCAGCATGACGACAATACTGGCCAAGACTTGCCACATGGGTATGACAGCGCCCGTGGACAGTCTCAAAATCATCATCAATGGCGCGGACGGCGGGAAAAAGGACAACGCCACAGGCACAATGCTGTTTGGTTCTTGAATGACATTGAACCATACAAACATAGGCAAAAACATCAGCATCCAAACTGGAAGCAGCAAGCTTTGAGCTTCCTTAAGCTGCTTCACGGCGGAACCGATCGCCATGAAGATAGACGAAAAGAAGAGGACGCCTAAGATCTGGTACACAACAAACGCCGGAACCATACTGAACGGAACGTAGTCGGTCCAGCCATTAATCGCAGCCAGAGTGTAGCCACCCAACGCGTAAAAAACGAAGACGGTAAGCGATCCCAAAACGTTGCCAAGCAGCTTACCGGTCAGCAATTGCTTAGCACTCACTGACCCCAGCAAGACTTCGGCAATGCGGTCAGATTTTTCTTCCATGACGGCTTCCAGCATCGGCTGAGCGGCAAGGAAAATGATTAGAAACATCAACATCATCATGCCCATCGGCAAGAACACGGACGACATCCCTTCCGATTCTTCGGCCTCTTTGATTGCCCCATCACTCGACTTATTGATCAGCCCCTTGCTGTTGACATCAACCGCAGCCAAAGCAAGGCCGACAACTGCTGGATCAACATCCGACTTTTCCAACTTCATGGCTCGCACAGTCCTCGATAGCGATCCATCCAGCCAACGTCGCATTCGAGACAAAGCCGCCTTTTCTGAATAGAATGTCACACTGGACGTACTGCCCGGAGTCGTGATGTCAGCCGGGATTTGCACAAAGCCATGAATTTCGTCCTTACGAGCGCGTTCGGACAATTCGAACATCGCTTCGTCATTCCATTCGTCTCCATCCCAGGCAATGATTTCATAAGGCGAAGAATCTCCGAACGCTGCTTCTGCGCCATCCTGTTCTTCGCTCAATTGTTCGTTGCGTTGCTTCGCAAGTTCCAGCAACGCGGGAATGACTTCCCCCGACTGATCATGAATCACCAATTGTTTGGGATCGTTGTTTTCCAGCTTCTTCAATACGATGGGAACAAACGAACCTCCGGCCATCAACACTGGCATGACGGCGATCGTAAACAGAAACGCCTTGGTTCCCACCATTGCTCGGTATTCGCGCGAGGCGATTGTAAAGATACGTCTCATGCTGAAGCCCCTTGAGCTGACTGTTCTGATTCAGATTCTTCCATGTGTTCGTGCGGCCGAGCGATCGAAACAAAGATGTCGTGCAACGAGGGTCGAGCAATTTCAAATCGATGAATCTGTTGGCCATCTTCAAGCAGCTTTTGCAGAAACTGCTGTGGACTATTTCCCTGATGCAAATTGACCAGCAAGTGATCATCTTGTTCACGAGAACCAGACACCATGTCGTACGCTGGCAACACTGCTTGATCACCTAACTTAAGCGCCACTTGATTGTCGGAATAGTTTTCCTTGATCGATTCGACCGTTCCATCAAGCACCTTGTTGCCCTTGAAAATCATGAAGATTGTGTCACACAGCCGCTCGGCAACTGACATATCGTGAGTCGAAAAGATGACGGTCGTGCCCCGGTTTCTCATCTCTAAAACGGCGTCTCGCAGCACCTCTAAGTTCACCGGATCTAACCCGCTGAAGGGTTCATCAAGAATCAAAAGCTTCGGACGGGCAACCACTGAAGTAATGAATTGCACCTTCTGAGCCATCCCTTTGGACAACGCATCAATCCGCTTCTTGGCCCATTCTCTGGCGTCCAGTCGATCAAGCCAATCGTAGATGTCGGGATCGCAGTCGTAGTGATTTTTCAGCCGAGCGTAATAGCGGCAGACATCCATCACTGTCATCCGCTTGTACAATCCACGCTCTTCTGGCAGATAGCCAAGTCGCGTGTCGGCAGCAGCTCCAGAAGATTTGCCCAACACCGAAACGACTCCATCGTCCGGATGAAAGATCCGCAAAATCATTCGAATGGTGGTTGTTTTCCCCGATCCATTCGGGCCAATAAATCCGTAGATTGACCCTTCGGGCACTGCGAGATCTAGGTTGTTCACAGCGGTTTGATTTCCAAACCGCTTTGTGACTCCGGCAAGTTCAACCGCGTTCATCTTGGGCGAGATCCTGATGGAAGGAAGCGTCTTTTTCTTAGTCAAAGAGTATCTGAACACGCAGCCTCATTCGCCATTGAGACTGTTTTCTTGGACGATTTTGACCACAATCAAAAGATTGACCAGATCAATCGCGGTGACATGTCTGGTGCTGAAGGCAAATTCAACACCACATTTTTGCGCCGCGCATCACTCATCACTGGCCCATTTCTTTACTGCGATTTGCTGATGCTTCAACTGCATCAATTAAGGTCGATCTCAGGCCACCTTTTTCAAGAGCATGCAACGCTGCAATCGTAGTGCCGCCTGGGCTGGTGACCCCATCTTTTAGTTCCCCAGGATGTTGCCCAGTTTCTATCACCATTGAAGCTGCGCCGATCAAAGTGCGTGCTGCCAATTCAGTCGCCATGGCTCGAGGCAATCCCATTTTGACTCCGCCATCACTGAGCGCTTCCACAATTTGAAACACATATGCGGGCCCACTTCCAGAAAGTCCAGTCACGGCATCAAGCAGGCGTTCTTCAACACATGCCACCATGCCAACCGTCTCCATTAGATTGCAAACTGCCTTCAAGTCTGCCTCTGTTGCCCGAGTCCCTTTGCTAATTCCAGATGCCCCTTTGCCAACTAAGCAAGGAGTATTGGGCATCACGCGAATGACTCGACAAGCACCGGGTAGCCAGCCTTCCAGTTGTTGAACGGAAAGTCCGGCAGCGACGCTCACCACCAAGACGGTCGATGGAATGCGATCACTGATTTCAGCCAGAACGCGAGGCATCACATGAGGCTTCACAGCAAGGAATAAGATGTCAACCTGTTCAATCCATTCTGTCAGTGAAGATGCGCCGACAACGTCAGCCGACACTTCAGATTGAAACGTTGCTATGGATGCGGAATTGGGATTGGCAGCAAATACGTGGCTGCCCAACGTCCCGCTGGCAACGAAACCTCGAGCCATGGCGGTTGCCATTTTTCCAGTACCAAGGAAACCAATTTTGGGTGATGTCGAAGTCATGACGTCGCTCGAAAGTTCGAATGGAGGAAACAGAAAAATGTCAAATCAACCCTGGGGATCGCCAATTCAAGTGGCAAGCAGTCTCCAGCTGAAATCAGACATTCCATGACACCGTTTTGCCCAAAACATGGCAGAAACGTCTGTCAGTGGCGTTGTAGCAAAAACCAGCTGTCGGGGGTCCCCTGGGAGATTACGGATGACTATCAGAAGGGCACATCCAGTGAAAAGCCTAGTTTCTCGATTCACCGGTGGCCTTTGACTCACAAAACGTCCATACTCTTTAGACAAATTCGTGGGCCTTCAGGGTCGACGATTTGCTGGTTCCTACATTCGCCTCAGGATCCGAACCAGTGCCCGCCCATTCAGCCATCAATCTCGCTGCGATCCCACCTTTTTCATTCGTCAGGTCTGCATTATGCGACACGCTGTGATATTCGCCCTTCTGCTACCAGCGATGCTGGTGTGGGCTGCAATGGACGCTCAATCCACTTTTGCGCAAGCAGATGCGGCATCCAACAAAAAGGACAACAGCGAAGCAAAAGGCGGAGACAAAAAGGACGGTAAAAAGGAAGAGCAAAAGCCAGACACCGTCTCTCGCCCCATGCTTTCCGACGTTGATAAAGCGTCTCCCCTGACTGATCAGGTCAAGCTCAATGGCCAGAATGAAGTCACGTTTAATCTGCATCAACAGCCTTGGCAAAGTGTCTTGCAGTGGATTGCCGACACTTCAAAATTGTCGCTCGACTGGCAGGAACTTCCGGGAGACACGTTGAACCTGACGACCACCAGAGCTTACTCATTGGCAGAAGCTCGAGACATTTTAAATCGTCACCTGCTTACTCGCGGTTACACGATGGTGCTTAACGGCGAACTCCTTTCGGTGATGAAGCTGAGCGAACTGAAATCTTCTCTCGTTCCTCGAATTGCTCCTGCAGATTTAAATGATCAGTTGGATCACACCCTGTGCAAAGTCAGCTTCGATCTCAACTGGTTGATCGCCGATGAAGCCGTTTCAGAACTGACTCCGCTCCTGAGTAACGCGGGCAAAATTAGTAAGATGTCGCGAACGAACCGCTTGGAAATTATGGACACGGCTGGAAGTCTAAAAGACATCTACCAAATTCTTGAAAGCGAACAGTCTGATTCCGGTGCCGAACAACTGGTGAAGACCTTCCGACTAAAACACCGTCGAGCGGGCGAAGTCATTGTGCTGCTTCGTGAACTTCTTGGAGTTGATCCGCCACCTGGTTCTTCAAGTGGTGGCAGCATGAGCTCAGGAGGCATGTCGCAGATGACATCCATGATGCGACAAATGCAGCAGCAGATGCAACAAGGCCTGCAACGAATGCAAAGTGCGGGCGGGAAGTCCAGCGGTGGTTCAGCAATGAAAGAACGCGAAACTCGGCTGGTACTTAATCCTCGTGAAAACATGCTATTGGTTCAGGCGATGCCCGATCAAATGGCAATCATTGAAAAAGCGATTGAACAAATTGATGTGGCTGTCGCAGCAAGCGACAGCTTGATCCAAAATCTTAGCAAGATGAAGGTGTATCGATTGAACACAGTCGATCCGCAAACACTTGTCGACCTGCTGCAGGAACTAGGCGACCTGGCTCCGGGCACTGTCTTGAAAGTTGACAAAGAAAAGAATTCGATCGTCGCTTTCGCTGCGATTGCAGATCACCTCACCATCACCACTCTGGTCGAACGCCTGGATCAATCAGGACGAAACGTGGAAGTGATTCCGCTGAGACGGTTAGACGCGGAATACGTGGCAGGCACAATTCGAGCCCTCATGGGACCAGAAGAAAGTAGCCAAAGCAACAACGACTACGGCTACAACAGGTATTCGTCGAGTCCACCCAAGAAGCAAGAAAAAGACTTCAAGGTCGAAGCCGACGTCATCAACAATCGCCTATTGGTGTTTGCTAACAAGATTGAAATGGACGAAATCCGCGAACTGCTGAAGAAGCTGGGAGAAATTCCAGACCCGGATGCTGTTGGCAACGGCATTCGAGTTTTCGATGTGAACCCAGGAGACGATCCCGCTGAAATCATGCAACGGCTACAGCAACTGTGGAAGGGAGACAATCCTTTACAGTTCGAGATGCAAAAGCAGGTGCCGCCCACGGCACCGGGTCCAGACGTGCAGCCGAGCGAACTCAAAAAGGGGTCGGGCGACTTGACCATGATCGACGCAAGTCAATTCAATGGATCGACAAAGGAGCTTAAGTCTCGCGACGCCCAACACTTTTTCGATCGACTACTGAATGACACTGATGCTTCGCCTGAATCCGGATTTCAACAAAATCAATTGCAGCTCACTGCGACTGAGCAAAACCAGACTGTTCAGCAGAACCCAGAGGTCAACGACAACACGGCACCTGACGACAGCAAGATGCCCAACAAGAACACGGCGTTCAACGATGAAACAACAGCTCGGCAGACAACGGATGCTGAGCAAGAATTTCGCAGACTTGTGGAAGAAGCAGAGAAAGGCTTCCCATCTCGCAATGCAAATTCGACCGTTCCCCCTGTCAAAATCACAATGACGCCCGACGGTCGCCTTGTCGTTTCAAGCGATGACCCAATGGCCTTGATGCAAGTGGAAGATTTACTGAAACAGCTGATGAAGCCGACAGCCAACTACAAAGTCTTCCGTCTCAAGTACGCCACTGCATCCTGGCTGACACTCAACCTTGAAGACTATTTCAAGGCGGAACAGGATACAGAATCTGGTTACGAGTACGACGACTGGTACGGCTTTCGCCGAGTAGACAAAAAGAAATCGGGACCTCGATCTTTGGGGCAACGTCGAGACCCCACCTTTATCTACGACAACTTCACCAGCACCATTTTGGTACGCGATGCCGACCGTAAGCAACTGCAAGTGATCGAAGATCTGATTGCGATATACGATGTGCCAGAGCCTGCTGAAAACAAGGCGATGAGACTGACAAAGATCTTCAAGCTGAAGAACGCCAAAGCAGAAGTCGTCGCTCAAGCCGTCAAAGATGTCTTTCGAGACTTACTCAGCGCAAACGATAAAGCCTTGGAAAGCAAAGACGAAAAATCGCAAAACCGAGGCTTCAGTTACTTTGGTTCGTCAGGAAGTGACAGCGACGATGGTGAAACTCCCATTCGCTTCAAGGGCCTACTTTCCATCGGCTTTGATAAAACTTCAGACACATTGATCATTTCGTCATCGTCATCGTTGATGGAAACCGTGGAAGAACTGGTTCTGGCCCTCGACGAAGCTGCCGACACGGCTGCTCGAGTTCAAGTTGTCAAAGTGAATCCCAGCGTCGATATCCGCATGATTCAAGAAAAACTCAGCAAACTGCTGGGACAACCAGGCGGCAACGCTCAAAAACAGAACCCTAAGAATCAACAGCAGAAACCGCAGCAGGCGGGCAATCGCCCCAACAACTAGAAGGCGGCCTTTGCCTCAATCTTGGCAAAGTTCAGCACAGGCGGCCGCTATTCAACCCCAATTCATGCGCCCAGAGTATCGGCCCAGCCTGCTTTTCGAGTCGGCACGACGCCGTCACAGCGCCAAGTCGTCACAGCGCCAAGTCGTGGCACCCGGTCGAGGTTTAATCTTGTCGAGCGACTGATAACGTCCAGCGATGCCAAAGATCGGGATACGGCAGAACTCAGATTCTGAAATTAGATCGATTCGACCTCAACTCGGCGGCTGCATGGGGTAGACTTCGCCGCATACTGCCTTCAATACCGCCGGGACCAATGAGAAGGATTGGCGGTAAGCCCTAGATTCACGACGGAATAATTTGCTATGAGCACTGTACTTGTCACTGGAGGAGCCGGTTTTCTCGGCAGCCATCTTTGCGATCGTCTGATTGAACGCGGTGACGAAGTCATTTGCTTGGATAATTTCTTCACCGGCAACAAGAATAACGTTCGACACCTGCTCGGCCATGAACGGTTCGAACTGGTGCGTCACGACATCGTGCACCCGTTTTACCTTGAAGTCGATCGCATCTTCAATCTGGCATGCCCGGCGTCGCCAGAGGCCTATCAGTACAATCCCATTAAAACCATCAAGACTTCAACAGTCGGAATGGTCAACGTGATGGGGTTGGCCAAACGCTGTGGTGCTCGAGTCCTGCATGCTTCAACGTCAGAAGTCTACGGCGACCCTCAAGTTCACCCTCAGACTGAAGACTACTGGGGCCACGTCAATCCCATTGGCCCGCGTAGCTGCTATGACGAAGGCAAACGCATTGCCGAATCGTTGCTAGTGAATTACCACGAAGCTCACGATGTTGAAGTTCGCATTATCCGCATCTTCAACACATATGGTCCCAGAATGGATCCCAATGATGGTCGAGTGATCAGTAACTTTATCACTCAGGCTTTAAAGGGTGAAGACATCACGATTTACGGCGAAGGTACTCAGACTCGCTCGTTCTGCTTCTGTAGCGATTTGATCGAAGGCATGATCCGCCTGATGGACCAAGACGATCACATGGGCCCCGTTAACATCGGCAACCCTGTAGAAAACACCATGTTAGAACTGGCAGAAGCCGTCATTGCGGCCACCAGCAGTTCATCAAAAATTGTCCACATGCCATTGCCAAAAGACGATCCTCAACGCCGCTGCCCAGATATCAGTCGAGCCAAAGAATGGCTGAACTGGGAACCTCAAGTCCCATTGGCTGCTGGCCTCAAAGAAACCATCGCGTGGTACAGCAAACTGCTCAAAGAACAGTCGTAATGAGCCATAAAAATAGAGGCCAAATAAGAAGCCATCATTGGCCTTCTCAAAGTCTCTGAATTCGAGCTCGCGGTGTCCCACCGGTTAACAAAACGGGTGGCGGCACCGATGAAGGCGGAAGAAGAAATCTGAACCTTCGAAAAACCAAAACGAGCCTCGCTGAGTTCAACGGATTTCGCTCGAAGTGATGGCCCCATTGTCGCAAAAAACGATCTCAGACTTTGCGACGATGCGACGAGACTCTTAATGGCCTTGACGATCCCACCCAAAAACTAAGCATCACTCATGCTTACGACGGGTTTCCGCTCCTGAGCAAAACCGGGCTAAGAGTGACCCTCATTCAAGGGTGCTCAGCAAAGAACGGTCACCTGGCATCGGCGATCGCATCGAGGGCATGCCCGCCAGTAAGCTGTGCCTTCCCCTTAAGCACCCGCCCTCGAACCGTTCAGGTTATCGTGCACCTTGCCATGAACGTTCAACGCATTCGCCTCTGAAGTGCTGCGTAATCGCACACTGGTTCTGCCGACTGAAGCCATATCGTTCATTGAGATGCCCCCAAATTGGCGGTTCTGCCCCAGCGAGCAGCTGCATCAAGCTTTGGCTTCACACGATTTCAGTAGTGAATTTCCTTGTCAAACACGATATTTGCTGCATTCAGCTGCAAATTCATCCAGGTTTGAAGGGCAGATCGCGCAGGTCAAAATCCCAAGAATCGCAAGAAATTTATAAAATGGACGTTTCAATGAATGACATGACTGTATCGTTTTGCGCATCATGTCGCCTGTAAGGGTAGGATGCGTAAACTTTACGGTCTAGGCGACAATGAAAATTCAAAACACAAATTCAACTCGGCAGATTCCAAATTCGCGAGCCGGTTTCACGCTGATCGAGCTCCTAGTGGTGATTTCCATCATCGCCGTGCTGATGTCGCTGATTCTTCCAGCCGTTCAAAATGCCCGTGAGGCAGGGCGACGAACGCAGTGCTTGAACAACATTCGTCAGTTGTCAGTTGCCCTGATGGGTAGTGCCAGCAGTAACAAGCGGGAGCACCTGCCGCCGCTAGGAATTTACCCGGAAGACCCAGCCGTGACGACAGGGCGGCCACGCTACATCGAAGGCCGCAGCTGGGTTGTTGACATTCTTCCACATTTGGATCAACAGGGAACATACGACCGGTGGAATAAAGCTGCATCTTGGGACAGCGTGGATAATGCCAGCCTTGCAAACAACCTCTCGATCGAGGCTCTTGCCTGCCCTAATGACGACAGTGCATTTCAGATCCCGGGTGGCCTGAGCTATGTTGCCAACGCTGGATTTGGATCAACCGTACAGGCAGCAGACGCGACTACTCAAATCCGGGGACATAATTTTCTGGATGCTGATCTTGACTGGGACGCTGATGGGAGCGTCTCAGTGGACGAAGAAGACAGAGAAATCACGTTTCAGACTGGCGTCTTCTGGCCACACTTTTTGAACGGCAGCTTCGAAGCGCTGTGCAATGGAAAGTGCTGGTCGCCCGGCAAGATCTATGACGGCACGTCCAATACGCTGATGCTGTCTGAGAATACGAACGCGGGAGTAACCAACTGGGCTAACCCATCGTTATTCAGCTGTGGCTTCATGCTCCCTTTGAATGGCGGCCCCGCGAGTGCCGGCGATACTACGCGAGCGTCTAACGTGACACTCGCTGATATCGCGCCTGCGTTGTCGACATCTCATCAATCGGGATTGAATGAATCAAAAGCCGGGCCAGATGGCGCCAGTCCCTTCCCGAATTCCAATCATCCCGGCATCGTCATCACCGCATTTTGCGATGGCGCATGTCGGCCGCTAAGTGAGGATATTGATATCAGCGTGTACGCGCAGTTAATGACTCCGGGGGCAACGCGACTGCGTAGCTTGACGTCCGGAACCGTCTTCGTGTCAGAAGAACCAGTGAGTGCCGACGCATTCTAAATTCTTGAGACACAACCCACCGATTTTTCTATTAGGCCGAAATATGAAACAGTTGTTACTTACGTTACCAGTTCTTGTGGGGTTGTGTTTATCAGCCCCCGATGCATCTGCGGATATCACAGGGTGGAATGTTACCGCAGACGATGGTTTCGTGTCCGACTCAAGCTCTCTGTTTAGCAACACGGGCCTGATCACTTTCGGCGCTGCGTTTAACGTAACCGCTGAATACGACACCGGTTCGAACCTGCTAACACTGAATTACATCAATGACTTTACGGGAGCGTCCGTCAACTGGCTCTTCAGTATTACGAGCTTTGACAACGATCCCGCCGAGTTCATCACCTCAGTCTCAGTCGCACCGCCAACGATGACACTTGCACCCAATTTAATCGATGGTTCAACTTTTTCGATCGCCACACCAGAAGGTGGCCCTGGAACGAGCTTCACCTATCTTATCGAAACAAACTTTAGCGCAGCGACTGTCCCTGAACCATCCAGCGTTGCGATGTTGTGTGCTTTAGGTCTTGGCGGAGTTTGGGTGCGACGACGTCGACAGACTTCTGCAGCTTAGTGCGACTTCGTACAACACTTGATGACTGATCCATAAAAAAAGGCTCAGAACTGTTTCGGTTCTGAGCCTCTTTTTTTTGCTACTGACAACTTGCTGTCAATCTTCACCCAATTAAGTTTCGCAGCTGCTGCAGGTACTCTGGGATTTCTTCGAATGGCTTTAGCTCTTCGTATTCCAACGTCACGAATCCTCGATACTTCGCTTCAATCAGCAGATCAATCACGCGTTCTAGATCGGCCGGGTACTTCGAACGATCGGCTTTTCTCATCATCACCTTAATCTGAGCATTCACTGCATACGGCGCGATGCGGGCCAGATCGGCGTATGGATCTGCGGTGGCGAAATTGCCGCTATCAAAGTTGACTCCAAAGAACGGACTGTCATCGACTTGCTTGATGATGCCCAACATTTGATCCGGAGTTGCCGTGATGCCTCCATGATTTTCCAGAGCCAAAATCACTCCCTTCGTCGCAGCGTATTCAACGCTTTCGTTGATTCCCTTTACGCAGCGAGCCACCGCCGCTTGCTCGGTATCACCCTTCGGGACTTTGCCAGCGAAAATCCGTATGACGGGAGCTCCCATGGCCGCTGCGTAATCGACCCACTTGCGACAGTCTGCGAGCTGCTGCTTTCGAGCGTCTCCTTCAGCAAGACAAAAATCGTTCCCAATAGCTGTCCCAGAAATACTGACTCCTAATCGATGAGTAGATTGCCTTAGGTTGGCTAGGTACTCGGCAGTCACTTGCTTCGGAAAATAGTAGCCCGTCAATTCCGCCGCTTGCAGCCCTTGAGTCGTGCAGTATTCGACAAATTTTTCGATGGACATTTCTGCCTTGGCAATCGCTTCTTTCGTGCCTCGGCGAGCCATCTGTTTGTTGAAACTGTAGGCCGCCAAAGACAACTTGAAGGAAGCAGCAGCCACGCGAACAGGCGGATCAGCGGCGATCGCCTGAGACGAAAAATGGCCGCTTGTGGCAACTGCTGCGACAGTGCTGGTCCCCAAGGTCTGCAAAAATTGACGACGGGATCGAGAACCATTTTCACTTGGCATGGCTGGCTTTCTAGGACTTAAAAGACTTTGGCGGGATCAATGCGATGCCTGAGTGTACGAAAAACCAGCCTTGAAAAGACAGCCTGCCTTGTTGCAGTCGCTGGGAGTGACCGATGATCACGATACACTGAGACCACCAGAACAAGCTCACACCCTTTTGCTAGAAATCAGATCGTGAAAGCTCTCCTTCTTTCGGAATATAAAAAGCTGGAACTCACCGATATTCCTGTCCCCGAAATCGGCCCAGACGATGTCTTGGTGAAGGTGGAAGCTTGCGGCATTTGTGGTAGCGATATCCATGGCTGGGACGGAAGCAGCGGTCGCCGACAGCCACCTTTGGTAATGGGCCACGAAGCAGCTGGAACTGTGGCCGCAATTGGCAGTGATGTGAAACATGTGGCAGAAGGTGATCGCATCACTTTCGATTCCACGGTCTGGTGTGGCAATTGCCGGTTCTGCTATTCCGGGAAGCCAAACTTATGCGACAATCGCATGGTGCTTGGAGTCAGCTGCGACGACTACCGCCGATACGGTTGCTTTGCCGAATTCGTCAGCGTTCCAGCCCGAATTTGCTGCGCACTGCCAGATAACCTCCCCTTTGAACATGCGGCATTAATCGAAGCCGTTTCTGTCGCCGTTCATGCCGCCAACCGTACACCCGTTTCATTGGGCGACACGGCCGTCGTCGTGGGCAGTGGAATGATCGGATTGCTTGTCATTCAAGCCATCAAGCAAAAAGGGTGCAGTAAAGTCATTGCGACAGACTTAAGCGATTCTCGACTGGCCGTCGCAAAGAAACTGGGAGCAGACGTCACGATCAACGTGTCGAATGAAGACGCTGTCCAGAAGGTGAAAGAACTGACGGGCGGAGTAGGAGCAGACATTGCGCTGGAAGTTGTCGGAGCAACGGCCACCATTCAGTCTGCCATCGAGTGTACTCGCAAAGGCGGCTCTATAACGATCGTGGGCAACTTGGCTCCGACAATTGAATTGCCACTGCAGTCCGTGGTGACTCGAGAACTGAACATCTTTGGAAGCTGTGCTTCTGCCGGTGAATATCCAGCGTGCGTCGACCTGCTAAGCACAGGTCAAATCAAAGTCGAAGACATGATTACCGCGAAGGCATCTTTAGAAGAAGGCCACGATTGGTTCCACCGTTTGTATGAAGGCGAACCGAACGCAATGAAAGTCGTGCTTTGCCCATCGATGTCGTAAAGCAGCACTGACTCGAAATCGCCGCGACACTGTTTTGGAACCACTGTTTTGGAACCAATGTTTTGGAACCAATGTTCTGGGACCACAGTTCTGAGACCACGGGCCCAGAACCACTGCTCGACTTTGACCTGTGAAGCACCAGCAGTTGAAACGCAGCCCATAGCGCAGCAGTGGGAAGCAAACACGTGAAAAGCAAACAGCCGGGAAGCAAGCAGCCGCCCCCAAAGAAGCAAAGCCTCCTCCATAAAAAAAAGAGTCGATCGTTGCTCAACGATCGACCCTTTTTTGATGCCCATTAAATGCAGCTGCCTTTGTCAAAGCAGGCCGTCAACCGCAGCATTCACTTACGAATCAGACTTTCCTGGTGGTTTCAATTCGCCTCGTTTTAGCTTGCCCATGTATTCATCCAAAGCCTTCTTGACGACTCCGCTTAGAATGAACACACCCAGCAGGTTTGGCAAAGACATTCCCAAAATCATCAAGTCGCTGAAGTCCAGAACGTTGGTTGCCGTGACAACGGAACCAAGAAACGTGAACACCAAAAACAGAATCTTGTAGAAGATGGATGAATTCACACCGAAGAGTTGAACCCAACTTCGTTCTCCGTAATACGACCACGAAATACAGGTCGAAAACGCGAACAGAATGACGGCAGCAAACAAAATATAACCAAACAGGTTCCCACCCTGACTGCGGAAGGCAACCAGTGTCATTGCAGCCCCCTTGTTGCCTTTGATTTGTTCAGCCAAAGTTGCTTTGGCGGCAGTCACTTGCTCGGCAGTCACTTCGTCGCCCGCTGCACCTTCGATCGCGGCAACAATATTGCTTTGATTGTCAGCATTCAGTTCAGCAAATCGGTTGGCGTCGTAGGCTCCTGTAATCACCAATACCAAAGCGGTGATTGAACAAACGACAACTGTGTCGATGAACGGTTCAAGCAGAGCCACAATTCCTTCACTGACAGGCTCGTTTGTTTTCGCGGCCGAGTGAGCAATCGCGGCTGAACCAACTCCCGCTTCGTTACTAAAGACGGCTCGTTGGATGCCAATCACCAAAACACCAATAAAGCCGCCGTAAGCTGCCGTAGGATTGAAGGCCATTTCGAAAATTGAACTGACGGCACTTGGAATCAATGAGACATTGACGACCAAAATATAAAGTGCCGTTCCAACATATGCGGCACACATCAGCGGTACAATTTTTCCCGCAACGGCGCCAATTGATTTAATACCTCCGATAATGACCACTCCGACGGCAATCGCCATCACCAGACCGTACACCCAAGGACTTCCGGTCGCTGGATCAAGCAGAGGAATGTCATTTTGAATCGCCGAAAGAGACTGGTTAATTTGGTAGGCATTGCCTCCACCAAAACTGGCTCCAATACACAACACGGCAAAAATGACGCTGAGGGCAGATCCCAAGGGGCCAAGACCCTTTTCAGTGAGGCCAATTTTCAGATAACGCATCGGGCCGCCAAGCGTATTCCCAGAATCATCTGTTGTCCGATACAGCTGCCCTAAGGCACATTCGGCAAACTTGGTTGTCATTCCCAGCAGACCAATGATCATGATCCACAAGGCGGCTCCTGGGCCACCAGTGCCGATGGCAATCGCGACTCCGCCAATATTTCCTAAACCGACCGTCGCCGATAACGCGGCAGACAAAGCCTGAAAGTGCGTCACTTCGCCTTCTTCTTCGTCATCGTCGAAGTCGCCTTTGGTGAGCTGTATGGCGTGCCAAAATGCTCGCAGGTTGATAAAGCCCATCCGCAGAGTCAAAAAGACGCCTCCTGCCAAAAGCCACAGAACCACGAAAGGCACTTCGACCTCATTCATCACAGGCTTGCCCGCTTTATCGAACTTGGGCGAGCCATCTTCGTTTTCGGCTTGTTGTTCTGTTGCCTGAGTATACAGAGGAAAAAAGATGACGGCACCGGCTGGCTTGACCAGATAGTCGCCAAAGAAATCATCAACTTTCGATTGCCAGTCTTTGGTTTTTTCCTGTGCATCTTCAGCTGATTTTTCTGCCACTTCATCTGCAGGAGTATCTGCTGTCACGGTGGAATCATCGCTGTCTGCTGCTTCAGATTCAGCACCATCAGCTGCGTCCTGAGCATGCAAAGGCGTTGCGAAGAGCGGGCCCGCGCAGCACAGCAAAGCAGCGGCAAACAGCCACGGCTTAAGGAAAATTGATGGGGTCAGCTTGCAGAACATATGTCTTCCAATCCGAATCTGTGGCAGCCGTCAGGTGAACAAATGCACTCTTTGCCCTTTAAATTGAGCCAGAATGCTGCTTTTTGAGCGACTCCCGTGTTACCAAAAATTTCCATCTGAGGAACCACTTTGCCGTTCTGAATTTGCAAAAAACAAGAACCGCCCCTCAATGAGTAACATTGCAGTCGTCAACGAAGAACGTCCGCTGTCATCTTCAAAAGCGGACGAAAGGACAGTTTGTGACAAAATTGATCGTCGGATTCCGTCGCTGATCGTGTTTTCATTGTTCATTCGCAGGCGATCTTTCGAATTCCCTTGGGTTTTCCTATTGTTCCAGAGTTTCTGACATCAATCACTTCCTTGAAGACCGGCTTTCACTGCTATGAACGAAATCGTGACCATCGGCGACTACCAGGTTGGCAACGGGCATCCCTTGCTGTTTATCGCCGGCCCGTGCGTCATGGAATCCGAAGCAATGGTGCTTCAGGTGGCCGAGCATTTGGCCCATTTGCGTCAAAAAACGGGCCATTCCATCGTCTTTAAATCCAGTTTCGACAAAGCCAACCGAACCAGCGTGGACAGCTATCGGGGACCCGGAATTCAGGAAGGCATGGCTTTACTAGACAAAGTAAAGACGGCCACAGGGCTGCCCGTCACGACAGACATTCATGAAGCCAGTCACGCCGCCCCCGCGGCCGATGTTTGTAGTATCCTTCAAATCCCCGCTTTTTTGGCTCGGCAGACCGATCTGTTAGTCGCAGCGGCTGATGCGGCAGTCGCAAAAAACATCTGCGTGAATGTCAAAAAACCGCAGTTTGTGGCCCCCGAAGACACCGTTCACGCCGTACGCAAATGTGAAGCTCAAGGTCTGCAAAACGTGATGCTGACCGAACGTGGGACGACTTTTGGATACGGTCGTCTTGTGAATGATTTTCGTTGCGTGCCCATCATGAAATCGTTTGGAGTACCCGTGGTCTTCGACGCAACTCATAGCGTGCAGACTCCCGGCGGAGCAACAACGGGTGGTCAGCGACAAATGGTGTTGCCTTTAGCGAAGGCCGCTGTTGCAATTGGATGCGACGCCGTGTTTGCTGAAACTCATCCTGACCCAGACCAAGCGATGAGCGATGGCCCGAATATGGTTGCTTTGTCTGATTTCGAAAACCTGATGCAACAGCTCTCACAGATTAGAACGACCATCCAGTCGCTCTAAATCAGCCACTTTTCTCGGTCCGTTGCCAACGATTTCCCCTTCGGTTGTCCCATGGTTCAAAGCTGCTTATTCATTCGTCGTCATTGCATTCTTGCTCTTGCAGCCTTGATCGCTGCGGCAGGGTGCACGTCTCATTCGCCAAAGCCTAAAACGGAAGAAGCGGATGCAAAGTCGAATCAACTATCGCTTGCTGATGCCGAGCAATGTCGCCGAAAACTTTCGGCTGCAATGAATCGCCTTTCCGCAGAACGTGTGTCGACTCAAACAGATGCGGACCGAGGCGTTTCAGCACTGAATTCTTGGGTGGCCAGTTGCGGGGCCGAACAGATCACAGACGTGCAACTTGATGAATCAGCAATGATCATGCTGAACAATAATCCTCGAGTCACCGCGCAGCGATTTACGGGGTCAGACGGTTTCTACGTCCGAGACTGTTTGTTGCTTCGAGACCTATCCAACAAAATTGTTTCCAGCATTGAATTCGACCAAGAGAATTCTAGTCGAGAAGCTGCTCGAGTGATCGCTATCTTCCAATGGGTTCATCGGCACGTCAGCTTAACCGAAGCAGAATCTAACTCGCTGCCACTCAACGTCTTCGACATTTTAATGCTGGGCAAAGCCACGGCCGAACATCGGGCTTGGTTGTTCGCCGAACTGCTTCGACAACAGCAAATCGATGCCGTTTGGGTCACAACATCAGCCGCTGCCAGAGATTCTCAACCCGAGTCAATCGATCAAAACGCGGATGCTACTGAAGATGACAACAGCGAAAGCGCTGCCGCTGAGGAAACCGTTGCTCAAGACACCGCTGCTCAAAAAACAGACATCGCAAACACAGACGCGTCGGTCACGGCAGACGAATCCGCACCATCTGAAGCCCCCGCACCCGCCACCGCTGCTAAAGAAGCAGACACAGGTTCCATCGCGTCTCGTCTGCTCGACAGCTCCAACGCAATGGTTGTCGTGTTGCACGAAAACGGAGCATGGCTGTTTGACTGTCAGGCTGGGATTCCCGTTCCAAGTGGAGCCAAACTGAACCCCATTCATCCAAGTCCAGCGGGATTGGATGTACTGCTCGCACATTCCAGATGGAAGTCAGCGAACGTTCAACTGATTGCCCAAGCTGCCACGTTTGCTCCTCGCATGCTCATCCTACAAGACAATCTAGCATCCAGCGATGCAGCCGTTCTTTACGAAGAACTCAATGGGAGCGCTTCAGACATTCGACCGCTTCTGCAACGTATCGAAGAAGGCAGCCAAGGGGCATGGTCCGCAGATCAGATCACCATGTGGCCTTTCCCAGAAGAAATGACAGTCGCATCTCATGCCCTCACTGAAGATCAACAACAAACGTACGATCAGGTGATGAGATTCTTTGACGCACCATTCGAACGATCGGTGATGAAGGTCAGCGGAGGTAACTTAGACACTCTTGATACAGACGAACTCACGGACGAGCAAAAGAAGATCCTTGCTGAAGACAAAATGCGGCAGAACTTTGAAAGCCTAATGGATCAAGACACAGCGACGAGTGAAGATCGCTTCGGCAAACCATCCAAGAAACTTTTGCAGGCTCGAATCCAACAGATTTCAGGAAGTACAGACACGACGATCATCCAACAATTGCAGCAAGTTCGAATTGCGGGCATGGAAAATGGAGTCAAAGTTGCCGTGCCCAAAATCTACCAAGAAGAGGCCGGGTATCCGCCGATCATCGTTCTTCCTCTGCCATCCTTGATCAAGGCTGTCAATGAAAGTAGCACAGGCAATAGCATTTACTGGGCCGCCCTTTGTCAATTTGAACGAGGCGAAATCGGGTCGGCCATCATCACTTTGGCTAGCTATCGACGACGGCAACCTGATGGCCAGTGGCAATACCCGTCCTTGATCAATGAAGCCATGGGGCAGCTGATCCGTAATAACAAAGATCGAGCCATTAAGGCGTTGCAACAGGCTGATCAACCCGACAACCCAGAGCGTCTGCGAGCCCAGCTGTTGCTACAGGCTTTGCAAACCCAGAACAAATAGCCATTTCCTAGCCGTGGCGGACGTTGCCAGTGTCCTCGCCAGACTGCACAGGCCAGTTGACTGGTCAAACAAGATTATCAGT
The DNA here is from genome assembly GCA_039974975.1 of Fuerstiella sp. Classification (GTDB taxonomy): domain Bacteria; phylum Planctomycetota; class Planctomycetia; order Planctomycetales; family Planctomycetaceae; genus Fuerstiella. The sequence goes on along the minus strand of JBDWHY010000158.1, from coordinate 44,985 downwards.
TCGCCAAAGCCACATCGACCAGGGCCTGAACCCGGTTCGCTGGGATCGCAATGGTGGTTTCACGACTGCTCACCGCAACATGAATGCCTAACAGCTGACCGCTCAGTGACAGCATGGGACTGCCCATCTGGGAAGGCCGAAGATCGCCATCATGCTGAATCGAGTTCCCAAAGCCTGTGCGACGCATACTGATCGCTCGAACAGCCCCATCCAAGAAGTTGGTCCGATCTAACTTTGCGGCAGGGTCATGTCCTAACTGCACTTGGCAAGTCACCTGCCGACCATCTCGAAGCACTTCAAAACCGATCCAGTCACCTGGCTGCAAAGGATGCAATCGAGCCGCAAATTCATCGAAGCTGCGAACGGGCGAATCATCCAGTTTCAAAATCAGATCCCCCACCAACAGATTCGCCTTTGCGGCCCCTGAATTCGGGGAAACATGATCAACTCGTAACTGCCCGTCAACGATCTCTATCCCGCAACCAAGCACTGGCTTTACGGTATCTGAACTCACTTTGATACGCCCGATCATTGCCAAGCTGCCTGGCTCATCACCAACCGAAACGACTTCGTATCGACGACAGTCTGCGACCTTAAGGACATCACCAAGGTGAATTGGCTGCTGCAATTTCAGCACAGCCAAATCATTCCGAAGATCTTTTTCAAGCACAGTTCCAACGACCGTTTTTAAGTCGCAGGTTCGCAGCAAAACTTCCGAATGCTGCCGAAGCTCGCTCAATTTTGTGACCGCGATTTCAGAACTCCACAAAGTCGCATGACACAGCAACTGGGCCTGAACGTGCGAAGACTGATCTTGCGGCAGTTTCAAAACCTGCAGTGCTCTCACTTTCCAGGCGGCACTCGCAGCATGACTGGAAATATCTGATGAATCACCTTGGTGAAGAAGCCGCTTCAGAATCGCGGGTTCAGAATTCACGACGGCAAGTGGGCTCACCGTGGCAACAGTCTCCACTAAAGAAAGCGCTTCAAAACACCTTGCCACTGTCGCATGTATGTTGGCGGATCGGCCCGCTCCAATCCTCTGATTCAACCCAATCAGGCGTCCATCGAAATCGAAAAGTCCTCCACCCGAATCACCCACTGTCAATTGGCAAGTCGAGCGTATGAAATCAGCATTCAGTCGTTCAATCGTCCCCATACGAACCAATGCCTGCGCTGCTGTCGATGCGCGAGCTGGATGCCCAGCTGCGATCACAAATTGTTCAGAAACAGCGTTTGCTGTGGCAACCACAGCGACATATTTTGGCACGACTTCGCTGACAACTTTTAGTAAAGCGACATCCCGATCCACATTGCGTTGCACCACTTTTGCAGTGTAGGTTTCGCCGTCGAAATCCGTGACCGTCACCCCCCGCACACCGTCGGGCAATCCGTGATTGACTGTTAAAATCTCTCCAGCCTTGCCGATGACAATTCCCGATGAAAGCTGTCCGGCAGCCTTCAATCGTACGGTAACTTTCACTGCCCGTTCGGCAGCCTGCCGAGCCACCAGGCTGGCTTCACCACAGAATGCCTGACGGCAGCCAACGGCCAAGCAACAGGCAATCGCTAAGCAACAGGTAACCGTTGTGAAAACGCAATAAGAAAGACGGACTGGAAAGACGTAATTTCGCATCCCCTCAACATAGCCATTCAATCTTTGAATTGCACACACGATTGTCCAACACAGCGAAGACGGCCGCATTGTTCGCAATCAATTTCAATTACCAACGAAGCAGGGCGGCCGACTACTCAGCCGGCACCACAACGATGAGCGAAGAACAAAGCCTTTCTAATTTGTCTCGTTCTATTTCGTCATTCACAAAAACACAAAAATCACATTCAGAAATCTTTGAAAGCTCCAGATCGCCTTTCAATCTCCACTCCTTTTCACGAGACCAATCAATCTTGCCCGTGCGGTCAAATCGAGGCTGTTGAAACAGACTGTCGCGAGCAACTGCTGCGTCGCCATCAAGATACTGAACCGGCTCTGCGCACAACTGCACCATCACCGATTTTCGGAACGCCACGCCGTACGGTTCAAAATCGTATCGCCGTCGATGAGCTCGAAACGTTCGCCTCGTTCGAAATTCAACCAAGGGCACAGCAGTCATCGACACGGTCGCTGGCTCGTTCGCCCGAGCCACAGTTGCAATCAGTTTTCGCTGCTGAAGAATCCGAATCAATGCCGCAATCGCACTGCGGTCTGCCGACTGGCAACCTAAGATCAATTCGTCAAGAAATTCGTCGGGCGACTGATCAGGCCAAGCAGAACGAAATGGTCGAGTCCAATGGCACAGCCATTCTTCAGGGCAGTGAATCGGTCCATCATTCACAGACACGGCAGTACTGGTCTGGGACAACACACCACCTGTGGCCACGCCTGTCGCTTCGATACTGGCTGTTGATAACGAATGATCATCGAACAAGAACCACGGAACAGCGCCTTGTTCGATTAGATCTTGTTCAGCTTTGGGCTGATTAGGTGTCTGAGCAAGCATCACAATTTTCTCACTGGGGTGTTCTAAGTAATGCCGACACAAACCATGAACCGTCCCCTTCTTGCGACTGTGAAGGACGAGAACTCGTTCTGCAAAATCGAAGCTCAAAACATCGCGCAGCGGAACATCAACTTCGTTTTCAATATCATCATCGCTGCTAAACCGACAGGACAAAATGGCGGGCCTGACCAGTTCATTGCAGTTGGTATTCGCAAGACAAGCTTCAACTCTTGATCGACACCAAGCCAGCGCGGCTGTCGAATTCACCGCCCCCGTTGCATCCAAAAAGTCGTCTGTTGGAACTTCAAATTCAACTCGGGGAATACCAAACAATTCGCTGGCTCGAACAACGGCTTCAAAACATGTCGTGCCGGGAACGGCCAGCAGATATTCGGTTTCTGGGTCGCAACGAGCACACGCGGTTCTCAGAATGTCATACCACCATGAACAAAGATCTCGCCGTTCCGGCAGTCTCGAAGACACCAAAGAAACGGCAGTTCCCGGCAACGGCCCGAATGGAAAACAGGCAAACCGATTAGCCAACAATCCGTGGGGAATGGCCCAATATTCATCTTCGTGATCAGATTCGGGCGTACGCAACGCATACATTTCGGCAATCAAATTGCACAACATTTGCGTGTTACGTGTTGATCGATTCTGCATGGTTCAGATTGTAGATCATCAGCCAACAAATGTTCTAGGGGCGGCAATTTCTGCGTGTCACACGAATTCTTGAAGCAGATAATTCTGCTTCACCTTGAAATCTCGACACGACGCAGACACAACAAACCGACACAATAACATTTCACAAATGGCGTCGCCGAAGAAATGGCAGTTTGCCCCTTTAGCAAGCCATGCCAATAACCGTCTGTACTCTCTTCCGTCAATTGCCCTGTTCTGACGCACGCAATTGGTTCGATAGTACTGACAACCGGCTGGTCCTCATTTTTCGTCTGAATTGTTCGCTGAAATCTGCTTCGATTATGTCTCACGCCCATCAACAGTGTGTTCACCCCGATTGCCAAGCCACCTACGACGTCGGTCAAGTTTTGACGGCCTGCCCGAAGTGTGGCAGCTTGCTGGACATCGCCTACGACTGGGACAAAATTGAAGTCCCCTCCAAGCTATCCGACTTCGAAAAGCGTTGGAACAATCGCCTGAACCCGCTGGACTACAGTGGTGTTTGGCGATTCCGAGAACTGCTGTCCTTTCCGAAAGACGATGACATCGTCACCATCGGTGAAGGCCAAACATTGCTGCAGCAAAACGACCGCTTGGCCAAGCTGCTGAACATGAACGCCGGTTCGTTGCATTTGCAGTACGAAGGCATGAACCCTTCCGGCAGTTTTAAAGACAACGGAATGACGGCTGCATCGACTCATGCCAACATGGTGGGAGCCAAAATGACGGCTTGCGCGTCCACCGGCAACACCAGCGCGTCACTTGCGATCTATGCAGGAGTATCCGGCTTGTTCCAGTGCGTGGTTTTTGTGGGAAGCGGAAAAATTGCGTACGGCAAACTGTCTCAAGCTCTCGACTACGGCGCCCGCACTTTACAGGTTCAAGGTGACTTCGACGACGCGTTGGCTCGAGTACGCGAAGTTTGCGAAGCTCATCCCATCTACCTCTGCAACAGCGTTAACCCCTTTCGCTTAGAAGGCCAGAAGACAATCATGTTGCGAGTCCTTGAAGGACTCGGCTGGCAAGTGCCCGATTGGATCGTTGTTCCTGGTGGTAATCTTGGCAACAGCAGTTCATTTGGAAAAGCCTTCATGGAATTGAAGGAACTGGGTCTGATCGACAAAGTTCCTCGACTGGCAATTATCAATGCATCCGGAGCCGAAACTCTTAACGTTTTGTTCAATCAAGATGATCTGCGTTGGAACGATGGGCGAAACAACGCAGATTTGATTCGAGACTTCTACGGTACGATGGATACAGAAAATCGTCGAGCCAGTACTTTGGCATCTGCAATTGAAATCAATCGTCCGGTCAACTTGGTCAAGTCACTACGAGCTCTTTCGTTTTGTGACGGAGTTGTGCGAAGCGTTTCTGATCAAGAAATCGTGGATGCTCGAGCATTAATCGCGGCCAACGGTTTCGGGTGTGAACCTGCCAGTGGAGCGACCATCGCCGGAGTACGCCAATTGCGTGAAGAAGGCCTGATTGCTCCATCCGATCAAGTCGCCTGCATTCTGACAGGACATCAGCTGAAGGATCCTGATTTGACTGTGGCGTATCATTCGGGCGACCCAGAAAAACACAGAGCCAAATTGCATCCCGCTGGTGTCACAAAAACTCCCCACGCCAATCCTCCAGCGCAAGTTGAAAACGATGTGAATGCCATCGTAGCTGCTTTAGGCTTAGACGCATGACACTGCCTTCAGAATTCGACGAACAACGACCCGTCTTGCTTCGTCGAATCGCGATTGCCGGCGGCTTACTTGCCTGTGTGGGAATCGGGTTGGTCTTTCCATTTCCATTGGAAGGCCGGTTATGGGGTGAACTTTTTGACTTGGCTCATGCCCCCGTGTTCTGTGCAACGTTGCTGTTGATCGTGGGTCTCTGCGACCCACCAGCGATCGGACTTTCAAACCGGCACCAAGTTTTACTGCCGATGACCACACCGCGAATCGCTGGTGTTGCCGTAGGGTTAATTGCTGCCGGAGCTGGCGCTGAAGTCCTGCAAACCCTGGTGGGCCGCAATGCCAGCTTGGCTGATATTGCTGCGAATGGTGTCGGGGTGATTGCCGGGATTTCCTGGGTGCTCGGTTGTCGAAGTCAGTCACCCGCTTCGAAACGCACATATGCATTTGCCACTGTCACGCTCTTGCTAACAATCAGTATCTCACCACTACTGGATGCATGGGATTGCTTGCTGCAAATTCGCAGCTTCCCGATGCTCGCATCCTTCGAGCGACCTCGTGAATTTCACAATTGGAATTGTCATTCCGCCAAGCTTTCACAGTCAGATGAATGGGCTACAGACGGCCATCACTGCGCCAAGTTAAATCTGTCGGCAGGCAATTATCCGGGCATGTTGATGTCGTGGTTCGAAAGAGATTGGTCAAAGCATTCATATCTGCACCTAGACTTAAACAACCCGAGTTCTATCGACCTACAAATTGTGTTGAAACTGCACGACCACCAACACGTCTACAACGGCTTCCCGAGTGATGATCGATTCCACGAAGTCATTTTAGTACCAGCGGGCCAAGTCATTACCATGCAGATCCCACTCAGCAATGTCAGAAACTCGCCCGCAAATCGCCAGATGGATCTGGGTCAGATGTGGACGATCGACCTGTTTGCCATTCATCTTCAAGAACCTGCCGTGTTACTGGTGGATGGCTTAAGATTGCAATAGCCCATTTCCAAAGAAACATTTGAGAACCGTTGCTCGCATGGCCAGCGGAAGTCCTCTTGTGAAGGGCCTCCGCCCTGAAATCAGTTCACCAGAATGCCCCAACAGCAAGTTGGCTATGCAAAACAGTGTGCCTTCCCGCTTCGGCCTGACAGGACCAGAACCCGTAGATTTGCGACAGTCAGCATGATTGCTCTATATTCGTGATTCAGTTTTTGGCAACAGGTGCCGTAATTGCTAGAACGCCTCAGCGAAGTGTTTATGCTTTCACCGGCAGTTCAACAATCCTTCTTCGTCATTTCTTCCCCCAGCATGCTGTCGATTTTGCAGCACGGGTTCAGACCAATATGCATCCAACCTTGAAATCCGCTGTTGATCAACTGATACAAAAACACAATCTGTCCAGCGAGCAGATGCAACAGTGTGTGGGTGCCATCATGGATGGGGCCTGTGATCAGGTTGGAATCGCCGCATTTCTTACGGCAATGGCGTGCAAAAAACCGGCTGCCATCGAATTAGTAGGAGCAGCACAGGCGATGCGAGATCGAGCGGCTCGAATCGCCACCATTCGGCGCCCCTTGCTGGATACATGTGGAACAGGTGGAGACAAGTTGCACACATTCAACATCAGCACGGCGACAGCCATTGTTGCCGCAGCATGCGGAGTGAATGTTGCAAAACACGGCAACCGTAGCGTGTCGAGCAAAAGTGGATCTGCAGATGTGTTGGAAACTCTGGGAGTCAACATTCAGTTAACGGCAGAACAATCGGGACGCTGCTTAGATGAAATCGGAATTACGTTCTGTTTTGCTCCACTGATCCACGGAGCCATGAAGCACGCTGCCCCCATTCGCAAAGAACTTGAATTCCCGACGATCTTTAACCTGTTGGGACCGCTGACGAATCCCGCTGGAGCCGACTACCAAGTCTTGGGTGCTCGAACAAACCATCACGCTCGGCTACTGTCATCCGCTTTAAGCGTATTAGGTTGCCGACACGCTTTGGTCGTATGCGGCAATGACGAATTGGATGAAGTTTGTCTTTGGGGACCGACTCGAGTCTACGAAGTCGCATTGGGACAGGTTCGAGAAACAGAATGGAATCCAGCAGACTTTGGTCTCGAAGAATGCAACGTCGCGTCCTTGCGAGTTCGCAGTGCCGAAGAAAGTGCGGCCATGATTTCCGAAGTATTCGACGGAGCTGAATCGCCCGCAAGCCGAATGATCATCGCCAATGCGGCAGCAGCATTGCTCGCGGCCGAAGAAACGGCCGACTTAAAAGTGGCCGTCGAACGAGTCACGACAGCTTTGAAGGATGGAACTGTCCGAGCCAAGCTGGAAGAACTGAAAGCGTGGACTCAGACAGACGCATCGTAAGTTCATTGTTTGCAGCTTGCAGTAAAGGCCGCAAAGAACGTCGCTCTCCACGCTCCGCCGTGATCAGTGACCCACAGCAACCCACAGTAACTCGTGGCCCAAAGAAAACCGTTCCCCCAGACTGACACCTGAACGAGACCCGACGTGGGTTTTCAGCTCTTGAAGGTGTGTCCGACTTCTGTTGTCTTCAGCCTGTCGTCGGAATCTGAAATCACGCCCCAACATAACGCATGTGATCGTTGCCCTCAGTCAAAAAAAATAGCCATCACGTTGCAGCGTGATGGCTAAATCGTAAAGCAGATTGCGGATCACCTTCGGCTATTCTTCACCAGCCGCCGCAGCACTTGCTTCTTCGTTATTCGGACGAATGCTTTCGAAATACTTGCGAACTGTTTCTCGATGCCCCATTGGCAATGGTTCGGAATTCAGTACGGCTTCGGCTTCTCGTTGAAACTTTTTGTACTTCGCAGCAAACTGACGGGCAGCCTGCTGTTCGCCTTCGGGTGCTTGAGTAATTTCGGTTTCAGATGGTCCATCCGCATGCTGGCCTGTTAACTGTTCTTCACGCCGACCACCATCCAAATCTGTCTTCTTGCCAAAGATATCGCTCGCAGAACCCTTGCCAGCTTTTTGGCTTGGCGAATTGGTTTTCGCAACCTTTTCACTCTCGCATGTGCCTCGGCATTGCCCCTTGCATTCTGCCAATCGATTCAACTGACACGCCATGCACTTGCCCGCTTTTTTGCTCTGCCCCTGCTTCTTGCATGCCTTGCAGATCTTTGCGACACACTTCTTGCATTCGCTGGAACTTTTTGATTTCAGCCCTTCTGCCAATTCACCAATCGCTTCGCTCAGTTCCCCTTTTTGGCCCTTGCCTAACTTGGCAACCATCTTCTTTAAATTGTCTGCGACAGCTCGACGCTCTTTGTCAGACACATTCTTCAAATCGACGTTCTTTAATTCTTCAGCCGCTTTGTCATAGTCTTCTTCTTCTAAAGCTCCGGCGGCCATCTGCATGGCTTCCGCTGGCTTCATTGCTTCCGCCAAAGCTTTCAGCATCGCTTCGGTTTCTGGGATGTTCATCGCTTCTCGAGCTTCAGCCAATGCTGATTCCATTTCGGACAACGTGGCCAACAAATCAGCTTCGTCCAGAGCTTCAGTTTCCAGTTCGTCGACCTTTTCTTTTAGCTCTTTCAAAAGCTCTTCGATCGCAGGATCGTCGGTTTCTTCAGACAGTTCTTCCAGTTCAGGAATCAGTTCGTTTCGCAGCTTCATCGCTTGGCTCTGAGCCATCGGTAACACGGTGGCAGCTTGAACTTCTGGGATCGACCAGTTGGTGACCAACAAAACCATCGCGGTAGCAGCACTCAAGCCAGCGCTCCATGTTAAAGAACGACCAGGTACGGCGAATGGAACACATGTCTTCGCATCAACCTGAGACATTTGCTCTTCCGTCTGCTTCACTTGCAAGCGCCTTAATGGATCGTTGCCCTGTTCGGCTTCAAACTGCAAAGCCGTCAAGCTGCTGTCTTTCAAGGCGTAGGCTTGGTCGACAACTTTTGCGGCCAGTTCAGTGCGAGCTGGACGGCATAACGAAACCAAGACACCAACGATTGCTCCGCCTACCAGAATTCCAGGAGCCACCATCCAAGGCAGATGATTCGCAAAACCAAAACGAATTCCAGCGTACACCAAAGCAGATGCTGCACCAATCAGCAAACCAGCCCCCGCTCCCTTCAGAAGCATGGCCAATTTCAGGCGACGGCGAACAGACTGTAAAGTTTCCTGAATCATCTTTCGACTTTCCAATGGCGGACCAATGAGGAATTGGCGTTTGAAAATCACGTGGTTGAACCAACAGGCATTTCATACCGGCGTTCCATACCCAGAAGATGGAACCACCCAGAAGATGGAACCACCCAGAAGACGGAACCACCAACTTAGCGGGACGCCAGCGTACTAAAAATATCGACTTTTGGTCAATTCGGACACTGTTTTCCTGCAGGAATTCGGGGCAGACGAAAAGAATGCCCTACAGACATGTCAGCTGGTATTCCGTTGGATCTGGGAAACCCCCAGTGCAGACCTGCAATTGGGCCCTTCCGTTGCCGTTCAGCCAAGCTTTATCACAACGACGAAGCTTGCCGACAACAGTTGATTGTGATCTGTCGCTGCCAGCAGCAGATGCTTGTTCAGGCGGGTGCCTGCCAAATTTCAATCCGCCGAAACGCGACGTCAGCAATAAACACAACCAAAGCCGCCATCAACAACCAAGGCCATAACGGAACCGGCTCACGAGCCGTTCGATCATCAGGCTCACCAACCATAGAAGAACTAATTCCATACCGCCCACCGCTGGCTCGAGAAATTTGCTGCAAGGCTGCTTCACCAGGCGGCAGTAATTTCAGCTCGTCAGAATAGCCAACCGTCAGACCTCGAGAAATTCGTTGAGCTTCCCCATTGGATTGAGATTGAGCCAGGTCTAGGTGGTAGGCCCCTTTCTCTGGAGTCTGCAAATTGGCTTCGTAGTGTCCCGGGGCTGTTTGTTTTAAAGCGATACTTTGTTTGCCAAGCTTCGGATCGATGACGGTAAGTTTGGTTTCCGCCTGATCGACGAACTGTCCATTTTGGTCCACAGCATCCATTGAAATCACGGCTTGTTCGCCCTGCCGCTGGATGTCGACATACACACCTTTGCTGTCATCTTTTCTCATCGCATGGCGAATCACCTGAGCCCAGAACGGGCCAAAGTCGGGCCACGAAAGCCATTCGGCCGCCCAGCGAGCCTTCGCATCACTTGTGAAGGCGACCGACATCCCTAATCCGTATCTCCACCAAACCAACAACGGATCACCGGCTTCACTAGCCAGAATAAATTCGGCCGTGGGTTTGGGACGAGTGACAACGTAACCCAACAGTAATGGAGCCAGATCCATTTCAATGCCTTCCAGCACGGGAGTTGGACGAACCAGTTGAGGCGCAAACGGCAGTTCGTTGATCGCCGATTTACTGGCTTCCATGGTTTCTTTAGCGAAAACTTGAGGCACCGTCTGAGGATCGTCGCAAAAGTAAAAGCGTCCTCCCCCGATGTCAGCGAGTTCTTCCAGAAGTTGCTGAGACGAACCTTGCCCCAATGCCACCGTCGATAACGTCATGCGAGACGCAGAAATGTCTCCTGCAAGCCCCTGAAAATCGCCGTCACTTGAATGACCATCGGTCAGCAGAATGATGTGTTTTAATCGAGCCGACACCGGTAACAGAGCGTTGTAGGCCTCAACCAACGCAGGATAAATCGCCGTGCCTCCTGATGCTTCGATCGAGCTAATCTGATCGACAATTTGCCCTTTGTTATCCGTCGAACGAATTTCGGCAACCATCGTTGGAGACCCATCAAACGCGATGACGCCAATGGAATCTTTCGGTCCCAACAATTCCACAGCCGCTTTCGCCGCATCCTTTGCCAGTTCGATTGGCTGCCCTCCCATCGAGCCGCTTTTGTCGATGACCAACAACATGGCCAAGGATGGCTTTTCTTTTTCCTTTTCGAAGTTGCTGCGAACGGGCAGAATTTCTTCAACCTGAGTTCGATAGTAGCCGCCTAAGCCAAACGATTCGTCTCCACCCAACATGATGAATCCGCCGCCCAGGTCTTGGACATACATCCGAATCAAATCCATCTGTCTCATGGACATCAACGTTGCAGGAACATTGGATAGCACCAAACATTCGTAAGCCTGCAGTTCCGATAGCGTGTTGGGAATGCCTTCTGGTGGTCGCACTTCCAGATCAATCGATTGCTCGTCCAATGCCCAACGCAACGAGTCAGTTTGGTCGACGTCTCGATCAATAAACAGGACTCGAGGACGACCGACGGCATACACGATGGCTGATGATTCGTTGTTGTCCAAAAGAGTATCATTGAAGCCTCGCAGTCGAGCCGCAAAGGTTTCCTGTTTCTTGCCTTCTATAGATTGTCGAAAGCGAAAACGATTTTCACCGGGCTTCAACTTAACCTTCGAAGCATTGTCGGCTCCAACCTGAATATCGCCTCGATACAAATCGACGTAACCTTCCGCTTCTTGATTGCTGCTGATGACCACCTCAACGTAAAACGGTTGGCCCTGCCGAACCTGAGTGGGCGCTTGAACGCCTGAAAGCTGGACCTCCGGATCGCTACGCACGGGCAACAAAACAGTGTCGACAGGACAATTACTTTCAGAAAGTGTTGCCAACGAACTTCCTCCCGAAGTCGCATTACCATCACTGAGCAACACAATTCGAGGCACTCGAGACGGAGGTAAAGCGGCGATCGCTGCATTCAAAGCCGCATCCAAATTGGTGCCTCGACGATATATCTGCTCAACATCGTTTTCAGCTTGCTGCGATGCAGAACTCCATGGCTGCTCGTCTACGTCGATGTCCAAATCATCGTTCGCAGTGGTATCATCGTCGCCAGACGCCGAAGCATTGGTGGCCGGCGGCGCAGCGCCGACATCTTCCGCGCCGCCCGAAACCGTATCGGCAGTGGCTTCTTTAGGTTTCCATTCTGCTAGCAGGGCTTTCGGTTCAGTGGCAAACGGAAGGAAACGAACTTCGGCTCCTTGTTTCTTTGCAGCTTCGGTAGCTTCTGCCAAAAACTGGTTTGCTTTTTGTTGAGCTTCATCATCAATGCTCTCACTTTGATCCACTGCAAAGATGATCATCTGAGTCTTCGTGGGCTCTAGAATCACGGGGCCGCAAATGGCGGCTACCAGTAATCCCACCACGACAATTCGTAGCAGCAACGAAAGGTTGCGCTGAATTTTGGCAAAGTCACTTAGCGTGCGATAGTGGTACAAGGCCAGCAACAGCAAACCCGGAACCAACAACCACGCCCAATGTGGATAGACCCACTGCAAGACAATTCACCTGATTGAAGAAAGTGTGAAAATGACGGTCAAAATTGTGATACAAATTTCGGCGACACAAGTCGCTGAATTCGCAAAAAGTCCAGTTAAAATCCGTTCTAAACCCGAAACCTAACGGCTCTGGCTACCCGTGATTTCCCCAACAAAAAAATGCGGCGATTTATGCCACCACTCGACGATGAAACAATCCCCATTCGACAACAATAAAACCACTCGCAATCAAGACTGCCCACAACCAGGTCGGCCATCCCGAAGCGGGAATACTTCGCTCTGACTGGTCCGGCAATTCGGGAAGCCGAAGATCACTTTCAACGCTCGAACATAAATTCACAGCGACCAACTGACTTCGCTGAGGATGCTTTTCAAACACCTGTTCTGGATTCAAACTTGTTCCAGAACCATCCGTATCAGCAATGGACTGTGGCCGAATTTCAGCTGCCGTAAGACAGTAAATGCCAGTGGCATTCAGTGCATCTGTGATCGCTTGCTGATTCTTGATGGCGACGGGAGTTTGATTTCCTAAAGGAGCCACCAAAGTCAGTTCTTCAGAATCTGAAAGTTGACTTTGATCCCAAGCGATGTTTGCTTGCACCCCCGTATTGACGGCCGGGTGAATTTCGTTGGACTGTCTCAAAAACCAATTCACCGCGTTGGTCATCATCACAGGAAATGCAATTCGCAATGGCAAATCGCTGCTGTCCAGATTGGCCGAAAGCACCAGCACGCGTCCAGATTCTCGCTCGATCGAAACCAACACATTGGCGTCTTCGGCTGTTTGCAACAAAGAAGACGTTGGCTGCCAGCCTTCCGCCATCCGAATGTCACGAGCACCCATCACCAATACGTTTTGCATTTTCACGTGCAGCAACAACGCAGAATCATCCGTCTGTTTTGCAATCAACGCAGACTCCAATTCTTCGCCGATCTGCCAAGCCGGTGCAGCCCCCGCTTCGGTTGATACAGATGGACCATCGCCAGAAGGAGCTACAAACAACACGGGCCCTGATGGCAGTTTGGCTGGCACCACAGAACTAAACACTGTTAGGCCAAATTTTGCCACCTGAATATCAGATGCCTTTGAAGGATCACGGGCCAATTCCGTTTCATCACCGGTGACTGCAGAAGAAGGTGACTCGTTTAAGTTGTATTCATCCAACGTCATCTCAGTCAGTTCCAGCAATGGAACCGAACTTAGGACATTCTTCAAGTAATAGCAGTCCGCATCAACGGGTTTGACCAACGTGACTGGCAACACGGGACGTTTAGGAACCACGGCAACGGCAACATTATCGACCGCCAAGCCATCTTCAGAATCGACAGTCCCTGTTAAGATGCCTCCGGATTGTGACGTGGCTTGAATCGTACGACGGAAAACTTCATCAGCTTCCAACTTGTACGGCAAGACATCAACAAGATCGCCATCAAGTTCCAGCTTTAAGCGACCTTCGGCTTTCTGGTCTGAAAAATTGCTAATTTCAACCAAGAGCGAATACCCCAACGGATCAACTGTCGAACGCCTTGCTTGAAATAACGTCAAGGCGACGTTGTCTGAATCGCTGCCCACTTGCAACCAGTAAACATCTTGATCCGATGACTTGACTGCGACCGTTGAATCATTGCCAGCGTCGCTTGTCGATTGCACTTCTGTTTCAGCCACACTTGAAGTTAACTTCGCTGCACTGCGAAATGACTGCCCGCAGGCATCGCTAATCACGACAATGCGGCGACGGTTCGCATCGGTCGAAAGTCGCCGAGCCGCTGTGATGGCCTGTTCAATTCTTGTTGGACCATCTGTTGCTTGAATCTTGTTGACGGCATCGGAAACTGTGGGACCGAAGTCCGTCATTCCGCTCACCACCTGAACTCGCCCCCCCACAGACATCACGGCCGCCGAATCACCAGCTCGTAAACCCTGAGCCAATTCAATGGCCTCTTCTTTTGCAAGCTCTAGTCGAGACTTGCCAGATTCAGAATCAACCGACTGCATGCTTGCCGAATTATCGATGATCAGGATCAATTCTTGACCAGATTGTTGCTGCCAACGACTCATTGGATCCGTTAAAGCAAGAACGATTAAGCCAATAAAGATCAGTTGCAACAACAGCGACAACCAATGTCTTAAATTCTGCCACAGAGATCGTTGTCTTTTTTCTTCAAAGATCTGATCCCAAAACAGCAGCGTAGAAACGTTGCGACGTCTTAACCGAGCTTTCAGGATATAAAACCCAATCACTGGGAGAGCGACCCACAACCATATCAGGCGTTCTGCAGCAAGAAACGACATCAAGCCCTCACAGCCGCCGCCCGCATCATCTTCAGCAGCACAGCGTCAAAAGGAACATCAGTCGTCGTACGAATGTGACTTAACCCTTGAGTCCGACAATACGTTTCGACTGTCTCAAGGAATTCATCAAACAGCTGGCGATATCGTTTCAGCTTGCGTTCGGTGACCGTCACTTTCTTTTCAGTTGCCGTTTCGCAGTCAATCAATTGAATGTCGCCCAAAAAATTGGGGCTGGCTTCTTCGTTGGTATAAAGTTGGACCACGTGAGGTTCAAAGCGCGCATATCGCAAGCGATCCACACCGTCTCGAAACCCGTCTTGATCAAACAAATCGCTAATAACAATCGCAAGACCCGTGCGAGGTGCTCGTTGAACAAACTCGCCAACCACGTTTTTCAGATCCGTTTTTTCGCCCGAGCATTCCAAGTTTTTCAAGTAGTCTAGAATACTTAAAATCTGATCCTTGCCACGAGTCAACGGCAACGTGCTGCGCAGTTTGCCGTCGTAAGCCATCAAGGAAACTCGGTCTAAATCCGACAGTGCGATGTAGGCCAATGCCGCTGCGATCTGCCGAGCCAGCATGAATTTATTCACACCATCGCCGTCAGCTCGATCCATGCTCAGCGAACTATCCACGAGAATATAAACGTGAAGATCTTCTTCTTCTTGAAAGCGTTTTAGCAGCAAATCTCCGTGTCGAGCGTACACATTCCAGTCGACGTATCGCAGGTCGTCACCCGGAATGTATTCGCGGTGATCGGCAAATTCGATGCCCCCACCCGTTTGCATCGTGCGACGTTGAGCAAGCAACTGCCCTCGAAACATACGCTTCGAAAGCAGAGACAGATATTCCAGTTGTTTGATGAATTCAGCGTCAAACATAATCAGCGTTCAGGTTACGTTTTAATCAGTTGATTCAAACTGCAAGCAGGCGAAGCCCGCATAGACACACACCGTTTCGCCAGCGTTGACTTACACAGCAAGTGCTTCGCGCCCGACTGTTTGAATTAGGTCGTCGATCACAGCATCAACAGAGACTTCTTCGGCCTGACCTTCGAAGTTCAACATCATGCGATGGCGTAGCGTTGCATGAGCCACGCAGCGGATATCTTCTCGAGCCACGTGATAGCGACCATCCAGCACGGCGTTGATTTTTGCACACAAAATCAATGACTGAGCACCTCGAGGACTGCTGCCGTACCGAACATATTTCTTCACCATGTCCGTCGCTGTTTCGTGATCGGGATGAGTTCCCATGATCATCAAAATGGCATACCGACGCACTTCATCGGCGACCGGAATCTGCCGAGACAAGGTACGCAATTCGAGAACTCGATCAGCCGACATAATGCATTCAGGCGACGGCATGGCTCCCGCCGTCGTGCGGTCCATGATGGTTTCCATTTCGTCGATTGTCGGAAATGGCACCATCAGCTTCATCAAGAAACGGTCCAGCTGAGCTTCCGGAAGAGGATAGGTGCCTTCCATCTCCAGCGGGTTTTGTGTCGCCAGTACGAAAAAGAAGTCTCCTAATTGATGAGTCGTGCCGCCGGTCGTGACACTTTTTTCCTGCATCGCTTCCAGCAAAGCCGACTGAGTCTTCGGCGTGGCTCGATTGATTTCGTCTGCCAAAACAACGCTGGCAAATAAGGGCCCTTTTTGAAACTGAAATTCTTTACTGCCGTCAGCTGATTCAACCAGGATGCTGGTTCCAATCACGTCCGCAGGCATCAGGTCTGGAGTAAATTGGATGCGACTAAAATTCGCATCTAAAACTTCAGACAAAGTTCGAACCAGCAGTGTTTTGCCTAGCCCGGGCACACCTTCCAGCAAAACATGACCTCCAGCAATCAAAGACGTCAGCACTCCATCAACAATGGGCTGCTGACCAACCATTCTCTTCGAAACTTCTTCTCGCAGCTTGCGAAAGTCATCTCGAAATCCAGACAGCTTGTCTTTGAGTTCCTGGTCAACATCATCAGTCATGGGGCATTCCTTGGGATTGAGCCATTGTGCAATGGTCGATTCTTCCGAGCCTACCGCCAGTCACCCAACGCGTCTAGTGACCGATTACCCTAGCTTGACCAATTTCGTGAACCGTCTAAAAGATACGAATCGATGGACGGCCGTGAGATCGCAAGACTTCAGTACCATCGTGAAAGACGCTGAGTCTTAGTTCGCAATCGTTCTTGACGATTGCTCAAAGGAGACGTCGAAATGTGGGGGTGGAAGAGTATTGAGCGAACCGTGGAACCCGCCGTTTCATTTGATGAAGCAAAGCGACTCTTGGTCTGCGAGGGGTTTCGCATCGTGACATCTCACCCACAACACGTGGTGCTGGAAGGGGACGGTGACGAAAACGCGTGGTCAACATTGGCTCCAGATGGCCAGCATCTTCCCATTGAATTGGCGTCGGATGTTCAAACAACGGGTTATTTCTGTTGCTACGTTACCGCACATTGGTTCTGTTTGACACAGGAGACTTAAATCGGTTTGCCAATCGCATTCAAGACTTCCTGCGAAGTTCGGGCGCCTAAAATTCACGGGGCGTTTTTATTTCAGTCGCGCTATCCTTCCCCAATACCTTGTGCTGCCAACTGCACTTCGTTCGCAAACATCTTTCTACTCTCAAGTCTCCATTAAAGCAAAAACTGGGATGCGCTCATGCCTGTGAGATACTCGAACGGCCCAGAAACTCGTCGCATTTCACACCGAGAATTAACTTCGGCAGATGCCAAGTTCTTTTACCAGTTGAATAGCCATCCCGACGTCATGCAATTCACGGGAGATCAAATTTTGTGCAACGAAGATCAGGCGCGGCACGCTCTTCAGCACTACCCAGACTTTAACGAAGTGGGCTATGGCCGATGGGGCTGCGTTCTGAAAACGAATCAGCAACTCATTGGGTTTTGTGGCCTGAAATATCTTCCTGAACAAGATGCAGTGGACCTTGGCTATCGATTCTTTCCTGAATACTGGGGACAGGGCTTAGCCACCGAGGCCGCGTCTGCATGTCTTGGCTTTGGGTTTCAGACAATTGGTTTGCATCAAATTCTTGGCATCGCTCTGCCAGAAAACTTGGCATCCATCCGAGTGCTTACGAAGCTGGGCATGAAACGCGACGGTGACTTTGTTGAAGGCAATCTGCGAGCTCACAGATACGTGTGCACGGCAGATAACTGGCTAGCGCAAAACCATTAACAGCAACACATTGTGGCGTGACGTAGGTCGCATTCAGAATCGCAGCGACACGCGTCGAACAACAATGCAACGTGGGGGATCTTCCCATTTCGAAATCGTCAGGTGGAAGCGGCATCCGCGGGTGGTTGGTTGACCTTCCGATAAGGTGAGCGGCATACTGTGGGTGCGTGGAACGACTCGCGGCGCATCCAGCGACTCGCATCACGCGTTCTTTCCAGCTTCGACCTTGCCCACCCCGGGAAGTTTCGACCATGATCACTGTGTTCTTTCGTCGCCCAGCATCGTCTTTCAGTCTGACAATGCTACTTACCGCTCTGCTGCTTTTGCCCGCACAAGCGAACTCACAGAACACTTCTGTCGATGATGATCGTGAGCGACTGACTGCCGAACGGTTTTTGCAGGTGCTGATGAAAAGACCTCGTCCTGGCACATCGCTTGACCGAGTCTACGGCTATCACGTTCGCAGCGGATCGTTAGATGGACTGCTGAAAGCTCTTGAAAAACCAAAAGACAATGTCACCAAAGGCTTCAACCTTCAGGACGCTGATCGAGGTCCTGCCATGATGGTGCTTGGATTACTCCAACTGCAGCGAGGCAAATCTGCGGCGGCGGTGAAGGCGTTGAAGAGTGCCGAAGAATTACTGCCAAAAGACGCGGCCTGCAGCTTTTATTTGGGCAAAGCTCATTTGGCAATCGGTGAAACCGAACTTGCAGCCGCCGCCATGGAACGTGCCATCGAACGTGGGCCCGCGCGAAATGAGGCTCTCCCAATTTTCACAGAACTCGGACGGATCTATGGTCGAGCAGGAGCTGCTCAAAAAGCGCTCAGCGTTTGGACTCGACTTGAACAACAGTTTCCCGGCGACAGTCGAGTTGGCGGGCAAATTGCCAACACTTTAGCCGACGAAGGCAATGTCGAAGAGGCGCTCAAACGCTTCGAAGCTTTGTCAAAATCAGCTCGCAAAGACGAAGATAAAATTGCGTTTGCAATCCAAGCCGCCGAAATGAAACGTCGCTTAGGCCAACCAGCAGAAGCAACGTCAGCACTGGAAGCAATTCTTAACAAACTTCGCCCCGGCAGTTGGCTGTATACAGACGTTCGCAATCGTATCGAAGACGGCTTTTTGAAGTCTGGAGACGTCGATGCCCTTGCCGACTACTATCAAGAACGGCTGAAGAACGACGAAAACAATTTGGAACTAATGACTCGCCTAGGTCGTATTCTGGTTTCAGCAAGTCGATTGGAAGAAGCCAGCACGATTCTACAAACAGCCGTCGAACGTGCGCCTGAAGATGTTGAAGTCCGTCTCGGACTCGTTGACGTTTTAGTCCGCCAAGCAAACGTAAGCGAAGCGGGCAAGCAGTACGAACAGTTGGCCAAACAGGATCCCACCAACCCAGATTATCTCTTGAAGTGGGGGCAACTGCTGCTTGAGGATCAATCACAGGAACTTGCCGACCGCAGAGCGGCGGCCGCAAAAATTTGGCAACAACTCGCAGATGCTCGAAACGACGATGCCGTCACGCTCGCACAAGTGGCCGACCGACTGCGATCCGTGAACCGCACAGACGATGCGATTGACCTGTATCGCAAAGCAATCGAAATCGATCCAACGGCTCCACAGTATCGAGAATACCTCGGAGAATATTTTCATCAGCTCGACCGCAAAGATGAGGCAATCGAAACTTGGGAAACCATCGCGGGTGAAGACCGGCGTAGCGTGGCATCGTTCATTCGACTGGCAGAAATTTTCGCCACATTCAAGCTGCCAGAGCGTTCCTTGGAAACATGGAAAACGGCAGCTGAATTCGACTTCACGTTTTCACAAGAAATGCGATACGCCAACCAATTGCGAGCCGCAAAGCAATTTGATGAAGCGTTGGCTCGATTAAAAATTGCCGAAAAAATCGCCGAGACCCCTGACGAGCGAGACCAGATTCTGTCAGACCGCATCACAACGTATTCCGAAGCAGGGACGTTGCCAGACATGATTGCGGTACTGGAAAAAAACGCATCTCCCGAAACGAATCAACTTAAAGAACTGGCGTTGATGCATCAGGCCGCCGGACAACTAACGGACGCTTTTATTGTCATTCAAAAGGCACTGGAAAAAGAGCCAGAAAACATTGCCGTGTTATCTGTTGCCGCGGAAGTCCTAGAACGCCAAAACCGATTTTCGGATGCGTCCAAGTATTATCGAAAACTGGCGAATGTCGATCGTAGATTTCAAACAAACTACCTTGAAAAAGTGGCCCAACTGCAAATTCGCCTTGGACTTTCAGACCAAGCTCTGAAAACCAGTGAAGAACTGATTCAAGCTAATCCGGCAAGCACAGACACTTACCTGTTTGCCGCCCGAACGGCCTTCCAACTAGGACGAACGGACGAAGGAATTGAAGTGCTGCGTCGAGCCATGACGGTGGCTCGACGAGACAACGGACCTCGCAAACTACTGGCTTCTGAATTCGCTAAGCAATACCGCACCGATGAAGCAATTGACTTGTATTGGCAGGCTCTCGACTTCGAATCAAAACTGGACAAACGCATCGACATCGTTCGCAGTTTGGCCCCGCTGTATGAACGCCGCACAGAAGTCGAAACGTTGCTCAGTCGAATCGAAGATCTTGGAGCAAAAGATAACGACGTTCGGGCAACTCAGATGATGATTGCTGCTGCGAACGAAGCCATTCAAGACTACGGTGCCGCTCGGCAGGCAATCGATCGACTGCTTGCCCGACAGCCTCGTGATGTCAGTCTTCTGGAATCCATGGTTCGGCTGTGCGATGCCGCCAATGAATTAGAATTGGCCATTGAATTTCAGCAGCGAATTGTGACTCTGGCTGACACGCCTGAAAATCGATATCGACTTGTCAATTTGCAACTTGATGCCGGAACCATCGATATCAAAGCCGTATTGTCTCAACGGATGTCAATGGCGAAAGATCCGTCTCGTCTGATGAGCATGATTCAAAGTGCCACACGTCGAGGCGATAAGAAAACGGCAGCATTCGTCGCTCGAGAGGCAATCAAAAACGACGACAGTCTCTGGGATATCAAACTTATTCTGGCGCAAGTCTTGTTGCACGAAACAATAGACGAGGATCCTGTTGCTCCCGAAGCAGAAGACGGCACCGATGAAGGCAATGAAGCAACACAGCCAAAGACCAATCCACATGACGAAGCGGTCGCCATTTGTAAGCAGGTCTTGACAGCCAACGTTCCCCTTGATGATGTCGCTCCGACCTCTAAGGGGGCGAAATCATCAAGTCGATCAACATCCAGTCGCACATCGGCAAGCTCTTGGGGACGGTCAGGCTATCAGCTTGCTCGTCAATACCAGCTGGCGCAATATGGGCGGTACAACTACGGTCGACAGCAGGGCGTCCAAACCATTTCTCCCAACAGTTTTGGGCACGCCAAGATCTTGGCTCAAGCCTTGATTTGGGTACCTAAAGCCAAATCACTGACGAATGCAGAGTTCAAAATATTTTTGGAAGAAGAACTTCAACAGTACGCGCTCCCTGAAAATCTTGACAAGGTCATCAATGCTGACACCATTTGGAAATACCAAGCGGTCGTTAGCACCGCTTCAAGCATGGTCGAAGGGGCATTGAAGGTTGACCAACTGTCTGCTGAAGCCACAGCTAAGCGTACAGAACAGATCGCGTGGAAACTGTTTGAGCTCGCCCCGAAAGCTGGCAGTGGCAGAGTGATGTCACTTCTTCAGCAACGACTGGTTATGGGTGCTGCCTCGAAGGGTGAAAACAGCGGTAAGTCAAAACAAGATCCGCTTAACGATTCACGCTTAGAATTGCTGGTCAAATTCTATGATACAAAAGTGGCTGAAATCAAAAAGAATCCAAAGGCATCACGGTCTGCACTCTTAGGCGTCACTGCCGTTCTGCGTCATGAATTTGAAGTTGCTGGCAAAACCGATATCGCAAAAAAATATCAACCGGAAGACATTTCTGACAATGCTTCATTCCGAGACATCCTCGCCGGAATTCGTTTTCACTTAAGCTTGGGTAACACCGACAAAGCAAACAAGCTTGTGCCTCGCCTGTTAACGACCGTTCGAACGGCTCAGAAAAACGGAGCTGCGATATCCGGTCTCAGTCAAGGTTCATTGAATGGGACGCTTGCATCACTGGGGGCAACGAATACCGCATCAACAAAGTTCCTCAAAGACAACCGTCTTCAACTTTTGGATGCGCTCATCGCTGCCACCGTTCACAATCAAGCTGTCAGATCTCGACGCCAACGCGCGATCTCCACAGGTAAAGTCCAAGTTTACCACCAGAGTGCCACAGGCAGCTATCGTTCCGCAGAAGTGGCGGCCCCATTGTCGCCTGAGCTCATGGATGAATCTTTGGCGCGAGAAATCACGTCCCTCAACCAAGCCACATTGACCGATGCTGAATCAAACAAAGTCAGTCGCATTGACGATCAAATTCTTCAACATTTGTTGAAGCCGTTACCTGATGCTCCTGTTTACGAACAAAAGGCTCGCAGTGCGAGTGCGGCATTTGCCTACTGGTGGAAAGATCAACCTCAGCAGTGCTATCACATTCTTTCCAGCATGTCAGAACGGTATCCAGACGATGTGAACATCCGAATTGAACATGCTCGCCTCGCCAGCGAACTTGGGAACGATCGAGAAGCTTTAGATATTCTGAATAGCTTTGAACCACTCGACAGCAAGATGTTGGTTCGCAAAGAAATGGCTGCATTGAATCTGGCCGCTCGAGTCTCTGATGAAAAACGCGCAGCTCAAGCGGCCGAACGACTGTTCGGCATGCGAATGGATACTAGAACTCAGTTGGCATTAAGCGCCCAACTGCGTCAACTGGGCATGAAAAACAAAGCCGCCGCCGTGCTGCAGCGGCTTCGCGGGGGACGGAAACAAGATGACAGCACCAGACTGCAAATTGCGAGGTCGTTCATGACGGCAGGTGACAAAGAGGCGGCCGCTGAGGTTGCCTTTCAGGTGCTGCGGAATGTCAATCGCAGCCGCAACCAGCAAGGCAATGTCGATTACTATCGCAGCCAGTCCATCAGCATTTTGAAATCCGCCAACCGACTGGACCCGTTGATTGCGATGGCGAAACGGCGAGTCGAATCGGCACCAAAATCTATTGCCGCAAGAACAGAACTCGCCGAACTTTACACGGCAGCTGGCAAAAAAGCGGAAGCCGACAAGCTGTGGGCGGAAATCTCGAAAGACGCCCCCACCAATCCAGCTCAATTGATCACACAGGCAAAAGGCTTGGTCCAAGCTCAAAAAAACAAAGAAGCCATCCCCCTGTTTCTGAAGGCGTTTCAGAAAGAGCCTCAGCTAATCGGCAACCACTACTACGAACTGCAAAACGCCGTCAGGCAGGCAAACGCATGGGATGAAATGTATACCGGCTTGCTAAAGATCCCAGCGAACCGAATTCCAGAATATCGAATCGACGAATTCATCAACGGCGATTACAACAATCGCTCGAAGGATTTTTCTGATGCAAAAATAAAATTCGTCATTCACGTGATGCAGGCAGGGTCAGCCGGGAGTTCTCTCAATACGATCCTGTCAAAGGTCACTGAAAAGCAGAAGGAACAGTACCCTCAGATACGTCAGGCCATCATCAAGACAGTCACAAACGACGGCGCCTTTCAACCCAATTCGCAAACTTGGTCCATTCAATCTTACCAAGGCAATGGGAAAGTGAATGGAGGAGTCCAATCAGTGGTTGAATTTCTTGCAGCAGACAAAGAAGCTCGCACGGAATTCGAAAAGGCGGTCGAAAAACAGCTGAAGAAAACGGAAACCGGAGAAGCCTACATGGCTCGCTTTATTGCTGGTTTGGTTCAGCTAAAAGTGGGCGAAGAATCTGAAATTGAATCAGTCACTCAAGAACTTCTTGCCGTCTTAGCCGAACTGGAAAGCAGCTTCGCCGTAGACTCAGTTCCCGCCAACCAAGGCAATTGGAATGGTCGGCTTCCCGAAGCATTCTTATGGCAAGCGGGCAACTTGATCAACACAATCGACGGCATCCCCGACAAATCAAACTTTTTGTTGACTGTCTACGAAAGTGCGAAACTTGGTGAAATTCGAGTCAACGGTGGAGACCCAAGGTACAGCATTTTGTACCCCATGATTGAAGAGTACAAGAAATCCGGAAGACCCGAGCAAGCCGTCCAACGCCTGATGAAAGCGTATCGCAATTTAGATAACTCAGAGCAAAATCAATACAACCCAGGATATGGTGATTACCAAGACTTGCAGTCATGGAAATGGATCGCAGAACAGCTTCAAAGCTGCAATGCACCATTTCAATCACTTGCCATTTACCGACGCGCATTGGGCGACCTTTCCAAGTTCGAAAAGGCCAAGCGTTGGGGAGGGTCACTGAGCCCTGAACCTTATCAAGTAGGAGCCAAAAAGGCGGCCGCTTCGATCAACGAAGAATCCGCCATTCAATTTCTTGAATCGCAACTCATCGAAATCACGGCCGAAAAAAGTAACGCCCACACACTGGACCTGATGATGTTGCCCATCGCCTCGTTTGAAGAAGCGGAAGTGGTTCCCGGGTTCCTAATGGCCATCAACGAGGCGAAGAAATCTGACCTTGGAATCGGCAGTTTAAAACAGCTTGCAAAGGCACTCCAAAAACAATCGACGAAAGAAAATTCCGACTGGTCACTCACCGCGGCTCAGCTCATGATCGCAGCCGCCATTGATTCCGAAAACACTCAGGAACTCTCTGATCAACTGCTGAAACGGTTGCCCGATCTCAAAAAGATCCAAACCAACCCAACTCAGCAAACACCGTATCTCGACTGCTTCGCTGTGGGCTTGGCTTTGTCACAAAGTGATCACGCCGATTCAAAGCCTGTGGTTGAAAAAATCAAAACCATACTCACGGCCATCGTCACAGAAAAATCAGACAGCGCCGCGTTGCTGGTTCTGGAAACACGTTTTGGAGACCCGGCGAAAGCCATCGATCTGCTGCTGACAGAATTAGAATCAAACCTCGAAGGCGGCGCTCCCAATAAAAACCAAGTGGCTCTCGCGTTGAAAATCGCTTTGACTTCCGCGAAAGATAAAAACTGGATCGCTTCCACCCGCGCGATCAAAGCTGCCTTGGGACAGGGCTCACCGCTGGTTGGAATCTCAACGAATATCCGAGGTGATGCGTTTGCAATCACGGACAACCGGTCGTCATCAAACGGCAATGAACCAACAGATCACAGAGCCATATTGAATGCTCAAGTCCTCGATCTTGTGGCCGTGTATCGACAACATCTGCAACTTGAAAGACAAAGAAGCGATTCGTGGCGAGCAGCCAACATTTCACCGCAAACGATGAAAGATGCTCAACTCATTTTTGATGCCTTGCTGAAGATCGTGATTCCGCAAAGCAAGTCATCTCTGGTTGCGATGTATGAACGTGAAATTGCATCTTCTCGAAATCACGACCAAATTCGAAACGGCAAAGAAGGTGTTGAGCCAAGGTCAGCTGCCATGACACTTGTCGAAGTGGCGGATATGACAAAGCGTTTCGATGATGTAACCAACCGTCTGTCTGAACGGATTCAGACCGAATCAGCGGCATCATCCATACTGCGGATTCAAATCGCACTCAAAAAAGACGACAGAGAAAAATTGACCGAAGCCATCAAGGATTTTGAAGCCCTCGTGGATGATGTGCTGCCGAGTGCTGATGCGCAGATGGTCTCGACCGGTGGGTCCTATTCCATCTCTTCTTCAATGCAGACCGAATCGTACGAGAAAAGCCGAGTACTCAACCAAGTGATGTATGCCGTTTGGGACGTCTCTCAACAACAAGACCTGAAAGACACACCAGCCAGCGCGGCAGCCGACCGGATCTTAAGACGGGCAATTGCGTTGATCGGTTCCGACCGATACACACAGCAACGCCATCGTCAAATATTGGATATTCTGCGATCTCGATCTGCCCAGCAAGCTGCGCAAAAGGGAAATCAGTCTTTGCTGTCTTCTATTATTCAGGGAATGAGTCAATCCATTGCCCGAGATTATTCGAGCAGCAATCCAGAGTACATGGTTCAGGCTCAAAAACGATCGTTGACAGCCGTCCTGTTCCCGATGATTGAAGCAGGAAACGTCGCCCAATCCCATGGGGTGATTCGTCAAATCATCGAAAGTGAAAGCAAGATCAGACGCAACTACAAAAGTGCAGAAGCAGCAACTGTGATGCGAGCTATCTGTGAACTGCCAAAAGATCAGCAGTACGACCTGTTGAAAAAAATCACCTTTGGCAGCCGAAAGGACGCACCAATTTTGCATTGGATGGGATTCGTCCGAGCATCAGAAGTTCCCGAACTGGTTCGTAAGCAGACACCTGATTTCGGGAAGCACAAATCAATACCGCTGTGCTTAGATGTTGTTCCAGTGACCGACACGGCATTGATATTGGCACACCTTGCTGTAGAGCTTGGAGACGCAGACGCATTGCTGAAACAGATCGCAGATCACGGTCAGAGCGATCAGCGGACAGCCAAACTTCTCACAGCATTGGTGACAATATTGAGAGACGGTGATGCCGCGTCAGATCAGCTTTCTGGCTTTTTTACTGCCCTCTTAAAGACCTTAAGAGAAAACAATCCCCCCGCCAACGATCGCAATCTGCAATTGCCTGAACTTGAATTTTTGGTGATCACTCAAGCCATTCGTGCGGGCGTCATTCCAGAATTAGCAGACCCATTAACGAACCTGTTAAAGACGTATTCGATGAAAGCCCAGCAGTACGAAATAACGGCTGCGATTGGTGTGGTCCGCACCAAAGCAGGAATCGGGCGCGCTGCCGGAGGTTCTGCCGCTTCACCGCTGAGACATTTCATACCAGTGTCTATTCCGTGGTATCAAGGTCCAGAATCATTGAACATGCGTCCGCTTCATGCAATCAATCACGAAGGATGGGTCAGTAGCTCGGGAGGCTACAATATGAATTTATTGATGCTGAAGTATCCAGTGAGCGGTTCTTTCACTTTAGATGCATTGCTGCGTGACGGATCCTATGGCGATTCAGATATCAGCTACGGTGGAACTTTGTATCGCATCGCTGGTTGGAATAGCGCGGCAAGAGTAAGTGTCTTACGCGGCGGCCCAACGATTCAGATCCCTGTCACCAGCATCAAGAAAGGACAAGCGAATAGAGAAGGCTTAAGAATCACGCCCGAAACAATCACCGTCCTATGCAACGATGTTCCCTGCCTTGAAGATTACAGTTCAGCCAGCTACCCATGGGCTTGCGTGAGTCAAAACGCGTATCGAACCACGCAGTGGAAAGACTTTCGAATCGCCGGCAATCCCATCGTTCCATCTGAAGTCAATCTCTTGGATCCCATGCTACGTGGCTGGACGGCAATGGGCTACGGTGGACTGCTGCCACCCACTGTGTTGCCCACCAAAGACGGTAAGAAGCCAGAACGGCCAGACAGAACGAACGGCAACGGTTATGAAGTGAAAGACCATGAACTGATCCTTCAAGTGAAATCTGGCAATGAACAGGCTGACCCCGGTGGGTTCATGCAGTACCTACGTCCATTGCTTCACAACGAAACTGTCTCGTGGCAGTTCTTTTGGAAAACAGACGTTTCTGAAATCCACCCTATGGTCGGACGGGTCACCTTTCTTTTGAGTGAAAAGGGGACGGTTCCCACATATGCCCCCGCCGTCGCAGACTTATCGACCACTCACTTCATACCACCCGCTCAGCTGAAGCCGCAGCAAAAACCAATTGCTGGCGATGTGATTCCAAAGGAAGGTGAGTGGAACAAGATCTCCATGACTCGCAAGCAGGATACCGTACAAGTTCAGCTGAATGGGCAGACGATCGCCGAACTACCGGTCACCGATCAAACAGCTCGATTTGGATTCTCTCGTCCTCAAGGAAAAAGCTGCAGGATTAAAGAGATGATCCTGACAGGAGACTGGCCCGAAACGCTACCAGCAAACTTGATGGAAAAAGCAGAGTAGGCTTGTCTTCAAACTGAAGCCGAACAACTGACAATCAAACGGGGGCAAGAATCAAGAACGTCTTTTCAGCCACCACATCACCATTCCACGACACAGATAGGTGCCAATGGCCCAACTTGTCGTGGATGGGCTCCCAGATTGTGTCACCCAAAAAGAAGTCCCAATCATTCGATTTCACGTAAACGTGTCCGGTGAACGGAGGTCGAACGTTGCCGTCGGCATCTTTGATTTGTGGATGATCGATACAGAAATTTAACTTCTGGTTCTTACCACTTTTCACGTTCACGACGAAACCGAATTCGATGTCGATGACGCCCGGAATTCGAATCGTGTTTTCCAGAGCCTTCGGAAGATCACGAGACCCGGCGTCCCATTTTGTGTAGGTGCCAAACGTACGAATTCGGAAAGTAGGTTTCGACTTGGCCATTGAATCGATGTCGCTGCTTTTGACAAACCATTTTGGAAACACCGACGCGGGTCAGTAAAACAAAATTCTGCTACTGCCCGCCTCGAAACCAAAAGTAGCCGATCGCGATATGAGCCGCGATACTTAACGTCAAGACGGCGAAATACTTCACCAAATAGCTGACCTTCTTGGTCTTGTGCCGAACCCACCAGATTCCTGGCACAGAACCCACAGGCCCCAAGAACGACAACTGCAAAAGCTTGGATTCAGAAATCCGATCTTTGCCTGTTCCCGCGCGACGCTTATCAAACCAGTAAGTCAAAAAACTGACTAGGTTCAGCACAGCAAAAATGGCAAATGCAATCTTGATAAAATAGTCCTCGGAAAAAATAGGTTTCTGTGTCCCAGAAAAGTCGTTGCTGAGCATACGTGTTGCAAAAACGGATTCGCATCGGGCACTGCCAACTCGAGCTTTGCCACGGCGGGTCAAGCCAACGCGGGGCAAGCCAACGCCAATCAGCCAGCACATCTCAGCTTGATCTCACACATCCGATCCAACCACGACAGCCCGCTGATTCTTCTCATGATGGCTCTATGAGCATTCATCATTGAAGCCAGAGACGAAGGCGATTTCTGGATCGATGTCGCTGCGCTTACTCAGCTTCGAGTTGCCGACTCGCCAGTTCTCGGTCGATCATAAACAGCCCGTTTTTATTGCCTTCAACCATTTTCAGTTGGTCAATGACTCCTCGAGTATTCGCTTCTTCTTCAACCTGTTCGGTCACAAACCATTCCAAGAACACGTCCGTTGCGTGGTCAGATTCGGCTCGTGCCAGATCCTTCAGTTGAAAAATACACTCACTGATGTGCTCTTCATGAGCCAGTGCATCCTGAAATAATCCGAGCGGAGTCGCATCTTTCACCACGGGTTGAGGGATCGCATCCAGCTTGACTTCGCCGTCTCGTTCAAGCAGAAAATTGAAGAACTTGTCTGCGTGGCCCAGTTCCTCTTGATATTGCATCTTGAACCAGTTGCAAAATCCGGGCAGCCCCAGCCGGTCGGCTGTCGCGGCCATCGCCAAATAGGTGTATGCAGAAGCAAGCTCTTCATTAATTTGCTTGTTCAGTGCAGCTTCAACTTGAGACGATTTCATGGCGTATTTGATTGTATTTTGGACTAAGAATGATGCGAGAGAGCCAAGGTGAACTTTAGACGTCAGCCATGTTTTTTCAAAGGCCGAAAGCAGCTTCCACGCACATTGGCAGTATCAACGCCCGTTCGTTCGGCCTCATGGGGTGAGTGAGAATCCCGTCCGTCCAAGCGTCAGACAATTCGTTCCATGGGATGAGCCTGCAAAAACGCCTATGCTCTCATGAAAGATGTGCAGAATGCTTCGAATTTCGAAGCGAATTTCGAAAATCGTCACATCTGATCATGAACCCTAAAATGTGCGGTGGTTCGACCATCGCCAGCCACTTCGCAAAGATTGACGTAAGAATGGCCGAAACGAATCCGTATCCACTGAACACGTTTTACATCGAAGTATCCGGTGCAGGCATTCCGGAAGTGGATGGCTTATTCGTGCCATCCACTGCTCCTCCCAGTCGGTCAGAATCTGGAACCATTTCCAGTTTGGGCTACTGGAACGAACGGATGGCGTGGGATCGAGCCGACGGAAAAAGCGAACGTAGCCCCGCACTGTCGTATTCCAACACTTACAAAGCTTGGCGAATCTGTCGGCTTGACGGACACCTCGCCTACGAATTGACGTGCGACGACCAAATGCCTCCGACAGATCGAACGTGGAATGTCTACAAGAAGGGAGTCCCACCAGCACCTCACCTTGCCATCCACCACTGTGACCCTCGCCAACCATGCCCGCCTCCCAATGTCATCTTTGTCATGGGTGGCCCCGGAGCAGGCAAAGGCACAATGTGCGAACTCGCAGAATCTCAACTGGGGTGGGTCCATCTTTCCACCGGCGAACTTCTTCGAGCCGAACAAAGCCAAGCAAGCAAGCACTCAGCGGATATCGAAAAGTGCCTTGCTGACGGTGTCCTTGTTCCCGATGAAATCATTGTCGCTTTACTAAAACAGACGATGGAAAATGTGACTCGAAGTACGGGTAAGACGAACTTTCTATTGGATGGTTTCCCTCGCTCGTTGTCCAACCTAGAAGCGTGGTTTGCAGTCTTCGGGTCAGACTCACCACTGCCGAAAATGTTGTCGTTCGAATGTCCGTTTGAAGTGCTGGAACAGAGAATTCTTGGCCGAGCCAAATACACCGGACGCAGTGACGACAATCTGGAAAGTCTGAAGCACCGCTTCGACACCTTCAAACAGGAAACTTTGCCGACCGTCGAACATTTCCGCAGCAAAAACAAGTGCATCGATATCGACACCAGCCACGATCGACAAGCCGTATACGAAGCAGTCGCCAGCCACTTGGCCGAATACACGAACGAAGAACTTGCCGCACAGCCATTGACTGAACGAGCCGAAATGCTGCTTGGCTTGCGGCCATTCCCAAAAGACAAAGCCTGAACATCTTTAACTCGTAAACTGTGAAACGCGAGTCACATCATCATCGAAAGATGACCGTCACCGACACGCGACTGCCCACATACGATCAGCAAGATGCGATCAACCACATACGACCAGCAAGACACGACCGCCTTGGGCCTGTCTTGCAACAATTTCATGCCGCAGCAATACGTGAGACCCCATGATCAATTTGATTCATTCAACATATGTCGCCCTGATATTCTTGTGCGTGCTGCCCAGCTTAGAAGCTGCAGAACCAGACACTCTGCCCGCACTGCAAAACAGCAAGGCTCCGGCAAACTTTCAGCAAATGTGGAAAGGATTTGACCCCCGTTCAGAACCGCTGGAAATCGAAGTGCTAAAAGAATGGGAAGAAGACGATGTGGTGCTGCAAGTTGTGCGATTTCGCATCGGTCTCTTCAAAGGACAAGTATCAAAACTGGCTGCAATCTACGGCTTCCCCAAGTCCGAATCTGGTCAACCAGCAAAGCGTCCCGGGCTGCTGCAGATTCACGGAGGCGGCCAGTACGCAGATTACAAAGCGTGCCTGATGAACGCCAAACGCGGCTATGCCACACTATCAATTGCGTGGGCTGGAAGAATTTCTGCTCCGGGCTACTTAGTCAACCCCAACGTGGTCCAACTATTTTGGGACGGCAAAACGGACGACCCAGCCTACAGACTCACAACCGACTGGGCGGCGGTCGATGGATATCACGCCCCCAGCCGCAATCAAGGGAATCAATTCCCTAGCGCGAAAGCCGCACCATGGACCTTAGATGCCGTGGAATCGCCTCGCAACAGCGGATGGTTTCTGTGTGCATTGGCCGCACGTCGAGCACTCACGTTTCTGGAACAACAACCAGAAGTTGATGCAAGTCGTCTCGGAGTGTACGGCCATTCCATGGGAGGCAAACTCACCATCATGACTGCCAGCGACTCGCGTGTAAAAGCGGCCGCTCCATCTTGCGGTGGTATCAGTGATCGAGACAATTCAAGCGAGCTGTTCCGATCGACATTGGGAGACGATGTCAGCCTGAAGCAGGTGACATGCCCTGTGATGTTCCTAAGCCCCGCGAACGATTTTCATGGTCGCATCAACGACTTGCCGGCAGTTGTTGACGAAATTCAAAGCAAAGACTGGCGACTCACCTGCGCCGCTCATCACAATCACCAAGACACAGCCGCCTATGAAGTGGCCACATTGTTGTGGTTCGATCAGCATCTCAAGAAAACATTTCATGTTCCCCAAACCCCAACAGCGACTCTGAATCTGACTTCAAAAAATCGCATTCCAACAATAGCCGTGATTCCTGATCAAGCGATGCCTGTCCTGTCAGTCGACGCGTACTACACCCAACATGGACAAGTCGGAAACAAGCCAGATGACCGCGAAAACACGACTCATCGATTCTGGCATCACGCCTCCTTAAAAAAAACGACAGACGGAACTTGGCAAGCCGCACTTCCCATTCGCAACACAAACAAGCCGTTGTGGGCTTACGCCAATGTCACCTACAAACTTCCTGATTCTGTGAGCGGAGCAGGCTACTACTACCGAACTTATACAACGAATCACTTCAACCTATCATCACCATTGCGCATGGTGACTGCCGAACAGTTAACAGCCGCAAACGTTGCAGCCACGATGAAACCAACCACACAGATCGAATCATTCGATTCAGACTGGGAGAAAGAATGGTTCACTTACCGTCCGAACGACTGGGCCAAAACAACTCACAAATTGTACGACGATGTGTACCATGCCCCTTCACCCGCCAAGCTATCGATCGAAGTGTTCGTTCAGCAACCCAATCAACTGGTCATCGTGCTAGACGACTATGCTGCCGCGGTTAATCTGGAAGCCAACAGATGGCAAAGAGTCACACTGTCTCCTCACGATTTCAAAAACATCAGCGGCGAACAGCGAATCACTTGGAACGGAATCAGAAGACTGAAGCTGTGTCCATTAGAACGCCAACGAGCACCACGAAACAGCGGACTTAGCAGCACAACAGTGGGGCAACAATGGAAGGGGACACCACCCAAGTTTCGACACTTGCAGTGGGAACCTCTGCAAGCACAAGCTCAATAAATCGCAAAGATCCAGTCACTGAATGGGATGTCGTACTCAAGAACATGGCGCTCTGGTTTTCAAAGCCGCCATTCCTGCCTCCTTCGGAAACAAAACGCCATGAGACGCATTCAAACATTCGGCATCCTCGGCTTGCTGATTTCAACGCATTTTAGCTTAACGATTCCACGTGCTCGCGCACTTTCTGATTCTGCCCAACAACCAAACGTCATTGTCATTTTGACGGATGATCAAGGCTACGGAGATCTGGGATGCCATGGCAATCCCACCTTAAAAACACCGAACTTAGATACGCTGCATGCAGAATCCGTTCGCTTCACCGATTTCCATGTCAGTTCGTTTTGCACGCCGACACGAGCAGCATTGATGACGGGCAATTATCCGGGAGTCACAGGAGCATTCAGAACCAGTTCTGGTCGCACAATGATGCACACAGATGAACAAACAATCGGAAATCTATTTTCCAACGCGGGCTATGCCACGGGCATGGTTGGAAAATGGCATCTTGGCGACAATGCTCCGCATCGACCGCAGGATCGAGGATTCCAAGACGTCGTTTGGCATCGCTGTGGTGGCGTCGGACAATCATCAGACTACTGGGGCAATGATTACTTTGACGATACTTACGAACGAAATGGAAAGTTCGAAAAGTTCGAAGGCTATTGCACAGATGTCTGGTTTCGGGAAGGCATGCGATTTGTGGAACAGAACAAGGCCAAGCCATTCTTTCTCTACCTTGCCCTAAACGCACCTCATGGCCCCTATCTTGTTCCCAAGGAATGGGCGGCTCCGTACGTGGGTCACCCAGATGTCGTGAACTCAAACTTCAACGGCATGATCGCCAACCTCGATCACAACGTGGGCCTTCTTCGACAGCAGCTCACAGATCTTGAACTCAATGAAAACACGATTCTGATCTTCATGACGGACAACGGAACAGCGGCCGGTGGAAAGTTCCAAGGCCTTGATTCAGAAGCTGTGAAAGGTTTTAACGCCGGTATGCGAGGCAAAAAGTCTTCAATCTACGAAGGCGGTCATCGAGTCCCATTCTTTATACATTGGCCCAAGGGCAATTTGCCCCACGGTAAAGACATCGGCACGCTGGCCGCTCATATCGATGTACTGCCAACCTTGGCCGACCTGTGCGATATTCAGCTAACAAAAGACGACCAACCAGACGTCTATCAGGCTGATGGAATCTCACTCAAACCACTGCTCACCGAATCAGACGAGCCATGGCAACGTGATCACTTGGTTGAACAATATTTGGGTGGAGCCTACGCCAGAAATCTTCCTCCAACACGCAGCAGATACTCTGTTGTTATGACCGAACGATGGCGTCTCGTGAATTCAGACGGACAGTCGCTTTACGACATTCAAGCCGATCCCGCCCAGCAAACTAATGTCGCATCCCAACATCCCGAAGTTGTTGACAGACTAAAAAAGCGATACGAGCCATTCTGGCAAAAAGTCTCGCCCCGACTAACCGTCGTTCGAATCGATGTGGGCAGTGCGGCAGAAAACCCGACCGTGCTTTGCTCGCAGGATTGGCGAATGCCAACCGGCAATCCTCCATGGCATATCAACCAAATTCGCAAGTTACCCAAGGTCACTGGGCCGTGGATGCTCGACGTCAAGAAACCAGGCCGCTATCGAATTACTCTTCGGCAATACCCCAAGGAAGCCAACAAATTTGTGGTGGCTGTGAAGGCGAAAGTTGAAATCGCAGGGCTCACTTTAGAAAAGGCAGTCGAACCAAATTCCCACGGTGTGGTCTTTGAAACAGATCTACCGGCTGGCCCAACAGAATTGGTAACGCTGCTCACCGATAAAAACAACAAATCGGGAGGAGCCTACTTCACTGAAGTTGAAGCTCTTTCACCCATCACCAATTAAGTGATTCTGCTCAAAGTTGCCAACATGGCAAAAAAGCCGCACAGTTTCTGTGCGGCGGCAATCTCTGTGCGGGAGCAGTTTCCATGCGGCGGTTTCCGTGCGACGGTTTCTGTACGGCGGCGGTGGCAAACTGGCGACCGTTCTTAGATAATCTATCGCACGACCTCCGCCAACCTTAACGATCTCTAGCAACTGTTTGCCGTCATGTTAAATCTAAAAAGCCAATCCTCGGAACGATGGTTGAAGCAAGTCGACGAAAACTTAAAGACGATTCTAATCGACCATGCTCACTGCGAACAGAAAGCCGCATCAACTGCCATGCATCTGATGTTCGACTATGTTGAGCATGAAGAACTGCGGAAAGAAATGTCTGAAATTGTTCAAGAGGAACTTGAACACTTTCAAATGGTGATTGACATTCTCGATGCTCGAAAGATCCGCTTCTTCAAGTTGAAACCTGGGACATACGGTCGAAAGTTGAAAGAATTGTGCCGGCGTCAAGAACCAGAAAAAGCAGTCGACCGGCTGTTAGTTGCCGGCTTAATCGAAGCCCGAAGCTGCGAGCGATTTGCATTGCTTCGAGATCATTTAAAAGAATCTGAACCGGAACTTAGCCAGTTCTTTGGCTCACTGTTTGAATCAGAAGCCCGACACCACGCCACCTACACCCGACTTGCTCGTCTGTTTCAGCCTGACGGGGAAATCAAAAAACGTCTGGAAGAACTGGCGGCATTGGAAGCAGCGATTGTGGAAGAAGGCTGCGAACTTCCTCGAGTCCACAGCTAGGCAATCTTATCTTCACCCCCCTGTTCCTAAGTTAAGATGTGATGCCAAAGCCGCCCGCTTACGTGCTTGCCGATTTCAACCAAATTGATCCGGTGGATTGCCCCTGTGGAAAGGCTCGACGAGCATTCGCCAACGTCGACCAGTTTCCTGGAACTTTACACGTCACCGAAATCAGCGAAAACGCCAGAAAGCACTACCACAAGTCAATCACAGAAACGTACTTCTTTCTGGAATGCGAATCTGATGCTCAAATGGAACTCGATGATGAAATCATCGACGTAAAACCGGGCATCAGCATCGTGATCACCCCCGGCACTCGCCATCGCGCGTTGGGCAACATGAAAGTGCTAATCATCGCAGTGCCAAACTTCGATCCGAATGACGAGTGGTTCGACTAGCGGCAACTTGATGGTCAGCACGGTCGCCAAACCAAACCAAACCAAACCACTTGAACAAAGTCACAAGCGTTACGATTCAACACCCTCCAAATCGAAAGTGTGTCCTTGTTTCGATTCATTTTGACATGCGCAATCACGCTGACGTCTTTTGGTACGACAGCTTCAGCCGACCTGTATCAGATTCGAATACGAACAATCGAATGGCTGGTCGATCAAAGTGATGTCATCGCCATTGTTCAGATTGCCGAAGATGGGCGGCTCAGAAAAACCTTGAAGGTACTGAAAGGGAAGATTCAAGACGACACTTTTCCTTTAAAGCCGATCGCCCACAACGGATACCAATATTTTGAACAACCCATGATCGGCCGGATTCGACTTAGCTTTATCCAAGATCAGAACCAGCTGATTCACCAGATCGACCTCTCTCGCAAACCCATTGAAAATCGTCCGAGCCTCTCTCAAGTGACCTATGGATTTTCACAGTTCGGCGACATCCTGCTTACTCAGCGTGACTTGTTTCAATCGATTTCTCGGCGAGTCAACAACGGCCCTGGTATTCCAGTCAAACACAACCAGCGACGAACTTTAGCGGTTTCTTCAGGCGTCGCTGCGTCATCCACATTCCCACTTGAATCAGATGATCAAACCTACGTTCTTGTTGTGCCATTCACGCTTGAATTTAGAAACCATTACCTGAAACAACTGAAAACCGGAACTGCCAGTGAAAAAGTGGACGCTATTCGAGTGTTGTCGTACCTTGACGATGCAACAGCGTGGCAAGCCATTCGAAATGCAACAACGGCAACAAACATCGTTCCTGATTTTCGGGTGTTCCCCGGTGCAATGGTGCAGACGAATGCATCGGACGTTCAAAATGCAGTCACCGAAGCGTTACGCTGGAGCAAATAGGTTTGCTTAACGACGATCGCAAAACCACAGAGCAAATCGCAAGACCAGAACTTCATCTTGATGAGCGAATCGCCTGTTCATGCAGTCGGTTCGTTTCGTACGCCTGAATCAATTCTTCCAGCATTTGAATTCGATATCCGATTCGCTGTCCTCGCTCGGTGTCACGCGTTCTTCTTGGCTGATCGAAAACTCGAATTTCTTGTAAATTCGGAACGATATCGACACCATCACGAATGGCTGCGTCAACAGATTCGAAATGATGATGTTCGGCAAGAACAATGCGAGTTGGTTCCAGCAGTAAAGTGTAACCGTAGTCTCCGTATGCTTCCGAAAAGGCCCCATCAATTGTGATCGCCTTGCCACTGCGTTTGAGCGGCGACTCGCCTTCTTCGACTTTCACCGGCACATGCCCGTTTACGATCAGTCCTCCGTCAGTCGCCATTGCAAATTCGGCCAGGACTCCGTCACAAAAAGCAACATCATGAATTAACGTGAAGTAGGGATCCTTTGTTTCTTTATGAGACGTTTTATCTTGAATGAAGTCACGTTCGAAAGTTGCAATCCGATCTTTCCCAAACAGTGGCGATCGAGGACCGCTCCATAGGTACCAGAGAAAATCGAGATCGGGCTCGGCGGAATCTGCGACGGCTCGATGAACCACTTTTTCAATGCCCTCAAACAGTTCCCGACCAGCTAGTCTTTGTCCATCTACCATCAGTGGCAGAAACTGACCGTCGGCATCAACCGGCACACAACCGTGAAAAATCAAACAGTCGTCTCGACGCAAGTACATCGAACCGTGCCCAACCATGTACTTCACCTGCTCTTGAAGCTTTTGGCTTCGCAGAAAAGATCTTTTTAACCTTTCCAAACACGCCGATTCCTCACTGGAAAGCTGATAGGGATTGGCAGGATCAATCGTTGGAAAACTTTTGTCTCGCAATTCAAACGTCTGCCCGTCGATTTCAATCGTACCTGCCTCATGGTCGATACGGTGCAGCAGGCGGCGGTGATTCAAATCCCATTGAGGATTGCGTTCGATCAGTTGCCCTTCCAACTTAAACTGCATCACAGCGGCCGCTTTTTGCATCCGAGCAACAATGTCATCGGGCCGCATGCCTTTACTTTTGGGCATAAAGAATTCAGCGGAATCGTCTGCATAAACCGTGCGAGCCAAATGTTCCAAAGGCGTGAGAGGAACGCTGTAACCTTCGTCAAGCTGGCCGATCCGTCGGTATCGCAAAGAAACTCGTAGCACAGTGCAGATTAACGCTTCATTGCCCAAAGCTGCTCCAAACCACAGAGCGTCATGGTTCCCCCAAATGAATTCGACGTTCGGTTGCAGCCGCAAATACTCGACAACCAAATCCCCTCGAGGACCACGGTCCCAACAGTCCCCGCCGATCACCAATTCATCAACAGCAAGATTACGAATCAGACGGCCAAGAAGATGAATCAGGTGCAGTGCTCGATCACGACGAACCAACTCATTCAACATCGTGTCGATGAATTCTGGTCCGCGTTCAGTCGATGGTGCATGCAGCATTTCCAGAAGCAGTTCTGAATATTCTGCGGGGAACAGTTTCGTCGCCAGTCGCAAGCTGAAATTGGAAACCAAGTAGCGAAGCAATTCCAGTTGAGGCATCAATGTGCGGACAGCATATTGTTTGATCGCCTCCGGAGTCTGCAAGGTTTGTTTAAGACGCTCTGTGACTTCAGCAGGATAGAAAGTCAGCTTCAAAAATTCGGCCAGATGTTCGGCAGACATTCGTTCCGAGAACATTTCTTCGACCAGAGGCCTCAGCGTTCCCGACGCGTTGTTGATGACATGCTGAAGCTTTTTATCTTCGCCATGAATATCGCTGATCACGTGGACCGCACTTTTGGGCAAAGTCTGCACTGCCGCCAAGCGTGCCACCTCGGCAATAGCAGCATCGACATTCGGGTATTCCAAAGCCAGAAGTTCCAGCATCGCCAAATCAGCTTCAGGGCGTTTGAACGATAAAGAAGTGTGCTGCATATCAGATTAAGTTCAAAAGATGAACGCGATGGGAACAGTGAATTTTTGCTGAGTGTACTGAAACGGTTTCTGGATCGGGAGGCGCCACAATTCAATTTGAGACCAACACATTCGATTTGCTTGCCAGCCGCTGAAATTCAGCTGTTTCAAAGTGATTTTCTAATCGCTGGTATTCTGAAGAAGGCCGATCACAGGACCGAAAGATTGGTTGCCATCTCAAACAAAGATGGTCAGTCTCGTGACCGACACCGCGAAATTATCGATGAGGAAGCATGCTCCTCACGAGATCTTGGTAGATCGCCTGATCGCATGGTTCTAATCCGCATGCCATCGAATCCAGCGCAGACCGTGCTTACAAACTGGCGATGGGTGGTTTCATGTCGTAGACTGGATTGCCCCACCCGGAATCATCCGCAACCAACCCACCTGAACTCTGCTGCACCAGATTCAACATCGATTGGCAATGCTCTTGCCAGTTCGGCCTTGAAGCCTGCGTGCCTGCTGAAAAATCCAGAAAGAGCTGCCCTGTGCTTCGATGCGTGCTAACGTCTTCAGCTTGTCGATTCTGTTCGGACTTTCATCGACGAATTCAAGTGCCAGCGATTTTCGGCTCGCTCATCATGATCGCTCTGATACAGCCATGCCGAGCAATCCACGCTGATGAAATTGACTTTCGTCGAGACGTACAACCAATCTTGGCGGACAAGTGCTTTCATTGTCATGGCCCGGATGCACAGAATCAGAATTCTGAATTTCGAGCAGATAGCAAAGACGGCTTGTTCGCAGACCTAGGCGGCTACTTTGCCGTTGTGCCAGCAGACCTAGGCCAGAGCGAGCTACACGCACGAGTTCACAGTCAAGATCCCGACTTGCAAATGCCTCCTCCCGACAGCAATCGAAGTCTGTCTGATCAACAGAAAAGAACTCTCGACAACTGGATACAGCAAGGCGCTCCCTATCAGGGACACTGGGCATTTGACCGAGTCGAACGACCAGCTGTCCCCACACAAGAAGCGGCAAATCCAATCGATGCATTCATAATGCGTCGGCTTCAGCAGGAAGAGCTGCAACTGTCGGAAAAAGCAGATCCAGCAACGCGATTGCGACGAGCTTCGTTGACTCTGACCGGACTGCTTCCGCCCAAAGAACTACAGGACCAATTCCTTTCTGACCCGACAGATCAAGCCTTCGAATCTGCTGTGGATGAACTGCTGAATTCCATGGCTTATGCAGAACGCCAAAGTCTGAAGTGGTTAGATGCGGCTCGGTATGCAGACACAGATGGTTTTCAAAACGATTCAGAACGAACCAACTGGCCATGGCGAGATTGGGTGACTCAAGCATACAACGACAACATGCCCTTCGATCAATTCACGATTGAACAAATTGCTGGAGATATGATTCCCAATGCAACAGACAGCCAAAAGTTGGCCTCTGCGTTTAATCGCAACCATCGCCAAAACGCCGAAGGTGGAGCCTTAGCAGCGGAATTCCTCGTGGAAAATGTGATCGATCGAGTCGAAACCACATCCACAGTCTTTCTGGGATTAACAATGGGTTGCGCCAGATGCCACGATCATAAATATGACCCGTTAAGTCAGCGGGAATTTTTCCAGATGTACGCTTACTTCAATAACATTGGCGAGCGAGGAATTGGGCCAGGAATCAAAGCCAACCCAACAATGATGGCATCTTCTGTGCTGGTTAAAGTTCCAGAACAACTTCGACAAGACGTCACGTCAGCTCAACACAACGTGGCCAAGGCAAAACGCGGCTTTATAGCACGGCTTGAAACATGGATCCAGAAAACCAAACAGCACGATCAAAAACAAGTGAACGCGTGGAAGCTCGCTCAAGCTGAATCCGCATCCGTAGAAGGTCAGGGAGAATTGATTCAACAGGATCAATTCCTGAAATTCAACGGCCCGACACAGGGGCGAGTCACCTACAAAGTGACGCTCCCCGCGTCGCAACACTCAATCACGGGCCTTCAGTTCACTGCGTTGCCAGACGAAAATTATGGAAAACCCAAAGCTCTTGCTGCCAGCGTGAATGGCAACTTTGTGATGTCAAATATCGCTGTTCTTGCAGGAAAAAAGACTGTCAATATCGCCTCAGTTTCTGCGACCGTGCAACAAGACAAATACCCCGTTCGTAATCTGATTGACAAAGACCAAGAAAGCGGATGGGCAGTTTTGGGAGACAACAGCCAGCCGGTGCCAGCTTCCGCCATCATTGCCTTTGAAAAGCCGGTTTCCCAAGGACAGTCACTGACCATCAAGCTGACTTTCCCGAATCGATTTGCCAATCACAACGCTGGAAAAATTCAATTCCATACATCAAATTTACCAGTCGCCCAATTAGTCTTCTCAGGTCAAGAGGATGCCATTTTAGTCTTGGTCAACAAGCCGGCTTCGAAACGCACGAAAGCAGAAAATCAGAAACTCAAAGATCACTTCTCGACCATCGATGAACTCACGGTCGAAGCCAACCGAGATCTGACGCAAGCGAACAAAGCACTCAACCAAGCTCGCGGCCCTTTGGCACCAGTGATGATTATGCAAGAAAAAAGTGGCCCCCCAACAGAAGCCTACTTGCTTGATCGAGGCCAGTATGACGCACCAGTCAAAGACGCCCCACTTCCTCGAGCAGTTCCCACCGCATTGATGCGTCCACTGACCAGCCAGACTGTCTCATCAACGTCGGCGACGGAAGAATCAACGCCAGCGATTGGTAAAACGGCCCAGCCGAAAGATCGCTTAGAACTCGCTCAATGGCTGGTATCTCGAAACAACCCGTTGACGGCTCGAGTCACCGTAAATCGAATCTGGCAGGATCACTTTGGAGTCGGATTAGTCAAGACAACCGAAGACTTTGGAGTTCAAGGGGAAGTCCCCAGTCATCCCGATTTATTGGATTGGCTCGCCGTTGAATTGATGGAATCTGGCTGGAACGTGAAGGCGTTGCATCGACTCATTGTGACAAGTCGCACTTATCAGCAGTCTTCGAAAACGAACGCCAAGCTGATTGAAATCGATCCAGAAAATCGACTTTTAGCGAAGGGCCCTCGCTATCGAGCGGACGGATTTACGATCCGAGATATCGCTTTACAGGCTTCTGGCTTACTGAAAACAAAACCCGGAGGCCCATCCGTGAAGCCTTACCAACCAGCTGGATTGTGGGCCAATCTTGCGGCTCGAAAAGGCACAAAATATTCTCCCAGCAAAGGAGACGATCTGTATCGCAAAAGCATGTACACATACTGGAAACGAGCCGTTAATCCACCTCGACAAACCATCTTTGATGCGAGTGGCCGAGAAGTCTGCAACGTACGCGTTCGCCGTACAAATACTCCGTTGCAAGCTTTGGTGTTGATGAATGATCCTGCGATGATCGAAGCGGCTCGCATGCTGGCTCAATCATCAATGACCAGCCCTCAAGGCTCAACCGCACAACGTATCGCCACCATGTATCGACAAGCGGTGGCTCGAGCAATTGATCCTAGCAGTCAAGCAATTTTGCTGAATAGCCATCGCTACTACACATCGCACTTTGAAGCCCATCCGGATGAAG
Organism: Fuerstiella sp.; assembly: GCA_039974975.1. GTDB lineage: Bacteria > Planctomycetota > Planctomycetia > Planctomycetales > Planctomycetaceae > Fuerstiella. Next base: position 2,721 of record JBDWHY010000158.1, on the reverse strand, counting down.
CCAGCCAACTGCTACAAATTGGTGATGCAAGTTTGAACAAAAATATTGCTCAGTCGGAACTGGCCGCAATGACCAGCGTGGCTCATTTGATACTGAACCTCGATGAATTCATGACGGTTGAATAATTGGATTCGCTTACCAGCAACGCTTCAGACTTTTCACAACCAGAATCACATTCACAGACAAAGCCAACTTATGACTGAGCCGTCACTTTCAGAAACTGCTGACATCCCTTCCGAAAATCGAATGCTGGAAACTCGTCGCCATTTCTTTGGCAAGTCCGCCAGTGGAATCGGAGTCGCCGCGTTAGCTTCGATGTTGGACAAAGACAGTGCATCCGCAGACATTCCCAAACCTGCCGGAGAGATGAAAGAATTTCATTCTGCGCCCAAAGCGAAGCGAGTCATTTACCTGTTTCAAAGTGGTGCTCCGTCTCAACAAGAATTGTTTGACTACAAGCCAATCTTGCAGCAAAACGAAAAGAAAGAGCTGGCCGACTTTGTTGAAATGAACCAAAGAGTGACCGGAATGACGGCCAGTCAAAAGTCGTTTCCAATGGCGGGGACTCGATACAAATTCGACAAGCACGGCGAATGTGGAATGGAGCTGGGCAGCGAACTGCTTCCGAATATCTCAACACTGGCCGACGACATTTGCCTTATCCGTTCGATGCACACAGAAGCAATCAACCACGATCCGGCTGTCACATTCTTTCAAACAGGTCATCAACTTGCCGGCCGCCCCAGCATCGGATCGTGGCTCAACTATGGGCTTGGTTCCTTAAACGACAACTTGCCATCCTTCATCACCATGGTGTCTCGAGGAACAGGGCGACCGAACTGCCAACCGCTTTACGACCGACTGTGGGGCAGCGGCTTTTTGCCTTCAACTTACGCGGGCGTGAAACTAATGAGCGTGGGTGATCCTGTTTTGTATCTTGGAAACCCGGACGGTTTTAACGCGACGGCTCGGCGACGAATGCTGGATGATCTTGCCGAATTAAATCAAAACAAGTTGGAAGAATTTGGCGATCCGGAAATTAATACCCGCATCCAGCAATACGAACTGGCTTATCGCATGCAGACGTCAGTCCCGGAGCTGACAGACTTTTCTGACGAACCAGAACATGTGCTCAAAGCCTATGGCCCAGACGTGCAGGTTCGAGGCACCTATGCTTACAACTGTTTGCTGGCTCGTCGAATGGCCGAACGTGATGTTCGGTTTGTGCAATTGTTTCACATGGGTTGGGATCAACACTTTACGCTGCCCAAACAATTGCCCGGGCAATGCAAAGATGTCGATCAACCAACGGCTGCGTTGGTGAATGATCTGAAGGAACGAGGCATGCTGGACGACACATTGGTTGTTTGGGGAGGAGAATTTGGACGAACATCCTATTGCCAAGGAACCTTGAACAACGAAACGTACGGTCGAGATCATCATCCTCGTTGCTTTTCGTTGTGGGCCACTGGAGCTGGAATTAAGCGCGGCATGACGTACGGATCGACGGATGAAGTTTGCTACAACATTACAGAAAACCCAGTGCACGTTCACGACCTGCATGCCACCATGCTGCACCTGTTGGGCATCGATCACGAACGATTAACGTATCGCTTCCAAGGCCGTTATTTCCGCCTGACAGACGTCCATGGCCACGTCGTCAAAGACATCCTGAGCTAACAGCGGCCATCACAAACTGTCAGCCAAATGCGCTAGCGTCGGGTCTAGGCTGTTAGACCGTGGTCAAGTTTGACACCTTAACTCACAGCCCCGCACCCTACCGATCCGCACGCCCTTAGCGATTCGCACGTCCTTACCGCCACGCAACCTGCAGCAATGCCCCACCTAAAATCTGAGGCGATCACAGGCTGTCGCTTCGCGGCGTTCGGGATATGCTCACAAGAAGGCGTCTGTCACACGTGGCTCATCAGCCTGAAACCTTACGCCTCTCCCAACGCTTTCAATTTTTCTTCGATAAACGCCACATGGTGATCGATATGCCCCGTGATTCGTTCCAGCAATGTTTCCAAAGTCATGGGGCCTTCGGCTGAGTGAACTCCGGTACGTTGAAAGTTTTCAACGTCAGTTGCCTTCAGAATGGCGGCCATGTGCCGACGAGCTGCCGTCAGCAGATCCAGTTCATCTGCCACGTTTCGAGCCGGGTAGTGCAGGGCGGCTGCGAATGCATCGGGGCCCAATTCCTGAAGAGTGGGATTGTCTTCCACCAGAACTCGTTTGATCCGCTGACAATATTCCAAATCCGCATCCACCAGATGGCAAATCACTTGCCGAATCGACCACTTGCCTGCAACGGGCACGGCATCCAGCTGAACATCTGAAAGTTGTTGAGTTAGCGAACGTACTTTTTCAGGACCAGATGCGAATGCAGAAATCAGGTCAGAGATATCGGTGCTCATGATCGGATACAGAATTTCAAAAGACGGTTTGATGAATCAGCTTTGACTGAGCTGAAACAGGGGAAAGCAAGGTTCGTTTTTTTGACACACGTTATCCGAAAATCGGCGCATGAAAAAACCTTTGAAACCGAAACAGTTTCAAAGGTTCTTCGAAATCAGTTGCCCGATGGTGATTGCCGGGCGGCGTTTCTAGTAAGTCGATGGACCCGCACAGCGAATCAGATGATCCTTGTCGATGTACACGACTTGTTGAGTATGGTCTTTGTGCTGAAATGGGATCGGCCAATGGCTGGTGATCACTTTG
>JBDWHY010000157.1:0-11870 GCA_039974975.1 Fuerstiella sp. | reverse complement strand
GCCGATTGCCAGCGAGATGAATCCCGTTTCGAACCGACTCCGGAACTGTCAGTATCGCTGTCGCTCGACACCCTTGCAGACGCCAACTTCGATTCATTGCTGTTGGTTCATCCCACCGGCGAAGAACAAACGGTGAAGGTTGTGCAACGGCCGCCCAGTTCTCTAGCACAAATCAGTCCGGCTGGGCGACCCGGAGTCTACACATTGAGCTCACAAGAGGCACCCGGCCAATCGCAATCCTTCACCATCACCCGCGATCAGCGTGAGTCTGATCTTGCCGTGATCTCGGACCAGAAATTCAACGCCGTGCAAACAGCCCATGGCTTTCAATCGATAAGGAACGCCGAAGAATTGCGGATCGCCGGAGTCACCGAACTTGCGGAATACGAGATTGCCCCCTACCTGCTGCTTGCCGTTTTGTGCCTGATTGCAGCCGAGTCATTGCTGGCAGTTTGGGTTCGCGGTCGTCGGTCCGTGTCAACGTCAGCTCAACCGGTGAAGGGTGGCCAAGGCTGGTCTGGCCCTACGAAGGAAGCGCCCGGAGTTCGCTCTTTGCTCGCCCCGGCTGCGCTTAACCCGACGGCGTTTAACCCGACGGCGCTTACCACGGCAGCGAATGCACAGGCAACGAACGCACAGGCACCAACGCCCCTTGTTGCAGGAGCTACAGAATGAACTGGTTCCAATCGCCCCTCGATACAACGACTGATTTGCGGTGTCTTGTCGCACTCGCAGTCTGGGTTTTCCTCGCATGGCTGCACCGCGTTTTAAGTCGTCGTAGAAACAGAATCCCCGGTTTCGGAATCGGCTCAAACAAAGCCGCTCAGATCGCATTGGTCGTGCCACGTGTTGCGGTTGCATTCGCCGGCTGGTTGATGTTGCTGCGGATGACGGATGGGCTCATCACGACCTCTGCCTTCCTACCGTACTGGATGATCGGCCTTGCCGCGGCAATCGTGACGGAAGTCGTCTTGGGGTGCTATGCCGCAGAACAAACGCTCAACAAGCAAGGTGGACGACGCGGGCAGATCATGGCTTTCTTGATGCCATTGCCGAGAATGGCCGCCATCGGCCTGCTGGCGATCCAGATGCTGCAGCCGACCAGATCTCACGAAGAAGAGACCCGCGAAGAACGAACCATCGCCGTTGTGATGGACACATCGGCGTCCATGGATCTGCCCGCGCGAATCGCACCCGACGATAGTCGCACACGAAGACAGATTGCAGACGAACTGCTGGCGAAAGCCGCTGGTGGTGACACACTCCTGGCAAAGCTGGAACAACGATACAACGTCAAACTTTATCAGATGAACGCGACCGCTCGACTGACCCCAAAACGTGATGTCTCCGACACTGATACGGGAAAGCCGGATCCGGTGGCGGATCAATCTGCCCAGTTCGCTCAGTCCACGAATTTCTCCGCCGCCTTTCGTCGCATCAACGGCGACATTGCGACTTCAAGTCTGTCGGGAGTCGTGCTGCTGACCGACGGCTGCGACCATTCCGATGTCGATGTCCACGACTCGGCCGGTTTTCTTGAGTCCAACGACATCCCGTTAAACTCAATCATGATTGGCAGCAATGAACCGGTCCGCGATGCTGAAGTTGTTGCTCTGCAGACTCCTTCGCAGATTTATCACGGAGATGAACTAACGCTTCAAGCCATCGTTCGAGCCGACCAGTTTCAGAACCAGATGGCAACGGTTCGACTCATGGAAGGCGGTGAAGTTGTCGAAGAACGCGAACTTCAATTCACCAGCGATCGTCACCGCGAAACAGTCCGTTTTCGCTACGAGCCTCGCGAAGCCCGCCTTCACAACTTTACTGCGGAACTGTCCGGCTTGAGAGATGACGAAATTCCGGACAACAATGTTGCTCACAGCCAAGTCTGGGTTTCGAAAGATCGCATTCGAGTTCTCATTGTGGAAGACCGTCCTCGCTGGGAGTTTCGTTACCTGCGAAATCTGTTCGCTGGCCGCGACAAAAGCGTGTTTCTACAGGCCGCTCTGCTGCAACCAGATCGGCTCGCTGGAGTCCCCGCTCCCATGGTGCGACAAGCATCAGCTCTGCGAGCCTTCGACGACTGCAACGCGAACGCTCTGCCGGCTCACGAAGCCGAATGGTTGAAGTTTGACGTGATTGTCTTGGGCGACGTGGATCCGGTTCGTCTGGGCGCTGATGCCATCAGCGCGCTCGAAACCTTCGTACAGGATCACGGTGGTTCGCTGGTGATTCTTTCCGGGCCCAACCATATGCCGCACTCATACAGCAACACGTCGTTGCGAGATCTGCTGCCAGCCAAGCTCACAAAACAAACGTTGATTCCGACAATCAACGCGGCAACCAGTGTTCGCTTCCAGCCGACCGCCGAAGGACTCAACCATGTGGTGCTGCAGCGAGCGGGAATGAACACCGAACAGGCAGGGAAGTCTTTCCCAAGTTTATCATGGCGGCATCCGGCCAGCGAAGCCAAAATCGGAGCCACCGTCCTGGCTTACGCGGCCGAACAAAACACTGCCGTGAACACTGCGCCGAACCTTACGGCGAACAGGAAACAACAACGCCAACGAGCACTCATGCTGTGGCATCGCGTTGGTGCGGGCAAAGTTCTGCAAATGAACTTCGATGAATCGTGGCGACTGCGGTACGGAATTGGCGACCGTCTTCACCATCAATTCTGGGGACAAATTGTTCGCTGGTGTGCCAGTGATCGACTGTCGGTCGGAACGGACCTTGTCCGCATGGGCACCGACAAACTGATATACCGTTTCGCAGAAACAATCAAAGTGAAAGCTCGCCTGCTTGATGCTCAGCGAAATGCTGTGGTGGACGGCGACGTGCGAGCCGTACTGCTGCAAGATGACGAAGTCGTGCAGTCGGTCGAGCTATCGCCTGATCCAGCGAAGGCGGGTTTGCTGACCGGTGAATTTCGCGACTTGAAAGACGGTGGCGCCTATCGCGTAGAGCTCGCCGGAAACCAAGTCGAACAGTTGCTGAAGTTGGATTCGCCGGAGGCCGAATCGATTGGCTTGGACATCGGCGTCAAAGCGATAACGACGGGCAACGAAGCCTTGGATGTGGTCGCAGATGACACCGTGCTGAAACAACTTGCTGGCTGGACGGACGGCATCGTGACCACGCCCGAAGATACCGATCGAATTCTGGAATCACTGGGCCCTGAGTCTTTTTTTCAGCGGCGAAGATGGACCACACCACTGTGGAACAAGTGGCCCATCATTCTCACGTTTCTAAGCTGTCTGAGCTTCGAATGGATCTTACGAAAAATCAACGGACGCGTGTGACTTAGGACGGGCACTGTTGCCCGTCATTGAATGATCGACGGGCAACAGCGCCCGCCCTACAGCGGAGGCAACCATCATGAGTACCACAACAATTAGGGCAACGGCTGTGTCCGCTGCGAACAAAGTTCAATCAGAACTCGACGTGTTGACCACCCGACTCCGTCGTGATGTGTGGCTGTCCGGGCTCCTTACTGTCGCGGCAGTTGCTGTCGGTATGTTGCTGGTCGCAATTGTCTTTGATGCAAGTTTCCAGCCAGAGTCCACCAGCCTTCGATTTGTTCTGTTAAGTTGCATTGTTGCTGCAGTTGCCGTGGCGACTTATCGATTTGTTTGGCGGCCGTTAAAAACCCGCGGCAACACTTTGGATCTGGCATGGTCATTGGAAGCACAACGCCCCGAACTTCAGGAAACGCTGACCTCAACCCTGTTGCTCGCCGACAACCAACAACCCGCCGCTGCCGCTCTTGTGGAAGCCGTCGCGGCTCAGGCGAATCGAAATCTGGCTGACTGCCGAGACGACTCTGCGACACGCCGCGATATGCGAATTCCCGCACTGGCCGCATCCAGCTGTGTGGTTGTTGCGACACTTTGCTTTGCCGTGTGGCCTCAGTATCTCGCACCGTCACTGTCGAACGTCATGGCTCCGTGGAATATTCGACAGCTGCCTTACCTAACGGCCACGATTTCGCCCGGCGACATCGCGGTTGCCCAAGGCGAGGCTCTGGCAGTCTCCGCTTGGGGGCATGACCTTGATAGCTGCCTGCTGGAATTCATGGAGGGCGATCAAGTTCTTTCTTCCACACCCATGACCGCCACGAAAATCGGCAACGAAGCCACCGCTCTTCTCCCCAAGCTCACCACGGATCGAACCTATCGCGTGCGGTCCGGATCCTGCGTTTCTAACAACTACCGGATCACCGTTCATCCTCGGCCAGTCGTCACCTCTGCAAAAGCAACGCTGCAGTTTCCGCAGTACACCGGAATCGAATCAGCAACCATCGACGACCTTTCAGCACCAATGGCGGCGGTGCCGGGAACTCTGGTGAACTTCTCCGTTGAAACCAATAACCCAACCCCCAACACAAGACTGATGTTTGGAAATCAAAAACAGCCCCCGGCAAAAACGGTACCAACAAAGGATTCGTGGTGGCACCACTGGGACCTTCCAGTTGATAGCGAACGCGTCCAAGCTGGGCACCTCGAATTGATCAGTGAACACGATGTGTCGAGCGAACCGTTTTCCTTCGAAATTCGAACTCTTCCCGACCAACTGCCGACGGTTTCCATCAAGACGCCGACGCTTCAACAACTGACCGTCCAGCCGGATGGAAGGTTGCCCATTTCATTTAAAGCGGCAGATGACTTTGGCGTTCAATCAATCGAAATTCTGTTTCAGACCGGCGAGACTAATCCTCAACGAGAAGTCATCTTGCAGGATCCGGCGGCAGCAAGTCACGCCGCGGAATACGTCTTCGCGCCCCAGCAGCACGACCTCGAAGTTGGCGATCAACTGGTGCTCTGGTTTGTTGCCACAGACAACCGCACCGACGAATACGGTGGAGCTCAGACTGCCAAGTCTCGCCAGTTGATGATCAACGTCACCGACGACGCCATGTCCGTTGGCGGCCAACAGGTCATCGACGAACAGAATCAGATGGCAGAATCACTGTCAGCTGCCATCGAACGTCTTCAGGAAGCGAAAGAGAACGCTCAGCGGATTGCAGACGCGGCACAACAGGCCGACGCAAACGGTGCGAAAGACGTTCCGGCCGAAGCAAACGCGGGTGCTCAGAAACTACAGCAGCAACTTCAGGACGCTCAGAAGGCTCTGGAGAACGCGACCGAATCGGACGACGACGATGCCGGCATGTTCGAAGCGGAAAAACAGCAGGTCCGCGACATCGCCAACGAAGACGTGGAAGATGCTCGGCAACAGGCGCGAATGATTCCGTTGACGTCTGATCCGCAGCAGCAGCGACAGGCTGCCGACGCAGCGCGATCGGCCATCGAACAGGCAGAAGAGAAACTGGCGGCGTTGCAGGAACAGCTAAACGATCGTGCTGACAAGCTTCAACAGGCGGCCGAGCTGGATGAACTGGCTCGGCAACAAAACGAACTGGCTCGCCAGATGGAGGAACAGGAACAATTCCCTCAGGAAGCGAAACCGAAGCAGGAAGAAATCGCGGATCGGTTGCAGGATCTGGTTGAAGAGGATCTCGACGCGAAGAGCGAACAGTTCCGTCAACGAACCGACGCGGCCGAACAACTGGTGGAGAAAACCGATCAATTGCAGGAGCAACAGCAACAGCTGACCAACGCGACCGAGCAAAAAACCGACGAAGAAACTCGCGAGCTGTTATCGCAGATGATCCGCAAAGAGCAGCTGGCCGTCGCTGCGGAACATCAGCAGTTGATGGATCAGGCACAACAGGACGATGCGGAACCCAAGAATCAGCAGCCTGCTGCCGACACTCAGCAACTCATGGAACAAGCCACAAAGGATCTCGACGAAAAAAATCTGCAGGCTGCTGAACAAAATGCAAAGAAAGCAAAAGAGAAACTTCGGGAAGCCGCTGCCCGGAATGCTGCGGCCGACAAAGACACTCAGCAGCAGGCGACGTCGAAGAAACAGAAACGCCTGGCGAAGCGTCAGGAAACCATCGAAGACGCGATTCAAGCTGTCGATGAAGACAACTTCGAAGCCGCGGCCGATGAGCTGCAAGAGTTAATCACTGACAGGTTGGAGCAAGTCAAGGACGACGCCGAAGCCCTGTTTGAACTGCCAACCGACGACGAACAGAACCAAAGAGCGGGTGACAAAGCTCAGCAAAAGTTGCAAGAGGCTCTCGAAGATTCCAAACAGGCGGCAACCAAGGCTCAGGATGAACGGCAAGGCCACCCGGAAAACAAACAGGATGCGAAACAGAAGCAAGCCGAACAGCAAGCTCAACAGCAACAGCAACAGCAACAGCAACAGCAGCCTGTTCAGCAGGATAAAAAGAACGGCCAGCCTCAAGCTCAACAGCCAGACAATCAGAAGAACGAACAAACAGCGAAGCAAGACACCCCTGACCTGAACCAAGCACAACAACAACAACAACAACAACCCGATCAACAAGAAGAGAAGAACGGCCAGCCTCAATCCCAACAACGGCAGAAGCAGGACAAAGCAGCTAAGTCACTCAAGAAGGCATCTGAATCGCTGCAGCAGTTCTGCAAATCCTGTCGCAAATGTGCAAATTGCAACAAGCCAAGCCGAAGTGGAGAATCCTCGGGCAGCACCTCACCATCCGGCAACAAACCATCCGGCAATAAACCAGCAAGTGGCAAACAGCCGGGGCAAAGCGGCAAGAAACAATCTGGCCCTTCAAAGCAACTGGCAAAGGCGACAGACAACGCCCAAAATGCGGCACGCCAGCCAACCCCCGGAGCTGCAACGCAACTCGCCGAAGAACTCGACAAACTGGCCGACGACGCAGCTCAGAAAAGCGGCTATCCCAAGCGGAAAGACGACAAAGGAAGATCGAGTCGCGACAAGAAGGGAGCTCAACAGAACAACTCAGGCACCGACAAAAAGAAGGGCGCTCAGGACGGCAGCAAGTCTGCATCCAGCGAACCAAACGGAGTCGACGGCAACGGCCAACCCGACGATGTCAACACAAAAGGAATTCAACTTCGCGGACCGTCATCATCGGAATGGACCCGCAGCCAAAAACGCTTGCGAGGCAATGTGTTGGACAGCAAAAGCACCCAGATCCCCGAAGCCTACCGTGGCGTTGTCGAAGACTACTTCCAGCAACTCTCAAAGATCGACGCAGACGAAGAACAATCGGGGGCGTCTCAATGAAAACATCATCACTTCTCTTCGCCATCACCTGCATGGCCCTGAGCAGTCCGGTCGCCCACGCTCAGAATGCCGAGACACTGCAGCGAACCTATCAGAAGGAACTCGACGCTGCCGTCGATCGCGGGCTGGCCTATCTTGCAACAAAGCAGCTCAGCCATCAGACCGCGCAGCAAATGGGGAGTCCCGAACTTGCCGGTTCGTTCGTCGAAGAAGGTTCGCCCGGAAACACGGGAATCACGTCACTGGCCGTCATGGCTTTTCTCGCCAAGGGACATCTTCCCGGTCGAGGCCCCTATGGCACCGTCATCAACCGCGGCGTCGACTACTTACTGCGACAGCAACTTGAAAACGGCATGCTCGTCTGCCGAAATACGGCTGGCCGAACCACAGGGCTGATGTATGAACACAGCATCGCCACGTTGTTGCTCAGCGAGGTCTCAGGCATGGTCGACAGCTCGCGGCAAAGCAAAATTGATCAAGTCCTGCCGAAAGCGTTACTCGTACTGCTGCAGGCTCAGAAGGTTCCCAAATCCGATGAACAAACAGGAGGCTGGCGGTACACTCCGGGCACAACGGACAGTGACCTGTCGCTCACCGGCTGGTCGATCATGGCGCTGCGTGCCGCCAAGCTGAACGGAGCCGCTATCCCTGACGAACACATCGAAATGGCGGTTTCGTATATCCTAAACTGCCACAAAGATGACCGCGGCTTCGCCTACATGCCTTCACGGAATGCTTCAAGTTCAGCCATGACGGGCATCGGAGTTCTATGCCTTGAATTATGCGGAGAACATGGCAGCGAAGAATTGATCGCCGCAGGTGATTATATTCTTAGCCGACCACCACGAATGACGGACCCGAACGGCCGATCACAACGCTTTCGCTACTACGCCTTCTATTATTGTGGACAGGCCATGTTTCAACTGGGAGGCCGGCACTGGACACAATTCGCACCCGTGATGTACGACGCGTTGCTGACAGACCAGAACGCTGACGGAAGCTGGTCCTACCCGGACCCTGTTGTAAAATATAACACCAGTTACCCAACATCACTTGCGGTCCTCACACTCACCGTTTCCGCCAGACAACTACCCATTTACCAGCGTGAAGAGTAACACTGCTGCAAGTGCCCCGACTCTCACTTCATTCCATCGGAGATTGTTATGACGTCCTCGCTCATCAAGTCGCTTCTGCTCAGTTTATTCGTCGTGTCAACGGTGCCGCACTCCATGGCTGACGAAGAAGGGAAGGCCAAAGACGAAGCAAAAAACGAAGCAAAGTCCGACGTCAAAGTCGAGACCAAACAGAACGGAGACGGCGAACCGGCCCCGGACATGAAACAGATTGATGCCTGGGTCCAACAGCTCGGGCATCAGCAACTTACAAAGCGAATTCAGGCAAAGAAGAGTCTGATAGAAGCCGGAAAGACGGCCATCCCATCTCTGGCCAAAGCAGCGTTGTCGGATCAGCGAGAAGCCATCGAAAGATCAATCGACATCATGGGTGCCTTGGCCAAGTCGAAGGATGAAGAAACGTCCGACGCTGCCCGAGTCACACTGAAGATGCTCAGCGAAAGCAATCAGCCATCAACCGCCGAACGAGCAAAGTCCGTGTTGAACACGAAGCAAGCCGATGGCATCAAGCCCTTCGAAGGTTGGGACAAAGCTGGCAACCCGTTCGCTGGTGGAAGCAGCAACCGCAGCGTTTCTGTTTCCAGTATCAACGGAGTTCGCACGATCAGAGTCGTCGAAAACGGGCGCGAAACCCTGATCCAAGAAATTCCTGGTCGCGGCATCCGAGTGAAAACGGAAAAAGAAGAAAAGCCCACTGAAATTCTCGCAAGGAATGCAGCAGATCTTAAGAAACGCCTACCGGAAGTGTACGAACTCTACAAGCAGTACACATCGGGTGCCGGTGCTGGATTCGGTAAGACGAGTACCTTCTCTTTTGGAAGCAGCAACGCTCAGGCAATTCCTCACGTCGCTCAGGCATTTTCATTCAACAAAGCGGGTAATGGATCTGCCAACGAAATGCTTCTGCAACAGCTGAAAGAACTTCGACGCAGATTGACCGGCAACCCATCGATGCAACAACTCCTCGATCAGCAGATTGAAGCGGTATCGAAAAAGTGATGGGCATCGTCTGTCCTTACCAAAGCTTCAGTACCTGGAACCGAATGGGGCTTTGAGCTTCCACTGCTATCGAGCACCGCAATCAAACAACGGCATCTTCCCGTTTTGATTCGCCGCCGCTTTCCTGAATGAAGTTGCCGTCCCGCCCATTCGACCACTTGAAGAGAGTCAAGCAACGTCATCGGCAAGCAGCCCTTCTCAGCCGATAATTCACACCGATGGACCAGAGCCATCAGGCTCCCTTCACGCTGACAGCCGGCACGACTGATGACAACAAGGAGGCTAGATTGCAAAGTTCACGACCAACACAGCATGGATGGCTCTCACTGGTTGTCATCTCAGCTTATTGCAATAGAACAAGCAGCAGATACAGAATCACACACAAAAACAAGGTGCCTGTCGCAATGGCTGCGAGGAAGACAAGGTGTCCAGCTAGGGAATTTGGGGCAAACAGAACCAATACACCACAGCTAAGCAGGGTAATTGTCGCCCCCTGGGATAAGGTGAGCAAGAATCTTTTCATCATGAGTCAGGTCCAGGAGAATACGCAGGCGGGGCCAGCGACTGACGCAATAGACGATGGCGCTTGGGAGCGAGGGCAAATTCAAGATTCGCTAGGAGACCGGAAGGCTCTGAAGCTTACAGAAGCCGAACTGGCTGAGCTGATCGACGACCTAGAAGGCTCGTTCTTAACTCGATACCAGCACATCGACGCGCAGATTCAACTGCTCAAAGCCCTGAACGCATTCTCTATTGAGGGAGATAGTTGAAGATGGCAGAAGAATGTGAAGGCAGCCTGTATCGCAGTAGGATTCACCATCGCTGGCGTTGCCCAATCCGAATAGGATTAAGTGTAAATTGCCGCGATGCTGGCGAATTCCCCTTCATCATTCGACCTCAGTCATTCCAACTGTGATTCGTCCTGAAATTGCTCCGGCATCACGTTTTCTTAGGAGGCGGTGGTGTTACGGGCCGGTCACCACCTGAAGGCGGAGGTCCATTTGATCCGCGATCTTCGCGAGGTGTTGGCGGTGGTTGGGGACGTTTGCTTCCCATGCTACGTCCCCTTCTTTGGTGGCGGTGGAGTGACCGCTCTGAGTTCATTGATCGGAGCGGCTTGCGGCTGACCGTTGTAGCCAGCTTTGATCTCTACGTGCGGCACAGCAGCCACATCTTGTGGGACGGGACCGTTGTAGCTCTTGGTCACTTCAGGAAGCGAATTCGCATTCTCATCAGCCATCAATCTTCTCCTTTATCCGTGGAAACTTCGTCCCGGTCGTCTGCGGCTTTAGCCTTCAACTTAAGCATTCTAGCTGAAGCCGCCTTAATCTCCTTAGTGAGTTTCTGCAATTTTTCAGGAGGCTCTTCAAATTCCACCAGTTCCACTTCTGACGCCGGAATAATCATTCGCTGAATGCCGACCACTTGTACCGCTGTATTGTCCTCAAGAATCCACGTCGGATTCATCATCACGAAGTGCCCTGCTTCCGGGCTGTCCGGCCATTCTTCGGGCCAGCCATGAAGTCGACGATTGCCTGTGAGTTGCAGGTAGATGTTTGATTTTGTGCCGTTGAAGGCACTGAACCATTCGGAAGGATAGGACGTTCGCTTCGTCAGCCAGTCAGGCAGCCAGCTATGGAACCGGCTCGTATTTGCAAAGCCAGCCACCACGAAACCCAGTGCCACGGCGAGTAAGACTTTCCAGAAGAACGCCGCCTCCTGATCCCATACCCCGAAGGAATAGGCTCTTCCGCATAGGAGAAAGAAACGCCCCAAAATCCACGAAAGCGATTCCGAAAACATCGTGAAAATCAACGCCTGAATGACTCGCTCAAAAGGGCTTGGCCTCGGATGAGCCGTCAATCCATAGAATATCCAAGCCGAAATAAATCCCGGAAGAAGATGGTAAACAGCGGTGACAATGTCTGAATCGGGAAGTCCCATGTGTTCCTGAAACGCAAAAAGGATGGTGTTCGGATCACGTCTATTCTCTTCGATCTAGCCAAATTTCAAAACTCCGGTAGCCAATGGAGAAGTCATTTGATCGAAAATCGATTGTGGCTCGGTTGGACGGATCAGCAGTAAGGTAGGCCGGATCCAGGAGCGAAGCGACGCCGCTCCGGCAATCGGGCTCCATCTGCATGTTAACAAAATGCCGGAACTGCGCTTCGCTTGGTCCGGCCTACGAGTTGGGGCGAAGCAGCCGGAAGCAGCCGGGGCCGACCAAGATATCAGCCACGGCAATCGGTTGCCACGTGGCGGTTTTGTTTCAATGTCTCGGGGCTCATGTCACCTGCGTCAGTGTTCCGCGCCCACCCACGGCAAACTGATCCCCCTCGGCTGCTACCTTCACCTGCTGCCGCCTTTCAAACTTCTTGACGACTTCCAGCCAGATCTCAGCCGTTGTTCCCAGCCGATCTAGCAGCGGAGGAATGCTGCTTTTGATTCTCCCCCGCTTTCGTGAATGAAGTTGCCGTCCCGTCCATTCCACCAGCTGCAAGTATTCCAGCAACGTCATCGGCAAACAGCCCTTGTTGCTGGTTCGGCGATGAGTTGATCGCTCACGCACCTTCTGGCGTTTTGGCTGCA
>JBDWHY010000156.1:0-9058 GCA_039974975.1 Fuerstiella sp. | reverse complement strand
CCGAAAACACCACCACTGAAAAGATCACAGCAGCAAAAGTCACCGGCCCAAGTTTACCTCGCGGCACCGCCCAATGACTTCAAAGCGTTCCAACAATCATCCGGTTGGTTTTTATGGTACTGGGATCGAGGCTTAAACTTGATTTCTTGGCAACGACGACCATCGGGGCAGATTGTTGGAGGAGCACTCGTGCGAGCACGTTGGATGTCTGACCTCGTCGCTCGACTTCCAGAAACCATCGAAACTCAAAGCAACCAACTACCTGCCGGTGATGCCACACGTAGTCGGCTACCAACGCGAATTCAACTGGTGAATGCGTCGGCAGAAACTGTCTATCAATGGGGCAGCTACGAGCCCACTTCCGATCAGCAAGCTTTGTGTGAAGTTGCCCTCGCTGAACCTTTGGGCAGCTGGAGACTCAAGTGCTTTGTGCCTTCCGAACAGCTCACTTCGGGCACAGGTCGCAGCGTCTATTTCGGACTATTTTCTAGCCTGATTGCAATCGCGGTTGTCGTTGCAGCAACCGCGTTATTCTTTCTTCGAGACTATTCCCGGGACATGAAGCAAGCTCAACAGCAAGTCAGTTTCGTCAACCAAGTTTCACATGAACTGAAGACTCCATTGACCAACATTCGCATGTACGCCGAACTGTTGGAATCTGACCTTGATCGCTCTACCGACCCTGCCACCGAAAAGCCCCGCCAACGTTTGCAGATTATCCTTTCAGAAGGCCAAAGACTTACTCGGCTGATCGGCAATGTCCTTACCTTCGCCCGACAGCAACGTAAGACTCTGCAATTGCACGAAACGGCAGTGAGTCCCGATGAAGTTATCCGACAAATTGTTGATCGCTTTCGGCCAGCAATGGTAGACCAGCAAGTGGAAGTACAGTTAAACCTTCATTCGAACCAAAAGGTTCAACTGGACTGTGATTTCCTAGAACAGATCTTAGGCAATCTTATCAGCAATGTTGAAAAGTACGCCGCTTCAGGTGGGCAGTTGTGTATCGAAAGCAAGCAAGATGCCGGCCAGTTGATTTTAGATGTCAAAGATTGCGGACCCGGTATTTTGCCAGCTTTGGCAGAACACATCTTCCAACCGTTTGCTCGAGTCACCAATGACGTGAGCTACGCGGCAGGAACAGGCATTGGCCTGTCGATTGCTCGTGAGCTTTCTCGACTGCATGGCGGAGACCTGCTGTTGAAAGAGTCCACTCGTGGGTGTTGGTTTCGAGCCAATTTGAAATGTAAGGAACCGTCATGAAAGTCTTAATTGCCGAAGACGATCGCTTTACCCGCGACGGCCTGTGCGAGCTACTCGAAAGCGAAGGCTACTGCGTGGTGACGGCCGCCGACGGGACTGCAGCCGTGCAGTCATTTCAGGATCATCAGCCCGAATTCGTCTGCTTAGACATCATGATGCCTTCTCAGAGCGGATATGCGGCTTGCCGTCAGATTCGCGCTCTTTCACCAGATGTCCCCATTATCTTCATCAGTGCCAAGTCTGAAGAAGTGGATCGACTAGCGGGCTTTGACGTTGGTGCAGACGACTTTATCTCAAAACCATTCAGTGTGAAAGAAGTTGTTGCTCGAGTCCGAGCTGTCGCACGACGTTGCTGCCAAAAAAGTGTGCCGGTCAATGACGAATTTGAGATTGGTGGAGTGAAGATTCTTCCCGCTGAATTGCGAGCCGTTCGAGATGATCACATCATCGATTTAAGTCCTCGAGACGTTTCAATCTTAAAGTTGCTACAACAGAATCAAGGAAGAGCTTTGGACCGAAATTTGATCTTCAATTGCGCATGGGGCGAAGACTACTTTCCGAGCAGCAGAACTTTAGATCAACATATTTCACAATTGCGAAAGCGAATCGAAGTCGATCCCCGAGACCCCAAAATCATCAAGACAGTGCACGGCATTGGCTACCGCTACGACGGATAAGACCGCCACTGTGAAATCAAATCGCTAGAACCTACACGTGAATTGGCACTTCGGTCAACGTGATCTGTCGTCGTGATCTGTCATCAGACTGATAGACCCCGCTTGTCATGCCCGCCGCGTTCGATGGCTTGCAGGCCCAACGCAGCAAAGCTTGGCCTGACAATTGCTCACAGGTTAAACGTATCGACACCGTGGGCAAACTTTGCCAAGAACGGTGAAAGCCACCTTTCTTGCCACACCAAACTGTGTGCCCGCTGTTTGCCCGCTGTTTGCTCACTGTGGGCTGTGGGCTGTGGGCGTTCGCTGCGCCACCAAGCTGCCACGTTGGTGCATCTGGCTAGAGCCGGCCGCCACAAAACTTGCAGTGCCGAGCATCTTTGTCATGACCTTCACGATGGCACTCTGGACAAACCTGAGTCGTGAGCAGCGTTTTTGAATCTCGGGCCAGCTCAGCAGAAACAATGCTGGTGGGCACGATGATCATGCAGTAGCCTAACAACATCATTCCAGCAGCAATCGCTTTTCCAAGAGCTGTCACTGGCTTGACGTCTCCGTAGCCCACCGTGGTCATCGTCACGACCGCCCAGTACATGCTTTCAGGGATGGAATCGAACCCGGTGCCAAATTCTGGTTCGCTCACATCCCCTTCATCGACGCTCAGACCTTCGCCTGCCCCGACCACTTGCTTGCTGTCAGCAGCAGTTCCGCCGCCTTCGATCAAATGCATGGCCGAACCAACAATCACGACAGCAATCATGACAACCGATAGAAAGACGGCAACCTTGGCTCGAGCTGCCCACATCGCATCTCGTAAGGCGTCTGCTTCTGACAACATGTGGGCCAGCTTAAAGATTCGGAACGCGCGAAGAAGCCGGAGCGCACGGATGACTGTCAGCCGCTGAGCATTCTGCCCGCCGGCAAAAGCAGGAATCAACGTGAAGTAAGTCGGCAACAGAGCCAGCAGATCAACGATTCCATAAAAGCTGAACATGTAGCGAAGTGGTCGCTTAGAAGACGATAGTCGAACCAAATATTCAGCCGTAAACAGAATGGTAAAAATCCATTCTGCTGTCACCAATAACGTGCCGTAGTGTTCGTGCAGACTTTCAACACTTTCCAACATGACGACCAGAACGCTCATTAAAATCGCGATCAGCAACATCACATCAAACACTTTTCCCGCTTTGGTATCCGCTTCGAAAATAATTTCGTACAAGCGTTCCTTCCGAGTCTCCGCAGGCCGAGCACCGCTGTTTGGCTGTTGAGATGAGGTTGCCTGAGACGGCTGTTCAGGTTGATTTTCGTTGATCGCCATGGATACGTTTTACTAAGTCGATGCAAAGAACAGGAATCACGGATTACTTCATTTGACGGCTGACGAACGCAGCATAATCACCCGGAGTATCAATGCCGACGGCCGCTTCTGCAACGGTGGCCACTTGAATCGTTGCCCCCGCCTGCAGAGCACGAAGCTGCTCAAGCTTTTCTAAATCTTCCAATGACGAAGTCGGCATTTCAGTCAGTTTTAGCAGGAAGTCTCTTTGGTAAGCATACAATCCGACGTGTAGCTTCCAGGGTGATTCGCTATGAGCTTCCAACGTATCTGCCACACTTTCGTCTCGGCAAAACGGAATCGGACTGCGACTAAAATACATCGCTTGCCCCAAGTCATTGACCACGACTTTCACGCAGTCGGGGCTGACGACGTCTTCTGAATCGGTCATCACTGCAGCAACAGTGGCCATTTCCGCCGTCGTATTTTTCAGAGCCTGAACTAACGCAGAAATTGTCCCACATTCCAGTTCGGGTTCATCGCCCTGAAGATTCACGATGATGTCAGCGTCGGCACAGCATCGTCGCACCACCTCGGCAACTCGATCCGTGCCACTCGGATGCTCGCCCGTCATCTCTGCTCGACCGCCAAACGCTGCCACCACATCCGCGATTTCTTCACTATCCGTGGCGACAATAACATCATCAAGTTCAGCACAGCGTTTCGCGATCTCCCACACATACTGGATTAAAGGCTTGCCAGTGGAATCCAACAAAAGTTTTCTCGGCAAACGACTGGACGCAAGACGAGCTGGAATCACACCGATGGTTTTCGAATTCATTACGGAATGCAGTCAAAGAGTGATTGAAAGTAAATCAACGCGGCATGTTAGCAAAACCGGCCGCTCTTGTGATTTCAAAGGCACCGATTCCAG
This sequence comes from Fuerstiella sp., assembly GCA_039974975.1. Classification (GTDB taxonomy): domain Bacteria; phylum Planctomycetota; class Planctomycetia; order Planctomycetales; family Planctomycetaceae; genus Fuerstiella. The sequence continues at coordinate 4,911 of JBDWHY010000156.1, read as the reverse complement.
ATCGAAAGCCGCCAGCGAGCATTTTAAAATCCTTCGCGTCAATCCGATCCAAGTTGTCTTCGACCGTCAGCAGAAGCTGTATGCTGCTTTCAAATTCAGCACGCGGAACACTCCCAACAGACTTCAAGCGATTTCGCATCTCGCCAATCACGGCTCGAACTGTGGCTATCTCTGCCAATGCTGGAAACCACACGGCAGATCACCACGAGCGGACGTGTCGCGTTCGAGAGCAGGGCGATCCCAAGCCGACTCGCCGTTAAACATGATCGATGCAAATCGCTCTGCATCAATGCCTCCACTGCGCTCGAAATTCAAGTGGCCCCGCGATACGAATGACGAGTCGTTCTGGTCGAAAATTGGCCATCGTTTCACGGGGTTCCAGCGAAGGTTTATTCAGCGTCGTCTCGCACACTGAATTCTAGCTTCCAACGAGCATCAGATTCTGTATGCACACACCAAAGTTCGAAGGTCCCGAGTTCATTGATGGAGGATTCAAAACGGACGGGCACAAATTCGTCGTCGATGCCTTCCTGCTGATCCAATTCCGCTTCCATGCTGTCTGTTTCTTCCAGCTCGCTCAACGACGTCGCTGGCAGCCGTTGCCCGGGAGCATCCTTTCGAGTATTCGAACTAAAGAAACGGAATCGAACGGGCTCACCGACGACCAACCCGATGCCATCTCCGGGAACGTCCGTTGATGTGCCTTCTTCCATGCCGTGAGGAACAACGCACAAGGCTGTTAAGGGTCGAGGTGCTCCGGGAATTGCCAAACCGGCGGTTTCGATGCCGATATAGTAAGACCTAGCCGTACCGCCACGAATTCGAATTCCACCATTGTTCTTGGCAAAGCAGTAGAACGCTGCACCGGACGCCACGGAATGATCCAAGTCCGCACTTCCATCCAGTTCTGGAACGGGCTGCCCAAACCAAGCTTCTAACTGCAGGCTTAATTCTGACTTCAACTTATTGGCTTTAAAGACTCCACCGTTAAACAGCACGTGAGTCGGCTTTGCTGGATTCGATTCGTCGCCATGATTGGAAAGAAATTCAGCCAGATGGCGAGTCACCGCGGTGTCGGTTTCGAAAGGCAGTCCCAATTCCTGAAACCCACTGCTGCGTTGTCGAGAAGGCCGGTCTGTCAGTTCGCACTTGGTGAAGAACCCGCTCGTCAGTAAATCTGCGACTGCCTGACGATTGACATCCACCGAAACAGTCCCGCCAATCAACCGACTGCCTCGGCCAGGAATCGCCACCGGAAATGTGTCAGGACCGTCTTCCGCCAACAAGGCCTCTTTCGCGTTACGGCACGCGTGCCATAAGGAAACCGACTGCCACGGATCCAGATCGATCTTCTTTTGCTCTTTGAATAAGCCGGCAACATGGAAGGCGAGCGCCAAGTCCATGTTGTCCCCACCCACAAGCAGATGGTTGCCGACCGCTCGACGCTTGAGCTGTAGCTCACCATCTTGATCAACCACGTCGACCAAAGTCAGGTCGGTTGTGCCTCCGCCGACATCGCACACCAGCAGCTGGTCGCCCGAATTCAGATGTTTTCTCCACGCATCTTGCTTGGTGTTAAGCCAGGCGTAGGTTGCGGCTTGAGGTTCTTCGATAAGAACCAAGGTTTCGGGAAGTCCGGCGGCCAACGCGGCCTCTCGAGTCAACTCACGAGCACTCGCATCAAAAGACGCTGGCACTGTTAACACAACGTGTTGTTCTGCAATGGCTGCATCGGGAAATTGTTGAGCCCACGCGGCGATTAAGTGCTGCAGGTATCGTCGAGACGCCTGAACGGGTGATAGCTTCGCAATATCGTCTGGGCTATTCCACGGAAGAATGGGTCCGTGACGATCAACCCGAGAATGAGCCAACCACGACTTCGCGGCGCTGATTGTTCGAGTCGGCATTTCGGCAGACTGGCGACGAGCCACCTCACCAACAGCAATGCTTTCCCCCTCCTGCCACGGCAGATTCCATGTGCCAGATGCCGCTTCTGAATCCGCTCCAATGTACAGGAACGATGGCAAAGATGATTTCGAATCAACCGTTGAAGCAGCCACCAATTGAGGAATTGGCAGTCGCTTCACGTCGGCGATTTCGTCTTGCAAATCGGCATAGGCCAACACACAGTTCGTTGTGCCAAGGTCGATTCCGATTGCGTATTGAGCGGGCATGAAAAGGTTTCGGGTTCGAGGTGTCAGATTACGAGCGGTTGCAGAGAATTGATCAAGTGGTCTCGAAGTGTCGCGTTGTCAATGTGCCTGAAAACCGAAACTCCGAAATCTCAGTCCCCTATTTCACTTCAATTTCAGCGGCGGCGACAACTTTTGAATCATCGGCTTGCCCCGTCCACTTGGCGATTTCGCACTTCGTGGCTTTCCAACCGTGATGCATCAATTCGCCACTCACATCCTTGGCGTTGGGAACCACATTGCCCGTCAATTTAAACCGATTGGCATCAGCACCATCGGGCACCTGAATCGTGCTGCCTTCGGAATCGTCAAGCAAAGGCCTCAGCGCAAACATGCGTTCCAATACCTCGCCCGTCTGTCGGTGCACGTCTCGAACAGCAGCTCCAATCTGAGCATCCGAATAGTCGGCGATAGGCTCCTTGAAGAAATCTAAAGCTCGAGCCTCCCGTTGCAACGTCGCCAACAAAGTGATCGCGTCGCTGCGAGCCGGTGGCTTGGGAACCGGTGCGGGCTTCGCTTCTGCAGGAACATGAGGCACAGCGGCTGGAGAGCCAATGTCCTGAACCTGTTTGGCAAATGATGCGTTAAACAGAACTTTGAATGCTAGTCCCAGTCGACTCATGATAATCCGGCGCGCAAGGGCTGAAATGTTGTGAAAAGCAGATCCGCTCAACAAAGCGTGACCCGTATGGGACCGGATTGTATCGAGCAAAAACCGGACTTCGAACCGATCGCGTTTGCCGTCCAGAAAACGGCAAATCTAAGATCCAACCCGACGAAACCAGCTTCAAAAGCCCGCCGCTCAACACGGACACTCCTGATTCGCAACTGGACAGTTGGGCCAGCGAAGGACCACAACAGCTTGCCAATTGCCTGACAGAAACCCCGACAAAGGGTGAGTTCGCCTTAAGGCAAGAAACTTTTCAAAACAATAAAACGTCGCAAAGCGTTACTGGACAACACCTTACAAAAACCGCGAACGTTTTACTGGAGAATTCTGAACCAGAACTGCTAAACTTCGCGAACTCTTCAGGCGTTCCTGTTGTCTATGCGGGAACGAAGGACTGTTTCACGTTCGAAATGGAATTTCCTGTGTCGCGTCAAAGACGACAGCGACGAAAGAGTAACGTTGGTTGTGGGATGTCGAGACATTCTGGGACCACACCAATCCGTAAAACGGGGCTTACGTACCTCGTTTGTTCGTGATCTTCGATACTTCCTTATCCCAATTCGGGACCAAACATCGAGCATCACATTCACGCAGATCCCCATCGTCCGTTGATTCAGTCCTCAGAGACTTCGTCAATGGCCAGGGACCTAATGAAGAAGGGCAGAACAATGCTGCTGACAAACAACATCAATTCAAACGTCATGATTTCACTCGTCGGCAACGGCGGAGTCATCGGCGGCGTGATCGATGCTTGTTCTGCCCGTCCAGCGGATTTGGTGGAACGCTTTATCGAGACCGCCGCATCGAAATCCAAACGTATGCGGCAAGCCGGCAGAACCAAGTTGGCGGGGATAGCGAAGGCGAAGAAGACGGCGATGGAAGCCGCATGGCGATTACAGCCCATGCAGCAACTTCATCAAAGTTTATGTCCAAGCCTTCTCCCGGTGCATCTGATGCATCGCCCCGATCAACCGGCTTACTGCACACAGAGCTATCAAAATAGCCTGTGTGGCAGCCAGCTCTGAAGTCAGAGTCAGCATCCCGTTCTTGGTGGTGACACCAAAAACGAAATCTGAATTCTGTACTTCCGACAAGGCTGATCAGAAGGGCCGTACGGCGTCTTCAGCATTTTCGCTGAGCGTTTGCACGTCCTTCTCCGTCTGGGTCATTCGGTTTCCCGTCTGAACATTTCGCCATCAATTTGCATCGTTGTTTGAAACGACACCTCGCCGTTTCATCACATCAACGCAAAAAGAGGGCATCGCAGGTTTGCTGAGTTTGCAAACATGCGGGCGTTCAGATTCCGACTGATCATTTCGTTCTGCCACTTTTTCTTGCCGGTCTGTCGATCCCTTCGTGAGCTGCTTTTCAGCAGACATCGATTTCGGACTCGAGCAGATTCGCAACTTGAAAAAACTAACGGTCGCACCCCCTGCGAACTGTTCTGTCTCGGAGTCTGAATATCATGTCATGTGACAACACAAACGCTTTAGTGATTCGCGCTCAATTAGGTGACACCGATGCGTTCGGAGATCTGTTTAACCAGTTCTACGGTAAAGTTTACGGAATCGTCATGCAGCGATTGCGGAACACGGCCGAAGCCGATGAAGTGACTCAGGAAGTTTTCCTGCGAGCTTACCGCAAGCTGGACCAGTTGATCGAACCGGCCGCATTTTCAGGTTGGTTGTGCCAAATCGCTGCTCGGTTGACGATTAACCGAGCCGTTCGACGTCCTCCTGAAACGGCTTTCGAACCATCTTCGTTCGACGTCTTGCACGATGCACCGGAATCTCCAGACGCAGAAATTCTGCAGTCTGAAGACGCTCAGCAGTTGCGAGACGGATTAGATCGCCTCGGTGATCTGGATCGTCGCACGCTGGTGGCCTTCTACTTCGACGGCCAGTCACTGAAGGAAATGAGCGTTCGTTTTGACAGTCCTGTCGGAACGATCAAGCGACGACTGCACACAGCTCGACACCGTCTGCGAGATGTCATGGGATCTGTGCAGCCGGCCTAAATCAATTGGCGGCGATGGTCTGTTGTGATTCC
>JBDWHY010000155.1:0-39814 GCA_039974975.1 Fuerstiella sp. | reverse complement strand
GCAGAATCTTATCAACCAGCCGCACATCGTGATCAGCGTCCACAGCTTCGTCGAGTCGTTCCGGAAACAGCACCTGCTGATCGCGACTCTCTTTCACTTTCGAAAAACGCAGCCACCACCTCCTGAGATCCCTATTTCTCCAAAAAATAGAGACCCAAAACCAAGCCGGAACCACCCTTTAAATCGACAAGCCCGCGAGCGAGGGATCTCGGCTATGCAACACCTCAAGGTCTCGGTTGGATTCATCGCTAACTTACGCGTCGAGTGAACACAGCGTTGAATGAACACGGCGTTGAATTGACACAGCGAGACGAACTCCATGCTAATTCAGCCATCCTTGGCCGTGGTCAGCGTTTGCTTTCTGCTGGCATCTTCAACGATCACTTGGCCGGCTGCTTACGTTTTTTGGGTGCCGGGGCTTGATGAGGTGGGTTGGAGCTGACTTCAGACGCAGCGGCTTCGATCAGCTTCTGGCCTTCTTCTTTGGTTAAGGGGCTTAGCTTCAGAGCTTTGAATTCGCACGTCATTGCGGGACCTCGATGCAGTTGCAGGCCAAGCCGTCCTGTGGTTGCCGCGTTGGCGTGATTGTCTGTCAGATCGATCGTCGTTTGTCCGTTCACCTGATGCACCATGCGATTGCCCACGGCAATAATTCGCAGCTCGTTCCAGCCTTCCAAATTGGGGGCATCAATTGCTCCGAAGGTCGCCGTCACTTTGGCTTTGCCTGCTTTAGGCACCATGATGCGTTGTCCCCCTTTGGCCAAAATTCCTCGCCCCGTTCTTTCGCTATACATCATTCCCAGAAAGTCGGCCCGGGGATGCAAGTCAGCCTGATATCCGGCTAACGCAAAACCCGCTTCATCAACCACCTTGCTGCGATACTGAACTCCACTGTTGTTACCTGCAAAACGGAACTGACAACGAAATTCAAAGTCGCCCACTTCCACATCGTTTAACATCAAAAACGTATTGGCTTTGATCGGGGCATCTTTCGTTGTCTTGCCTACGATGGCTCCATCTTGAACGGACCAAAGTTGCGAATGACCGCTCCAGCCGTTCAACGTTTTTCCGTCAAACAGATCTCGTTCTTGTGCAAACGCCGACTGACTCATCACAATGCTTGCCAAAAGCAAAACGGAGAATGGAAAAGCAGATTTCATGGGAGGCCATCTAGGAATGGTGGGGGCAATGGGGCGGTACTGAAACAGCCGTTAAGATTACCACGCGGCAACTTAAGTTGCTCGGGCGTACCGGTTTTGAATGCTCATTTGTGCAAACTATCGATCCACAAACCTCATTTCCAAACGTCATTTCCAAACGTCGGCACAGGGTCACTTAATCGGTTGCGATGACATCAGTTCGACCCAAGACGAAATTCCGATTGTCTTGAGATACGGCTGGCAAAATTTGTCTTCCTCTTGAGTGTCGAGAGCTTTGTACAGGTGCCAGATCGGCTTTTTGCCAAACGGGTCGTGGCTGTCGTCGGGAAATTTTCGCAAGCCAATTCTTAAACCACCCTCATGTCGATTGTCGATCCAGTTGTGATAGTGCCACATCTTAATCGATGAAAGGTCTTTCATTTTCTTCCAAGCCAGAGCCATTCCGGCGGCTTGATCTTGCAGAGCCTTGTCGGAATAGTCTTTCGAATTGAATCCATTTTCAGAAAGATGGACGGGACGAACGCTGCCTTGATAGGTCATTTCTGGTCTCTTCATCCAGGCATCTAAGACTTCCAAATTCTTCGGAGTAATTTTATCGGAGTCAAAACTTCGAGTCGCTTGTCCGTCGTTCCAAGTTCGGGGGTCTCGAAGGTTTTGAGGATACGGGTGGTATGCCACGGCCCATGGAAAGTCACCTTCAGCCGCACAAAACTTCAGCAACAATTCTAGCATTCTCTTAGAACCATAGCCGTCAGATGTTCCGGTGGACGCCCAGTGATGAGTGAGCGAAATCCAGACTTTGGCGTTCGGATCGTACTGCCGCACAATCAGATCAGTGAGTCTCATCGATCGATGATACAGACTCATGAATTGCACATCCGATTTACGACCAGCGTTCGTCCAAACCCAACCAAAATCAACTTCGTTGTGAATAATCCAATGATGGATGCGGCCATAGCGAGCGTCTGGTCGAGTCCAGCGTTCGGCCATCAGTTTTAAGATGGCTCCGTAGAAATTTAAGCCGGCTTCGGAAGTGACGTTTGGCATCGCAAAAATGCCAGCATCATCTGCTTCAGGGTTCGCCAATAACTTAGCCGTGTCCGAACTTCCTTGTTTGGGATTCGTCACCAGCAGAATCACGGACACCATCTGCTGTTGTTGTTGAGCTGCCAACAACGTTGCGTCCAAAGATTTCAAACGGTGTGGGTTTGAGTAATAGGTTTTTCCTTGCCACTGGAATTCAGCCCAGCCCGCCTGCGGTTGCATCGACACCAAGTCGTGCATGGCGTTGACGTTGATCGTGACGGCCTTCACGCCGAGATCCTGCAAATCGTTTCCAGTTGCTTCAGACCTTGACGCGCGCCAACCACCAAGCCCCTTTTTTGACGTCACCTTTGCGGGGGGCAACTGCGGCCGAAAACAGTGCATGAGATCCACATAGCGGCCGTGGCTGAATGGGCTGGCAGCACCTTTTACGTTCTTGATCAGTTGCCACTTGGACATGGCAAGATCACGACCGTCTGCCCCTGTTCGACAAATCACCGTGCTGAAGGTTCCCTCGGAAGTCACCGAAATCGGAAACACGGACCGAAAGGGTGTGCCACTATTTAACAACGTCGACATAGACACTTCAGCGATGGAAATTTGCCCCGATCCGGGCGGCAATGTCCCTTCAATAAACAGAGTGTCGGCCGTCGCATGAATGTGAGAAATTTTCCCGGGGAAACTGGCGTCTAAATAGTCCTTCAAGTCGACCGTTGCTGCGGCCGTGATCGGCTTCGAAGAGCGTGAAGTGGTGGTTCGAGACTCCAAACGAACAGACCTGATCTGCAGAGTGGATTTCGGCGGAAGATGAATTTGCAATCTGACATCTTTGACCTGTTGCAGATCGGTAAAAATGTCTGCCGTATAGGTGACAAATGCTTCCGAATGCTGAACTTTCGGAAGGGAAACAGAAACTGCTGCACCGTTTGCTCGGGTGGCCAAAAGCTTGACACTTGACGTTGAGCCAAGACAAAACGCTTCAAGTTTTAGGCGAAGATCTCCCGCGGGGACCACTGATTCTGTTCTTAACCAGACTTCCGATTTCCCCGCCTTCTGGATGCTGATCGTGCTTCGTCGATGGTCACCTTGAGAATTGCCAGCTGCGCCGTGTGAATTCTCAGCTGTGCCGTGTGAGAGACTTGCTGAGTCAAGACCACCGTTCGTTGCTTTGGAATTTGCTAAGCCTGCAAGTTCCGCATCGAAGGAAATCTGTTGAGCAACCACACTCGTTGGATTCCATGCGATGGGTGGCAACAGAGCAATCAGAATAAGGAAACGTTGTGACGTAAAAACGCGATGAAAGCTCGGGGAAGGCATCGAGATGTTTTCAGGTAGGTGGCGATTGCAAAACGATGATCATCTGAGGTCGGTGTCTGAGTGAGGCGACTGATGTTTTGTTTTTGGCGAACCGAAGATTCATTGATTGTGAATCCACGAAGAACTTCATTTTCCAAAACGTATTGATGACAACCGTGGCGAGCGCCAATGATTTTGCGAAGGCGGGAATCGACCGTCTGATTGCTTGCCAGGTGATCGCTGAGTGGCGAGCAGGAGTACGATAGACGTCGAAGTTGTGGTAACGTCCTACACTGTCCGCTGCTGTGCTAGTGCGGATGAGCGATTATTTTAGGATCCATAAAATTCTCATGAGGCAATCTTGAACATGTCCGACAACAGCTATGTCCTGCACTGTGCTTGGCTGATCCGCTGTGGTCAAACGGTGAAGGCAAATCAGCGTCTCACGGTTGTCGATGGCATCCTTCAAGAAGTGATTGACGTTCCTGCTGATGAACGCGCGTTGATTCGTCCGGTGGCATTGCTGCCCGCTCTCGTTAATGCTCATACTCATCTTGAATTTTCCAACCTGCCTGCTCCACTGACGCCTCCTTCCCCCTTTCCAGACTGGATTCGGTCTGTGGTGAAGTACCGTGGAACCGACTTGGGGGAAGAACAGCAAATTCAGAATGCTGTCAATTCGGGCGTGGCGGAAAGCCTGCGGCTTGGCACTTCCATCGTGGGAGAAATCTGCACGTCTGATACCGCGAGAATTTCATTGACGGACGCCTTGGCCGCGCGAGGCGATCAACAGTTCAACAAGCAAAACATGGAGGCGATTTGTTTTCGAGAACTGTTGGGCTTTACTGCCAACCGCATCGCAGATCAGCAAGCCGTGGCCGCTGCGTTTGTGGAAGCCTTCCGACAATCCCGCTTAGAAGGCCAAATTGCGAAGCCTGCCGTGACCGCAGGTTTAAGTCCTCATGCCCCGTACAGCGTGCATCCAGAAATTGTGCAGTACTCGTGTGAGCTCGCTCAAAGATCGAAATTGCCTGTCGCCATGCATCTGGCGGAAACCAGAGATGAAGTCCAGTTCATTGAATCTCAAACAGGACGCTTCGTTGAATTCCTTGACGGGATCAATTTGTGGCAGCCGGAAAGTCTTCAGGGAATCAATTGCTTGTCTGATTACTTGGCGATGATTCGACAAGTAGACCATGCATTGGCCATTCATGGCAACTACTGGAATCAGCAAGATCTTCAGTTGTTGGGAGACTGTCCGAACATCACCACGGTTTACTGCGTTCGAACTCACCGCTGGTTTGGTCACAGCAATCATCCCTGGAAGCAAATTGAATCCGCGGGTGGCAAGCTCATTTTGGGAACCGACAGCCGTGCATCGAATCCCGACTTAAGCATCTGGAAGGAACTGCAGACATTCTGTCAGCTTCATCCCGATGAATCCTTGGTCGATCGCCTGCCCATGGTTTCAACTCATGCTGCGTCTGCGATTGGACTTTCGGCGGAGTCAGTGAATCTGAAAGTGGGGCAACCATTCAAAGCGACCGTGGTGACGACACCAGCGGAATCAGAATCGACTCTCGATCAGTCACTGGTAAAAGACTCGGCAATGGTGCAGCCATTGGCATCAATTGCAACCATGGGCTAACCGCCAGCCAACTTCAGGACGGCATCAGCAACTTGTTCGAGACGAGCTCGTGGAAGAGTCAGTACACCAGGTTTCGGCTGTTCTTCACTGGAGCTTTCACTCTGACTTTCACTCTGACATTCCGTAGGCAAAGGATCATCGGTGACGACAAAGTTGATACCGGGCACCGTCGATGCATAGGGTGTGGAACTGGTGGATTGTCTCCAGACTTCCAGTTTCGGAGCACCACAGTGGAGATCTCCTTCAACCAAAATCAAATCACAGCCGGACAACGCAGTTTCCAACGATGCGTAACGTTCGGCTTCGTTTTGGGATCGAGACACCGGCAGGAAAACGGCCGTCATTTCGGCCGCCAAAATTCCGACAGCCGTCGCTCCGGCTTGCCGATGTTGCCAAGAATCCTTCCCCGTGGTATCCAGTTCGTGGTTGTGATGAGTATGCTTGATGGTCGCCACGGATAACCCTTTTGCTGTCAAATACTCGACCAGTTCGCACACCAGAGTTGTTTTGCCGGAATTTTTCTTGCCGACAACGTGTACTCGTTTTGGTCGCGAAGCTTCAATCGGCGTGGATTCCATCGTCTCGGCTTTCCTTGTTGTTTGCGAAGTCAATTCCATCGTCCCTTTTGCCGAAGTCTGCCACCGTGTCGCCGCTCATCATAAACTGCCAAGATCGCGAACTGCGCTTTTGCTCGGACGGCAGAAACACTTTTCGCAGCTTTTATGTGGTGACCGAAGGCGGAGATTTCGAAGCGATCGGTTTTCAATGTCGTATTTTGGTCACCCTGCAGCCAGATCGTACGGTTCAAATCATGAAGGCAATCGCTGCAGAAGCCAGTCAGCCATCAGCAGCCAGTGAGCGTAATCACAAAGTGCAATCAGCCGAGTGGTCTCGTTTGCTGGCAGCCGCCTTCCAAGAATTGAAAGACGAAACTGTTTTAGCGACCTATGTGCTCGACGACGAATCTGACGAACATTGGACGGCCGCCTTGGAAGCCAGTCAATTGACTCAGCAGGGAACCATCTATCAGTTCCAGCGTTCCAATTCTTTGGTCAGCGAATCAAATCAACGTGCCCAACATGGACTCTTGGTGCAAAGCTTCTGTGCCAATTTTTTGGCCCGTTCGAACGTCCAAATTTCTGCGGACAACGACGACACGACGGCTGCAGTCTTGGCGGAACAAGTCATTCGTTTGTTGGAAGACACGATCCCCAACAGCGACGACTGTTTGCTACCAAGCAAGGTGCAGCCGAAAGACGTGTTGACTTTATTTGCCTGCAACCCGGGACCGCTGACCGTGCTGCTCGTGACTGGAAAGCATGGTGCCACGGGAATCTTGGTGGGTGATGAGTCTGATGGGCCAAACAGGGGGCATATTGAATACTTAGGCGTTCATTCTGACCATCGGCGGCAGTCTGTGGGATCGATCTTGGTGGAAGAATTTCAGGCAAGGATTCCCAATTCGGACTTAAGCGTCGCTGTTCATGCGGGAAACACAGCATCCAGTTTCTTCTTTCAGACGCATAATTTTTGCCGAAGCCAACAATATCGGCTATGGACAAGAGACATGGGCGAACATTGAACTAAGAATGCGAACTGGTTCGAAAGAGAGTCTGCAAAGCACATCAGTGAAAGAGAGAGAGAGATTTTGATGGACAGCGAGTATGTGGAGCCGCTTGGGCTTCGAGTTTTGATTCGAAAAGATGAAGCTCGACATGAGACTCGAGGCGGCATTGTGCTGCCGGATACGTCCGAGATTCCGACGATCACGGGACGAGTTGTCGAGATCAGTGTTCAGATTGATCGAGACGAAGATTTCCCAATTCGCAAATACGACAAGGTGCTATTCCATCCCAAGAACGCGATCCCGGTTGATTTTGAATCAGACAACCTGCTGTTCGTTGTCCCCATTGATGACTTGGTGGCCGTCTTTCGCAAGCCACCAACAAAGCCATCGAACAGTGAATCGCTGTCGACAGATGAAGACGAATAGACCAGCCGTGTCTGGTGGAAAACACGGCTTCCGCTTGGCTGTCAGCTCACTTCTGAGCAGATTCCGTATCAGAGCAGATTCTGTATCAGATCACTCGGCTTAGCAACCACGTGAATCCGATGATGACAAATACGGCAAGCCAAGCGATGCCGAAGCCCATCATACCCAGCTTGGTCGGCTTCGGAAATTGCCAGTCGCCAATTTCGATCACGGGATCTCGTCGAGTCGAGTGTTCGGGAACTCGGCAAGGAATAATCACCTTCTCATCCACTTCCACTGGAGCTTGCAACAGCTGGAAAAAACGATCGAGTTGTTCGACCGATTGGCGTGGTGTGAGAAGTGATGCGATGATTCCCGAACCGACAGTGGCTGATAGCACGAACACCATCTGCCACGCATCGCCCAGTTGAGGTGTTCCGTTGGTGAATCGAAACATGGAATCAAAGGGCAAGATTCCGTCGTATAGTTCTGGGCCGAAATAGCTGGCGTAAAACCAAACGGTGGCTCCAACGATCGTACTGACCCAAACCGATGTCGGGTTCCAGCGTTTCCAAAACAGACCGAACCACAAGCTGACTCCGATAATCGCCGGAGTCTTAATAATCACTTTCATGGCGTGGACTACATCTGTGAAGAAGGCCTGCAGTAAAAGAGCGGCCGCTACGATCACCAATCCAGCAATTCTGCCGACCCAGACATAGTGCATTTCACGGCGATACGGCGCAACGTATCGTTTGTAGATGCTTTCTGTAAACAATCCACTGGACATGACCATTTGAGCATCGCTGGTGCTCATCACGGCAGCCAGTAGGCTGGCCATCAACAGGCCGATTAATCCGGGACAGATCGCGGGAAGAATGTCGTAGGCAGCTCGCCCAAAAAGTTCGTCAGCGAACGCCTTATCTGTTGCTTCGATCGCTGCAGATTCTGCGGTCTGCAGATTTCTGAATTCCGGGGAAATTCGAGCATGTAAGTCTTGGTAAATCGCCTGCTCAGCGGGATCAGCGGACGTCGCCAATGGACCAGTGGCGCTTAAGTACCACGCGATGCAAGCCATGCCGGTAAAGGTCCAAGCAACCGTGCAAAGCCGCTTTAAAAAGTTGCCGACAGTGAAGCCAAAGCGACCTTCGTATTCTGTTTTTCCGGCTCCGCATACTCCAACAATATGGGGCTGCACGATGATGCCCACCAAAGCGGTGATCGATAGCATGCCAACATAGAACAAAGTAATTGGCTCTTGACCAAGCAACGATGCTACTCGAGGGCTAGCCATGAAATCGAACAATCCGGGCTTCAGTTCGGCCGCATCCTGTAAAGCTCCAAATCCTCCGATCTTCGAATACACGAACGGAAGCAGCATAATCGAAAAGGCGATTGTCAATATGCCCTGAATAAAGTCAGTGACAATGGCGGCTCCAAGTCCTCCCGCCATTCCATAACCGACAAACAGAATGGTCATCGCAAGAACTGCAAATTCGTATCCCTGCAACCTTCGCTGCCCGACAGAAACTGTCAGCTTTGATCTCATATCCTTGACGGGCACCGCGGGGTCTTCAATCCTCACCCATGTCAAACCGACTGCTGGAACTTGGATGTTTTGTCGAACGGCAATGTCATCAAGAGCATTGCCGGTGAGAGCGTTGATCATCTTTCCACTGCCGTACAATCCTCCTGCAATCAGCACGATGGAAATGATGATTCCATAAACGGCATATAAGACGGCGACAGATGGACTAAAACGATTTCCGAAGATGTCGGCTGTTGTTAATGCTCGCAATCGCCTGAGCATCGGAGCGATCAGCCAGTAAAACGGAGTCACCGGCAGCCACAGAAATTGCCACCAAATTCCGGCCAGCCCAGCTCGCCAAGTTCCCGCGACCACAGTAATCGCTTGATCGCTGCTGGTTCCTGAACCGAAGGCAAAGAACATCATGAAGACTTTGCCGAAGCGTCGTCCGCCCATGAAAAAGTCGGTCATGTTGTGAATTTTTGCCGCCGACCAAACGCCCACGGCAACGATCAGCACAAAGTACAGAGCCAGAATGACCCAGTCGGCAAAGTGAATTCCTAACAGATTGTTCGGCATCAATGCTCTCTTGATGAAGTTTCCCGCTTACGATTTGGCCTTAAGCGGTCGAACGGAGCCGCAGTGTAGGAATCTCCTTTGACTTATCACCTGGTCACGCCAGACTTCACCCAAAATTCTCACGCTGTTGAATCAGCTTGAATTTTCAAGAGCGACGCAAAAACGCGGAGAAAATCGACAAGCTGCTGCTTAAAGACTCGCTCAACGCTGCTTCTGTTCGATTGAAATCAAACGGAAACAGCCAGTTTCTAAGAGGGCGACCGCCCTTCCGGTGGCAGTGTTTAACAATGAAAATCCCAATGACTCACGCTGCAATTTCTGGTCCCGAAGATCTGAAAAACCTAAAAGTGACCATCATGGGGCTTGGCCGATTCGGTGGAGGCATCGCGGCCGTCCGCTATTTAGTGAACAAAAATGCAGTGGTCACCGTCACAGATCAACTGCCCGAACGGCAACTGCAAAAATCATTGGCTCAGATCGCCGACCTACCGCTGAAGCACGTCTTTTGGGGCGACCATCCCGACGAAGCGTTCACAGATTGCCAACTTTTAGTCGTGAATCCCGCGGTGAAACCAGATCACCCTGTTCTGCAAAAATGCGATGCGGCTGGAATTCCCGTGATCACCGAAATCCAACTGCTCGTGCTGCATCTTCGAACGCTCGGTGATCAATCACGAAACAGTCCGGACGTCACCAAGAAGCTTGAACCCGCTGCACATCAACCTTCTGCAGTTCAAGTCGTGGCCGTTACGGGCAGCAACGGAAAGTCGACAACCGCAGCCTTGATTCAACATTTTCTGAACGCCGATTTTAAAAACAAGGGCGTCAGTCGTCGCTGCTGGTTGGGAGGAAATGTGGGAGGCAGCTTGTTGAGCGACGTGTCTCGGATTCAAGTTGCAGACGTTGTGGTGTTAGAACTCTCCAGCTTTCAGTTGCATCATCTGCGAGGCTTCGACTTCGCCCCTGACGTGTCGGTGCTGACCAGTTTTTCTTCGAATCATTTAGACTGGCATCCGGATCTGAAACACTATCAGGCGTCGAAACAGATTTTGTTTGGCAAACAAAATCGAACGCAAATGGCCGTGTTGCCCAGTTGTCATATCACGAATGGGCAGCGTTCGTTTGGCCCCGAGCACGATGAAGAAGATCAGCCAACGTGGAGAATTCGGTGCCAAGAAATGAGGTTCGGAATTGTAGATGATGGGCAAGACGGAGTTTTCTGGGAAGAAAATTCGCTGGTTGTGCGCCGTCAGGGTGTCGAAGACGCCGTGCGTATGTCTTTGCCCGCTAGCCTTTCCGGAGAACACAGTTTGCATAATTTGACCGCTGCCGCTTGTGCGGCCGTTCAAGTGGGAGCTGACCCGATTGCCTTTCCGAATTCTGTTGCCAGTTTTCGAGGCCTGCCCTATCGGCTGGCTGTTTGTGGACAAAACGACACCTTAATGATGGTGAATGATTCTGCTGCGACAACTCCGGAATCAACCATCGCCGCAGTCAAAACCCTACGGCAAACGGTAAATCGTCGGTTTGGTCGAGGCTTGTCGAGCACAAATGGGACGACCGCAAACCGGCCTGCTGTCCCCAACACTGCCCCGTACGCCCAGGTGGGGCGGCTGATCGTGATTGTCGGTGGAGCAGACAAGGGCAGTGATTTGAGTCAACTTGCCAGCCAGCTGAATGATTCTGCCGATGGTGTTGTGGCCATCGGTGATGTCGCAAACACTCTTGCGACTTTGGTGAAAGCTTTGCCAAACGCTCAGTGCGAAACGGTGGTTGAGGCCGTCGACTTCGAGTCTGCGTTTGCTCAGGCAGTTGAACTCGTGGCGTCAACCGGTATCGTGCTGCTCTCGCCCGGCTGTTCCAGCTTCGGGTGGTTTCGAGACTACGTCGATCGTGGCCAGCAGTTTGATTTGTTGGTCGAACAATGGATGCAAAAATGACACACCCCGTTTTTCAAGATTCAGTCTTAACCATCACACGATCCGTGCTTCGCAAAATCACCAACGAGATTCCGCTGTTTGTGATGCTTGTCACCATTCCGTTGTTCGTGGTCGGATGTTCAAATTCTGAAACCGAAACTGTTTCTGAAGATGAAGCTCCTCCTGTAATGGAAGCACAAACTTCTGACGAACCCACACCGCTGACTGTTCGAGAACTTCGAAAACTGCTGAAGGTGAACGAGCTTGCCAAGTTCCAAAAAGTTGGCAACGACATCGTCGCCGCTGAACTTTACCAAAGTGGAGTCAAAGATATTTCGCCACTGAGCGGCATCCCCTTGCGGCAACTGGATCTGGGTTTCACTGAAGTGACAGACATTAGTGCTCTCAAGGGAATGCCTTTGACTTACTTGAATCTTGAAGAAACCAAAGTCGATGACTTGTCTGCTTTAAAAGGGATGCCTCTTGAAGAACTTCATTTGCACAGCTGCCCGCTGACCAGTTTGGAATTGCTGGATGGAATGCCTTTGCAACGGTTGAACCTAAGCAAAGTGCCCGTCACATCCATCGCGGCGTGTGCCAACATGCCTCTTGAAACCCTGTGGATTCCGAACACGAAGGTCACTGATCTTTCTGCTTTGGCAGGTAAGACAATGCAGAGCTTAGACATCGAAGGCACCGACGTTGCCGATCTTTCTGCGTTGGCTGGCATGAAGACATTGCAGAGATTGAACATTGTGGGAACCAAAGTCACCGACTTGTCTGCGTTGGCCGGCTTACCTCTCACCAGAATCAGCCTGACTCCAGAAAACATCACTGAGGGCATCGAAGTTCTTCGAGACATGCCATCGTTGAACAACATTCTGACAACCACGGTTGGCGCGAGTACTCAATCGGCCGCTCAGTTTTGGTCGAAATATGATGCCGGAGTCTACAACGAACAACCAGAACCGACGGCCGATGAACCTGCTGGCGATGAACTTAAGGCCGAAGCTGATGTCGATGAATCTGCAGCGGATGAAACGTCCCAAGACGCAGCAGACAGTGAATCGCCGAAAGTTGACAAGCAATCAGACGAATCTGAACCATCAAAAGGTTGATTCGCATAGAAACGATGAATCAGATCGGAACAAATGCGGCCGACCGGCGAACCTTCCAAGAGATCTTTTGGAAATCAGTCCAGTTGACTTTGCAAACTTCCAGACGTTGTAACGTACCACCTATTAGCAGTTGTTTGATTTTCGGATGCGGACAGTCTTAACTGCCCGTTGAAAAAGGTAACCCGACGCGTGAGCGAGGGAGATCGGATGTGCAGAACCTCAGGGTTTCCAGCGGATTTTTTCCTCGTTTGCGCGTCCGGTGACCACATCTAGGCTTTTTCAACCGGCTGCTAAGTACTGGCGCCGGTGAATAAGCTGACCTGACAGAATTGACGCTTTCATGAATGATTTGATTAACAAAATTCGATCCAACGTTGAATTAGCGGTACTGGGGAAAAGCGAAACCGTTCGCCTGTCTGTTGTCGCGTTGCTGGCGGGAGGTCATGTGCTGCTGGAAGACGCACCGGGTCTGGGAAAAACGTCTTTGGCTCGAGCTCTCTCCAAAACATTGGGGTGTGAATTTAATCGTCTGCAGTTTACTCCGGACCTGCTGCCCAGCGATATTCTTGGAGCCAACGTGTACCGGCCGGACAGCGGCGAATTCGAATTTCGAGCCGGCCCGGTGTTCACGAATATTCTGTTGGCCGATGAAATCAATCGAACCACTCCACGCAGCCAAAGCGCTTTGCTGGAAGTGATGAGCGAACAGCAAGTTTCCATCGAAGGAAAGACGCGGCAACTTGATGCTCCGTTCTTAGTCATCGCGACTCAAAACCCGTTCGAATTTGAAGGCACCTATCCTCTGCCCGAAAACCAATTAGACCGCTTCATGGTGTGCCTTGAAGTGGGCTATCCCGATCGAGAAACAGAACGAGAAGTCTTTCGTCGACACCGTTCCGGAGAACCAACGGACACTCTAGAAAGCGTGACCAACGCCGCCGAAGTGATCAAACTGCAAGCGGCCGTGGCCGATATCCGTGTTGACGATTCAATCGCCGACTACATGCTGGATATCGTCGAAGCGACTCGAAACTCGCCCGAACTTTCTTTAGGCGTCAGTACTCGAGGAGCTTTGACTTTGTACAAAGCCGTTCAAGCAATGGCCCTGGTGGAAGGTCGTGACTATTCGATTCCAGACGACGTGAAGCAACTCACGATTCCCGTACTGGCTCATCGAGTCGTGTGTCGAGGGGCGATGCGAGACGGCCATCGAGCTCGAGCATCTCAGGTACTTCAATCGATCGTCGACAGTCTGAAGGTTCCCGTTTAAGCATCCGCACCGGAACCCAGTGGCCAGCCGAAACGCGGCTGCCACTGGTTGCCACTGCCCGTCGCTGGCAGCGCCAACACTTGAGCTCCCGTTCCAACCACGTGGCACTTCAGTGGCACCTCGTCGGTCTCGCAACGCCCACACCAGCTTTGCCTCACATCCCAGGCACCTTCCAAGACGGCGGCCGTGCGGATCACTTTCACACACTGATTCGTGAATCAGATTCATGCCCCGGCGACCTGAAAGCGGCAGGCTGAGCCGCTGGTCGAGTTCGCCGCACGGGTGGAAGACCGCTGCGTACATCGGCTGATTCCCAAGTTGTGGCTCGAAAACGACATGCAATCTGGTGAGCGTTTTGGTTAAACTCAAGGAACAGTCGTTGGGTTGCTGACTCTGAATCTTCGATTCGAATTGTCTTCATCATCACTGGCTGCCCGCCTTCCGCTTCTTCCCACCTCCAAAAAGACGTTGCGATTCATGAATTGCCTGCACACAATTTTGCGCTGCGCTTCTCTGATCGGACTTTGTTCTTTCAGTCAGTTCGGTCGTTCTACCAGTGTTGCTGACGAGATCTCGTTTCAGCGACAAATCCGTCCGATCCTATCCGACAAATGCTTCCAGTGTCATGGGCCTGATGCCGCCGAACGCCATGCGGGCCTGAGATTGGATGAAGAAGCATCGTCCAAAGGCGAATTAGAAAGCGGCCTCGTTGCAATTGCTCCGAGCAGCCCCGCCAGCAGCGAAATGATTGTTCGCATGTTGTCGACGGACGAAGACTTGGTGATGCCTCCGCCTCATTCCGGAAAGTCTTTAACAACCGACGAAATCGAACTGTTGCAACGGTGGGTGAAACAAGGGGCTCCATGGGGCCAGCACTGGTCCTTCGAACCGATTCAGCGTTCGCCCGTTCCCAGCAAGCCCACGTCAATCAGTGTCTCGGCAATCGCCAACGACATCGATCGATTCATCGTGGCCGCGCTGTCTGAAAAAGGCCTTCAACCAAATCAGCAAGCGAACAAAGCGGCATTGCTTCGCCGCCTGTCTTTCGACCTAACCGGCCTGCCTCCCACGATGGATCAGGTTCGTAGATTTCAGGCCGATAAGTCGGCCGATGCTTATGAAAAGGTCGTCAATCAGCTGCTTGCTTCTGATCAATACGGTGAGCATCGTTCACGGTATTGGCTCGATGCGGCTCGCTACGGAGATACTCATGGTTTGCATCTTGATAACTATCGAGAAATGTGGGCGTACCGAGACTACGTCATCAATTCATTTAACGGCAACAAGCCCTTCGATCAATTTACCGTGGAACAGCTCGCGGGAGATCTGCTTGAATCTCCGACTGACGAACAACTGATTGCCACTGGCTTTAACCGATGCCACGTGACCACCAGCGAAGGAGGTTCTATCGCTGAAGAAGTTCACTCACGCAACGTTGTCGAACGAGTTGTAGCGACGGGCACCGTGTTCATGGGGTTGACGATGGATTGCACTCGGTGCCACGATCACAAATTTGATCCACTGACTCAGCAAGACTTCTATTCTTTATACGCCTTCTTTAACAACATCGATGGCAAGCCGTTAGATGGGAATAAAAAAGATCACGCTCCTGTCATCAAGGTCTGGACCGATTCTGATCGCCAACAGCACTCGAATTTTGAAGACCAGCATGCCAAGCTGAATGCGAAGTTGCAGCAACTGTATTCAGACATCAACTATGAAGAACCTGCAAACCCGAGACCTCCGGAAAAGCCGCCTGCTGTCGAATTCGTATGGATCGACGATGAAATCCCAGCGGCCACGAAGGCCGCAGGAGACCAAGAATGGAAATTCGTGAAAGCCCCTGAACCGGTGTTGAGCGGTCACGCAAGTCATGTGGGACAAGCGAAAGGCTTAGGCCAACATCTGATTCAGTCTGCGAAAACGCCTTTGAAGATTGAAGCCCAAGATGTGCTGTTCAGCTACGTCTACTTAGACCCCGAAAACCCTCCCACTGAAATCATGCTGCAGTGGAACGATGGGTCGTGGGACCATCGAGCCTATTGGGGGGCCGATAGGATCGACTGGGGGAAAAACGAATCTGCAAGCCGTCGACACATGGGGCCGTTGCCTGCAGTGGGCCAGTGGGTCCGGCTGGAAGTTCCCGCGAAACACGTCGGCCTGAAGAAGGGAAGCAAGGTCGGTGGCTGGGCGTTTACTCAGTTTGGAGGCAAAGTTTACTGGGACAAGTCAGGCAAGGCCGATACCAGCAGCGGAACACTGCTCTACGATTCGTTCGCTCAATGGCGAACCGATCAATCTCAGCAAGGCGGAAAATCTCTTCCCAAAGACTTACGAAATTTGCTGAAAGCACCAGATCTGGACGACAAGCAGCTCACCGCATTGCGGCGGCACTTCTTCAAAACCGCCTATCGCAAGACTCGAAAACAGGCGACTGAACTTGAAGCTCAACTTGCTGCCGCTTTGCAAAGCATCGACAAGCTGACTGATGGACTCCCGACGACTTTGATTTATCGCGAACGCAGCGAAGTCAAGCCGGCCTATGTTTTGAACCGAGGTGAATATGATCAGCCGACCGACGAAGTCCAACGAGCGACTCCAAAGGTTCTACCAGCCATCCCAACCGATCGCCCTATGGATCGGTTGGCCTTGGCTCAGTGGCTGGTGTCAGAACAGCATCCGTTGATGGCTCGAGTCACCGTGAATCGAATTTGGCAGCAGTTCTTCGGAACCGGTTTGGTCAAGACGTCGGAAGACTTTGGTTCTCAAGGAGAAATGCCAACTCATCCCGAACTCTTGGACTGGCTTGCTTCGGAATTTCGAAAGCCGCAGCTTGCCGGAGCACAACATGACTGGGACGTCAAACACATCGTCAAACTGATTGTGATGTCAGCCGCCTACCAACAATCGGCGTTCATTGATCCCAACGAACTTCGCATCGATCCTGAAAACCGGTTCTTAGCTCGAGGACCCAGATATCGGCTTGATGCAGAAATGCTCCGAGACCAAGCGTTATCTGTGAGTGGCCTGCTGGTAGAAGATGTGGGCGGCCCCAGTGTCAAACCACCTCAACCGGATGGACTGTGGTTCGCCGTTGGCTACAGCGGATCGAACACCGTGCGATTTAAAGCAGACAATGGTTCCGGCAAGGTTCATCGCCGTACTCTGTATACGTTCGTCAAACGCACGGCCCCGCCTCCTCAAATGAGCACTTTTGATGCTCCATCTCGTGAAAGCTGCACGGTTCGCCGAGAACGCACCAACAGCCCTTTGCAAGCGTTGCTGTTGATGAATGATCCTCAATACGTGGAATGTGCTCGAGGTCTCGCCATCCGAACGATGAACCAAGCCCACCTAACAACACAACAGCGAGCCTCGTTTTTGCTGCAAGAAGTCGTCCTTCGCGAAGTGACTCCATCGGAAATTTCCGCCCTAATCGAAGACTATGAATTCTATCGAAGCGACTTTGCCAGCGATGAAGGTCGAGCCGCAAAGTTGATCGCGATTGGCGAACAACCTGCTCCCCAAGAACTGAACGCCGTGCAATTGGCCGCATGGACAATGGTAGCGAACTTAGTTCTGAACCTTGATGAAGTGGTCAACAAATAGACCGCGTGTTCCGGTTCGCCCTGGCTCTGACCGTAAGCGTGGCTCTGTCCCCGGCTCTGTCCATTCAGTCCAACTTCATGAGGAATTTCGTGAGCCGCACGACGCCCATCCATCAAAGCCGACAGAACCTTGCTTGTTCCTTCACAATTCATTCGATCAAAAGGTCATCGCGATGACTCCTATCCACGACCACATGCAAGCAGAAACTCGCCGACACTTCTTCCAAAAAGGGGGACTCGGCCTGGGTACCGCGGCCTTGGCATCATTGAATGCCGACGCAGCCAAGGCGGCCAACGGAGGAATGGTTGCGGGTGAAGTTCCCGAGTACCTGAAAAAGTATGCTCCGAAGGCAAAGCGAGCTGTCTGGCTCTTCATGGCGGGGGCACCGTGCCAACAAGACACGTTGGACTACAAACCCACCATGGAAGACTGGTTCGACAAAGATCTGCCAGAATCTGTACGCAAAGGGCAACGTTTAACCACCATGACTTCGGGGCAGAAAAGGTTCCCGATCGCCCCTTCCAAGTTTTCGTTTAACCGCTACGGCAACAGTGGAGCATGGGTCAGCGAACTGTTGCCATACACGGCCAAAATGGTCGACGACTTGTGCATCATTCGATCGATGCATACCGAAGCCATTAACCACGACCCGGCGATCACCTACATTTGCACAGGAGATCAATTGCCCGGCCGGCCCAGCTTGGGAAGTTGGCTTAGCTATGGACTCGGTTCCGAAAACCGCAACGTGCCCGCCTTTATGGTGATGACTCCAACATGGTCTGGCCGCAAACAAGCTCAAGCGTTGTACAACCGACTGTGGGGAACTGGATTCCTTCCCAGTCGATATTCCGGAGTTTCGTTAAGGCGCAACGGAGATCCTGTGTTGTATCTTTCGAACCCCGACGGAGTCACGCCTCAAGCCAGAAGGCGAATGCTGGATCGTCTTTCACAGATGAACCAAAACACGCTGGCTCAGGTTGGAGACCCCGAAACTCAGGCTCGAATCGCTCAATACGAAATGGCCTTCAAGATGCAGTCCTCCATGCCAGAACTGACCAACATCGATGGCGAATCCAAGAGCGTGCTGGAAAGCTATGGCCCCAACGTTACGACTCCGGGCAGCTACGCAGCCAGCTGCTTATTGGCTCGACGGATGCTGGAACGAGATGTCAGATTTGTTCAAATCTTTCATCGAGGCTGGGATCAACACGGAAACGTCGCCAAAGACCTTCCATCACAGTGCAAAGATATCGATCAGCCATCGTGGGCTCTTGTTCAGGATTTAAAGAAACGAGGACTCCTCGACGACACGTTGGTCATTTGGGGCGGAGAATTCGGCCGAACGGTCTACTGCCAAGGTGGCTTGAAGAAAGACAACTATGGTCGAGATCATCATCCTCGATGTTTCACCATGTGGATGGCCGGAGCCGGAATCAAACCGGGATTGGTCTACGGTGCGACCGATGAATTCAGCTACAATATCACCGAAAATCCTGTCCATATTCACGACTTAAACGCCACCATTTTGCAACAGTTGGGCATCGATCACGAACGATTGACCTATCGATTTCAAGGACGAGATTTCCGATTGACGGACGTTCACGGTAACATCGTGGAAGACATTTTAGCATAAACCCCATTTTCGCCTCACCCACCAGTTTGCCCGACTGCCGACCGCCGTCAACCAATCGCCCGTCAGGCCGCTGCACAATCGAACGACGAAGCGAAAACTGTTACACCCACGCCACGAAGACATGACTCAGCAAGGCAACGCGACGAAACGCAACATGAAGATGTCAGGATTAATCTGGCCTGTGACCGCCTTTCTTTGGCTCACTGCTGTCCCCCTCCTCGTCAACTCGGCGATGGCAACGATAAGCAATCCGGCAGCTCAAGCGGCAGACGAACGCACCATCAGTCGCTATTTGTTGCTGCTTGAAAAACGACCCACTGCAGGCACAGCGTTTGATCGAGTCTTCAGTTACTACGACCAAGCAGGGCAGCTTGATCAATTGATTGACAGGCTGAGCCAACCGGGGGCGTCCACTGAAATTACTTCGGCTCGAAGGCTGCTCCTCGGAATGGTGCATCTCAAGAACGCCGATGCTGGGCTCGCAATCAAACAGCTGCTGTTGGCAAAAGAAAACAGAACAACCGACACAGCCGTCGACGAGCAGCTTGGGCAAGCCTACATGTTGCAATCCGAATTTGGTAAGGCTGCGGCCGCATGGCAGGCAGCATTTGATGGAACCACCAATCGCACGTCGTCCTTGGTTGCGGTGAAACAACTGACAGCAGTCTACGGAAAGCTTCGCCAAACCGACGCCGCTTTGACTGCCCTACAGCAGTTCGAGAAGCGCTTTCCAGGTGAACCCGAAGTTCAAACTTTACTCACGGACGCATTGATCAATGCGGGACGCACGGACGAGGCTGTCCGTCAGTTAGAAGCTCGACTGGCTGACACTCTGAACGCCCAAGATCGACTGACCATTGAATCTCAACTTGCCGACCTGCTGCTGAAATCCGGAAAAGTGTCACAAGCAGTGGCGGCGTATCAATCGATTTTAGATCGACTTAACCCTGACAGCTGGCAAGCCACCGAATTGGACCAGAAACTACAGCAAATTCTGTCTCGACTGAGCGATCCGTCAATCCTGGAAGACTACCTAACCGCCCGACTGAAAGCAGACCCCACTTCACTGAACCGCCGAATCGCGCTGATGGACTTTTTCAGCCGTCGCATCAGGCACCGGCAGAGTCTACAGGTTGCTCTGAACGCACCTGAAAGCATCAAGGCGGCACCGGATTTCATTCGTCAAACAATCTCCATTCATTTGGCCCTGAAACAATACACGGAAATCGGAGTCGAATTTCGCCGGCTTGAATCTGCTTCAAAACTGAATTCAGAAGACATCGTGCGATGGGGAAAAATCGCCTTCAACCAACCAGATCTCGACCCAAGCCAACGCACGTCCAACGCAGTCGAAATCTGGAACAAGCTGCTGAATCTGACCGACCAGGATGTTCCAGATTGGCAGTTGAAAACCACCTTGGCCGACCAACTGGCCGAGGCCGGATTGGCGAGTCAGGCCGAAACGCAGTACTCACAAGCGATCATCACTCACAAGGCTTCCGCCGCCACCTTCCTTCGCTATTCCGAATTGTTACTTCAACAAAATGATTCTTCAAAAGCGGTCGCCGTGCTTCAGCAGCTCGTGGATCGGAGTGCAAAGACCCCAGTCAATGCCACAGAAGCCATTCAGCTGCTGAAGAAATATGATCAGCTCGACTCCGCCATCAAATTCTGCTTTGACCTGGTTCAGCAGAACTCTGAACCCTCCGACAGGTTGCTGCTTGCAGAACTGTGTTTACTGCGAAACGACTTTGCAACCGCGAACCAGCAGCTTGAAGAACTGTTTAAGCCTGCCGTCCTTGATTCAATCCCCGTCAATTCAACGACTCGCAGTCAGCAGAATTTCGTACGGCAGCAGGTCGTCGACCTGCTATTGAAGACCGGCTTTGTGTCAAAAAAAGTCAGCCAAATGAATCAAGCAAAGCAGCTCAGTGACAGCGAATTGCTGTTATTGGCCCAGCTGGCTGAGGTGCAAGGGGATCTCACACTTGCCCTGCAAACGGTGCAACGGGTGACACATGATTCTGAGTTCGCAATGACAGTCCGAGAACTCCAAGCTGAACTGCAACAGAAGGCCGGACAACTGCAAGACGCCGAAGCATCGTTTCGAAAATTGGCCGAAATGAACCCGAAGCGAGCCTTTGAATATTCAGAAGCGATTCAAAATCTACAATTGCAAATGGGACGTTCAGAGGACGCTTTCAAGACAGCGAAGGCCGCTTTTGAAGCGGCCCCTCAATCGGCATCTTCGGTCAATCGCTATGTCACATTCTTGAAGAACAGTGACCGGCAAGACGAGGCCATTCGATTGTTATCGGAATTCTTGAAGCAGCAAGAATCGTCGTCGACCATGATGGTTGAACTTGGAGATCTCTTGGCTGAACAATTTCGATCGGCCGAAGCCATGGAGTGGTACTGGAAGGCTTTCAGTCAATCGTCATCGGAAAGCCTTCAACGAGATATTGCCAGTCGTCTGGTTGTGCTGGGGATGAGAACCAATCACACATCTGCCGTGCTTCAACGATTGAAGGCATCCGTCAGTCAGCAAACGTCAACGACCGCCGAGCATTCGACGTTACTAATGGTCGACGCCTATCGACAAGCTCGACAATTCTCCGACGCCACCGCAGAACTCGAAAATTTCCTGACCACCGAAAGCGGAAACGCGGCTGCCATCACCGAACTGGTTGACCTGTTGTCAAAGCAGGGCCGAAGCGAAGATGCTCTGAACTTTCAGTTTCAACTCACTCGACTGGAACCGTCTCTTGCAGTCTTCGATCGCTTGGCCGAGCTACTGAATTCAAACCAACAGATACCGCTTTATCAAAGCGAGTTACTGTCATTGGCAAAGCAAAATTTGTGGCCAGATGTCGCCATGGGATTAGTTCAACAATGGTTGCAACAACAGCGTTACTTGGACGCTCAGTTCTTGGTCTCCACTTTGAAAACATCCAATCTGCCGGCTTGGCAGTTGTCTCTGGCAAACCTGAATTGCGTGGTCGGCTTACAGGGCAAGGCATCTGCCAGAAGCCTCGTTGAACAATTCTTTCAGCAGACCCTGTCACCGCCCGACCTGCTTGAATTTGCCATCATCCGTGATGGCAGTTCGCACCCACAACCACAATCGATTGCAGAAGCAATGGCGATTGTTCAGCAGAACTTCTTTGATTCAGCTGCTCAGACATCAGACCCACTCACACCACGGCAGGCAAAGTGGCAAGATTCTTCACTGCAGCTAGGCAGCCTAGACTTCGATTTTATCGACTTTGCCAAACAGACAATTTTACTCCATCGAGCCAACCGGTTATCTCAGGGGCAACTGATTGAAGTTGTTCAGAAGCTAGCCGCCATCAAGACGCCCGCCAGTGATAGCTCGGCGTTGAGTCTTTTGCTGGCACTTCAACAATTAGGGTCCGATCAGCCACAGACGTGGCAAGCATCGACGGGGCGTCTGGCGATCGACCTGCTTGTTCGGTTGCAGCAAAGCAATCGTGAATGGGTGACGGCAGATAGCATCTTCCAGGTTCACGACCATTTGGTTGAAGCAAAGCTGAACAACTTGGCCTCGGAATTTCTAACTCGCACTCTTCCGCAGACATTTCCAACCGATGCCGGACAAATGTTGGCCTACTGGGGGATGGCGGAAGCAAATCAAGACTTGAAATTGGCCAGCTTGCTGTTGGATGAATGGATACAAACAGCTGATCCAGCCGCTCAGAATGGGAATCGCAATGATCAAATCTTGCCGGAAAACTTTGGGCGTTCATTGGCCATGTTCTGCAGTTTGACGGACCTACCAAATAGGCAACAACTGCTCAAGCAATATCTTGTTCTAAAGGCCGGTTCCACGGCGACCACTCGACAATCAGCCGCCGCCAACAACCGCCCTTCCTTCGAAGTGGTTTGGACTGAAAAGACGAGTCATCGTTTGTTCGAAAACGGACGTCACGTTGGCAGTCGCAACGTGGTCACTCTGCCTCAGACTCCACTGATCGAAATGACAGACATGACATTGTTTGTCAATCTTGCGCATGGCTTGGATGATTCCAAGCTACGTCAACTGACAGACACCTTGATTGATTCAGCCGAACGGGAAGGTCGCAAAAGCCCGAGAGTTCTACAACGGCTGTCAGCCGCTCATTTGCTGTGCCTTCAATCACAGTTCGACGAAGCCATCTTGCAACTGATTGATGCTGCGGAAACAGATCCAACACAGGGGCGGTTGAGAATTTTGATTGCCGCGTACCACTTAGACAATGGACATGCATTGTCGGCCTTGAACTTGCTGAAAACGATTCCCAATTCGGATGTACTTTCGTTCCAGCAGGCACTGTGGTTAAAGCTTCGGATCGGTAGCTCTTCGGGGCAATTGTCGGTGGCTCAGCAAGCCGCTCAGGCGCTCGCCGGAACTCGATTGACTCAAAACGAGCGGCGGCATTTGGTTCAACTGTCAAAAAAACAGAATTTGGGAGACTGGGACGCCGCTCAGAACTTGCCCGTCGCAAGGCAGAATCCTCGCCCCATGGAAGCGCTCATGAATCGCATGAGCTTGATGCAGCAAGACAATCAAATCGATCAAGCGATTGAAGTTGCGAATTCCATCCTGCTGACCAGCGATGCCAATCAGCACACCACGAATCTCGCCAACGCTGCTCGCATCGCAGCAGTCAAGCTGCTTGCAAAGCATGGCCAGCTTCAGACCGCCTTGGCCGACGTTGAACGACGATTGGTTCAGAATGCAGATTCCATCGATTTGCTACGGCTGAAGCAACAAATCCTAAACGGTATGAACCAGACATCTGACGCCATGCTGGTTCAGCAAAAACTTGCCAAACTGGCTCCAGAATCTCCAATGCAATGGATCCAGATGGCTCGCACCTATGAGGACCAGCTGAGCTTTAATCTGGCCGCTGATACGTACTTGAAAGCATTCCGAGCCAAGCCAGCTTTGTTGCTGACGGACTACTATCGCTACTTCAAAGTGTTTCGCAGAGTCGATCGTTTGCCCGATCTTTCTGACCTCTTGCTGGAATCGGATTTGCGAAAACTTCGAGACAACTACTTCGTTGTCAGCGAACTGATTGACGTGTTGTTAAGTCAGTCGGATTCCACCCGGCTGGGACAACGCAGCATTGATTCGGGTTTCAAACTATTGAACAAAGCTTGGAAGGCGTTTCCATCTGATCGAGACTACCTATTGAACAATATTCAGGCTCGACGACTTTGGGAATCTGAACTTGTCGTCGATTTTATCTGCGACAGCTTGGTTCCCAGTTCTTCTCAACAAGCATTTGCTCGACCATGGCTAGGGTTGGATTCCAAACCCATTGCAGTCGAAGGCGAAGGAAGCTTGTCCGCGTTGCAACGAGTTCTATTGTACCTGAAAGATGAACGAGCAAAACGACAGTTTCTTGAACGAGTCATCCGAGGGCAGCAGCGATTTCCCGAATGGTCTGCCGGTCCATATATCGAAGCGGCATTAACAATCAGATCGACAAACGGTTCTTTAGCCAAACAAAAACTGCTGCAACTGATTGATGCGGCGATCTCTGGCAATGGTGACCTACTCCCGACGAAGATTGCCGCGGTGAACTGCGCAAGAATTCTGCGATCTTTCGATCGAACCATCGATGGGCGGCTCGCACAGTTGGTGGCCAAGGTAACCAGCGACAGTTTTCACAATGCGGCTTCAAACCAATGGACCGTGACAAGTTTCGTAGACAGCCATCAACGATTGCTGGCCGAACTGCAGTTTGCTTCGGGTGACCTTGAAGCAGGGCGGTCCACGGTGTTACAAGCGGTGAACCAACGCCCCTTCCGCGACGATCCCAGCGTGGATCCAGAATCCGCATGGAACCAAATTCAAAGCGTGCTGCTGGCCGTTGATTTACTGAAATCCGCTGGCTTAGCTTTGGATGCCGTCGACGTATCGAAACAGGTCACCGGTCAACTACTCATGGCCAGTCGTGGTTTTCAATCGGCCGATTCGCTGGATCGAGCCTGCCAACGAATGTGGCAACAAACTGAACGTACGTTACAGACGGCTGAAGCTGAAGACGTACTGTTGTACTTGAAGTATCAAGCCAAAGATGGTTCGCCAACATGGGACCTTCTGTTGAATTCGCCGTCGTGGGCAGACCGGATCAGCTGGAAGAACAGCGATTTGCTCGCCGTTCTTCAAAGGATTGCTCAACGAGACATCGGTGAAGCAAATCGGCTGCTGCAAAGTCTTCAACAGTTTCAAAAGGATGACCTTTCGATGGCTCTTTGCACACTGGCCGTCACATCCACACACGATCAGACGGAATCTTACCTTGCCAAAGTTCGGCAGTTCGTCGAGCAATTTTCAAGGCAAACAGCTTCCCCCAGCGAACGGCCAACGGTTTCTCGATCAAGCAACTTGGTTCTATCGTGGTGTTTGGTAAATCAGTTTTCTAAGGAATTCATCAGCCATCAAAGGACGGGGCCGGTGCCAAATGATGAACTGATTCGACAAGTATTGCAGGTGGCGTTGAATACCACAGAAACAAAGACAGAGATCGAAGTTTGGAAGCACTGTATTTTGAAGGAAGCCGCCGTGATGCTGGAAGCTTCGGACGGCAAAGCAAGCTCTGCAGATGCGTGGGCTCATGCATTGGATTCAGTGGTGCCCGGCTTAGCGAAGCAACCCACAGCTGAACGCTCGCCGCTTAAAGAAACTCGCCGACTGCTACTGGGGCCCTAAGTCGGCCTCAACCGAAGCTGTCGAAATCAGCAATCGTACGATACTTAAAAATACGACGGCGGATTCAACTGCCGATCTACGAAAAGATCCGCTGAAATCAACCCTGCTGCAGATAGTCTTCGATCAGCTGAGCTTTCCGTTGCAGGTACGGAATGTAGCTTTCGTTGGCTTCGACAAAACGCCCTAACGCTTTCAGATTGCTGGTAAAGTCTTCGCTGAACTTCATGTGCTCGGCATCTCGCCATGTTTGAGCCAAGCTGTTGAGTTGCCCAGACAATGCAGACGCGTTTTCGTTTAGGTTTTCGTTGAAACGCTTCAAAGCCTGAGCAAATCGGCGAAGTTCAACCGGGTCAACAATAGCTTGGTTCATAAGAGGCACCTTTGTGCAGAATGGATCGATGGGTGGATCGAGATCACGAGACTGGGATCAATTGACGAAAGTCGGTGACCGTTGATCATGGATGGGTAACGAAAACGAGAGTCAGACGTCCGTATTGGCACGGCCGAACTGCGAATTTGACGAAATCTGCATTTGGAATCCGAGTCAACTGCCAGTTTTCGAACAGAGAGAAATCACTTCTCGCTGGTTGCTTGATTCGTTAAGAACAGCTTCATGATCAGCTGAGTGACAATGTCGTGCCCGGTTCGGTTGGGATGGTTGACCTGAGACAAAAAAGACTTCACATCGGCCCCTCCGCGAACTCGACGCTGAAATTCACCGTACGAATCAACGACCGGAACCTTGTAAGCGAGTCCAAGTTGTTTCACTTGGTTGGCATGTTTCTGCAACGGACTGTCTGAGCTTGTGATGTCTTCTCGAGAATCCGGTGTTGGAGTCAACAAGACGACAGGAATGCCATTTTGAGTCGCTTCCACGATCATGACTTCCCAATACAGTTTCGCTTCTTCCAAGGGCAGTGACCGGTCGTTCAGGCTGTAGTCGATAAAGACCAAGTCTGGCTTGATCGATAACACATCGTCTGCAAATCGAGCGGCTCCTTGTTTACTGTTTTCACCTCCGATCGCCGTCACGCTGACATCAATGGCGGCTGTGGGAAATTGTTGGCACAGTTGCTGTTGAAAGAGCAATGGGTAGCTGTCGAAGCGGCGAATTTCTGGAGTCTTAAAATAGCCAGCTGGCACAGAATGGCCATGAAACACGATTCGGATTGTTCTGTTCTTGGGCCACTTCAGTTGCAACTGCCGCACGATGCTTGGAAAGGCAACATCATCTGCCTGCGCGATATTGAACGTGAGCAAAGGAACAATCAGCAGCGGCAAAATGACTGAGCGAATCGTTGTTTTCACGAATGTGCCTTTAAAATTCAAATTTTGCAGTGCGATGCAGTCCGTTCCGTGTTCAGAAAGACCAACGCAGCAGAAGCCGTCGTTTCAGCAAATAAGGTAGCGATTTTTGCGTAGGATGGCAGTATCAGAAACGGATTGTGACATGCACGGACGAACTGCGGTTTGAAAAATCATCGGCGAAGAAACGTTCCGTGGCGTCAATTTTGCGTCTCGCCCGACAACTTTTGGAATCCCGGTGATGAATTTCCTGCGTCCAGTGGGAAACCGTTGAATGATCGGTGATAATCACGTGTGAGCGTCAGGTGATTCACCGCGCGTCAATCAGAACACTTTTGTTGGCTTAAGACTTCACATGATGTATTCACTCAAGATGGCTCGGCGAATGCTGACCGAAACCAACAAGCGCCTGCTTTGGAAGCTTGTCTGGAACATGGGAGTCAAAGGCACCAAATCTGTGTTTGCTCATAAGCGGCGGCTGAAAAAAGGGCAATACTTTCCGCCATTTCTGTACGTGTCGATCATCAACAGCTGCAACTTAAGGTGCCAAGGCTGCTGGGTGGATGTGGCGGCTAAGCAGCAGACCATCGACCTGACAGCGATGAATAAATTGATCAACGAAGCCAAAGCTGCGGGCAACGTGTTTTTTGGAATCGTTGGTGGCGAACCGTTTATGCATCCGGAACTGTTCGACATCATCGAACAGCATCCCGATTGCTACTTCCAAATTTTCACCAACGGGCAATTCATCACCAAGGAAAAAGCCGAACGCTTGGTGAAGCTGGGCAATGTGACTCCGCTGATCAGCGTTGAAGGAAATGAAATCATCAGCGATCAGCGTCGAGGTCGATCTGACGTTTACAACAAGACCTTAAAAGGCATTCATAATTGCCTTGATGCGGGAGTGATGACTGGGGTTTGCACGTCGCTGGCAAAAACCAACATCGATCACCTGTTGACCGAAAAATGGATCGACAACCTGATCGAAATGGGCGTCCTTTATACATGGTTCCACGTCTATCGACCGATGGGCCCCGATGCGACTCCGGATCTGTGTTTGACTCCAGAACAACAACGTCGAGCAAGACAGTTCGTTGTTGATATGCGTGCGAAAAAGCCGATCGTGATTGTCGACGCCTATTACGACGGAGACGGTCAAGCCTTGTGTCCGGCGGCGAATGGAATCAGCCATCACATTAATCCCTGGGGAGACATCGAACCGTGTCCCATCGTGCAGTTTTCGAAGGAATCGATTCACAGTTCAGAAGATGATGAGCGAAATCTGTTTGACAAGTTTACTCAGTCGGAATTCCTGCAGGACTTCCGAGACGTCTCTCAACAGACGACTCGAGGTTGCATCGTCCTCGAACGCCCCGACCTGTTGAAGAAGGTCGTCGATAAACACACGGCGAAAGATTCGACGGCTCGTAAAACAGCAATGGCGGAATTGGAAGCCATGAAACCTCGAACATCTCAGTACCACCCCGGACACGAAATCCCCGAAAAGAATCTGTATTACCGGCTGGCGAAGAAGTTTTTGTTCAACGACTTTGGAGTCTACAAAGGGCACGATCACACTGAAACGGCGGCTCCTTACCTGAAGACAGTTTCGATGGAAACCGAACCTGAAGAACCAGCTTTGTTGCCAGTCATTGATGCTCCCTAAGCTCTGCGCCGCCACTGTTGACGTTGGCCGCTGGCCGTCGTTGATGCTGGAACACGGCGGTGTTGAAAGACTGCGGTGCTGGGCTACGGTGGTGCTGAGCGACGGCGGTGCTGAAAAACTGAGGTGCTGAAAAACGGCGGTGCTGAAGCACGGCAGCCAACGCCGTACGGCTTAACAAATTCCTTGTGAAGTTCGAATGAAACGACAGAGCCTTGTTTCAGGCTGGGCGAATCAGTACCGAATCTCCGAAGGCCAACTCAAAGCCCGGCAGTTCAATGCTTCTGCTTGCCGTCCATTCTTCGTAGGATCTGGATCAGCAACCTTGCTGTCTTGTTCTTACTCACGGCCGGAGCCTTCTGACAATGCCTCGTACTACGTCCTTCCTGTGTTTGTTGTTCGCCTTCATCAGTTCGTCTGCGGTTGCAGACGACGTTAAGGTGTTGCCCATCTGGCCCGGTGAAGTCCCCGGCGAAAAGTTATTGTCGTCCGACTTCGTAAAGAAGGTGAAACT
This sequence comes from Fuerstiella sp., assembly GCA_039974975.1. Lineage (GTDB taxonomy): Bacteria > Planctomycetota > Planctomycetia > Planctomycetales > Planctomycetaceae > Fuerstiella. The sequence goes on along the minus strand of JBDWHY010000155.1, from coordinate 10,832 downwards.
CGCCGAAAGCAAAAACACAGACGATCGAGTCTTCGGAGTCACCACACCGACGATTGCCGTGTACCCAGCGGACTCCAAAACAGCATGCGGCACCTCTGTCTTGGTTTGCCCAGGAGGCGGCTATAACATTCTGGCATGGGATCACGAAGGTCGAGCCATCGCCGAATGGCTGAATACTCTTGGAGTTCACGCATTCGTTTTGAAGTATCGAGTTCCTCGGCGACCGGGCGACTTTACAACTCCTCCGCTCCAAGATGCACAGCGAGCCATGAGGTTAATTCGTGGTCAAAAGACGGGAGTCACGGTTGATCCAGATCGGATCGGCATTCTCGGCTTTTCAGCCGGCGGTCATCTGACTGTCAACACCAGCACTCAGCCTTCAATGCGAAGCTACTCGGCCGTCGACGACACGGACAAAGTGTCGGCCAAGCCCAACTTCATGATTCCCGTTTACGCCGCGTATCTTGGAAATCCCAATGATGATACTCTGCTGAATCCCAGCCTCAACCTGACCAGTGACACTCCACCGATGTTCACCGTGGTGACTCAGGATGACAAGAACCGAGGACTGCATGCTGCGTTGCTGTTTGCAGAACTGACTCGAATCAAAGTGCCCGCCGAAGTTCATGTCTTCACCAAAGGTGGCCACGGCTACGGGATGCGAAAATCAGACAACGCCGTCAGCGGTTGGCCCAAGGCGTGTGAAGCATGGATGAAGAGCCAAGGCCTGTTGGTTAAGTAAGGCTCGAGCTTCAGTTGGCCATGCGGTGCAGCGAAACGTGGCGGCGTGCGGCGTGCGGCGTGCGTTTTCGTTGCAGCCGTCTAACGCACCAAGGACAGCTTCCCGCTTTTGTGCTGTTTGAAACCGAAACAAGTATCTTCTGGATCAAGCAAGCCGACCACGGTTTGAAAAACCTGCTCGGCCGACCCACATTTCAGCAAGTTGGAAAACGACTGGAGTTGCAGCGGGGGACTCAGATCACAATTGATCTGAGTCGCCTGCACGGTCGCTGCATTCAGCGGCAAACATCTTTACTCGGTCACTTTCTTCTTCATGGCAAAGCCAAGCACGATGGCGACGCTGTATACAGCCAGCAGACCACCAACAACGTATGGCTCGTTCGGGTTCTTGCTCGAGGTCAGGCTGCCATAGATGGCCGAACCGGCAGCAACGATGGCTCCGGCGACGGAGAACAACATCAAGGCATTCCACACCAATGCACTGGCACCCTTCGGCCGATCTGCTCCTAAAATACTTTTGCTATTCATCATCATGAAGAATGTGATGTAGGCAATCGGCAACAGCATCATGCCAAATTTGGATGCGACAATGGTCAGGTAGATCTGATTGTCTCCCTGCCAAATCCGCCACCACATAAACCCGACGATTCCGGCAACCATACTGCCAAAGAATTGAGTTCCACCGCCGAGAGGCTTGTTGGCCAATTCGCAAACGGCGAAACCGTTAATCAGCATCAGAATGATAATGGTTGAAAAACCCATTCCGAAAATGCCTAAACCAAATGCCAGTCGAGCATTCTGATCGCCCAGCAAAGGACTAATGGCGGAAGCCAAGTCGAACGCGTTACGTTTTACTGTGGCGGCTGCAAGAATCTTTTCTGATCGAGGCATTGCAGCAATCGCTTCTGCAAGAGCTTCTTCTTGGCCTTCATCACCGAGGGTTGTTTCTGGATCTGCCAGCTTGATTCGAGCCAGCAAAGTGCCGCTTGCTCCGGCGAACAGCGGACTTTCTTTTACGGTTTCAACTTCGCTGCTTAAGAACTTTTCGTCCGATTGAGCATGAAACTGGCTGGCGGCGGCAATCACAACACAACTGGTGACCACGATGTAAGGAATGGCCATTCCAGTAGACAGGTCAAACCGCGACAGACCTCGAAAATTTCGGTCCCAGCGACGACGTAGCATCGAATACGGCATCAGGAATGTCATGTTAATTCCCACTGCAGTCGCAGCCGCCGCAATCATCACATCTCGTTGACGAGACACGATGGCCTCGTTCCAGAAGTCTTGGACATTCTGAGGCAACGGTGAAATCAGTTCCGCCAACTTCCCCGTGGGATTATTCCATTGAGACAAGTTTGGAATGAAGCCGCTGAAGATTTCTCCCCAGTTCAGTGCTCCGTTCTTCGTCAGTAATACGACGACTCCAACAAAGCATATCACGACAATTGCAATGAGCCCTTTGAGTGTCCAGTCAAAAATCTTCATGGCAATGCCAGGACGACTATTTAAGAAGACAGCGATGGTTGCCGCCAGCAATACGATCAAAGACACGATCTGCTTCGAAGAATCTGTATTGTCGACGAACGTGGGCAGCAGATTTTTTTGCAATGCGGCGAAGCAAAGGCCAAATTGAGGCATGCACCAAATCATGTTGGCCAGCATGGTGGCGATGATCCAACCCCAGCCCAAAGCCGGATTGATGTGGTTGTTGATCAATCGGAATGGCCGCTTGCCGGTTGAAAGAGTCACATAACTGATCGCCGACAACATGATGACGCCCATCACGATCGCGACCAATTGCAGCCAAAGCAGGTCTGTTCCGCCCAGAATTCCTAAAAACAGAGCTCCACCAAGGCTTCCGCCTCCAAGCGTAATTGCACTTTGCAACCAGCCCGGCCCCGACAGCTTGACGAAGGCCTTCAACGTGGCTCCCATGCCGCTGGCCTGAGCTTCCTGAAGCAGGTAGCGATCGGCTTCGAGCCGAGGATCGACGGGTTCCAGAGACGAATTCGGTTCAGACATATTGAGGAAGCTTTGGTAGAAAGGCGTGGATTGAAGGCGGTGGATCGACGAACAGAACGAAGCGGCGAAGCCGATTTTCATTGGGATTCGAAACAGAGGCTGAAAAGAAGGGGCGAATTTTGGCCGTCAGGACAAGGCACCGGCAACTTAAAGTTCCACTGGCATTCCGTTCCGATTCACTCCCCAACGCGCCACAGTAGCGTTCTGGCGACGGGATCTCAACGAATTCATGTCACATAACCTGCCTATTCCGTTCGAGATACGCTGTTTGAGACACACAGTCGTGCAACACGGGCGGCTCTTGTGAAGATCGCCAAACCGGCCTAGAATCCACGGTGTTCGCAGCTTTTGCGAATGCAGGATCAAAAATCAACATTACGCGGCCAGCTGAAATTTCGGATTTGGACCGCCCATTTTTCACTTTTTCGACATCGGTATCCGTGGCTGATCAAAAATCCATTGTGATTCTGGGATCAACCGGATCGATTGGCACCAGCTGCTTGGACGTCATCCGCAGCCACCCGGACCGCATGAAGCTGGTCGGAGCCACCGCGAACCGTAACGGAAAAGTTCTCGCGCAACAGGCTCAAGAATTTCAACCCGACTGGGTCCTGCTGACCGACGATCAACAAGCAAAGCTGTCACCCGATGATCTGGGTCCAGGAATCGATTGCTACACAGGAACATCAGCACTGAATCCATTGATCCACCCCGATTCCGTGGACATCGTGGTGAGCTCAATGGTGGGTGCCGCAGGTTTGCAGCCCACTTGGCACGCAATCGACCAGGGCATCGATGTGGCTTTGGCAAACAAAGAAAGTCTGGTTGTCGCTGGCCCGCTGATGACCCGTCGAGCAGCAGAAACCGGAGCCGCTATTCTGCCCGTCGATAGCGAACACAGCGCCGTGTTTCAGGCATTGCAAGCGGGGCGAAGGCAAGATCTTCGCCGAATCGTGCTGACAGCAAGCGGCGGACCCTTTCGAGGATCGTCGCGAGCAGATCTGAAAAGCGTGACTCCTGAACGAGCTCTAAAGCATCCGACTTGGGAAATGGGGCCGAAGATCACCATCGATTCGGCCACCATGATGAACAAGGCCTTGGAAATCATCGAAGCCCGTTGGTTGTTTGGAGTCACAGCTGACCAGATTTCGGTCGTCGTACATCCTCAGTCGATCGTGCATTCGTTTGTTGAATTCAACGATGGTTCTGTGATTGCTCAAATGTCGCCGCCCGACATGAGACTCCCTATTCAATACGCATTGACCTATCCCAGTCGGATTGATTGTCCCTGTCCGGATACCGATTGGTCGTCCGCGATGAATCTAGAATTTAGTCCTCCAGATCTCGACGTCTTCCCCGCCTTGAAACTAGGTTTTGAAGTCGCAGAAAGCGGAGGCACCAGCGGAGCAATTTTAAATGCAGCCAACGAAGTGGCTGTGCAACGATTCTTAAAACAAGACATTCGTTTCGACCAAATTCCTGAACTGTGTCAAGCCATCTTGAATCACCATCAGTTCGACGCGACTCCCACTTTGGCTCAGCTTGGGGAATCCGACCAGTGGGCTCGACAACAAGCCGAAGAATGGAGTGGAAATGTGTCGACACCAACCAGATCAAGCACGCTCAGATGATCCTTTTTCAATGCCATTGAACATAAGATCTGAGATGTCAGAATTCACCGAATCTAGAACTGAAATCGAAATTTTGCCCAGTCAAACCGCCCACTGCGGCTGGACTGATCCTTCAATAAAACAACAGTAACGTTATCTCGACAGACAGATCATTTCATGGATCATCTACTTCTTTTCGCAGCATCGGACATCGTCGCCACTGTGACGAACGTCCTTTCCGTTGTCTTGGGGCTTGGCGCCGTCATCTTCTTCCACGAAATGGGGCACTTCGCCGTGGCGAAATGGTGTGACGTGCATGTGGAACGCTTCAGCATGGGCATCGGCCCAATTATCTGGAGCCGCCAGAAAGGCGAAACCGAATACGCCTTGTCAGCTTTGCCTTTTGGTGGCTACGTCAAAATGCTGGGCCAAGACGACATGGACCCCAACCAAATGACGAGCGATGAAATTGCCGAAAATCCTCGGTCGTTTTCGTCAAAGCCGGTCTGGCAAAGAATGGCCATTATTTCCGCCGGAGTCATCATGAATGTCATCACTGGCTTCATGTTCTTCGCGGCGTCGTATTGGATCGGAGTCCTCGAAATTGAACCCATCGTTGGTTCTGTTATGCCCGGAGCTCCTGCGTGGACAGCCGGACTGGAACCAGGCGATCGAATCACGGATATCGATGGCGAGAAAGTCACCACCTACAACGACATTCAAAACATTGTCGTGCTCTCCAGCGACTCCATGAAGCTCACAGGCACCAAAGCCAATGGAGACGCACTCGAACTGACGATTACTCCAGAAAAGGGCGAAAAGCTTCGCACCATCGGGATCAATCCGCCCCTGAAAACAAACATTGATTTGCGAGCCGATGGTGACATTGTGATTCGTGGGTCTGCGGCCGGAGACGTGAAAGCGGACATCCAGCGAGGCGACCGAATCATCGCCATGAACGGCGAAAAAATTGCCTACCTTCATGACATGAAACGCATCAGTGCGATTCTGGCCGACCAAGACATTTCCTATACCATTGAACGCTTCGCCGACCCTGAAGATACGAAATCCGAAGTGTCGACCATCACAGTCATTGTGCCGCCCAAGCAAATTAAGTCTCTGGGTCTTCGCATGGCGATGGGGCCCGTCACGGCGTTGCAGACAGGCAGCTTGGCAGAAAAAGCGGGCCTGAAAAAGGGCGACGTCATTACCAAAGTGAATGACCTGATGCTGGGTGAAGATCTTGACCCATTGCGTCTGCCAAACCATCTCGCATCACTCGCTGATACCGAAGTGGTGTTAGGAGTAAAGCGGCAAACCGATAACGGCATGGAAGATATTTCCATTACCGTGACTCCGGAAGCTGGTTTGCCACCGGTTCAATTCCCCATCTTGTCAACCGATGCGTTGATTGCTCCATCTATCGGAGCCGGCTTCCATGTGCAAAGCCGAATCGCGGTTGTCGAAGAAGGCAGTGAAGCGTCTCAAACGACTCCTGCGTTTGCTCCGATGCAACAAATCACCAAGGTGGAACTTCAACATGCCAATCCGAAAGACTTCAAACCCGATGCACTCGGAGACGAAAAAGGCCCGGAAGACATCGACCTAGAAGCCGCCCGAGAAGAAATCGAAGAAGCAGGCGGAAAAGAAATGGTGAACTGGGCCTGGGTGTTCCGACAAATTCAGACCGTGCCACTAAGACAGGTTCGCCTTCATGTGACTCCGGCAGAAGACAATGCCAAGCCATTTGCTGTGTTGCTGAAAGAACAAAAGCAGGTGGAAGGCTGGTTTTCGACAACTCGTGGAATCGGTGGATTCCAATATAGCCAGTTCCAGCAAACAGCATCATCCTTCGGTGAAGCCATGTCGTTAGGATATGACGCTACTAAGACGGCTGGGATGAGAATTTACATGACGCTCAATTCTTTGTTTACTGGCAACCTGTCTTACAAGGCACTGAGCGGCCCATTGGGGATCGCCAAAATCGGCTACCTTGTTGCAGACAGTGGATTCACAAAACTGCTGGGCTTCCTCGGATTCCTCAGTATCAACCTTGCCATCCTGAACTTTTTACCGATCCCAATTCTTGATGGGGGCCACATGGTCTTTCTGATCTATGAAGCTGTCGCGAGACGACCGCCGAGTCCTCGAGTCATCAACTTTGCTCATGGCGTTGGACTGATCTTCATCGTTGGCCTGTTCATGCTAGTGATGTATCTCGACATTTGGGTGAACCGCATGGGCTATTAAACTGGTCACCAAATTTCACTTTCGATCATAGCTGAACTCGTCCGAGTTCAGCTATTTTTTTGTAGCAACCAAAGGTCTGGCTACTGTGGCCGGACGCTAACTGCCCGCTGAAAAAGGTCGCCCGACGCGTGAGCGAGGGAGATCGGCCGTGCAGAACCTCAGGGTTTCCAAGGGGGCATCCCTCGCTGACGCGTATGGTGACTTTTGTGAACAGGCAGCTTTCGTGCCGAAGCAAACGACAAAAACTACGTCTCGCTTCACAAGAACTCAAGCGGAGCTTCGTCGCTGTGGAATGCAATTTCAACCTATTCCACGCTACGCGGGCTGGGGCGGAAATAGTTGAGGACAAAGGCGGGCGTTCGGCACAGCAGGCGCCGGATCACACAGTGATCCATCTTCGACGGCTGTCTTTGTGCGTACGATCGACTAACACGATCGAATCAGAACGGTGGAATCAGAACGATAGGGGCACACATCGCTGACGGCAGTCTCTTCTTTTTTTGTGAAAGTTTGCCGACAGTCTGCCTGTTGATTGTGTGGAGTGAAGCATTCAAGCCCGCTGGACGGCACAAGGCCAACAGCGCTGAACTTGTGCGGCCCTCGGAGATTCTTTCATCGCGACATCGAGCCTGTGATTGACGCCGCCGGCTGTTCCCGTATCGCCTTCCGCGCTCATGCGAGGTCTTCACTGGTGAAGGCAGCGACGCACCCAAGTTTGAGTTTGCACGGGTGACGTTCGTTGAGCTCGAAAATTGTGTAGCAATGGCTCTGCCATTTTATTTTCCGTGCATTTCTATTGTCGGCGATGCCCCGTTCGAATCCCAGAGCAATCACACCAACTCGAATCTCGCCGGCCAACCTTCGGCAGAATATCGTCAACAGTTCCAGCTCTGCGGAACCGGACGTTCGAGCATTTTCAGGCCATGCGATATGTGTGGTGCCGATCAGATGCCAGCTCTCCAAGCAATATCAGTGGTACCAATCGTCTCCCCTGTTGACTAAAGTACGCGTTCGCCGTGGCTTCGGCCATGTGTTGTTCACGTGCTGCGCCTGGTCGACAGACGAACGGCAATTGAGCGGATTCGCTTTGAGGTTCTTAGGATTGACATGTTCGTACAAGTCGGCCATCACCGGAGATTCCGATCAATGCCAATGTTCATCTTCATCGTCAGCCTTGGTTTTCTATTCGTGGGTTGCAACAACCAACCTTTCCCTGCAGCTGAGCCCGTGACGAAGAACGCAGCTTTGTCAGGAAGTGGCGTCACGGCAAAATCAATCGGAGACTCCCAAGCAGCTTCTCAAACGAATCAGTTGCCGTTGGAGCAACAGTTTGTCATCGACGTTCACTCGAATGCTGAAATTGGTGGTGTCGTCCGATGTCTTCTTCAAGATTCGAATGATGTCCTCTGGATCGGCGGCGAATGCAATCTGTTTCGCAACGACACAAGGACCCTGACCAACTACGACATCAGAGATGATTTGGGCCGTGAAGTCACGATCCGCAAAATCGTCGAAGACAAGGCTGGCAAGATATGGTGTGGGACAGGCGGTGGCATCACTCGAATTGATGGGGATTCTTATACAAGCTACGGGGAAAAGGACGGCCTGATCAGCCGCGATGTCTGGAGTATGGCTGTTGATGCGAACGGAGTAATGTGGATTGGCACGATCGAGGGCGTGTGTCGATTCGACGGAAAGACATTTTCCCCGTTCGCACTCCCGGAAGCCCAGCCCGATCCGACCAGAGGCGTTACCAGCGGCAAGTTCGTGCATTGCATCACGGTGGACCGCAAAGGACGAGTGTGGTTCGGCACCAACGGCGGAGCATACATCTACGATGGGAAAGTCTTGACAAATCTATCCGAACACGACGGTCTGCCGAACAACGCCGTCGGCAGTATTCTCGAAGACAAGTCGGGAAACATCTGGTTCGGCACGATTCACGGTGGCATAAGTAAGTTCGATGGAAAGGACTTCACAAACTTCACCGAACAGGGCATCGTTGAAGGGAACGAGATCTGGTGCATTCACGAAGATCAAACCGGTCACGTCTGGTTCTCTGGCAAGAATTCTCCTTTGTACCGTTATGACGGCAACACATTTACCAAAGTGAAAAAGCAAGACGGCATTACGTCGCTCGCGTTTAATATCCTTGAAGACAAGAGCGGACGGTTGTGGCTGAGTGGGACGAATGGCCTCTTTCGACGTGATGGCAAGTCATTTGTTCGAGTCACAAAAGACGGACCGTGGTGGTAGAATGACTGATCTCTGCGTCGCAAGACGCAGAATCACTGATCGGAGCAATTGATTAGTACCGACCATGAATGGCTCAGTCGTTTTCGATGACTTCGCTGTCATCGTACAACCGTCCTCTTCGCCAGTTACCTTTTCTTGTATGAATTCGCACCGCAAGAGGATTGATCTTGCGGTGATGCTGTCCAAGGCGTCACATCAACTTAAGCCCTTCTTGGTACTATCTTGATATCAGTGAAACCAAGGAGGGTTTTCTTATGTCATTTTCTCTCGAAGCGTTCCGTCGTGGCAAGTTCAATTTCGGACATGCGGTTGTTGGATTTCTGAGTGCGTCTGGCTTGTCCTTTGCTTGCCTTCTTTCCGAAGAACGGGTGGCCCCGGTTTTTCAAATCGACGTGAAGTACTGGCAGAAGACGAGGTACAAGTTGTCCATTGCATCAACAAAAGCGGACTCGAACCAAAAGCAGCATTCTACCGCTGCTGGATCGGCTGGGAACAACGGCTGAGACCTGACTGGAAGACGTTAAGAAGTCTGAAAGGCGGCAGCAGGTGAAGGCAGCAGCCGAAGCAGATCTGCTTGCCGTGGGTGCGGGTGCGGAGCACTGACGCAGGTGACATAAGCCCCGAGACATTGAAACAAAACCGCCACGTGGCAACCGATTGCCGTGACTGATATCTTGGTCGCCCCCGGCTGCTTCCCCCCAACTCGTAGGCCGGACCAAGCGAAGCGCAGTTCCGGCATTTTGTCAACATGCAGATGGAGCCCGATTGCCGGAGCGGCGTCGCTTCGCTCCTGGATCCGGCCTACCTTACTGCTAGATCGGCTGGGAACAACGGCTGAGATCTGGCTGGAAGACGCCAAGAAGTCTGAAAGGCGGCAGCAGGTGAAGGCAGCAGCCGCAGCAGACCAGTTTGCCGTGGGTGCGGGTGCGGAGCACTGACGCAGGTGACATAAATTCCGAGACATTGAAAAGAAATCTCCACATAGTAACCGATTGCCGTGACTGATATCTTGGTCGGCCCCGGCTGCTTCCCCCCAACTCGTAGGCCGGACCAAGCGAAGCGCAGTTCCGGCATTTTGTTAATATGCAGATGGAGCCCGATTGCCGGAGCGGCGTCGCTTCGCTCTTGGATCCGGCCTACCTTACTGAGGGATCGGCTGGGAACAACGGCTGAGATCTGGCTAGAAGTCGTCAAGAAGTTTGAAAGGCGGCAGCCGAGGGAGACCAGTTTATTGGAAGATAATAATGTCACGCCTCGAAGAAGGACGTATTCGCCTCGGAAAGATCAATTGGACAGTTGCCTACGACTATGAGTTGCAGGACTCTCACGTGAAACTGGTTAAAGAGTTTCTTCTGAGGATTGCACAATGGGCAAATGCCCTAGAGTGCAATTCCGAATGGCCACTCATAGATGTGGCAGCGAAGGTAGACAAGAAGCGGCGATACGAATGCAACGCTCACGAGCTGGATCAAATGCCAATCGGAGCTATGGTCTGCCGTGCTTGTGACTGCTACCTGCGCTGGATGGAGTTAAGCGATCACGATCTTCCTTTGGCATACGGACAATTGCCAGAACCTTTTGAACCATTAATTGTGGCATTTGAGTCTGGATTGAGTTCCCTCCGACGTGAATCAGGATTGTTAATGGTGGAGTGTGTTGGTATTCGGATCAGCGGCGGTCCTAGTGCGGTTCTACGCTCCTAGCCCGGATGTTTCATACGTTTCTGGATGGAATTAACCGGGGCCAGCGACTGTCTTGAATTGTTTCAATAGTTGACGTTGATTTTTCTAAAGACGGTGGTTTAGAAACTGTCTGTTTATGGGGCGGCGTGCGTTTTGATTTGAGGATCAGAATTGCCTTCAAGGAGCATGATTTAGGTTGCTGACTCTGATGGCATTCGCCACGGTTCGTTGTTTTGAACCATGCAGTTCATGATCGTCAGCAGTTTTC
>JBDWHY010000154.1:0-4953 GCA_039974975.1 Fuerstiella sp. | reverse complement strand
CAACGATGCACAGCGCACACGACCGGAGCGACACATCTAATCCAACATAATATTCCATCTTCTGTCTCCCTTGTTCACAGCTATGCTGTGATCCTATCGGGAGCTCGACCAAAGTGCAGGGTCAGCCCAATTACGCATGCTTCCCGCCCTTGTGCTGACGAAGCGAACGGCCCATAGCTGCCGTTGCCCGACGGGTCACACGCTGCGTCGCAGCTTTCGCAAAGCTGCCGTTCGACACCTGACGCAGCGAAATTGACAGCTCAAGGTCTGATGTGCGGACGAAGCGCTCTTATGACTCGACAGCTTCAACGTCTGGTTTGCCCGCAGTCATTTAAACGTGTAGCTTTACCTTCGGATCCAAAAAGGAGGCAAAATGACGATAGTTGAATTCCTAATTGGATTCGTAATTGCACTTGTAATAATTATAGGTGCGTTCTTTTTCGCTTTGCGAACGCCCAACCTTAAAGGCCCAAGCCGACATGGCATTAGGGGGAGTGGAGATTGTACCCATGGCCACCACAGCTCCTTCGAGGGAAGTGACGGAGGCGGTGGTGGTGACTGAAGTAGTACTTCATGTAAGCCCCTGTTCATCCAAAGCCCAGCATCGGTTGAAGTGGGCTCCTAGCGGCCATTCTCCGCATCGCGGCGTCAGATGTCTGGCCATTCCTAAGTAGCGTCACTCACGGCCCATACCGGCCATTGACCATGACCGCCGGATGCTGCGGTGCGGACCGTCATTCCGGACATTCGCTGCGCTTGCAAGATTTGCTGGTTGGTGAGCTTATTGCCTGCGGAACCTTGTGGAACTTGCTTATGGCCGCCAACGCTCACCTACTGCGGCTTGGTCATCATGTCGTGTTGCGTCCCTTTCGTAGTCCGCTGCAATTGAGATCAGCATAGTAGATATTCGTGGATGTGAGTTCCCGTACCGAGTTGAAAGTTCACGATAGCGCACTGCGAGATGTCGTTCCTGCTCTCCGCCATCGTAAGGACTGCGACTAGTTACACCGCGTGCATTGCTTACGCCCATCTTGAACCGATTTCGCAACTCAGTGCTTTCTGGACGATTCAAAAAATCTAGGATGCTGTCAGGTAACCAATCGCCCCACGATCTTTGCCGCGCAAAGCGTGCTATTAGCTCGCTAAAGTGTATTTCCGCCACCTCTTTACGGTCGACTTCGGCGGCGAGCCGCAATGCAGTATCAGCCCATTGGTTAAATTTGTTTCCATCAATTGTCCCATCTGCATCGCAGCCGGGAACTTCATTCCAGCCTTTCAAAGCATGATATGCCAAATTTGCCAGAAGCTCTCGTCGTTCTTGAGTAAATTCGGCATTTTCCGGTTCGTCGCTACCGTCCCTTCGTGAATAATTCCACTTCAGCAATTGGACAAAAAGCTCAGGATCACGTGCAAGTTCTCGGTGTACCGCGAGAGTGCGCTCGTGGTTCCGGTGTCCGTGATTGCACAGCAACGGAACGAAAGGCAGCTCGAGATTTGCTATCTGTTCATCGGACATTTGATCTGCCGTATCAAGACGCTGGAAGACACCGTCCAGCCTGTATGCATCTGGAAACGGTCCGTCCGGTTCTTCGCCATACGCGACGGCTTGAAGGAGATGTGTCCACTGATCTTCAGGCAGGCGTTCTGGAGTGTATGCAACAGCAGAGAACGCAGAGCGAGGTCGATTTACTTCGAGGAGCCTTCTTATTGCATATTCGGCGTCCCTCGGTTCCGTGTCATCCCGGATGTGTATGGATACCGAACTCCAGTAGGCGGATGCCACATCGTCTCCCAACGCCTCAGCGGCTTCCCAACCAGAAGTGCGCCCGGGAAGGTGCTCTGCAAATCGTTTCCTCGTTCCTTCATTTTGGAGGACCGCTCGTGTCTCGAGATCGTTGCAAATTGCGGGCAAGTCTATTAGGCTTGCACTCCAAAGGACCTGTCTCAAGAATACGTTCGATGCATCGTTTGCCTCTTCGCCCAAAATGACTTCAATCCAATTAGCTGCGGTTTCCGGAGCAGTGTCAGGAGAAACCAGCAGCTGCGCGACGATATCCGGCTGATTGACACTTAGAGCAAATGGGAGAACTGCGTCATCTCCCAGTTGATCTCGAATTTCCGCAAGTGCGGCCTTACGGTGTTCTTCAACGAGCGTTTCTCGCTGCTGCCAAGTTAATCGCCCTTCAGCCTCTTCTCTGTCCAATGCTCGCCATTCGACGTAACCGTTCTCGAATAGCCACCTGTGACGCGCAGTAGGGTCTTGAGGTTCAAGTGCTTCTTCCATTCTACGAAGCGCAGCGACAAGTTGTTCTGCGCCTTCCTCTTCTTCGTATGCCCGCATGGCTTCTCGTCTTCGAAGTTTATGTCGAAGTTCCGCTTTGTCGCCGTCGGCGGCATCACCTGCCCAACGCTCAACCTCGCTAACCAAGCGTTCCAAATCGGCTGGGTGAAGGCGCGTGGTAACCTCGATAAAGCGCTCGAGTTCGTTTCTGTCGCACGGGACTAAATCCAGCATCAAGTTGCTCGCCTCGATTGCAACTTCAAGAACCTCCGCATCGTTCGGCTCGAGAACCTGCTCTGCCAATTCGCGCCATTGCGGTCTCGCGGTTCTTGAAGCAAAGCCCGGCCCACCTCTTGGTAGCAAAGAGATGCAGACATCAATTGCTGGGCCACGAAAGCGGGCAGAGAGATCGCGCAAGATCCTCATTCTATCTGCTGCTCCAAGCGCGGTGGCCGGAAGCCATGCCAAAAATAATGATCGAGCAGTCGATTGCGGGGAATTAGACCAATTATCCTGGACTTCAAGTGCTCTCAGATCGAACACGATTTCTGCCACACGGGCGAAGAAAGCTGGTTGCCATGCCAACAACTCCAATGCCCAAAGTAATTCTGTTCTAAGGCATTCGCCGCTGATACCACCCTCTACAGTTCCCATGATTGCACTGATGGCTGGAACGGGGCGTCGAAGTTCGTGTTCCAAGCAATCCAAGAACGCGGTGGGTGAGGCTTCGGCAAGTTTGCGAAGTTGACCGCGAATGGTAAGCCAGTGTTCCTCGTTGGCGTCGTGCATTAACGCTCGAACAACTTGTTCCGCGCGATGCGCAACGTCGATCCCCAACCTGTCGCCGCAAAGTCCATTTCCATAGATCGACAAGATGCAAAGTGTGTCGCCGATGCCCGATAACAGTGCACCCGAATAGCTGCGTTCGTGACCTAGGACGTTGGCCATCCACCATTGATCTTGGGGAAGGTCGAGCGCTGGGTCGCGATCCCCCAAAAGCTCTGGCACCAGTTCGAAGAAACGGTCCAAGTCGGCTCGTTCGAAATATTGCCCAACGGCAAAAAGCGCGTCGAGTTGTGAGACAACTATGTTGACGTTCCCGTAGCGAGCGATTGGAGCGTCTTCCAATGCCAGCAAGTCGTCGCGAACTCGTGTAATATCCCCGTCCTCAAGATTGCCGAGAAGCTGAATCACGGCTTCATCATCAATGTTACCGCCTTCCGCCCAAGAACCGGCCAATGCAAATGGAAGTAGCAGCCGTGCCGACGGGCGATCTTGCGCCCAAACCGGACGTCTAACATCGGGGTCATGCGATAGTTGCCGACGTAAAACTGGAACAGAATGCCCAGTCTTCAAAGCCATGTTTTCGGCTTCGTCTGGCGGAAGCCCCATGCCTTCCAGTTCCGAACGAAAAGTGCTCGAAGGAACATGGGACAACAGCAGCGCTTCTCTGACATCTAAGCGTCCCTTGGGATACGGACGAACAATTGTGACGTTTCGTCTGTCACCGAAGTCTAGCTCTTCTCCTTCGGCCAAATCGGCAACGACGATCAAGCGGTTGGAACTTGCCGGAATCCTTGCGTTGCCTGACGTTGCGATCAACGTTCGGTCAAGAAGATCCAGTGCATCTGCTTGAATTAGTGTGGCAACTACGAATGCGACCGCTTCGCTCCGATCATCGGCTTGAACCGGGACGACTGCATCTCCATCTCGGAGCTTTGAAAGTAGCGTTACCTGTTCATTGTGACGCCTCGACGAAACAAGGTTCATCGTAATTGGAGGGTCTGACGCTGTTGCCCATCCCTGCCACCATTCGTGAGGAGTCTTTAATGTAGGAGACGCAATACCAAGTTTTTCGCCAAGCCAGCGGCAAGTGGCCGGTGCTTCTTCGAGCCATGTTTCTAGATCGATTGCGTCGTAGGCGTGAACCGAGGACCAATTGCTTTCACGACGTTTCTCTGCAAGCCAGTCGTCTTTGCCATTCCATCGCCTCGGAGTAACGAAGACAAAGCTGGTTTCTGCACGTTCAGCAGGCAAGGTCTCATCAGTTCGTTTTCTAAAGTCGCCTTCGGCCTTCGCCCGTGGGTCTTGATTGCAGCCTAGCTCCCAGACGCTGACACCCTCAGGAACTTTCGGTGTTGCCCGCTCATTCTCAACCTGACCGTCTAGGCCAGCTAGATCGACAGCTTCGTTGCCGGGGAACCGAATTGAAACCAATCCATTGGTAGTTTCTCGGATTAATCGCCGAACCAGTATCGGCAAATTGCTACGGCACTCATGGCGATCAGCCCAATGGCGAATTGCGGTTTCATCAATTGACATGTCTTCTCCAAAAACAACTCATTCAAAGTAGTTACTGCCCTGAGGTATATTTGTAATATGTGTGCATTCAGTGGTGCCAGCACAACCCACCGGTTGTCATGGGCTTTCGTTTATCGGCATGTCTCAATGTCAGCTTTGACGCCGCCGGCGCAGTTGCTAGCAGCCGCAGCGAAGGTCCGCTTCCTGCCCATTCTGTGGAAAAACGACGTGTTGCTGGCGCAGAAAGTAGCGTCCAAAAGTAGGCGCAAGCACCTTTCCTATCAGGCCGTTCGCATTTGCTGCGGTGCAGGAAAGATCTTGGCTAATTTGCGGAGGTTTTGGGCTGTTGCTGCGAGTAAAAATTCGTCATT
>JBDWHY010000153.1:0-25489 GCA_039974975.1 Fuerstiella sp. | reverse complement strand
GCTGGACTTCCCAGATAAGCTTCGCCTCCTGGTGTGTCCCGGTGAACTCCACTTTTGGCTCCGATGATGGAATGGTCACCAATGGTAACATGGTCTTTGATTCCGACTTGGCCAGCCATAACAACGTACTGACCCGTGGTGACAGAGCCCGCGATGCCTGTTTGAGACACGATCAGATTGTGTTCACCAATTTGGCAGTTGTGAGCAATGACAACGAGGTTGTCGATTCGCGTTCCCGAGTTGATTCGAGTCTCGCCCATCTTGGCGCGGTCGATCACCGTACAGGCCCCAATTCGCACATCGTCGCAAACATTAACTGTCCCGACATGTGGCAACCATTCATGGTGCCCATCGACCGTGCGGTAACCAAAGCCGTCGCCACCTAAGACTGTGCAAGCTTCGATTCGCACATCATTGCCGATTGTGATTCCGGGATACAGAACTGAATTTGGGCCGAGGGTAACGTCGTCACCGATGTGGCATCCGTCTTGAATGACGACTCCACTCCCAATGTCACAATTGTCTCCAATGGTCACATTTTCACCGACGTACGCGAAGTCTCGAACCGTCGTATGAGCTCCAAGGACGGCTGTGGGGGCAACGGTGGCCTTCTCTGAAATTCCAGTACGAGCCATCTGGATTCGAGGCGTCATGACCGCCGCGATTTGTAAAAATGCGGCTTCAGGTTCATCAACCAGTAAAAACGTTTTGCCAGAAAAGTCACCTAGGGAATCGGCAACCGACTTCGGCACAATGATGACCTGAGCTTCAGAAGTGGTAATGCGAGCCAAATTGTTTTTGCAGCCAGCAAACGTAAGTTCATTTGGGGTGGCTCGTTCAGAAAAATTCGAGCCGCTGACTTTGAGGCTACCGTCGCCAATCAACTGCGCAGACAGCTGTTCGCTGATTTCCGCTGCCGTAAAAGTGCGGCCAGTTTTGTGGCTGTTCATTGTGGCGTCCTTGCCTGTGGTAGCAGTCGAATTGATTTATCACCGAGTAATTTACCGCAGCACAGTCTGAAAGTGCAAGAGGACATGCGCAGAACGACTGGTTCAAGTCAGGCGATGGCATTGACGTTTATCCTGAAAGCGAAATTCACTCAGCCAAACTGGTGTCGCTCGAACGATAAGTGGGCCGACAAGCACCTGAGCGGCATAAATTCCAGGGCAATCAGTTTGCCAAGATCGATTCCTGCGGGAATCGGGATATAGTGCAGCCAGCTATGAAATGTCACGCACCGCAGCAAGTGCCCTCGTTTGTTTGGTTTTTGCGATATCGAAGTTTATGTCTGAGTCGGTTGTTGATTCTGAATCATCCACGCCAAGCGGTGCGGGCCGCGACGGTGACAGCTGCGAAGGTGTCGGAATCGTTCAAACTGAAACAGCCGTGTTGTTCAGTGCGGAATCTCCCATGACCTTTCGCGGTGGGGCCGTCATGGAACAGGTTTCTGTGGCGTATGAAACGTATGGATCGCTGAACGCGGATTGCTCGAACGCAATTTTTCTATGCCATGCTTTAACCGGAGACGCTCATGCGGCCGGCCAACATCATCCTGACGATGCCAAGAAGGGCTGGTGGGACGGATTTATCGGTCCCGGACGAGCGTTAGATACCAATCGCTACTACGTGATTTGTGCAAATGTGCTTGGCAGCTGTCAGGGAACGACGGGCCCAGGCAGCATCAACCCGGAAACCGGAGAACGGTTCGGGCTGGACTTTCCGTTCTTGACCGTTGCCGACATTGTCACAGTTCACTCAGAATTAGTGAAGCATCTGGGCGTGCAACAGCTGCAAGCCATCATTGGTGGCAGCCTTGGTGGAATGCAAGTTTTACAGTGGTCGGTGCAGTTTCCCGAACAAATGCGATCCTGTGTGGTCTTAGCTTCCGCACCTAAGCTGGCTGCTCAGGGCATCGCATTTAACGCGGTGGGAAGAAGGGCCATCTATGCGGATCCCGGTTTCCTTGAAGGGTGCTACTACGACCAAGAAGGTCCTCGATACGGCCTCGCGTTGGCTCGCATGGTTGCCCATATTACCTATCTTTCGGAAGACAGTATCGAGCTGAAGTTTGGAAGGCGGTTGCAAGATAGTGATCGCTTTGCATACGACATGCAGAAGGAAACGGAATTTCAGATTGAAAGCTATTTGCACTATCAGGGGAAGCGTTTTGTTCAGCGGTTTGATGCCAACAGCTATCTGTATTTGACTCGGGCCATGGACTATTTCGATTTGTCAGATGGCTACGCTGATCTTGTGACGGCTGTTTCCGAATCGAAATCCAAATTCCTCGTGGCCAGCTACGACACGGATTGGTTGTTTCCTACCAGTCAAAGCCGCGAATTGGTTTCGGCTTTGCTTCAGGCTGGGCGGCACGTTTCATTTCTAGAATTGCCCTGCCCCTTCGGCCATGATTCGTTTTTGATTGACTTGGATCCGTTGACCGAACTGGTGACGCCGTTTCTCGACAATTCCGATTAGCGTTTGGCCCTCATTGTGCCACTTGGGTCTTGGCATTTTCATTTCGACTTGCCCTTCGTAGAAAACCTTGCTTCGCCCATGTCCAGCCGACGATATCAACTTCCAGACCCTTCGATTCAGCTGGTGGACGACCTGATTATTCGCCACATTCGCCCGGGCAGCAAGGTGATTGACCTTGGTTGTGGAGACGGTCGGTTGATGGAGCGGCTGAAATCTGAGCTGGATTGCCACGTCTTAGGAATCGACGTCGAACGATCCAATATTGCCAAGGTGATTGGTCGTGGATTGCCCGTTGTGTCGACCGACTTGAATCGTGGGCTTGGCGATATTCCGTCTGATACGTTTGATTTTGCGGTGCTGAGTCAGACGTTGCAGCAGGTTCAGCAGCCCAAACAGTTACTGACCGAAATGCTAAGAGTTGCTCGCAGTGGGCTTGTTGTTGTCCCGAATTTTGGGCATTGGCGAGTACGTTGGGAAGTGTTGCGACGCGGGCGAACTCCAATCACCGATTCGCTGCCTTTCGAATGGCATGAAAGTCCCAACCTGCATTTTATGTCGATGTACGACTTCCGAGAACTGATGAACAGTTTGGGACTGAAGATCGCCAAAGAACGCCCCATCATTCGTGGTCGCAGCATGGATCAAGCATGGGCCGCTAACCTGAGGGCCGATAGCGCATTTTATTTGCTTGTGCGGCAGAATGACAGTGAAGCGATCGTCAGTGGCGACTAAGGGCATTCCCCGCCTTTTTCGTTTTGCGATTGTGTTTTAGGTGTTTTGACCGGTGGAAACTGCCGTCTACCGCATGCTGATGTCGTATTGGCTGCGCTTGCCGCCCTTTCGGTGATTTCATTTTTGATACCGAGATCGCGATGCGAAGGCTCATATTGACCGGTTTTTCAGATGTTTCCTATCCTTCTGGCTGCGATGCGAGTGGGCTGTGCAGGAAGTAAAGCGTCTGCGATCTCAGTTGCATTGATTCAACCACACTTTTCATGAGTCTTGTTGTCCAATGTTTCGTTTGGCATTCCTGTGCTTAATTGCTTGTTTCGTGACGGCGTTTGTCGTGGCGGATGAGTCGGTTTTGCGCTCTGCTCAGCCTCGAAAACTGTTGGTCATGAACAATGGCCAAGTTTTTGGTGGGCGGTTGATTGCTCGAACAGATGGCTACGACGTCATTTTGCCGTCGGGGCGAATGTATGTGTCCAGTGATCGAATTCGATTCTTGGCGACCAGCATGCAGGACGCTTACGAAAAGATGTCGAATTCCGTTCAAAATAGAACTCCCACAATCCATGTGCAAATGGCCCGATGGTGCCTGACAAATGGTTTGCACTCGGCTGCTCGACGAGAACTTTTAGATGCTTTGCATTTGGACCCAGACTACCGCTTGGCTCAAACCATGCTGGAAGGTTTAGCGCGTCAAGCCAAACGGGCGGAAGCGAATGCCGCCTCTTCCCAAGACATCGTTGCTCAAATGTCGGCTCAAAGGACGGGCGTAAGCGATCGTCGATCTTTGGGAGGCCTTCCTGTAGGAACAGCTCGAACATTTACCGTCCGCATCCAGACGTTGCTGTCAAATAACTGTGGCAACGCCAAGTGTCACAGCGGTGGTCAATCGACATTTCAATTTGTGAATACTCGGCGATCATCGTCGGTCGTGATTGCAGAACAGAATCTTGCCTCAATTCTTAAGCAGATTGATTTGGCCGATCCGGCAAGCAGTCCGCTGTTAGTGAAGGCGGCTTCGATGCACGGTGGAGCTCGGTCACCCCTGTTTTCAGGTCGTTCTGGTCGAGCTCAAATGCAGATGCTGCAAGACTGGGTCAATGAAGTATCCGACGAACTGAATCCACTCGCCAGCTCGTCTGGTTCAAGGTCAGTCGATCGTGAAAGTCAGTTTGGCATTCCCGATCAGATGAACCGAGCAAATCCAATTCAACAAGCTTCCTACGAACCCGATGTGACGGTTTCTGGGCCAGCTGATGAACTGAAGATCCAACAAAGATCCAAGACTGAAACAGATGGGCAATTCGGACAAGCGGCACGAGAGGCTGTTCGAGACAACCCATTCGACCCTATGATTTTTAACCGCCGCTACCATGGACAAGCTGGTCTGTCACGATGACGGATGCA
This sequence comes from Fuerstiella sp., assembly GCA_039974975.1. GTDB lineage: Bacteria > Planctomycetota > Planctomycetia > Planctomycetales > Planctomycetaceae > Fuerstiella. The sequence continues at coordinate 20,875 of JBDWHY010000153.1, read as the reverse complement.
GTTTTGTAGTCACCCCATTCGGTGGCTTGCCTGTGAGCGGTTGTTCGATAGATTTCGCGGAAGGAATCGCGATGAAGATTCAATTTATTCTTCTTCTGTCTTTGTGCTACACGTGCAGTTTGACAGGGTGTGCCAAAATTCGCCAGATGACGCGCCGAGACTTCGCGGTATTGAATGATCCGTTCCTAGAAGATTCGCCAGTTGGCGATTCGAAAACTGGCCAACTGGCTTTGGCAGCCGCTGATTCTGGTTCAGCAAGTGAGGATGGAACGACGGGTTTTGCTCGAGTTGCCGGTTCCAACCCGGCTGAGCCAGCCCAAAGCCAATCGTCATCACCATTTCAAGCGGCCAGTCGTTCGCGAACCATTGTTCCAGAATCAACAGCGGCCGGCTTGGCTCAAATTGCGGCCGGCCGAACGCAGAACCAGCAAATGCCCACTGCCAGTGCTGCTCCTGATTCCAAGCATATGGACATGGCAGAAATGTCTGCATTCATGAAGCAACAGGCGGAAGCCAGCGGGATGACAGAAACAGCAAAGGACTTGGAAGCCGACTTCGAAGCTTTTGCAGCGACCCGTCGTGAACAGTGGAAGCAACAAGTACAAACGATGAAGCAGGCCGCTGAAAGCGAAGTGCAACAGGTTGCAAGTCAGGTTTCAGCTCTGGGAGAATCTGCCATGCCCTCTCTTCCCGATATGTCATTCGACGACGGTTTTGGGATGGAGGAAACTGCTGAACCACTGATCCGTCAGATGTCAGGTCAGATGTCCGGCGTGGCTGCGATTGCTCGACGGTCAGTTTCGGAAGTTGTGGCTGAAATGCCAAATCCCTTCGAGGATCAGACTGCCGGACAACAGGGCTCAGCCAGCTCTCCATTTTCAGATAACCCGATCGGCTTCGATGATTTGACGGCGAACACAGAACAAGCCTTCGCTCATTCGCGAGCATCAGTTTCAGCAGCTGCCAGCAACGTTCGATCAGCGGCACAAAATGCGGCCGGATCATTCGATGACTTTGCCGCATTCGCGGACTCTCAACTTACGGGTAAAATTGCTGCTCAACCAACAACCGCACGTCAGTCAAATCCGTTTCAAGAACTGAACCCACCGATGGATTCACCCTCTCCCCCGGTTGGAAATCAGTCAGCCATGGGCTTCAATGGTTTTGGTACTGAAGCAGGTTTCATGGATGGTCAAAACGCCTCAAAAGCAACCAGCAGCTCAAGTTCAAAGAGCAACCTTGATGACCAATTCGGCTTCGATGTCGGCTGGCGTCCAGCGAACATGGAACGCAGATAGCAGGTCTGATCGCGTGAAAGCGTGCATCAAACCGACAGGTTCCGAGGACTGCTAGAGTGCAAGACTTTCTTCGACTTTCGATTCGCTTTTCATTCGAAGGTCAAGGTGACCGTGGCGGGCCATCTGCTGTTGTCAGGTCAGACGCTGTTATGGTTTTTCGGCATCGTTACAGGTGCAAATCATTGACCCGCAGCCCGGACAGCCTTTGCCGTATTTTTGATGTACGGCTTCCGTTAAATTGATTCCCGCGACATTTGCGATGGTGGCGAGCCACGCGAGGACATCGGCGAATTCTTTGGCGATGTCTTCCTTCGGAGATTCTCGGAGAGCTGCCGCCAATTCGCCGACTTCTTCCATCAGCCACATGAAAGTTCCCTCGACGCCTCGAGCTTCGTCTTTGCGGGAATACATTTTGTCGATGAGCTGCTGTAGTTCGTCAAGAGTCATGAGGACGTCTTTAGTTTGGTCGATTTGGACGGAATGGAATCGCGAACGGTCAGCTGGTTCGCTTGAGTCGCAAGTCTTATGGCCAATCGATCTCATTTGCAATCCTCGGCACGCATCGGCATTCCAGAGTGCAGGATGCACAGTGCGAGCCGATCGCTGCTGGCGGCGCTTGAGTGGCATCAGGCTTCAGTAAGCTGAGGGACTTCCACAATCAATCGTTTGGGGGGTATTGAAAACGCTGGGGCATCGTCCCAAACGATGGATTTTGTCAGCTTGAGTGCGGAAACTTGGCGGATCACCACTGCCGGATCACCACCGCCCAGTAAGCGCTGACCTTGCGTCCCGTGCATTTCATGCCAAACGCTCGCTTGCAGGCAGTTTAGGACCGCAAGTGGGAATTCAGGAGGCAGGTGAGGACCTCGAACACTTTCGTCGCCCAAGCCGCCATTCAGGTTTGGGCAGCGATGTTTTGTGCTGCACAGAGGTGCCAAGGCCACCGTGCTTCGCAGCGACTTGTGGTGGGTGCTTACGGCGGGAGACTCTGCAGATGACTTGGCGCTTCGTTGGAGGCTGTTGACTGTCAGTGTCTTGGTAGTTCAAGATCAACCGATCGAACGAGCATCCCGCGACGGCCAGGTGCTCTTTTTAAGTCTATCTGATTGAGGCCAATGTTTTTTCTTGATACTGACGGAAAGGCAGCTCTTTCAGCTGCCCGCTGGTGATGGCAGTATTCCAATCGCTGATCAGCTGTCGCTCTTGGTCGGCGAGTCCTCGAGTAAACTGATATTCAGCCCGAAGTACTAAGGTTGCATCTGGTCGAAGGCTTAATTGGACGAAGACAGGAATTCTGTCTTTCAGTTCCAGCACGGCTTTGTTGAGAGCCAACCGAGGTTCAGGAAAGAGGCCGGATGGGTGCAGAACGTAGTTCAGGCGGGCCGTCCAATCGGTGTACTGAATGTACTTACGGACTTGGTCTTCATCTTGCCATTCTCGAGTACCAGCAACGTATGTCCAAGACGGTCCGTTCAAACGCAGGGTTCCGCTATCGGCATCCAGCGTCTGTTTGAATTCTGGGTTCAGCTGAAACCGAAGGTTCTTTTCCGTCTTCGCAAATTCTTTTGACCCTGCTTGTTTGAGTTCAGTGAGATATTCTTCAATGCGAGGACCTCGAGCAGCCAGAAGTCGATTGAGTTCTTCGAAGCGAATAATCGTAAACAGTCCTCGGGCCGGATTTAACAGCACGAATCGGTTTTCAGATGGTTCATAAATCACCACTTCACCGACAGCTTCCACGTAGTCGTAAGCTTTTCCGGCATGAATTAGGCTCACGCTACTGGAAACGATGGGTTCACGACCGTTGGAATCCAATTCTCCAGCGTTGTAAACGGCTGTGGAAACCTTCAGGCCCTGAGCATTGGCATCAGCCAAAAAACTGGTTGCCAAAATGCCCACACACAAGGCTGCTCGACTAAAAAACGCTTGGCGATTTGATGGCATACTCGACAAACCCTGAGAACGACGTTTGGGGTGATAAGCGGATTGTTGGAATTCGCATTCCGCATCATTCCTAAAAGGCTACCAACTCTGGAATTTCGGCTTAAGACTCAGTGGTCTGAATTGCGTCTGCGATCAAATGGCCGGTTTGTTATCAGGTGGGTTGTCCGGCAGTTTCATCTGGTGGCATAAAAAAAGCCGCAACATCTGCAGCAGATGTTACGGCTTTTGACTTTGTGACCGCTGCCGCAATATGTTGCAGCAATGCGGCAGGCGTGTCGGTCATTATTTGACGTTCACCAATTCAATGTCGAAGATCAATAGGCTGTTTGGCGGAATGCCAGGTCGGCCCGCTTCGCCGTACGCCAATGCGGGTGGGATGAATAGTCTGCAAGATGTGCCAGGTTTCATCAGTTGCAAAGCTTCTGTCCAGCCCGCGATGACTCGGTTCAGTGGAAAGGAAGTTGGTTCGTCAACAACAGTTGGCTTTTCGCCTTTGTACGATTCATCGAAGACGGTTCCGTTCAACAGCTTGCCACGGTAATGAGCACTCACCGTGTTTTCCACGGTAGGCATCTTGCCTTCACCTTCGATCAAAATTTTGTACTGCAGTCCCGACTTGGTTTGTTTGACGCCTTCTTTCTTGGCGTTTTCGGCCAAGAATGCGGTCGCTTTTTTACCGTTTTCTGCTGCCATCGCTTTGGCTCGCGCGGCAAGTTCTTCTTGGAATGCTGCCATCGCCGCTTGCAGGTCGGCCTGAGAAATTCGAGGTTCTTTGCTGGCAAGCATATCGGCGATGCCGGCGGCAAGAGCTTTGGTGTCGATCTCAAGGCCTTGGCTTGCCATTTGTCGACCAATGTTCAGACCGATTCCGTAGCTGGCTTTTTGCTTTGCTGTTTCCAAAATCATTTCTGGTTCGTCATCCGCTTGGATGGTGGGAGTCAGTAGCAAAAGGGTTCCGAGGCAGATCGAGCGGATCATGGGAGGTGTCTTTCAGGTTGATTGCCGCAACATGGTGCGGCCCGAAATAGGAGATGGCGAAGTTGTTTGACCACTCTACGCGATGTGACTGGTCATGAGTACGATTCTGGGCAACAAACGAGCCACCTGTGAATCAGTGTCCGGCTGGCCAAATCATTTTGTGTGTCCTGCCTAAGTTCTGATCGTTTTGAACAATCGTTCAAACGGTCGCAACACCGACAGCAGTTGCCGTCGCATACAGCTTGGCGTGTGAAATCGTAATCAGAACGTGACCAATTCCCATGTCAGTCGCGATTTGTCCGGCCTCTCCAGACAGGGCGATGCGCGGTTGTCCGGAATGTAACGGTAACACTTCAATATCGTGGAACGTGATTCCCTTGACGAAGCCGGTCCCTAGGACTTTGACGACCGCTTCCTTAGCCGCCCATCGGCCCGCATATCGAACGGCCGCGTCGCGATGTTTATCTGCGTAGGCAATTTCATCGGCGGTAAAGCAGCGGTTTAAAAAATTGTCGCTATGCCGCTCGATCATCGTGCGGATACGATCAATTTCTACGATGTCGGTTCCAAGACCCAAGATCATAAAACTGGCAGTCAGGCAATAAGAAAGCGTTTCGAAATACGTGGCATGCTTCCGCATCAAAGGATTGCCGTGATAGGGCGATGTTGCCCTTGGCGCGGCGGCCGGTTGTTCGACGAGTTATCGATCACAGGCGTTGTTCTGGTCGATGAACGTGGAATCCACTGGATGCGTCCCACTGGAAGCATCGTACCGTCGTCGTATGCTACAGAAACTGAACGTCGCCGTCTTGCTTCAGTTGAGCCAAGATTTCTTTGATTCGTTCCGAATCGTCTCTTCGTGCGACCAAAGTGGCGTCTGGGGTGTGCACGATGATCAGATCTTCGACTCCCAGAGTCGCGACAAGATGGTCGTCCGTTGTGCGAACGATGTTGTTTTTGGATTCGATCGCGAGAGTCTTGCCTTGCAATGTGTTCCCTTCGGGATCGTTGCCTGCTAATCGAGGCACGGCCAGCCAGCTGCCGACATCATCCCATTCGTAAGGAGCTTCAATCACGGTGGCTCCGCTGGCTCGCTCGAGCACGGCGTAGTCGATTGAAATGCTATTCATCTTTGGAAATTCGTCGGCGACCACTGCTGCTTCTGATGGTGTTCCAATTGCGTCGCTGATCTTCATCAAGCGATCATGCATTTCGGGTTCATGAGATTTTAGCAGGTTCAAAATCGTGTCGGCTCGCCAACAAAAGATGCCGCAATTCCAATAGAAGTTTCCACTGTCGATATATTGCTGAGCGATTTCAGCCGCCGGTTTTTCTCGAAACGAAGCGACATCAAACGCCGAATCAACAGATGGGAATCCGTCGCCTCGTTCAATATAGCCATAGCCCGTTGCCGGAAACGTCGGAGGTACTCCGAACATAACCAGCCGAGTCGGATCGGCTTCAACAACTTGCACGGCCGCTTGAATGGCCTGCTGAAACTTTTCGATGGGTTGAATCACATGATCGGCGGGCATGACAAACATGATTGCATCGGCATCTTGCTTCAGCAGATGCACGGCCGCTAAGCCGATACAAGGAGCCGTGTTGCGAGCGTCTGGTTCTACCAGAATTCTGGCCCGATCGATTTCTGGAAGCTGCTGACTTGTCGCATCCGCCTGCACGGCGTTGGTGACGACCCATGACTGGCCCGAATCGATCAACCCGCCGCAGCGATCGAACGTCTGCTGGATCATGGTGCGATCACCAGATAGTTTGAGTAGCTGTTTGGGCATCGTTTGGCGACTTTGGGGCCAAAACCGAGTTCCACTTCCTCCGGCCATCACGACTGCATGCAACATCTTGAACTTACTTTTTACGAAAGGTGATTTTGGGGGAGAGGCCCGGCTAGTGCTCTACTTCGGTAATTTGGGTGGCTTCTCTTCAGTGATTGGTGCAGTCAGCTCGGGATTCGGGACACCATCCGGTAATTCCAAGATTCGAATCTTCCGAAAATGAATCTCTCGTCCTTCAGATTCCAAGCACAAATAGCCTCGACGACACGATGCGTCTCGAATGCCATTTACGAATCGACCGTTGACAGAAAGTTTGACGTTTCCGTCCACGGCCACCACGACATAGCGATTCCATTCTCCCACTCCTTTGCAGCGGTTTTCCACCGACTTGCTGCGGGTGCCTCGAGGATTCTCTGGAGACGCCGTCATGCCTCCCGCTCCGAAAAGTTCTCCATGAACGTAGGCGATCGGAGGTTTTTTGCCGTTGCGATCAACATGCTGGTTCACCCAATCCAGTTCTAACATCTGCACTTCCATACCCATGGGCAGCCGATTTCCGTCGGGCGTGGCATCGCTCCATAAAAAGATGCCCGAATTGCCGCCCGGCTCCATGTGTCTCCATTCGATTTCCAGAATGAAGTTTTCGTAGTGCCGGTCAGATCGCATCACTCCGATGGGCTGCCCCGTGCAAACAAGCAGTCCATCTTTGACAGACCACGTTTCTGGGGAAGTGTTGACGTCGACCCAACCTGTCAGATCTTTACCATTGAAAAGATCTTTGAATTGTAGATCTTGACCGTGAACCAATGTCGATTGCAGCAGACTGGTAAAAACGAATACGCGAAGCCAATTCATGAGATGACTTTCTGAGCTGTACGCAGGTGAAGTCGAATGAAAAAATCTTCAGCGTACTTGGAGGTGTGAAACCGAAGCGTTGGTTGTTGTCGTTGTGCTCGTGGAACAACTGGGTGGGATCAGTGAATGTCACCAGCAAAGGCAAGAAGCATAAAATGAAGCGTCGTGATGTTGTGAAGTCGTGGCGATCTGGGATTGCTGTGTGCGGGTGCGTGTGCGTGGGGCTTAGTTCGAATGACTTACTGTCAGCAGCTCAATTCATTTGTCCCTTGATGGTGCGTTGAGTTGTTTCCCAAACGTCCACTAGAAGTTGTTGGTATTCGTCTGCATTCAAAAGAGGTTCTGGAGTTTCAAATTCGTACAGCCACCCGGCACCGTAGCTGTCTGCATTGATGGCAGAAGGGTCGTTCAAAACGGCTTGGTTAAACGCTGTCAGCTTTCCGGCGCACGGAGTAAATAATGCCGACACTGCTTTAGAACTTTCGACTTCGCCGATTTCTTGGCGGTCTTGCACGACGGCTCCTTCGTCGACGTTCCAAGCAAGGAAATAAACGTCTTGCAGCAGACGGACAGAATAGGCCGTCAATCCGACCTGATACCGATGTTCGGCGACCGGTTTCAACCACAGGTGGCGTTTACTGTAAAGGCGATCATCCGGCAGCTCGGCCTTGAATTCGCCCATCATGAAGTGTTTTGAATCTGACATAAACGCACGCTATCCGAATCTCGACGTTGTTTGAAGGATGCCGATCTGAAATTCGTGCGTTCGCCGTCAGCCGGACAACAGCAGGATTCAATCGTTGGGGTTTTCGCCTCATCCAGCCCGGCTGCTCTGAATTCTCATGTTGTCAAACCGCTGAGATTTCCGTGTGGCGAGGGCTTGTCGTGAGAATTTCGGCGGCCGTTTCTCAGAAGCTGGTGTCACTTGTTGTCGGCACGCATGGGATTTACATTCCCTGCTCAGTCTGGATCGATCCAAGAGATTGATCTAAGACATTGAGACACCAAATTGATCGTTCGCAAGCTAGGTGAAACGAAAATCGAGAGCACGAAATCCGTCGGTCAAAAAACCGGCAAGCGGTTTCAGTTGTCAAACTTATTCAGCAATCAACATTCAGCAATTAATCCTATTCCGCCGTCATGCCAGATTACACTCTGATCATTGGACTCGAAGTTCATTCTCAGCTGAAGACAAAGTCAAAGCTGTTCTGTGGCTGTCCAAATCGCTTCAATCCCGACGAGCCCAATACTCAAACGTGCCCAGTTTGCCTTGGTCTGCCGGGAGCTTTGCCGGTGATGAATCAGGAGGCCTTCGATCTTTCGATTCTTACCGGGCTGGCTCTGAACTGCACCATCCCCAAGTTTACGAAGTGGGATCGCAAACAGTATTACTATCCAGACTTGCCGAAGGCCTATCAGATCAGCCAATTCGATCTGCCCTGCACCATGAATGGTTGGATGGACATTCCGTCATCGGATGAAAAGGACGACGAAGGCGCTGTAAAGCGAATTCGAATTATTCGAGCTCACTTGGAAGAAGACGCTGGCAAAAGCATCCACGATGAATCGGGACGAGGCGGCGACACGTGCGTCGATTTGAATCGCACGGGAACTCCGTTACTTGAAATCGTGAGCGAACCAGATCTCAGGTCAGCCACAGATGCTCGAAAGTACTTGGAAGAACTGCGAACTCTGTTGCTGTTTATGGATGTGTCGGACTGCAATATGCAAGAAGGATCTTTGCGTTGCGATGCCAACGTGAATTTGCATGTCCACAACGCTGATGGAAGTATCACGGCGACTCCGATTGCTGAGCTGAAGAACATGAACAGTTTTCGCAACGTCGAACTTGCGATCGATTATGAAGAGAAGCGTCAGTGGCGAGAATTCAAGAAGACGGGGCTGACGATTGAGGATGCCTTCAAAACAACTCGAGGTTGGGACGCTGAAGCTGGGCGAAGTTTTGAACAGCGCGAAAAAGAAGCGTCTGCGGACTATCGATACTTTCCCGATCCAGATTTGGTCGCCGTTCGGTTAACAGATGAAGAAATCGAAACTGTTCGATCTGCGTTGCCGTTGACTCCAGCCGTTCGTCGCGACCGGTTCGAAAAAGAGTTGAAGCTTTCACCATACGACGCCTCGGTGATTATTGACCAAGGTCCAGAATTCACCTCTTACTTCGATGATGTGGTCTCAATTTGTGAAGACGCCAAGTTGGCTGCCAACTGGACAACTCAGGAAGTCCTTCGAGATTTGAATGCATCGGAATGTGCGTTGAGTGATTTTCCTGTCACCGCGTCATTGTTAGGGCAGTTGCTGAAGAAGATTTTCGACAAAGCCATCACCAACAAAAGTGCGCGAGAAATCTATACGTTGCTGAAGTCGAAGGCGGAAGCTGGCGATGCGGTCACGGCAGAACTGATTGACCAGTTGGCCGATGAACGCCAAGTTGTCACGGATACGTCCGCTTTGGAAGCGGCCATCGCTGCGGCCATGAGTGCGAAACCAGATGCCATCGTGGACGTAAAGGCGGGTAAGTTGCAAGCTGTCGGACCTTTGATTGGCATGGTGATGAAGCAGGTCAGTGGTGCGGATCCGAAGACTGTTCGGGACATGCTGATCAAAACCATTCAGGAATCATAAGGCGGTGTTTGCTTCAGCCGCTTGTTCTTTTCTTGCGGCGTTTCTTGCAAGCTGTTTTTTCTGAAAGCCGTGTTTTCTGCAAGCAGTGTTCCCGCTGTTTTAGGCGTGGAATCTCACGATTTATGCTGCGCCAGCCCTGCGATGTTCTGGCATGGGCAGCAGCATGGGCGATTTGAGATTGTTAATTTTCGAACAAAAATCCGAGAACTGGTCTGTTATTAACGATATATTCACAATAGGAATGGCGGTGGTTGAGCTACGGAGAGTCCGATCGGTCGTTGAGAAACGTGTGAGGGTGTCGTTTTGCAAAGCAATGATCTGGTAACCGCCGCACTGATTATGGCCGTCTGTTGCACACTGTTGGCATTGTGTGGAGCTGTGTTGACTTTTCGATCGCCAAAGCGAAGGGTGCTTGCCGTTCAGTCGGGCGCTTTCGTTGGGTTGGTCGGGTATCTGTTGTTGATTTGGGATCGACCAGTTTTGGCAGCGATTCTGCCGTCATCTTCTGTGATCGTGCTGGGCAATTGGTTGCCATTGTGGGCCTGTTTTTTTGTTGGGATCTACTTGGCCACTACAGGAAAAGTGGGATGCCGGCAAATAGCACTGTCTGTCTTCGCTTTTTGTTTTAGTGCCTTTTCAGTGGTCTCGCCGATGTTTGGTGAAGCTCCTGAGTGCCACGCGACATCTGAATCTGTGGCGTTCCAGTACCAGACATCTCCTTACACTTGCTCGGCTGCTTGTGCGGTCACTTTATTGCGGTTGCATGGAATTTCGGCGACGGAACAGGAAATGGCAGAGCTATGTTTGACTCGCCAAGGCACCCATTGGATGGGCGTCTATCGTGCTTTAAAGCTGAAGACAGCAGGCACGGGTTGGGACGTTGTTGTTGAGCAATTAGGTGCGAAACAGAAACCGACTTCGGCCAGCAGTCCCGGTTTGTTGGCGTTGAGTTTTGACTTGACCGCTTTCCCAACGGGTTTGGATCATGGATTCAGTAATGCGACTGGGCATTCGGTGGTAAGTTTGGGCACCGCTGGGCCGGGCTATGTGGATATCTTTGATCCTTCTCCAGACTTCGGATTTGAAAAATGGGGTGATGGCATTTGGCAAGCCACCTCGAACGGAGTTCTGTTAAAGCTGGTGTCTCGTGACCGGAAATTTGAAGCAGTTGCTCGTGTACGAGCACGCGTTCGTTCTGCTCGCCAATTGTACCATTTGGCACTGAGATAACACGTTTTTGTGACGGCGGGAGATTGCTCGGAAATCGCAAGGCTTTGCACTTCTAAAAGCCTCGCCTTGGTACAGCACCGCTGATTCGCTGCTACTTTGCTGAGTTTTAGTGAGTCATAAGAGGTTTGCTGAGAGGTCGTGTCGGACTGAGATTGCCTGATTGTCAACGGCAGTGATTGCCAGATCCGGCGCGATTCAGCAAAAAGTGCCGCTTCTGATCTTGGCGAAGGGCTTCAAATCGCCTAGCTTCCCTGAATAGCGGCACCGGCGAGTCGGGAGGACTTGTCACTGGTGTCCGATCGCAAACACCTGATGCAGGGAGGCATCCATGTCAACGATCCGTTTCATACACACAGATTATCTGCGCCTTGCGCGATCATTGCAGGGGATTGCTTCGGCTCCCGGTTGGCTGCAAGAAGCTTTAACCGACGCGACTCGCCGAGCGACACGGCAGACAATTGAAACAGCAATGAGCGAAAACGCTGATTTCCTGTTGATCGCAGGCAGCCCGACAGACAAGTTCGAAGATCTGGACATCGCGTGTGCTTGGCTTGATGAACAGTTTGTTGTGGCGAGAAGATCTGGCATCAAAATTGTTGCCGTCACCGATAATGAATCAGAAGTCGCAGCGTTGCGAAAAGTGTGCGATGTGGTCGTTGATCGCCACCACACTTTGATTGCCAGCCGAACGATGACAGGCGAAGTTAGGCTTTCAACCAGTATCAATTCTCCGACGAATCGCAATGAACTTGCGGTCTCTTTTGGCGACCTTCGAGCAGATCACAGTGACCTCACTTGTCACTACCACGTGCTAAGCGGTGTTGCACCAGAGCTTCGATCTGATTTGCACCATCAAGCTCGTACTGGTTTTTCAGCGACTGCAGGAGCGATTCAATCTGCTGGCCCGGATGAGCAGTGGAACGGCAGATGTGTTGTTGTGACGGCCGATTTAGACACGTTCCAAATTCACACGGCGTCGGCAGACGTGAGTTCAATTCGGTATGTCACCGAACGGCTTTCAATTGAAGGTCGTACGACTCATGGTCGGTTGGTGGAAGAGATCGCGATGGCGTCTCGAAACCTGCAGCGAAGTCAAACCGAAACGGTGTTAGTCGATTGGGTGATTACGACTCCTTTGGAATGTCGCAGCGGGTATGATGCCAGAAGTCTAGAACAGGATCAGTTGTTGACTGCTCTTCGGACAGATCTGCATTCTGGACACCAAGGTGTGTGGCCGCGTTCTGTGCGGTTTTCAGACCAGTCGTCAGTCCACGTGGCGAATGAAAATTCTGAATCAGTCCGCCTTCTGGAAGCCATTGCAGTGGACGCTCACTATGGCCGAAGCGACCTGCAGGCCGTGACTCCAGAATTGTTGTGTAGCTTGGCTGCTTTGCAGGAAGCAGCTTAGAAACAGCTGATTGGCGAAGTCTGCGAGAGTGATGTTCGCCGCAAATCAATCACCATCGGCGAAGTCGCGGTTGGCAGTAGTAACACTGGTCGAGACATTGCAGACGAAATACTGTCGGGCCAACCTTCAGATTTTCACAAAGATCAATTTACGAGCAGTCATTAGGAAACACGTCATGCAATTTACAGGCATTCAAGTCGATTCATTCGGTGTTCTTAAAAAGACAGGACTTGCCGAACTGTCTCCTGGTTTGACACTGGTTTACGGCGGCAACGGAAGCGGAAAGACAACTTTGGTTGCCTTTCTACGTGGCCTACTGTTTGGTTTTACATCGGATCACACGGGCTTTCACCCTGACGATTCTGACTTCGGTGGTGATGTGACTTTACGAGAAGATCACCGATCGTTTCGATTGCATCGGGAGCGAAATCAGGGTCGGTCGACTTTGTTACAATCCACCGAAATTCCTCATGGGACGCCCATCGAATCTGAAGGCAATCATCTCCCATCATGGGTGAATGAAACGGTCTATCGAGAAATCTTCAGCGTCGGCGATCAAGAAGCCTCACGCTTTGATCTGCTGTCTCGACTGTGTCTAGAAGAGAGTGGTCGGCCAATCAACGATGAAGAAGTTCATCGAACTGAACGAGCCATCAATAAGGTGGTTTCTGAACGTGACGGCCACTCGCAAGATCGAGGAACCCGAGCTCGGCTGACTGATCTGCAGAATCAACGAGACGTACGATTACGTCAACTGGCTCAGATGCGTGAAGCCGATCCAACAATTCCTGCTCGTATCGCAGAACTAGAACGACGTATCGCTGACCTACGAGCTGCTGTTGCTGGAATTGATCGACGAATCACGGAAGTGCAAGCTGAAATTTTGCGACTTGAAGAGCTGTTGGAACGGCTGCGTCGGCGCAACGTTGTGAATTTAGATCGTCAAAAAATTGAATCCGAGCTTTCAAGTTTGCGTCAGAAACAGGCTCGTTGGGCATCAATTCGCAACGACATTCAATCTGAAGTGTCATTGTTTTCGCACCAATCAAAGGCGATCAATGTTGACGGTCTGTGTGCTTCTGATTCATTAAATTCCATCCGAGCTCTCGTGAGTCGGCTGGAAGAGCGTGTTGAATCCTTAGACGCAGGCACCGGAGGATTGAACGGCAGCTTCAGCCTGCAAAAACAAGGTCAGCTCAATAACGATATTGTCGCGCAGCATGTTCGAGACGAAGTTCACAGCTTGTGCCAGTATTTGAGCAAGCATCAAGAAGAGCTGGGTTCGTACGAAGCTGCGATGGAGTCTGCATTGACTCATAAGGCGCTTCAAGATGCTGACCAAGTTCACTCTCTTGTGCAGGGTCGCATTGAATCTTTGACAGCAGAATTGAATCGCGGTGAAAACGTACTGAACCATTCACATACCAGCTATATTGGTTGCGAGTCACACAGTCATCAATCCAGCCGTCATCAGTCGACATGGGCAGAAGGTTCCATTGTTGAAACAGAACAGCATTTGGCGCGGCTGCGGCAAGAACTCTCCGGTCTGCAACAGCAGCGGTCAGAGCACTTAGACATGATTCAGCGGCTTGAGATCGAATTAAATGATCTGCGAGCCCGGTTGAAGCCCGTTGCAAGACTGCATGATGTTGATCGAGTCAAAGCGGAAGTCGCTTCGCTTGACGCTGAAATTCAGCTGACTCAGCAAAGGATCGAAGTGCTCAATGCTTCTGAATCTCAGCTGAAGGAAGTTCTGCGTCGATTGGGTGAACGTCGTCAACAATCCGTGCTTGAATTGGCATCTCGGTACATCAACCGTCTGACGGATGGCGACTGTTATCGTTTGATGGCGGATTCTGATGGTACAGCCATTTTGGCGGAAACTCGGCAGTCTTCTCGACCTCAAGGCTTGCAGCAACTGAGTCGTGGAACTCGAGACCAAGTTGCTTTGGCACTGCGTCTGGCATTGATTCAGGTTCGAGCGGAATCAACACAACGTTGCCCGCTGGTTTTGGATGATGTCTTCATTACATCTGACGATGAACGAGCAGCTGCTGTCGCCGATTTATTGATGGAAATCGCCGCTGGCGGGCAGCAGATCATCTTCTTGTCTTGCCAAAACGATGTATTGGATTTGTTCCGTCGCCGAGAAGCAACGATTCGAACATTGGAAGATGCTCCTGTCGTTTCGATGCCGATGCCCGTGATGGCTCCGCCTCAACCCGTTGCTCCGGCTCCCAAGCCTGTTGTGCAGCAACCGGTTGCGAAGCTGAACGACCAGACCAACTGGTTGTTCTATTTGGAAGTGGACAACACGATTGATGACCTTTGCGGATTGTCCGTCGCTGAATTGGAAGCTCTAAGAGCAGCCGATGTGAATGAAGTGGACACTCTGTTGTCTTTGCCTGCAGAAGAACTTGAAGGTCGCCTTCGTCAGCGAGGGTATTCTATTACCCGCGACCGAATTCGAGCATGGCGAGGTCAAGCGGAACTGTCGACTCAAGTGCCCATGTTGCGACGCAGTGATGCCGAACTTCTGTACGCAGCCGGAATTCAAAGTCCGGTTGAACTGAGTCGTATGCGGCCGGAAACAGTTTTTGATCAAGTTGTTGCTTTTCAAGAAAGTGCGGCTGGTCTTCGTTTTCGACGGTCTGGGCGACAAATCGATCGGCAGCAGGCCATCAACTGGACTCGCTGGTCGCAACACGCTCGATCGCTGTCTGAAGCTCGCCACTCGCGTTCACGGTACTTCGTACGAACATCGGATGGGTTCAATTCTCCATCAGATGCGGGACGACGTGCTCGAGCTGGGCAGTCATCTGTTTCATCTCGTCGAGCACGAATTTCGTCAAACGGTGATCGGACATCCGTGCGTCAACGACGACCTCGTTTAACATCAACAGATCGACGGCATCGAGACGAGCGATTGGCAAAACGTCGCCAACGACTTGCTCGTCACTCATCGTCGTATCGAACTCATTCTGCAGATTCAGCAGAAGAAAAATCAGCGGGTCGTGAGCTGAGATTTTTCCTGAGCCGGTCGAGTGATATCGAGTCTGCACCCAGTATCGGACCGAAGACTGCTCAGCGACTTTCACGAGTCGACATCTATACTGTGGACGACCTGTTGAAAGCAGACGTAGAAGTGGTGGCCGATAAATTGGACAACCGCAGAATTAACGCCGACACCATTCGTCAATGGCAGGATCAAGCACGATTGATTTGCCAAGTGCCCGAACTTCGAGGCCACGACGCTCAGATTTTGGTGGCCTGTGGTGTGACTCAACCAGAGCAGCTCGCAGCAAAGCGTCCGGTGGACTTGTTAGCTTTGGTTGGCCCGTTTGCGGAAACCAGTGAAGGCGAACGAATTGTTCGTGGAGGTTCAAAACCGGATCTTGAAGAAGTCACAGACTGGATCCACTATGCTCAGCAATCCCGAACTCTATCGGCCGCCGCTTAAGCAAGGCAGCTGATCTGACTCGCGAAAACGAATGACTGAAGAGCTGCAAGCGTCTCTGCGATTGCAGCTCTTTTTCATGCGCCTCGGTGACTTCCGTTGATGTTATATTGCGAGTCAGGCGAACAATGGCATTGGATGAGCTTTGTATTTGGCCATGCCTTAGGGTGAGTGGGAGGCATGTTCGTGTGGAGAGCTGAAGCCATGGTTTTGATTGGCATGGCAGGGTGCTTGTTCGCGATGATGTGAAAAGTCACCAGTCGTCAGAGAGTCAAAGGCCAACATGAATTCTGCTGCAACGAAATGCAAAATCTTAGTTTTTGAATGACTGTGGGTATCAGTCCTTAGAATCCAAGTTGAAAATGAACGATCTGTGTTGCACAATTGTTCAGTGCTGAGCATCGCTCAGTGAGGCGTATCTGCCAGAAGCCACCCAGTTTTTACTGAGTTGATCTATGACGCGACTTGCCACGATTGGAATTCTCACTGTTGCTTTCATGTTCATGAATCCTGTTGAGGCTCAGCGACGAGGCAATGCAGGCGGTCAATCCAAAGGCAAGAAGATGCCAGCCAGCAAAGTGCCGAAGGGGTCTGGCCGAGTTGACTGGGGGCCGGTTGCTAAGGTCAGTCCGGGACGTCTTGGCAGTGTTCGGGCGAAGGCCAAGCAGGTGGATCAGTTGCTTGAAAGCGGTTATCGCCAGCACGGCGTAACGCCCAATCGTGGACTTTCTGATACTTTGTTTCTTCGCCGTGTGTATCTTGAAATCGGCGGCCGCATTCCAACTCTGGAAGAAATTTCAAAGTTTCGATCGACTAAAAATTCGCAGAAGCGTGAGAAGTTGATCGATCAGTTATTGAGTTCAACGGACCATGTCAGCCACATGTACAACTACTGGGCCGACTTGTTGAGGTTAAAAGACAACCCAATCAACAACAACCAAATTGCTCAGCCGTATCACGAATACATCAAAGACAGCCTGCGAACCAACAAGCCATACGATCAATGGGTTCACGAAATGATGACGGCCGAAGGTCGCATCTGGGACAACCCTGCTGTTGGTTTTGTGATGCGAGATTCCAATATGGAATTGGACGCTGTGGACAACATGGTCCAAGTTTTCTTGGGAACGCAGATTGGCTGTGCCCAATGTCATGATCATCCCTTCGATCGTTGGACTCAAAAAGAATACTATGAAATGGCGGCGTTCTGGTATCCCGTGCGAACCAGAGCGAATGTTGGTGACAAGAAGAAATTCACGAACGGCAACCCGCTGCAACGCGTGCGTGCCGAGATGAAAAAAATTGATCCTGACGCCAATACCAACGGTCTGTTTGCTCGCGTGGTGAATGCGAATTTGTTTGAGGTTTGGGATCAGAAAAATCGTCCTCTCAAATTGCCTCATGACTATCAGTATGAGAATGCAAAACCAAATCAGCGTGTTCAGATGAAGCCGATTTTTGGCACCAAGATTGAAGTTTCTGCGAACGATCGACCTCGCGATGTCCTTGCCAAATGGATGACGAGTCCCAAGAACCCTCGATTCGCCAAGAACGTTGCTAACCGAATGTGGAAGAAGGCTTTCGGAGTCGGGTTGATTGAACCGGTGGATGACATTCAAGACACCAGTGACTGCAGCAATCCGGAAGTTCTTGATCTACTCACGAAGACGTTGATCGAAAATGATTTCAATGTGCGAGAGCTGCAACGAATTATTTTTAATACTCGAGCATGGCAGCGAGAATCTTCGTTTGAAAATGTGGACCTCTCGAAACCCTATTACTTCCCCGGACCTGTGTTGCGCCGGATGACGTCCGAGCAGATTTGGGATTCACTGCTAACTGTCGCCGTTTATCATCCCGAATCGTTTACTCGTCCTTCGCTCAAGTCGATTGGTGAGCTCTTAGATATGGACTTGAATTCGGTGTCGGCAAAAGATGTTCAGAAGATTTCTGAAGAGTACCAAGAGAAGTATAGTTCTGGTGCAGAACGCAAGTTGACCCGTGAAAGAAACTATTACAAGGGGCTTGTGCTGGCACGAGCTTCAGAGTTGCCTTCGCCGCTACCTCCTGAACATTTTCTGAGGCAGTTCGGTCAAAGTGATCGTGAACTGATTCAGACGAGTGGTCGTGATGGCAGCGTGAGCCAAATTTTGACGATGTTTAACGGCGAAATTACTCACATGATGCTGGAACGCGGCAGTCTGATTTTTGACACGATTGTCCAAGCTCAAACTTTGAAAGCTCGGACAGATGTGATTTTCTACAGCATCCTTTCACGTGCCCCGAGCAGTGGGGAACGTCGAGTTGCAGAGAAAGAGATTCGGGCGACGGGGGTACAGGGCTTTGGCCATGTCACTTGGGCTTTGATCAACACGAAAGAGTTTCTGTTTATCCAATAGGGATGGCGTCTGTTCGGTTTCTCGCACCAGTTATTGCATCTGCTTCGTCCAAGTTAATTCGATTCGTGGAAAGTTATTGCTCATGAATTTCAGTCTCGATCCTTCTGAACAGTCTCGCCGAAGCTTCCTAGAATCTGTTGCGAAGACGGCTTTCGGAGTCAGCATTCTTCCGGTTGTTGATTCGATGTTGTCGTCTCCTGCTGCCGCTGCGCAGATGGTGCAGTCTGGCAAGGCTGAACACGTGATTTGCCTCTTCATGAATGGAGCGATGAGTCACATTGATTCTTTCGATCCTAAACCGGGGCGAGACGCCGGTGGTGAAACAGCCGCCATTCAAACTTCAGTGCCGGGCATCAAGATTGGCGAACATTTGCCCGTGCTGGCCTCGAAGATGAATGAGCTAGCCATCATTCGATCGATGACGACTGAAACTGGAGCTCACGAACAGGGGAGATACTTGATGAGAACCAGTCAGAAGATGATTGGTTCAATCCGGCACCCGTTTATGGGATCGTGGTTGACTTACTTCGAAGGCAAAAAAAATCGTGACTTGCCAGGCAGCGTCATTGTTGGAGGAGGATCTCGGCATCCCGGAGCTGGGTATCTGTCTGCGACGATGGCACCTGCTCCCGTAGCAAACCCGGCAACGGGTCTGCAAAACACGAAGCCTCCTAAGTATCTTACCGAAGAGCATTTTGAGCGTCGCCGCAGACTGATTGCTCAATTTGAAAGTGGCTTCCGCAAGAAGTATCCCACAACAGAAGTGCAAGCCTATTCAGACTATTACGCTGAAGCCGTTCGTCTTTTAAAGAGTCCCGATCTGGAAGCATTCGACATCAAGAAAGAGACTCAGGCTGTTCGAGACACCTATGGCAATCACCGAATTGGGCAAGGTTGTTTGTTGGCGAGACGGCTTGTCGAAAAGGGAGTTCGGTTTGTAGAAGTCGAACAGGGGGGCTGGGATAACCACAACGATCTGTATGGCACCTTCCCAAGCAAAGCGGGAGAACTTGATCAAGCGATCGGAGCGTTGCTTGATGACCTGAAGGCAAGCGGCTTAATCAAGAAAACGCTGATTGTGCTGACAACTGAATTTGGCCGGACTCCGAAAATCAATGCGAACGCTGGACGTGACCATCATCCGGGTTGCTTTAGTTCATTCTTGGCCGGTGCGGGAGTCAGCGGAGGCCAAGTTATTGGCAGCACTGATGAGGATGGCAAGACGGTTGAAGATGAACACTGCTATCCAGCGGACTTCAATGCGACCATCGCCTACGGCTTGGGTCTTCCGCTAAGTAAAGAAATCTTCAGTCCCAATGGACGCCCATTCAAAGTGGCCCATGAAGGCGATCCGTTTAAACATGTCTTTGGCGAAGCATAACGCTTGCCATCAGCGAGGCGAAGATGCGTGCAGCTGAAGGCACATCGCTTCGGTGTGCCTTCCGTCGTAGATTTGATCACCGTTTCCGTACGGCGCGTTGGGAGACGTGCATTCGACTGTTTGCTGTTTGCGGCCGACAGTGTGCGGCCGACAGTGTGCGGTCAACAGTTGGCGGTCGATAGCGTGAATTCGATCGTGTGGTTGACACTGCGTTGTCGGCGGTGTGCAGTTGGTCGTGATGATTCGGCAGCAAAAGTTTTTTGCATTCTTGCCTAGTACTGCGGCTGCAGCGACGTCTGTTGGATTGCGTCCAGCAGCGGGAAGCTGGACAATCCTGCTCCACGATAGATTTAGCGATTGCGAGATCCACTTCTGCTGATCGCGCTATCTCCCTCCCACCAAAGCATATTTCATGATCTGTATCCGCGTAGCTTGTGTTCTTTGTTGTGTTGGAATGGTGTTGCACCACGCGGCTGGAGCTGACGACTTTCCAAGGCTTACCAATTCGGAAAAGGATTCTACTGCTCAGCCCATGCCGGCAAATGCCGCCGCCGCGTCTTTCGCGGTTCCCGAAGGTTTTCATGTCGACGTTTTTGCCGCCGAACCGGAAGTGCAGAATCCGATTGCGATGACTTGGGATGGTCGAGGTCGATTGTGGATCGCCGAAAATTTCACTTACGCAGAACGTCGCCAACGTTTCGATTTAAGCCTACGAGATCGCGTATTGATTTTTGAAGATGCAGATCGTGATGGAGTGGCTGAAAAGCGGACTGTCTTCACAGACAACGTGCAAATGTTGACCAGTCTTGAAGTGGGGCATGGTGGAGTCTGGCTAATGTGTCCGTCTCAGCTGTTGTTTGTGCCGGACGCGAATTTTGATGACAAGCCAGATTCTGAAGCAATCGTTGTGTTGGACGGATTTGAAGTCGCCAAAACAAACTATCACAACTTTGCCAACGGTTTAAAGTGGGGGCCAGATGGCTGGCTCTATGGAAGATGCGGGGGCAGTTGCCCCGGAAGAATTGGCAAGCCGGGAACGCCCCAAGAAGAACGTATCGCGTTAGAAGGTGGCATCTGGCGGTATCACCCGGTTTCCAAACATTTCGAAGTGCTGTGTCACGGTACAACGAATCCTTGGGGGCATGATTGGAATCAGTATTCAGACGGATTTTTCGTGAACACCGTGAATGGGCATCTTTGGCAAATGATCCCGGGCGCCCACTACGTCCGTCCTTTTACATTGGATCCGAATCCCAACACGTATGAACTGATTGATATGCACGCCGATCATTGGCACTTTGACACCGGAGCAAGCTGGACGAAGTCTCGTGATGGAGCCGCCAATTCATTGGGAGGCGGGCACGCGCATTCTGGCGCGTCCATCTATTTAGGTGACAATTGGCCAGATCGCTATCGTGGCAGTTTGCTGACGCTGAACTTCCATGGACGTCGGATTAACCGAGAACTGCTGAACAAACACGGGAGTGGA
>JBDWHY010000152.1:0-1936 GCA_039974975.1 Fuerstiella sp. | reverse complement strand
TCGGCGTTTTTTGTGCAGACCTGTCGATTCCTAAAACAGGTCGCTTGCTCGAATCTGACAGAGGATTTGATTGTCAGCCGCCGAAGATGCGGGCGTTTGCTAATCATCCAAGCCCGGTAATTGCCATTTCTTCAGAGGATGTTTTTCATGTTCATCACGCATGATCTGAGCCATGCGTTTGACGACATCCGGATGACTGTCGGCGACGTCGCGTTCTTCTGCGATGTCGGTGGATAGATCGTACAGTTCGATCTTTCCGTTCAGGCCATTCAGTCGGTAGCCCTTCCAGTTGTCCAAGTGAACAGCTTGCTGTTTTGCCCGCTCGTAGAATTCCCAATACAGGAAGTCACGATTCACTTGCTTTTCGGGTTCGTTTCTTAAAGTCGGCAAGATCGAGACTCCATCCATTTCGGATGACGTTGGCAGACCTCCGGCGTCGGCCAGGGTTGGCATGAGATCGTATTGAGTCGTCCATTGGCTGGTTGTGGTGCCGGCGGGGATGGTGCCTGGCCAATAGGCAATCATGGGGACTCGAATCCCGCCTTCGTAAAGGTATCGCTTATACATTCGATAGGGACCATTTCCGTCCCACGTTTTTGTGCGTTCGTAGTAGCTGTCTTCGTCTCCATTATCGGAGGTCCAGATCACGATTGTGTTTTCTGCCAAGCCTAAGCGTTCTAGAGAATCGACGATGCGTCCAACGTTGCGGTCGTGGCGAGTCATTAAGGCGGCGTAAAGTTGTTCCAGCTTTGTGAGTCCCATTTCGTCGTAGCCTTCCAGCGATGGAGTCCACAAGCCGTGAAAGGGAACGGCAGACGCGTCTCCGTGAGGTACTGTGCTGGCGAAATACACGAAGAACGGGTCGTCTCTGTTTTCTGAGATGAATTCGATGATTTTGTCTGTGTAAAGGTCATCGGAAAAAACGCCGTGTTCCCCGAGAACTGGGACATGCTGTTTGATCTTCTGGGGGGCATTTTCTGGGATCGGTATGCGAACGCCGTTTTCCCAGATGTAGCTGTTGTAAAAGCTGCGACAGTCAACGTGGCCAAGGTAACCCAGCCAGTAGTCCCAGCCCGTTAACGTAATCGTTTCAGGCTTAGCACTGCCTCCCATGCTGAGCTTGCCAAAGCCCGCTGTGGTGTACCCGGCTTGACGCGCAACTTCTCCTAGCATCGGATAAGCGGGTGGCCATTCTGCAACAGGTGCAGGTCCGTGGTTTGCTCGCCACGCGGCGTGGCCTCCATGTTTGCCTGTCAGCAGGCTACAACGTGATGGACCGCATACAGCGTTGCCCGCGTAAGCTCTGTTGAACTTCATGCCTCCGGCAGCCAGCTTGTCGAGGTTCGGAGTTTTGATGCCCTTTGAGTTGATTTTGTCGAGCTTGTAAGGGGGAACTTTTCCGATGCCCCAGTCATCCGTATTGATGTAGATGATGTTGGGCTGGCCAGCCGACGCATTGGCTGCTGGGATCAATAATCCGCCGAGACCGAACAGAAGAAACAACACTTCGAATCGACAAGCTATCAAGGGCATTGGGATCTCTGAAAGTGGGGGTGCAAGCGCAAGACGAAGCCTTCAAAGGTCAACAGAGTGGCACTTTGAAGTCCATGAGTTTGTGAAAGAATCAGTTCGGCAAGGCAAAGACGACCGAGACTTTTGTGTGCGAAGGTTGCTGACTGCAATCAACTTCGCAGAAGAGCGAAGCAGTCATCTTCAGGTACAGTGTGATGCTGAAGAATCAGCTTCGCTGAACAGCGGTTTGATTTGAGCGGCCGCAGAAATTGACAGCTCAGCTGCTAAGTTGAACTTAGCTGGTCAGGTCAAGTGGGATCGTGTTGTCGCCATCGATCACGTCTACCTCAAGTTCACTGGTGCCCCGATATTTTTTAGGAAGCGTTTCTTTGACGGCAGGTACATAACCTTCCATATCTGGAAG
>JBDWHY010000151.1:0-35953 GCA_039974975.1 Fuerstiella sp. | reverse complement strand
CGGGTGACCACATTCAAGTTTTTCAACCGGCTGCTAAACGTGAGAGGACCAGGCAAGCTTCAGATCTGCTGAGACAGCACGTCTGATGGTGTCGTCAATCACGGTGTTGTTACTCATATCACAAACATTTTTGACGCCTATCAATTCGTCCAACTCCATCCGCATTCAGCCGATGTCAGCTAACTCACACAAAATCAAATCGCATCTTCTGAGATTATGGTTTTAGAAAAATATATCGCAATATTCGGTAAGAGTTTAACGACAGAGACGATCGCACGGGCGAACGCAGAAATGTGATTCGTGTAAATCCTCCTCGATCCATAGCTATCAAACGTTGGCCCGCATATCCCCACCGTTTCATTTGTCAGCTTGATCACAAAACCCACGATTCACATCTTCGTTCACTTTCAGAGCCAGCCACAACCTGTCAGCTGGCCGCCATTAAATTGAAGATGTAAGGTTTTAGAATGCTCAACATGAGTATCGGTTCTCGACTACTAGCAGCGGCGGCAATTGTGCTCGCCAGCCAGGGAGTTTGTGCTCCAGAGGCACAGGCACAACGTGGTGCCGTTTACACAATGACGAATAGCGTCGACGGAAATGCAATTGCTGCGTTCGGACGTGGTTCTGATGGTTCGCTTAGCTTCATTGGCAACTACCCAACTGACGGACTTGGTTCCACCGAATTTGACGGCGGAGAAGGCCTTGACCCACTGATTTCAGCAGACTCAATTATCGTTACAGATAACCAAAGGTTTCTGCTTGCTGTCAACGCTGGCAGTGACTCGATCACATCCTTCCGTATCAATAGAGACTTCGGACTGACCCGTATCTCTACAATTTCCAGCGGTGGCGTCGGCCCGAACAGCCTCGCCTACAATCGAGGTCGAGTGTTCGTTTCGAACATCGATCGAGACGGAACATCTCCTGACGGAGGTCCTCGTGGTGAACCTAACGACGAAGGCAATGTCGTTGGCTTTTGGCTCACTGGTAGCGGACGACTGTTTCGAATTAACGGTGCAACAGCCGATCTTGACAACCGACCAGCCGATGTTGGTTTTTCAACGGATGGATCAAAACTGGTTGTCACTTCAATCACTGCGGGATCAGCCGCTTTGACGGGCGAGAATGCTGCGAATTCTGTATCCGTCTTCAATGTGCTTCGAAGTGGACGACTTTCATCACTCGCAGGTTCCGCCACAGGAACACAGGTCGGCAATGAAGAAGGTCGTAACCTTGCCAGTGCGATTGACTTCGACATCACCACTGTTGGTGGTCGCGAATTCGTCGTCGTAACAGAAGCACGTGAATTCAATTCAGAAGGTGCCCCTCCCGCCCTTCCAGCTTTGCAAGCAGGTTCAATTTCAGTCTACGAACTTGATCGCAGCGGTTCACTGACGTCAATCGTCCAAGACCTCGCTCTTGGCGATCCTACTGGCAGCCCATTCGACCCATCCAACCAGCTGACAAGTTGCTGGATCGACTTCGGTAGTGACAGACGCACCTTCTATGTGTCTAACGCAATCAATGCATCAATCAGCCAATACGAACTTGGCAGCGATGGCGTTCCCACGCTGATCGACGCAGTTGCTGCAACGGGTACGTCTGGATTCGCTGAAGGTGGAACAACAGGACCAGAAGTCTTTGGAATCACTGATGGTTACATTGACCTTGATGTCACTGACGATGGACGATTCCTGTATCAACTGGCTGGCCTCAGCGGGGCAATCGAAGTCTATTCAATCAACAGAGATGGCTCACTGGCCGATGTTCAATCCGTGACAGGCTTCTTGCCAGAAGAAGACACTCAAGGACTTGTGACAGTTTCTGATGCACGAACAGCTTTCTTTAACTCAATCAAGCTGTACATCATTCGATTCCTGTTCACGATCAAGCAGTTCTTTAACTTCTAAGAACCAAAGCTTTGAAACCAGATGATGTCGCCAAGGCAAGCTGAAATCATTTCAACTTGCCTTGGTTTTGTTACGCGCCACTCCGACCTGCAAACCACAAGTGACGGAAGCCAAACGGACACCTGATGTCGACATCAACGTTTGCGACTTTTTTGCGAGGCAACCACTACTTCGCGACGATCACTGCACTCAAAGTGCTGAAGTACTTACAAACAGTCCCGAGCCGGTCGTGTTGAAGATCGATAAAATGTCCACTTCTATGCGAAACGCCTCTTAGCAGTCCGAATCGCCATCACGCCAGCGGCAACCCACTCTCAATTTCCGCCAAACTTAGCGCCCCCAAAGCGCAGTCAAATGATCGTCAAACAGAAGTGTGCGAGAATGCCAAGTAACGGTTCCCGCTCGCAGCTGCTGAAGTTGCCCCTTCTGCCAGCAAGAAATCTTTG
Source organism: Fuerstiella sp. (assembly GCA_039974975.1). Classification (GTDB taxonomy): domain Bacteria; phylum Planctomycetota; class Planctomycetia; order Planctomycetales; family Planctomycetaceae; genus Fuerstiella. Next base: position 33,594 of record JBDWHY010000151.1, on the reverse strand, counting down.
GCGCATCAGCTCGCATGAACCAAATGCCAGCTGGCCGGAATCAAGATCAGTGACGGTGTGTGAGGCACGCCATTGCTTCGAACGTTGCGATGTGTTTGATACGGTATCGGAAACGTACGAACACCATTCCTTCAATTCGTGAGGACTAGATCGCTACTGGAACAGCAAAGACCAAAGTGATGCAAAATCGCTGCTGGCGGTGCGATCACCGCTGGAACATTTGCCTGAACGCCGGTTCCAGCAACGACGACTTGGACAACAACTTCATGCTGGGCAACGGACTGCAGCTTCATGACGAGTTTCGCTGTCTCACGTCGGCAAAAAGAAAGTGCTCGGACGATTTCACTGGATCGCGTAGGCCGTTTCGCTTCACCGAATGCCTCCAATGGGCGTTGCCCTTTGACGGATGTCGAACGTGTTTGCTGTTCGCTGTTCCGGTTGCACGTTGCACCTTGCACCTTGCACCTTGCCTTGCTTGACTCGACGTACAACACAAATCACTCTGTCCAGAAAGACTCGACTGCCTTTTACGAAGACATCAACAACGGAACGACAGAACAATGACAGGTATTCGGCAATTTCTATTCGCCATTCTTCTAACAGCTTGGTTGGCTGATCCGGTCTGTGCCGGTCAACTGTCTATTGCGGACGTCTTCACCAACAACGCCGTTATGCAGCAGGGCGTTCGCCTGCCTGTGTGGGGGACTGCGACGGCCGGCACCAAAGTGACTGTCCGTTTTGCGAAACAAACGAAAACCGTCGTTGCAGATCAAGATGGGTCGTGGCAAATCAAGCTCTCTCCGCTAAAAGCCACAAACGTTGGAAGCTCGATGATCGTGGAATCAGCCGAACAACAAATTCAATTGTCTCACCTACTTGTTGGAGAAGTGTGGTACGCGAGCGGCCAATCCAACATGCAAATGACACTTGCTGCCTGTGCTCGAAAAATCCCCGCGTTTCGAGCACTCGTTGACGCCCCTTCGACAAACAACATCCGCGTGCTGCGAATCGACGAACCCGATTCGGCTCAGCCATTAACGCGACGAAACAATTCGACGACATGGCAAATTGACAATCCAGTGAACCGTAGCCAACAGTCGGCGGTTGCTTTTTTCTTTGCACGTCAACTGCACGAAAAACTGGGTGTCCCGGTGGGCATCATTGAAGGGTCGTGGGGAGGCAAACCAATTGAAGGATTTATTCCTCGTGATCAATTCGAAAAGCATGCCCCGCTGCAGCCCATCCTTTCGCTCTCAGATCAAAACAAATTGGCGGAACTGGCGGCTCTTGAAGGAGGCGTGGTCGTGCGCAACACCGCGGGGATGCCGGGGCGGATTTTTAACGCTCGGATCGCACCCATTGCTCCGTACGCTTTGCGAGGCTTCATCTGGTACCAAGGCGAATCGAATGCCGGGCGAGCAGAAGATCCTCGCAACTACCGAATCAAGATGCAGGCTCTCGTCGACGGTTGGCGAGCCACCTGGCATCAACCCAATCTTCCCGTGTATTGCGTGCAGCTTCCTGCATTCAAAGACGAAGCCACCGGTTGGGTCCGACTGCGTGAAGAACAGCGTCGCAGCCTCAGCATCAAACACACGGGAATGGCTGTCACCATCGATCTTGTCGACAGCGACATTCATCCTGCGAATAAACGGGATGTGGGCGATCGCTTGGCACGCTGGGCTCTTGCAAAGACCTATGGCAAGCAGATTCCGTTCAGCGGACCGCTGTTTCAATCAGCAGTTGTTCAGGATGATTTCATACGAGTAGAATTTCAGCACGCGAATGACGGCCTCATGGTTGCTCGCAAGGACAAATTGGCTGCACCAAAACCGACTCCTGATATCGCGCTGGCACACTTCGAATTGGCAGACAAGGCCGGCAACTGGCATCCCGCCCAAGCCATCATCGATGGCAGAGCTGTTCGAGTTCACAGTACGGCTGTTCGTGAGCCTCAAGCTGTTCGCTACGCCTGCAGCGGTGCCCCAATCAACGCCAACCTGTACAACTTGGCTGGACTTCCAGCCTCGCCATTCTGTAGTGAGCTGAGATTGCTGCCTTGGGAACAAAGTCAATAAATCACATCGACAGACCGGCCAAACAGACGCCTCCTTCATCCGACGAGGCATCACCTCCCACAACATGGCCGGTTTATTCCCATCTCCCAGGACGTTAATTTTGCAGTAGAGCCATCCGGAAACGGTAATCAGAACAGCCAACGAATTGTGGCCAGCGCAAAAAGCAGCAATCTTCGCCCTGATTTTGATGACCAACATTTGCCTGTGCGGCGACGACCAGACAGAATTTCTCGGCGTTCAAAACGATCAGAACGATCACCCCCGCGCAAAGGTCAACACGATCAACGGTAGGCTCGGTCCCGCAATTGATGAGCGGCCAAGCGATTGCCACTGTTGGTGCGAAAAAACGGCGGCCAGCACCGTGCGGCTCACCAGATTCCCGTGAAGTTCGAATGAAGGGACAAAGCCTCGCCGGGGGCCGAAGAGTAAGGCGGTGGCTGAGCTGATGTGGAAAAGGCAAAAAGCTGCAAAAAACGCTTGGCTTCGTGTTGAGACGATTGGCATGATCCATCTCAGATGATTTCGCTCTGGCCGGTCAGCCGTTCCATATTCCGCCGAATGGGCGCCCGCTGCGAGTTTGTGTTTTCTAACAGGCTTTCCGACATTTCCGACACTCGGTGCGGACACTCGTCTTCAGTTGAGAAAATCCATCAACTCCTAAAATTGTTTGCCCTCGCACAGGATTCTGAATTTCCTGATGCGTAAGACTCGTATTTAGGGAATTCCCTTCCATCTGCCTTGGTGAACACGTAGAAACACCGCGGGCCTTGACGACTTCAGCTGATCCCGTTTCGTCTTCTTCTTTTTTTTGAGCTCAGGAGTGTTTTCCGTGCAGCCTCAAAATCTTTCTCTTGCGGATTCCAATCATCCACAGTGCATTGTGCAGGCAGATACGTGCTTGCGTGATATCGCTGAACGGGTTGACGCAACTGGAGTGAAGTATGTGCTGGTTCAAAGCAACGAAGGCACGCTGCTGGGTGTGGTTGAATCAGAGCAGCTAAAAAAACACCTCCGAATTCAAAACGCTGTCGAAAGAAAACGTTGGGAACAGATGCCGATCGAATCGGCATTAACTTGGAAGCTAACCGGCCCATCCTTGGATTCTCCACTGGATTCCGCCCAAGCAATGACTCACGAGCGGATCCAGCTGGATTGCACGGCCATTAAGACAGAATCTGGCACGACCGCCATTTTGTCTGAATCGGATGTTTTCGTTAGCTGGAACGTCATGCAAAGTTCGTTGTCTGAAGCGATGACAGATCCTGTGACCGGGCTATCCAATCGGCTTGTGTTTGAACGTCGTCTGTCAGAAGAAATGTGTCGAGCTGCTCGAGATTCACATTCAATCGCTGTCATCCTGTTTGACGTTGACCGCTTCAAAGAAGTGAACGACCAATATGGTCACAGCATGGGTGATCGAGTACTCGCCGACATCGCAGCAAAGCTAAAACAACAGCTTCGCAGCTACGATGTTTTGGCTCGGTACGGTGGAGACGAATTTGCAGCCATCTGCTGTGGCTGTGGCTGGAATGATATCGATATTCCAGTTGGTCGAGTTCTTCGAGAAGTGGCCGAACAGCAAGACTTGATCCAAGCATTACCGGCAATGACTTTGTCGATCGGCGCCGCAGTCGTTCACAACGTGACCGAACATGATCGCCCAGCATGGCTCATCCACCAGGCAGATATGTGCCTTTACCGAAGCAAACAAAACGGTCGTAACCAAGCGTACCGAGTTGAACAACAGCACGTTGACAACCAGCCAAGAGAGCCGGTTGAAATTCCTCCTCGTCAACTGACGATCACGAGCGGATTTACCAAACGATCGCATGCGACTGCTGATTCATCTTCCTAGGCTCTGCCCCTTCATTCGAATGACACGGGGAAGATGGCGAAACGCACGGCCTCTAGCCACCGTTTTTAGTACCAACGGCGGCCAGCACCTTGCCGCTCACAAATTGTGAGCCAAAGCCTACCGTCGGAACCGATTCAGGCAACGACAGCCGTCTGTTCAGTCGAAGCAAAAGCCTGCGTAAAATCACATCAAATGGTTCATGGCAAGCTGGCACATTTTGACTGTAATTCTGGTGAATTTCGGGAGTCATTTGCCAACGTCCTTCAGAATCTGCTGTCATCGCCCTAAGCCACTACCGTCAGGAACTTTGTTGGCTTAAACTTGTTGATCAAAAGTATCGGGCCAACCTTGCACTTTCTGATTTGATAGCCGACGTTTCCATGCCGCGTTGCAACCTGCTGATTATCAATGGGCCGGGCCGAGGAACTCGGATCGACCTGCTACCGCACCGCAAGACCTATGTCATCGGTCGCAGCGTGGGGTCTACGATTCGAATTGATGACACTGAAGTGTCGCGGCGGCACGCAGAAATTTCGTTCCACGACGGCAACTTTCGAATCACAGACCTGGCCAGTGCAAACGGGACGTTTCTGGATGGCGAACGGATCTCAAACGAAATCTTGCGTACAGGCAACAGCTTGCGGATTGGGTCAACACTGCTGACGTTTCAAAATCCTGAAAGTTCGGTCAGCCCCAATGCTCCGGTGGTTCGAGTTGTCCCCGCCGAAATTCAACAACATTCGGCCATCGTACAGCACGTCCAGTCAGACGAAGCGGCCAAGGCGGAAGCCTTCCCTAACCAACAAAGCAGCCTTGAATTGCTGTACCAAGTGTCCGAAGAAATTGTCCGAGCTTCGCACACACTGGAATCAATGCTGCAGCGAATTTTAGATCTCACAGCAACGGCAGTCGGAGCAGACCGAGCCTGTTTTCTACTCACCGATTCCACCGGAACAGAATTGGTCCCATTGGTCTCTTGGGTCAGCGAAGCGAAATATTCCGAACGGCCGATGCAGCACGATTCACATACGGAAGGTGCGAACGAACTGCTCATTTCTGGTTCAATCACTCATCATGTTTTGACAACCAGCGAAGCAATTCGCACAGCAGATGCTCAACAAGACAGTCGCTTTCAAGCGGCCAACAGTGTGGTCAGCGGAGGCATTACCGAAGTCTTGTGTGCTCCCATGAAAGGTCATGAAAGCGTGTTGGGCGTGCTGTACCTTGACATCGTGAACTCACAGAATCAGCAGCTCACGGGAACCAGTCGTCGCTTTGTTGACGAGCATCTCAAAAGCGTGTTGTCGGTTGCTCGGCAATCCGCTTTCGCTGTTGATGCTCGGCAGTACCAAGATGCTTTGTTAAAGGCCGAACGATTTGCCGCCATGGGGCAAACCATCACCGTGCTTAGCCATCACATTAAAAATATCCTTCAAGGCATGAAGGGAGGAGGCTACTTAATTGAAACAGGGCTGACACAATCGAACGACGAATTTGTTAGCCAAGGCTGGGGGATCGTCGAACGAAATCAAAATCGAATCTATGACCTCGTCACAGACATGCTTTCGTTTAGCAAGGATCGCGTTCCCAAACTAAAGCAAAGTGACCTAAATGTTGTCTGCCAAGAAGTGGCCGAACTTGCGGCTTCGAAGGCAGCAGAAAATGGAGTTCAGTTTCAGTTCCAACCTGACACCAAAGTGCCTGAAGGCTGGTTCGACCAAGAAGGCATTCACCGTTCAGTACTAAACATTGTGATGAATGGCATTGATGCGGTTGCGGAAACAGAAAATGGTGAGGTCATTCTTCAGACAAGTTACGACAGCAACGCCGATGTGCTGTTGGTGGCGGTTACAGACAACGGTCCTGGAATTCCCGAAGATCAACAAGCCAACGTGTTTCACCTGTTTGAATCCTCCAAAGGCGCAGGTGGCACAGGGATCGGCCTGCCTGTCAGCCGTAAAATTATTCGAGAACACGGGGGCCGGATTTCGATCGAATCCAAACCAGGTGAAGGAACTCGATTCACTCTGACGTGGCCTCGAGGCAATTCACGTCCGAATCATGGAGTCACCGACCCCGGACAAACACTGCCTCACGACTGGAAACCCTTCCAAGCGTAAAGCAGGTTGTTACTGATTCGTGAGCGCGACCGCATACAAAACTCAAACCGTGCTCAGATCACCAACCGTCTTCAAATACCAACCGTGCTCAGAAGATGGCTGGTTTTGAATCGTGCCAGAAATTCACCCCTTCAGCGGTAGGTAAATGTCTGTTACGACTTCCGATTCATCCACCTGACCTGGAGTTGTCCGATAGATTTCGAAGTCGCCCGACTTTCGCATCTTCAGTTTCTTGTACCGCACTTGCTGGTTTGCAATTCCCCAAGCATTGCCAAGATGGCGATAAGGCCCCGTATGAGAAACCACATAGGCGTTGGTTTGTGGAGTTGACCATTCCACCAAATCTGCAGGGCACTTGGCTTCAGCATCTACAACATAGCCACTGATGTAATCGAACGTGCCTTTGCCGATATTCAGCTTGGTGTAAACGCTGATCATGTCGCCATCATGGCTGATCCCTGCACCGGAAAATGCGGCTTCCACAGCGTTGAATGACTGAGTCATTTGGGGGCCGATTTCTTCCAATCGACACACGTTTCTGACGCCAAACATTCGCAGGCGTTCAACAGTTTCGATTCCACGAACCTCCGTTGTGCTGGGAATTGTGCCAAGTTCAATCAGGTCCTTTAATTTCAATAGACCTCGGTCATAGTCCATCGAAAGAAACCCCGTCATCATGCCTTTCATCCAAAACATGAACCAAGGCAGCGACCCAACCATGTTCCAAGTGACTTTCGTTCCATGATCTGTTTGAGCAAATTCCCAGCTGACCTTCGAATTCGATTTCCAAGGCTTGATGAAATCAAGCGACTGATGAATGGATCGGCCTTCGTTTAGCTCAAGATTCACCATGTGCCCCTCGCCAACTAAATCACCTTCCCAATGATAATGTGAATTCAGACTGGCGGGATCACGACTCGTCGTCACCACGGCGTCGGGATCTGCGGGAAGCCAAGGAGACCATTCCGTCCACGTGCTAAAATCTTTGACTCGCTCAAAGGCTTCAACCGTTGAGCAATCGATCACCATCGAGCGAGAAACATGGAATGCTGGCATTGCTTCTTAAACTCCGGCAAGCTCAAGTCGAAATCAGACACAGTGAGACCTAAGGGCGGCCAAAACACTGAGAAAAGCAAAACGTTCACTTTTCGTTTCGATGATTAGAGTGCGGAAATCAAGTTCGATCAACCAAACAACCCACATTCGTGCGTCGATCAAACAACAAAACGAAATGTTGGCACAACGCGTCGCTCGGCTAAGCACGTCGCTTTGTTAATTACGTTGCATGGCAGAATACGTCGCGGGGCAGAGTACGTCACATGCAGAGTACGTCGCTTAGTTCAAACGCGTCGTGTGTTTGAAAGTGGTACGCGAGTGGCCGCAGAAAGAACTTACGGAGCCGTCAAGAACTTACGGGGCCGTCCACGTTCTGGCCACGGCTTGATCTTCGGCGTAGTTGAATTCGGCTTGAAGGTGTCCCGATCGATTCAACTTCAACCATTCGAACTGAGTCACTTGAAAACGCACTGCAGCGAAGTTTGGACGAGCCACTTCAAGCTGGCTGCGATCGGGAATCGTCTCGATGAATTCAGCAGGAAGATTAAATTCCAATTCGGCGCAATGTGTGCCCGGTGCGATGGGCCCAAGATACCCCTTCAGACTTGTCGCTGATTCCGATTGCCACAATTGATTCGCGACGTCGTCGTCTGTGTGAATCGAGGCAACTGCGGAGACTCGAAGCTGAACTTTTTTGGCTTTGTCGTAAAACAGCAAAGCAGCCAACGGATTCGCTTTCAGGTGCTGCACTTTGGCAGAACGAACATCAGTATGAATCAGCAGCGTACGAGATTCCGCATCGATTGTTCTTAATACCACGATTCGTTGCGCGGCAGCAGTTGGTGATTGAGTCCCCAAGATCGGCAGACGGAAATCACTTTTTGCATCTACGGCGGCTCGCGCCAACATTTTCCAGCAGTCTGCTTCAATCAGTTCTAAAGAAGAAGTGTCAGCAAAGAATGGTGATTGTTTCATCGTCTTTAAGCGGCTTCCTGCTGCGAAATCGTGGCAATCTGCCCGGTTGCGAGACGTACAATGCGGTCAGCCGTTTTGGCAACGGCTTCGTCATGAGTCACCATGACAATCGTCAGTTTGTTTTCGTCGTTCAGACGATGCAATGTTTGCATGATTTCTTTGCCCGTGTCACTATCTAAATTGCCTGTTGGCTCATCGGCAAGAAGAATTTCAGGCTCGCCAATCAGTGCTCGAGCAATTGCTCCACGTTGCATTTCGCCTCCAGAAAGCTCAGAAGGGCGATGCTTGATTCGGTGCTCCAACCCAACTTGCTTTAGCAGATCCATGGCCTTGCCTCGGACTTCTTTTCGCTTTCGAAAGTAGTCGAAGAATGAGTGGCGAATCATGAGCGGTATCATCACATTTTCAAGAAGCGTGAGTTCCGGCAGCAGATGGTAGAACTGAAAAATGAATCCAAAGACTCGGTTTCGCAGTTGATCACGAGCCGCTTGGCTGAGATTATCAATGCGTTTTCCATCGAGCAACACTTCACCGTTGTCTGGTGAATCCAACAGGCCCATCACCTGCAGCAACGTGCTTTTGCCGCTGCCACTTTGCCCAACGACCGAAATAAACTCACCTCGTTGAGCTTCCAAGCCAGCTCCACGAAGAACGGGAACCTTGTGCTCACCTTTGGTGTATGTCTTTTCAATGGCCAGCGCAGAAATGAGTGGCTGTGTCATGGGAAGAGTTTTCGCTGTCGAAGTTCGAGAAGCCATGGGGACGGACCCTTTATCAGCACACCGTCGTGATGGATTTGAGAGAGCACACCGAGCGACACTCGCGTTGAGAACATCGAGTGTAAAAAGACGAAGACAAGTTCAGGGCCACTATTCGTATCGCAAAGCTCGCACTGGATGCAGTCGAGACGCTCGACGAGCAGGAAGTACGCTGGCAAGAATCGCGATCGTGACGGCTCCGCAAGCCACCCAGAACACCATCATCGGACTGACCAATGTGGGAATACCATCGAAGTAGTAGATTTCTGGATCAAAGACTTTGCGGCCCGTGACCCAACTTAAGCCCTGTTCAATTTCGTTGATATAGCGGACAAACAGTAGCCCCAAGGTCACGCCTGCAAGACTGCCGACGATGCCCAGACCTAATCCGTAAGTGACAAAGATACTGCTGATGCCTTCAGAGCTGGCGCCAAGAGCCTTCAGGATGCCAATGTCGCGAGTCTTCTCGACGACGATCATGAAGAAGATGGCCAAAATCCCAAAGCCCGCCACAGCAATAATCATAAACAGCAACACATTCAAAATGGCAGTTTCCACTTCAACGGCGGATAGCAAAAGCCCTTGCTTTGATTCCCATGTGCCAACGGACACAGTCCCCGGTGGAAAGGCGGCTCGAAGTCGTGTCACCACTTCTTCGGCGTCTTCGTAGTCTTTCAAGCGGATCTGAATCGTGGTGATTGCGGCAACGCCGTTCACAATCATACCTCGGCTTTTCTGCAGCTCTTCGATGTTCATCAACACCAAGTTGCCATCGTATTCGCTCATGCCACTTTGGAAAGTGTCGACGACAGTTGCCGGAAAGCTGGATGGTTGTGGTGGAGTCGAAGAGCGAACAGTGGTGATCGTGACATCGTCACCGGGATGTACCAATTTCACTTTGCGACGTTCACCGGTTTCAGGGTCGGTGACATCGTAGCCGGCGATTTGAGCTCCAAGGAAAACTCGAGCCGCCGCCGGTGCTCCGGGGTCAGCAGGTTTACTGTCCGCCATCAAAGGAGAGCTCACATCAAAAGGCAGTTCGCCGTCATCGAAGCTGAGTTCATCTGATTCATCATCATCGAATTGGGGGGCTCCGGTGTCGGCAATTTGATTCGCAGAAAAATCGATTCCGGTCGTCATTTCTAGCCGTAACATCTGCTCCTGCTTCATGAGGTCGCGGTAGGCTTGAGCTTCTGGCGTGAGCTCAAACGTCACGGGACGATCCGGAGCCAACAACGCTTCACGAATGACAATGCCATCTCGAATTTCAGCTTGGAAATTGCCAAGACAATCCTTGAGAGGACCAACCTTAGACTTGCCCTCAGGCTGGATTCCAACAAGCTGCACGGGAAGCTGGAACGGAGTTCCCGTTGCTGGATCCGAATAGTGGATCATGCCCGGCACTTCGACCGTTGGGGTCATCGCGGCAATGTACTGACCAGCCGCTTTGCGAACAATTTCCAGCTGAGCTTCTGTGTCAGAAATGCCGTCCATTGTGCGGCTTTCGACCACAACATCAGCCAGTAAACCGTGAATTCGAGAACGCATTTCGTGACCAAAACCGGCCATGACGCTGTTCACAACAATCATGGTCGCCACGCCCAGCATCACGCTCACGACGCTGGCTAATGCGATATAGCGAGTTCGCAGATAGCGAACGCATAAAAGCAATTTGTACATACGGGCACTCCTTTGCCTGCAGAAAAATGCAGTCTGCTACCGTAAACGGCAGGCTTTTGTGATTCTCCGCCGTACATCCTTTGAACAGCGGGAGTCGATTTCGGCTGGCATTTTGAACGCTCACCGACGATTTGTCTTCGAAGTCTGGCAGATTCGGCGGCGTTCGACAATGGGAAGTCTGCAAATGCCGGAACAGAATGGGGGCTTTCCGGCCTTCTGTGGTCGCATGTCGCGGCAACCCTGCAAGCCAGAGCGTGCATTCAAAGCACAATTTCAGAATAAAAACGAATCTACAAAGAACTCAGATCCATTGGCTCACTCACGAAGCCTCTCAACAAAGACAAAATCGTATCTGTTTGAACGATGAAGTTTTTGCGATACCCGTCACTCAGTGCTTTTAAATGTTGACTACTGATATCAACATTCTCTGGAATGTCGAAGGCCCCCATCGACCAGTCAGGACAACCTCGTTGTCGGATGGCACTATCAAACAGGATCTCGATTTGTGTGTGCCGAGGATCCTTCTGAATTCTTTCGAACGTCTGTCTGATGGCAGACTGCTCGCCTTCAAGAAGTTGAATAAATCGATCTCGGTGCTGAAACATGACGCCCGTCAAACCATTGGCCGTGTTGTTGCGTTTTGAATCGGCAACAATCTGATCTAATTCAAATTCAGCGACAGCCGGTTCAATTAACGACTGGCTGGTATAAACAAGCAAATGCATTGTGAAGGGTGCAGCTTAATGCGAATCAAAAAGTGAGGGGAAGCGACAAAAGCAGAAGCTGCTGGTGCAAAACTGACCAGCCTATTCCAACAAACTCGTGTTCTGACTGAACGAAATTGGGCAATCGATCCAGATGCCAATGGACGTTTCAAAACGACCATTTGCTTGGTGAAGACCAGACAATCAAATGGCTCTGTCATTGAACCTGAGTGGATAAAAAAAGTAGCTCGGAAAACTTGGATGTCAGTGGTCACTCGTCACTTTTGCAGTTCGTAAGCTGAAGTTGATTCCGACGATGCTATCCTTGCCGATATTGACCAGTCCTGTCCTCGCGTCTTCCCTACCATCTTTGCTTCATCAACTTGCACTCAGCGGTAATCTTGTAGCGCAGATCTCTTCACCATGAACGATCCATTATCTCAGGAAATATGGCCCGCACAGTCTGGTGCGAAGTCTGCCGCAGACGAAGCGTTGCACATCATCCTGAACGATGAGTCTCTTGTTGTGGTCGTCAAACCTGCTGGGATGTCTGTGCATCGAAATTCAGACGATCGAGTGTCTGACAACTATTTGCTGCAACGGCTGCGAGATCAAACGGGCGACTGGCTGTTTCCCATTCATCGATTGGATCGAGCAACTTCTGGCTTGGTTGTCTTTGCGAAGGCGCCTGAAATCGCGGCCGCTGTTTCGGCTCAGTTCGCTAATCGAGAAGTCTTGAAACAGTATGTCGCCTTGGTCCGCGGTCATACGAAACCATCTGATTCGATCGCCCATCGTTTGATTTCGATGCGAGGCCGAACGAAGCCAGAAGGGCATCCTGCCCGTGAACCTCAAGAGGCTCTGACAGAATTCGAGACAGTGAACAGCTGGACACTCCCCTTTTCCAGCGGGCCGTATCAAACAACTCGTTGCAGTCTCGTCAACGTGTTTCCGAAGACAGGCCGCTGGCACCAAATCCGACGGCACTTCAATTACCATTCCTACCCCGTGATCGGTGATTCAAGTCACGGAGATACTCGAGTGAACAAAGCATTCACCGACCAGCTTGGCATTCAGAGATTGATGCTGATGGCATCGTTCCTCAAGTTTTCTCATCCCAAAACGAACGAACCTGTTCATCTGGAATGCGATATCGATGCCGATTTTCAAACCGCGGTCAAACGCATTGAAGCTGCCGCGATTCCGGAGTAAGCACCGCGTGGACGTTCGTTGAGGCCCGTCTGGATTTGCCGTTGATTGCGGAGCCATCAGAACACTGATTGTTCTCACGATTCTGTAGGAGATTGTCGGCCTTGTAAGAATTCTCAACTGGAGCCGGCCGACTGCAGCATGAGGGGCCGCATGAGACTGCAGCATGAGACTGGGCGTGAGACCGTGGCACAGCATGCACCTACTTCGCCATGTTAATCGCACCGTCTAAAATGGCGACATAGTTCAGCACAAAGTTGATGACGACAAAGGCGATGAACAGTCCCACCAAGACCCACACGCTTTTTGCGAATACGTTGGTCAACCATTGCATTGATCGATGAGCATCTTCGTCGAATTGTTCGCTCAATCGATCCAAGGTTTCCGGCACCGTCCCACTGGCTTCTGCTGTTTCAACAATGTTCAGGTATTGTTCAGGAAACAGCTGACTACCGGCAAGAGCATCGGCGAAGGTTTCGCCCGCATGCAAGTCTTCCCAAATGCGATCTGTGCCCATGATAAACTGACCGTTGGCCGTTGCCTTCATGCTGCTTTCTAAGGATGGCTTGATGCTCATTCCAGCCTGCTGACTCAGTGCAAAGCACCACGAGAATCGAGCGATCGCAAAACTTCTCATGCACCCACCGACTCCTGGGATCGCCATCAAAAAAGGATCAAGGGCCGCTTTACCAGTGGTGGTACGAGTTACCATCAAATAGGCGACAAGCCCCATGCCCATGGTTCCGAAGCAAACACTGAACCACGTGATCGCCCCTTTGGTGCCAACCAAACCGATGCCAAGAATGTCAGCCGGTTCGCCTCCAGCACTACTGCTGAAAACGCCCGTGATAAAGATCACCAGCCCAATGATTAAAATCGCAGCAAACAGTTGCACCACAGGCCAGGTGATTTCTGCTCGAAGCTCCTTCATGCGTCGATTGCGAGCTTCATAGTATTCCGCAAGCCCGTTAAAGACTTCCGGCAACGCGCCCGTTTGTTCTCCGACATTCAACAGATCTAAATAAAGATCTGGGTAGTGAATTTCATGCTGACGGAAAGCAGATGTCAAATCGCGACCAGCCGACACATCGGTGATGACGTCAGCCACGGTAGATGAAAGTCGAGCATCCCGGCTTTTCGACGAAGACGTTTTGAGCGACTTGCGAATGGGAACTCCGGACCCCAGCATACGGTGCATTGACCGACAAAATGTCTCGAGCGCCTTAGGAGAAATTTGAGGGTTGCGAAACATAATTCGTGTTCTTCCGAATAGCAAAAGCAACCGTCACGCTGCGGCTTGATCAACAACGACCTTCAGATCCTCGACCCGCACGTCGTTCACGTGCCTGATGATAAACTTCTAGATACCGTTGAGCACTAGACTGCCACGACCAATCAATCGACATTCCGTTTTTCTGAATGGCATTCCATTGATCCTTGATTTGGTACTGACGTAACGCACATTCAATGCAATCCGCCATTGCAGGAGCATCGTAGTCGTTAAAAACAAATCCCGTTGCTGTCCCATCTTTTCGCGTTTGGTCATTGGTATCAACCACCGAATCTGCCAGTCCGCCCACTCGCCTGACAATCGGCAACGTCCCGTATCTCAGACTATACATCTGATTAAGACCACATGGCTCGAATCGACTCGGCATCAAAAACAGATCCGACCCCGCTTCGATCAAATGAGCCAAGCCTTCATCAAACCCAATCATCACGGCCACCTTGTCTGGATATCGTGATGAGAAGTCAGCGAGGATTTGTTCAAATTTTGGATCGCCCGTGCCAAGAAACACATATTGCACATCGTGGCTGACCAAACGATCAAAACATTCGGCGATCAAATCGAAACCCTTTTGATCGGACATCCGAGAAACCATGCCAATCAAAGGAGTACCATCTTTTGTCGGCAATCCCATTCGCTTTTGAAGCTCTGCTTTGCACGCCGATTTGCCCGGCTGAACTTTGTCGACACTAAAGGCGGCCGGTAACAAAGGGTCGGTCGTCGGGTTCCAAACTTGATCATCAATCCCATTCAAAATGCCCGTGAGGTCGCCCGACCGATGAGCCAACAAGTCATGCAGCCCTTCGCCGCCTTCTGTTGTGCACACTTCTCCGGCATACGTTGGACTCACCGTTGTGATTTGGTCGGCAAAGGCAATCCCCGTTTTCAACAGGTTCAGGTCTCCCCACATCTCCATCTGCTCAAGATTAAAGTAGTGCCATTCCATACCGGTCAGCTTCATATCCAAATGCCAAAACCGACCTTGGTAAGCCATATTGTGCAACGTCATCACGGAAGCCGCATTTTCGAAGCCTGGCCGGTTGGCGTAACTGGAATGCAGCAACGCGGGAATCAATCCTGTTTGCCAATCGTTGGCATGCAGAATATCCGGTCGTATCACCATCTGCTGACAGATGTCTAAGACGGCTCGACTAAAGAAGCAGTACCTTTCGCAGTTATCTGAAAAGCCTTCACCATCCTGCATGTACAGTTCAGATCGATCGAAGTATTCAGGAACGGCAATCAATAAGACTCGAACCCGAGTCCCCGGCAGAGTCGTCCAGTTTACTCCGGCCGTCACAGGGCGGCCGTTCATCGAAATGGTGACTCGCATCCCTGTGCTTGTCACACTCGGGATTTCATGATCCCGCTTTCTGCGAAGCACTCGATAATCGGGCATGATCAACGTGACATCGTGACCAATTTTATCCAACGCTTTCGCCAACGCAGTCGACACATCAGCAAGACCACCGGTTTTCGCGAACGGCACAGCTTCTGAAGCGGCGATAACAATTCGAAGCTGATCTGTTGTAAGCATTGGGACCTCTGAGTTGTCGATTCAGCTGGTGCAATTCGGCAGCACGCTCGAAAGCGGCAAGTTCATACGGGACGCGAATCAGAATGAGAATTCAATCCAAATTCAACGGCTAAACACTGAACCTATCGACAGTGAGTCCAACTTTGCTGACAGGTATTTTGTCGAGAATCCGTTCACCGTAGGGATCAACTTGATTTCTTACCGCTGGTACACCGCACCTGATCACAATCCTGTCAGGCCACCAGTCGATCGATTGATCGGCGCTTTGCGGAACAGTTTTCGAGCCCGTCCAGATGTCGCCTGAGACGTCAGGTTTGGAAAAACAACAGCGAAGACAGCAAAACTTTGGCAAGTTCAGCTGCCGCTGACGAAACAAAACCAGCATTCGAAAAACGCACTTTCATTCACGCGCCGGCGTTTGCACCGATCGACCGTTCTTCGCAGTCTCGTGATCGCTCAAGTGCTAAGCGGATTCTTCGCTTGAAGCAGTCGTTCCCTCTTCGATCTCGGAGATTTCATCACGCAAGCGGGCAGCTTCCTCATAGTTTTCTTGCTCAATCGCCTCTTTTTGCATTCCTCGCAACCTAATCAGGCGATGCTGGCCTTCTGATTGAATGGGACTGCGAGACGGACGCTTGCCTTCGTGGATCGTGTTTTCATGCACGTTGTCGAGCAACGGAGCCAGTTCTTCGCGAAATTCTTCGTAGCAATGAGGGCAACCCAACCGCCCGTTTTCGCGAAAATCAGCGAACTGAATGCCGCAGTTAGGGCATTTAATGTCCTTACGATTGTCCTCTTTGCCAACCAAAGCTTCAAGTTTGGCTGCCAGCTCTAAAGCGGGGTCTGTCTCAACCTCAGCAGCATCTGTGTCCAAGTATTCCTGCGCGCAGTCTTCGCACAAGTGAACGGCCACAGCATTGCCTTCGTGGATTTCTGTGATGTGCAATGTCGCTGGATTTGGACATCGTCGGCACTTTTTCATGACGCTCAATCGATAGAAGTGGGATGGGCTGCAGCTGCCGAGGCGAATTACTCAGTCATACTGCATGGACTCATGATACGTCATTCCAACGCAGACACAAAATCAGCACCCGGAAGGAATGATCTAGATTAAGGCCGTTGGTAAAATGGGGTATTTCCTAGGATCCGATTTGCCACTTTGGTTCAGCTCCACTCTCGTCTCAAACCGTTCCGTTCAAATGGTTTACGCAAAACATGTCGGAGACGTTGGACGACTCACGAAATTTGGAACAACTAAGTCCACTGGGGGAGCCACATCACCTGCCAGCAATAAGGGGCTTAGAGGAATCCTAGGAAAGCAATGCAATACCAATTCTGGGTACAAAATCAGTGGTAAGCCACTTTGGGGCCAATAGGAAGAATGCTGAAAAACGTCCAGGTTTTGCGAAGGGTGGTTGATCAATTGGTCTGCGAAAGATAGGTTCCTCAATCATCAAATACAGGGAGGTCTGGCCACCCTGTGTAAAACACCCTCTTTTACAACAGGACATCAACATGAA
Source organism: Fuerstiella sp. (assembly GCA_039974975.1). GTDB lineage: Bacteria > Planctomycetota > Planctomycetia > Planctomycetales > Planctomycetaceae > Fuerstiella. The sequence goes on along the minus strand of JBDWHY010000151.1, from coordinate 16,814 downwards.
ACACGTCATTACAGCACTGATGGTCTTCGGACTTGCCTCAACCGCTTCAGCTGATTGCTATTCAGGCGGCTGCAACACTGGTTGTGGAACCACTTACAGCTTCTCAAGCTGCGACGCTCCTGCACCATCTTGCTGTGCTGCTCCAGCACCAACTTGCTGTGCCGCTCCAGCACCATCTTGCTGTGCTGCTCCAGCACCAACTTGCTGTGCTGCTCCAGCACCAACTTGCTGTGCCGCTCCAGCACCAACTTGCTGTGCTGCTCCAGCACCAACTTGCTGTGCTGCTCCAGCACCAACTTGCTGTGCCGCTCCAGCACCAACTTGCTGTGCCGCTCCAGCACCAACTTGCTGTGCTGCTCCAGCACCAACTTGCTGCAAGGCTCCAAAGTGCAAGAAGGTTCGCCAGAAGAAAGTACGTTGCCCGAAAGTACGCTACAAAAAAGTACGTTGCAAGACTGCTCGTAGCTGTGGTTGCTAAGTGACTTCAGAGAGCCTTTTGGCTTTCTCAATTTAGCATGACCAGCGACTCCGAGTCAGTTGAAGCAACCCACAAAGGCCAGATACCTCGTTTCAACACCTCTACTTGTGTCGCCTGAGTCAAAAGCTAAAAACGCTCGGAAATCTGTAAAGATTCCCGAGCGTTTTTCTATTCTGGGTAGGAATCTGCAGTCGCCAACCTTTGATAGGCTGGCTTCTGCGAATTGTGCTGATGTCATGAATTCAACCATCAATGACCTAGAAGAATTCCTTCTAAAAACACATTCAGGCCTTCAGCATCAATTTCCGTTTTGGCGGCAAGTATTCCTTCTGCGGTCGATCAATGGATTTTAGAAATTCTGTGTAGAGCTTGATTGCCCGGCCTTCCCAGAGCGGTTTTGCAATGGTTTTCTGGCCACCGTACTTTTGAAAGCCGATAACAGCACTTTCAGGCGTTTGTCGATGTTTCGCTTTCAGTTGGTGGGAATGCTGTTGAAACACAGGATTGCCGGCAAGGTCCGCGTTCAACGAGATTTAGCTTTGGTGATAGGGCTTCAGTGACCATGCTTCGCAAAGTCGCTGAAATCTGACACACTCGTCCCCGAACCGAGTCAGTCCGAACCTAGTCAGCCTGAACTGGTCTTGTTGTTTTGGTCGTTTCATTGGCAGTTTGCCCGTCTTAGCAAAGTTTGTTGCCGGGTATTAAAGGCTGCAAGAGATCCGCACTCTTTTTCAAACTCGTTCAACGTCGCTGGAGCGGTGCTGAATTTTCATTCTGAAGATAATCATGGTACAGCATCTGACATCACTGCTTGATCTTGAACCTTCTGACGTGACTCAGGTTCTCAACGAAGCAGCTCGCTTGAAAGCAGAATTCAAGAACGGCGAACGACCTCAGCTGTTTCCCGGTCGAGTTCTCGTGCAGTTGTTTGAAAAGCCGTCTTTGCGAACTCGCAATAGCTTCGAAGCGGCCATCTGCCATCTGGGAGGATCCGGCATTTTTCTAACCACAGAAGAAGCTGGGTTGAACGGGCGAGAATCGATTCAAGACGTTGCCACAGTGCTAAGTTCGTACAGCGACGTAATCACCATGCGAACATTTTCACAGCAACTGGTCGATGACTTTGCCAAAATTTCAACTTGCCCAGTGATCAATGCACTGTCTGACGATCGGCATCCCTGCCAAGCACTGACAGACCTGCTGACGATTCAAGAAACATTCCAGCGTATTAAAGATATTCATCTCGTGTTCGTCGGAGACGGCAACAACGTGTCGATGTCACTGGCTTTAGCAGCTGCCATGACGGGCATGAGAATGACGCTAGCGGTTCCTGATGGGTTTCGTTTTCCCAAAGAATTTACGGACTTGATGAGCAGCAAGTTTCCGAACGCAGCAGTGTCTCAAACGTCTGACACCAAAGCAGCCGTGTCAGATGCCGATGTGGTTTACACAGACGTGTGGGCCAGCATGGGACAAGAAGAAGAATCTGAACGTCGAAAGAAAGCATTCGCAAACTTTCAAGTCAACGCGGACCTGATGAAGGCTGCCCCCGCTACTGCAAAGTTCATGCACGACCTGCCGGCCAAGCGAGGCTTAGAAGTCACCGATGATGTGATCGATGGCGATCAAAGCATCGTGTATCAACAAGCCGAAAACCGAATGCATTTGGCACGAGGCCTGTTTGCTTGGTTGCTGTCTCAAAACGCAAACTAAACCTGTGGACTCTACAATTTGCTGATACGGCAGCCCCGGACCTTCCATCGCCCAAAAGTTGGCGGACGCCGAAGACTTCAGCTCGCAGACCTCAAGCTGACACAGCAGCTAGCTGGCCGTTGAAAAAGGGAACCCGACGCGTGAGCGAGGCAGATCGGATGTGCAGAACTTCAGAAGCTCAGGGTTTCGAGAGGGATTCATCCCTCGCTGACGCGTCGGGTGACCACATCCGGTTTTTTTTCAACGGACTGCTAGAACACGGCAGCTAGAACACGGCGGCTAGAACTCAGCAGACGTAATGCAGCACTAGGTCGCAGCCATCACCGGTCTCTCTGTTCGACAGGACAGAACTTTAGTTTGTCATCAAGCTGGATTGCAAAGTCGTTGCTTCGCAAGCTTGGCCGCTGAGCCGGAACTTGCGGCGATAGATTTCCTGATTGGAGCTTTTCAGCACCATTTCATAATCGCCAGCGACTAACCGATTCCCGATCGTGTAATAGAAATCGGTTCGCAGCATATCTCGAGTCACAAATTGGCCAAACTGCTCGACCTTGTGACCTTGATCGTCTTCGACCAAGCATTCCACCCACATGTCTTCATGAGGCGGGTTGAGATTGCACTGAGCGATAATGGTCTCGCCGAATTCGAATTCCGAGCGTCGATTGGCCAGCTGCCGACCAACAGTGATCGTGCCCAGATCAAAACTAAAGTACTTGTCTTTTTCACGTACTTTTTGATCTTCACCACTGATCATTTCTTCCGCCACGGTTGGGCTCATTTCTGTCAGACTCATTGTTGGCCGCCCATCTGACAGGCCGTACACATTCATCTGCATTTCAACTTCGACCGCGGCGATTGCACTGACACTTAACAAACACCCCCACGCTACGGGTGCTGGAAGCCAGCCGGGAATTGCATCCATCATTCGATTCATAGCCACAGCTGGCATTTGCAACACGCGGCTTAACTTCCAGCGTTTCGCCCACGCTCGAACCCAAATCAGGTCTCGTTCACAAAAGAATGCAAAGTAACCAGACAGGCAAATCAAAGGAAAAACTCTGAGGCCCAACAGTCCCCAAGTGCCAAGGTGAAACATTGCCCCAATCGCCAGCACGATCAACCGCAACTTTGGTCGCCATACAAGAACGGCAAACATCGTTTCCCACAGCACCGTGATGTAAGCACTGAACAGCAAGATGGGTGACCACATTGCCATCCACTCACCAATCGGGTTGGAATAATTCCAGTTGCTTAACATCCAGTAACGCATTTGTTCGCCACTGAAGAATTCTTGAGTCTGAATCTTGGTGATGCCTGCTCCAAAATAGATGAAGGCAAACAGAATCTGCATCAGCCGCATGGGCCAAATAGGAAACGCTTTTGGCATCACGCTCAACGACGCGTTACGACGTTTTTTCAACCATGCATCCACAGACCAAACTTCGCCCGCATTCGACAAAGTCAACAACAGCAGCATGTGAGTGGCGATCACGGAATACTTCGTGAAAGTGGAAATCGCATCCAGTGGATTGAAGTAGCCATAAAGTACGGTCGCGATGGCAAGTGACCATCGAGTTCGAAAACCAACGACGCTGCAAACCATGCTAAACAGCAGAATTCCGTACAGCGGAATGGCGATGCTGGGAGGCATCACAAAGAGCACGGGGCCTTCGCCGAATAACTCAAAAATTTGAGTCGTCGCACCATCCGATGTGAACAGTTCTCGAACTCGTGGCAACCTCATCCACATTGGGATAGATGCCATCATGGGCACAAGAATTCTGACCAATGCTGCCCCGTAAGGCACTTCTTCTGCAAAGAAGAAATCATGCAGCGATTCACGAATCGATTTTGAGGCAGATTTTTTCATCTTGAAAGCTCGGTCGCGTAAAGATGCGAATCAGAAGAGTGTGGTGCGACATGGTGTGAAATTAGCCCAAAGTCGCGAGGCAGCGGAAGTATTTTTTCAGCGGGACGGTTCGCAAATTTAGCAACGAAGCCCAGTTGAAAATCTGGCCGCACGTATCAGTTGGTATTCATTGGGCCGGAAAGCGATCGCGGCGAAAACGATGGCTGCCTCCCGGAATTCGGAGTAAACAGCGGGCTATAAATACTGGTCGCTCGACTGGCTTGTTGGCGAAGTCGAGGATTGTCGTAGATGCTGCCTAAGCGTTGCTTGGCATCCCATGTGGGATACACGGCGACCGCGTTTCCGTCTTCTTGGCACACAGCTCGAAGGTTGAAGTACGACTGCTTGTCGTTTTCGCGATCGAAGTAGTGAGCGTACAACCGTGGAGGCATGTTGTACTGCTTGGGCCAAACTTCCTCGACAACGTAAACCCGATCAATGGGCTCGTGTTCCGTGCGTGACAGAATGTTGCGAATATGCTTGGGTAGCAAGTGGTTCGTGTGATCGTAATGGATCCGAGACAGACTACCAAAGGGATGAAATTCTCCCCACGGTTCCTTCACCTCGTAAAACCTACCGCTGGCACCCTTCGCGATGATATGAGTGCGATTATCCCAAGCCGACCAGCCGCAGAACATGTCCCAAACGGCCCAATAACTGATGGTATTGCCGTCCACGCCTACCTTAAAAGCATGCGCCAAGGTTCCCCATGAAAGGAACCCCATGTAGCAAGCCATCACAAGACAAACACACCATTTTTTCCAAACAAGCATCGTTCGCCTTCCTTGGCAATGAACTCACGAATCATAATTGGTTTTGCAACATCCTGTTGCAAATTGGACTTTTAGTCAGCGAAAACGGGGTTCCGACCCTGTTTTCCCCACCCGTTTCCTGAGCAGCCTCCTTTCGGAGACTGTCTGTCGGATGCTGCCTGTCCGTAACCTAGTTCTGCGTGTTTTGCCGATTTGTGTCAATGGCAGTTTGCCATCGTTCGACAGTTCACACAGCGCAAATTGCCAAAAGCAGCTGCTCTCGCCAGCATTCTGCAATCGGCGTTCTGTGAGTCCCTGCCCACGCACTCTTAGCTGAATCAGCGACTCAGCCAACGCTCACGAGCAGCCCCACCAAGGCTTCCGCAATGAGCCTGATAGCGAGCGACTCTAGAAAACAAAACCGTCGCAAAACTTCTGGTAACTAGGCCACCTGAGCGGCTTCTGCCAAGCTAATGGTTCGGTCAATCCGAGCCAACGTTTCTTCCTTGCCTAAAAATTCCAAGGTTGGAAACAGGTCAGCCCCCTTGGTTTTTCCGGTTGTTGCAATTCTTAGCGCTGGACCAATTTGGCCGAACTTCAGTTCTTTCTGCTGAACAAAGTCATTCACAGCATCGTGCAGAATGTCGGCTTTAAATTCAGCGGCACCGTCCAAGACAGTTCGCAGTTCTCGCAGCAGATTGACGGCATCAGCGGACGCCACAATTCGCTTTTGAAAATCTTTTTCGCTGTAGGCCAACTGATCAGCCGTCACAAAGAATTCGGGCATCAACACAATGTCACCGAAAACTCGAAGACGATCTGCAGATAGCTCAACGGCCGCTTTCACCACCTGATGAATTTCGGCATCGACTTCGTCTGGAATCAACCCCGCCTTCTTCAGAAACGGAAGGCAGCCTTCCACTTTTTCATCGATAGATCGTTCGCCCATCCAATGAGCTTGAAAGCTCATCAGTTTATCGGGATCCAACCCTGCCGCCGCCTTAACAACTCGGTTCAACCCAAAGTTGTCCTTCACGGTATCCAATGACATATTTTCTGTTTCGTCGTCCAGCGACCAACCCAATCGGCTAAGCGAATTCAGGACTCCAGCGGGAAGGAATCCCACTTCGCGATAGTAGGCGACCATCACAGGAGACAGCGCTTCGTCGGCCGCATCGATTCCCAGCGCTGTCAGCACTTCATCGCCCAACTGAAACAGCTTTCGGAAGGCGGGGCTGTTGCGATATTTTGCGATGTCTCGTTTACTCAGCTTTTTCTTTCCGCCCGGAGCCGCCACAAAAGGAATATGAGCAAATTCAGGCAGATCATTGCCCAAAGCTTCGTGAATCAGCACTTGAACCGGAGTATTCGACAGATGCTCTTCGGCCCGAATCACGTGCGAAATCTTCAACTGACCATCATCGACCGTCGTCGCAAAGTTGTATAAAGGGGAACCGTCGGCTCGAGCTACAACTGGGTCGACCATCAGCCCGCAATTCCATTCCACATGACCTCGCACATGATCTGTGATCGACACCGTGCGATCTCGAGGCACCAAGAACCGGACGACATGAGCGTCACCGTTGGCCAACTTTTGTTGCACTTCGTCGGCCGTAAGATCTAAGGAAACTCGACTACTGATGTAGTTACGTTTTTCTTTTTCGGCCAATTCTCGTTGAGCTCGAGTTTCTTCGGGCGGTTCAAAGTCGTAGTAAGCGGCCTTGGAATCAAGCAGCCGTTTTAATGCTACGTCGTGAAGTGACCTGCGTTCGGATTGATAGTATGGGCCATAATCGCCCCCCACTTCAGGGCCTTCGTCCCAGTCTAATCCAAGCCAGCGAAATGCATCCAAGATGGGGCCCAACGCTTCGTTGCGGTTTCGTTCGACGTCGGTATCGTCGATTCTCAGTATAAACTGACCGCCGTTTTGTTTGGCCCACAGCCAGTTAAACAAGGCAGTTCTCATGCCGCCGATATGCATGTATCCGGTAGGGCTGGGAGCGAATCGAGTACGAACAGTCATGTCAAATTTCGTTAGACCGAAGGAAAGCAGACAGCAGAACGCGGAATCGTACCTGCGAACCAGCCCCCTGCAAGTGCCGAAAACCAATGAATGACACTGGTTCGCAAGGACAGGTTCGACAAGAGCCAAACCCGAGGCCTGCCGCCAATTGACAAGAGAATTTACAAAACCAAAACCCGGAAGAGGTCGACGTATTCGGCTACGAAGACAATAATGTGTCCTGATACACACTGATTGCCACTTGAAGACATCTATCTTCAAACACCGTCTTTATCGTTCAAGGTCCATTCATGTCACTGCCGGTCGTTACACCCAATGCTGAAGACGTTTACGAAGATCCATTGGACCTGATGGATGAAATTGAAGTCTTGAAAAAGGAAAAGGACGCCAGCATCCTGGCTCACTTTTACGTCGACGGAGAAATCCAAGACATCGCCGACTTCACTGGAGACAGTCTGAAACTGGCTCGAGATGCCACTCAAGTAAAGACGTCCACGATCGTGTTTAGCGGAGTCCATTTTATGGGTGAATCCGCAAAGATCATGAGTCCCGAAAAGCGAGTCTTGATTCCAGATATGATGGCAGGCTGTTCATTAGCCGAAAGCTGCCCAGCTGATCAGTTGGCCATCTTTCAAGAACAACTTCGCAGCCAAGGTCGAGACTTCGAAACAGTGGCCTACATCAACACATCGGCGGCTGTAAAAAGCTTGTGCGATTGGATTGTGACCAGCGGCAATGCTCAAGACATTATCGAACGAGTCCCCAAGGGCAAAGAAATTCTGTTTGTTCCCGACCAACATCTTGGACGCTACTTGATGGAAGTCACAGGTCGCAAAATGATTTTGTGGCCGGGGTCGTGCATGGTTCACGAAGTCTTCAGCATTCAGGATTTGATTCGAGCCAAACGGAATCATCCTGGCAGCCAAGTGATTGCTCATCCCGAATGTCCTCAAAACATCTTGGAAATCACAGACTTCATCGGCGGCACAGAAAAACTGCGTCAGTATGTAATGGCCGAAAAGCAGCCAACCACGTATTTGGTCGCTACAGAAGCCGCCATGATTCATGCCTTCGAAAAGTCGGCTCCGCAACACAAGTTTATTCCCGTGCCAGGAATCATCGCATCAACCGGTGAAACATGTGCGTGCAATCGATGCCCCCACATGGCAAGAAACACACTTCAGAAAGTTCGAGACTGCTTGAAAAACGAAGGCCCTGAAGTGGTATGGCAGGATTACTTCGAACAAGCCCGAGACGTGTTGAACAAAAGCCTCTTGCAGTAGCCGCAGCGATGCTCCAAAACTGAAGTCACGCTCTCAAAGCCCGAGCAATTCATTGGCGTCAACCAGGGTCAACGACAGCATTCACAACAAGTCACTTGATTGCTGATACAACGGGCCCCACTTCATCATCCTTACTCCATCACGAAAACGTCTTGCGACGCTAGCACATCATGAGCCTTCAGAAACAACTGCTGTCGAACAAACGTCTTTGGGTCCGAGGTCTCACGCTGATCGTTATTATTGGCGTGGCGTTGCTAAAACCAAAGTTTGATGAATACATGGCGGATCGCCAGTCGGGCGACAACTCGGTCGCTCAGACAGATTCCAATTCCAGAAACTCAAATTCACGCTCGACATCAGCCAATGCCAGTTCAGATGCTGATTTGTCATTAGATGACCTATTGGCTTCTGTTCGAGAAGATTCAAACGACGATTCCGACGGAGACAATTTCAAAAGCGACAAAACAGTCGCTGCAAGTCAACAAACGACGACGAAACAAACCAAGAAAGATTCTACTCCCTCAACCAGCAGCACTAAGTCGAATCCAAAGGGAACAACAAGCAGTTCCAAAACCAAAGATTCTCAATCGTCAACTGCTGGCAATACAAAACTGAATCCGAACGGATCGAACGCCAGTGGCTCCAAGACGACGAAAAAACCAGCCGACAAGCCTCGCCTTGGCAAGCTGACGTTGGTTCGAGGAACTCGGGACGAATTCCGATCGACGGCCGGACTGATGTATGTTCCCGGCAGTGCCGACGGCCATCGTTTGAAGCACGTCCTGAAGCACGCCAAAGATAACCCTTCCAAACCCGTCCACGGAGTCTTCGATGGCGACCGAGATCAAATTTTAGAATGGATCGACAAGGCCTACCTGATGGGCAAAAACGGAGACAAAAATGCTCGCAAAGAATCTCAACGAGATCGCACGGTCTACACCGCAAACCTGAATCAACGAGTTGGCTATGTGGGAGGCCAAAAGGGCAAACGTAATAACAACAAAGAATGCCGGTTCCTTCGATTGGTCATCGAAAACGGAACCGAAGTCGTGACGGCGTACCCATCAGATCGCATGTAGCATCCAAGCTGTCTCGGAAGAGCCGCTGACGAACGCAGCCGCCCAGTCAAGCAGCCATCACAGATCTCAATGAGGAAAGCCCTTTATAGGCCAAGCAAATTCAGAAAGCGGCCATCTGCTGCCCCAAAAACGTGCGGTGTACCAGAAGGCCATCTGAGATAGTTTTTCAGATCCGAATTGACGGAACATCGTGCGATGCTGTTTCTGTCACTGTCTTCGAATTCGTCTTTTCCGTTTCTGTCATGGCAACTGGCCAGCGACGCCTGAAGTTTCAGGGCGGCAGAGATTGCCAAGCTGAAGCTCAATTTCCCGCTCGCCAAAGAATGGCAGAAATTTCGGACACAGCTCCGGCTAGCCCATCGGGGCAAAAGATGCCGATTCCACCTGCGGCATTGCACACTCCAGCCGACCGGGACTGCAGATTGTGTCGCAGTGGCGAGTGAAATGAGTCGATATGAGGGAATGGAACAAATCAGTGCTGACGCCCAGCTCGGTTTGTACCAAGATTCGCCGTGTTCATGGTTCTCACGACAAAACTGTGAACGAAGGCAATCGAAATCCCGTGAGACGGACGATGAAAGTACTGCTCAGTGTTTTCAGAATCTGAATTCCCTTCAGCAACGAATTTGATGATTCTGGATTGAAGCGGAATCCCCAACACAGTGATTCAGCCCCCCGAAGCGACAAAGGAGACAACAATATGTCTGAAGAATTGAATAACTCCACCGACAGTGATTTCGAAGAAATCTGCAGCGACGAAGTGGATCGAGTGGTTGAAATTCTGGATGGCCTGATCGAAAACAGCCAAAGCGAAAACATCAAACACCTGCTGGAAGAAGCCTCTAGCAACATCTACTATCTCGTTTATGAAGACGAAGAAGTAGCAGAAACATTGGATCAAGCAGCGTAAGTCTGCCTCCCGCAAAGAATTCACAATGACAATGTCATTGTGAATCTGTTGCGAAAAATCAGATCAAATCGATAAAGTGCTGGCTGGAATGCGATTCCTACCAGCACTTTTTCGTTGGATTTCAGCCAGGTTTCAGATCCTGAATTCCAACCGTTGACGCAAGCCCAAGTGCAAATTCACTTCTTGGTCCTCAAATTTTGAATGGCAATGAAGCAAAAATTGCCGGATTTCATTTTCTCGAATGAGAACCCGAGCGGACCGTCAAAAATTCGCGAGCTTGGCTCTGGCTTCGCAACCGATGTGACACTAGACTTCGTCGCTCGAAGAAATTCGAACCTTTCAGCCAGTCCAAGTGTCTGGTTTCGGAAGACAGAATGAATCTTCAACCGTGATGAGGGCAACAGTCTTCAACACAATCGGGGCGTAGCTCAGCCTGGCTAGAGCGCCTGCTTTGGGAGCAGGAGGTCGCATGTTCGAATCATGTCGCCCCGACTCAGAAAAACGCTGATGAGATCACAATGGTCTCATCAGCGTTTTTTTTTGTGCGCGGTCACTGTTTTGTCCTCGGTCACTGCTTTGTCCGTGATCACTGAAGGGCGAGCACATCAGTGAGGGGACTACAAAATCAGACGATCGAACTCTGAGATCAAGAGATGAAGCTAAAAGCGTTTGAGTGTCCAAATCGAGCGGTTCGCCGCGCTACAAGCCCTGCTTCCAAGAGCCTCATCCCGAGAAGCCCCTTGTAGAATAAAGGGGAACCCGATCGACGCAATCTGCGAATGAAGTGAAAGAACGCCCGACACCAGGATTTTCAGTCCTGTGCTCATATTTCAATCCGCGCCTGGCGAACTAGGCGAAACGAACGGATAGGCTCCATGCGTATCATGGAGTGTGCCACAGGCATGGCACCAATCCGCTTCCTTGGGGAATGAATTTTGATTCACACATTCCTCCCAATTGGTCCGGCCATGACGGAAAAACCGACACCACCACTGGTCGTTCGAATTTCGGTTAGCGCATTAAAAACTGTTACGCTGGGAAGCTCAAAATGGCACCTGATCTTGCTGTTCGTCAATTTCAAACAAGCGACAGCGAGTCTCTGATCGCTCTTTGGCAAAATGTCATGCCAGACTCGCAGCCGTGGAACGAACCGAAAGACGCTCTCATCCGAAAATTAAACCGAGGTGATGGTCTCGTGTTTGTCGCTGAGCAAGGTGGGTGTATCGTTGGTGCCGTCAAAGCTGGATACGACGGAGTTCGAGGCTGGATCTACAGTCTCGCCGTGCTCCCTGAACAACGCAGGAATGGAATCGGGCGAATTCTGCTTCATGCGGCAGAGTCAACGTTGATCGAACTTGGTTGTCCAAAGGTAAACCTTCAAGTCCGTTCAACGAGCTCCGAAGTTGTGGAGTTCTATCAGCGCTGTGGATACCAGATTGAAGACCGAAAAAGTCTTGGCAAGCCTCTCACTGATGGTCCACCCCGAGTCGCTGATTCATTCCGCAGTATTCGTGTGACCGACGAGATCACTTTGTCTCAGATTTCATGGGACGACCGCCCCGCTTATCTGAAGCATCTGAATGAGACTGATGAGTTCCAGAGAAACACTGCGGGGATCACGTTTCCGTATACGGAGTTTGATGTAGATCAGTGGTTGTCAGGCGTCATTGATTTGTCAGTCACACGAGACCAGAAGATCAATCTGGCAATTCGAAACACAGACGACGAATTGATTGGTGAAGTCGGCGCATTGGACTTTGTTGAGAACGAGCAGGGAGAAATTGGCTATTGGTTGGCGAAGCCTTATTGGGGACGGGGAATCATGCCCTGTGCCGTCCGGTGTTTCTGTCAATTCGCATTCGAAAGATTTCAGCTACATCGCATCTACGGCAAAGTCTTCGCCACAAATCCTCGTTCAGCCCGAGTCCTGACCAAAGCCGGATTTCGACACGAAGGGACGCTGCGAAACGGCTATTTCCGAGACGGGAAACCCATCGATGACCTGTTATTCGGACTGCTCAGAGACGAATTCGTGGAAACCACCTGAAGGCTCGAACTCGACAGCCACTCAACGCCATGACGACAGCACCAATCGTGCAGTGTTGCCTGATTGCAGGTGAACCATTCACTGAAGCAGGTGTCATCCATGGAACCAAAAAGCAGGCACGGATAGGTGTGCCATGCGGAACTCAAATCAGGAACACGACGAACTTCCCTTTTTTTTCCAGACGATGAGCAAGCTTCGCCGTGCCCCTTGGAAATTGAAGACGGCCCTCCGGAACTCAGGTGAAGCGAAGAGTGCGGATCGTTCATGGCGAGCAGTTGCTGGAAGAAAAGCTCGGACGCAACGATTTGTGTCCCTGTGATTCTAGCCGACGTCTCAAGAAGTGCTGTCTCAAGGCAGAATGGCTAGGTACCATGCATACCATGTTGCATGTTGCATGCATGGCGCCAATCAGCTTCTCGAATTTCAGCCTTCGGATCATGTGATCACTCTCGTCGTCTGACCCGCTGCAACAGTATGCTCGCAAATGCACATGGGCGGCCTCTTTTCAGTAGCGAACTTGTGTCGTCACAGCTTTTTCGTGCCGTCATCAACCATCCACTCCCACTGGCCCGCTGATCTATCTCAGAAAGATCTCGGTGTCGCCGTCTTAGGTAGCAATCCCGTGGCCACCACCTCCAGCGGAAGGTGGCGGTGGTGGTGGGCCATCCTTTCGATTCCACAAAGAAGCCATGAATCCGTGGCAGGTGATCACCAAGAACGAAGGGAGGATCAGCTTCTTCGGGAGTTTCTTGCACAACAATGTGGTGAGCCCTGCAGAGACAGTCGTTCCTCCAATCACTTCACCACCGAAATGCTTCACTTCATCCTTCTCCTCAACCCCGAGTTGGTTCCAGAGTGGGCAGATCAGCTCTGGGTGATGATATGCGAATCGGAAAAGCCTGCCAGCAGCAAGCCGAGTCATGGCATTTTCAAATTGAACTCGCTCCATCTCTTCCAATCCTTCGAGGCCGAACTGCTGCCCCGTTCGTCGCCCTCCCTGCAGCAATAGGTTTGGTCGCCCAATACCCCCCGTGAACATTCCGTAAAAAATCGGGTACTCGGTGTACTTTCGCGGCTTCTTTTTGCACATAGAACTGGCCCTGATGAGTGAGAAGAATGCGTCGAAAAAACGAACAGGTTCCCACCAGTGTGCCCCCCGTCCGGCTCTTGTGCAATCGGGTTTAGCCACCCCCCTCACGACTCCGACCACCGTCACTCAACGCCCTCACACGCCGTCACACGCCATCATCCTTGAAATCCACGGACGTACTGTTCCCGGATCTGCTTCCTCTTCATTTGGCAAAACGGCCAAGCACCATGCACATCATAGATGTGCGCCGCATGCATGGCACCAATCAGCTTCACAGGTTGGGTGGCGGCGTGGGTTGCTGGATCGTAGACCGCGTTGCTACGTATCGGCCGCGTCTTCAGCCTCATTCGTATCGCGATGGACCTCGCTTAGCGTTGCGCCGTTCTTGTCCTTCCATTCCACCCAACCGTTCGCTGTTCGGCCAAGCACAACAGCTGCTGCCGTACTCGGCGACGCAAAGAGATAGTCTTGGGTGAAGAAGTATTCGCCGTCGCGTTCTTCAAGAACTCCAGCGGTCAACAACTTCTCGCGTTGCGGATTTACAGACGATGCTCCAGACGGTGCGACATCCATGCGGGCTCTACTTCCTTCGTGTACCACGAAACCGTCTTCGACCAATTCGCCTTTTCCATCGCTTCCACCACCACGGCAATAGAACGTGATCGATGCAGAGCCCTGCTTCGCAATCGGCTCAAACACAGGATAGCCAAGCGTTGAAACTAACGTGCTGATGGTTTCAAACACGTCCAGCAGTTCCGCTTCCATCGGTTCCGGAACGTACGTCGAGTTGTCTGGCACTTGGCCATTGTCGAGCGAATAGCGGTTGACCTCTTTCGCTCTCTGCATGCAGTACCATTCCAAGTATCGGATATGGCCCTGCGTGAAGTTCTGGGTCTTGGAGACACAGAAGATCGCAGTTTTCCAAAATGTCTTGGTCTTGTTGTGCCTGTCGAATCGCTTACAGGCATCTTCCGTCTGTCCGATGTAAACGATCGGCTTCGCGCCGTCTTCGTCCTCACCAAAAAGGAAATACACTCCCGGCAGATCGAGCTCCTTACGCTGCTTGCCTTGGGCCAGATCGCTTCGTGGAATCAAAACCGCTTGAACGATTCGCGTTGTGATTTCGGCGATGCGAATCCCCCGCGGTTCGCCAGTCGGCAAGTAGATTTGGATCGTCTTGGCGGTCGGTGTGGTCACTGCATGTCCTCTGGTGCGAACGGAACGCCCAAACCATATCTAAGGCGTCCGGACTTTGGTAGAGTTCCGACCTTCGCTAGACGACCTGTGACGCAACTCAGTCTGCATCTAGATCCAGCGAGCGATAACGGGCAAAGTCACTCACAAAGAACAACAATCGAATGACCGGATCTCAGCAACGTGCTGCCTTACAACGCCAAATCTGGCAAATCGCCAATGACGTACGCGGTTCTGTGGATGGATGGGACTTCAAGCAGTATGTCCTGGGCACCCTGTTCTATCGCTTTATCAGTGAAAACTTTGCCCTGTACATCGAAGCCGGTGACGAAAGCATCGACTATGCCGCACTCGACGATGACGTCATCACGCCGGAGATTAAAGACGATGCCATCAAGACCAAGGGGTACTTCATCTATCCCAGCGAGTTGTTCGCGAACGTCGCGAAAGCAGCCAACACCAACGAAAGCTTGAACACGGATCTGGCGGCCATCTTTGCGGCCGTTGAAAGTTCAGCAAGTGGCTATCCGTCCGAAGTCGACATCAAGGGCTTGTTCGCCGACTTCGACACCACCAGCAATCGACTGGGCAACACGGTGAAGGACAAAAACTCTCGCCTGGCGTCTGTGCTGAAAGGCGTATCGGGACTGGATTTTAGCGACTTTCAGGGCAGCGATATCGATTTATTCGGCGACGCCTACGAGTTTCTGATCTCCAACTATGCGGCCAACGCAGGCAAATCGGGTGGCGAGTTCTTTACACCGCAGCATGTCTCCAAGCTGATTGCGATGCTGGCGATGCATAAGCAGGACAAGGTCAACAAGATTTACGACCCGGCGTGCGGTTCCGGTTCGCTGTTGCTGCAATCCAAGAAGCATTTTGAAGAACACATCATTGAAGAGGGCTTCTTCGGGCAGGAGATCAATCATACGACCTACAACCTGGCTCGGATGAACATGTTCCTGCACAACATCAACTACGACAAGTTCAACATACAGCTGGGAAACACGCTGATCGATCCAACATTTGGAGACGAGAAACCGTTCGACGCGATCGTCTCCAATCCTCCCTATTCAGTGAAGTGGATTGGCAGCGACGACCCGACGCTGATCAACGACGATCGTTTTGCTCCGGCGGGAGTGCTGGCACCCAAGTCCAAAGCGGATTTTGCCTTCGTGCTGCACGCACTCAGTTATCTGTCCAGCAAAGGCCGAGCGGCGATTGTCTGCTTCCCGGGGATTTTCTATCGAAGTGGAGCCGAGCAGAAAATCAGAAAGTACCTGGTCGAGAACAACTACGTCGAAACGGTGATCTCACTCGCTCCGAATCTCTTTTACGGCACCACCATCTCCGTGAATATCCTGGTACTGTCCAAGCACAAGGCCGACACGGACGTTCAGTTCATCGACGCCAGCGGCGAAGATTACTTCAAGAAAGAAACCAATAACAACATCCTGACCGATCAGCACATCGAAGCCATCATGCAGGCTTTCGCCAGCAAGCAGAACATTGACCACTTCGCTCAATCAATCCCTTGCGACAAGATCGCCGAGAACGAATACAACCTATCCGTCAACAGCTATGTCGACGGCAAGGACACTCGCGAGAAGGTAGACATTGACGAACTCAACGGCGAGTTAAAGAAGACGGTGGCTAGGATCGATCAGTTGCGTTCGGAGATTGATGCGATCGTAGCGGAGATCGAGGGAAAGGAGGTCGTGGCGTGAACGATTTCAGTTTTATAGACAAGCTACTTGATGGAGGTCAAGTGGAGTGGAAACCGTTGGCGTCTGTCTCTCAAATCCTAAACGGGTTCGCCTTCAAGAGTGCACGGTACACAGACGCCGGAATTCGAGTAGTCCGTATATCAGATGTCCAAAAAGGAAAAATGTCTGACAAGGATCTCAAGTTTTATCCGCAGGAGACCGCAGAAGAGATTCAGAGGTACCTTCTGCGGGAAAAAGATTTGGTTATGTCGCTAACGGGTAACGTTGGCCGTGTTGCGATGCTGGCACAGAATGATCTTCCGGCAGCGCTGAATCAGCGAGTTGCATGTATTCGTGCTGACACTCAACAAACATTGACGAGATATTTGTTCCATTTTTTTGATCAGGACTCATTTGAAATCGAGGCGATGGCTAATGCGACTGGCGGAGGCCAGAAGAACATGAGCACAAGATGGCTTTCTTCTTACGCCACGGCGACTCATTTTTTTAAGGTATGGATGTTGCAATAGGTATGGCGGTCTGGGCGATCACAGGATTTCGCTCGTAAAAATCGCTGTAAGTTGTTTCATGGAGGAGTGTTTTGAAAATCTTGCCCGCCGGGCTGTTGCA
>JBDWHY010000150.1:0-1213 GCA_039974975.1 Fuerstiella sp. | reverse complement strand
GGCGTTTGGTCGTCGTTCTTTGGCGGCGTTATCGCGTCTGTCGTGCTGATGGTGGTTGCACCACAGCTGGCCCTGATTGGCCTCGAATTTCAGCCCGTAGATTATTTCTCGCTGATCCTCTTTGCCTTGACCGTGACAGCTAGCATGGCTGGTGATCAAATTCTGAAGGGTTTGATCGCAGCTCTTCTTGGCCTGCTGATCTCCACCGTCGGCAGTGATGTCGTTTTTGGTCTGCCGCGGTTCACCTTCGGCGTAGATGCAGCGGCTCAAGGTTTCGCATTCCTACCCGTCCTTGTCGGACTGTTCGCTTTCAGCAGGTTGCTGGGGGATGTACGCACGTCAGAGAAAGCTCACCAGCGTCTTGGTGGTGATGAGGCCCATGCCGTCCATATCGATTACCTTGGATCGGCGCGGGAAGTGCTGCGCCGCTGGGGCAATGTGGTTCGCTCGTCTCTGATCGGTGTTTTTGTTGGTGTTCTTCCAGCAGCTGGAAGCACGATCTCGAATATTCTTGCCTACGACCAGGCAAAGAAGACCAGCAAAGAGTCTGACAAGTTTGGGAAAGGTGCGATCGACGGCATTATCGCTCCCGAGTCCGCAAATAATGCCACAGCAGGTGGGGCACTTATCGTGATGATGGCACTTGGCTTGCCAGGCGACATCATGACCGCAATCATGCTTGGCGCGTTGCTCATCCATGACGTGATCCCGAGCCCGTCCTTCATCACTGACGAACCACAGATTGCCTATTCGATATTTCTGGCATTCTTTGTGGCCAACTTCATGATGTTGTTCATGCAGTCTTTCACGTTGCGGGCCTTTGTCCATGTGACGAAAGTGAAGATGTACATGTTGACGGCCGTGATCCTGTTTTACTGCTCCGTCGGAATTTTCTCTCTAAACAACGTTACCTACGACATGTGGACCTTGTTCATCTTCGGGATCATCGGGTTTGTCATTCGAGCTCTCGGATTCCCAATCGTTCCGATGGTGCTCGGGGTGGTGCTTGGCGGAATTGCCGAAGCACGCCTCAGTCAGGTGTTCGCAAGGTCGGACGACGTCCTAGTCTTCATCAGTCGCCCCTGGTCCTTGTTTTTCCTGTTGCTCGGCTGCTTCTCACTACTGTTCCCCTACTATCAAAAGCATATGAAAACCGCCCCCTGGGCCAGGTTTTTCGTGCCCGCCTTGCTGATCGTCCAGTCGGTTCCGGTAT
>JBDWHY010000149.1:0-27670 GCA_039974975.1 Fuerstiella sp. | reverse complement strand
AGCGAGGGATGAATCCCCTCGAAACCCTGACGTTCTGCACATCCGATCTCCCTCGCTCACCCGTCGGGTTACCTTCTTCACCGGGCAGTGAGATTAAGACAATCGCTTTTAATCGCGTCTTCACTTGGGTGAACGCATCTTGGGTTGCCGCATCTTGTCTTCGGCGCAACTTGTCTTCGGTGCAACGGACGGCATATCAATTTGTGAATCGATGCAATAGGGTTTGCAGATTCTGATTTTATATTTTCGCTTTGCGAGTTCGCTGACCGCGTTCGTAGAGTCTCACGAAGTGATTGCCTCAAGTTTCCAAACCTCGTACTAAGCATTATGCCAATCATGAAATATTTAGGCGTCATTCTGTCACAGAGTTCTCTTGTCTTGCTGTTGCTAGCGACAGGTCAGGTTGCCTTCGCTGATGAGGATGAATCGAAGGCTATCAATCGAAAGGATTCGGTTTTAGTTCCTCAGTCGGCTCGATTCGAATTGGAAGGCATTCAAGACGAACGTTATCAGCTTGCCGGTCGATTAAGTGTGAAGCGACGGTTCAACGGAACCAGCGCGAATCCGCCATATCGCGACGTCGTTCATTTCTTTTGCTTTGATGGGGACGAGATCAAAGTTTCGACCTTTACAGATTCTAGATTGGAGAGTCGCCTTCTGAAGCGTCTCGTCAGTGGCCGTTCATTGTCTGTGATCGCGACCGTTCGCTTCGAACTGGTACGAGTGGGGCACGACGGAATCAATATAAGCAACCGACTTGTCGCTTACCTTGAGTCATTCAAGGAGGTCAACGCCGAGGAAATTTGCGTGGCCGCCCAAGCAGCCAATTTTGATGCGACAGATTGCGAACGGTACAAGGCGACGCTCGGCCCAGATTATGAAAAAGAGGGTCTCGCCGTTTCACTTGGCAATGTCTCTGTGAGATCCAAGGTCACGCCGCGAGGTTCTGCTTTGGGTATCCATGGGATTCGTGTGTTCAATACAACGTCCAAAGTGGCCACGATTGAAATCGTGAAGGTATTGATCGAGCAAGAGGGGGTGATTCAACCTTGCGTTTTAAGCAAGCGTACGCGGGCCCCTCAAAGTTGGAATGTCGATGCCGAAGATTGGTCCGATGGCCACTATAAGGACGGGAGTTCGCCCGGAACTTTGTGGATGTTCGATCATTCTGAACCAATCGTGCCAGAGAAAAAAGTCGAAGTGCGACTCGAGCTAAAGCTGAATGGCGGCGAATCCTTGATCTTGACTCGAATTGTCGACCCGGTCTGAGCGGTTGTTCGCTTCTGGACTTGGGTGGCGGACTACGATTTTACTGCGGGGACAACGATTCCGCCTTCTTGAAGTTGCACGGTTTCGTCAGCTGATCCGACGAGAATTTCTGCTTGCCCTTCCAATACGCAAATCGACGTGACAAGACACAGAAGTGCGTCGGCTGCGTCGAAGTCGTTTTCTGCCGTTTGATAGGTTTCGCACGCCGTTTTCAGTTTGTCTGTTAGCTGCAAAGTGATTCCCTGCTGCGCGAGCCAATCGACTGCTTTTTGAATGCACTGTTGAGGTTGCTGTTTATAGCTTCCCATGACTCCGATTCGCTTGGCGACCAACGCCGGGTACGCTTCGACGCACGGACGGATTGATAGGCCAAGTTGCCGCTTTGACAAGACGGTTGTGAATCCAGCGACTTCCAGCTTTGCCAACAACAGGTTTCCCAACAACGTCATGTTGAAGACATTTTGGTACACGTGTTTGAGAGGCGGTTGAGCTTTCGCGATTTGGTCCGTCTGTCTGTTTTGCCAGAAGGTCTGCCGCTTCCATGCATCAACCTTGCGAAGGCACGTGAGAGTCGATGATGCGTGTTCTGTTTCGAAATGCAAAGTGAGCTGTCGCTTTAAGAAAGCGACCCAAGTGGTTCGGTTGCCAAACGTTTGTTGTTGAACAACCTGAGCGAACGTGGCAGATTGCAGCAGAGACACGGGAATAGAAAATGGGAAGTCAAAACCTGCGGCCATGACGGATGCATCGTTTGCCAGCGAGTCTGCGAGGTCCGCGATCGTCCAACCAGCTCGGTTATGTTTCCACCCTGCTGAGGAACCTTTTTTTTGAAGCTTGCGGTGGCTTACAAGTCGTTTATTCCGTCCGGTGTCGTGACACCGATACGTCTTGTCGGCCACTCTTTCTGCTTCAATCAGAATGGTCTTCTTGGCTTGAAGCCCGGCTTTGGATGAGGCTCCGAAATCACACCCGATCACTTTCATCGTTTCTTGCATTGTAGGGGAAGGATGAAACATCTGCTTGGATGCGGATCCTTTCAAGGGCCCCACTGTGAAATCAATGCACCCGACTAGCTGAACTGATCGGACACATTTAACAGCTTAGGGAGAAACTGATGAAAGGCTCGTGCTCGATGACTTAGCTGTCGTTTTACAAGAGCACTGAGTTCTCCAAATGTGCAATGGTACTCGGGGATCAAAAAGTAGGGGTCGTACCCGAAACCACCTTCTCCTCGCGCTTCTGTTAAAATTCGTCCTCGGCACGTTCCTTCTGCGACCACTTGAACGTTTCCTGACGGGTCAGATAAAGCCACACTGCAAACATATCCTGCTCCGCGTTTGGCATCTGGAACGTCAATGAGTTCATGCAGTAGCTTTTGATTATTGTCTTCGTCGGTGGCATGCTCGCCAGCAAAACGGGCGGAATAGATTCCAGGCTTTCCTTTCAAAGCGTCAACTTTCAAACCGCTGTCTTCACCAATCACCCATTGGTTCAGAGCAACGGCGACTTCTGTGGCTTTTTTGGCGGCGTTGGCGGCGAAGGTGTCTCCGTCTTCAACAACTTCAGGCACGTCTGGGAACTGAGTGACGGGGACCACGTCGAAGCCGACTGTGGCAAGCAGTGCGGACACTTCGCCTGTCTTCTTCTTGTTTCGACTGGCAAGCACAATGGTGCGATTTGAATTGGGTGAGTCAGGCATGGGATTGATTCTGAATTCAGAATGGCGTTTCGAGCGCTAGAAAAAGTGAGCTGCACTTTATCGCTTGGTGAAAAACCAGCAATTGCTGCTTGTTAAACTGTAAGGATTATTGGGATTCTTTCCGTTTTTCGGTTGAGGCAAAGTTTGACGATGATTCTGACGATACCGACTTAAAGGGTTGCCGTGTGCAAGCCGGAGGTGGCCGTGTTGATGCCACCTCCAAACGCTCATGAACGGGGACATGGAGTTCCAGAGCACTGCATTGCATTAGCGATGCATTGGGGGGAGACAGGACGCGTGGTCAAATCGCATTCCATCTGGGTGATCTGCCTATTGACATCAGCAATGATGCTTCAAGGGTGCGCCGTCGGTCCGTTGCGTCTTCAATACTTGTGGAAGAGCGATGAGGCTTTGTCGTATTACGTCGATCGAGCGTCTTCGATTGAATATCCCGTTGAAGAAGAAGCCGAGTCATACGATCCCGCTCTGTTTGACGCACCTCGATCCATCCACAGTCTGGACGAAGTTAATCCTCGCGAAGTAACGTTGAATGAATGCATTCAAATGGCCCTTCAGAAAGCCACCGTGCTTCGTGACGCGGGATCTTTAGGCAGTCCGGGGAACCCCATATTGGGTCGGCCAGCGACTGCTCCATCGATTTTGGATCCAGCGATTCAGCAAACTGGATTTCTGTTTGGCAACCGTGGTTACGAAGCCGCATTGTCGGACTTCGACGCACTCTTCACATCCAACGCAACATGGGGGCGAAACTCGGTTCCTCAAAACCAAGCCAACGTTGGTATCGGTCAGGGCCAATCTCTGGTTACCGAATCCTTCACGAGTCAGAGTCGTCTTGAAAAGCCGTTCGCAAGTGGAGCAACGGCTGCTGTGGACTTTAACCTCAACTACGACGGCAACAACCGAGGTCCTCTTTCGCAGGCCTTCAGTTCTTCTTACAGCGGTTTGATTCAAGGTGAACTTCGTCAGCCCTTGCTAGCCGGTTACGGTTCTGAATTCACTCGCACAGCTGGTCCGCTAAATCAATCACTGCGAGGTGTTTCCGGTGTGTCTCAGGGGGTGCTGATTTCGCGCATCAACGGAGATATTTCGATGACTCAATTTGAGCAATCTGTTCAGACGTTGGTTCGAGACATCGAACTTGCCTATTGGGATTTGGATCTGTTTCTTCGACTTTATAAATCTGAACGAGCCGCGTTCAACGATTTAGTTCGTTTCTATTCTCAGCTTAAACAGCGTCGAGAAGCGGGTGATTCAATCATTCAGGCGGAAGGCCGAATTCTTGAAGCGAAAGCTCGCATCAGTGGATCATTGGCCGACGTTCTTGATCGAGAAGCTCGACTGCGTCGTTTGTGCAGCCTGCCACTAAACGATGGCGACTTCTTGTACCCAGCTGACGATCCATCCGAAGCGGAATTGAAGCCGATGTGGGAAGCATCGATGCAAGAAGCTTTGTCTCATCGAGTTGAACTGCGACGACAAAAGTGGGAAATCAAGAGCTTGGATTTGCAGTTGAAAGCAGCTCGCAGCCTGACTCGTCCTCGCCTTGACGCTGTTGGTCAATACCGAGTGAATGGTCTTGGAGATCAATTGGCATTTAACGGCAGTGATGAACTGGATTCTCTCGCCAGTAATTTTGGTAGCTTAAACAATCCCGGCTGGAACCTTGGACTGCAACTGTCGGTGCCAGTTGGCCTTCGGCTTGCTCGTGCTCAGGTTCGCAACTACGAGCTTCGACTTCGCAAGGCTCGCGAGTTATTGAAGGCTCAAGAGTGGGAAGTTGCCTATGAACTTTCCGGTTCAATGCTGGAAATGGAACGTTGGTATACCTTGGCGAGCGACGGAATGAGCCGCATTGATGTCGCCAATCGCTACGTGGGAATCGTTGACCAGAAGGTGAATTCTGCCGAGCGAAGTGGCAGTGATTTGCTGAACCTGTATCTGCAAGCAAAGATTCAACAACGAGACGCCCAGCAGGCTTACATGCGAAGTGTGATTGAATACAACAAGGCGATTGCCGAACTGCGATTCCGTAAAGGCACCACTTTAGTCGACAACCAGATCTATCTGGCGGAAGGCAACTGGCACCCAGCGGCTGCTCCGTTCGCGATGAAGCGAGCCCTAGAACGAACTCATGCATTCGATGCTCATCACTTGAAAACTAAGCCGATGAACTTTGTTGGAGGTCACACGGATTCTGCTTGGGAATCTTTAGACACCGATGATCGGCCGACAATTCCTGGAGCATTGCAAAGAGCGGACGGTGATTCAGGAAAAGCGACCTTTGGACCACCAAGTCGTGTGCCCGGAATTCCAGAGACGATTGATCAGGTGCCCGGAGAAAGGAATCAACCTCCGTTGCCTTCTGATTTTGATGTGCCGTTTGAAATGCCTCCTGGCGGACCAATGCCTGCACCTCCTGCTGCTGATCCTCAAATTCCCATACCATCTGACGGAGCGATCACGAATCGTTCGACGAGAGGTTTTGATCGCAGCCTGCAAATTGCTCAGCCAGATTCAAGTGGCAAGGTGACATTCTAGAGATCGCACCGCTTGGCGATTGCACCGTCTGGCGATGGCACCGTCTGGCGATGGCACCGTCTCACGATGGCACCGTACAGCAACGGCACCGTCTCACGATTCAACCCTCCATACTGTGTTCGAAACAATGACTGCTGGGATGACGGTCGTTGTCACAGCAGTCTGGTGATTTCAGCTGCAGATGATTGTGAGTGTGTGGTCGACGTTAGCTTCTTGTCGTTCGACGGGTCCGCTTCAATTTACTGTCAACTTGCCCGTTCGTTGCTTCGCTGAATTTTGATGCGATCTGCCCGACTTCCCTAATCTATTTTTTGATGACCGAGGATGCAATTCGATGAAGCTGGGTATTTTTGGAGGCACGTTTGATCCTGTGCACTATGGCCACTTGATTTTGGTTGAGTGTTGTCGCCAAGAGCTTGGGTTAGATTCCGTGCGCTTGATTCCCGCTGGCCAGCCGCCGCATAAAACTCCGGACGGGATGACGGATGGGCATACTCGAGCCGATATGCTGAAGCTAGCCGTGTCGGGCTGCCCCGACTTGATTGTGGATCGACGCGAAATTCGTCGGACAGGAAAGTCGTACACCGTGGAGACTTTGCGAGAATTCAAAGCCGAGTTCCCTGATGATGAGCTGTTCTTTTTGATGGGAGCCGATTCGATTCGCGATTTGCTGACCTGGAAAGACCCTGAAAAGATCTTGGATTTGGCCACCGTTGTTGGCGTGAATCGGCCGGGTGTCGCCGCTCCGAGTATCAAGCAAATGTCGGACTGGATTGGTGAATCCATGGCTTCGAAAATTCAAATCGTACAGATTCCGGGCTGCGACCTGTCAGCCACAGACCTTCGACGTCGAGTCTCTAACGGGCAGGGGCTCAGATTTATGACTCCGAAAGCTGTCGAAGCTTTTATTGCGGAATGCCGTTTGTACCTTCCGGCGTCGAAATAGGCATCGACCGTTCCATGAAAAGCTGTGAGAGGCAGGCAGCAAGCAAGCTTCATCTGGTTTCATCGCGGCTGAAATCGAGGCAGCCTTACAACGAATCGACGGCCGCTGGTTTGAAGAAAAACCATGGATAAGTGCGACTGTTGATGGTGTCGATTTGTTCTGGAGTCAGGTTGTCTAGCAGTTGCAGATCGTCTTGGAAGTGATCGGCGACTGCCGTCTTGATTTGTTCTGTGATGCTCTGAATTGCTTTTCCAAATTCACCCGCCGCTGCCCCCTTTGTTTTGGCATCTTTGAGTTGCGCGACGACTTGAAGTTTTTCTTCGCTCAAGGATTTCAGTCGAGATTCCAGTTCGGCAGGGAAGACGTTTTGGTCGAAGTGCCGTTGAGGGTTAAATTGCATGTCTCGCATATTGGTTTTGAGAGACTGAATGCGTTCAATCTGCGACTTGTGATCTGGAAAAGCAAAACGCGATGCTGTGGCTAACGTGAATGCCGGAGGTTCGCAGTTCCACCATGTGCGGATAAATTCGTCGGTAAACTGGTCATATCGTGCGCCCCCAACTCCGTGTACGAATAGGTCACTGAACAGCAGCCGCAGAAATGCTGTAATCAAGGCGCCTCGAGGAACCAACTGGATATTTTGTAGCAGCATCGGTTCAAGAGCGTCTGACGAAATACTGCCGGTAAACGAATCGATGGTTTGATCGTTGGCAATCAGTCGTGTGACGTCGCCGTCTTGCTGCACTTCCAGCACATGTCGCACTTGGTTTTCATGGTCGACCACCCAGAACGGTAGCTCACACCGTTCTCCGGAAATCTTGAGGTCTGGGAAGGGGTTTGCGGCATTGCGGATTCCGTGTTCGTCACGAAACAATTGCAGAGCCGAATTGTAAGCCTTCGCGAACCGTTGAGATTGCTTCAGGATGTCGGCTGTTAAGGTTAAAGTTTCGGGAAACGAAGCGATCGCGGAAAATGGGATTTCCAACAATCTTCCACCAATACCATGTTGAGATCTTAGAATCGTGTTCGCTTCGGCAGACGAACATTTGGTTGCCGCCAATCGTTCGTAGCTGGCAAAGACATCTGCGGTTTGATGAGTGGAGACGGGTGGAGCCAGGCCATTCAAACTCTGAAAGACCTCCGCAGCGATGGTTTCGATATCTGTTGCTGATTGAAGTCGACCGTGAGCGAACAAGTTGTGAGACTTCGCAACTGTCTGAACCTCACGACTGATCGGGAAATCAAAGTTTCCGTCCTCGTTTTTTTTGGGGGCGCTGGGAGCCGCCCATTTGGGGTAAGAAAACTGCCCAGAGTCGCCTCGGTCAGTATCAATGCTCACAGCAATTCCGATGGCCGAATTTTCGGCGGCAACTCGTTCGGTGATTTGATACTTAAACGCTAAGCCGGGATGGAAAATGACGGGCTGATGGCCTGTCATCACAATCGGCATTGATTCTGGATTGCCAGTCAGGACTTTTTGTGAGTTTTCATTGAGGCCGGCTTCTTCAGCGATGCCCGCCAATTGCAGCAGGTATTTTTGAGCGGAATCAATCAGTCGTTGGCGAGCCGCCTTACGAAGTTGATTCAATCGACTATTTTCGATTTCGAAAACAGAAACCCAATCGGGCCATCGATCCAAAGAAGGTTCGATTCTGGTGGTTGCAAATGCGGTCATTCGGGCTGCAAAACACTTCGACGTAAGGTCGATCCACGGGAGAGCAATAGGAAGATCATCAGCAGCACACGCCGATGACAGGAAAACGTCGCAATCAGGCCGACATCGAGTGGCAGAATATCCTGACAATCGAAGCTTGAGTTAAGCCCACTTACCGCCTTTTCGAGCAAACAAGACAAACTCGTTTTACGATCGCGTTGCAGCTTGTGCAATTGCCGTGAGTCTATGTGATTCGGGTCCAAATTGCAGACTTTCCGCTTGAATTTCCGTCGCCATTGTCGGACTGATCCTTCACAACGGTGATGTGGCAATGCGGGCACGCCGCAATCGTTCCTCGAATGATTTGCATCGGAAGCAGTTTTGACACAGTGGCTTAAGTGTTTCTGTTGGAAATGCGGGCGACAAATTCAGACGGTTCGAGCGCCCTTTGGAAGTGAAATCGATACAACTGATGCAAACGCACGTCAGACCGTCCTAAACCCTTGCCCAGCATAAGTTTTGAACAACCGCGACACTTTCGACTGCAAGATGGGGTTTAGAAGTGAAGGATTAATAAGTCTGTAAAACTGCGTTCGGCTTTCGAGATCAGGCGCTGTATTTGGTCTTGAAGCGGCAACAATAGAACTGAATTGAAGCGTTTGGCTGACATCCTATCGTGCCCGCCCTGAAATCATTCCATCAGAATTCATCAGAATGACCTCCGGAACAACAAGCATTAAGCCCTCCGAAACCCTGTTTGTCGAGTGGGATCAGTCTCGGTTACTCGTGATCCAAGGGACTTCTAAAGGGGGAGTCACTTCTCTGGAGCACGCTTTCGAAGTTGAGCGTGATGCGAATCTACGTCCTGCGGAACTTGGCGAGGTTCTGAAGCAGGAGATCAGAGACCGAGGGCTCACTGCGACCAACGCCGTCATCGTTTTTCCTCGTGAGCTTGTGACGTTTACTCGCGTTACCGTGCCCAACCTTGCTGTTGAGGAATTGCCCGACTTAGTCCGTATGCAGGCAGCCACAAAGCTGACAGTTCCGGTCGAGTCAGTGTGTCTGGACTTCACGCCGTTGCCCGTTGTTGATGGCATGCAGACTCGAGATACTTTGCTGGTGACCGCTCCTTTAGAGAAAGTGAATGGGGCCAAAACGGCTCTTCGCGTTTGCGGACTTGACGTCGTGAGTGTGCAGGTCAGTTCTTTTGCGATTGCTCAGGCAGCATCCGCCAATGGAATGTTGAATGCGACTGGAAGCAATGATGGGCTCGACGTCGTTCTTTCGCTTTCAGCAGATCAAATTGAAATGCTGTATCTGTCCGGCACTCTATTGTCGTTTTCTCACAGCGGAGCATCATGGCCTTCGCAAGACAAGATTGAACAAGCTGTCAGGTCCGAAGTGTCGCGAGCTCAGATGGCGGCGACGGAAGCGATGGGCGGAAACCGAATCGCTCGAGTGACGTTGATTGGAACTCCAGACATTACTGCGAAGGTTCCAGATGATATTTCGAAACGCTTAAGCGGTGCCGAAGTTCTTCGAGTCGATCCCACGGGCTTGTTTACCGGCACGATTCCGGATTCCATTTCACCAACGGATCTGATTGGGTTGGCCGGCTCTTTGGCTCAGGTTTCAAAAAGCAGCTACGAGTGTGTCGATCTGATCAATCCACGTAAGCCGATCGAAAAGGCTGATTATACTCAGCTAAAGCGAATTCTGGTGGTTGGTTTGTGTGCTTTAGCATTCGGTGCATGCTGGAAGTGGCGAGCTGACACCGTCAAATCGAAACAAAAATTGGTGTCTGAACTGGAAACTGAAACCAGCGCCTTGAAGAAAAGGTTCAATGACAACAAAGATTTACTGGCACTGGATCAACAGCTTCGAGATTGGGATGCTCGTGATTTGAACTGGCTTGATGAAATGGAGCGAGTTCAAAACTTGATGGGTGGTACCGATCGAATCTTAGTCAAGAAATTCCAGTTCAATCTTCGTAAGGGAGATTACTTGGCTTCAATTGATGCCGAAGGCTTCGCCAAGTCTCGACGAGATGTCGAAGATTTAATGAAGGTGATGGTGGAAGATGGTTACGAAATTCGTCCAGGAGACATGACACCTAGCCTTCGTGATCCTGCATATCAAATGGAATTGCGAATCGAAGGAAGTCTGCCTGAAGGCCGTGATCAGCCACCCGAGACAGATGCCGCTGCAAACAAGAAAAAGTAATTGTCAGCGTTGCCTTCGTCGTGGCTTGTGAGTTTCACAGATCAATGATTCAGTAGCGATTGATCGCTACATGACAGCAAAATAAGTCGAAGATTATGGATCAGAATAAACGAACCAAAGTGCTGGCCGGAGCTCTTGCTGCCGTGATGGGATTTGGATTTATCCGTCCCGATCAAAAAATCATGGAGCCTGTTCGCAAGGCGGAGAAGGCTTACAAATCGGCAGAAGAAAAGTTGGAAATGGCCACCGAGAAGAACACTCGGGTGATTCAGGCCGAAGTGAATCTCGAGAATGCTCAGGCAATCAGCTTGCCTCCATCGCCGACGGACGCGTTGCGGGTGTATCAGAAGTGGATTACCAACCTAGCAGAACAATGCAATTTTGCAGCATTGAGAGTTTCACCGGGGCGAATCGATAATCGAGCGGACCGCTATCTTGCCGTGAACGTGTTGGTGGAAGCTGAAGTTGGTCTCGAAGATCTGAGTCGGTTTATGTTTCTGTTCGATCAGGCGGCCGTCAAACATCGTATTACCAATTTGGACATTACCAGCACAGGAACTTCAGGCAAGCCGCGGATGGAAGTCATTCTGACGGCAGAAGGAATGAGCGTCACAGGCACTGCGTCTCATGACGACGTTTTTCCTGTCACCACGTTAACCAACAAATTGGCGGCTGATGAAACTGAACTGACGGTTGTCGCTTCTGATGAATTCCCCAAGAAGACGCCGTTCTTGGCTCAGGTTGGTTTTGAAATGGTGGAAGTGACGGCAACAGATGCGGAAACGTGGACCGTAAATCGTGGCGTTCAGGGCACAAAGGCCAGCCAGCATGATGGCAGTGAATATGTGCAATTGTTTCCCGTCCGGTACCAAGATGACCCAGTGAAGTTTGAGGACTATCAAAACTTTTTAGCGTCGTCTCCATTCGTCAAACCCACGGTGCCTCGCAAGTTGTCTCCTCGAATTGCTGGTCTCAGCGACAAGACGATTGCCCCGGGTGAGAGTGTTGCTTTCAAGGTCAGCACGGTTGATGTGAATGCAGATGTGGGAGCCATCACGTACACATTGGAAGATTCGGTCGATGGAATGACGTTGGATCCAGAAACTGGCGAATTCAAGTGGGAGACGACCGCAGAAGTCGAAGCAAAAACATACTCACCCAACATCGTCGTGTTACAGAAGAACAACCAGGAACTGAAGCTGGCGAAGTCATTCAAAGTGACAATCAGACTTCCTAATGATGCTCCCACTTTAGAAGTTGCGAGCGAAGCCATCGTCGTTTTGGGACAGACATTTGAACTTGGTTTGAGTGCTGAAGATGATGGCGATGCAAGCCAGCTGAATTTTTCCCTTGAAGGTGATGTTCCTGAAGGTCTGTCTCTGGATGGCAGCAGTCGTAAGTTGACTTGGATGCCTGCGAAAACATTTTCGCCCGGAGAATACGATGTCACCGTCAAGGTGACAGATGGTGGTGAGCCTGCAAAGTCGGCAACCGAATCTGTCAAGTTGAAGGTGCAGGATGATCAGGCCGTTTACATGAAATTGACCGGGTCTGTGGCCTTGGATGGTAAGCCTGTTGCTTTACTCAGGAACCTGATTTCAGCCGATAATCCTAAGTTGAAAGTCGGAGACAAACTGAACGCGTCAGAAATTTCAGCGACCGTCAAAGAAATTGCCAGCCGCTATATTTTGATTGAAGATGCAGACGGTATCTGGCAGATTGATTTGGGTAATACGGTTCGAGACCGCAAGCTGATTGAAGCAGCCGTGAAACCGGAAGAGGCTGATCCAACGGAAGCTGCTACGGCTGCCGAAGTGCCCGATTCTGCGACAGACGCAGAC
The DNA here is from genome assembly GCA_039974975.1 of Fuerstiella sp. Taxonomy (GTDB): domain Bacteria; phylum Planctomycetota; class Planctomycetia; order Planctomycetales; family Planctomycetaceae; genus Fuerstiella. The sequence continues at coordinate 15,479 of JBDWHY010000149.1, read as the reverse complement.
GGCAAACAACAGGCCGTTGAAGCTGATGAGACAAAAGAGAGTGTTCCCACTGAAGCGAAGACTGAAGCGAAGACGGAGCCAGCGGACTCAACCGAAGCCGAAGCTGTGAAGGCCGATGCGGCGAAAAGCGACGCAGTGAAAAGCGACGCAGTGAAAACAGATTCAGTGGACACCAAAGAAGGGGAAGTCAAGACAGAAGAGGCCACCCCGGCTGACGCAAAGCCTGCTGAAACAGTCCCTGAATCTTCGAGTGAACAACAAAAGGCTGAAGTCTCCAAATAGCAGCGTCGATCGTGGATCGTGGATCGTCGGATGTCAGGCCGTTGATCGCGTCTTCAAGTCTTAGCGAATTGTTTCCCGTTGTTCCGTTTCATACCGGGAACCGAAGAGTGTCAAAGTTGTCACTCTCTGCAAACGCCAGTGGGCGGCATTGGCGAACCCACTGGATGTGGTCTTGTTGCTGGCAATGGCATTGTCAAATGGAATTGGCAACCTTGAGAGGGTTGTTTGCGTGGCCGCCGAATCGTTTGGTATTTGAGACACTGATTTATCTCAGACACTTCCACGCATGAAAAAAGGCCTGCTGAATCAATCAGCAGGCCTTTGTACTTTAGGCATCTGAAAACGTGATTCGCTGCTAGGCGGCTCGCTTTAGGAACTGAGTCGTCGCCGGCATTTCGGTTTCCTGATCTGCCGCGTTGCGTTCTGGGAACTGCAATGTTGCCAAAGCTGAATCTTCCATTGTCAGTTTATTGCTGTAGATGGGGGCTCGCCAGTCACCAAGCTGACCGCTCTTTACTGCGTTAACCATTTCTAGAATGCCAGCTGACACATCGATGCTGGCGTGGAACCCAAGAGTTTCACGGATTTTCTTGAAGGAAACACGATAGCTTCTGGGATCGCTGTCATCCTTTTGTTCGTGGACGATGGTGCCTTCGACATACTGAGCCACCATTTGCCCCACTTCGCTGATGGTGTAGTTCTGACTTTCGTCTCCGACGTTGAACGTCTGACCGGCCACAAGTGCAATCGGAGCTTCCAAGCATGTGTGGCAGGCTCGAGCCATATCCCGAACATGAACGAAAGGTCGAGCATAGTGTCCATTGAAGACGCTGATTTCAGAATCTGTGACGGCTTTCGCACTAAACAGATTGGCCACCAAGTCGAAACGTGGTCGGTGAGACAAGCCATAAGCTGTTCCGAAGCGAAGCAGTGTTGGTTGGAAGCAATCGTCTGCGGTTTCCAGCAGAGCTTTTTCCGCGTCGATCTTTGTGGTGGCATACAGCGAGACTGGGTTGAGAGCTCCATCTTCAGTCATTGCTCCCTGACCATCCGAAGCCCCATAGACACTGCATGTTGAAGCGAAAACGAATCGCGAAATTCCGTTTGCCCGAGCCATCTGAGCCATCATGCGAGCCGCCTGATAGTTGACGGTAATCGTGGTGTCTTCGTCCATTGCACAAGCTGGATCACCCACAATAGCGGCCAGATGCACAACTGCGTCCATGTCTCGTAGTGCTTTTGTGACGTCTTCGATATTTCGGAAGTCGCCCTTTTGGACTTCAAGGCGACGGTGACTCAGGATGTCTTGTAGAGGATCCAAGCCAAAGAGTTGTAAGTCGAGTACTCGAACTCGATATCCGGAATTCAACAATTGTCTTGTGAGTTCAGAGCCAACGTAGCCAGCACCACCGACAACCAGTACTGATTCAATGTGGCTAACGCCTCGTTGTTCCGTTCGCGGAATCAAATGGAACCACGAAGACAGTGATCGGCGTGATGCTCGCAGAGCGGCCAACATCGTAAAAAACAGTGACCAAGCGGGGATGCCGAGTTCAATGGCGGTTAACGTTCGGCCAAACACAACGGTGCCAAAGAGCACTTGAAGCAGGCAGCCTGCCACACTCGCTTTTGCTGCCGAGAGCAGGCGGTCTGACATTCGACCACTTGGCAGCGGGCGATAGAAGCCTGTCAGTATTAAGAGGCCGATTGCCGTCACACTGAACCAAAGTGCGTGAGCGAAAAAGACGGTGTTCACCCGTTCGACCACAGAAATAATGGGGTCTGTGCCTTGAAGCTTTCGAGTCGTAATTTGGCGAACCACGGAAGCCGTGATTAACGCTGCGTTGGCAACAAGAAAGTCGATGCCGATGCGCGACAATGACGATTGCCAGTCGGCTGAGCCAAAGAGACGAAACCGAATTGCTTTTGCAATTGGTAGTTTAACGGATGTAGACGTTGCAGCCACGAATGATGTCCTTATCAACGAATGGATCTCAACAGCGTGCGCTTTGAGATTCTGACAGGCCTTCCTGGCCCGTATTGCAGTGAACGTAATGGGGGCTCAAAACATGTGGCAGATCAATTTCCGCACCAATTTGGCAATTTCGTCGCTGTCAAAAATAGTCCGGCAAACACGACCGTTTCAGCTGCTAAGAAACGGCAGGAACCGCAATTTGTAGGGCGGCAAGCAGCAGGATTCTGTCTGCAGCGCCGTGGTGAACACTTGATGACTTAGGCAAACGTGTTTCAAACAGGTTTTGTGGAACGTCATTTAGACGTCGCAATCAGCGTTTGTAGGCCGGGGAAGGCAAAGCGAGAGCCGGAAAATCATAGCCTTTCACGGTCATTCACAGCCGTGTTGCCGTGTTGCCGTGTTGCAAGCCGCCAGCCGCCAGCCGCAAGCCGCAAGCCGCCAGTTGCCAGTTGCCAGTTGCCAGCGGTCAGCGGTCAGCGGTCAGCGGTCAGCCGTCTACCAACGCAAAACGCCTTCGCAGGTTTTGACAAAGTCATGTCCTGCGAAGGCGTTATTGGTAAGCGGAGAGAGCGGGATTCGAACCCGCGGTCCAGTTTGACCCGGACACATCATTAGCAATGATGCGCATTCGGCCACTCTGCCATCTCTCCGTCGCGGTCCGCCCGCAGGCGACCCCGATTTCCGACACAATATAGTCGTCAGAAGCCGGGAAGCAAGTTCAGCTTGAGACCACATTTTGTTTTCCTGGTGCCGGATTTGTCGAAGTGGGAAGAAATCAACGAATTCACACAGTTTCCAATTCCAGATCTGGCACTGTTCATGGCGGTTACGTACTGATTAACTGAAGGCCTACGTCGTGCATTTTGTTGATTGTTCATCAACTGACCCAGCAAACAGGAATTTTTCGTCATTCGTATTTCGTTTGTGATCCCCACTTTGGACCAATCGGGCGCCGAGCGTCAAATGTCGCTTTTGGCGATGGAATTGCCCAAATTTGGCTTTGAACCCTCTGTTGTGGCTTTGAATCGAGGCGGCTATTACGAGAAATGGCTGCGAGAAGCTGGGATTCCCGTCACAATTTTGCAAAAGCGATTTCGCTTCGACCCTTTAACTTGGGTGCGGCTTAGACGTGTCTTGAATCAGCAAAAGCCGCAGATCGTGCAATCTTTTCTGTTTAGTGCTAACAGCTACGTTCGGCTGCCGGGAATTTGCCCGTCGAAGACCAAGATCATTGTGTCAGAACGCTGTGTGGATTCGTGGAAAAGTGGATGGCAGCTGTCGACCGACCGGCGCATGGCTCAAAAAATGGCCGCAATGACGGTCAACAGTGAAAGCGTGCAACAGTTTTATCAGCAGACCGTCGGTATTTCACCGAATCGAATACACGTCATTCCCAACGCAGTTTGTTTTCATCAGCAGTCCAGTGACGCATTGCCGGCCGAAGAATCTGTTTCGACAACGGATCTCAGAAAACGTTTTCGTCTTCCAGATCATTCGCAACTGGTCGCGTTCATTGGACGTCTTGCTGAACAGAAATGCGTTCACGATTTGGTGTGGGCATTTCAGCTTCTTCGGCAGGCGGTCGATGACGTGTATTTGGTGATTGCAGGTGATGGCCCCGAACGAGATCGATTGGCTGACTTGGCCAGCCGGTTTGATTGTCGAGACAAAGTGATTTTCACCGGGCATTGGAATCACAGCGAATCGTTGTTGAAGCAAGTTGACGCGTTTTGTCTTCCCAGTTCCTTCGAAGGAATGTCGAATAGTTTGATGGAAGCGATGTTAGCCAAAGTGCCAGTGGCCGTCAGCAACATCCCGGCCAATCTTGGGCTGGTCCAACATGAAGACACGGGTTTGGTCTTTCCGGAAGGCGATGGTCCGGAAATGGCGAAGTGTTTACAAAAGCTGTTGACCAACCGTGAACAAGCAAATTCGATGGCTGAAGCCGCTCACCAAAAAATGGCTCGTGATTTTACGCTACAGCAACTTGTCGATCGACACGTGCAGTTGTACCGACAGATTTGCGACCATGAATCTGGATGAACACGTCTTCTTCATCCCCCCCGAGTTCTATCACCGACATTTCCACACGTGACTTTATCTCTTTAAAAGATCGCTTGGCTGCGTCGAACTTAGCGTCTCAAACAAATCAGAAAGCAAACACGTGTGCGGAATTGCAGGAGCCGTGTGGTGGCAACAAAGCGAACGAATTGATGCCGATGTTCTTAAACGAATGACGGACGCGATTCAGCATCGTGGACCTGACGCCGAAGGGTTTTGGCACCACGAACAGGAATCCGAACGTCGCCCGGGAATTGCCTTAGGTCATCGCCGGTTGTCCATCATCGATGTCGACGGCAGTGCTCAACCGCTGTGCAATGAAGACGGAAGCATTTGGATTGCCTTTAATGGTGAGATCTACAACTATCAGGAACTGCGGCCCAGCTTGCTGGCAGCGGGGCATCAGTTTCGCACTGATGGCGATACTGAAGTCATCGTTCATTTGTACGAACAGTACGGACTGAATTTTGTTGATCACTTGCGAGGCATGTTTGCGATCGCGATTTGGGACGCAAATCAGCAGCAGCTTGTGATTGCTCGTGACCGAGCGGGGCAGAAGCCATTTTTTTATCGACACGATGCCGGGCGGTTTGCCTTCGCGAGCGAGCTAAAGGCTTTGCTGCAGATCCCGGGGATCGATCGAAAGCTAGATCATGCTTCTTTGTTGAAGTTTCTGACGCTGCAATACGTGCCCGCACCCCATTCGATGCTGCAGGGTTTTCGTCGATTGCCTCCGGCGACAATCGGAGTCCTTAAAGATGGCAACTTGAATCTGAATCGCTACTGGACGCCTCCGTACGATCAACCTGAAAATGATCGTGGCCTGATTTCAGATTGGAAAGAAGAATTACGACACGAAATGACTGAAGCTGTCCGGCTCAGGTTACGCAGCGATGTTCCGTTGGGTTCATTTCTGTCCGGCGGCATTGATTCGACGATTGTAACCGGGCTGATGCAAGAACAGTTGGATCGTCCCGTGCAGACATTCTCCATTGGTTTTCCAGTGAAGGCTTTCGACGAGCGACATTATGCTCGGCAAGCTTCCGAAATGTTGGGCACCGATCATCACGAAGCAGTCGTTGAACCAGACGCCCTAAGCATTCTGCCGTCGTTGGTGTGGCATTATGACGAACCATTCGGAGACAGTTCGGCGATCCCGACGATGTACCTTTCGAAAATGACTTCAAAGCACGTCACGGTTGCTTTGACGGGGGACGCTGGAGACGAATTGTTTTGTGGATATGACCGCTACCGCGCCGTGCGGTTGATGCAAAAAATGAGCATGATGCCGAAGCCGCTTCGCAAAGTGGCGGCCGTTGCCAGTTCTATTTTGCCGTCGTCAGTGCGGCAAAAGTCGTTCTTGCGGCGAGGGAAGCGATTCTTGTCGACGCTGGCGTTGGACCCTGAAGCTCGGTACCTAAATTGGATTACCATTTTTCATGGGGAAAGATTGTCGGGACTGCTCAGCGATGATTTGCAGGACGTACTGCGAACGATGGAACCGGCCGAATGCATTTTCGACGCGTATCGAATGTTTCCCGATCGAGACTTTGTGAGTCGGACCACCGCCGTTGATGTTGAAACGTATTTGCCGTACGACCTCCTGACCAAGGTTGATATTGCCAGTATGCATGTTGGCTTGGAATGTCGCAGCCCGATGTTGGATCACAAAGTGATGGAGCTGGCAGCTCGCATGCCACTTGCTGTGAAACAGTCTGCATCAGTGGGTAAGCGAGTCCTAACCGAGACGTTTCGTGATCTGATTCCCAATGATATTCAGACTCGAAAAAAGATGGGTTTCGGAGTCCCCATTGATCATTGGTTTCGAAACGAACTGAAACCTCTGTTGCACGATGTCTTGCTGTCGGATCGCAGTCTGGGGCGTGGCCTGTTTAAACCCGACGCGGTGCGCACTTTAATTGATGAACACACAACATCGAAGTTCGATCATGCGTACCGTCTTTGGCATTTGCTGGTGCTAGAAGTTTGGCAGCAGATGTATCTGGACCAAGAAGTTCCTACGGTTGCTCCGACTTCAATTTAGGCTGCCAAGGCTGCGGCGATTGCTTTGGCTTGTCCACCGATTTATGACATTGATACTGGCGGCTTTGAACGACAGAGCGATGTGTAGTGCGTGTGTGTAGTGCGTATCAATGCCATTTAGCTTTTCAAAGACCGTCACGAAGTATGGGCCATTTTTGATACGCCTTTGAGGCGATCCTACGTTATTTCAGGCGGACAACTTTGAGATCATCCACCCAGGCGTTGCGGTTGATAGCGAGTCGAATTCTTGATTTCGTGGCATGGCTGATGCCCGGAGAATTGAAGGTGCCTACTTGCTTGCCATCGATGGTGACCGTCATTTTTGAACCTTCGATGCGCACTGAAAGATCATGCCATTCGTTGTACTTTAGCTTCAGCGGAACATTCTTCTGTTTGCTTTTGATCAGCTTCTTGAGTTCTGCAGAAGCGGTTCCCGCCTTTGTCTGAGTGCGGTGTGTTTGGTTCATGCGGCCCGTTTTTAAGTCGACCAGTTCAACTTTCGTCGAGCGAACTTTAGCCATGCAAATATGGCCTGCGTGAACCGACTTTTCTTTCATGTCCGCAATGTTGATTCCAAGATCGTCTTTGGGGCCTAGCTGAAACTTCAGGCTGATCAGAGCGTCCTGAAAATCTAGGTCTTGCACAACAGAGACTCCGTGGTCGGCCACTTCGGCTCGAGTCACCTTCATGATGCCGCCGTCCAGATCGACCTGCTTGACTCCTTGAGCTCGACTTTTGCTGTTCGTGCTCCAGCCGTTTCCCACTTCCTCTTTTGCAGGATCTGATTCCGTGCGTTCGAAGTCGTCCTGAAAGATCACCGTGCCAATTTCACCCACTTGTGATTGGTCGGCCACTACAAAGTTCAATGTTGAAACGAACAGAGCGGCAATCGTTGAGCAGGTTGCAAGGCGTTGCATGGGAAGCTTTCGTATTGAAGCGAAGAAGACGACTCGCCATGTGGCACGCAAACGCCAACTGCGATCGCCAAAAAACTGCTGTTGGAATCGAAACCCTGTTGAGCAACGCTGTCGAGCAACCCTGCTAGGTCATGTTGCTAGGTCACGCTGTCGTCGCAATACGAATTCTTCAGTAGAGATTCGTTTTGTCGTCTTTATTGGTTTGGAACAATGGGTGGACACAATGGGTCGCATTTCATTGTGGCTGGCTTCCCTTCTGGCAACCACTGCAGCAAGGGACCCGCGAGGCCACCAATTTGCCTTTGGTTTCCGTTGCTCATCAACAGGGCCAAGACGGGAACCGAATTTTCGTAGGCCTGCCGAACTGTTTCGGATTTTTCCTTCCGATTCAAAAAGCCCTTGGGCATGAAGGGGGCAGGACCGTCTGTTTCTTTGCCATTTTCATGATGGAATGCCGTGTAAAGGAACCAACCACATCGGGACCATTTGGGATCTCGTGGATTTTGCGAACGGGCATACTGCAAAGCCGTTTCCTTTGTCAGGTCCGCGGCTGCCCATGCCAAAGGATCAAAGTCGATGCTGCGGTCATAGCCAGCTCGACCAAGAGCTCGAGCAGCTCGGCAGCGGACAAAAATGTCGACTTGCTTGTTTTGCATGAGTTCGACCATCGAACAAATCACGACAGGCGCTCGATCGCCCACGATCTTGCGAGGATTTTTAACCCATTCCATCGCGCTGACCAGTGAATTCAGATAGGGGACCGCCAACCAAGGACGTTTGAATTCAGTAGCCACAGCCGTCGCGAATGCCATTTCGATTTGAGGAATGGCGTCAGCTTTCTGAAGGTACTTCTTAATCACATTGGCAGCACGAAGCTTAACGGCGTCAGGCTGATTGGGATTCATAAGCACTTTTACCAGCAGCTCATGCACACCATCGTACATTTCAAGTCGCTGACGGTTTCGTCCGGGAACGATTTCTAGATTCAGCAGTTGTTCCAGTGCGGCTGATCGAGCCTTGAAATTGCCTGCGGTGACTTGTTTTTCGAGATGCTTGAAGACCTTTTCGCAGATGACTCGCCGAAACGAGGCTCGCGAACTGGCGTTTGGAATCGACGACAAGGGAGCCGAATTGCCGACGTCCCGAGTCAGATTCTTCATATAGCTTTCAAACAGTACCGGATCGTTTTGGACGTCGGGGTCAGACAACACGATCGAGCGATAGTTGATGCCGGAATCTAATGCGATTTGGTCTTCTGGATTGCGGCGGTCGATTCCCTGACGCAGAACCGTTCGATACTCGCGTTCGTATTTCCTGTAATCCTGTAGGATTTTGGGAGTCAAAAAGCCGCCATTCAAATTGATCTGTTGAATGGCCCGCTTTTGGAGCACTTCGTATTCGGCCGCATTTTGGGCTTCACCGATTTTGAACGACATGTCGGCACTCGGCGCACCTTCGTCGTCAGCTTGAGCCATCGCGGTTTGAACCGGTAAACCGGCAACAAACGTGCAACAGCAAAATGCAAGAACACTCCGCCCAGTGAATTCAGCTACGAAATTCGGCATACAATTTCACCACATCGTAGAGACATCAATGTCTCAGATTATTGTTCGATTCGTCGTACGGCATCCGAGCGACTTCGAATCTAAGGTGACGACTGAACATCCGTTACGCACAGCCCACGCTAGTTTTCAACCAACCCATGCAGCATAAGCAAATCACTGCTTGTCGCAATTCTCTGGCCAAGGTTGGTGAGACAGAATGACAGACGCACCAAGCCCCGTCCAGAATCAGATCATTGCTGACAGCCGAAAAAGGGAGGGTTTTTTTTGGCAGCCATTCATTCCCGCAGGATCGTCCGAGCCTACCAAGTGTGCCAATCGCCCAATTGCATTCGCTGCGACGGCCTGCGGGAGGGGTTCTTTCCCCCATCTACCTTGGTGTGATTGGAGCAGTATGAGCCTCAGTTTCGAGACGGAATTCGAAAAGCTCTGAAACCTCACAAAAGTGCCATGCCACCAATTCAACCCGATCCCCCTAAACTGTAATATCGGAATAGATTACGTGAATAGCCGTGACGAAGGTGTGGATCTTTGTCGTGATTTCGACTTCTGGGGGGATTAGAAATGAAAAAATGGATGGGAAGTGCGGCCATCGCTGCACTGGCAATGATGACTTGTGTTGCTGCAACGGATGCTGGTCGGGGAAGTGGATCTCATGGATCCTACGGTTCGGTTGGCAGTGCATCAGCCTATGGTTCTACTGGGTCACACGGCGGATCTTATGGTTCAACAGGATCAGTGACTGCGTCTGCAAGCCACGGATCGTCTGGCGGATCAAATGGCGGATCAACGGGTTTGACTTTGCGTCAGGAAAAATTGCTGTCTCGAGCTGACCGTCAAGTCGCTGTTTCAGCAGCCAAAGCTTCCGCATCACACGGATCAACGGGCAGCCACGGTTCGACTGGGTCAACTGGTTCAACTGGTTCAACTGGTAGCCACGGTTCAGTTGGATCCACTGGTTCGACTGGCAGCCACGGTTCGGTTGGTTCACGACGTTCCGCCAGTAGCGCTGGATCTTACGGATTAGCGGGCAGCTACTATTCCGCCGGCAGCCACGGCGGATCAACTGGTTCTGCCGCGTCAACTGGTTCACACGGCAGCACGGGGACAATTCGACCTGCTTTACAGCGTAAAATTGATCGAGCATTCCGACCAAGCCCGAGCCACGGATCAACTGGTAGCCACGGATCAGCCGGTAGCCAAGGTGGTTCAACCGGATCATCTCACGGCAGCTATTCTGCTCCGACACCCGTCTACGGTTCGAATGGCGGTAGCTATGGCCAATACCACAGCTCAACAGCCGCTCGAACGTCAGCGATCCGGGTTGCTCAGCGACCTGTCGTTCCTGCCCGCAACGCGGTTGCTTCTCAGCAGTTCGCTTACGTGGTCGTGACTTTGCCAGCAGATGCCACTTTGTATCTTGGCGGACACAAGACTTCCACAACCGGAGCTGTCCGTAAATTCAAGATTCCAGTGACAGCCGAAGCGGTTCAAAACAGCTACGATGTGAAAGTTGTGCTGGAGCGAAACGGTCAGTCTTACGTTGCCAACTCACAAGAACGTCTGACCATTGGCCGGACGACAACTGTGAAAGTTAACGATGTTGCTTCTGACGTCACTGTTGCTGCTCGCTAAATCGGTGCAGTATCAGGGAATCTGAAATCAGAACGAATTACGAACGCTGACAGGAATCGATTGATTCTGTCAGCGTTTTTTCGTGCGCAAAAATCGAACGGTCGATCGACGAACCGACACAATTCGCGGATTGTTCATCACCAGGAACGCCGCCCGTCTTGTTGGCGAAACACTTTCGGCAACTTATCATGGGGCGACTTAAAACAAGAGAAGTTTGGCAGCGTCTGGTCAGGTCCAGTTTCCTGCAAATTCTCTTTGAATCAACAAATTGGAATGACTTTACGATGTCTGAATTTCGAGTTGAAAAGGATTCCATGGGCGACGTGCAGGTTCCCGCACAAGCCTATTTTGGTGCTCAAACTCAGCGAGCTGTAGACAACTTTCCGATCAGCGGTTGGGAGCTGCCCCCCGATTTGATCCACGCGATGGGGCGAGTCAAATACGCTTGCGGAGTTGCCAATCGAGATCTTGGCAAGCTGACTGACACAGGAAAAAATCCGCTGGACGACAAGCAAGTTGAAGTCATGCTGGAAGCCTGTACGGAAGTCGGGAACGGCGAACTAGATGATCAGTTTCCCATCGACGTCTTTCAGACAGGCTCGGGCACATCCAGTAATATGAATGTGAATGAAGTGATCAGCAATCGAGCGATCGAGTTGTTGGGAGGTGATCGCTTCGCCAAAGAAAAACCGGTGCATCCCAATGATCACGTGAACATGGGACAAAGCACGAATGATACTTTTCCCACCGCCATTCATGTGGCGACGGCAACGGCCATCAAAAACGACTTGATTCCCGCGTTGCAACGATTCGCCGATGAGCTGAAAAGCAAAGCCGACCAGTGGGATAAGATCATCAAGATCGGTCGTACTCATTTAGCAGATGCGACTCCACTTCGACTGGGGCAAGAATTTGGTGCCTTCGCTCGGCAGCTACAGCTTTCTGTTGAGCGAGCTGGAAGAGCATTGCATGCGGTCGTCGAACTGCCAGTAGGAGGCACTGCGGTCGGCAGCGGAATTAATACTCACCCAGAATTTGGGAAACGAGTGGCGGCAGTTTTGGCTGACACATTGGAAATCCCATTTGTTGACGCGGTTGATCATTTCGAAGCGAATGCTCAACGAGATGGTTTGGTGGAATGCCACGGGCAGCTCAAAGCGATCGCATCCACATTGTTCAATGTGAGCAACAATATTCGTTGGTTGGGTTCGGGACCTCGTTGTGGTTTTTACGAAGTGAAGCTGCCCGATCGTCAGCCTGGATCATCAATCATGCCGGGCAAAGTCAATCCTGTGATGTGCGAATCGATGATGCAGGTTTGTGCTCGAGTCATTGGAAACGACAGTGCGATCACGATGAGCGGTGCCACAGGTGGGCAATTTCAATTGAACATCATGATGCCAATGATGGGCCAAACCACTTTGGAAAGCATCATGCTTTTGGCAAACAGCTGCAACGCATTTGTTGAGTACTGCTTGTTAGACATGGAAGCTAACGAAGAAGCGTGTGAAGCTGCCGTTGAAAAAAGCTTGTCTATGGTCACCAGCTTGAACCCTCATATTGGGTACGAAAAAGCGTCTGCCTTGGCGAAGGAGGCCTTCAAGAGCGGGAAGACGATTCGCGAGCTTTGCACGGAACAAAACATTCTGCCAGCCGACACGTTGAAAGAAGCTTTAGATCCTTTCAGCATGACCGAGCCTCAGGCATAGACTCTGCCATGGCTGGTTAACGGTTGCCGCCTTAGATTTGGAGGTGGCAGTCGTGTCTGCATTTTTTGATGGGTTGCATAGCCTTCACTGAGCACAGTGAAGGCTTTTTTGTTGCCCGCTGAAAACGCTGTGCTTTTGATCGTTGATCCCTTTTGAGCCCGATTTTCATGCGATCTCGAATTTACCTCGGTTCTTGGTGTTCGATCGCCTTCGCAGGATGTGCTTGCGAGCTGTCATCGGCAAAAAATGCTTGTTCATGCGGTGATGCGATGCCTGATTCAGTCTTCGGGACAATCGTTGCGAGCGTCACTAGGCAAAAAACCAGAAAAGTTTATCTAACCATCACGCGACCGCCGATGACAACCACCAACCCCATCACCATCGTGCTATCAGGCCGGGCCGGATGAGGTTTGAAGCATCAATTTGAATTCAAACAGAGGCGCAGCACAACGCAGAGCACTGCCGCCACTGGCAGATCCGCCGTTGTTTGTGGCTGAATGGATCTGAAGGGCTGAATACGCTGTGATCGTCACAGTATCTCGGCCAGTAGAAATCGCTCAGGAGGAGAGCTTTCATGCGAAAGTACGGAAAATGGTTACTCGTGCTGGGCGTTCTGGCAGCAAGCCCTGCTTGGGTCAACGCTGATGGATTTCTAAGTGGACTACGTTCTACTCAGACATCCAAGTCGACTCAGAAGCAGGTGAATCAGCACAAAGCTGAACAAGTTGCCGACGCTTTGAAGCAAGCCCGTTTAAATGGGTATGACTTTGAAGTCGAAGTTCGCGGAGACACCGTGAAGCTGGAAGGTAAAGTTCGAGACGTGACTCATCGAGCTCTTGCCAGCAACGTTTGCCGCAAAGTGGCCGGCATTCAGAAGATTCAGAACAATCTTCAGTACGTGCCAACCGGCAATATTCAACGGACGGGCGGATTTGCTCAGTCTGGCGGGTTGTCAAACGCGGCTTACACATCTGAAAATGCTGGCAACGGCATTCAACAGGTTCGGTATTCAAAGCCCGGACGCCGCAAGTCGACTGCATCAAAAACAACTTCTTCGCAGTCATCCAGCCAGTACTCGTTTCAGAGTCGAATGCCGAAGCAGCAAGCAGCTGCTCCAGCACCTAAGATGACTCCACCAGAAATCAGCTTTGCGTCTGCAACGCCACCCGCAGTTCCTGCTCCAGCTCCGCAGGCCGCTCCCGTGGTTGCCAAGCAGGCAGTGGAAACGAAAACAGCTGACAAATCAGTTGCTCCGTTCATCGATTTGACTGCTGCGACTGCGACTGCGACTGCGACTGCGACTGCTGCACCAGCACCAGCTGGGCCAACAAATCAGCAGGTTGCTGAAGGGATCGCTCAACAACTGGCTTCTGTCGGTTTGGTGGGTTACGACGTGACGGCTCGCTACGAAGACGGCGTCGCAACTCTGGCCGGTGAAGTGGCGACTTTGGATCAAATGAAAGCGGCAGAATACGCCACTTCAATGTTGCCATCGGTCAAGAGTGTTGTGAACAAGCTGAAGGTCAGCGGCCCAATTGCTCAAACTGCGTTCGCTGGTCAAAGTGGTCAAGTTCGACCGGTTGGCATGAGCTATCCTGCTCAGCCAATGCCTCAACCGATGCCCGGTGCTCATCCGGGAATGCACCCCGGAATGCATCCTGGTGCTCATCCTGGAATGATGGGTGCTCCAATGCAGCCGGGTCCGGCTGGACCTGGTGGTCCTGGACCATCACCCGTCGGTGCTGCGGGCAACTACTCGAACCCTCAACTGCCATCACACGCATGGCCAGCCTATGCTCAGTACCCGAACTCGGCTGCGATTCAGTATCCGAAGCAGTACAGTGCCAGTGCTTGGCCTTACATCGGACCATTCTACCCTTACCCGCAGGTCCCACTGGGATGGCGAGAAGTGTCCATGGAATGGGACGACGGAATGTGGCAGCTCGACTTCAATCAGAAGAAAGATGCCTGGTACTGGTTGTTCGCACCACGTAACTGGTAATCACTTGAACGGACACTTCGTCTGATCAAACGAAAAAGCCAAGCGTTGCTACTGAGACTTCTCGGTAGCAACGCTTTTTTGTGCGCGGTGGGAGATCAGCAATTTGCGAATCGCAGTTTGCCCCCCCCTGCTGGCAGGTCTTCATTTGAAACAATTCAAGACCTGGCGATCGAAGCTGATTTAAGCCGCAACGCAGATGGTGCTCAGTCGTTGCTGTTCTTGGTTTGCGTTGCCAGCTTCTGGATCTTCGCGTCAGCAAAACGTAGACGTTCAAAAGGGGGTACACGAGATCAGCAGAAGGATGTGGTGGCGCGATTGGAATGAAACAGCGGAACACTCTGTTGTACGAAAGTGAATTCGGGTACTCAGCCGACCCTTTTTCCATCGTTTCGCATTCCAAAAATCAGTCACGAATTTTTTTCATCGCTAAAACGATGGCTCGCTCGCGTGCACATGGCCTTCGCTGTGTCTTAGGCGCATTTGTTGGGTGCAGGCTGGAAATGGTCTGTGAAGTCAAGAAAACACAGCGTTTATGAACCATTGGGCGAGATTCAGATCAACGAAGCTTCGTTAGCAAGTGTTCTTTTCCGGCAAAGATCGACACGTTCGTCGCCTTTTGAAGTGAGTGCTGTAATCGGACCAAACAAATCGTTCGGTAAAATCGGAATATTTCCACAAGTTGCCTAACCGGAAAGATCGATAACTAGATTGACGATAGGTGAGTCGCCGAGCACATGAGGTGCTCAAAATCGACTGCTTCACCTAAACCAGTAGTGAAGCAGACACGAAATCAAATCCATGGGCTTCGGCTCGATATTGGCAGGGATGAACAAGATGCAGACCATTGGCAGACACCTGAAAAGATGGGGAGTACTGACCGCGATCTGCCTGATGACCTTTACGAATAGCGGTTGCACGCTGTTCGGCGGGTTTGCGGGAGTTGTTTGGGAATATATGGTCTTCTGGGAAACACTTCCTGTGATGCCAATTACCCCCTACCAGATGGGTCGCCTCGAAGACGAACTTTGGGAAAACGAACGCTACAATCGCGTTCCCATTCTTGATCCAATCGAAGGCGAAAATGCTCCCATTGCATGCCTTGATCCTCCAAGCGACGATCAAGTGATTCGAGCCCTTCCTGAAGAAGTGGCTGGAGGCATCGCCTTCCTTCAAGAAGTGCAACGCAACAATGTGCGAATTGTGGTTGAACCAATCGTCGACCGGCTCGACGAATGCAAGGTTTATCCGCTGGTTGGCCCCTGTCGTTTGCATCACTGCCACTGGAAGTGCACG
>JBDWHY010000148.1:0-1264 GCA_039974975.1 Fuerstiella sp. | reverse complement strand
GGCCAACCACGCCCGTCGAACGCAGCGTTGAGTCACAAACACAACACCCACTTCGTCCGCACAAAACTGCTCGTTTCTCAAAACACGAGGCATCGCTGATCTCCTGAAACACAATCTCGACTCGATGAAGATTAGGGAAGTGGCGAAGGATTGCAAACATGATGTGCGTGGTACCTACCGGCTTTGTGGTACCTACCGGCTTTACTTGAAGTACATTATATTCGCCGATTAGATGGCACGTTTATCGATATTAAGATTAAACCACTCAGCCCCTAAACCGAGACCCCTTCAATGTCAAACGAAACCGAAGATCAGATGCCGATCCCCTTTGTGCCGTCGCCTGCAGACTTTGAAAAAGTTGAGGCTCTGGCCAACAATAGTTGCCCACGACGATATTGTTGGCATTGGAGGCCGACCAACTTCGCTTGGGAAATATCTCCAGAAAATGGCTGTGGTTTCCTTAAGGCAAAATTGAGGGGCTGGAAAAACTGGGACAAGCCCTGCTGTAGAAGTCACGATGCAGCAAGTTCAGACCACTATGAAACTCAGGACGATCTCCTGAAAGCCGATGGAGTTGATGCTACGCGCTGGGTCAATAGCGCGCGTAAAAGAAACGCAGGTGATTAGCCAAAGGAAAACTGTTTCCAAACGGAGGATCTGAACGGTACCACGCATGAATGGCACAGTCGTTTTATGCTCAGTGTGTTGTCATTGCATAGCCGCCCTATATGCAAGTTGCGTTTTCTTGTTAGAATTAGCAACGCAGGAGAATTGCTCTTGCGGTGATGCTTTCCAAGGTGTCACATAAGCTTAAACCCTCCTTGGTACTGTCTTGACATCAGTGAAACCAAGGAGGGTTTTCTTATGCCATTTTCACCCGAAGCGTTCCGTCGTGGCAAGTTCAATTTCGGACATGCGGTTGCTGGATTTCTGAGTGCGTCTGGCTTGCCCTTTAGTGGTCTGCTTTCCGAAGAACGGGTGGCCGCTGTTTTTCACCGGCACAAGAATCAATTCGGGCGAACCTACACAACGGTCATTGTGCTGTGGGCTTTTATGAGCCAAGTGCTACGCGATGGAAGAGAGGCGTCTTGCCAAAGTGCGGTCGCTCGAATCAGCGGGTACTTGACGGAACACGGTGAAAGCGATATCGCCCCAGACACTCGTGATTACTGTCGAGCGCGAGCCAAACTTTCCGAAGACGCTCTTCATGAACTCACTAGCGAAGTGGCCTTTGCAGCAGATCAAACGGTCGACTCAAGGCACC
>JBDWHY010000147.1:0-3907 GCA_039974975.1 Fuerstiella sp. | reverse complement strand
CTAGCTGAGACTCCTTAAGGCACTCTTGAATCGTAAAGCAAAAGCACTCCCGCCCCAACAACTCACTGTTTCTCAACCACTCTTTTCAAAGAAATCCGCATGAACATTTGAATCAATCCAAGACAGTCGCTGGCCCCGGCTAATTCGGATGGCCCCGGCTAATTCGCATACCACACTTTTGTCGCACGTGTCAACTTGACCTTGTTGCAACTTGGGTGGTCCCAGCTGATTCCCCAAACGCACCCCCTATCACAATCCGCCTACTCTTCCGATCTCCTCTGCGCCTCCTCTAATTCGTGCTCCTCCGCGGTCTGCCCGTTGGAAAGTTGACTCCAAATCGCGACGACTCCTGCCTCGATATTGCAGAAGATCAAGAAATCGAATCCAGCACCGAAATGCTTCATCGCCACATCGCCGAGCCCAGCCTCAAGCTTTCCACAGAATGATAGGGGACTATCTTCAAAATGTGGCCAACTTTTGAGTTTTAGGGCGGCTCCCCTTGGGCCGAACCGCCATGGGGAGTCTGAGTCGCTCTTCCTTCTAAATTGAACTTTGGAGCTCGACGCGGAGTCTTCGGCATCACCTGAAAACCGAAGCAACTTTAAGGGGCCACCGATCGATACAAAGTAGTCAAGAATCACGCACTCACCGTGACTCCAGCTGTTCTCCATTTCTAAGTCGAACTGGGCACCAAAAACATAGATAGGAACGCTATCACAAAACACTTTGCCCACAAAAACGAGCTCGCTTCGATAGCCTTTAACCCAAGAGGCGGGTTTGCCGAACAACGTCAATGGTGGATCAACCGTTAGTGTGGATGGAAGATAGTCTGGCTGGTCAGAAATAGATAACACGACTCTTGCTTTCAATCTAACATATCAATTATTTCGTATCCCGCGGCATAGCAGGTGGGGCCATCCAAGATATCCGCCACGGCAATCGGTTGCTATGTGGAGATTTCTTTTCAATGTCTCGGGGCTCATGTTACCTGCGTCAGTGTTCCGCACCCGCACCCACGGCAAACTGGTCTCCCTCGGCTGCTGCCTTCACCTGCTGCCGCCTTTCAGTCTTCCAGCTAGGTCTCAGCAGTTGTTCCCAGCCGATCCAGCAGCGGTCGAATGCTGCTTTTGGTTCGCCACTGCTTTTGTTAATGCAGTGGACAACATGTACCTCGTCTTCTGCCAGTACTTCACGTCGAGTGATACGAGCCATGGGTGCCCCTTAACACTGACAATTGGCCCGACTGAAGATGTGAAGTAGGTAGGATAGCTATACCGGATCGCAACGCAAGATGGATGGCCCCGCCTTATTCTTTTTACGGCACCTGCAGGGGTTGGTTCCGGACGACCTACACACACTTCCATTCCATTCAATCCCGCGTTAGCATTTTCTAAAAGAACGGCCACTGACAGAAATGAAGTCAACACCTCAGCAGAGCCATTTAGAATGGGAAGGACACAAATGAAAAAACAAGTAAAGTGCCCGTGTGGAACCGTTCTGTCGATGAGCTGCGATTCGCCGAGTAAGAAAGTCCGCTGCCCAAAATGCCATCGCATTCTGAAGCTTTCAGTGGATCAGCCGCAGCGTGACCAGCCGCAGCGGCCAGTCACATGCCCGTGCGGAGCTCGTGTTCGCATCAGATCCACGGTGGCTGGCAAGAAGGTCCGCTGCCCAAGATGTGATGCCATCATTCCGTCTAAGAAACGTGCGGCGAAGTCGGGTTCACCAGCCAGCAGTAACACCTTTGGTGTACGCGACCAAGCCGCATCAGCAGAACTTCAGGGTGACTGGTTTGAAGGTTCCGATGCTGCACATAAGCCTCGTCGCAAAGGAAATGCGACTGGAGATGCCTATCGATTTTCGCTGACAGGGAAAGAGATTCTTATGATCGTGGCAACTAGCCTGTTCGGTTTGTTGATGCTGGCGTGTGATTTCATTCAGCCTTCTCTGAAATCGATCCAACGTGGACAACTTCATCAGGTTGGTGAGCGGACCGAAGGTCGGCTGCTTAGAAAGAAAATTATAAGATCACGTCGAGGCTTCACGGTTTCAAGTTATAATTTTTGGCTCGACTACACTCCCAAGTCAGGCCTCACGCGGTTTGAACGCCAGTTCCGTTTTGACGATTCCGGTTTCTACGAAAGGTATTCGGTTGGGCAACAAGTTCCCGTCTTGTATCACCCGGACGATGCAGACGTGTCAAAGCTTGAAGGTGCTGGGCTTTCCACACCGCTTCCAGGAGCCGTTGCGGCTGTCTTTCTGTGGGTGACCTGCGGCGGCTACGTCCACCTGCGTTATCGCAATGAAATGGGCGCCAAGCAGCGTTAGGAAACAATTGGCCTGCTTTCCTATTCCTGCCCGCAAACAACTCGCCGTGCTTCCGGGCGACGGCGCGGGTCACCGTCCGAAGAACGCACTCAGGCGTCTAGTGCATGGCTGCTTCTGAGCTGAGTGTTAAAGGTTCAATGGGATCTGAGGCGGGGCCATCCATCATTTCGTGTAATTCACAGATCAATCCGTCGTTGTTTCCGGCAGTTCTTGGCATCGCGATGGATGGCCCCGCCTTACTATTAACGAAATCATGCTCCTTGAAGGCAATTCTGATCCTCAAATCAAAACGCACGCCGCCCCATAAACAGACAGTTTCTAAACCACCGTCTTTAGAAAAATCAACGTGAACTATTGAAACAATTCAAGACAGTCGCTGGCCCCGGCTAATTTCCTATTGTTGATTCGGATGACTTGAATCGAATAATCACTAAGCTACCGGAAAGAGAAGGCAGTTA
Source organism: Fuerstiella sp. (assembly GCA_039974975.1). Taxonomy (GTDB): domain Bacteria; phylum Planctomycetota; class Planctomycetia; order Planctomycetales; family Planctomycetaceae; genus Fuerstiella. Next base: position 1,121 of record JBDWHY010000147.1, on the reverse strand, counting down.
ATGTATTTGGATTTTTCCCTCGAAGATGAAGATGAACTCGATCTGTCTGGTTTTGAACTAGGGGTTATCGCCATCGGCTCCTCGCCGCAGGAGTGCGTTCAAAACAGAGGTGGTCAGGAATGCATGATTTTTCTGTCTATCACAGATCTACTGAGTGAATATCGTTGTTTTTTAATGAAAACAGATCGTCAACACGTTTTTAGCGCGGCAGATTGTTCTTTTCAAATAAAGTTCACCAAGATTGAGTCTTCAAATTTAAAGATTGAAGCCGGGGGGAGGACAGACTTCAGGGTAGTGTGTGCCATGGTAAGTAGGCTCGAGTTTGCGAATCAGTTATACAACAAGTCAACGGAATTCTCCCAGCTCATCAGTGGTAAAATGGCTCCGAACGCCGTTGCATACAGGGACCTTGAGCAAGCTCTGCAAGAGTTCAAATCATTCAAATCGGGAGGGGGTATTAGCTAGTCCCCAATTCCTGTACCACCAACGGCGCGATTTAGGATGCTGCTGGAAATCGTTTGGTGCCACGGAAGAATGGCACAGTCGTTTTATGCTCAGTGTGTTGTGATTGCATAGCCGTCCTATATGCAAGTTGCGTTTTCTTGTTAGAATTCGCAACGCAGGAGAATTACTCTTGCGGTGATGCTCTCCAAGGTGTCACATAAGCTTAAACCCTCCTTGGTACTGTCTTGACATCAGTGAAACCAAGGAGGGTTTTCTTATGCCATTTTCACCCGAAGCGCTCCGTCGTGGCAAGTTCAATTTCGGACATGCGGTTGCTGGATTTCTGAGTGCGTCTGGCTTGCCCTTCAGTGGTCTTCTTTCCGAAGAACGGGTGGCCGCTGTTTTTCACCGGCACAAGAATCAATTCGGGCGAACCTACACAACGGCCATTGTGCTGTGGGCTTTTATGAGCCAAGTGCTACGCGATGGAAAAGAGGCGTCTTGCCAAAGTGCGGTCGCTCGAATCAGCGGGTACCTGACGGAACACGGTGAAAGCGATATCGCCCCAGACACTCGTGATTACTGTCGAGCGCGAGCCAAACTTTCCGAAGACGCTCTTCATGAACTCACTAGCGAAGTGGCCTTTGCAGCAGATCAAACGGTCGACTCAAGGCACC
>JBDWHY010000146.1:0-2379 GCA_039974975.1 Fuerstiella sp. | reverse complement strand
TTAGCAGCTGATATTGAGCCATTCCCCAATGTGAGTCAAGCAACTTACTAAGGTCTGACAGGAAGCGGAAGGACTGACTGAGCCTATCGATGTGACTGTCTGGAAGCTGTTGTGAAAACGTTGCCTCGCAAACATCACGTGAATCAACCCGAGACTGTCTGATACGAAGCGGAAGGGCTGACTGAGCCTATCAATGTGTCTGTCTGGAAGCTGCTGAGCCAAACTTCACCCCGCCCACATCACGACGATGAAGACGAAGACCAAACAGCACACCCACACGCAAAGGGAAACAGGCACTGCTAACGTTTAGCATCAGCCGGTTGCGACGGTTGATGCTCAAAGTGGAAACGCGCCGATCGCAACTCGGCTGCATGCTGTAGTTAGCCGCTCTGCTCATCGGCGAACGGAGACAATGATTTGAGGACTATTTTCTTGGATTCATCGCGTGAGATGTTAAGAGCATTGGCTGCCACTGCAACCAAGTGAATTGCGCCAATTCCAGTAGTTGTGTGCAGGGTGAGAATAGCCTCCTCGACTGAGGGTTGAGATTTCAGAAGACTATCTAATCTCGCCACATGGGAATCAAGTTGTTCGGGTCGCCACGCATGAGGTCGCCCGCGCCATCGGTCTCCGCCAACGAGAACCTTGCCGCCATTCGAGTACCAGAGTGCGGTTTCTGCCAGCGACCGCTCCCAGCGTCCAAGCGGGTAGCAATGTAAGACACAGCCGCACGCCACGCAGTTGATTGCAAATATGCTACCGCCGCCCGTGAAACTATTCGTATCACCTTCAGCTCGACCGTCCCAGCAGCCTGCCCATTCCGCTCCATGCTCTGGAGCGACGCATGAAGCTTGGCAGCATGGGCAATGCCCCGGACGAACGGGCTGGAACCTCATCTGTATGGTAATGAAAAGAGCATTGGGATTCTGTAGCGGCTAACGCCGACCATCAGCCGGTTGTGGCGGTTGATGGTCCATGTGATTGCGGGCCGACCACAACTCGGCTGCATGGTTTTGTTATTTGGCTCGTGGTAGATTCCGGGGATCCCGACATACTGAAAGCGGAGACCGACACATGACCAACAGGTTTTACAAAGTATTCGTCAGTTCGACATATGAAGACCTACGTGATGAACGGCATGAGGTGTTTGATGCCTTGATGAAGTGCAATTGTTTTCCGATGGGAATGGAACATTTCCCTTCGTCAAATCTGCGATCTCTGGAATTAATCAAGCGGTATATCGACGAATGCGACTATTTTTGCTTGGTAAGTGCGGCAGTCTACGGTTCTCTGGTTCCGGACCAACCATCGAAAATCAGTTTTGTGGAGTGGGAATACGAATACGCAAAGGGCCGCATGCCCTGCTATTCCTTTCTGCATGGAGATACCGGGGAAATAGTAGGTGCTAAACAGGAAAAACAAAATCCAAGGCTCTTGACTCAATTTCACAAAAAGCTGAAGAACGACGACAGGAACGTGGCATTTTACAAGTCTGCTGAAAATCTCAACGCTGAAGTGTTGCATGCATTTCAGAATGCGCCGCGAGACAGCCCAGCGATTGGCTGGGTTCGTGGTGACAGCGTGCCGTTCGCGAATGAAATTATCGGTGCGTGGAAACTAGTAAAGTCGAACGTGGCAGCGTGGGGCAAATCAGAGATCATAAAGTTGTTCTCTGCGAACGAGTTCACTTGGTGTCAAATTGACGGAAGTCGGAAAACGCAATTCATTTGCGGATACTACGAAGTGGACGGGTACTTCATGTCTATTCGCGAGACCGCGCGGAGGGCCAGCATTGGGAGCCTTGTAGACGAAGAACAGGAATACGAAATCGAGATCGACGGGAACGTACTGAAGACACGCGGAACTCGTTCTACTGGCGGGTATATCGAAGAGGAGTTCGAGCGATTGGATTTGTCGGATGGGTTCGAAATCATGAAGAACGTGTAACTCATCTTTCCCGACGGTGCGCAACGACTCACGGGCGACGCACTACTCCGGTTGCCAAATAACGCCAGCGGTCACCGGACCGTGGAGTGAAAATGTGAAATCAAAAATCCGCAAGGCCCACGGTTCCGAGTGCACCGTTTTGTTAGCAGCTGATATTGAGCCATTCCCCAATGTGAGTCAAGCAACTTACTAAGGCCTGACAGGAAGCGGAAGGCCTGACTGAACTTAAAAATGTGACTGTCTGGAAGCTGTTGTGAAAAAGTTGCCTCGCAAACATCACGTGGATCAACACGCGACTGTCTGATACGAAGCGGAAGGGCTGACTGAGCCTGTCAATGTGACTGCCGGGAAGCTGCTGAGCCAAACTTCACACCGCCCACACCACGACGAGGAAGCCGAAGACCAAACAGCACACCCACACGCAAAGGGAAA